>CAVQZL010000022.1:0-251178 GCA_963718265.1 uncultured Alphaproteobacteria bacterium | reverse complement strand
GGGGTCCGGGCCAGTAGTGAGCCGATAGATTGTCGCGAGTTGCGCTCTTGGACAGCGCGATCTCCGCATCATTGAACTTCTCCCACACGACGATCACGGCGAAGGCGAGAAGTACCGCGTGCAGGTGAAGCCGACTGTGGCGAATTTGAAGCCAGCGATTCCGTTATTGCTGGTCGAGCGTTCGAGAGCGATCCGGCGGCGTATCGAGACTTATCCGCACATCGCGGCGATCGTGGGGACGACCACCAATAGGATCGCGGTGACCCACATCGTCGAAGTCCGGCCAGGAAGAGTGACACGTTACTGTTTCCCTATGGACCGAGGAAGTGCGGCTGCGAGAACTGTTGCAGCCTGTCAACAGGTACGACCCAATTTATTGACTAGCTTGAACTCAGCTTGGCAAACGCCGTGACGGGCTCCAGTGGCTTGGACGATTGGAATTGGCATTGAAATAATAATGTGTCACTCGCTTTGCTGGAGACTTATTCGGCTCCGGCAACCGCCGCGCCGCATCCGTGGGCGATAAAAGTAAAGACATCGCTCCGTGCTTTCGGCGTGGTCGCTCGCCTACCATAGTGGGAAGCCTGAATATTGTCGCGTTTCTTCGATTATCAGAAAGCGATATTTCCATCGACCCGGCGACGGGATGAGTTGCCCATTGGACGGTGCGGTTGACGACGCCTATGTCCGAGTTAGGTCATGAGAAGAAGTTAAACTGGCCCCACTGGCCGCAATTCAGCGGATCGAAGGCCACGCGCGGTTAACCTATACTAGTTCTTTCTTCTCGCGCGTCACGACGGCGGTTCCGACGTTTTTTTCGTCGTCATCTAGCCGTACGTTTTCCTCCATGCACCTAGCACGGGTGGGCCATTCGATACCGAGCGGGCGCTCGATCCGGAAATCACCAACCTACACCGATCTATGACCTTCGAGACCGGCCTCTCATCGAGCAATTATGGCTCTATCTGCAAAGTCTCACCCATGGCGATGCGGCCCCAGCCTGCATTGGCGCGATTTTTCCGTGGCCGAGCTCTTTTTTGCCAAGGCGCTCCCGATTTCGGCTTCGCTCGGCGTGAAGGCGATGCTTCTGCGATCCTCGCCGAACGGCGCTGGGGCTGGCAGGCGCAATGAGCAAAGGCGCAATTGTGCCGCCGCGCCTGGTCGATGCCGCGGCGATTGTCGGCATCGTTTTGCCCGTCTTTGTCAGTCGCGCCCTGTTGCAGCTTCGCTCGGCTTGTCGCTTCATATTTTGCCGGTTGGCGGCTGGAACGATGGCGCATGGCAAAACCAGGTCCTGCCGTGATCACGCTTGCCCTGCCGCAGATCGCGATTGTGGCGCGGCTGATGCAAGCGGCGCTCCGCGATGCATTGACAATGCCACACATCCGGACGCTGGGGCTTTTGGAATGCCGAGCTATCATATTTACATTCATGCCTTGCGCGGCGCTTCTGCGCCAGTTGTATCTTATCTTGGCCTTGCCGCCGCCAATGTGCTCACGGGCTCCGTTGTGGTCGAGACCATTTCGAAATTGCAGGCATCGCTATTTCGTCGATGGCGCGCTTGGCCGCGATTATAGCTGGTTATGGGCACGGTCATCGTCGTCGCGGCGGCAGTGTTAATGTTGATGCCGTTCGTCGATCTCATCCTCGCCTGGCTCGATCAAGAATGCGTTATGATACGAGGCCACGATGACTGAGCGTGCGCCAACAGTGCAAGCGTCCCAACTGGCCAATCCGGGTGAGCTCGCCATCCTCGGTTTGATCGCGCTTCTTTGCCTCATCGGGCCGCTCATGTCCGGCCACCCCTATGATCAGGTGTACCGCGATTACGTGCTCGTCCGGCCCTCGCTTTTCGCGCATCCGGATGACCCCAAGGAAGCGCGCGAGGCGCTAGAGGGGATCACGCGGCGCATGCGCGTTGCTATCGAAGCCTCCCGCGAGGAGGACGGACCTTGTCGTGTCACGCTGCGCAGCGCCAAGCCGCTCGATCCCCGCGCATTGCGTGCCTTCGAGCGCTCCGATGTTTTTGGGCGTGCGTGGATCGTTGAAACGACGGACGAAGGCCGTCGCCTTTCCATCGGCGTGCCCATGAAGCGGGAGGTTTTTCTGTTCGGGACCGACGCCAACGGCCGCGATCTGTTCACGAGGACACTTGTCGCGGGCCGCGTTTTCGCTCGCCGTGGGACTGCTTGCCTCTTTCGTGGCCCTGACCATAGGCGTTGCCTATGGCGCGGTCACAGGCTATGCCGGCGGACGCGTCGACGCGTTGATGATGCGCATCGTCGAGATTGTTTATGCCCTCCCTTTCATTTTTTTCGTGATTGTTCTCGTGATGGTATTCGGGCGTCATTTTGCGCTGATCTTCGTGACGATCGGCGCCGTCGAATGGCTCGACATGGCGCGGATCGTGCGCGGCCAGACGCTTTCGATCAAGCAAAGGGATTTTGTCGCCGCCGCGGAGGCGCTTGGCGCGAGCGCCCCTTCTATACTTTGGCGCCATGTCATACCCAACGCCTCGGTGCCATCCTTGCCTATCTCGCCGTGCTCGTTCCGCGGGTTCATCCTGCTCGAAAGCTTCGTGTCGTTTTTGGGCCTTGGCGTGCAAGAGCCGCTAACGAGCTGGGGCGTGCTAGTCGCCGATGGCGCCCGCAACATCCAGGGCTCTGTCCATCTTCTTATTTTTCCCGCGTTGTTTTTGGGCGCGACGCTCGGCGCGTTACAGAGTCTTCGGCAACGCGTGGGCCGCAGGGACGCGGTGATGGAAACTTGCGCGCCGCCGCTCCTCCAGGTGCGCGATCTTCGCGTGAGCTACGGTCCGGCGGCTGTCGTCAAGGGGGTGAACTTCACCCTCCGGCGCGGCGAGACGGCAGCAATTGTCGGGCAATCCGGTTCCGGCAAGACCCAGACCGTGCTCGCCGCGCTAAAACTCCTGCCCCGCCACGCGGTCACCACAGGATCGGTGATCTTCGAGGACAACGAGCTTCTCGCGCTTTCGCGGAGGCGGCTCGATGCGCTTCTTGGTCGGCGTATTGCGATGGTTTTCCAGGAACCCATGTCATCCCTCGATCCCCTGTTTACGGTGGGCGCCCAGATCGGCGCGATCCTGCGTCTCAAGGCGGGCTTTTCGCGCCGCGCGGCCAAGGCAAGGGCGCAGGAGCTTCTGGACCTCGCGGGCATTACCGAGCCCGGGCGCCGCCTGCGTGCCTATCCGCATGAATTGTCCGGGGGTCCAGCGCCAGCGCGTCGCCATTGCGATGGCGATTGCTTGCAACCCCGATCTCTTGATCGCCGACGAACCCACGACGGCTCTCGACGTGACGGTCGCTGCAAGAATCCTCGAACTTCTCGCTAAGCTCAAACAGAATTTTGGCATGGCGATGATTTTTATCAGCCACGATCTTAATCTCGTTCGCCGGATCGCCGATAGCGTGCATGTGATGCGCGCAGGAGAAATTGTTGAAACTGGGTCCGCCGGCCAGGTCACCACGAATCCGCGCCACGAATATACGCGGACGCTGCTCGCCGCCATGCCGCGCGCGCGGAAGAACACCCGAAAGGATGCGCCGGTGCTATTCCGTGCACGGGACCTTGGCGTGAGGTTCTCCTTGCGTGGCGGCTTGTTGAGCGTGGCGCGAGAGATAAAGGCAGTGGACAATGTGAGCCTCTGTCTCAGCCAGGGGCGCACGCTCGGCATCGTCGGGGAATTGGGGTCCGGCAAATCGACGCTTGCCCGCGCGCTTTTGAAACTCGTGCCGGCGAG
Organism: uncultured Alphaproteobacteria bacterium; assembly: GCA_963718265.1. Lineage (GTDB taxonomy): Bacteria > Pseudomonadota > Alphaproteobacteria > Rhizobiales > Beijerinckiaceae > Methylocapsa. The sequence goes on along the minus strand of CAVQZL010000022.1, from coordinate 247,418 downwards.
CGGCACGATCAGCTTTGACGGGCGCGACATGACGCGGCTCGATCGCGCCGCGATGCGGCCGTTGCGGCGCTCCATGCAGCTGGTGTTTCAAGATCCATACGGCTCGCTGTCGCCCGCGATGCGCGTCGGCGATATCATCACGGAGGGCTTGCGCGTGCATGAGCCGGCGATTGGACGCAAGGAGCGCCATGCGCGGGCGGCCCTGGCGCTTGAAGAGGTTCTCCTCGACCCCGGTTTGTGGCACCGCTTTCCACATGAATTGTCCGGCGGGCAGCGCCAGCGCGTGGCGATCGCGCGGGCGATGATCCTAAAACCGCGTCTCGTGGTGCTCGACGAGCCGACCTCAGCCCTCGATCGAGCGGTCCAGATCGGCATTCTCGGCCTGCTCGAACAATTGCAGGAAGTGCACGGCTTGACCTATGTCTTAATCAGTCACGACTTCGCTGTGATCCGCGCTGTGGCCGACGAAATCGCGGTGATGAAGGACGGGCGCATCATCGAACAGGGGCCCGCAAACGAGATCGTGGACCGTCCCCGCGAACCCTATACAAGGGCGCTTTTCGCGGCAGCGTTCCAAACAGAGGGGGAAACCCTCGCGCACCAGCCGAGTTAGCGCGGCTGGTGCGTCCGGTCATGCGCTTAATCCGCGATTGTCATACCCCATGATCGCCTCCCGTTTTCCATAAAAGTCATAAGCAGCCCGATAGTGGACAGGGCGCGCCTTGTTTGCTAAAGCCGCGTTGCATTCCGATCAGCCGCGCCAAGGCGCCGGTTTGATGGGCGTATAGCTCAGTTGGTAGAGCAGCTGACTCTTAATCAGCGGGTCCACGGTTCGAGCCCGTGTGCGCCCACCATCAGAAACAATGACTTAGGTCAGGTTCGGCGCCGCCTGGCCCAAACGCGGCCGACCCGGTAGGCGGTCGGTAAGCAGGAATAGGACATTCACCGATTTTAACGAACCGCAAGTTCATTCCTAATCAGCCCGCGCTTCCACAATCAATGGTGCTGATAATGGGCTTACGCGTAGGGAGGCTTGCGAGGCCTCTCGAATTGCAAGCCGCAGCGACTTTGGCATTCAAAAAGCAAATTGTACCTGCACCGGGGCGCAGCTTGGCGTATTCCAGCGTGTCTCGTTTTCCCGCCGACGCCGACGTTGCAAGCCTTACCGGTGCCCTGTCATGCGTCTGGATTGTTTTTGTCCTCAAGAGCCAACTGATCACAGTCCAACGAGGCGAACGCAAGTTTCACATCGACGCACTGAGGGAAGTCGACCGCTGCATTTCCTCGATGGTGTTTGGCGAAGCGGCTTGCCAGGAACCAACCACCCGGCACAGCGTTTTCACTCGATCCACCGAGGGGATGCGAATGGCGCCGCGCTCGTTCTGGAAAGGCTATCTGAAACTTTCGCTCGTGACCTGCCCGGTCGCGATGATGCCGGCGACCAGCGAGAATGAGAAGGTCCGCTTCCACACCTTGAACAGCAAGACCGGCAACCGTGTCGTCAGCCAATATGTCGACGCCGTTTCCGGCAAGACTGTGGACGAAGACGATGAGGTCAAAGGCTATCCGCGCGGCGAGGATGATTACGTTCTCCTCGAAGATGACGAACTGGAGGCCGTCGCGCTCGAAAGCACACGCACCATCGACATCGATATGTTCGTGTCGGCTGATAGCATTGACTGGATCTGGTACGACAAACCGCATTATTTGATGCCCGACGACCCCGTCGGCGAAGAGGCGTTTTCTGTCATTCGCGACGCGATGGAGTCGACGGGAACGGTGGGCGTCTCTCGTCTTGTTCTCTATCGCCGCGAACGTGCTGTCATGCTGGAGCCTCGCGACAAAGGGATCGTCCTCTGGACGCTTCGCTATGGCGACGAAGTGAGAGATCCGAAGCGAATATTTCGGCGAGAGCGGCGATGGAAAAATCGACGCGGGTCTAATGAAGCTTATCATCAAGCTGATCGAAGATCGCATCGCGCCCTGGGACCCCAAGATGGTTGGGGACCCTGTCCAGGCCAAGCTGCTCGACATCATCGCGGCCAAGAAGAAGGGTCGCAAACGCGCCAGTCAAGACTAAGACCAAGACGAGGCCGCAGCGCCGCCGAGCAACGTCATCAGCATCATGGATGCGTTGAAGAAAAGTATCGCCTCCGAAAGCAAGCCAAGACGCCGATAGCCAAGGCCGAGCTAGGAGCTCATGCCGATTTCTTGCGGCGGGGCTGGGCGAATTCAAGCGGAGCGGCTGCAGCTCGGTAGCCTTCCCAAGGATCGCTGGCGAGCGCCGCAAGCCGCGTCGGCATTGTGTCGACCGTGAAATAGGCTGGCCCGATGCCCGGTCCGAGTTCGTCCCAGCTCAAGGGCGCCGAGACGGCAGCGCCTGGCCGGGCGCGCGTTGAATATGCTGCAACGGCGGTGGCGCCACGCTGGTTGCGCAGACAGTCGATCAGGATCTTGCCCCGGCGCTTCGACTTGGTGATGGTTGAAACAAAACGGTCAGGATCGTCGGAGGCCATCGCATCGGCGAGTCCTTTCGTAAACGTTTTGACCGCAGGCCAAGCGGCCTTCGGCTTCAGTGGCGAGACGACATGAAGGCCCTTGCCGCCGGAGGTCTTGACGAAGGCCGCCAGCCCCGCTTCGGCCAGCCGCTGTCGGGTCTCCCTCGCGGCATCAATAACGTCCTGCCAAGGCACATCCTCGCCGGGATCCAGATCCATGACGATCATGTCGGGTCGCTCCCAGTCCGAGACGGTCGAGCCCCATGGGTGGATTTCGAGGACCGCCGACTGCACAAGGCCGAGCAGCCCCTCAAGATCATTGATGCTGATTAGCGGCTCGCCTGATGGATCCTTCGGATCCTTCACCAGCACAATGTTCGGGTTGAGCCCCTTCCATGCGTGCTTCTGGAAGAACTTCTCACCAGTGATGCCGTTCGGGCAGCGAAGCAGCGCGAGGGGCCGGCCTACGACGTAAGGTGCGATGTGACGCCATACCTCGGTGTAATAGTCGGCCAGACCTTCCTTCGTGACTCCCTCGTCAGGCCAGTAGAGGCGGTCGGGATGGGTGAGCTTGAACGCGCGCCGCTGCGGCACTGTGGCCTTGGCGGCCGATTTTGGAATTTCCCGCCTGATCTCGCGAGCGGGTTTGTCTTCGCGAAGCCCGCGGAACGAGGCATGGCGCAGATGGCCGTCGGCCGTCCATGCCCGGAATTCGATTTCCGCTACCAATTCCGGCCGCACATACCTGACCTGGCGAGCCTCTTCGGTGGTCAGGCGGCCGTCGAAAGGGTTTGATGCGATACGGAGCCGCTCGAGTTTGCGGAAGACGTCTTTGGCGACTGCGGCGGTAAAACCCGTGCCGGCCCGACCCACGTGATGAAGCTTCGCCTCGTCATAGACACCCAGCACCAGCGAGCCGATCGCTTTGCTCGATACCGTTGAGGGCACATAACCGCCAATAACAAATTCCTGCCTCGCGGAGCATTTCGATTTGACCCAGCTCTTGCCGCGCCCCGATAGATAGGGGGCGTCGCGAAGCTTCGAGACAGTCCCTTCGAGGCCGAGGCGACAGGCATGACGCAGCACCTTGGCGCCGCTCTCTTCAAAATGGTTGCTGTAGCGGATCGTGCCGCCGTCTTCCGCGACGATCTGCTCGAGCAGTGATTTGCGCTCGATCATCGGCAGCGCGCGGAGGTCATAGCCGTCGAGATAGAGCAGATCGAAGACGTAGAAGACGAAGCGATCGCTGCGATCTTCACTGAGATCGGCCTGCAGGGCCGAAAAATCCGGCGCGCCGGAATTGGTCTCGACGACGAGCTCGCCATCGATGATGGCGGTGCCGACGGCCAAATCCTGCAAGGCGGCGACGACGGCCTTGCCGAATTTCTTGGTCCAGTCGAGCCCGCTTCGCGTCAGCAGCTTCACCCGCCCAGCCTCGACGCGGGCCTGGAGCCGGTAGCCGTCGAACTTGATTTCATGCAGCCATCGGTCCCCGGCAGGCGCCGTGGAGGCGAGCGTCGCGAGCATTGGCTCGACGAAATCCGGCATCGACGCCTTTTTGGCACCCTTGAATTTCGAAGCATCAGGAAAAGCACGCTGTGACGCCTCAGCAGGGGCTCGCTTTGCTGCAACTGGCCGCGCTCGTGCCTTTGTTGCCTGTGTTGATGCGGCCAGTCTTTGAGGACCAGCCCGGCGCTTCTCCTGCAACCTCGGCAACCTCGCGCCCGGTCTTCACCGAATTCGGCTGCTCCTCAAGAATGTCTTCACTGCCCTTGGGCCGTCGCGAATTCGTCATCGCCCTTGATCAGCAGCCAGTTCTCGCGCTTCTCACGCGGTTTGCCGTGCATGCGCACGAGATGCCAGTGTCCGCCTAGCTTCTCACCCTGAAGCTCGAAATCGAGATGTCCCTTGGCGAAACCTTTATGCGCATCACCGATTGGCGACCAAGTGCCGCGATCCCAGACGATGACAGTGCCTCCGCCATATTCGTTCTTCGGGATCGTGCCCTCAAAGTCACCATACTCCAGCGGGTGGTCCTCCACATGGACCGCTAGCCGCTTCTCGCCTGGAATCAGGCTCGGTCCCTTGGTGACGGCCCAACTCTTCAGCTTGCCATCCATCTCCAGCCGGAAATCATAGTGCAGCCGTCTTGCATCATGCTTCTGGATGACGAAGCTGTTGCCGGCCTTGCGCGCACGCCTGCCCCTCGGCTCTGGTGTCGTGGCAAAATCCCGCTTCTTCCGATAGGTCTCGAGCGCCACGGTCAACTCGCCTTCCGCCGCGGCACGGCGGCGCGCGAAGCGCGTGTCGTCGTCTTCGAAGTTGCCTTAGCCGCTGGCTTCTTTCCCCCAACGGTCGCACTTTCGCGCAATGCGGCCATGAGGTCTACGACCTTCTCGCGCTTCGGCTCCCTGCGCAACGCGATTTTCTTGCCTTCGAGCTTCGCCTTCACGAGATCCGCCAAGGCGGTCTCATAGCGGTCATCGAACTTAGAGGGGTCGAACTTGCCCTTTTTGGTGTTGACGATGTGCTCGGCGAGCTCGAGCATCTCCTTCTTGATCTTCATGGCGGGGACGTTGCTGAACGCTTCCTTTGCCGAGCGCACTTCGTAATCGAAGTTCAGGGTGGTGGCGATCAATCCGCTGCCATGGGCGCGAATGAGGACAGTGCGAACACGCCGGAACAACACGGTCTGAGCGATGGCCGCGACCTTTTTCCTCCGCATGCCCTCACGGATGAGGGCGAACGCCTCCTCGGCCATTTTGTCGGCCGGCGCGAGATAATAGGGCTTGTCGAAATACACGTCGTCGATGTCGGCGCAGCCGATGAATGCCGAGACGGACAGCGTCTTATCGCTATTGGGGACCGCCGCAGCAACTTCCTCCGGATCGAGCACGACATAGTCGCCCCTGCCGACCTCATAACCTTTGACCTGATCGTTCTTCTCAACCGGCTTGCCGGTTTCGCTATCAACGAACTGGCGGTGCACGCGATGGCCGGTCGATCGGTTGATCGTATGGAAGGTGACCCGCTCCGAAGTGGAGGCGGCGGTGTAGAGGGCGACGGGACAGGTCAATTCCCCGATTTTCAGGAACCCCTTCCAGTTCGCCCTTGGTGCCACGCTACGTCCCTTCATTCTCTCACACTAGGCCTTTCGGAGTTGCGACATGATGGGTCGGCGAGACGGCCAAAGATGGGAACGTTCGATCAGCTTCGTGGTTCCGCTAGTCCGGAGCAGCCGGGGAACAATGGTTTGCACGAAATCGAGTCTTGCATGTGAAGTATCCTTTCACTTGCGAATTACCTCGCGAGTGTCTCTTGACTGTTCAAGTCGGTCCCGAGACGTTCGAGCGCAAGCGTGGCGCGCCAAGATACATTCGATTTTTGCACGCCTTTCCCAACCGATCCGGCGGCTTCAGCGTTAGGTAAGATCCGACGACAAAGGGAATCCGCTTCATGCTGCTTCAACCGATCGATTACTTTCTCGTGTGCTGGTTCCTCCTCGCCGGGGTTTCGACTCTCTACGTCGGCGTCGATCAATATCGGAACAACCCCGAGCCAGTCGTCATGAAATGGGGTTTCATCCTTGTCACGCTTTACATGGGTCCTCTCGGCTTGCTGCTCTATGTCCTTGCCGACAAGGAGCCGCGACCGGGCGAGCATGAGGCCTTTATCAAGCCTCTTTGGAAGCAAGGGATCGGCTCGACTATTCATTGCGTCGCGGGAGATGCGACCGGAATCATCTTGGCGGCGGTAATCACCGCGACGCTCGGGCTGGCAATGTGGATTGATCTTATCGTCGAATATCTTGCCGGTTTTGCATTTGGGCTCTTCATTTTCCAGTCGCTCTTCATGAAATCCATGATGGGCGGAACGTATTTGGAGAACGTGCGAAAAAGCTTTGTCCCCGAATTCATCAGCATGAACTTCATGATGGCCGGCATGGCCCCCGTGATGAGCTTTCTGATGATGGGCCGCGATATGCGCGCGATGCAACCAACGGAGCTTCTATTTTGGGGTGTGATGTCACTTGGCGTGATCGCAGGCTTCATTTTTGCCTATCCATCAAACGTCTGGATGGTCGCCCGCCAGCTGAAGCACGGCCTCATGACCGACCGCAAGCCAGCACAAAAGCCCGTGGCGATGCCTGGAGGCGCCGCAGCGTTCGTGGATCAACAACCTCAACTGGAATTTGCGACGAATGCACAAGAGGAGGATCACATCCATAACCATGGCGGTTATCCCGGCAATGGTCATGAGCAAGCATCTGAGCACGATCATCCTCGCATGAAGCCGGATTCGACGCTGCCGCAGCTTGTCGCCGTCGGCGGAGTTTCGTTGCTAGCGCTTGCCATTGGCATGCTCGCTCCGGCAAACTGGATCAATATGAGACTGTCGGCTCGCGATGTCGGAGGCATAATCATGCCGCCAGGCATGATTATGGATCGCGATACTTCCGCCAATGCAATGCATGATATGGCGGCGGTCGATCCGCGCCGCGTGGTTGCATCATACAACCTTGGTGTCCGAGGAGATAATGTGCTGCCCTATCGCATGGAAGGCGGTGTGAAAGTGTTCGAGCTTGGCACGTCTATGATCCGTTGGACACTCCTGCCGGGCCTGACTGTCGATGCTTACGCGTACAACAACCAAATTCCCGGGCCGCGTATCCGTATCCGCCAGGGCGACCATGTGCGCGTCAATATCACCAACAATCTACCCGAAGATACGACGGTGCATTGGCACGGGCTCATTTTGCCAAATCAAATGGATGGTGCAGCAGAGGTTACACAGCCGGCAATCCCGCCAAACGCGGCCTACAGCTACGAATTCACGGCTGAACAGCACGGCACCTATTTCTATCATCCACATGCCAATCCCGACCGGACGCAGGCGCTTGGCCTTTACGGTGCTTTGATTATTGATCCGGCAAATCCCGCGGATGAGGTGCCGGCCGACCATGAGTATGTCATACAGCTTCAGGAATGGCTAAAGCGCGAAGGCCTCACCTATCCGGCTATGCCGATGGATGGCGCGCATCCCAATTACTTCACCATAAATGGTAAAGCATATCCCGCGACCGATACGATCCATATGGTTCTGGGTGAGACCCTGAAAATTCCGTTTCATCGGAACCAACAATGGATTCATCCATCCGATGCATATCCACGGAGGTCCGTTCGAGGTCGTCGCGCGAGACGGTCAGACGATCCCTGCGTCGGCCCGATTTCTTGCCGACACCGTCAATGTGGGACCTGGCGAGCGGTATGACGTGATCTGGACCGCGCGCAGCCCGGGAAAATGGTTGATCCATTGCCATATCCCGCACCATACAACGAACAACAATACTGGAATCGCGCGGCGGCGGAGGGCTGATGATGATTATCGACGTCGCCGGCACAATTGGCAAACCTCAGCCATAGGGAAGCGAATGACCGGCCGGAAGAACATTTATTCTTCCGGCCGGGTGTTGGTTAGCCTTTACGATGGGAGCTTTCTCCGCCGCGACGCCCCGCCTTCGCTGCGCGCTCCGGATCATTGGCAAAATTGCCACCCGAGGCGTGTCCGCCCTTACGACCAGCCTCCGAAGCGAGCTCATGATCTTGAGTGAAGCTGCGCTTCTCATCGGGAACGCTTTGCCCGCCCTTACGTCCTGCTTCGGATGCCAGCTCGTGATCCTTTGAAAAGCTCCTCTTCTCGTCGGGGACGCTTTCGCCACCTTTTCGAGCGATTTCGCGTTGCTTATCCTCGTCCATGGAAGCGAAGCCGCGACGAGAGGTATTGCGATCCTCAGCCATAAAATTCTCCATTAGTTTGGTGTGGTTGCTTGCAGTCCTGGGGACCATTCAGCAGCAGCTTCAATCGCGATGCCGAGGTACTTGTTCCCGGCGTTACTACGTTTCAACACAGCGATGCTTCAATTGTGATTATCGCTACGGGTTAGCCTCGCTTTATAGGAGCGAAAGGCCGACCATATAATCTGGCCGCGAAGGGCGGCGCAGCCACGGCTTGCCGGGCGCCATCAGGCCGATCCGCGTCTGCAAGGAAGCATGGTCACACGCAAGCGGAACGCCTGAATGGAGGGCAATTCATCGGGAGGATTGGCCTGATCGCAGCGTCCGCTTTGTGCCCGCTTTGAGCTCACAGTGCAGCTTCCGCGCCTCGAACCTCTCCGAGGCGCGCGCACCCGAGGAACATATTGCGCAATTTTCCGTTATTTCATTTCGAACGGACAGGGATAGAGACGATGGCAGGCAAGGAACAAAAAGTCCGCAAATGGTCGGCTGGCGTTACACGAAATAGCGATGCTTTGGATCTTGAGAAGAAAGTTTTTGAAAAGGATGACCCGGCCGAGATCGCGCGGTCACTTGAAAAATCGGCGGAACATAGCAAGCGACGCAAAGCGCCGCCTTTCCGCTCGGCAATGTCAATGCTGACGTTCTACGTTAATAGGGCAGGCAAGAACTTGAGCCCGACCCGAAAGAAAAAGTTGGAAGCCGCGAAAACCGAACTCCGCCGAATTTTTGGGCGTAAGGCAAAATGACGGCTACCACGCGCTTCTTCGTGTCTGCCTTTTCCGGCTTAAAAGAAAGCACCGATGACTTCGCTGCAGCGAATGCGCACTCCTTCGAGTCCTTCTCAACGTCAGCCTATGGCTCGGCGTCGCAGGCAAATTAAGGAGAATGTGCGGCGCGACTCTCATTGCAGAAGAAGCGGCGCAGTGTCAGCGCTGTTCGCTTTATCAACATGCAACCCAGGTCGTGTTCGGTGAGGGATCAATTCCCGCGCTTCTCATGATGATTGGCGAGCAACCTGGAGATCAGGAAGACCGAGAAGGACGTCCCTTCGTCGGGCCAGCAGGTCGAATGCTTGACGCCGCGTTGCGGGAATTGAAGCTTGATCGGCGCTTGATCTATCTCACCAATGCCGTTAAGCATTTTAAGCATGAGCTGCGAGGCAAACGGCGACTCCACAAGCATCCGAATCGTTACGAAATAGAACAATGCCGTTGGTGGCTAGATCAAGAATTCTTGCTGGTTAGACCGAAGCTGGTGATTGCTCTTGGTGCGGTTGCAGCGGCAGCGCTCATGGGTCGTCCCGTCGTCTTGGCGCGAGAGCGCGGCCGCCTTTTACGATGGGCAGACGGACGCCAGGGCCTCGCGACAATCCATCCTTCTGCAATCTTGCGCATGCCCGATGAGGCTTCAAGGCATGATGCCTATTCGAGATTTGTCGACGATTTGCGGCAGGCAGTCGTTTTGGCTGACGAGCGAACCAAAGATGGGTGAAACCGCGACGCAAGTCGCCGCCACGCTAGGATGTCCATGACCGTAAGAGCAAGCGCTCTTGGCATTTGTGCGAAGCCCGACGCAGAGCACTCGTTCGACTTGATACACTGCCGTCATGCCATAGAGGAGGAAGCGGAGGAGTTGTCCGATTTCGCCAAAGCTTTGGGGACAAGAACGCCGTCTCGCAAGAATGCTTTTGAGCGACCGATCGATGAGATGAGCCTTGCCTTGCGTGTCGCCTGTTCTCCCGCGGAGGCCGAAGTTGCACTGGAAGCATGCGCGCGCAGGCTACGGCGTCGCTGGCTGGATGCGGCGAGTTCTGCCGACCAACGAAAGTTATCGATCACCGCTTGCAGCGCAGATGACGCGGACTGCAACTGGTCCGTCGATGAATTTCGGCTATGAGCGGGAACTGCGACCCATTGAGTTGGAGAATTGCTGCCGTGCGTTTTTTGGTCCAATTCCGCACGGTTGGAGTGAGGATTACGCCGTATTCTCCAGCGGTCAAGCCGCGATGGCTGCAGCGCTGCATCTTTTGGAAACGTTCGAATTTCTTGGTGCTAAGCGTCCGCTATCTGCAGCGCATTGTGGCGCTTATTTCGAAACGACTGAAGTTCTTTCTCTTTTTCCATCCTTGCTGCATGTTCTTGCAAAGGGGTGTGACTCTCTCACCCGCATATGGATCATCGCGCCAGAAATTCTGCTGATAGAACCCACGTTTTATGAAGGAAAGTTTGCAAATGTCGATCTCAGAGAACTCACCCAAAAATTGAGTTTGGCTCAATCAAAAGTAAAAGTTGTCATCTTTGATGATACGTTGGCGGGGGTAGCTAATCTCGAAGATGACTTCAGTGCCTTGCAGACACTGTCTCCGTTTGTTGTAATTCGCGTGAGCTTAGGTCTCAAATTGTTCCAAGGAGGGTTCGAACTCGCGAACGTCGGAATTATGAGTATGTACACACCGCGCGCGGGTCAGTTGCGCGCGCATGATACTGGCAAGGATCTGAGAAAGATCCGTTCGCTGCTCGGGTTGGGGCTTGGGTTCTCCGACATGGCAGCACTTGAGGTACCCTGGTTTCTCGACAGGGATCACACGAACAGCTATCTGGCTGCGGTGTTCGCAAACAATGCATTTTTGGCGAACGCTCTCGCCGACCCGAAGAGAGCCGTCGAATTTGTCGCGCATCCCATTCTGGACTGTCTCGCGCGGCGTGGCGCCTTTTTGCATCTTAAGTTTAAGCGACAAAAGCCCGCAAGCTTATGAACGTTTAAAAAGATGGATCATCACAGAATCGCGCCGACGGTATATCCTTTTCGAACAAGGCGGAAGTTTTGGGTTCCGGGGCCACCGCTTCGAAGTCGTGCAGCCAGATAACGGGACGGCGCCGTTTCTCCGCGTTGCAATCGGCCGCCGACCAGGCTGGTCCTTGGGAGGAATTGTCGATCTTTTGCGTAACCTGCCCTAAACACTTTGCCTCAAAATTGGAGAGCGGTTGTCATACGCGCCGCGAAGGTGACGGTCCCGACTGCTTAAGGCTGTTGGCACCTCGCGATCGGCGCCGTTCGCGTTCCATCTGCAACGCCTTCTGGACAGCCAAGCGTCGGCCTCGTCAAAAGCGCGGTGCCCTCACCCTCCGGTATAGCCTCCGATGATGGGCAGGATTTCGCCCGTGATAAAACTCGAACAGTGGGAGGAGGCGAGAAACACATAAGCCGGGGAGATTTCTTCCGGCTGGGCGGGGCGCTTCATCGGCGTTTGACTTCCAAAGTCGGGGACCTTCTCGGCTTCCTTATCGGCGGGGTTGAGCGGAGTCCAAACAGGTCCCGGCGACACCGCATTCACCCGAATCCCGCGCCCTACCAGATTGGTCGCCAGCGAACGGGTGAAGGCATGAATGCCACCCTTCGTCATCGAATAATCGATCAGTGTCTTGTTCCCAAGAAGACCTGTGACCGACCCTGTATTTACGATTGCTGCTCCTGCTTGCATATGTTCGACGCAGACCTGCGCCATATAGAAATAACCGTAGAGATTGGTCTTAACGGTCTGGTCCAAATGATCTTCCGTGAGTTCTTCGAATCGCGCGGTACGCAACTGAAACGCCGCGTTGTTCACAAGCACGTCGAGCCGGCCCAATTCCTTCAGTGTTTGCGCCACAGCGGCCCGGCAAAAGCGCGGATCGCGAACGTCGCCGGAGATGAGCAGGCAGCGCTTGTTCTTCTTTCTCGACGGCAGCCTTGGTTACTTCTGCATCGCGGTTTTCGGCCAGGTAAACGATTGCAACATCGGCGCCTTCCCGCGCAAAAAGCACCGCCACGGAGCGGCCAATCCCTGAGTCTCCACCCGTAATAATGGCAACTCTGTCCTGCAATTTTCCTGAGCCGCGATAATAAGGTGCGTCATACATCGGGACCGGGTCGAGCCAGCCTCTTCCCCGGGTTTCGTCTGGTGCTGTTTGGGAAACGGCGGCTCAGGATAACGCCGGGCGCCCGCTTGCATCGCGCCCCCGATGTCTCGATATGCTGGCTCTGATGGGCCGCTTCAGCCTGTAGGTTGCGCTGTTTTGTAACAGTCGAGTTCGACGAATTTTCATTCGCGTTGGCCACGGATGCGTCCTCGCATGTTTGAGATAATCTGCTCCCCTCCCGCTCTGATCCCATTAATAGGTTGCGAAGGCAGGCTAGGTGGCTGCCGCGCTGGAACGAGGTTACTGTCGGAAGAAATAGACGAGAATAAAAGCTAGGGTGACCAACGGCATCCCCAGCTCAAGAGGGGAACATGCAACTCATCCCTATCTTGCTTGCGTAGAGGTCAGGGTAACAGGCGTGTCATCGCTTTCATCACTCTCGTCTTGTTAGCTAACGATCCACTCACCGCAACGTTGCCGCCTCTGCATTGACCTGCGACTCGGCTATATCCGTCAGCGCTTTGTCAGTGGCCTTCTCCTCCTCAAGCGTCTCATGAAGAACGGCGGCGCAGTCGTCGCGGCAAAGCTGCTTCGCCCAAGAAATCAATGCTCCATAACGTGCGATTTCGTAATGTTCGACCGATTGCGCCGCGGCGATCAAGGCCGCATCAAGCACCTGCTTGTCATCGACCTTGACCTCACCGGCGACCTCGTCGGCTTCCTTGATGATCCCGTCGATGGCTGGGCAGTTAACGGTGCTGCGCTCAACGCCCTGCATGTCGAATACGCGCTCGAGGCGCCTGACATGATTACGTGTTTCCGCAAGATGGCGTTCGAAGCCTTCCCTGAGTTGCGGGTTCATGGCCTTTTCAATCATGGTCGGCAGCGACCGCACGATTTTTTGTTCGGCATAGTAGATGTCCCGTAGGGTATGGACGAATAAATCATCCATATTTTCGATATCTCTCGAGAAGAATCCCATGATTTGATCCTCACTGATGGTGCGCGGGAAATCGAATGGCCTGCGAATTCTCCGCCCGTTCGCAGCGATCACGCCTCGCTAGAAGGGCTTGCGACTGACCGCGCTAACTCGTCCCTTATGGGATAGTTCCAAAACCGCATTGCCTGAGCTTGATCAAATTTTGCTCCTGCTTTCGATTCCGTTTCTAAGGACGAAGCTCTTTCTTGTTCGTTGCCTCGATATCATTGGGGGCATATAGCCATGCAACCCAACGGCGAGCACGGCGTTTGCTTCGCAACCCAAATGCAAAGGGAGAGTGCAGATGTTGCAGTTTGTCGGTGTGAGCTATGGCAAAGACTGGGTCATCAAGACGAAAACGCGATTGGCCGGTCGGTATACAGACTGGTTTAAGGCGACCTCGGCCGCGATTGATCTCGCGAACGCAGAAGGGAAAGTCGGGCGCGCGGTGCTGGTTCTGACAGAGAAGGACGGGTCAACTCCTGACCTCATATGGACCTTATATGGACCTACGGAGAAAATTTATATCCATCGGCTGTGGGCAAGCTCGACAAGAGTTAGAGCCGTGGAAGTCATCGAATCCCGTAGCCAAAATGGCGTAGCTAATAAGTAGGTACTGCGGCGTTTAGGCCTTTGCCAGGGAACCGACATACCGAAAAGAAGTTAGATACGAGCAACGCTTTTTGCAGGAGGTACGCATGAATATTCGCTTGTTCCACCACGTTTGTGGGTTCGTCGCCTTGTTGTTGTGCCTGGGCGGAATGGCTTTTGCGCAGGCGGATGGAGTCAGGCGGGGAGCACGTCCGGACCGGCGTCCGGGACCAATGTTCAGCCCAGTACGGCCATTCAAAAAGAAACGGGCCGATCGAGTGTCGGCGAGCCGTCCACAGGAGCAGGGGCGCCCGGCGTCGAAGGCAAGCCAGGTGCCGAAAGCGGCCGCGAGCCTCAAGAGCAAACGACACCAAAGAAGTAACTTGAAAACTTCATAACGCGCGAGTGATGAAACTCGCCGCCAGATCCGGTTGCGGTTCTGCCGCACCGAGACCGATGCCTCTTTCAATGACACGTCCAATCCGACATACTGGTCCATGGCTGTTTTCCTCGAAGCCAGTTACTGATACAATCAGGTCTTAACCAGACCTTGGGACCGCAGGAAGGGCAGACGTATCCTCGCCCTCTTAGAGCGAAGCGGCGCTTTGAACCGAAATAAACGATGCCAGGCTGGCTCCGTGCGATTACGCCATGTACGATCTAAGCGGCCGGAAATCCGCCCGGCTCATCGGTTTGCGCCGACGCGACCGGGCGATTTGGATGTTGCAAAAGGTACGTTTCCGAATTTCGTGGGTTCTCTATTTACGGCGCATTCGTCAAAAGACGGTTTGCCGGCGAGCTCCGTAGCGCCTATACGCTTGGCGCGGACGTTGATCGCCGTGTGAGCATGAGTGAGGACAAGAATTTTTCCCTTGCCTATCGCGTTCCGCCCGGACACGGCGGCCAGAGACTCGACCGTTTCCTTGCGGCCGCGGCAACGAATTTATCTCGAACGCGAGTGAAGAGTCTGATCGAAACAGGCCACGTTTCCATCGATGGAGCGACGGCAACAGACCCGAGTCACCTCATCCGTGCGGGGCAAACCGCCGCCTTGCACCTTCCCCCGCCCGACGATCCCGCGCCTTTGGGTGAACATATTCCGCTCGATATTGTCTTTGAGGACGAACATTTGATCGTCATCGACAAACCGGCCGGGCTCGTGGTGCATCCCGCCGCCGGACATGAATCGGGAACGCTCGTCAATGCGCTGATCGCCCATTGCGGTGCAAGCCTCTCCGGGATCGCTGGAGTGCGAAGGCCCGGAATCGTGCACCGGCTCGACAAGGACACGTCTGGCCTTTTGGTCGTTGCGAAAACGGACGCGGCGCATCATGGGCTGGCCAGGCTCTTCGCCGACCATGGGAAGACTTTGCCGCTATCCCGCGGCTATTTGGCCTTCGTTTGGGGTACCCCGGCGCGGCCTTCCGGCACAATCGATGCGCCGCTCGCCCGACATGCTGCCAGCCGTCAAAAGATCGCCGTGGTGCCGGCCTGGCGCGGCCGCCGGGCGGTGACCCATTGGCGGCTTATCGAGAGCTTTGCTGGCGAAACAAGCCTTATTTCATGCCAGCTAGAAACGGGACGAACCCATCAGATTCTGCGTCCACATGGCGCATTTGGGCCATCCGGTGGTGGGCGATCAGCTATATGCTACGGGTTTCAAGAGCAAGACGGCGCGGCTCCTGCCCAATGCCCAGGCCTGTCTCGCGTCTCTCTCCCGGCAAGCCTTGCACGCGGCGGAGCTCGGTTTCCCGCACCCGGTGACTGGAGTCCAAATGCGCTTCGAGAGCATCCTGCCGCCAGACCTACGAAGGCTCCGCGATGCGCTCGCCAGCGGGGAAGCGGCGAGACCTGGCCAAGAGATTTGACCCGCCCGAGCGGCGATAATCTTTCCAAGGAAACGGCGGTAGGATGGGCGTTTCACGCAAGGTTTCACGCATAATTTACCGAAGGACGTAACGCCAAGCGGAATGCCATCGTAGTTTAGGAGGTAAGGAGTCGATTGTATCGTACAGCGTGAACCTCTTGGTTGTGTAATATTGCCGATCTTTAATCCGAACGCCTTGCCCAGCCCTCTTTCGGCCGCGGTCGCGGGGTTCTATATTGTCGAATTGCTAGGTCGGCCGAGATAGCGGCCAGGGGATCCGCTGACCCAGGGGTCCCGAGGAGAAAGTGCAATGAATGCTGCATTGCCAATGATTTCAGGGGAGAGCGGGCTTGCCCGTTATCTCACTCAGATCCGGCGGTTTCCTATGTTGGAGCCGCAGGAGGAATATATGCTCGCCAAGCGGTGGCGCGAGCACGAGGACCCGGGAGCGGCGCATAAGCTCGTGACCTCGCATCTTAGGCTCGTCGCCAAGATCGCAATGGGCTACCGGGGCTATGGTCTGCCGATCAGCGAAGTTGTCTCGGAAGGCAACGTCGGCCTCATGCAGGCGGTCAAACGTTTCGAGCCGGATAAAGGGTTTCGCTTGGCGACCTATGCCATGTGGTGGATCCGTGCCTCGATTCAAGAATATATCTTGCGCTCCTGGTCGCTCGTGAAAATGGGAACGACAGCTAGCCAGAAGAAGCTTTTCTTCAATTTGCGGCGGGCGAAGAGCCAAATTTCGGCACTTGATGACGGCGATATGCGTCCCGATCAAGTCAAGACGATCGCGCGCAAACTCGGTGTCAGCGAAAAGGACGTCATCGACATGAACCGGCGGATGACGGGGGATGCCTCGCTGAATTCGCCATTGCGCGAGGAAAGCGATGGCGAATGGCAGGATTGGCTTATCGATAACGCCGCTAGCCAGGAGCACACCCTTGCCGAACGGGAAGAAACGGGCAATCGCCTCGCTGCGCTCCGCAATGCACTCGGCGTTTTGAACCCGCGCGAGCGGCGCATTTTCGAGGCGCGGCGGCTTGCCGATGAACCGATGACACTCGAGGCGCTGTCCGACGAATTCGACATTTCCCGGGAGCGGGTGCGCCAGATCGAGGTTAGAGCCTTCGAAAAAATTCAGTCCGCCGTGAAGGCCGGAGTCGCCAAGGCGGAATCTCCGCCGCCGCCGCCGCCGTCACGGATCGAAAGTCACGCCGCGCCGCTGTAATCTCAAGCCTTGAAAAGACGAGCTAGCCCGGCCACCGCCGTCGTACTGCCAGTGAGGCCAGGGCTCTCCAGTTCATGCGTCGCTAGAGCGGGTCCCGAAGTGTCAGAATCGGTAAGGGATTCCCAAATCGGCCGAATCATGATTTAGCATGTTGGCTGGAAAGGAGGCCGGCATGGATGGCAAAACCCTATTCGCAGGATTTACGTGACCGCGTGGTGCGGGCGGTTTTGGCTGGTCAGTCCCGACGCAAGGCGGCGTGCAGTTTTGAGATCAGTGCGAGCTGTGTGATCAAACTCATGCACCAGTGGGAAACAACAGGCGATTGTCTGCCGCGCAAGTTTGGCGGTCATAAGCGGCACGCGCTGGCTGAGCATGAAGATAAGGTGCGGGCTTTGGTCGCGGCGCAGCCCGATCTGACGATCACGGCGCTGTGGAAAAAGCTGACGGTGCTCGGCATCAAAGTCGGGCGGTCCGCCGTCGGACGCTTTTTGCTGCATCTGAAATTGACCTATAAAAAAAACTCTGCACGCCGCGGAACAGGAAAGGCCCGATGTTCAGGCGGCCCGCCTCGCTTGGCGCGAGATGCAAAAAGCTCTTGATCCTAAAAAGCTTGTGTTCATCGACGAGACATGGGCCTCAACCAACATGACGCCCCGTTATGGGCGCTGCGAAAGGGGCAAAAGGTTGCTCGCTTACTCGCCCTTCGGTCACTGGAAAACGACGACGTTCGTGGCCGCTTTGCGTCACGATCGCATCACGGCTCCTTGTGTCTTTGATGGCCCCATCAACGGCGAAACATTCCTCGCTTATGTTGAGCAGGCCCTCGCGCCGGCATTGTCGCCTGGCGACATAGTCATCATGGATAATCTCGGTTCCCATAAAGTCGCCGGCGTTCGTGAAGCCATCGAAGCCGCTGGGGCGACGCAGCGCTTTTTGCCTGCCTACAGCCCTGACCTCGATCCTATCGAACAGGTTTTTGCCAAACTCAAAAACACGCTGCGTAAAATGGCTCACCGAACCGTCGATGCCCTTTGGGAAGGCATCGGCAGCGCCCTCGATGACTTCCCTCCCAACGAATGTCTAAATTACTTCCGCAACGCCGGATATGGCTCTGCCTAATGGGGATACGCTCTAACGCATGACGCCGTGGAAGGAGTGGCGCTCCGGGCAGTACATCCTTGCGGTTCAAGGAGGAATTTCGAGGCATGAAACTGGTGCGGCCGAGGCACTCCGGCGCGCCTAAACCCGCGCGATGAAGTGATGCGGCATGTCGATCGCGCTCTCGCTCGCCGCTGCTTTGTGCAGCCAGCAGCCTATCGTGGACGCTCCGGGGCATTCGTTCGCGTAGATCGTAGAAATCGATAATGTTGGGGCGGATGGTGTCGATCCGGTTTCGTGTCCGGATGATTCGTAGTCCTTTTGCCCGCTCGTGCTTTTGCCCGCTCGTGCTTTCGCACGATGAATCCGATCGAGCGGTTACGTCATGCCCAACGAATGCCATGCAGCATGCGATCAATTGTAAGACGCGGCCGCAGTTTATACGATTGTTCAATGAGGCGGCGCGGCAGAATCAATTCGATATTGCGGAAGATTGACTTGTATCGTGGCGGCTTCTTTGAGCCAAGTTTCGTTTGCCTTCAACACTTCGACCTCGGGAAAGGGCGACGGCCGTTGAGTGAGCAGAGAGGAGGGCTTATCGCGGACGTAAGTGTCAAAGAATGCAAGTAGATAAGCATCGCGTATCGACTTTACTCGATATGGGTGCGTGAGCAACCACGACTTGAAAAAGCGCCGTTTGAAGATCTGATCGGAAAGATTTTCATGGAGAGATTCGAGGATACGGAACCCAAAGCCGGAGGGCCGGTTTGCGAGCCGCACTTCCTCACGTAGATCTCTAGCCATCAGCTCTGCCTCAAACCGGATTTTAGGGTTGGGGGACTGAATTTGGCGCGGCACTGGAAAGACGGCGTCCTTGGTGAGGATAATCAGGTAAGGCTTATCGAGGTCCCCAAATGCCGCGCGGCCGAAGAGGTCGCCGTCGAGATTTGCCACAGCAACGACGCGTGGGTCAAAGGTGCCGGCCTCCGCCGCCGTGGCGCCCCCAAAGGAAAAGCCGAAAAACCCAATCCGGTCGTATTGAATGCGTGCGCGCCAGTCCGCGTCGGCGCAAGCTTTGAGCCGGTCGAGTGCCGTCAATGCTTTTTCGGCTTGGCGGCGGACTTTGCGATCGCCGGTCTGCAACATGGTTTTGAATGCTTCGATGGATGAGAAGTCGTAATTCAAGGGTTGCCAGTCGTCCGCTGCTGTCGGCGAGCGCTGATCGCGATCTATGTCGTCGATGGCCACCACAACATAACCATGGCTCGCAAGTTCCGCGGCTGTCGAGGCATTCTCGTCCCTTACGCCGCCGTTCCCTGGCGCGTAGAGGAGAATGGGAAAGTTTGACCGCGCATCAGGCAGGCGCGGCCCATCCATAACTCTTGCACAGGCAACCGGCGCCGAAGATTGGGATACCAAGTTTGCCGGAGGAAGGTTCGCGGCCGCGGGATACCAGATTTGCACCAAAACCGGCGGATCATTGGCCGCTGGAGCCAGAAGAGCAGCGTTGACGGCCGTAACCTGAAATGGACCGGACGTCGCCGTTGGGGCCTGGGCGATCACGAAATGCCGCAAAGCCGTCAAGATTTGGGGCACCGCTGGGATGAAGAGCAGACCGCCAATCCCAAATCCAGCCGCCAAACCGACGAGAGCAAATGCGCGCGGCGGCCGCGTCGAACGATACTGCACAATGACTGCAACGATAACCGTCAGGATGATCAGAGCCCCGATCATCCAACTATACCAGTCGCGCCAGCGATCGAAATTCATATCAGGGAACTCTCACCATTACTTCGCAGGGCGACGGCGCCGTCCCTCGGGGCGTGGTCAACCTCTTTTGCTTGCTTTGTGATCGTTCTCACTCAAAGTTAATAAAGCGGATCCATCAGAGGTCACTCGCCCTTTTTTGTCATTGGCACTTTGCTTGGTGTTTCGGCGCGCGCGGTTTGGTCCGAGTTCGTGGTACGAGCGGGCCCCGTCGACGGACTTAGACTTGGGGATGCTCGTTAAACCCGCGAAGCGTTGCTCCGGATCGTATTGACGCGCTCCGCATCCACTTGGTCGAGCAGAGACCGCAGGTGTTCGGCGGTCCGGCACGCCCCCTCGCCCTGGAACATATCGACGTGCCAGCCGGGGACCCGGTGAACGAAAAGCTTGCCCTTGGCGAGATCGGGCCAGCTCATCTTCGGGTCGGCAAAATGTGTGACGACTTGGTCGCTCTGCAACACCACCAGATTGTCTACCGATGCGGATGCTTGATAATGGCCTCGCGCGTCTTCGAGATGCGGCAAGAACCACTGGTTGGCCCAGTCATCAATGACCAGCTTTGCCTCTCTCAGCTTTGCCCGGCTGATGAGGTGTAGCGTGGCGGCAAAGTCCATTATCCGGCTTTGGCGCACCAGCCTATAGGACACGAGAAACTCCATCACCGATTGCTTCCCGCTTAGAACGAGTTCGCATTTATGTTTGACGGAGTGCAAATGATAGGAGCAGTGGAACAGAAAACGGCGCATGAACGGAAGGCGCTTGATATAGCCAGGCACAAAGGCGTCGGCTATCACCACCAGGGGAACTGACTCTCCAGCCTGTCTCAACTGTTGCGCCGCTTCATAGGCGATGACTCCTGCTACACAAAGTCCAAATAGGATATAGGGACCATGGGGCCTGGCCTCGCGGATAAGGCGCACGTAATCGGCCGCGATCTCAGGCATGTCGCGGCGGGGCAGTGGGCGAGGATTGCTGGGATCGAACAGCTGGACGCCAAGAAACGGCCGGTCCGTTCCAATCCTTTGCGCGAGATTGTAATAGATCATTGTATTGTTGATGGCGACAATTGGCGTCTTGTCGCCGCGCGGTTGAATTGGACAATGCTCCAAGGTTCCAGCGGCGCTTCGATCCTCGACACACGGGCCGTGAACTCTCGGACTGTCGGCGCTTGAAAAAGGGTCATGACATTGGTTTTGACGCCAAAGGAGCTCGCGACCTTGGTCATGAGCCGCATCGCCATCAAGGAATGCCCACCGAGTTCGAAGAAATTCGACGTGGGGCCGATTTCTCGCACTTGAAGCACGTCCCGCCAGATCGCCATCATCCTTGGTTCGGCATCGACCGTCTCTCCGGCAGGAGGCGGGCTTGGTGGGAGGGGCGGCGCCGCGATAGCGGGGAAACCGCCACTGGTTTTCCGCGGAGCGCTTCTGGCTCGCAGCGGTGGGACAAGTGAGGACAAACGCGCACCGGGACTGGAAACAGCAAATTCGAATGCGGCCACAAGAAATCCAAGCAGCTGCTCAGCCGTTTGCTTTTCGAAAAGGTCGGGCTTGTATTCGATCGCTATCCGCCAGCCGTTCGGCCAATGCACCATGAAAATAAACAGGTCATAGAGCGAGCCGGCCGATAGCGAAGGTTGCCCGTGGAGCTCGAAGGCACCATAGGCTTTATGGTCCATGACATCGCGCAACACGGTAAAATTCACCGAAATAAGCGGTGTGCGCGCGGGATCGCGCGGAGGATTGAGAATCTCGACCAGCTTGTGGAAGGGCATCCTTTGATGGATGAGCGCTTCCTGAACTGTTCCATTCACCCTGGTCAGAAATTCCTCGAACGAAGGGTTGCCGGAAGCATCGAATCTCATCACGAGATTGTTGAGGAAGACGCCGATCAAGTTCTCGAGGTCCACTTCGTCGCGTCCGGCGATTTGGGTACCGAATGAAATATCGGTAGCACCGCTGTAGCGGTGCAGCATCAATGCGGTAACGGCACAACCGAAGCTGAATACGGTAAGATTGTGTTTTCGCGCGGCCTCCTCCAACTTGCTGCCGAGTTCCGGCGGCAGAATAGCGGCGAGGATTTCGCCGCCGTAGGTCAGATGACCGGGGCGCTCATGGTCTGGAACAATCTCGAAATAGGGCGCTCCCGCCAATTTGTTTTTCCAATAGGCTGTCTCCGCCTCAAAGCTGCCACTGGCGAAATATTCTTTCTGCCAGAGGCAATAGTCGCCATATTGGAGGAGCGGTTCCGGGAGGCCATGCGGAAGGTTGGCGTCGAGCGCCGCCGCTATTGCACCGAATTCCTGGGCGAGGATGCGGATCGACCAGCCATCGAACGCGATTTGATGCACGGTCACCAATAGGACGGCATGATCGGCGGACAGCTGCAGCATAGTCACCCGGATCAGCGGCAATTGACCGATGTCGAACGGCAGCTGCGCCTCGTGGTGCGCCAATGCCACGGCTTCGTCGCGCTGGCGTGCCTCGGGAATATCCGTCAGATCAACAATTCCGAGATGGAAATCGACGGCGCGGGCGACCTCTTGCACCGGTTCGTCATCTTTTTCGACGAACCTCGTGCGCAAGATCTCGTGCCGGTCGATGATAGTTTGGAAGGCTTTCTCGATTGTGAAGGCATTGAACCGGCCAGTGATCTCCCAACGCAAGGCGACGTTGAGAACCGAACCGCCAGGGTTGAGCGAATGGATGAACCAGCATCGCTGCTGCGACGACGAGCAGGGAAATAACAGTTCTTCGCTTGGCTTCGTCTCCGGACCAGGCATTTGCTGTATGGCTTCCGTTATCATCTCGATGCTCCCGCGCGTCGCCTGAAACTTTGCAGCGATGGCGCCGTATTGCTTGGCGCGAGCATCGATTCTGTGGGCAGGTCATGCGCGGCCCGCGCCAATTCGGCAATCGTCGGGTGCCGCATCAAGTCTGCGGCATCAAGGCCAAGGCCCTGTTCCCGCATCCGCGCCGCAATGCGGAACAGGTCGATCGAATCCGCTCCAAGCGCGAAGAGATTATCGTGAATGCAAATCGTGCCAATTTTCAACACTTGGCCCCAAATCGAGGCGAGCGCAATCTCGAGCGGCGTCTGCGGCGCCACGATCACCCGCTTCGGCAACGCCTCCGCGGCGTCTTCCGGCCGCGGCAGCGCCTTGCGGTTGATCTTACCGTTCTGGGTGCGGGGCAGTGCGTCGAGGCGCAGGATGTGCGCGGGGACCATGTAATCCGGCAGTACCTCGCGCAAATTGGTTCGAAGCCCGCTCATGCTCAGGGTGGTGCCATCGGGCGCCGCGATATAGCCAACAAGGTCATCGCCGTGCAATACGGCGGCGGTTTCCGGGCGCCCGGAAGCACGCCGCAACGCATCTTCGACATCACCAAGCTCGATGCGGAAACCGCGCAATTTGATTTGATTATCGGTGCGTCCGAGCAGCTCGAAACGGCCGTTTGCGAGATAGCGGGCGCGATCGCCAGTGTGATAGAGGCGCCCGTTCGCGCCGTCGGCAAACAAATTTTCCGTAAAACATTGCTGGGTGAGCGCTTGGTTTTTTTGGTATCCTCGTGCCAGTCCCGCGCCGGCGATGCAGAGCTCTCCCGCGACCCCGATTGCCGCAGTATTTCCCGCCGCGTCGAGGATGTACATTCTTGTGTTCGTGATCGGCCGGCCGAAATCGACAGCGCCGCCTTTTTGCCGTTCCGCCAACGACCATATCGTCGTTTCGGTCGGCCCATACATGTTCCACAGTTCACCAGGTCCGAGATCTTGGGCGAGCTTCGGGTCGAGCGCCTCGCCGCCGCACAAGATTTTAAGCCCTTTCGGGTTGAGCCCCGCTTCTAGCAACACCCGCCATAGTGCCGGGGTGGCCTGCATCATCGTTGCCGAAGTGCGGGTAATCAGCGCGGCCAGGGCAAACGGGTCCATGACATCAGCCCGGCTCGCGATCACAAGCTCGGCTCCGGCCGTCAATGGCAGGAAGATTTCAAGAGCCGCAATGTCGAAGCATGGCGTCGTCACGGCGAGGAAGACGTCGGCGGCGCTAATACCGGGCGATTGCCGCATCGCGGTCAGGAGGTTCACGACCGATCGATGTTCGACATCAATACCCTTTGGCCTGCCCGTCGATCCGGAGGTGAAGATGCGATACGCGAGATCGGTTGGACGCACTCGTGGAAGAGGCGGCAGTAGTTGTTCAGGCGAGTCCGCGCCCGCTTCTCCAATGCCAATGCAAACCGGGATGGCCGCCTTGATGTCGTCTTCGAGCGCCGCCGAAGTCAACGCGATCTTTACGTCGGCCTCAGTGACAATCGCGTGGTTGCGGGCGGGCGGATAGAGTGGATCGAGTGGAACATAGGCGCCGCCGGCCTTGAGGACGGCGAGCATGGCGACCGGGAGTTCCGCCGAACGGTCGAGATAAATCGCGACAGGCGTTCCGCGTGCGGCGCCCGCGGCAATCAACCGCCAGGCCACGCGGTCTGCGCGCGTAATCAGTTCGCGATAGGTAATTGACTTATCTTCGAAGCGGACCGCTACGGCGTCCGGCGTAGCCGCCGCCTGCAAATCGATCAATTCGTGAATGGCGAGTTCCGGCACAGGAACGTCTGGCCCCGCGAGGGCCGCGTGGAGCGCGTTCTCTTCGGCCCGCGTCAGGATAGGCAGCCGCAAAGCCTCCCGGTCCATGTTGTCAGCAACGGCTTCAAGCAGCGTCCGGTAATGGCCGATCCAACGCGCGATCGTGGCAGGATCGAACAAATCCTTGCTGTAATCGCAATCGACGATAAGGCCTTCTTCTTCTGCGACGACGTTAAAAAACAGATCGAAATTCACGAACCGTTTGGGATTGGCGTCGGTCGAGACGGCGAGGCCCTGGAAGGGAAGATTTTGTCCGATCCGTTCTAAATTGAACTGCGCTTCGATCAAGGGAAGGCGGTTCGCCTCCCGCGGCATTGCGAGCGCACGGACGAGGGAGCCGAACGTGTAGCTTTGATGATCGGCCGCATCGAGAAGTAGCTGCTGGGTCCTGCGCGCGGCCTCGATGAAGGTGCCGCCATCCTGGAACTGGCCTCGCAACGGCAGGAAATTGACGCAATGGCCGACGAGGGGCCCTTCGCCGTGCAAGCTCTGCCCGGCGGTGGGAATGCCGGCGACGACGTCGGTTTGTCCGCTCAAGCGGGCAAGCAGCAATTGATAGGTGGTCAACAGCACCGCGAACAAAGTGCAGCCATGGCGCGAGGCCGCCTGCTTCACGCGCTCGCACAGCGAAGCCTCGATTGTCCCGCGCAGCGTATCGCCCCGGAAACTTTTCAGCATCGGGCGCGGATGATCGAGCGGCAGGGCCAAGGGCTCCGGCGGTTGCGCGAATTGGTCCAGCCAATAGGCCTCCGCCTCCGGCTGCACCGTGCCGTGGCGCGCCGCATAGTCGACGAAGCTGTGTGCCTGCTCCAGGCTAGCGGCGCCACCGCTGAGGCGGGCCGAATAGAACACCCCGAGCTCTTCCAAAAGGATGTTCATTGACCAGCCATCACAGACAATGTGATGGGCGGTCATCACCAGCAAATGGCGGTCTTGGCCGTGGTCCGGAACCAAAGTGAAGCGAATGAGCGGACCATTAACCAAATCGAAGGGAGTCGAGGCCTCGCTTTCGATGACTTCGGCAAGACGGGCATCGAGAGGTTTATCGTCCGGCGCGGCGATCGTGAATGCGAGCGGCGCCCTGGGCATGACGGTAAAGCCCTCGCCCGACGGCGCGAACCTTATGCGCAGTGCTTCGTGGCGTTGCACCAAATCGCGCACCGCTCTCCGCAGCGCTTGCCTGTCGAGTAGCCCGCGCATATCGAGCGTGACCAATTCGTTGAAGGCGCAGGAAGCGCCGTCGCCGAGTTGGGCGCTGAGCCAAATTTCCATTTGGCTTTCGGTGAGCTGACCTTGGCGCGCCCCGGCCGCTTCAGGCGGCCGCCCGAAAAGTCCCGCGGCCATCATCTGGCCCGAAGCCGCATCGAAAGCGTCGATGATTTTCGCGAGATCGGCATCGTCGTGGGCGGTCGTTAGGAAACAGGGGAAACCCTCCTGGATATGAATGCCTTGTTCGCGCATCAGGTAATAAAAAAGCGACGCAAAATGATATTCAGCAGGGAATTTGAAGAAAAAGATCGAACCGAAACAATGAATTTCAGCGGGCACACCATGGCGCTCAAAGACGGTATTAAGTTCGTCCACGAGTTCTCCGGTGCGCTCGGACAAATTCTCTTGCAGGCTCGGCCCAGCGGCTTTGAGATGTTTCAAAACCGCGGCAGTGGCGGCGAGCGTCAGCGGGTGGCGCACGAAGGTGCCGGCGAAGAAGGTCACTCCGGCGGCCGGATAGGAATCGTCGCCGTATTGCCAGAATCCGCCATCGAGGGCGTCCATGAACGCGGCCTTGCCCGCTAGGATGCCGATCGGCATGCCGCCGCCCGCCACCTTGCCGTAGGTGACAAGATCGGCGCGGATGCCGAACAAGGCCTGGACGCCGCCCGGATGGACGCGGAAGCCGGTCACGATTTCGTCAAAGATTAAAGCGGTTCCCGCCTTCGCGGTCAGGTCGCGCAAGGCCTCCAGAAATTGCCGGGGACGGAAGTCCGGCCGCCGGCTCTGCACGGGTTCGACCAGAACCGCCGCCAATTCGTGGACGTGTTGCTCGAGCCAGGTAAGGCTCTCGGGGGTTCCATAGTCCAGGATGGTGATGTTGGCGATGGATTCGGCCGGGATACCCGGAGCGATCGGAAATACCCGCGCAATCCCCTCGCGCATGCCGCCCCGCGCCAACACTTCGTCGAATTGGCCATGGTAGTCGCCGGCGAAATAGACGATCCGATTGCGCCCGGTCACCGTTCGCGCGATCCGCATCGCTACCATCACCGCTTCGGACCCGGTGTTGCAAAAAGTCACCCGCTCGTTGCCCGTGAGATCGCAAAGAAGTTTTGCGACTTCGCCTGCGAGAGGCGTTTGCGGACCTAGTTCAAAGCCTTTTTCGATCTGCGCGATGAGCGCGTCACGAATAAAATCGGGTGCGTGGCCAAAGGCCGTCGGACCAAAGCCGTTCAAGAGATCGATATAAATGTTGCCATCGACGTCCCACAGTTTCGACCCTTCGGAACGGGTGGTGACGATAGGGTAAACGATCTCTTTCCATTCCGGATGGAATCCCGCGGCGACCCGCGGATCGGCGAGCACTGCTCGCGAGGCCTGGGTCATGTCCTTGGAACTGCGGGTGCGGCTTGTGTAACGTTCGATCAGACCGGCGACAAAACGGCGTTGTTCCGCGTCGAGATTGGCATCGTGCGCTTGTGCGAAGGGCTTGAAGGGTCCAAACGCTTCGCTGGGTTTTTTTTCAAGAACTGGTTTTGCTTGAACCGCTGTGGGGGCTTGCGGGGCTTGTCCGGCCGGCGCCTGCGGGACCGCCGCCGCGGCCAAAGGTGGCGCGCCGCCAAATTGCCGCAAGGTTTCGAGCTGCCGGTTGATGAGGTCCGTCATGCTGGCGAGCTGTGCCGCCATGATCTGCTCGATGCCTTGTCCCGGTCCCGAAGCGGCCGGAATGCCGGGTGCGGGGCTTGCGGCTTGAGGAGGTGTCGCGGGACTAGCCTCGATTTCGCTCCGCGCCGCTGGGAGGGCCTCGGCCACGAAATTCTCCGCCACCTGGTCGAGATGCCCAGCAACGGCATCCAGCGTCGCAAGCTCGCCCATCATCTGGCGGAAGCTGACACCAACATTGAAGCGAGTCTTGATGGCTTGGCTTGCCTGCGTGAGGAACAGCGAATCGAAGCCGAGTTCGAGGAAAGTTGTGCCGCGCGGCGCGTTGGCGACGTCGATGCCCGAAAGATTTTCGAGCAAAACAGCGAGTTCGGCCCGAATCAATGCCAGCCGGTCTGGAGTTTCGGGTGGTTGCGCGATGGCCGCATTGTTGGCCGGCTGCTGTGTTTCCTTGGCCATGGTGGTAATATAGTTTCCTTTAATAGGGTTGGTAGTATCATAGTTGGCCGCAATCGGCTTGATCATGTCCGGGCTAGAGATTGGCGGGTCTATAAAATAACGCTTCCGCTGGAACGGATAAGTAGGCAGGACGACGCGCCGGTGCGGCGCGCCGTCGTGCAACGCGCGCCAATCAGGCGCCGCTCCAATGGTCCAAAGGCGTCCGAGCGTGTCGAGAAAGACCGCATCTGCGTCCCGCTCTTCGAGTGGATCTGGGAGCGAAGCGGCGATCAAGGGCGACCGGCGCGCCGCTTCGTTTTGCCGGGCGAGGCTCGTGAGCGTCCGCCCGGGGCCAACCTCGATCAGGATTGGAGGCAGCGGCTCGGCGAGGCAATCGAGCGCCGCCGCATAGCGCACCGTCTCGCGGCAGTGCCGCGCCCAGTAAAATGGGTCCGTCGCCTGATCCGCCGTTATCCAATTGCCCGACATCGTGGAGACGTACGGTATGCTAGGCGGGCTGAGAGGTATCTTTCGCCAGGATTTCTGCCAGCGGTTCGATCACCGGATCGACCATCGCCGAATGAAAAGCATGCGAGGTCCGCAACCGCCGCCAGTCGGTGCCTCGGGCGGCGAGCTTCGCCTCGAAGGCGTCAATCGCAGCATTCGGCCCGGCGACAACGCAGGCGGCTTTGCCGTTGACCGCCGCGATCGACAGTTCGCTTGGCAGGCAGGCCTTTAGTTCCGCCTCCGCGAGCTTGACCGCGAGCATCGCTCCTTGCGGCAGCTCCTGCATCATGGCGCCACGCGCGGCGACGACCATCAGGGCGTCCTCGAGCTGCATCACGCCCGAGAGCGTCGCCGCGACGAATTCGCCGATGCTGTGGCCGAGCATGGCAGCTGGCTCAAAGCCCAGGCTCCGCCATAACGCCGCGACGGAAAAGCTGACACTAAACAAAGCGGGTTGCGCGAGCGCGGTCGCCTGAAGTCGCGGCCCGGCCACCTCGGGGTCTCCAAAAAGGGCCGTGCGCAGGTCGAGGCCAAGTAAAGGTTCCAAAATCGCGGCGCATTGGTCGAGCGCTCGCGCAACGACCGGATAACGCCGGTAAAGGCCCTGGCCCATGCCAGGGTATTGCGAACCTTGGCCCGGAAACAGGAATGCGAGGTTTGGCGGAGACGCTGCCGCGGTCCTAGTTTCGCCAGGACCGCCGAGTTTCTCAATCAAACCGCGCCGATCCTTGGCGACAGCGGCGAACCGCTTAGCGAAACTGCGCCTTCCTGTCTGCAAGGTGAAGGCGATGTCGCGAATGCTCTGTACCGCGTGCGTTTCGAGATGTGCCGCGAGGCGGCTCCGGGCTTCCGCCAAGGCATTGTCGTCGCGGGCCGACAAGACAATCAGATGCGCGGCCTCGCCATCGGGAGCAGCGGCTGGAATCGCCGGCGCTTCTTCGACGATCACATGAACATTGGTTCCACCTACGCCCGCGGCATTCACCCCAGCGATACGCGGTTTGGCGCCGCGTGGCCAAGGCCGCAACTCGGCACTGACGAAGAACGGGCTCTCCTCAAGGCCGAGTTGCGGGTTTGGAGTCTTAAAATGCAGCGTCGCGGGCAGGCTTTCGTTTTCGAGTGCAAGAATGGTTTTGATCAATCCGGCGACCCCAGACGCGATATCGAGGTGGCCGATGTTCGTTTTGACCGTACCGATCGCGCAAAACCCCTTGCTGCCAGTGGTTGCGCGGAAAGCCTTGGCGAGGCCCGCGACTTCGATCGGATCGCCGAGCGGGGTCGCGGTGCCGTGGCACTCCACGTAGGAAATGGAGTTGGCGGCGATATCCGCGACGGCATGGGCGAGGGCGATTGCCTTGGCTTGGCCATCGCTGCTCGGCGCCGAATAGCCGGCCTTTCTGGCCCCGTCATTGTTGACCGCACTGCCGCGAATAATCGCGCGGATGTGGTCGCCATCAGCCAAGGCGGCGTCGAGCCGCTTCAACAGCACCACCCCGGCGCCGCTGCCGAACACTGTCCCTGCCGCTCTCGCGTCGAAAGTGCGGCAGTGACCATCCGGCGAAACCATGCCACCCTCTTGATGGAGATAGCCGCGCTTCTGCGGGAAAGTGATCGAGACGCCGCCCGCGAGCGCCATGTCGGCGCGGTAATCGAGCAGGCACTGGCAAGCTTCCGCGACGGCAAGCAGCGAAGTCGAACACGCCGATTGCACGGTTAGGGCAGGACCGCGCAGATCGAGCTTGTAGGCGGTCCGCGTCGCAAGAAAATCGGCGCCATTTCCGACGAGCGCTTGAAACTCGCCGGTTTGATAGGTGCCGGTGATAGTTTCGAGCCGATGCCGGTCCGCCAGCAAATTATAGAGAAGGTAGGTATTGAAGCTGCTCCCGGCGTAGACCGCGACGTCGCCAGGAAAAGCGGCGGGGTCGTAACCGGCGCTCTCCAGTGCCTCCCAGGCGATTTCCAAAAACACCCTTTGTTGCGGGTCAGTCAGCTCCGCCTCGCGCGGCAAAAAGTTGAAGAAGCCGGCATCGAACAGCTCGACGCCTTCCAAAATCGATCGCGCACGCACGTAGCCTGGCTGGTTTTGCACCGAACGGCCGTAGGCATCCTCCAGCTCCTCGGGCGGAAAATGGGTGATCGATTCGACGCCGCGTCGAAGATTGTCCCAAAAGGCATCGAGCGACGGCGCGCCCGGAAAGCGGCCGGCCATGCCGATCACGGCTATCGCTTGAGGTGCATCTTGGGCGGACATCAATTGCCTGTGGCCGGGTTTGCGTGGATGCTGGCGGGGCGGGCGCGGTTCTGGCGCGCGCGCCGCTGGAGGGCCGCTTGCGCCGCGGCTTGCGCAGTGGTGTCGGCCGCCGGTGCTCCGGACAGCCGGCCGTGGAGAAGGCGGATCGTCGGCAGATCGAACAAATCCTGGATCGAAATCCGGCCTGGGAAAAGCCGTTCGATATCGGCATGCACGCCAAGGAGCTGAAGCGAGCTGCCGCCAAGGTCGAAAAAGTTTTGGTCCACATCGACGGTTTCCAGCTGCAGGTGATGCCGCCACAAATCAATCAATATGGTCTCGGCCGGGGCCGCGATCTGGGGTTTCGCAAGGTTTTGTGCCCGCGTGCCGGCTGCCTGGCGGCTGAGGGTGAGACGATCGATCTTGCCGGTCTGGGTGAGTGGAAAAGCATCGATCGTTTCCAGCCGCGCAGGGATCATATGAGGCGGCAAATAGCGGCTGGCGGCGTCCCGGAATGCAGCCCCGGAAAGGGACGCGCCTGGGAGCGGAATCACGAAGGCAACCAGATGCTTGGCACCATTCGTCAAGGCGCAAGCGACGACCGCGATGTCGGTGACCGGAAGGTGGCGCCGAAGCACGGTTTCGACATGCTCGGGCTCGATCCTGTGCCCGTTCACCTTGATCTGATTGTCCATGCGCCCGAGGAAATGGAGTAGGCCTGTCTCGTCGCGCCGGACGAGATCGCCGGTGCGATAGAGCCGCTGCTCGGGATCCTTGCGCGAACGGGTCCGCGATGAATTTTTGTTGGGTGAGATTAGGGGCGTTAAGATAACCGAGCGCCAGCCCGTCGCCGCCGGCATAGAGCTGTCCCGCCGAGCCCTCGGGGACGGGGCGCATTTCCTCGTCTAGAATGCGCAAAGTCGTGGCCGCGACCGGCCAGCCAATGGGGACCGGCGCGTCGGCTGACAAATCCGGAGGCGCGGTGAAGGTCGTGGTGAAGGTCGTGTTCTCGGTCGGTCCGTATACCGAAATGAAATGTCCGGAATTGAGAAGCCGCGCCGCCTTGGCGACATGCGCCGGAGACATGACGTCGCCGCCCGAGACCAAATAGCGAAGCTTGCGCAGCGGCGCAGGGCGCTGATCGATCATAAGGTTGAAGAGGCCGCTCGTGAGAAACAAAGTCGTCACGCCTTGTTTCTCGATCGCGGCGGCGATCACGTCGAGGCTGAGCAGGCCTGCGTCTGGAATCACCAGTTCGGCGCCATTGAGCAGGGCGCCCCAAATTTCGAAAATCGACGCATCGAAAGTCAACGGCGACGCTTGCAGAAAGATTTGGTCGTCCGAGAACTGCATGTAGCCGGGATTTTTTACCAGCCGGACAATCGCCCGATGCGGGATAACAACGCCTTTCGGCTCCCCCGTGGAGCCGGAAGTGAACATGACGCAGGCGGGGTCCGCGCCGGCGACTTTCGCGGCCTCGCCCTCGCGGCCGGCGGGCCCCGGTGACGACGTGGCGTCAACGTCGATCACGGGCACCACTGCGGCGAGTTGGGGGAAACGCCGCAACGTTGCGGCGTTCGAAACAATACATGTCAATTTGTGCCGCTGGACAATATCAAGAATGCCTTGCGCTGGGCTGCTTGGATCGAGCGGCACGAAAGCCCCGCCTGCTTTCAGCACCGCGAGGAAGGATGTGATGGTGGATATGGAGCGGTCGAGGAGGATGCCGGCGAATGCGCCTTTTGCGATTCCAGCGGCGGCAAGCCGACCGCAAAGCGCATCGGCGCGGGCGTCGAGGCCAGCGTAGGTCAATCGCTCCGCGCCGCTCCGGACGGCAAAAAACTCAGGCTTTTCCGTGGCCGGAATTTGAAAGCATTCGGGCACAGTGTCGAAATCGTTCCGGGACATTGAATCGCCTCAAAAAATTCGCCACCGCAATAAAATTGAATAATCATACCTCTAATACATCAGGACGGATAAACCCATATGGGCTATGAGGCCTAATGCCGCCAATCCCCTGTGATCTATAATAAATCGCAATATATATCAAGTCACTGAATCTGGCTAGCAAATTGCGCGTGGGTTGTGTTGCGTTATTGGGATCCATTTGTGAGGTCTCCAAACCTGCTTGAGGCGGTGCGAGGGTTATGAATAACCCTAAATAGCCAGGCGGTGTCGCTTCCCCAATTCCTGGAACAATTTCCCGACGAGGAGCAATTCTCTGGGCTCGGCATTCGTGTTCAAACGGCGAAGCCGGAGCGTTTTCGTCGCGCTGCGGTAAAATTGCATACGTAAGCCGCCCAAATCGATCGCCAAAGTCATACTTCGAAAGTCTCGCCGCCATTAAACAGGGGACGCTCTCGAATAACGCAACAGACCCCGAATGGTTCATAGTATATCACCAAAGAAATGAATTATTACGCACAACCTGCTTAATGGAAGTTACAAATCCCCGCGCGGATACGCTCGCTCCTCCATCAGCGAGCGGTAAATTGCAACAGTTTCTTGCGCGGACGCACTCCAGTTGAAACGCCTCGCCGTCCATTGCTTCAGGTTGTCGCTCCATTCCGTTGAAATCTCGGAGGCGGCCATCCGTCCAATCGCCTCCGCAAGGGCATCGACGTCCCCCATCCTGAAATAATGCAGCGCCGGAAGTTCTATCTCGAGATGCGGCTCGATATCGCTGACAAGAGTGGGCAGGCCATAGCTCAACGCTTCCAGCAAGGCGATGGGCAACCCCTCGTGTGATGACGGCAGGACGAACAATCCCGCGTGACCGTAAAGCTCCCGCAACGCCAATCCTTGCTGGAATCCCGCCGCCACGACATTCGGGGTTTTTGAGGCGGCGTCTTCAACAGACCGGGAATAGGCGTCCGGCTGGATGCTTCCGCCGACCAGAACGAGCTTCCACCCCGGCAGATCCGCGCGCGCAAAGGCCTCAATGAGATCCAGGTGCCGTTTCTCAGGAACAATGCGGCTCACGGTCAGGATGTATTTGCGTGGTTCGAGCCGGAACTTTTCCAGTGCCTGTTGGCTGGAAGGGGCAACGGAAGGCTCTACGCCATTAGGAATACAGGCGGCCTCAAGCCCGTATTTTTTCCGCACATGCGCTTGCATTGTCCGGGACACTGCGATCCGTTTGCCGGCCAAGCGCATCCCCCAGGCTTCGCCGAACCGCAATACGCTTTTGCCAATGGGTCCCCATTTCTGGCGATCGTAATCCGCGCCATGGTGGGTCACAACGACTTTCAGGCCAAGAAACCTGGCGAGCGGAGTTAGCAAGGCCGGCCCGATCGCCTGAATGTGAAGTACGTCGGGCCTACGGAATGCGGCATACAAAATGGCCAGAAAAGTATGAACGATGGCTTCCATGCTTTTGGAACGCGGCGCCCACAACCGCACAAAGTTGACACCGTTCCATTCGGATGGATGGTCGTCGTTAATGTGAGGCGAGCGTAGCGCGACCGTCACTCTGAATCCCGCGCGCGCAATGGCCGGGTAAAGATTCTGCGCGTGCGTCTCCACGCCTCCCTGCACCCCAGGAAATCCGCGCAGGCCAACCACCATCACATGTGGGTGGCAGCTGCTGGTGGCGTTCAGATCCGGATTGGAGTTTGGCCTTTTGTTGCGCAAGAGCGTGCTCGGCCAACGCAGCATTGATCTCGCTGCTTGATCCACTGGCGCTGGCGAGATTGGGCCGCCGCAGCCTTCCCTCGAGACCAATGGTTACCTCCCAGCATCGAACTCATTTGGCGTGAATTGCCCGTCGGCCCTCTCTGCCAAAGGCGGGTCATTCATTGATATAATCGAGCTGCGGATAGCGTTCCTGCGGCGTCTGCCGGGTGCGGTCCAATTTGTTGGCTTTGTGCGCCGTGCCGAGATAAGAGGTGCGCGGAACCTGCGGGGTAGGTTTGACTCTGCCGTAATCGATATACTCTTCAAAATTGATCGGCTTGCCGAGAGTGACCTTCAGCTTGTTTTTCAGCACCCATGCCATCGGCCCCATTTTTGGCATTTGCGGGACGATCCGCGACCGCATGGCGGTACGGGCCGTCGTAACCATCCAGCAATTTTGGCTGCAGCAGGCTACCTTTTTGAGGCCTTCGCTCGCCAGATCGCTGTGCATGATTTCGTTCCAGCTCTGGCGTGCCAGATTGCCGAGGGGAATATCGGAGCGCACATTGCATGCCCATACATCCGACCATGGATCGATGAATGCGAAGTCGCTTCCGGCGGTGCAGGGGATAAGTCGCTCGTGTCCGAGCACCTTCTCGATAAGCCCGAGATTCAAATAGGCCCGGAACCAGTTCTTCACCTTGCGGCTTTTCAGCAATTCAGTAATAAGATCCTCGATAGGCCTCGACACCTTGGCTCTGTCGTAGAAATGGTTGTCGTTTTTGTAAAATTGCCAGGCGTTATGCAGGGTCGTCGTCGCCAGCTCAAAACCTTGCGCGCGCGCGAACTTAAAGACATCCAGCAATTGTCCAACATTCTCGTCTTGAATGACAAACGCAAATCCGAGGTCGGTGCCACCGGCTTCCTTCAATAGGCGCAGCCCGGCCACTTTGGTGTTGTGGCCGTTCTTTTCGCCGCGGATTCGATTGCTTGTCGGCTCGTCGCCTTCGAGGCTGAAGCGAACCTTGATATTCGGATATTTCTTGATAATGGGAACTATCCGCTCGGGGTGCAGGCCGTTGGAGCTGATCTCCATGACCCGTGCCTTCGGGTACAGAATATCGATCATTTCCGCGAGGTCACGGCGAAGCGTAGGCTCGCCGCCCGACACGTTCAGATTGTCAAATCCGCCGGGAAGCTTGGCCAGGGTTTCCAGCGTTATTTCCTGTTCCGGAGCGGTGGGGTATTTCCATACGTGGCACATTTGGCAGCGGGAATTGCAGCGAAAAGTCGCGACGACCGTCAAATCCATAGCTCGATCCTCTAATCAGGTGACTAGAAATTTTCCTCCCCCAACGTAACCGGCGTTAACCCGCCGTGAAACCAGAAACGCTTCTATAACACGAACTCCAACAGATTGTTGCAATAATTTCGTGAACTTCACGCGGGCAAGGATACTTTGCCGAGGTCATGGTTAGGAGCGTAGATGTTACCAAAGATGAAGGCATTGTGGACGTAAAATAAACGGAAAGGCGTAGTGCATGGGACAGAAGGAACAGGCGATCAAGACGCGGCCCAGCGGGCCGGTGCAGCGGAGTTGAATTGTGTCGAACGGTCAACTGCTCTCGATCAATACCTATCATTATCCGAAAGGTGGTTCGGAGATGGTCTATTTTGCCCATGCCGCTCTGATGGAACGGCACGGGTGGACGAATTCGTTTTACGCAATGCACCACAAGGAGAATTTGCCCTGCGAGGACAGCCGGTATTTCGCGGAGCACATCAGCTTTGGCGCGTCGGCGCCACTTCGGGAGAAGGCCGCCGCCGCCGCGCGGATCATCTATTCGCGGGAAGCGCGGGCGAAGCTCGCGCGACTCATCGATACGCGACGGATCGACGTCGCCCATGTCCACAACATCTACCATCATTTGTCGCCGTCCGTGCTCGTCGAGCTCAAGCGGCGTGGTATTCCGGTGGTCATGACGGTGCACGATCTCAAGCTCGCCTGTCCCGCCTATACGATGCGGAACGGGTCGGGGGTGTGCGAGCGCTGTAAGGGCGGCCGGGTCTGGAATGTCGCGATCCACCGCTGCATCAAAGGCAGCGCTGCCTTGAGCGGGCTGATCATGGTCGAATCGGCCATCCACAAGGCATTGCGGATCTATGCGCGTCATATCGACCGGATCGTCACGCCGAGCGCCTTCTACCGCGAGAAACTGATCGAATGGGGCTGGCCTCCCGAAAAGCTGGTGCATATTCGAAACTTCGTACCCGATGCGCCGCCACCGGCCGCAATCCCAGGCGGTGATCACTTTCTCTATTTTGGCCGTTTGACGCCCGAGAAGGGCATTGCGACCCTGATCAAAGCGGCGGCGGCTTCTAGTATTCCTGTTCGCATCGCTGGGACTGGACCGCAGGAGGCGGAACTGCGAGCTCTAGCAAAGTCCCTCGGCGCTCCGGTTGTCTTCGCGGGTTTTTTGAAAGGCGACGCGCTGTGGGCCGAGGTCGATGCGGCACGGGCAGTGGTGCTGCCATCCGAATGGTACGAAAATAGTCCGATGAGCGCCGTCGAAGCCTTTCAGCGAGGCAAGCCGCTGGTCGGCGCGCGCATCGGCGGAATTCCCGAGTTGATCGAGGAGGGACGGACCGGCTGGTCATTCCGGGCCGGAGATGTTGCCGATCTGGCGCGCACTCTGGCCGTCGCGCGCGAGACTACGGACACAGACCTCGCCTCGATATCGGCTGCCTGCCAGGAGCTGGTTTCCCGCAATTATTCCGAACATGCCTATTTCGAGGCAATGAGTGCACTTTACAAAAAATTACTAGGGCCTGTGTTCAGTTAGGGGATTCCCGAATCACTTTTTCTCTGATTCACGGGTGGTCGGCTCGAGGAGGGGCCGACCGATGCGACGTTATGCATTACGCGATGATCAATGGGAACGGATCAAGGATTTTCTTCCCGGGCGCGAAGGTCATGTTGGGGGCACTGCGGCGGACAATCGCCTGTTCGTCGAAGCCGTTCTTTATCGATATCGAGCCGGCATTCCGTGGCGTGATCTCCCGGAGCGTTTCGGTGTTTGGAAAATCGTTCATCAGCGCTTCAGCCGATGGGCGAAGAGCGAGGTTTTCGACTGCATTTTCAAGGTATTGTCGAGCGACCACGACAACGAATACATGATGATCGACGCCACCATTGTTCGGGCCCATCAGCATAGCGCCGGTGCGCGAAAAAAAACGGCGCGCAAGCGATCGGCCGATCCCGCGGCGGACTGACCACCAAAATCCATGCACTGGTCGATGCCTTGGGCAATCCCGTCGACTTGATGCTTACACCCGGGCAGGCTCACGATTTGGCTTGCGCGGAGGCGCTGATTGACGAGGCCGACCCAGAGGCCTTGATCGGCGACAAGGCTTTCGACGCCGATCCGTTCATCGACACCTTGACCGAGCGGGGAATCACTCCCGTGATCCCGCCGAAGGCCAACCGAAAGACCCCACGAGCTTGTGACTTCGCGCTCTATTGCGAACGCAACCTCATCGAGCGTTTCTTCAATAAACTCAAACACTTTCGCGCCATCGCCACTCGATACGACAAACTCGCCAGAAATTTTCTCGCAGGAATTCAGCTGGCCTGCGCTCTCATTTTGCTCAACTGAACACAGACCCTAGTCTGAAAATCTCCTCTGATTGGGCGGTGTCAGAGGCGAACTGCAGCCGCGTAGACATGCTTGAATTGTATCGAGCAGGTAGAGGCAGGCCTCCTCGAGAGGGCGCCAAACATCGCCACGGCGACAAAGCTTGTGCTCGTCTCTGAACTGCCGCAACGAGGCACGAGCGGCCTCCGCCCGATCATTGCTCGTTCCTCTCTACATGGCGACTTTGGCCGCGAGCCGCTGGCTTCATGTGATCGCTCCCCATTCCGGAAACGCCGCGCCGCGGGGAAGGGGTGGCAGGCAAGCAGGCCCTGATCGCTTGCATGCGCAAGCTCCTCCTCATTCGCATCGCCGCGCTGCACGACAAGTCAAGCGGCCC
This sequence comes from uncultured Alphaproteobacteria bacterium, assembly GCA_963718265.1. Lineage (GTDB taxonomy): Bacteria > Pseudomonadota > Alphaproteobacteria > Rhizobiales > Beijerinckiaceae > Methylocapsa. The sequence continues at coordinate 209,359 of CAVQZL010000022.1, read as the reverse complement.
CCATGACCAGATTGTTCGCCTCGGGTGAGGGCCATAAAAGCCGCGGCAAGCCCTTGATGCCGTGAACTACCAGCCCTTAAAGCCTCGCATCAACCCACGTTAAATTAAAGACAGCCGCTCAGGACGAGGGAAGCTTTTTCTCGTTTTCTCCGCGGATACGCCGGGCTGGCCAGGGCGTAGCCTTGCCGGAAAAGCGAATGTGAAGTATAATAAGATTTAGATCGGCAGTCTAAACAATAATGACAGAATAATTGTGGAGGAACGATTTATGTATATCAATAGTAGTAGCCACAGCGGCACGGCGCGGGGATTTGCGGCCCTCTTCGCCATGCTGGCGATGGGCCAAGGCTTGATGGCCTCGCCGGCGGAAGCGGCGCCCTTCGCCTATGTCGTGAATTCGGACTCCACCGTCTCGGTGATCGACACGGCCGCCAACACGGTGGTGGCTAAGATCGCCGTGACGAATTCCGCCTTAGGAATAGCCGTTACCCCAGATGGAAAACACGTATACGTCACGAGTGGTGGCTCCAACAATGTCTTGGTAATCGACACGGCCACTAACAAGGTGGTGGCCACAGTCATGCCAATGGATGAACCCTTTGGGGTAGCCGTGGCCCCGGATGGGCAACACGCCTATGTGACCAATGCTAACTCCAACTCTATCGCGGTGGTCGACACGGCCACCAACACGGTGGTGGCCACTGTTCCGGTGGGGAGTTTCCCGTGGGGGGTAGCCATCACCCCGGATGGAAAACACGTATACGTCACGAATTTTGGCACAGGAAATGATCCAAGCATCGCGAGCAATGTCTCGGTGATCGACACGACCACCAACACCGTGGAGGCCACGGTCGGGGTGGGGAGTTTCCCCATTGGTGTAGCCATTACCCCGGATGGGCAATACGCCTACGTGACCAATAATGGCTCTCACAATGTCTCGGTGATCGCCATCGCCACTAACAAAGTGGTGGCCATGATCGGGGGGACGGGGCCAACTGTTGGGGTAGCAATCACTCCGGATGGGAAACACGCTTACGTGGCGAGCGATGTCCCGTACAGGCCTTGGTAATCGACACGGCCACCAACACGGTGGAGGCCACTGTCCCGGTAGGGAATGAACCCTTTTGGGTAGCCGTGGCCCCGGATGGGAAACACGCGTATGTGACGAATTGCAATGAAAGCCTCCCCGCCGGGAGTGTCTCGGTCATAGACACGGCCACCAACACGGTGGTGGCCACAGTCCCGGTGGGGACTGACTCTGTTGGCGTGGGCATTGTGCCACCGCCGGCGGGGGTGCCGTTCCTCGCATTCGGCGCCGTCCTCAACATCGCCTTCGGCACCGCTCCAAACACGGATGCCTTCACCCTGGGGACCAGTTTCACCTTGAGCAGCACCGCGCCCGCGTTCAATCCCCTAACCGATCCGGTCACCCTTCACATCGGCACCTTCGCCGTCACGATTCCGTCCGGCTCCTTTCATAAGAACCACCAAGGCGATTTCGTCTTCTTGGGGGTGATCAATGGCGTAACTCTGAAGGCCGCGATCAAGTCCACAGGCACTTTGCGCTACAATTTCCAGGTGGGGGCGCAGCACGCCTCTCTTACCAGGGCCCAGAACACCGTGTATGTCACCCTGGCCATTGGCGGCGGCAGCTTCAGCAACAGCAACAGCGGCGCCACCTCGGTCACGGCCCAAATTTTTTCACTATAAGCGCGTGTTGCCCGGCGTTTTCGGCTAGAGGCGAGCTGGGGAGGAGCACTTTGTCCGGTATGACATGGGCGCAAATGCTTGCGCGGGGCGGGGCGTTCGCCTATGCGAACCCCTTGGCCGCGCGGGACAGGTTCATCAATGGCGGACGATCCTCTGCGTGACGTCATCACCTTGCATCACGACAAGGTTTTGATCGTCGATTTCGGCTCGCAAGTGACGCAATTGATCGCGCGGCGCGTCCGCGAGGCGGGCGTCTATTGCGAGATCGCGCCCGTCCAAAACGCCGCTAAAGCGTTCGCGGAGCTGGCGCCGAAGGCGGTGATCCTCTCGGGCGGCCCTGCCTCCGTCCATGACAAAGACGCGCCGCGCGTGCCGGATGCGATTTTTGCTGCGGGGGTACCGGTCCTCGGAATTTGTTATGGCCAGCAAGCAATGGCGGCGCAATTGGGCGGCAAGGTTGCAGCCGGGCATAGGCGCGAATTCGGCCGCGCCGAGGTCGAGGTTTTGCAACCAAGCCCGCTGTTTGAAGGGGTGTGGGAAAAGGCCAAGCGCTATCCGGTTTGGATGAGCCATGGTGACGCAGTAACCGAATTGCCGCCGGGGTTTTCCCGCCTTGCCGCCTCGGAAAACGCACCGTTGGCGGCAATTGCCGACCCGGCGCGCGGCCTCTATGGCGTGCAGTTTCATCTCGAAGTTGCCCACACTCCGGACGGTACGCGTCTGCTCGCGAATTTCGTCCGGGCGGTCGCCGGACTGCGCGCCGATTGGACGATGGGTGCCTTCCGGCAAGAGGCCGTTGCCGCGATCCGCGCGAGGGTAGGCAATGGCCGGGTTTTGTGCGGCCTGTCGGGCGGGGTCGATTCAGCAGTCGCGGCGCTGTTGATCCATGAAGCGATCGGGGACCGGCTCACTTGCGTTTTTGTCGACCACGGCCTGTTGCGCCTTGGCGAGGCGGAAGAAGTCGTGCGTTTGTTTCGCGGCCACTACAATATTCCACTCCATCATGCTGAAGCGGGGGAATTGTTTTTGGGCGCCTTGCGCGGGATCAGGGAGCCGGAGGAAAAACGCAAGATCATCGGGCGCCTGTTCATCGCGGCATTCGAGCGTGAGGCCAAAAAAATCGCAGCCGATGGCCGCGGAGTGCCGGAATTTTTAGGGCAGGGCACGCTCTATCCAGATGTGATCGAAAGCGTCTCGTTCAGCGGCGGACCTTCAGTCACGATCAAATCGCACCACAATGTTGGCGGTCTGCCCGAGCGCATGAACATGAGACTCGTCGAACCCCTGCGTGAGTTGTTCAAGGACGAGGTCCGGGCGCTTGGCCGCGAACTAGGCATGCCGGCAAGTTTTATCAACCGGCATCCGTTTCCGGGGCCGGGGCTTGCGATCCGCTGCCCTGGCGAGGTCACCTCCGAAAAGCTTGCCATTCTGCGCCGGGCGGATGCTATTTATCTCGACGAAATTCGCAAGGCGGGCCTTTACGACAAGATTTGGCAGGCGTTCGCGGTGCTGTTGCCGGTGCGCAGCGTCGGCGTGATGGGCGATGGGCGGACTTACGATTTCGTCTGCGCGCTGCGCGCGGTCACCTCGGCCGATGGCATGACCGCGGATTTTTTTGCCTTCGACATGGCGTTTCTTGGCCGCGCCGCGACACGGATTATCAATGAGGTCAAGGGCATCAACCGGGTCGTCTACGACGTTACGAGCAAGCCGCCGGGGACGATCGAGTGGGAATGATTTTTGCCCATCCCAGGGTATCCGGCGGTATCCCAGAAAACTCCGTAACATACTGACAAATCAGCATAAACAGTCCAGCATCTTTCGGGGACTATCGCCCGGCAGAGACGGTATCTGACGGACGTTCTGACGGTCTGTTTCCCCATTGCGCAATCAGATTTCGTCCGATACCGTCAGGGTCCGAACGCCCTATGACGGTCTTTTTTTCATGCTAAAGTACAGAAATTAAAAGGTATATCGTCATAGGCTTGCCGGAGCACAGCCTGACGGTGTTTTTTCACGGAAGCGCGCCAAATGCTGACGGATGTGGCTTGACGAAGCAGGGAGATTGCGCGAGGCGTGGTCCGTGACGGTGAGCGGGGCAACAACGACCGTAGCCGAGCTTGAACTCTCCCTTGACGTCGGCGCACCGGAGCGCGTTAGGTGCCGTGCCTATCGAGCGGCGTGCCCCTGGCACGGTGGCGTGGCCGGCTAAGCGGCTTGACCAGGCCGTGCCGGTGGAGCAAGGCGTGAACCGTGCTCTTGGCGGGAACGCGCAGATCGCCGTCCAGCCGCCGGACCAAGAGTTCCCGGATCTTGCGCGCGCCCCAATGCAGCTTATCGCGCTTGCAGGTGACGATGAGCTGCTCGATCTGGGGCGGCAACTGGTTGGCATACTGCACCGGCCGGAGCGAGCGATCGGTCAGCACCTCGAGCCCATGCTCCTTGTAACGATCGAAGATTTTGTAGCCGGTTTTGCGTGAGATCCCGAACGCGCGGCTGACTTCCGCCATCGCTTCGCCGCCCAAAAGCCGCGCGACAAAACGCAGTCGCTCGTCCATAACCGAACACTCGTTCCACGGCATCGACACCTCCCCGAAAGGAGAAAAGTGTTACCCATGTGTCCGGTACAAACTGTCACCTATGTCTCGGGCAGGCCGGCGCCGAAAGTGGCGTCGGCTGCACGTATGCCGGAACGGTAGGCAAAATTCACATCTACACTTGGCAATTTCCGGATGCCGCGGTCCTGTACTCTCGCACCCTTCTAAGGGCCGCACATTTTGGCCGCGTCCATGACCTCGACGCGATATTTGATTTTCAACTCTACGATTTTGGCGATCCGACCAAGCGCATGGTCCGCATGTGGTTGGCGTACGAGTTCGAGTAGGAAGACCGGTCCGTCATAGAGTTTCGATTCTCCAACGTGGCCGAAGGTGCTCTTGAGGTCGAAGACAATCCAGACGCATGACGGGGCGCCGGGACAGTACCGCGCCCCCAACGACAGCGACAGGTTTTGCACCTGTTACGATCACTGGACCCGAACTGGTCACGCCGCCAGTCTCTCCCGTACTGCCTGCAGAGACCCCAGGTTCAAGTCCATTGAGCTCACGTTGGAGACCCGCGCAAGCTCATAGACAAGATTCGTATGCCGGATCAAGGTATCCAATGCATCCTTCACTATGGCCGGTTCGATTGGAGATGGCTCTGCGCCCTGGTAGTTCTGTTGTCACGCAACCGGGCGATAACGACGACCTGTAGGAGGTTCGTTGCGATGCTGGTTCTTGAGCTCGCCGGCACGCTTCCGATCTTGTCTCCGGTCGCGCGCTCTGAATCACCTACACACTGATTCATCGTCCCGCGTGCCTTTAGCAGCGCGTGAGCGCGCCGAAAATACATTGTCGGCACTATCATCACTGGAAGTGCTCTGCGCGTCCTAACTCGCATGATAGTATCGCGCGAGCGCGAGTAACTCGCAGTCAAAGCGTATGAATGGAACGGCGGATGCTGTCACCCGTTCACCCGCTCGGCCTTGCTGACCACCGGTCTCGCCCGCAAATGCGAGATGATCGTGTTCAAATGCTTCACATCATTGACCTCGATATCGATCGTCATTTCCCGGAAATCGGCTGAAAGAGGCTTGATGACGATGTTGTCGATGTTGGCCGCATGATCGCCGATCACAGTCGCGATCGTCCCTAAGGTGCCAGGCTCGTTGATCGCGGTGATAAGGAGCCGCGCCGGGAACAATCCATGCCGGCTCTCCTCGATGTCCCAGCGCACGTCGAGCCAACGTTCCGGCTCCTCGTCGAAGGCGACGAGATCGGGGGAATGGATGGGATAGATGGTGATTCCCTCGCCGGGGGTCAGAATGCCGACGATCCGGTCGCCGGGCACCGCGCCGCCGTTTGGGGCGAAGCGGACCGGCAAATCGCCGTGCGAGCCTCGAATGGGGATTGAGCTCTGGTCCGGCTCGCCGCCACCGGGAATTTTGAAGACCAGACTCGTTGCCTCCTTCATGCCGAACCATCCGGCTTCTCCGTGCGCGCGGGAGACAACAGGTTTGCGCTCTTCCATGAATTCCGGATAGACCGCTCTGACTACATCGCCGGAAAACATTTCGCCGCGGCCGACGGCGGCAAGCGCATCCTCGATCGTTGTCCGCGCAAGCCTCGGCAGCGCGCTTTTCAACTTATCGTCCGTAAAAGCCTTGCCGGCCCGCTCGAAAGCGCGGGTGACGATCTGGCGACCAAGCGCAGCGTATTGCGCGCGAACGGCATCGCGGGTTGCGCGCCTTATCGCCGCGCGCGCCTTGCCGGTCATGACCAGGCCTTCCCACGCGGCCGGTGGCGTCTGGCCTTCGGCGCAGGCGATCTCGACCTCGTCGCCGTTTTGCAATTCGGACAACAGCGGCGCATGGCGGCCATTGATCTTGGCGCCTACCGCGGAATGGCCCACGTCGGTGTGAACCGCATAAGCGAAATCGACCGGCGTCGCCCCGCGCGGCAATGCGATCAGCCGGCCGTGCGGAGTGAAGCAGAACACCTGGTCGTGAAACAGTTCAAGTTTCGTATGTTCTAGAAATTCCTCGGGCGTAGCGCCCTCGGCGAGCGAGGCGACCATGCGGCGCAGCCATTGGCAGGCGCGACTCTCGCTCGTAAGACTTTCCTTGCCTTTAATTTGCTCATCTTTGTAGAGGGCGTGCGCGGCAATGCCATTCCGCGCGATATCGTGCATGACTGCCGTGCGCACTTGGAGTTCGGCGCGCTGCCGGCCGGGTCCAACGACGGTGGTATGAATCGATTGATAGTCGTTTTGCTTCGGCGTCGAAATATAGTCCTTGAAACGGCCCGGAACGACAGCCCATTTGGTGTGCACGACACCGATGACGCGATAGCAATCCTCGATGTCCTCAACGATAACGCGGAACCCGAAAATGTCGGAGAGCTGCTCGAAAGCAATCGATTTCCGTTCCATCTTGCGCCATATCGAATAGGGCTGTTTCTGCCGCCCTTCGACCTTGGCGTCGATTCCTCGCGCGGCAAGCTCGGAGGTCAGCTCCTTCTCGATCGTGACGATGAGTTTCCCATTTTTCTGGCGCAGATCGTCGAGCCTGGCAGCGATCATCGCATAGGCGTCTGGCATGAGATGGCGAAAGGCCAGATCGTCAAGTTCGTCGCGCATGTTTTGCATGCCCATGCGGCCCGCCAGCGGCGCATAGATATCGAGGGTTTCCTCGGCGATCCGTGCCCGCTTGTCCGGCGCCACGAAATGCAATGTGCGCATATTGTGCAGGCGGTCAGCGAGCTTGATGAGCAGCACGCGAACGTCTTCCGCCACGGCGAGCAGCAGCTTACGGAAATTTTCTGCTTGCTCCGCGCGCTTCGAGACAAGGTCGAGCTTCTTGAGCTTAGTCAATCCGTCGACCAGCCGGCCGATATCGCTGCCGAAAAGCTTGTCGATGTCCTCGCGCGTCGAATTCGGTGTCTTCGATCGTATCGTGCAGGACCGCCGCGACGATCGTTGCGTCGTCGACTTTCATGTCGGTAAGAATGGCGGCGACTTCGAGAGGATGCGAAAAATATGGATCGCCGGAAGCGCGCTTCTGCGCTCCATGAGCCTTCATCGCATAGACGTAGGCGCGGTTGAGCGCAACTTCGTCGGCGTGCGGGTTGTAGCGCCGGACCCTGTCTACGAGTTCATATTGCCGCATCATAATTAGGCCGACCCGCGACAGAACGCATCAAATCCTGCTCCGGTATGAATTCGGCCGGATCCGCCTCCTTGGTCTCTTCTCTTATCGCATGATCGGGCCGGAAAAGCTCGCAATTTGCCGGCGCAAGTCATGCTTAGTCAGGCTACTCTGTCGCCAATACCCAGCTTCAGTCGCCGTCGTCCTCGGTGTCGGCGGGCGGGACGAGATCCTCGAGCCCTCGTAACAGATCTTCCTCGGTCATCCGTTCGAACTCTCCCACGGAATTGGCTCCATCGAGCACCGGGGCTAGCGCCGGCACTGCTTCGGCCTCCGGTTCATCCACCTCGACTTGTTTTTGCAGAGATTGAATAAAATCCTCTTTGAGGTCCTCGGGCGCCAAGGCGGATTCCGCGATCTCGCGCAGGGCGATCACGGGGTTTTTATCGTTGTCGCGGTCAACCATCACCGGCGTGCCGGCGGCGATCATGCGCGCCCGGTGACTTGCGATCAAAACGAGCTCAAACCGGTTTTCGACTTTGTCTACACAGTCTTCAACGGTAACGCGGGCCATGCCTTGCGCACTCCTTGCAAACGAGACCTTTTTGGATTAAGCGCTAATTATACTTGTAAAATCCTTCTGGCAACTCCAAAAACAGGCTTGAAATCAGCTTGGGCCCCAAGGATCCGGAGGCGAAGCAATAAATTCCGGCGGCGTCACCATTCGCCTTAATATTATCATTTTGATGCTGAACCTGAGCGCAGAGTTTCCTCTTGACGCAAGGTTGAGCCTGGAGCACATAACATTGACACCCTCGGCGACGCGGACTTATTCGCCAAATGCATGGGTGCGCTGGCATAGGAGTTCTTGTTCTCGCTCCTTGCTATATAAATAATGACGAATAACATCACAAGAGAACATTAAGAGACACGTTTATGGCTGACCAAGAGCGAATAGCGCTGTTCATCGATGGCGCAAACTTATATGCAACGGCAAAGTCGCTCGGTTTCGATATCGATTACAAGCGACTGCTCAAGGAATTTCAAAGCCGGGGAAAATTAATCCGGGCCTTCTACTATACCGCCTTAGTGGAAGATCAGGAATACTCCTCGATCCGGCCTCTTGTCGATTGGCTGGATTATAATGGCTTCGCCGTGGTGACCAAACCGACCAAGGAATTCGTGGATTCCCTCGGCCGGCGCAAGGTCAAGGGGAATATGGATATCGAACTGGCCGTAGACGCCATGGAAATGGCCGACCACATCGATCATCTCGTCCTTTTCTCCGGCGATGGCGACTTCCGCTCCCTGGTCGAGGCGGTGCAGCGCAAGGGCGTCCGCGTTTCGGTCGTTTCGACGAATGCTACGCAGCCCTCCATGGTGGCCGATGAATTGCGCCGCCAAGCGGACGAATTCATCGACATCACGCTTCTCGCCCCGAAAATTGGCCGGGACCCCCTTGATCGGCCCGAACGGGCACAAAAGCCGCAAGACCGACGACCGGCGCAGGTGGGCAATTTTGATCCGGCGCTGGCCGAGGATCACACGTAAAATTATCGCGCGGCAAGTCCATTGAAGTGAGCGGGCAAACCATCGTGGCGGCGTCCCCGCAAAGCCGCCGGTCTGCCCCCGAGCCGGATGCGGACTGTTCGTTCTGCCCGCGTCTCGCCGCATTTCGCGAGTCTCTCAGAACGGCGCAGCCTGGATGGCACAATGCGCCGGTTCCGGCCTTCGGAGAGCTCGACGCGCGTCTGCTTGTGGTTGGCCTCGCGCCTGGCCTGCGCGGCGCCAATCGCACGGGACGGCCCTTTACCGGCGATTTCGCGGGCGACCTTCTCTATGAGACTCTGATCGAATTCGGCTTTGCCACGGGAACCTACGGGGCGTCTCCCGGTGATGGCCTGCGACTCGTCTCCTGCATGATCACCAATGCCGTGCGCTGCGTACCGCCGCAAAACAAGCCTTTGCCGTCAGAAATAAAGAGTTGCCGGTCCTTTCTCGCGGCAACGATTGCCGCCCTGCCGGATCTGCGGGCAATCGTCGCTCTCGGCCGAATTGCCCATGAATCGGCCGTGCGTGCCTTCGGTCTGAAGCCGGCCGCGTTTCCCTTCGCGCATGGCGCCGAACATATCTTGGGTGCGGGCGAAACGGCCCAGTATTGCTGGCACGCCGGCGCGGGGGCAATTTTGCTTGCCGACAGTTATCATTGCTCACGCTACAACACCAATACCGGCGTGCTGACGCGTGCCATGTTCCGGGCTGTTTTCGCCAAGGTTCGCGAAAGGCTTTGAGGTATATTTCTCCGCGAAGCGGACCGGCCGGAACTGTGTCAAGCGGAGGTAGCTTCTTAGCACAGCAAGGAACGGCGCCGGTGCCGCCGCGGCGCAGCATATTGGCACATGCCACGGCCATCGCAGGTCCCAACCAGATAGCCTGCTTCGCGCGCCGCCCGTGTCTCGAATTCGGGTGGCCACGCAGCCCGCGAGATTTTTTACCGGGTTCCCCAGGGCGATTGCCGGCCGGGCGGCATGACATCGGCCAGGTTCAGACTAATCGTATCGCGCAAAACAATAGCCGCCAATTACGCTGGTTTGACCGCCTCAAACGGAGATCTGCCACGTAATGCGCTCGCCGCTCACATGTGAGCTCATGACGCGCCTCTTCACCGCTATTCACATCAACAGAACCAATGCCCAATTGCTGGAAATGGCACCATCAATGATTGGATTGGTAAACACCCTTTCAGTTCAGTTGAATCACGGGACTAGGTCCGTTTTGCGGACGTCGCTCGCGCCGCCGCTCATGTTGGGTTTGGTAGGCGATGTCCGCATGGCAGGAGCAATATGGTCCTTGGCCTGGCAGTTTCTTTGCCCCGCAGAAACGAAATTCAGGCTGGGCCGGATCGCCGATCGGCCAACGGCACATCAACTCGCGCAGTTCTGCAATGGTCACGGGTTCGCATATTGGCACGACGACTTGCGCCTTATGGCGCTTGGGGACTTCAATCGCGTTTGGGTGGAATGCGAGGGCGGTATTGCCGGCGATTTGCGAACGGACAGCGTGCCGGTTTGCCGGGTGCCGCGGCGCCTTTTGATCCGGCGGCGAAGCAGGCACGTTCCCCGGCCCTGCATTGACACGGCCCGATAGTCCGAGCCGGTAGATTTTGCCGATCACGGCGTTGCGGGAAATCCCGCAGGCAAGCTCGCCAGCAATGCGGCTGGCGCTCCAGCCATCGAGCCAGAGTTTTTGCAACATCTCGATTCGTTCATTGGTCCAGGACATCTTAGTCCTCCTAAAAAGCCGCCAAGTTGAATTGAGAGGCAGATGGAATTTCACTCATTTCGAAGCTCTTTGTGATTGTCCCGGTCGACGAGGCATCGCCATCTTAAACATTGGCTTCGCGCTCACCGGCACAATTGCACGCGCCACAGTTTCAAACTTGCCACCGTACGAGATTAGGCAGCTATTAGCGAGAAACCTATACGAGTGATCAAATCGTATGCAAGCCGCGCGTCGCGTCGCGCAATGTTTTCAACAAGAGCTTGCATCGAACACGCGAGGCTTATTCAGAAATCGCCTCAGGACGCGCCAAGAATGAAATGGTTCGCGCCGCAGCCATTCCGGAAACTCAAAGGAAAGCACGGCCGCCGCCTTGCTCGTCAAACCAGACACTGGTTCATTCTTGCTTCGATCCTTTCCATGCCACGGGCGAATGTTCATGTACGGGGTTGGCTGACCGATGACGGCGTTGGGCCGAGGCTGACGGTTCCAACGCGCGGCTTACGGGCCTCCGCGCGCATGCTGGGAAGAGCGTGGCGGGACAACACGATTGTTGCTCCGGACAGCGCATAGTTTCATGGTGAGCTTGTGCCAGGCTGGCCGGTCAACCTGTGTGATACCCGCGCCGATAAGTCGGGCATGCGGTTTCCGCGTTGGCCTGATCGACCCACGGATGCAGGGGCTCTCTTATCGATGTTTGCAGGGCGGTCCTCAAAGCGCGCGTTTAAGCCGGCGCAGGGCCGGCGCATCGTTTCCAAAAAGCGGTTTCTGGTTTTCGGTACAAACCGATGCCCGATCAAAAACCTTGCATCAGTTCGGGTAGGCTTTCCGGCGCTTTCTTGCTGCAGATTAAAAAGTCATGCGCATACTGAGGATCCATGCATGATTGTACATGGGTGTCAGCGGCTCCGTTATGTGGTGATCTGGTACCACCGCGACTTGATAGGCGATGCCGAAGTTAACTTTCACACGTTCGTAGATCTGAAATCGGCCAAACATGATGCCTGGGCTCACAAACAGCTGGTTTCTATCGGCTCGCTTGCCGCTCGTCCATTGCGTGTCGTTGAAGGCGAATTCCGGCCAGAAATATTCCCCAATATGATATTGCAAGGTCGCGCTGGTAACGAGTGACGTGCCGATGTGGTTCCGTTCGTCGGTCGGGAGCGTATAGGCAATCGTTCCTTGGATATCGAAATCACCCCAGCCTATGCCGCCCGCGATGGTGGGGGTGACGATCCAAGCCGGCTTGTTGGTAAAGGCGGTGATGCCGGTTGGCGCCTGAAATCCCAGAAAAGCAGTGAGAATATAATTGCCATTTTCTTCGTTGGCGCTGAGCAGCCGCTGCTTGATGGTTATAAAATTCCCATCGGTGAAACCGGTTGCGGGCGTGACCTTGCTTCCTTCCGGGAGCCGCTGTTCAAAGTTTGGTACATTGATCAGAATCTCATTGGTGGTCGTTGGAATCAATTCCAGACCCTTGCCCGAGAAATAATTGTTAATTTCCGCGCCATTTTGCAGGAATTGTTGAGATTGGTCATATCTATACTCTTGCTCAAGGCGCGGAGTGACGGTCGTGATCGGGGTCATCCAGTGCGGCTGGCTCACCTGTGCCGCCTCCACGCGATCGTTCCATGTCGCGAAATATTCGGCGATAGGATCTAAGGGTGCGGCGGCCGATTCGGGCTGCGGAACAGGCAAGTCCGCCGCATAAGCGCCGCCCGGAAAGCCCAAGGCCAGGGAAGCAAAGAGATAAATCGCTGGCAGACGGGCGGCGTCATTCGCGGAGTTTATCTTGTTAAGTGTCATATCCTCGAGTCCTGCTCCACCAGACAATTGGTAATAACAATATATAACGAGGAGACGGGACGCCCAAACAGAATCGCCGGGATTTCAGCCAATCGGTTTCTAAAACAGGCGCGCGTGTTAAAATTGCCACGCGGGATTGTGGAACCCATTGCTCCACTTAACAAACGCGCATGTTGCCGCCGGTCTTCAACCTTCGCGCGGATCGGACCGGAATGGCGCGAAGGGCCTTTGCCTTCGCGGTGATCCATGGTGGACGGTTCGCGCCGGTCCCGTTGCGCAAGTCCATGGGTTCCTTTACAAGGGCGCGAAATCGAGGGCGCGCTATGGCCAATGACGAGGAAGAACTTTCTAAGCCAATAGGCGAGCCCGGCGCCGAGCCAGGTTCACATCGGCATGAACTGCCGCTGAACGGTGATCAATCCCAATCGGCGGACGAACCGGAAGAGACCGCGACGCAACCGCCGGAAGCGGAGCTCTCATTAACCGCGCCGCCCGAGTCGGAAACGCCCGCGGAATCGCACTTGTCCATGCATTCGCGCGCGCCGGAAGTACCTGCGTCGGAAGCACCCGCTTCCCAGCCCATGGAACCGGCGCCAGCGGTGGGTACGCCGCCGCCGAATTTGACCGGCAAACAAGCCAATCCGCGCGGGCTCTTTCCGGCGCTTGCGGCAACCGCCATAGCGGGCGCTATTTTGGGTATCGGCGGAACAATAGGGTTGCGCTTTTTTGGCGGCTCCCATTTCAGCGGAGTTGACTCAAGCGAGCGCATCGCTGCGCTGAACGCACGGGTCGATGCGATCGAGAGCAAGCAGGATGCCGCCGCCGCCGCCGCCCGCACCGCGTTGGCGGCGATCGAAACCCGCACCGTGGCAGCGGAAAGCGCTGCAGGCAAAGCCACAGAGTTGGCAAATTCGGCGCAGGCCGATGCGGAAAAGGCCGTCGCGTCGAGGCCGCCGGAACAAGAGCCCGCGGCGCCCGGTTCGGTGCCAGCGGTTGCCGATCTCGGACCACTTGAGGCGCGAATAGGAACCATCGAGCAAAAGCTTGCTCCGCTCGAAGCGGCGCTCGCCGCGCCGAAGGCGGATCTCCGCCCGCGACATGATCGCGCGGATGCCGTGGCTGGAGAAAGCTCGCGCGCCCAAGCGATCGCAATTGTCGCCGAAAGCCTGTTGCAAAAGCTGGATAGCGGCGAGCAATTTGCGGGCGAACTCGCGGCGCTCGAAAACCTTGGTGTCGGCCAGGCGTCTATCGCGCCGCTGCGCGCGCTCCCCGAATCCACCGTTTCGACCGAATCGCAATTAACCGCGCGGTTTGCGACTCTCGTTCCGGGGATTATTGAGAGCGAGTCCGCCAAGCAAGCCAGCGAGGATGAAAGCTTCCTCGACCGCGTGACCCGCCACGCCAAAGGCCTGGTGCATATCCGCCGCGTCGGCGATACCGAAGCTCCCGGCGTCGAAGGCTTCGTCGAACGGATCGAGAAAGCCCTTGCGGAGCATGATCTCGAAACCGCGTATAAAACATGGAAGCAATTGCCCGGCACCGCGACAACCCAATCGCAAAGCTGGGGTGAAGCCGCGAAAGCGCGGCTCGATGCATTGAATGCCGCGAGAGCGATCGAGGCCGATGCGGTGGCGGTCCTGGGGAAGCCAAAATCATAATTTCAGCCCGCTGAGACTTCAATCGAATCCCTCGCCGAGAAGCACATGTTCCGGGTTCTCTTTTTCTTCATCCTTCTCCTCGTCGTCGCGCTTGGTGACGCTTGGCTCGTCGAACAGCCGGGCCAAATCGTTCTGACTTGGCAAGGCTACAGGATCGAAACGTCATTTTTGGTTGGGGTCGGGATCCTGCTCGCCGTGATCGCCGCGGTGCTGATGATTTGGAACATTCTGCACTATTCTTTTCGGCTGCCGCCCGCCATGTCCGTTGCCAATCGTGCACGCCGCCGCGAAAAGGGCTATGCCGCCCTCTCCCGGGGCATCATTGCCGTGGGCACGGGCGATGCGCGGCTCGCCGGCAAGGCCGCCGCCGAAGCGCAGAAACTTTTGCCGCATGAGCCCTTGGCCTTGCTCTTGACGGCGGAGGCAGCGCAGCTTGCGGGCGATCACCGCGCCGTGGAAGCGGCGTTTAAGGAAATGACCCAGCGCGATCAAACGCGTCTGCTTGGCTTACGCGGCCTGCACGCGCACGCGCATCGGCGTGGCGAAATCGAGTTGGCGCATCGTTTTGCCGATGCCGCGCATCAAATTGCCCCCTTACCTTGGTCGGTTGCGGCAGTTCTTGAGAAGCATGTCGCGGCGAAAGATTGGCAGGGCGCGCTGGCGATGCTCGAAAAGAGTGGGAAATTAATCGACAAAACAACCGGGGACCGGCAGCGCGCCGTGCTGACCACGGCGGTCGCGCTCGACAAGGAACAACAGGCGGAGCCGGACGAGGCACTGCGGCTCGCTCTCTCCGCGCTTAAACGCGCACCGGACCTCGTGCCAGCGATCGGGCTCGCCGCGCGCCTGCTGGGCCGCAAAGGCGCCACCAACAAAGCGTCGAAATTGATTGAGGCGGCTTGGCGGCTAAGCCCGCATCCGGAGCTCGCGAAAGTTTATCTCACTCTGCGTCCGAACGATTCCCACGCCGATCGTTTGGCAAGAGCGCGAAACCTCGCCAAACTTGCGCCGAGCGACCCCGAAAGCCGGATGGCCCTAGCCAGCGCCGCGATAAGTGCGTGCGACTATCAAAGCGCGCGTGAAGCCATGCAGCCGCTGATCGAAGGAGATGAGCGGCCAACGGTCCGCATGTGCCAGATCATGGCGGAAATTGAAGAAGCCGAGCACGGTGATTTGGGGTATGCGCGCGAATGGCTGGCGCGGGCGTTGCGGGCGCCGCGCGACGCGTGCTGGATCGCCGGCGGGGTCATTTCGGACCAATGGATGCCGGCCTCGCCCGTGACAGGAAAGCTCGATGCCTTCGTCTGGCAGAGGCCGGACGAACGGCCGGGCGCCGGGGGCGAGCCCCAAGAGGCGATTTTTAAACCGATCGCAGCCCCAGCCGAGCCAACCCTCCTTATCGAACAGTCGCTAGCGATTGCGCCGCCGGAGTTCGAGGCCGGGCCCGAGCCAGCACACGCCGCCAAAGGCTCTCGGGCGATGATAGGGGAAGAAGGCACCACCGAAGCATCCCCTGGGGCGGACAATAAGTAAGGCGCCCCGGGTGCCAGTGCGCCTGCCGGTGGCCGCTAACGATTGGTGACCTGAGCAGATGCCGGGACGCGGCCCGAGGGCCGCAAGGCTTCCGCAGGTATGCGCGGCCAACCGGGCGATTTAGGAAGAATGGGCGGAAGGGCGAGGAGGGGCTTCTCGTCTCCGACCGGTACAAAAACCCGAGAAATTCAAACCGCGCCAGTGGGCTTGGCAAAACGGTCTGTATTGTGTCGCTTGACAGGATACATTTTCCCCGCTAAGCTTATCTATGAAGATCAGGAACGTGATCCATAAGGGGCTGCGACGCTTCATCGAGGACGACGACAGTTCAGGCTTGCCGCCCGCCGTCGCGCCGAAGGTCCGCAAAATCGTTTCCTTCCTGCAAGACATGGAACAGGAAGGCGAGTTGCGGTCAGTGCCTCTTTGGAAAGCCCACCAGATGACCGGCGACCGGAAAGGCGTTTGGAGCCTCTTCGTCACCAGAAACTGGCGCATCACGTTTCAGATCAATCAGGCGGAGATTGAAATTATCAATCTCGATTATGAGGACTACCACTAGCGCGCTTTCAGCTCGTATGGAATCATGCGAGCGATAAGAAATCGCGCCAATTCAAAAGTTGGAGCGCATATCGCAAAATTCTGTCAACTTTTGCGGAATGCGCTCTAGGAGGCGGAGCCATGGCGCAGGACATTCGCATGAAAAACCCGGCCCATCCCGGCGGGTTCGTAAAAACCGAGATCGTCGAGCCCTTGGGGCTATCGGTGACCGACGCCGCGCAGGTGCTTGGCATCACGCGGGCGGCTCTCTCGGCTTTCTTGAACGAACGCGCATCCCTTTCGCCTGACATGGCGATCAGGATTTAAAAAGCTTTCGGGGTTTCCATGGACACGCTCATGCGGATGCAGAACAGCTTCGATATCGCTCAGGCCCACAGGCGGGAAGCGGAGATCGAGGTTCAGCCTTATGTGGCGAAAGCCAAAAGCGACCCGCAACCGAAATTGTTTTGAGGCGGGGGAAATTGCGGCCGCCGGTTCCATAATGGGCGCGTTATGCGGCTTGGCCGTATCGCGTGCTCAAACGGCTGACGTGCGCGCTTCAAACTCGCCACGGCGTTGGCGACGATAAAAGGCTTTGAGGTCATGCGCATGATCCGCAAGCGGCAATGCCTCATGCTTGAATCCGGTGCGGCGGGAGAAGTGCGTTTTGTAAACCGGTTGTTCCGTCTCGCCGCTTGATCCGGCGAGACGAGAGGGGCAAATTGCGCTGTGGGCTCGTCAATGCAACAGAGCCCCCGCGCCCCCCTGCTCGTGCAGATCGCACTGACAATCGCCGAGATCGTCGACTATTTCGCTTAAGCCAAGAAAGGGGCCGCCCTGCGGGCGGCACCTTGTCAGGCGGCAATTGTTGCGGCAGGCCGCGATTTAACAGAATGGAGCTTATGTGACTTTGCCGCTTTGATCTAGGCTTAAGTGCATACCTTCAACACGAGGGTGTGCATGCATGCATGCTCCAACTGTCATAGCCAATATCTGATAAAAGAAAATTATCTCAGCAAGGTCTGTAGGAGATAAGTCTATCTTATCACCAACCTTATAAATTCTTTCTCGGATAACATCTTCTGCAAAAATCGGAATTCCTACATCTTCTGGCTGGACTACAAATTTCTGATCGCGAGGAAGTCGCTTTTTCGCCTCGTCCTTCAGCTGAAACATGTCCCTTCCGCGCCACCTAACCGGCATCGTGTTCCCTTCAGTTAGCCGCCGCGCGCTGACTAATCCGCTATCATGGACTAGGGCCTGTTGAGATTTAGGATTCCCTTTTGCGGGGGCATGTGATTCAAGCTTTGGATCGGAACGATTCGTTTTGACGGACGCCCAATGGGCGAGGATGGAGCCGCATTGCCTGGGCAAGCGGACGGATCCGGGGCGAAGCGGCGGAGACAACCGCCGCTTCATAGAGGCGGTTCTTTGGATTGCGCGGACAGGAAGCCCGTGGCGTGATCTGCCGGTCTTTTTCGGTCACTGGAACACCGTGTTCAAGCGGTACCGCGATTGGGTCAAAGCCGATGTTTTCACGCGCCTTTTTGAGGCTTGCTCGGATCCGCCGGACATGGAGTACGCCATGGCCGATGCCACCATCGTCAAAGTTCATCGCCACGGACAGGGCGCAAAAGGGGGACTCAAAATCAGGCCATAGGCCGCTCCAAGGGCGGCATGACGACCAAAATTCTCGCCCTCACCGATGCTCTCGGCAATCTTGTCCGTTTCGTGCTGATGCCGGACAGCGGTTCGATACAGTCGGCGTTCAACCGCTCATCGACGGGGTTGAATTTGGCGGGCTCATCGCCGACAAGGCATTCGACAGCAACGCCATCATCGCGGATTTGAATGAACGCGGCGCTAAGATCGTCATATCCCAGCATCCGCGGCGCAGCCAGCCACTCACTATCGACGCAGAAATCTACAAATGGCGACACCTGATCGAAAATTTCTTCTGCAAACTCAAAGAGTTCAAGCGTATCGCCCTGCGCAGCGACAAAACCGATCAAAGCTTCAAAGCGATGATCAATCTCGTCGCAGCCGTCATAAACTCACAATAATCTCCACAGGCCCTAAACAATTGCGAGCATTGCCCAGAGATCGAAGGAAACTGGAATTCGATTCATGATCGCCACCGCAAGCTGGGAACTCGCTTATAAAAATCTACGTGTAGATTGAATGTATTTTCCATTCGTGGCTGGTGCGTATCAATAGTCCCGCCTGTTCGAAATGTTCCAACGTCTATGATCGTATCTATAGCTGAAGACAAAAAGCGATTGTACGATTGATCAAGTTCAAGAAGACCTTGTCCAGTTACCGAAGATCGGAACTCACTTTGATAAAATGCACGGTCTATTATAGGAAGTGGATTAGGTAATACTTGTAGTTCTATACACGATCCAAGTGCAATAGAATTTAGTGGTTGTCGAGCAGTAGCGTTGAGGCCGTACCCGAGAAATGCCGATGCGCGATTGATGCCGTTTTTCATTGGTGCCTCTAAAGCTGCCAAGTCGACATGCAGATTGGGTGCGCCGTTAATTACGGATAAAGTCGCAACTGAAGGCATTTGCGAAGTCTCATTTTCCAACCGCCTGCTCCACGCAGGCGCAAGGGCACTGTTGCATTAGTTGGCTGCGGTCGGTGAGATCGACGGCGATTTTGCCGAGGTTTCCGTCATGTCCAACTTCAAAGGCCGCCGCTTTCCGACTGACGTCATTCTGGTTTGTGTCCGCTGGTATTGCAAATACGGGATCAGCTACCGCGATCTCGAAGAGAGGACGAGCGAGCTCTGCACCAAAATTAAGCCATCGAGATCGCTTGGCTTTCTTGGTGCATAATTCTGGTGCAAAAATATTCCGTCGCTTAGGGCCGCGTGATTCGAGCGAAACTTACCCGGGGATGTTTTCCGGAGGGGCCTCGGTCGTCGAGAGGCGCTGCCCTGCCTCGCCTCGAATTGCACAAAAAAATCGATCGATCTTACAAGATTGAAGAAGGCGCCGGAGTCTGAGGCCTTGTAAGATTTTTGGCCCAAATCGTACCAAAATGTTTCACGTGAAGCAATTTGGTACGATTTGAAGGCCGAGCGCCAAGCCGCGTAATAAGTTGTCCTTCAAACCGGGGAAGCGCGGCTGGCAAGCGCTTTTTTGCGGTCTCGATGAGCCGGTGTATATACTGGATTTATCTCTCCGCCGAGCGCGTGACTCATGCCGCTTGCTTCCAAGCATCCCGGTCCTAGGCGAAAGACCAATGCCCCCTGACCTTCGCCGCGCCGCCCGCGCGTTGCTTTCCGTTTCCGATAAGACTGGCCTCGTCGATTTCGCGCGCGGTCTTTCCGGCTTTGGTATCGAGCTTGTGTCAACTGGCGGCACGCGCAAGGCGCTTGCCGAAGCAGCACTGCCCGTCCGCGATGTCTCCGATTTGACTGGGTTTCCCGAACTCCTGGATGGGAGGGTGAAAACCTTGCATCCGATGGTGCATGGCGGCCTTCTGGCGATACGGGAAAATCCGGAACATGAGGCGGCGATGCTGGCGCATGGCATCGCGCCGATCGATCTCCTCGTGGTGAATCTTTATCCTTTCGAGGCGACGATCAATAGGGGCGCGTCATTCGCCGATTGCATCGAAAACATCGACATCGGCGGGCCGGCGATGATCCGCGCCGCCGCCAAGAATTACGGCGATGTCGGGGTCGTCGTGAATCCCGCCGATTACCCTAAAATCCTCGCCGAATTGACGGCGCATGGCGGTTGCACGACGAGGGCATTGCGCCAGGAACTCGCGCAAAAAGCGTATGCGCGCACTGCCGTCTATGACGCCGCGATTTCGAATTGGCTCGCCGCCGAAATGGGGCTCGCCGCGCCAGCCTATCGCGCGTTTGGCGGTAAGCTTGCCTCTCACTTGCGTTATGGCGAGAACCCGCATCAGACAGCCGCTTTCTATGCATCGGGAGAGCCACGTCGCGGCGTTGCGATGGCACGCCTGGTGCAGGGCAAGGAGCTCTCCTACAATAATGTCAACGATACGGATGCGGCATTCGAGCTCGTTGCCGAATTCGATCCAGCGCGGACCGCCGCTTGTGTGATTGTCAAGCATGCCAATCCTTGCGGCGTCGCCGAGGCGGAGAAGTTTTGCCGAGGCCTATGAGCTGGCGCTGCGTTGCGATCCGGTTTCGGCGTTCGGCGGCATTGTCGCGTTGAACCGGAGACTCGATGCAGACGCTGCTGCCCTTATCGTGAAGATTTTCACCGAAGTCATCATCGCGCCCGAGGCCAACGATGCGGCGATCGAAATCCTCGCCGCCAAGAAAAACTTGCGTCTCCTCCTAACCGGCGGCCTGCCTGATCCGCGCGGCGCGGGTTGGACCTTTCGTTCGGTCGCGGGCGGCTTTCTTGCACAGTCCCGCGATAATGCAAATGTCGACGACATGGACTTGCGCGTCGTCACCAAGCGCGCCCCAATCGAGAAGGAATGGCGCGACCTCAAATTCGCCTTCCGCGTCGCCAAGCATGTGAAATCGAACGCCATTGTCTTTGCCAAGGGCGGCGCGACGGTGGGGATTGGCGCGGGCCAGATGAGTCGCGTCGATTCCGTGAGGATCGCGGCGGTGAAAGCCGCCGAGGCCGCGAGAGCTGCCGGCCTTTCCGAAAGCCTCGCCAAGGGATCGGCCGTCGCCTCGGATGCGTTTTTTCCGTTCGCCGACGGCCTGCTTGCCGCCGCCGAAACGGGCGCGACAGCCATCATTCAACCGGGAGGATCGATGCGCGACGGCGAGGTCATCGAGGCCGCCAACGGCGCAGGCCTCGCCATGGTGTTTACCGGGGTACGGCACTTCCGGCATTGACAAAAGATGGATATGTGCGGGAAGCCCGCGACGAGAGCGCCCCGAACCAATGGCGAAGCGTGGCGCAAGGCTCACTGCAGCGTTACCGCATCGCGAACCGATTGGCCAAGGGCGTCGATGTGGTCGCCATAATTTTCGCGCGTGTCCGGATCGATAATGGCGAGTGGCGCCGAAACGACAGCGCCAGCCGCCTGACCGACCGATGCCGTTAGGCCCACGGTAGCCCGCGTGAAATTTTCCCCGATGCCAACATGTGGATCACTCAAAGGCTGATCCGCTGTGAGCGTTCGGCCAATGATTCTCGCTAGCTGCGGATTATCGAATATTTTGGAGTGACCGATTGAGTTCTTGCGAACGAAATGTGGTCGCGTTGATAGCAACTATTCCCTCTCGCTCGAGGTTTGCATGTTCTAAATCCGGATCAATGGAGCCAAGTCTCGGCTCGCCCCAGAACTTCCGCGAAATCGCAAGCGCGTGATCGTCTTCCGAGGTTACCAAAATGAAATTCGGCCGCTTTTCGCCCAGCGCCTCGATTTGACCGATCTGCTGGTAGGCGACTTGCTTATCGACATCCGCGTCGGCGAGAACAACGTTGCGAATTTTGCCGGCTACCTTGCCGTCCCTGATCGCCATTTGGCGCAACGCTTCGAGCGTCACCCAATTGCCCATCGAATGCGCAAGTATGGAAATTTCGCGCACCTCTGGGTCCTTCACGAGAAAACGCAAGCCTTGTTCGAGCGCATCGCGAGAGTAACTGGCGCTCTCATGGTCATAGCCATAGGCATTTAATTTGCCCTTCGACGGCCAGGTGAAGAGAATAGGCACGACCCGGGCGTCCGAATCGTGAATAAATTGGGCGAAGCGGAAAACCGCGGCCTCGAACCGGTTGTTGTATCCATGAACGAAGACCAGCACATGCCTGTTCGGTTCCTTGCGGAGTAGTTTCCGGAATAGGGCTGCCGCTTCAGTCTTGTCGATGGGTTTGGTGGGGTCAAGGGTCACGAAATCGGTTGCCGGATCGCCAGGAATTTGGCGGGGATATTCAACTTCGCCTGGCCGGTGCACCGGGGGAATCGAAACAACAATATCGGCAAAGTCCAGTCCCAGCCCGCGTTCGCCTGAGAACATCTCCGCAGGCGTGGTCCGCGCGCGCGTCGTCGCGACCAGCATTTCGACCTGGCTCGTACCGGGAGGAGCGCTGGCCCCAACAGGCACAAGAAAACCTCTTGGGGCAGCGCAGCCGGCGAGTCCGGAAACCGTCATGAAAATAATCAGCACATGGCGCGGAGAGAGGCGCAAATCCCCGGCGCAGGCCGCCTGGCGGCGACGAAGGCCTGTTCTCCGTGGCAAAAAGCTGAAACGACGCATCGGCCAAATTGTCCAAAAATCTCTACGGTGAGGCAACGGTAGCTGGTTAGCAGCGTCAAGATCAAAGTGAAAACGCGCACGCCGGGCGACCACTTCGCGCGAAGTCGCAGATTACACAAAATGTGTGTAATATCAGTAAGTTATGTGACGCTACAAAATATTTCGAGGAATCCTGCGGCGAATTTTTCCGCGGTGGGTTGCCTATTTGCCACAGATGGCATCGCCTGAGTGACAAGGGGTGTCGCCGTCTCTCGCGATAGTCAAACAGAGTCCAGTCGATTCACGCTTTCGTGAATCCCCCGCCGCATTCCTTGCCTACAAACCAAGTTCACTGTGCGAACCGAGGCGCACGAGTTCGAGACTGTCAGCATCCGGCTTACGGTAAATGAGAATCAGATCAGGCCGGATGTGACAATCGCGGAAATCTCTCCATTCGCCGGAAAGCGCGTGGTCGGAATTCCGGCGCGGCAGCGGCGCATCGGCAGCCAGAAGGTTCACGACCTCCATAAGCAAGGCATCAAGCTGCTTACTGTGTACGCCAGATTTCTCACGCCTGAAGTCACGCCGGAAGTGACTTGTGTATTTAACGTCCCGCATGCAAACTCTTGAGCAGCTTTTCCGGTTTGCCGACGTTGACCAGCTTGCCGCGACGTGCGGCTTTCATCGCTTTCACGGTCTCGGCGTTCGGAACGTGCAGCTCGAAGGGCAGGGACTTTTCCGCCGCGACGCGCACAAGCAGAAGGCGGAAGGCGTCGGAAAGGGTCAATCCTATCGTTTTCAGCACGGCTGCCGCTTCCCTCTTTGTTTCTTCGTCGATACGGGCCCGAACAACGGAATTATCGGTCATGATCGAATCTCCTTCTAGGCTACAGTGTAGCCCAGAAATTAAAAAATGTCCATAGCTTAAGCTTGACAAGAAACGGCGACAGGCCGCATTCATGGCCGCGCCCATCGTTCGTTGCATCAAGTGCGGATGGTGTCATGCTGGCACGGTTGCATCATCGGCGGCAGGCGGTGAAACTGGGGCACACCTTCGCCAAGTTTTCAGCCATGTCCGGCTTCAAAGGCCGCCGTTTCCCAACCGGCATCATTTAGGTCTGCGTCCGCTGGTGGTGCAAATATGGGATTAGCTACCGCGGATATGGCGAGGCAGGAGCGGCAAATTGCACTGACCTTCGCTCATGGGTCGTTGTCACGGAAGCGAATGATTTTCTTTGGCCCGGTCCCGACCTCTGGCCGGTCCCCGGCTCAAATCCAAAACGCTATGACAATGGCATGTTGCCGCCGCGATTTTTTCACCCACATCCGGGACAAGATTTTGCAAGCGCATCTGCGCCGCCGCCTCAACCGCGTTCAGCGTTCGGAATAGGACGAATGCTGCCCATTCCATATTGGGCCTTATGTAGCCAAAACACCGAAAAAACACTCGCTCATAACGGATTTTGAGCGCGAAGGGCCGCATTGGGACGTTTGGGACGATCAAGCTCTGAGCCGGTATCCGGTCTTGAAGATCCACCCGACCACCGCAATGCACACGAGCAAGAAGGCCATGATCATGCCCAGGCTAATACCGGCGCTGATATCGGAGGTCTCGTAAAAACTCCAGCGGAACCCGCTGATCAAATAGACCACGGGATTGGCCAGGGTGATCGTCCGCCAGACCGGCGGCAACATGTCGATCGAGTAAAAACTGCCGCCGAGAAAAGTCAGCGGCGTGACGATCAGCAGGGGCACGAGTTGCAACTTCTCGAAACCATCGGCCCAAATACCGATAATGAAGCCCGACAGGCTGAAGGTCACAGAAGTGAGGACGAGGAAAGCGAGCATCAATAAGGGATGGGCAATCTCGAACGAAACAAACATCCGTGCGGTAATCAATATGATCAAGCCCAGCAGGATCGACTTGCTGGCCGCCGCGCCCACATAGCCGGTCACGATCTCGATGTAAGACACCGGCGCTGAAAGGATCTCGTAGATCGTGCCGGAAAATTTTGGGAAAAAGATGCCGAACGACGCGTTGGAGATACTCTGCGTTAGGAGCGACAGCATGATCAATCCCGGCACGATGAAGGCGCCGTAGCTCACTCCGCCGACCGCCGTCATGCGCGAGCCGATCGCCGCGCCGAATACGACAAAATAAAGCGATGTCGAGATGACCGGCGCGACAATGCTTTGCAGCAGCGTGCGCCAAGTCCGCGCCATCTCGAAATAATAGATCGCGCGGATGGCGTGTACGTTCATCGCCTTGCCCTCAAAAGGCTCACGAAGATCTCCTCGAGCGAGCTTTCTTCCGTCTTTAGATCCTTGAAGTCGATTCCAAGCTCGCTTAGCTGCTTCATCAACGTGGCGATTCCTGTTTGGTCGCGTTGCGCGTCGAAGGTGTAGACCAACTCGTTTCCGTTGGCTGACAGGTCCAGTTGATAACCGGCGAGTCCGGCCGGGACGCTCTCCAGCCTGCGCTGCAAATGCAGTGTGAGGCGCTTCTTACCGAGCTTGGTCATGAGCGCCGCCTTCTCCTCCACCAGGATGATCTCGCCCTTGCTGATTACCCCGATCCGGTCGGCCATCTCCTCGGCCTCCTCAATGTAATGGGTGGTCAGTATGATGGTGACGCCGGTGTCGCGCAGCGATCGCACCATGTCCCACATATCGCGCCGGAGCTCGACATCGACGCCCGCGGTCGGCTCGTCGAGGAAGAGGATTTGCGGCTCGTGCGAAAGGGCCTTGGCGATCATCACGCGGCGTTTCATGCCACCCGAAAGCATCCTGATTTGGCTGTCCTTCTTGTCCCACAAAGACAGGTCTTTTAGCACTTTCGCGATATAGAAAGGGTCGGCGGGCTTGCCGAACAGGCCGCGGCTGAAGTTCGCCGTGGCCCAGACCGTCTCGAACGCATCCGTGGCCAATTCTTGCGGGACAAGACCGATCTCGGATCGCGCGGCCCGGTAGTCGCGGACGACGTCATGGCCATTAGCCATGACCGCACCTTCGGTCGGGTTGACGATCCCGCAAATGATATTGATCAGCGTCGTCTTGCCTGCGCCATTTGGACCAAGCAGGCCAAATATCTCTCCCTGGCGGATCTCCAGGTTGATGTTCTTGAGGGCCCGGAAGCCAGAGGCATAGGTCTTGCTTAGACCGGACACGGAAATGATCGGCTGCACGGCCAGCTTTCAAAGATCAATCAGAATAGGAGAACGCGTGGCGCTGGCAATGGGGTCTCCCGGGAAAACATCCCAAGACCGGCCCCTCAGGTGCGGAAGTGGATCCCGTGCAATCTGCGTCCTTGTCGCGGAAAGCGATTGGATAAGGCGAAGCCCGGTGGGGCGGCTCAACCTTCCGGCGTCCAGGCTTCGTAGTCGCCGGTTGCCGGAGGCCGCGTGTTGGCGGCCAAGGTCGAGCCCGGCGGACGCCAGGCTTGCGGCGTGCCGGTCAGATTCGGCCGATGCGGCAATTCCCACGCGCGGGCGGCGTAATTCTCGGCGGTTGGCGGGATATCCACCGTGTGATGCAGCCAGCCATACCAGCCGGGCGGGGTCATCGACCCCTCGCTCTCGCCTGCGTAAATTACCCAGCGGCGCTCGAAGTCCAGTGCCTTGCCGATTTTCCGCCTGCGGTAATAGCGATTGCCGAAATTCGTCCTTGCCGACGAATTTGCCGAAGAGCAAGGTGTGCAGGGCCGTATTCAGGGTCTGGCCGTCCCACCAGGTGAAAATCCGGTAAAACCATTTCATCGTGTGATTGCCTTCAGCTTAGCGGGAGCGGCGAGCCTATCGGCTAGTATAATGCGAACTTGCCGGAGTGCCCCCCTTAGCGTCTGACATCGCGGTCAAGGCACCTCGTGAGCGCGCCGCCACCACTCTATCTAGTTTACAATTGCTTAATAGCCACCATATATTGTAGTGGATATTGCTACCGATTGGGTGACTTAACGATAGCGCTAATTCATAGTCCCTGTCCATCATATTAGAATTTGTAGGGGGCATAGCACATGCGAATCGAACGGCGTTACACCAAGCCTGGGCACTCCCCCTATGCGGAGATCGCATTCCGGACGACGAAAAGCGAAATCCGCAACCCCGATGGTTCTGTCGTTTTCTCGCAGGAAGGCATCGAGGTTCCCGCCGCTTGGAGCCAGGTCGCGGCCGACGTGCTCGCGCAAAAATATTTCCGCAAGGCGGGGCTGCCCGCCCGGCTGAAGCGCGTGACCGAAGACGGCGTGCCCGCCTTCTTGTGGCGCTCCGCGGCGGACGACGACGCCCTCGCGGACCTGCCAAAATCCCAGCGCGATACGGGCGAGACGAAGGCCACCCAAGTCTTCGACCGTCTTGCTGGCGCCTGGACCTATTGGGGATGGAAAGGCAAATATTTCGATTCGGAAGGAGACGCCTCCGCCTTTTTCGACGAGTTACGCTACATGCTGGCGCGCCAGATGGCGGCGCCCAATTCACCGCAATGGTTCAATACCGGTCTCCATTGGGCCTATGGCATCGATGGGCCAAGCCAGGGCCATTATTATGTCGATCACGATACCAAGAAACTCGTCAAGGCAAAGTCGGCCTACGCGCATCCGCAACCGCATGCTTGTTTCATCCAGTCGGTCGCCGATGATCTCGTCAACGAAGGCGGCATCATGGACCTTTGGGTGCGCGAAGCCAGGCTCTTCAAATATGGCTCCGGCACCGGCTCGAACTTTTCCAAATTGCGCGGCGAGAACGAAACGCTGTCTGGCGGTGGAAAATCCTCCGGCCTGATGTCGTTCCTGAAAATCGGCGACCGTGCGGCGGGTGCGATCAAGTCGGGCGGCACGACAAGGCGGGCCGCGAAAATGGTCATCGTCGATGCCGATCATCCCGACATCGAGGATTTTATCGAATGGAAGGTGAAGGAGGAGCGGAAAGTCGCCGCGCTTGTCACTGGCTCGAAAATTCTGCAAAAGGCGGTGAGAGCCATCCTTCGCGCTTGCGTCAATTGCGAAGGATCGGGCGAGGATTGTTTCGATCCGGAAAAAAACCCCGCCCTCAAGCAGGAAATCAAGCTCGCCCGGCGGGCCTTCGTCCCCGACGCCGCCATCAAGAAAACCATTCAGCTGGCGCGGCAGGGCCAAAAAAATATCGAGTTCGAATCGTTTACCACCGATTGGGACTCCGAGGCCTATATCACCGTCGCTGGTCAGAACTCGAACAATTCCGTGCGCGTGAGCGACGAATTTCTGCGCGCGGTTGAGGACGACGGCGAGTGGACCTTGACCCGGCGGGTCGACGGCAAGCCGCACAAGACGCTGAAGGCCCGCGATCTGTGGGACAAGATCGCCGCTGCCGCCTGGGCCTCGGCCGATCCCGGCCTGCAATATCACACGACGATCAACGATTGGCACACCTGCCCGGCGGCAGGCCCCATCACCGCCTCCAATCCGTGCTCGGAATATATGTTTCTGGATGACACGGCATGTAATCTCGCCTCGCTCAATCTCATTCAGTTCCGCAATGCTGCGGGAAAATTCGATATCGACTCTTATGAGCACGCGGCGCGGCTGTGGACGATCGTGCTCGAAATCTCGGTCATGATGGCGCAATTTCCGGCCAAGGAAATCGCCAGGCGCTCTTACGATTACCGCACGCTGGGCCTTGGCTATGCTAATGCCGGCGGGCTGTTGATGGCGTCCGGCATCCCCTACGACAGTATCGAGGGCCGCGCGATCTGCGGCGCGCTTTCGGCGATCATGACGGGCGTTGCCTATGCCACGTCGGCGGAGATGGCGGGCGAACTCGGCGCCTTCGAGGGCTATGGCGAGAATTCCAGCGCGATGCTGCGCGTGATGCGCAACCACGCGCGGGCCGCGAATGGCGAGGCGTCCGGCTATGAGGCTTTGTTTATCGCGCCGATGCCCCTCGATCACGCGGCTTTGCCGGATAGAGCGCTTGGCGAACATGCCAGCGCCGCTTGGGCGCGCGCGGTGACGCTCGGCGCGCGCCACGGCTATCGCAACGCGCAGGTGAGCGTTGTCGCGCCGACCGGCACGATCGGTCTCGTGATGGATTGCGACACGACGGGGATCGAGCCCGATTTCGCGCTCGTCAAATTCAAGAAACTCGCGGGCGGCGGCTATTTCAAGATCATCAACCGCGCCGTCCCCGAAGCATTGCGCACGCTCGCCTATTCGGAAACCGAGATCGACGAGATCGTGACCTATGCGACGGGGCATGGCTCGTTGCGAAATGCCCCCGCGATCAATCACGAGAGCCTTTCCGCGAAAGGGTTTACGGCGGAAAAACTCACCCAATTGGAGGCGGCGCTGGCGAGCGCCTTCGACATCAAATTCGTCTTCAACAAATGGACTCTTGGCGCGGAATTTCTGCGCGACGTCTTGAAAATACCAGGCGAAAAGCTGGCGGACCAAAATTTCGATCTTTTGAGCTTTTTGGGATTTTCCCGCGCGGAAATCGAGGCGGCCAATATTTATGTCTGCGGCGCCATGACGCTCGAAGGCGCGCCGCATTTGAAAGCCGGAGCATTACGCCGTGTTCGATTGCGCCAGTCCTTGCGGGCGCACCGGCAAGCGCTATCTCTCCGCCGAAAGCCACATCCGGATGATGGCGGCGGCACAGCCCTTCATATCCGGCGCGATCTCGAAGACGATCAACATGCCGAACGGCGCGAGCATCGAGGATTGCAAGGACGCCTATATGCTCTCCTGGCGGCTCGGCTTGAAAGCCAATGCGCTTTACCGCGACGGCTCGAAATTGTCGCAGCCTTTGAGCAGCCAGTTGATCGGCGATGACGACGATGAGGTTGAGGAAGCCGTCGAGGCGCTGATCGCCGCGAACGCGCCGGCCCGTGCCACCGCCGTCGCCGAACAAATCGTCGAGCGGATTGTCGAGCGCATGCGGGAGCGCGAGCGCCTGCCTGACCGGCGCAAGGGCTATACGCAAAAGGCGGTGGTCGGCGGCCACAAGGTCTATTTGCGCACCGGCGAATATGCCGATGGGCGGCTCGGCGAAATTTTTATCGACATGCACAAGGAAGGCGCGGCGTTCCGCTCGCTGATGAACAACTTTGCCATCGCGATTTCGGTCGGCCTGCAATATGGCGTGCCGCTGGAAGAATATGTCGACGCCTTCACGTTTACCCGTTTTGAGCCGGCGGGGCTCGTGCAAGGCAACGACGCGATCAAGAACGCGACCTCCATCCTCGACTATATGTTCCGCGAGCTCGCGATCTCATATTTGGGCCGCAACGATCTCGCCCACATCGATCCCTCCGACATCGGTCACGACGTGCTTGGCAAGGGCTCGACGCAAGGCCGCCCGCCACAAGGCGCCGCGCCCGGATCGAGCGAAAAATTCGTGTCCCGCGGTTTTGTCCGCTCCAAGGCCGGCAAATTGCTGCTGGTGCAGAGCGGCGGGGCGCGCGATCTCCAAGCGCTAACCGAGGAAGAACCCAGCGGGCTTGAGCGGACGCCTCCCGCCGGGCGGGCGGACGTTAGTGAGAAGCGCAGCCAGGCGCGGCTGAAAGGATTTACGGGAGAGGCCTGCGGCGAGTGCGGGAATTTTACCCTCGTGCGCAATGGGACATGCTTGAAGTGCGACACATGTGGGGCGACGACGGGCTGTAGTTAATTGCGTCAGGAAGTGCCCTACAATCGTAAGCCGCTGACGGTTGGTTACTTTTCCTTTTGCAGATGGGGCAGAGAATGAACGCGTCGCGATTGAGAGAAATTGTCGATTTGCTCTTGGACATAGAGGCACAATTTCAAATTCAGGGAAGATTAAACGATGCAAATAGTGCGCTGGGGAACATCATTTCGCAACCTCAGCAACCTCAATTCCAAACGCAATTTTCTGCTGCCGTTGAACAGTTGCGGAGTTCTTCAGCACAAATACAGGAGAGGCTCCAGCCAACCCAAATTGCACTTATCGAAGAAATTGGCGGCGAGAGTTTTTTTGTTGTCGATCTCGCAGGCGAGATCGATGAATGGCTGCAAAAAAATGTGGTCACTCCTGCAGTTACGCAGCAGAACCTCCAAAAGCTTCTCGAAAAAAGGCAACATTATATTGAGCAGATAACACGGCTTCGAGACTCTCTCAAAGCGGTTGGGATCGAAGCCACGACTTTAGGTCAAGGCGATGCAGAGATAGGAATTCTCTTGCCACGTGATCTCTTCAAGAACGAGTTGGAGCCCCTCATTAAGGAATTGGGAGAGATAAGATTTATCCTCCGCGCCTTTTCCGAGCTCGCCACGGGCGCTGTCGAACCGATTGAAGTGCGGCAGATATCGACATCCGATCCACAATTTTTCTTTCACATCAATGTTGCGACGATTGCTTTAATCGGGGGAGTGGTCACCTGGGCCCTTAACACGTGGAAACAAGTTGAAGACATCCGAAAAGTCCGCGCCGAAGCTCGCAAGCTCCCTGCATTCAGCGAAAAAGACGTTGAAGAGATGTTCGATAAAAAAATCAATTCGACGATTGATGAAGCCATAGAAGCAAAGACTGAGGAGCTTGTTGCGAACGTCGACAAAAGCGAACGCCTTCGCGAACAACGCCAACATATAAAGATGGCATTAGAGTCTATGTTGGCGCGTATCGAACGCGGCATGACCGTTGAAGTTCGATTCCTTCCACCAGCCACCACGACTACAAATGATGAAAAGGAAAAAGCTAAGGCTGCAGCGTTTGACTCACTAAAAGATATCGCTCCAAAGCTTGTGTTTCCAAAAGCTGCCGAGAATCCTGTTCGTCAGCTTCCGCACACTGAACAAAAATAGGGTCTATTGTACGACATAGAATCCCGGCACACCGCGTCATTCCTCGCGCGTCTGACCCCGAGGGTATCTGAACTTCGGAGTCAATGACGGCACGGAGTGCCGGGGCTGCCGGCTTGACGTACTCAAACGCGGTCGGCATCTTCATCTTTGCAAAGAGTGCTCAACGGGCTCAAATCATTGCGCGCCATTCGGCGTCGCATCGAAAACGCCGCCGAAGAGGTAGGACCAGTTCCACGCGATGTCCGCTCTCGCGTTCACCGGCCAGGCGACAGCGAGGATTGGCAACAAAGCCAGAGCTTTCAAACCGCTGCTTGGTTTGGCTTTCATGGGCGCGTCTTTCTCATTGGTTTATGAGGCGCGAGCGCGCCCGCCCCGGCCGCAACAGCCCATTTATCGCACGGCAGACCCAAGGCGCATCTGAACTTTGAACTCAAGGACGCGCCGCCTCCGGCGGGCATGCTCCTTGAGTTCAAAGTTCCGATGCGCTTTTTGGCCGCCGAGCGATGAATGGATTTTTCTGCGCCGCGCGCGCCGGGAAAAGCGGCTGGCCCTGCGGCACCCGCGCGCTAATTGAGTGTTGATGCAGAGGCAGAAGAGCCGGAAACAGGGAGCCGCAGATGAGCGATTTGCTTGCACGTTTGTTTAAGAGCTTGACGACGGGCGTATATGTGGTGGGCGTCGCTCATGGGGAAGTGTGCAACGCCTTTACCGCCGCCTTCGTGATGCAGGTATCTTACGATCCCTTGACTCTGGCCTTGGGCATCAATCCACGCCATTCCTCCTACGGGCTACTAAAGCGAGGCGGAGCGTTCAGCGTTAACGTGCTGAAGAAGGGCCAGTTGGAGCTTGCCGCCCTTTTTGGCGAGCGAGCAAGCGCCAACAAATTGGCTTCGACGGAATGGACGCCGGGCCGCACTGGGGTCCCCTTGCTGCACCAGTCCTTGGCCTGGTTCGAGTGTCAGGTGGTAAGCGAACATCCGGCAGGCGACCATGTGGTGGTGCTGGGAAAGGTGATCGACGGACGGCTCATCGATTCCAGCGCCGTGCCCATGATTTATAGCGAGACGGGCGCCATGGACGGTTCAGCTGCCCCGTTTCCAACCAGTTTCGGCAATTGAGCCAGCCGCGATCACGGCGAGAGCGGCTCCTGATTGAGAAAAGCCGCGGGGTCCTATGATGTCAAGAGTTCAAAGTTCGGATACGCTTTTCTGCCGCCAAGCGATGAATGGGTTTTTCCGCGCCGCGAGCACCGGCAAGACGATTTACATAAATTCAGGCGCCTGAGCGAAGTGCTCAATGGGTTCAAATCATTGCGTGCCACTGGGCGTCGCGTCGAAAGCACCGCCGAACAGTTCAGAGCCATTTTGGATTTCGTAGGCGTATCTGCCTTCCTTATAGAAAAGATTTATTTTTAAGCCTCCACTGACGCCAAACGCGAGGCCCCCTTTATCAAGCTTGGGACTGCCATCAAGCAGCAGATTGTTGTTCCACCCCGGAGGCGAACAGCAGGAACGAACAGCCTCAAGACCCGTAATCGCAGCGCCGTTCCAAAAACCGGTGATGGCCGTGATCAAATAGGAATCCGCCATTCGATCCTTGGTGGTCAGTGTGCCCGCCGCGGTGACTTTGGTATCGGGGTTGCGGTAGGACCAGTTCCACGCCATGTCCGCTCTCGCGTCAGCCGGCGATCCGACGGCGAGGATTGCCAACAAAGCCGAAGCTTTCAATCCGCCGCTTGGTTTGGCTTTCATGGGCGCGTCTTTCTCATTGGTTTATGAGGCGCGCGCGGCCGCCCCGGCCACAGCTTCCCGTTCATCGCGCGGCTGAGCCCGAGCGCATTTGAACTTTGAAGTCAAGGACGGCGAACCCATCTCGGCTGTTGCCGAGATGGGCATTAATGATGTCGAAATCGGGCGGGCCCGATTTCGAAGCGCCGCCGCCTCCGGCGGTCTACGATCCTTGAGTTCAAAGTTCAGTCGCGCTTTTCTGCCGCCATGCGATGAATGGATTTTCCCGCACAAGCCGCGCCGGAAATGAGCGCCCTCCCAATAGCTGAAGGCAGTGCTTTTCGAGGGCGGATCTTTTGCTAGGTAGCGTCACTGGCGAAGGGCTTTTCGGTTCCGCTGTTGGTAAAGCCCTGTGCCGTCAGCAGGCGGAAAAATCATTGGACCAAGTGAAGACTTCATACCAGACTCAGAGATTCCAACGAGCCGATCGTGTTTTCGACGGACTGCTCGATCAAGCGCTCTTGCAGGCTAACGATATCAACAGCTCGCCGCGACGAGTGTACCAACGGAACGAGATACCATTCAGCGGCGTTGTAAAACTCGTTCACGAGGGCCTCAAGTGTCGCCGCTTGTGTTTCTTTTGCTCCTTCCAACACTTTCCTGATACCTTCTTCAATGTCCTGCAGCTTGTTGTGAATTTCTTTTTGCTTGCGCTCCTCTGGGTTGGTAAACGCCTTATAAAGATAGGCGATGGCCATCGGTCCGATAATCGCAGCCGACAAAGGGACGGCCAGGGGCGCCGTCAGGGTTGCAAACCCTGTGGCGACCATTGCGAGCGATCCCGCACCAGCCACGCCGGTTGCCAAGATCGTAAAGCTTGCCGCTTGATCAATTGAGGTCATGAACCGCGCACTAGATGGCTGAGGCAGCAGGAGCTCTACAAACTCTTTTTGATCGATATTTCGAAGCAGACGAGGACGCGACGCCGATAACTCATTTTGAAAAAGCATCAACTCTTTCTCGAGTAATTCGACCCGCCGTTCGTGCCGCCATTTCAATTTCTCATAGCGGGCTTGGAGCGCTCTTCCGTGTTGATTCTTGGCGAAAGTTTTCCAGACGCTCTCCTTCAACCAGTCGCCGCCTCGCGCTCGATCTTGCAGTCCCAATGCGATTTCGTTACCCGCGTTCGCAATGAAATCCTCAACATCTTCCGCGAACTCTCGCTTTTGAAGTTCAACCTCCCTCTCCAGAGCGTGAAGACGTTGCTTTACTTGTTGCACGTTAGACGAGATTGCGTCAACCACCTTTGTAGCAAGTTCTCGTCGTAACGCTAAAGATTCACGCTGTTTGAATAGTTCATCGGCGTCGGCTCTGATCTGTTGTACCAAACCATGACACAGCTTGCGTGCGTCTTCCAAATCTTGCGGACTTCCCTCGGCTAACTTGTTTGAGATCTCTTCTACCAGTTGGGCATGGCCGTAGGCATAGGCTACACCGAGAATGCTATCCAGTCTTTGGTCCCGCTGCTTACCGAATCCTTTGATAATATTGAAGAAGCTGCGATCCCTCGGGGGCACGAAATTGGACAAGACACGCGGATCAACTCGAGTGTTCAGTGCCTTTGCTACTCGAGCATAAAGATCGTATGCCTGATCCCCTTGGAGCGCTACAATTGGTGCAGTTGTCTCCAGCGCCGCCTTTCGAACATCATCGGGCAGTGATTTAAAGGCAGCCTTGAGTTCCTTTAGTGCCCCATCGAGATCGCTCTTGCCGGACGCCAAGGCACGCATGACGATCGCAGCAAGCAGGGCGGGGCCGTCCGATGCAGACAACCCAGGGTCCGTTATGCTTTCCGCGATTTTGCTAACAGTTTTAACGCAACAAGTGTATTCAAGGATGGTGATAGGACCGTTGGCCATCGCCAATGCGGCTAAAGCGCGAGCAAGCACGGCTATGTGGTCGGAAACGTTCTCTTCGGCGTCTTCGACGTCCGGGATCATTAGCTGCTTCATCACTACCTCTCATAACAATTGAGGAGGAACATTTCGTTACAGCTGTTAATTACTAAGAGTTCGAAACCACACCTATGCGTTAGTTTCGTTTCATTACTTGACAGATGGCAGAGACCTTAAATATGGCGAAATTCAGTGTCCCGCACTTAAGCTTTGCTAAACTCGGGTCTCTTGCATTCCTGCCTGACCTGAGCTTGGCGCTGACCACAATCACCTTCTATCAGTGCCCGCCATCTAAGCAATGCCCGCCATCTAGGCAATGCCCTCGCCGAAAGCCATGATGAAGAAGCCACGCTCCCCTGGCTGGACGCGCCTGTTTTGCCGTGAACGCTGACCCGAACTTTGGCCTGAACGTCGACGCGTCGAAACGTCGCGCACACAGCGATGTGATGCCGGCTGAACTTGCGTGGGGGCGGTCGCCCCGGCCGAATCCACACGTAACGGGGAAAAGCCGAGGCGGTTTTCGCAAATATAGGGCGTCATGAGAATTTTGTTGCTCACGGATGTGGCGCAAATTGGCGATGCCATCACACGGGCTTACACGTGAGCCTGGTGAGGCGCCCGTCCGTATGGATCAGGAACAAGTCACCGGTGAATTTGAAATACTCCCCAGTGAATTTACCAGCCACGAATTTCAATTGGATCGCGTTGTTTGCGCTGATGCGCGCCTTGACGGGCTTTTCCAAACCTGGCCCTCCAAGCATAACCGGCTTCTTTCCCTCGGTCTTGAAGGAGAATGTCTCGACTTTGGGAAACGGTCCGTCCTGTTTGTAGCTGTTCCCGGTGCAAACAAGGTTGAGATCGGCCTCTCCGGCCAATGCATAAGTTGCGAAGCTTAGCGGGGCATATGCCAGCAAGAGTCCCGTCAGAACCCAACTTTCAAGATTAGCAATCTGAAGTTTCATATTGATCACCTAAGCAAGAGTTATGGAAATCGCACGGGTGCACCGTGCGAACTGTACCCGCGACATTGCCGCAAGAGATTTTGCAGTCTCCTTGAAGCGTGCGAATTTGCCTTTACTCAAAGGCTAGCCCCGGCCACACCTTATCATTCATCGCGCGGCTGAACGGAGCGTATCTGAACTTTGAAGTCAAGGACGGCGCACCCATCTCGGCTGTTGCCGAGATGGGCTTTAATGATATCGAAATCGGGCAGGTCCGATTTCGAAGCGCCGCCGCCTCCGGCAGGCACGCTCCTTGACTTCAAAGTTCAGATACGCTTTTCGGCCGCCGAGCGATGAATGAAGTGTTCCGCGCCGCGCGCGCCGGGAAAAGCGGCTGGCCCTGCGGCACCCGCGCGCTAATTGAGTGTTGATGCAGAGGCAGAAGAGCCGGAAACAGGGAGCCGCGGATGAGCGATTCGCTTGCACGTTTGTTTGAGAGCTTGACGACGGGCGTTTATGTGGTGGGCGTCGCTCATGGGGAAGTACGCAATGCTTTTACTGCGGCCTTCGTAATGCAGGTCTCTTACGATCCCTTGCTGCTGGCCTTGAGCATCAATCCGCGCCATTCTTCCTACGGGCTTTTGAAGCAGGGCGGAGCGTTCAGCGTTAACGTGCTGAAGAAGGGCCAGTTGGAGCTTGCCGCCCATTTTGGCGGGCGGGCGAGCGAAGGCAAATTGGCCTCGACGGAATGGACGCCGGGCCGCATTGGGGTCCCGTTGTTGCACCAGTCCTTGGCCTGGTTCGAATGTCGTGTGGTAGGCGAACATCGAGCAGGCGATCATGTGGTAGTGCTGGGAAAGGTGATCGATGGCAGGCTCATCGATTCCGAAACGGAGCCCATGATCTATAGCGATACTGACGCCATGGACGGTGCCGCTGGCCTCTTTCCCGCCTGTTTCGGCAATTGAGCCAGCCGCGATCGCGGCAAGTGCGGCTCCTGACTGAGAAAAGCCGCGGGGTCACATGATGTCAAAAGTTCAAAGTTCGGATACGCTTTTCGGCCGCCAAGCGATATATGAGTTTTTGTGTGCAAGCTCGCGCGGAAAACTTCGCCCTATCGTCAAACCCGCGAAGCTTGGAGACGCCTACTTCGCAGGCTCCCGCACACTATCTGAGGCGGCTTCACAATCAAGGTCCTGACGGGCTATCCAGCCTATATGTCCGGTGCAGGGCATCCCGATACGTGCCCATCGCCCATCCTTGGATTGCCCGGCGACCAGGACCTTTCCGGTTACCGTATATTCAACGCGGCCGTTACGATCGCCGACGACATCCGTTGAGGCCGGTACGACGGCGCATAGGGTCGCTGGATGCGGCAGTGATTTGCACACCTGAGCGGGCGCAGTTGACTGGACTGCAGCCAGAACGACCAGTGCGGCCGCAAGACACACTTTACCCTTGGTCATGCGTTACCCTTGGTCATGCGTTCTCTCCTGCGGCGGGCCGCGGGAGAATAACATTGCCGCCCCGGCCGAAACACCCCATTCGTCGTACAGCTGACCCCGAGCGCTTCGGAACTTTGAAGTCAAGGATGTGAATTTGGCGCTCTCGAACCGGCGGCGCCGGGCTTATCCTCGGCACGGTTTGCCGGGAGGGAGGCTTTGCCGCATAATAGGTAACGCCATGCCGGAGCCGCGGGATCCGGCAGAACCCAGGCACAGGCGAAGCTCGCTTTGTTAGTCTGCTCCGGGCAAGCCAATGGCGCGAAATTGCGAATCATACCTGGTTTTTTGAAGGTGAAAGGCAGCCTGTGTCCGCAATTTCCTCTAATGGTGATCATGGTTCTCAAAATTCGGGCGACCCGCAAGCGCTCCTCTCTGCCGCGCATGGAGGCCTGGAAGTACATCCGGCCGAGAGCATGGAACAAGCCGCGGGGCTTGTCGCGGGGATCGCGAAACTACTCTCACAGGGTTTGACCACGTTCCAGACGGACCGGGAAAGCGGCGCGAAGCTCTTCCAACAATTGAATGAATTGGAGGCGCGGCTACGTAATCGCGGACTCGGCGACAACGATTCGCTAAGGGCCGCGCTGGCCGGGCTTGAAGCCGAGCTACGTGCGTCTCGCCAAATGCCCGCCACGGTCGAAGCACGGGAGCTGAAGACCGCCTTGCAAACTGTCGGCGGCGGTGCTGCCACGCGGACCTCGCCGGTGTCGGATGCAATGGCTTCGAATCACGCTAGCTCGCCGGCGCCCAGGCCGATTTTAGGCGGCCCGGAAAAGGACGTCGCGGCGGTCGCCGGAAAGCTTGAAATTGCCGGCGATGACGGCGCCCGGAATTTTTGCGACGAAGGCTCCTCCGATTGCGGTGACAAAGCTGGCGTGCCCGGCGCAGAAGCGAGGCCGGGAGTTGCACTTGAAACCCCGGTTCGCGATTTGGCGGGGAGCGCCCAAACCATGCGGGTACTTGGCGAATGCGCGGGTTCGCTGGAACAATTCGACCGTCTCGCGCGGGAGTTTCAGCGGCCAATTGCGCAACTCGAGGCGACAAAATCTTACAGGGCCGCGTTCGAGGGTCAAGGGACCGAAACTCCCATCCTTGAAAAATTGCCGGCGGTAGGCACGGTGCTGGCTCGC
Source organism: uncultured Alphaproteobacteria bacterium (assembly GCA_963718265.1). Classification (GTDB taxonomy): domain Bacteria; phylum Pseudomonadota; class Alphaproteobacteria; order Rhizobiales; family Beijerinckiaceae; genus Methylocapsa. The sequence goes on along the minus strand of CAVQZL010000022.1, from coordinate 170,911 downwards.
TCCGATGCGCTTACGCGGCAGATCGAGACCTCGCGCCGGCACCTCGCCGCGAGGCTCGAAGCAGGACTGGCCGCGGACGCCGTCGAAATAAACGCGCGAGGGAATCTGGCCGGCAGCGCCGGCAAAAGGAAGGAGCTCGCCCGGGATCGTGGTGAAAGCCAGCACGCAAGCGCGGCTTTGGAACGAGAGATCGCCATGCTCGCCCTGCGTTTCGACCGCCTCGGCGAAGGCCTTGCTTCGCTGACTTCGCTCGAAGGTTCTATCGGCGGCCTATCCAACCAGTTCGACGAGATGCGTCGGATTGTGGACGGCCTGTCCAATGCGGTCGAGCCGAAATCGTCGAATGGGTCTGATTCCTTCGAAGATGCGCAAAGCATCATGCGCGGAGTCGCCGGCCTGCACGCGCTTCACGAGGAAACCGCCCAGCGCACGCAGCTCGCCTTGACCGCAATCCAGGAATCCTTGCAACAAGTCGCCGGCTACTGCGCTCGCCTGGAGGCCGCCACAAGCGGGATGCGGCCAGACCGCCGCGGCGGCGGGGTTGCCCCTGAAGACCCGTTCGCGCCGATCTTATCGTACATCGCGCAATACGAGTATCCGCTCGCCAGGGAGGTTCCTGCCGGAGATGGCGCGCGAGGCGCCGCGAAGCGCCAACCTGCCGCGCAAGACGACACGGCTACTGAGGCTGGATTTCTGATTGAACCCGGCCTTGGCTTTCCTGGCCGGGGCGAAACCAGCGAGCCCAGTGGTGCGCCGCCCAAGGCTCCTCCGGTTCGCGAGGAGGCGGAGAGCCGCACCGATTTCATCGCCGCCGCCCGCCGCGCGGCACGGACCGCGCAAATGGAGCTGGATGGCGCGGCGCCTAAATCTACGGCTAAAGACGGCGGCAGGGCAAAGCTGGGCGCCTTTCTAGTGGGCCGGAGCAGAGGCCTTTTCATCGCAGATAAGCGTAAGCTCGTTTTGGGCGCCGTCCTCATGGTCGCCGCGATTGGCGCCTATGCCCTGGCCAAAACGCTCGCACATAACAATTTGCACGATTTCATGCCTGCTTTTTTAAAGCACTCTGAAAATTCCGCCGAGCATGGAAATTCGGCGGCCGTCGTAAGCCAGACCTTGGTAAACATAACGCCCAAGGGGCGGCTACCAGCAATCCAGGCGCGACTGAACAAATCGCCAGCAGACCGACTTCCGGCAGCTGGCGTGGCGAGCACAATGACCGCCCTGCTCAATCCATCGCGGCCGGCCGCGCCGGCGGAACCCGGCTTTGCTTCGGACAGCGCCGCCGCTTTCGGAAAAGCCTCGGCGGCCACGCGAGCCATAGCGGGCAGTGACGCCATCGTGGCCGGTCCGATTCGCCCGAGCAACATAACGAGCTTCTCCGCGCCGCCCGCGCCTCCTGCAGCCACGGTCCGCGTGCTCGCTGTTCCATCAGAGGCCTTGGCCGCACCGCCGCCAGTGCCTGCCGCCGGCCAGCTAACTGCGCGGGCAATTTCGCCGGCGGTTAGGCCAAATGAAAAACTTGCTGGCCAAACCGAAACCGGCAGCGCGGCGGCACAGTTCGATCTGGCAGTTCGTTACGCCGAAGGCGGCGCCGGTCCGAGGAATTATGAATTGGCTGCGCAATGGTACGAGAAGGCGGCGCAGCAAGGTCTCGCTGTAGCGGAATACCGGCTCGCGTCGCTTTACGAAAAAGGCCTCGGGGTCGGCAAGGACGTGCAGCACGCCAAGGATTTATATCAGCGGGCGGCTGAGAAAGGCAACACGCGCGCCATGCATAATCTCGGCGTGCTCGCTGCCGAGGGGGGCAAGCCCAATTATACGAGCGCGGCATTGTGGTTTGGCAAAGCGGCAGAATATGGCATTGGTGACAGCCAATATAATTTGGCGGTTCTGCTCGCGCGGGGCCTTGGGCTGCCGAAAGACCTTGTCAAATCTTACACCTGGTTTGCGATCGTCGCGGCGGCGGGCGACGCCGAAGCTGCCCGGAAACGCGACGAGGTTGCCGCGCGGCTCACGAGTTCCGAATTGGCCGCCGCTAATGCGGCTGCCGCGGGCTTTGCGCCTCGCCAAGCCGATCGCGCGTCGAATGAAATCACGCCGACGCTTGCCCAAAGGGAGGCCGCTCCTGCGCAAAGCCAACCGGTCAAGCCGAAAGTTTCAGGACTTCTGACGTTGTGAAAGCGAGCGGAGATTTTCCGATCATGCACATAAATGAGACCACGATTTTGCGCCAATTGAACGGATACTCGTCAGGACCAATCGCGCCAAAAAGTCTTTCGCATGAAATTATTTGGTACGAACTCGACGCACCCGCATGATAACAACTCAATGTGGTGGGCATCGCTCGTGTGGCACAACGTAGATTCCAGTTTGATTCGGTACATAGTTGCCACGGTCCGCGCTGCCTGACTGAAATTTAAACGCCGCGCCGTGTCAATTGAGGACCGCTCCCGAAGTGGCTGGACGCAAGCGATAGGGTCGCCTTCCGTTGGGCGTGCGACAGCGGAATGGGATCGCGCGACCCCACAGGCGTTGCGACAGCGGGCCGCTAAAATCATGACGGTATCGTAACACGGGAAAATTTCCGCGCGACAACTCGCCTGCCGGACGGGGCCGCCGGCGAAATCGTCTGCGAACCTTTGAAAGGCGCCGGAGTGGCATCCTGCGATTTTGCGGGCCCCCGATTGAGCGGCTTGGCGCTCTCCCTATTATAAGAGTTATATTTAGCGCGCGACCGGAATTGAGCCACTCACGACTGTCATGTCATTCCTCGCCGTTCAGTTGGTCAACTTCGGACAGGAATTCCTCGCTCAGCTTTTTTGCTCGCGTATCAAATTGCCGTTCGAGCTTGCGAATCTGCGCTTCGAACCTGTGGCCCGCTTCGCGAAGCCGGACGACTTTGGAGCTGGCGTCATTTAGTTCTGACGCCTCTTGCGAGGGCAAGCCAGGTCCTGTCTTTGTTCCTAATTGGCCGGCGTTGCTACCGCGTTTCATCAATGCCGCCATTTGCGCGCGCAAGAACGGAAGCTGCTATCACCCCAATTCGATCGGCCTGTTTCTCGCGTTGAACTACAATATTCGTGTGCCGCCGTGCCGCTTCGAGGTGGCACAGCCCATTGCGCAAGATTACGCCTTGCAGACTTTCGAGAAAACGCAGCTTGCAGGCTCCCGTTAATCTTCTTAAGGTCTGCAACGGCAGAACCGTCTTTTGGCTATCCCTGTTTATATCTGCAAGTTTGTCGGTGCCAATTCGATCTGAGTAGCGCCCAGGCAAAGCCATGTGATCGAGACGGTGTGGTTTGCGCCCCGGAACCGCGTGGAGACGATCAAAAGCCATTTTCCACCCCTAAGATTTGATGCCATAAGTCTTTGATGGATATTAATATTGTTTGGGGGACCGGTATGCCGGAAAATCCGCAACGGGGCGTTGCAGCCATGCAACGGCATAGTGTGGACGCCTTCCGTTCAATGTCGCGGAAGCAGGCATCCTGCCGGTGAGCGCATTTCGACGCGGAAAATGCCGCTTTGGACGGGCATCGGAAGCGTTGCTCCGCGCACCAAAGCCTGTGAATGGCCGCTACGTGTGCTGGACGTGCGGTTGTCTAAATTACCCGGAACGGAAGAGCGCAGCGGATGCCGCGCTCGCGGGTCCCTCTGCTAGAGAATTGAAGGTCTATGGTATCAGACTATATTCGTCCTAATAGCGCAAGAATCAATACAACCACTAGGATCGTGCCAAGCGCCCCGCCCGGCGCGTAACCCCAACTCGCACTGTACGGCCAAGTCGGCAATGCGCCAATGATCAGCAGAATGAGGACGACAATCACTATCGTTGAAAGCATTTCCCGTCTCCTTCACTGTTTGCCAGCGCTTAATCACGATGCGAAACCAGCGTCCGGTGCCCGCCCAAGCGGTATTGTGACAATCTGATCGTGAAGTCGCCGCTCACGACGGAACACGAGGTTTGCGCGTCACCGTAGCCTTTGCGACAGCTGAATGCCCCACCGCTGGCCCTCTGGCCGACGTTTTGCCAATGAGCAGCAAGATGCGAGGATCGATTGGAATGGCGCGCCCACGTCGTAGTCAAAAATCGCGAATAGATATTAAAGTTCGACGCGCGCGCAACGGTTCGGTATTTGAACGCAATCGTGTGCTTACGCCGAAGCACGGCGCTTACGCGTCGCAGCTGCCCTCTTAGCCGCCGCTGAACGTTCGGCCGCTGGCCGGCTGGCCGATGCTCGGCCTCCAAGCCGGCCGCCCTTTTTTGATGACGCGTGGGATTCTGATTGACCGCGGCCAGATCCGCTTTTCTTTCCGCCGCCGCTTTCTTTATTCACGGTTGCCCAAGCTCTGCGCTCAGCTTCTTTCTCCGATACGCCACGCGATTCATAACTTTCGGCAATGTGATCCGCTTTGCGTTCCTGTTTTCCGGTGTATTTCGATTTGTCGCCACGAGGCATCGCCACTCTCCTGTTAATCGTCGAAGGCCGCATCGGCGGGCAGGTTAGCCGCATGCGGCCTTCGAAGTCGTGCGCTCAAAGCATAGATTCACTCGGACGCGAAGACTCGATTATTGCATCCTGTTCAGCCAGGCGTCGACATCCTTGCGTGCTGCATCCTTGGTGATGCCAGCGCCTTCCTGAATCTTGCCCTCAAGCTGCTCGCGCTTGCCGGCAATTTTATCGAGATCATCATCCGTGAGATGTCCCCATTGTTCCTTGACCTTGCCTTTGAACTGCTTCCAGTTTCCTTCGATACGATTCCAATCCATTGCAGATTCCTTTGGTTTCAGCGGTACGGCAACATTGGGCCACCGTGCCTTGCGGCCCAACCGTCGTTGCGTGGAGTTGGTTCCAATGTTGTCTTGGCGTAAACACCCGAAATCCGGGCTTTACCCTCACATTTGGCTATTGGTTTTCTTATCAAAAGCCGGCGCCGCCTTGAGCTGATCTTTGGTTTCATTGAGGACCAGCCAATCCTTGCCATCGCGCGACGTGACTTTAAGTTCCTTGAAAGGAACCGCCACGTCCTTCGCACCTACGCCGAGTAAACCGCCGACGCTAACGACCGCCGTCGTGACGTTGCCGTTATTATCCACGATGAGGTCGGTGACTGTGCCAATTTTATCCTCGGCATTGTCATAGACATCCGCCTTGTAAATATCAGATGCCAGCCAGTGCATCGTCGAAAGCGACGATGGCACGGCGACCGAGCGGCCACTCCGTGAATTCCCCATTGTTTCCGCCTGAGCGACTGCTAGGCTGCCGACGAGTGCAAAGACCGAGGCAGACAGGGCGAGCGTACGCAACATGGTGTTCTCCTTCTGTTTGAGCGCAACGATTTGCGCCGCTATCAAACACATGCGGCGGACTTTGGTTCCTCGCGCGAAGACGTAGGTGAACGCGACAATCCTGGTCACCATTTCGTGAGCACGGATCGAATACAGTTCAACTCTAGGCGATTCCGATCGAGGGTGCCTTGCCGCCCGATCGAATTGTAGGTCTCGTCGAGCCATTGCTTGGCGGCCTCTCGTTCAAGCCCATGCAATTTTCTAATCAACGGCCAGGAAGCATCGAGTTTTGAGGAGGCAGATGCGGACTCGAGAGGACGTCCGCCGTCGATCCCACGCACAAATGGGCGCATGTAATCGTCGCGGTGATGGCTTCGATGTCGTGCCTACCGTCATCGAGCAAATGGTCGAGGACGCCCCAAGTGAAGGCGCCATGCGATACGCCCTGGAGAGCCAGGTTCACTTTTTATGCCGGCTCCAGTCGACCGGATTGTTCGCCTTCGCCGCCGGCCGCGCAACAAACTCAGGCGGTCCAGCCGCCATCGATCGAATAATTGGCGCCGGTGATTTGGGCCGCTGCATCTGAACAGAGAAACACGAAGAGCGCTGCGACTTGATCCGGCGTCACGAATTGCTTGGTCGGCTGCGCCGTCAAGAGGACGTCGTTGATTACCTGTTCCCGGGTCAAATTGCGCGCCGCCATCGTCTCAGGGATTTGCTTTTCGACAAGCGGAGTCCAGACGTAGCCCGGCGAGACGCAATTGGCCGTGATACCGAAAGTGGCGAGTTCAAGCGCCGCCGTCTTGGTCAGTCCGGCAAGGCCATGCTTGGCCGTCACATAGCCGGATTTAAATGGCGAGGCGACCAGCGAATGGGCCGAGGCGGTGCTGAGGATGCGGCCCCATTTGCGCGCCTTCATGCCGGGGATCGCGGCGGCCATCGCATGGAACGCGGCGGAGAGATTGATGGAGATGATCATGTCCCAATTTTCGCGCGGAAAATCTTCGATCGGCGCGACATGCTGAACCCCGGCGTTGTTGACGAGAATATCGACCGAGCCGAGCTTTGCTTCGGCTTCCTTCACCATGGCGCGGATTTCATCCGGCTTGGTCATGTCGGCGCCCGAATAAACCGCCGTGACGCCGAACTCCTTCGCGATGCCCGTCCGCTCGGCTTCGATCTGTGCGGCATCGCCCATGCCATTGATCATTACGTTGGCGCCTTCCTTGGCGAGCGCGCGGGCGATGGCAAGACCAATGCCGCTGGTCGAGCCGGTCACGATGGCATTGCGCGTTTTAAGGGTCATGGGTCCTCCAGATGGTCCAGAAAGAGGCAAGGCGGCGAATTGCTGCGCTGCCATGCTACAACGGCGCCGCGGAAAGTTGAAACCGAACCGGAGTTCGGCGCCAGAAGATCGCTTTTATCGCGCAGTTCGGGTATTGTGGCCCTATGAACGTTGCACATGAAACACGCCTGGAGAAACTTCCCGGAGCAGGGGAGCCTGAAGGTCCTGGTGCCATTGGCCCGCTTGCCGCCGCGCTTGCGCTCTGCCGCCGGAACAAAATAAGCCTGACTCCCGGCCGGCGGCGTATTCTCGAAATTCTCGCCCGCGAAGGACGCCCGCTTGGCGCCTATGAGATGATCGACAGGGTGGCGCAAGCGACCGGCAAACGTCCGGCGCCGATTTCGATCTACCGGGCGCTCGATTTTCTGCTCGAAAACAGCCTCATCCATAGGCTCGCATCGCGCAATGCCTATCTCGCCTGCAGGCATGGTCACGCGGCCCAGGAGCCGATCGTATTCCTGATTTGCGACGTTTGCGGCGACGTCGTCGAGGTAACTTCGGCGGCCATGCGCGGAGCTCTCCTAGAGATTGCGACGGAAGCCGAATTCTCGCGCCGCGCGCAGGTCATGGAAGTGGCCGGGCGCTGCCGAACCTGTGCCGCGGCGTAAGTGCGAAAGCAAGTTCCGCGCCAACCGTCGCCCGCCGCTTCAAACGCAACCATCCGGCTGGAAAATGTGGCTCGGCTTGAGACATTGGAATTTTACCTGCGGCGACGTCCTCGGCATGCAGCCGCGTAGCGGACCTGCGCATGTGTCGAGCTCGTTTGAGCGCGGTAGCAGCACCGGGAGCCCGACTGTCCACTTCAAACATTCAAGTCACGAAGCTCGATTTCGTACCGGACTTGGCACCACCGAGCATCTGATTGGGCGGGTATGAGCGACAGGGAGGGATTGTAAGTTTGCCCTGGAAGATCACAAATGCGGGCGATCGCAAAGTAGGCTGCACAACACGGCAGCGCTTGGGGCTTTCCGCAATCTCGCAGCGAATTCCTTGTCACGCAGGTACCTCGATATACAAGCAAGGGCGGCGAGATGCTGGCTACCAGCCGCCGATGGGATGAGTAAGAGAAACACGAGATCGACAGGTCTGTCGTCGATCGAATCGAAATGAATCGGCCGATTCGAGGCGCATGAACATGCCGAAAAGCCGGTCGAGCCCTTCGATGCGGGCATGCGGGAGCGCGATACCATTGCCGAGGCCGGTGGAACCCAGCTCTTCGCGAGCCTTTAACGCAATGAAGATTGTCTGGCGCATCGAGATTTAAAAGTGCGGCGGCGCGCGATGCGAGATCTTGGAGCAATTGCTGCTTATTGCTCGTGCGGGCGGCAAAAATCACTCGGTCCGGTTCGATAAGGTCGGCAAGATCCATAACTTTACCTTTACAAGAGCTTTTAGCCCATAGCTCATGTTCCGGCAAATGAAGAGCGGACCGCTTTTGAATATTCATGGGTCCGGCCCGCGGAGACGATAGCCGACGCCAGTCTCGGTAAGAATATGGGTAGGCCGTTCAAGGTCCGCCTCGATCTTTTGGCGCAGAGCGCGAATATAGACGCGCAGATATTGCACGTCGGCGTCGGCGCCCCAGATTTCCCGTAGGATGAATCGGTGGGTCAATACCTTGCCGGCATGCGCGGCCAGGAGACGCAAAACGTCAAATTCGCGCGGCGAAAGTTTTACTTCATTGCCCCGCACGGTGACGATTCGGCGCACGAGATCGATGCTGAGGTCGCCAGCACGGAACAAAGGCTTTTCGCCTTCCCGCTGCAAGCGATGCCGCTCCGCCGCGCGTATGCGCGCCAGGAGCTCATCAATACTAAATGGTTTCGTAACATAGTCATCAGCGCCGAGATCGAGCGCTTTGACCTTGGCGTTTTCGTTGTCACGGCTCGATAGAATGATGATCGGCAGAGTTTCGCCGCCATCCCTGATTTGACTGACGACATCGAGGCCATCCATATCGGGAAGTCCGAGATCGAGCACGACGAGATCGACCGAGTGCCCCCGGACCATATCGAGTGCTGCACGTGCATTGGCGGCGGTGGATACGATATAACCCTGGCTTTGCAGGCTCACGCGCAAAAAGCGAAGTATTGGCGGTTCGTCATCGACGACAAGAACCCGAATCGGACCCGCTGCTGGCGTCACGGAAGGGCCTCGGCTGGCAGTCTTGGCGTCACGGGCATAGGAAGCTTGATGGTGAAAACCGCGCCGGACCGGTCAAGCCGGTTGGAGGCCGCGATCGAGCCTCCCATCGCTTCGACGAAACCACGGCAGATGGCAAGTCCTAGGCCGGTGCCGGCACGCTGCCGGTCGGAACGGCGAACTCGATAGAACTTGTCAAAAATCCGTTCGAGATCAGCCTCGGGAATGCCTTCGCCTTCATCGATGACCTGGATGATGACAAAACCGCCCTCACGCCGCGCCCTCACCACTATGCGCGAACCTTGCGGCGCGTATTTTGCAGCGTTGTCGAAGAGATTGAATAAAACCTGCTCCATCAACACCATATCGAAATCGAGCAACGGCAGACCGCTTTCGAGATTGATTACGACCAAATAGTTTTGAAGGATCTTGTCCGCCCTTTGTAACGTTGCGCCGACGATGTCAGAAAGATCGGCAGGGCCGGTTTGTGGAGCGAGTGGTCCCGATTCGAGCCGCGTCATATCGAGAAGATTACCGATAAAACGATTGAGCCGCTCGGCCTCTTCCAAAATAGTCCGCATCAGGCTCGTTTGAACAGTTGCATCAAATTCTTGTCCATGTGTGACGAGGCTGCTCGCCGATCCGAGAATAGACGCGAGTGGCGTGCGCAGATCGTGCGAAATCGAAGTCAGCAAGGCCGCACGCAGGCGATCGGTTTCCGCTGCCAGACGCGCGCGGTCAATGTCTTCGGCGAGGTTGACGCGATCGATTGCCAAGGCTGCCTGATCCGACAAAGCATCCAAAAGACGGGATTCCTCCGGAGTCAAAAGAAATCCCGGTTTGTCACTATCGATTCCGACAACGCCCACAGCGCCACGCCCAGTCCGCAATGGCATGAACCGGCGTTTGGCACCAGGCAGCGTATCGGCACCACGCCCCGTCGCCTGAGTTTTTTCAAAGCACCAGCGCGCCGCTGCGAGATCTGCTTCATCAAGCATATCCTCGGGCGGAAACCCGGCCTTGACATCGAGACCGCCGTCCTCGGGCAACAGCACGACGACTCGCACCTTCAGCATCAAAGCAATCTGATGCACCGTCGTCCAAAGCAGGTCGTCGAGTGTTGCGACCCCGGCAAGCTTGCGGCTGAAAAGATAGAGTTCCTCGGTGATTTGCGTGCGTTCCCGTGCGGCGACCGCTTGGGCACGGACCCGCGCGGCGAGATTGCTCGCAATCAGCGCCACAACGAAAAAAAAGAACAGGACCACGACATTCTCGGGATCCGCAATCGTAAATGTGTAGAGTGGCGGCATGAAAAAAAAGTTATAAGCAAGGACGCTGACAATACAGGCGAAGAGCGACGCCCATAGGCCGTATGTCACGGCGCTCGCGAGGACCGCGATTAGGAACACTTGCGCGAGATTTGAGACGCCAAGTGCCCGACGGAGCAAGACAGCAACGAGCACGGCAGCCGCCACATAGGCAAGGCTCACAATATAGGCCTTGATCTCGGTCCGTTTTGGCTTTGATCCTAAGCTCTCGGCAGACTTTTGAGACTGGGGATCTTTCGCACGCGCGACGAAATGAACGCTCGCATCGCCCGCGGCATGGATCAGTTTTTCGGCAAAAGGTTCCTTGAAAAAACTCCACCAGCGCCGGCGTTCTTGTTTGGCGGCTATGATATGCGCAAAATGATTGGCCTCGGCATAGTCGGCCACGGTCAATGCAACGTCCTCGCCGGGAATGGAAATCGCCGCAGCTCCGAGCCTTTGCGCGAGGCGAAGAGATTGGGCGACCTTATCGCGCTCCACCTCGCTCGCGTACGCGTCGGCCGGCGTTTCGACATGGATCGCGGTCCATTGTGCGCGCAGGCGATCGGCCATTCGCTTTGCATGGCGTATGATTGCGTTGGCACCCGGTACGGAATCGACCAGGACGAGTAGGCGCTCACTCGCAGGCCACGAGCCTTCAACGCGATGCGCGCGCATGTAGTCGACCATCTGAGCGTCGACCCTTTGCGCGGTCCGGCGCAGCGCGAGCTCCCGCAGAGCTGTGAGGTTGCCGGGCGAGAAATAATTTCTTGTGGCACGCTCTGCTTGCTCGGGTACATAGACCTTGCCTTCATTGAGGCGGGCAATCAAATCGTCGGGCGTCAGATCGACCAATTCGATGTCGCAAGCGAGATCGATGATGGAATCCGGCACGGTCTCACGGACTTCTGATTTTTGTGATTCCGGCGACAATGTCGTTCAGGCTTTCGACATGCTGGATGTTGAGGGTCGTATAGACGTCGATCCCGGCGGCGAGCAACTCTTCGACATCCATGTAACGCTTCGGATGCCGGCTCTCCGGTGCATTGGTATGGGCAAGCTCGTCGACCAGAACGAGGGCCGGCTTCCGGGCCAAAACGGCGTCGAGGTCCATTTCAGCGAGCTCGTGGCCCTTATAAGGGACGATCCGGCGCGGGATGATTTCGAGCCCCTGAAGAAGCGCCTCGGTCTCCTTGCGGCCATGCGTCTCGGCGACGCCGATGACGACATCGATGCCTTCCTTGTTCTTTGCCCGCGCTGCAGTCAGCATTTCATAGGTCTTTCCGACGCCGGGCGCGGCACCGAGAAAGATCTTTAGGCGGCCTTGTTCGGCCTGCAGTGCCTCACGCAAGAGGGCGTCTGGTGAAGGGCGTCGCTCGCAGTTGTCGCGGTTCTCCATATTTGGCAGTGCTCTCACTTGAGTTCTTTGCGCTAAACCGGTGCGAATACCCAACACCCTGTTTGAGAAAAATCACCTCAACGCGAGAATAAATCCGCTCTGAAAACTTACTTTTCCCACGGCGAGTCAGCCCTTCAAACGTTTTTTGCATTCTTTCAAATAGGCGTCCCTTTTCAGGCCGCCATTGGAGTTGGTTGCGGTATTCGCGTGATATTGATCGGAACAGGTCTTAAAGCGCGCCCTCTCGGGCTTTTCGCCAGCATGTGCAGGAGAAATTTCGGTGGGAAAAACGGCCGCCGTGGCTCCCGTTGCTGCTGCCTCCGAATGCGGTGCTGGTTTCTCGGCGGGATTGACCGACGGCGCAACGATTGTTGGCGCTGCCGGCACCTCGGCAACGGGAGGAGCCCGCGTCTCCGGTGCGGGCGCCGCGGCCGGCGGCTCAACAGTAGGCGCAGGTGCAGCCGCAACGGGCGCGCCGGCCGCGGACGCAGGAGGAGCGGGCATTGCCTCTGACGTAGACGGGTTCTCCTTGGTTTCGCGACGCTCTTGCGCTGGAAAGGCCTTATCGATGGCGAGATTGAGTTTCAGCACATTGACATGCGGCTCGCCCAATATACCGAGTACCCGGCTGGCCGTATTCTCAGCGACGACACGGCGAAGCTGGTCCTCGGATATACTGCGGGATTTCGCGACACGCGGAACCTGGAACAAGGCGGCGGCGGGCGTAATGTCGGGATCAAGCCCGCTCGCCGAAGTGGTGACGAGATCGACCGGAACCTTGGCGGACGGGTTTGATGCCGCCAGCAAATCGGAATCACCCTTTACACGTTCAACCAGCGCTTTTGACGTGGGCCCAAGATTTCGAACTCCCGGAATTGCTCGCATTATAGGGCGCGGGCACGGTTTTGGTTGAATTGTTCGGATCGGTGTCGGTCGTTGCGGACGGCCGACCGTGAAAATAGCCCTTGGCAGCAAAATTCTGACCGATCAGTTCAGAGCCGATGATCTTTCCGTCGCGTTCGATCAAACTGCCTTTAGCTTGATGTGGAAAAAGGAAACCGGCTATGCCTGTCATTGCGAGGGGATAGGCAAGCCCGGTCACGACCGTCATCAAAATGGTCAGCATGATCGCCGGGAGCAGATGCTTAGTCATCTTTGCATTTCCTTGAGTTCTTTCGTGTTCAAGCCAAGCCAGCGACGCGAACCGCAACGTCGATAAGCTTGATTCCGACGAACGGAACGATAATCCCGCCGAGCCCATAAACGAGGAGATTACGCCGCAAGACACTTGCCGCGCCGATGGGCCGGTAGGCGACCCCTCTCAGCGCAAGGGGGATGAGCGCGACGATGATCAGGGCGTTGAAGATTATCGCTGAGAGGATGGCGCTCTGCGGCGTCGCGAGATGCATGACATTGAGGCTTTGTAGCCGCGGATAGAAGACGACGAACGCCGCCGGGATAATTGCGAAATATTTCGCGACGTCATTGGCGATCGAGAAGGTCGTAAGCGCGCCGCGCGTCATCAGGAGCTGCTTGCCGATTTCGACGATCTCGATGAGCTTCGTAGGATCGCTGTCGAGATCGACCATATTGCCGGCTTCCCGCGCCGCCATTGTGCCGGTGTTCATGGCGACACCGACATCGGCCTGGGCCAGGGCAGGCGCGTCATTGGTCCCATCGCCGCACATGGCGACAAGCTTGCCCTGCGCTTGTTCATTGCGAATGAGCTTCAATTTCGTCTCCGGCGTCGCCTGGGCGAGAAAATCGTCGACACCCGCCTCGGCTGCGATCGCGGCCGCGGTCAGCGGGTTGTCGCCGGTAATCATCACGGTCCTAATACCCATGTGGCGCAGAGCGGTGAACCGTTCCCTGATGCCTCCCTTGATGATGTCCTTCAGATGGATGATCCCGAGCAGCCGACCATCTTTCGCGACAGCCAGCGGCGTTCCTCCGGATTTTGCGACCCTATCGCCGCTTGCGGTCAAAGCTTGGACCTGTGCATCCGAGACCAAGAAGGGGAGCGTTGCCGGTGCGCCGGCGCTTGTATTGTTTTCGGGCAGGGCGGCGGCCGAACGGACGAAGGCCAAGATCGCGTCGACGGCTCCCTTGCGGATAACCGTTGTCTCCGTATCGACACCGCTCAATCTCGTGTACGCGGAAAAAGGGACAAACTTCGCATGAAGCTCGTGCATCTCGCGGCCACGAATGCCGTATTTCTCCTTTGCGAGTACAACAATTGAACGGCCTTCCGGCGTCTCATCCGGGAGAGAGGCGAGTTGCGCCGCGTCCGCGAGTTCTTTTTCGCTAACGCCGGGCAGTGGAATAAATTCCGTAGCCTGGCGATTGCCAAGCGTGATCGTTCCCGTTTTGTCGAGAAGCAGCGTATCAACGTCTCCGGCGGCTTCGACCGCGCGGCCCGACATAGCCAAAACATTGAATCGCACGAGTTCGGTCCATTCCGGCGATTCCAATCGCCGACAAAAGCGCGCCGATCGTGGTCGGAATGAGGGTCACAAAAAGTGCGACGAGCACGACCACGCTGACGCTGCCGCCTGCATAATTCGCAAAGCTAGGGATGGTCGCAACCGCGAAGACAAAAATGATAGTCAGTCCAGCGAGCAGAATGTTGAGCGCGATTTCGTTCGGCGTTTTCTGCCGCTCCGCGCCTTCAACAAGGGCAATCATCCGATCGAGGAATGTCGATCCTTGCCCCGCGGTGATGCGCACCTTGATCCAGTCAGAGAGAACCATTGTGCCGCCGGTGACCGCAGAACGATCGCCGCCGGCCTCGCGAATGACCGGTGCGGATTCACCCGTGATCGCCGATTCATTGACCGAGGCGACGCCTTCGATTACATCACCGTCACTCGGAATGAGATCGCCGGGCTCGACAAGAACGACGTCGCCGGGCTCCAAATCAATCGCGGACACGCCCTCGAAGACGTCCTTCATCCGACTCTTGCCATTCGGATCGATCAGCCGTTTCGCCCGCGTGTCGGTACGCGCCTTGCGCAAGGTTGCTGCCTGCGCCTTGCCGCGGCCCTCAGCCACGGCCTCGGCAAAATTCGCAAACAGCAAGGTGATCCACAGCCAGACAATGATCTGGAACGTGAACTTTAAATTTTCGCCGCCGGTGAGAAGATCGCGGACGTACAGTATCGTCGTGAGCACGGTGACGATCTCGACCACGAACATAACCGGATTACGGACAAGGCTCCGAGGATGAAGCTTGCGGAATGAATCCCCAATCGCCGGCATGATGATCGCCGGATCGAACAGGGAGCTCACGCTGCGACGTGGATTGGTTCTGTCTTTCATTGGTTTTGTCCCAAACTTCGCTTACAGCGATCAAAAAAGGGTGCCGCCATACATGGCGAGATGCTCTACGATCGGCCCGAGGGCCAGGGCGGGAAAGAAGGTCAGGCCGCCGATGATCACGATCACGCCGAGCAAAAGACCGACGAAAAGTCCGCCATCCGTCGGGAAGGTTCCGGCCGAAGCCGGTACGATCTTCTTCCCCGCAAGCGACCCGGCGACGGCCAGCATAGGGACAATGAACAGGAAGCGGCCGATCCACATTGCGAGGCCGAGCGTCGTATTATAGAAGGGCGTGTTGGCGGAAAGGCCCGCGAAGGCGCTGCCATTGTTGCCCGTCGCCGATGTATAGGCGTAAAGCGCTTCGCTGAAGCCATGCGGGCCGGAATTGGCCATCCCGGCAAGGCCTGGGGTGACGACCACTGCGAGAGCCGTGAAGCCGAGGATCGACAAGGGCAGGATCAGAATGGCGAGCATAGCCATCTTGACCTCTTTTGCCTCGATCTTCTTGCCGAGATATTCCGGCGTGCGGCCGACCATGAGTCCGGCGACAAAGACCGCGACGATCGCAAAAAGCAGCATTCCGTAGAGGCCCGACCCGACACCGCCAAAGATAATCTCGCCGAGCATAATGTTGACCATGGGAACCATGCCCGCGAGCGGCAGCAGACTGTCATGCATATTGTTGACGGCGCCGCAGGAGGCATCAGTCGTGATGGTTGTGAAGAGTGAGGAATTTGCAATGCCGAACCGCACCTCCTTGCCTTCCATATTTCCGCCGGGCTGAAGTGCGCCCGGCGTGGCGTCGATGGGTAGGCTCGCAAAGGCCGGATTGCCGCCACTTTCGACGGCATAGACAGTGAACGTACCAGCCAAAAACAATATTCCCATAACGGCAAAGATCGCCCAGCCCTGGCGCTCCTTGCCAACCATACGACCGAACACATTGGTGAGCGCCGCGCCTATTGAGAAAATCAGAACGATTTGGACGAAATTGGTGAGCGCGTTGGGATTTTCGTAAGGATGCGCGGAATTGGCGTTGAAGAAGCCGCCGCCATTGGTGCCCATCATTTTGATGACTTCTTGGCTGGCCACCTGCCCTTGGGCGATGAGCTGCTTGCCACCTTCGAGGGTCGTCACCTCGGTATAGGTGTCCAGGTTTTGCGGCATGCCTTGCCAGACGAAAAAGAGTCCGACCACAATCGAAATTGGCAAAAGCACGTACAGAACGGTGCGGGTCATATCGACCCAAAAATTGCCGATCGTCCGGACGGAGCGCCGGGCAAAGCCCCTGATGAGCGCGATGGCGAGGGCGATGCCGGTCGCGGCGGACACGAAATTATGCATGGTGAGCCCAGCCATCTGGGTCAGATAGCTCATGGTCGTCTCGGGCACATAGGATTGCCAATTGGTATTGCTAACGAAACTCACCGACGTGTTGAAGGCAAGATCGGGGCCGACCGCGTCCAGATGCTGCGGGTTGAATGGCAGAACTGCCTGCAGGCGCTGCAAGGCGTAAAGAGCGAGAAAGCCAGCAAGGCTGAAGGTGAGCATGGCAAGGCCATAGCCGATCCAGCCTTGTTCCTCACTTCCTTGACGCGGCTGAGCCTATAGACGACCCGCTCGACCGGACGCAGGATTGGCGACAGGAACGTGCGTTCGCCGTTGAAGACGCGGGTCATATAGAAGCCGAACGGCTTCACGAGGAGGGTGACGACCATGCAATAAAGCGCGATCTGAATGAAACCATTGGCGGTCATGGAATGTCTCTCTCAAAAACGCTCTGGGCGTATCAAGGCGATGACGAGGTAGATCATGATGACGGCGATTGCGAATGCGCCGAGGATGTACTCGAACATCATGGATAAGTCCTCACAATTTGTCGCAAGCGCCAAGGTACAGCGCAGTGATCGCAAAGGCGGCAACGCCAATCGCGACATAGATCACGTCGAGGAGAAAGACGGGCATTGGGTGATCCTTTTTGGTGTATTGCTGGCCACGTACGAGAGTACTTTCGATAAGATGCTATCGTGACGTCGGTCGATTGCTTTGATTTGTCGTAACGTTTCGTCGAACCGATTGACGCTTCGCCTGGAACTACTCCAGGCGAGCAATCTCGGTCGCGATATCGCAAATGGCGCATATAAATTCGAGTGTGCTCAACGGCTCAAGATATAAAAATTCCATATAAACCGCGCACTCTGCTCCCGGCTCGCTCGAAATAGGTGGTGCTGTCATCAGCGCCCATAGGATCGCGTCACCCAGGCTGTCAGTGTCAGTCACATCGTCGATCAAATAGCCCGCGAGACCGAGGGCGTGATCGACGACATCATGCCGGATAAGTGTGGAATGGGACTATTGAGAACCTCTCGGCCGCTTTCTGGGGCCGAGCCGCATCTGTTGGTTCGGATCAAACTCGAGGCCAACAGCTTCTTGGCCGGTTCGCACGTGCCTCTTAACAATCCGACGCCGAACATGCGTTGCTTGCAAGCGAAACGATCAGCCAAATTTCAGGGCTTCGGACCCGACAGCGCAATTCACAATTGCAGGCCGCCGCCAATCAAGCGTTTAACCGTCCGGCCTGTCTTCAGTTTCGCCGCTTGGACTGTCGAATTGGTCAGCATCTGTTGGCCTCGTGTCTCGGCAGCTTCCGCCAAGGGCCAACAGCCTCTATGAGGATTTTTCTATGAGGATTTCCGGATGTCCTCGAACGGCTGTGGATATGTATCTGGTGCCAGGGGCGGAATCGAACCACCGACACCGTGATTTTCAGTCAGGTTACCTTTTCGAATTGGAAAGCCGCAGCAAAAGCCCGCTTGCTAAGATCAAATAGACGCCGCATATTCAAAGAAATCGAAGGCGTGGAAAATCTGAGACTAGGGATCCGTGTGTTACTTACGGCTACTGGGCTACAGCGCCTTTGAGAAAACGTGGCCGAGTTGAGCACAGGAGGATTTCTTGCTCATAGTAATCATCGAGAAGTGGGGAGTGGAGATAAATCGGAATCCCAATACGCCTAAATTACTGTTCGCGGCGACTGATGACAGAAGAAGTATTTTACTCGCTCGAAAAGAGTTCATAGGGAGTGAGAAGTGAAAAGCAGCTGAAAGTGTTGAGATGTACTAAATTTGGTGAATCCTTGATAATCTGGAGTGGAACCGTGAGAATACAAAGCAAAATTTTTTCGGTAATCTTCACCATGTTATCGGTGACATATGCGGCGGCCTCCGCGCACGCAAGCGCACTCGTTTTTGTCTCAAAAGACGGCAATGATACCAACGGTTGCTTCGACCCAGCATTGCCCTGTAAAAGCGTTTTCGGGGCGCTATCCAAGGTCGATGCAGGCGGTGAAATCGACGTGCTCGATGCGATTACGGACGCAGAACTCGTCATCAGCACGTCCGTCGTCATCAACGGTGGTGCGAGTCAAGGCGGCTCCATATCCGGAATTGGCACCGTCCCAGCGATTAGCATCACCGCAGGCTCAAGTGATGTAGTGACCCTGCGCAACCTGAATTTCAATCTTTGTGCGCACTGCTCCAGTACAGCATCTGGAATTTTGTTTCGCAGCGGTGCAGCGCTGCATCTCGATAATGTCAGGGTCTATGGTTTTGGTAAGTATGGCGTCGAATTCACCCCGACCGGCAACGCTAAGCTATTCGTTAAGGATTCGACCATCGGCGACAATTCCGGCGGCGGCGTATATGTCAAACCGTCAGGGACCGCCTCCGTCCTCGCGAGCCTCGTCGGGGTCACTTTGACCCGCAACGCATTTGGACTGCGAGTCGAAGATCGCAGTAAGGCCACGGTACGGGACAGCGTCGCAAACCAAAACAGGGCGAACGCATTCGTCGCTGTCTCAAGCACTGGGGCCGCCGAAATCAATATTGAGGCATCGCAGGCGACAGAAAACGCCGGCTGTGGAGCGACAACGAGCGGCACCGGGGCAACGGTCCGAATCTCGCAGGTCGGCATATTCGACAACGCCTGCGGAGTTGGACCGCGTGTTTTTTCGTATGGCAATAACGAAATTGACGGCAATACCTCGAATGGCGCGCCAAGCCCGATACCGCTGAAATAGTCAAGGATTGCCGCTGAACTTCGGAAGAGCGAAATCAAGGAGCTTTACGACCACACGACGCCGTATCTCACCTCGAATTTTCCACCTCGCTATAACGTCGCGCCGACGCAGCAATCGTTCGTCGTGCGCTCGACGAAGGGCGGAAGCCGCGAGCTTGCCGAACTGACATGGGGCCTGGTGCCGTCCTGGTCGAAGGCCGATAAGAGCGCGGGGCACATGATCAACGCCCGACGCGGTCATCGTTGTTGTTTGATGCCTCGCTATCGCCGATGGCGACCTTGTTCGATCCGGTCGTCCCAAAGCCAGACACCGTGATTCCATCGATACTATTATCGTTCGCTGTGACTTTGCTGAGCGTGCCTCTGACGATCACCGCAGTAGGCTCGACGAAAATCCCATCGCCGTTTTTCGAAACGCTCGTATTCGACACTGAGAAGGTGCTCGACAAGCTGGGCGTGATGCGGATCCCGCTATTCGCGAAATTCCGGATTACGCAGTTTTCGATTTCGAGGTTCCCACCCGTGTTGAACACTATGCCGTTCGTTCCGGTGCCCAGTCCCTCAATCGCCAGGCCGCGCAGATGAACAGTGTCGTCCGCGCCGGCATTGATCGTGACGCCGTCGCCCGAGGAAACCGCGAGTCCAGCCGTGCCAACGCCCTGCACGGCAGGGCGCGCGCGCAGGTGCCACTGTCGGTGCCCCTACCGGAAACAAAAGTCGCCGGCGCCAGCGCGGCGGCTGGCGCGGTGGAAAGACCGCAGGCGAGAAATCCGCCGGTGATGACTTGTAATGATGTGATCTTGACTATGAGATGCTCTCCAAGCAACGCGGACGTGCGTTGCCGGAGCAGCATATAGGACGCGCCAGCATGGCACGAGGACGCTTTCCTATTTCGAGACCGAGTACGCCGAACATCGCGCACGCCGGCCGGCCGAAGCGGGGATACAAATGCCGAAGCGATCGCGTCAGGCCGTGCGTGCTGCACTGGCGTTGATTCTGGCTCTTTGGGGGAGGCTGAGACTGCGGTGCGCATGGCGCCGGCGAATCCCCGATAGCGGCGGGCGGGCGAACGGGCGAGTGTGTGCCAACCCGCCCGGCCGTTGGCACAGCTTAAAAGCCGGGCGCCACGGCGTTGCGCGGCCTCGATCAGCCCGCCCTCCTTTTGGTTCGGCTGCCCCCGCCCGCTGCTGCTTCCCAGGTGCTTCCCAGCGGAATTTTCCTGGGAAACAATTCAGCGATAAATACTTGATTTTAATGGTGCCCAGGGGCGGAATCGAACCACCGACACCGTGATTTTCAGTCACGTGCTCTACCAACTGAGCTACCTGGGCGCCGCAGGAATTTACCGCGGTCCGGGCGCTTATAGAGGAGTGGCACTCCGGTTGTCCAGCGGCGGTTACGCCGAGCCCGGACTTCGGAATCAATGTTAACGGATCGTCTTCAGATGCTTCAAAGGAGCCGGCTCGGCAAATTTGGACAGGGCGATAAGAAGGGTTTTAGCCTGAAGGCGGCTTGGATTGGCCGTTGCGAACCTGCAATCGAAGCGCTCAGCGCGAAGGCGGTCGCGACGGCCAACCAGGTAAACTTTGCGCTTTCCTGAACAGCAATACGCAACCGCCGTGTGCCACATTTGCGGATGAATTAAGCGAGAAGAGCCGGAGTGCCGGCGGCTTGCTCGATTCATTGTTTAAGCGATTTTCCTAGTCGAGCGCAGGCGGCGCCGCGGAACCATGTTCCGAACCGAATAAAGTTGAGCGATGCTGCGCGTATATACCTGTCTGACCGAACAACATGATTTCCGGCTCGTCTTCGTCGCCGGATTAATAGGCATGGCCGCTTGTTTGATATCCATGAATCTTTTCGTACACGCCAATGGCGCGGAGAGGGGCCGGCCCCTGTCATGGTTGTTGGGGGCGGCCACGGTCTTCGGCGCGGGCGTGTGGGCATTCCATTTCATTGCCGCGTTGGCCTATGAACCCGGTTTTCCCGTAGGCTACGATGCCACTTTGACCGCAATTTCATTGGCGGCCGTAATAGGAGCGGTCTGGCTCGCGATGTTTGTCGCGTATCGATTTGCCGCTCCCGTGCTCGGCGGTGCCATGATCGGGGTGGGTATCGCCGTGATGCACTACATAGGTTTGGCGGCGTTGCGGGCGCCCGCCCAAATGCACTGGGACGCCGGCTATGTCCTGGCGTCGATCGCCATTGCCATGACTGTCGCCGCCGCGGCAATGCGTGTCTCGTCATGGGGACCGGCCATGCAGGGCCGCCTCATGGCCGCGGAGCTGCTTGTCGTGGCGATTGCCGGGCTACATCTCACGTCCATGGCGGCCGTAACACTTGTGCCCGATCCGTTTATCGCGGTGCCCGAGCATGCCCTCACCGCAACCGTCCTCGCCGTCCTGATCGCTACGGTAACGGCTCTCATCGCCGCGCTCGGTCTGTTGGACCTGATCGTGGATGACCATTTGGCTTTGCTGGCCGCACGCGAGGCGGAGCGGCTGCGGCGCAGCGCGGACCATCTGGCGCGCGCTCAGAGGATCGCCCATACCGGCAGCATCGAACAGAATTTGCGGACCGGCGAAATCGAATGGTTCGGCGAAACCTATCGGATCTTTGGGCTCGATCCGAATCTGCCGCCGCCCGTGGGGGAAGCGTTCCTCGCTCTCTTCTATCCCGAGGATCGCGCCGCGTGTGAAACTCAGGGACCCGCTCACCAAGCCGCCGCCGCGGGCCAGCTTCGTGACAAACCGCGCGGTGCCCTCCGGTTTCGTGTCGTCCAGCCTGGTGGCGAAGTGAGATTGGTTCATCACGAATCCGAATTGGTTTTAGATCAAACTGGCGCGGCAATCCGCTGGATCGGGACATACAAGGACGTGACCGAAGCTGTTGTGGCGGAAGAATTGTTCAGATTGCTTTTCGAGGGCAATCCCGTGCCGATGTGGCTCTTCGATCCGGACACCCTAAATTTTTTGGCCGTGAACGACGCGTCGGTCGTCCATTACGGTTATGAAAGGGCGTCGTTCTTGCAAATGACCTTGCTCCATTTGGTGCCGCAGGAGGATAGGCAAAACCTCAAGGATGCGATTCGAAACAATCCCAGTGAGGGCGCAAGCCCCAGCCGTGTTTGGCAACACGTCAAGGCGGACGGAACGGAAATCGACGTCATCACTTTTTCGCGCAACACCATGTTTAGCGACCGGCGCGCGCAGCTTATCGCGATCATGGATGTGACAGCGAAACGCCAGGCCGAGGAACGCATCGAGCATATGGCGCATCACGATGCGCTGACCGGTTTGCCGAACCGGGTGTTGTTTCACGAGCGCCTGGACGAAACGCTCTTGCGCGTGCACCGGAATGCGGAAAATTTCGCCGTGCTTTATCTCGATCTCGATCAATTCAAGACCGTCAACGACACCTTAGGTCACCCCGCAGGCGACAAGCTCTTGGTGGCAGTGGCCGATCGTCTCCGCACATGCTTGCGCGAATGTGACATGATTGCCCGCTTTGGCGGCGACGAATTCGCGGTCCTGCAAATAGGGCTCGCCGGACCGCATGAGGCAGGCACCTTGGCCGAACGCATCGTGACGCTCTTGAGCGAGCCTTACGACATCGACGGTCAACAGAGCGTAATCGGAGCCAGCATCGGCATCGCGCTCGCGCCAGCCGATGGCGAGACCTCCGAGCAACTTCTGAGGAACGCCGACATGGCGCTCTACCAGGCCAAGGAAGACGGACGGCGCCTCTTTCGCTTTTTCGAGCCCAGCATGGACGCCCGCCTTCGCGCCCGCCGCACGCTGGAACTTCGATTTGCGCAAAGCGCTCGCAGCGGGCGAATTCGAACTCTATTATCAGCCGCTCGTCACGCTTGAGACCGGCGTCATTTCCGGCTTCGAGGCGCTGCTACGCTGGCACCATCCGCTGACGCGGGATGATGGCCCCGGCGGAGTTCATTCCGCTCGCCGAGGAGACCGGCTTGATTGTTCCCATCGGCGAATGGGTGCTGCATCAAGCCTGCGGCGAGGCGGTGACGATGGCCGAACGATTTGAAAGTCGCGGTGAATCTCTCGCCGGTTCAGTTCAAGAGAGGCAATTTGACCGCAGGTGGTGTTCGCGACACTCGCGAGCGCGGGACTGCCCGCGGCGCGGCTCGAACTCGAGATCACGGAGTCGATTTTTCTGGCGAACAGCGAAGCCAACCTCGCCACTTTGCGCAGCTTGCGTGCGCTCGGCGTCGGCATTTCGATGGATGATTTCGGCACAGGCTATTCCGGCCTGAGCTATCTGCGCGCGTTTCCCTTCGACAAAATCAAGATCGACCGGTCTTTCATTTCCGAGCTTGGCGAGAGCGGGGATTGCTTGGCGATCATCCAGGCAATCATCCAGCTTGGATCGAACCTCGGCATTCCCACGCTGGCGGAAGGCGCCGAGACAGAAGAGCAACTTGCAAGGTTGCGCGAAGCCGGCTGCTCGGAAATGCAGGGCTATTTGTTCAGCAGGCCGGTTCCGGCCAGCGAAATCGCGGCATTGCTGAGTTCGCGCCGCGACTGCCAACAGGCCGCTGAATAGCGTCTCACCGTGTAGAGCGGACTTCTAAATACTAAGTCTCATTGTTGGCCGCTTGCGCCGTTATGGTCGGGTCTAGGCCCCGCGCCTACCTCCCTGGATTGGTGCCATGCCGGTCCTGAGCTACTCAAGACCGCCGGCAACGTTTTCCAGAAAACATAGTTGCGCACCACTTACCTTCCGTCCGGAAGCGATGGCACGTTCGAACGCGACCTCGGCTTCAAGGCCCGCAAGATCGCGGCCGATTGTTGCGACCGCCAATTTCTTGTCGCCGCGGAGATAGCTTATCGTGCAGTCGCGCGCCTCGAGACTGCCCTCGATGTCCGCCTTGTCCCAGCGTTCGGCATGCCCCACGTAGGCAATTTGCAGGTCATATTGTTCGGTCCAAAAGAAGGGGACCGCGTCGAATCGTTCCCGCGAGCCGAGGATGTTGCGCGCGACCGTCTGGCCTTGCCTTTCGGCGACAACAAAATGTTCGACTCGTATCGATTCGCCGGTGAGCCGGTCCGGCCAGCGTGCGATATCGCCGGCCGCGAAAATTCCAGGGGCACTTGTCTCGAGATATTCGTTCACCGCAACGCCGCGGTCGATCGAAAGCCCTGCATGTTCCGCCAACGACGTCAAGGGCCGCACGCCGACGCCGATCACAACGAGATCGGCTTCGAGGTTTTCGCCATTTTCCAACGTGACGCTTCGCGCGGTGATCGATGCGGCGGTGGTGCCGAGATGGAACTTTACGCCATGCTCTTCGTGCAGCCGGCGAAGGAAATTTCCGGCATCCGGGCCAAGAATCCGCTCCATCGGGATCGTCTCCGGCGCCACGACCTCGACCTCGATGTTTCGCGCGCGAAGCGATGCTGCAACTTCAAGGCCAATAAAGCTTGCACCAATGACAACCACCCGCCGCGATACTTGAGCTTTGGCGACAAGAGCGCGGCTGTCGGCCAGCGAGCGCAGATAATGCACATGCGCGAGATCGCCGCCGGGAAGGTTTAGGCGCACCGGTTCGGCGCCAGTGGCGAGGAGAAGCGCATCATACGACAATTCGCCACCGCCGGTGAGCCGCAGCCTGCGGCTCGATGGATCGATGGCGGCGACGCTTGTGGCAAGTTTCAGATCGATATTATTCTCTTTGTAGAAGTCAGGCGATCGCAAGGGGATCCAGTCTTCTTCGGCCGTGCCGGCGAGAAAGCCCTTCGACAGATTCGGGCGGTCGTAGGGAGCGCTATCATCGGCGCTCACCATGGTAACGCCGCCACGATAGCCCTCGTTGCGGAGCGTTTCTGCGGCGGCGTTGCCCGCCGCGCCGCCGCCCACTATGACGATTGATCGCGGCAAGGTGGGCGATGCCGGCGCACGCGGCGCTGCCTTTTCCAGCTTCTCTCGAACATACACGGCCCCATTCCGGCGTTCGATACGGAAGCAGGACACCGGATTTAGCGCCGGCGCGCGAAGCGCCTCGCCGGTGCGCAAGCTGAAACACGCATGGTGCCAGGGGCAGCGAACCGTTTCTCCGACGACGAGCCCATCGGCAAGCGGCGCGCCATAGTGGGTGCATACGCCGCCGACGGCAAAAAATTCTTCGCCGCGGCGGACGAGCAGCACGGCCTCGCCGCCAGCATGGCCGGCCAGCGTGCCGCCGTCCGGAAGGTCCGCGTATGCTATTCCTTGGCCCAAGTCCGGGCCGGTTGGTGGGGCAGATTCCGAACTCATGCAAACCTCCCTCGCGTTGTTATTT
The DNA here is from genome assembly GCA_963718265.1 of uncultured Alphaproteobacteria bacterium. Lineage (GTDB taxonomy): Bacteria > Pseudomonadota > Alphaproteobacteria > Rhizobiales > Beijerinckiaceae > Methylocapsa. The sequence continues at coordinate 145,729 of CAVQZL010000022.1, read as the reverse complement.
TCCGGTACCAGCTTGCCTTTTTCGCCATTCGTTCAGCGATGGGACCGGAGGCACCGGCTTTTCTATGAGACGCCAGTCGGGCGTGATGGTTCCATTATGAGATTGCCGCCTTTACGGTTTTTTGACGGAGAGGAAGGCCGGACGCCAAGCTTGCTCCGGAAAGGCTCTAGGCCGGAACGACGGGCGTCTTATCTTTGCGCAGGGCCGCCATCACTTCTGGACCGAGCTGCAAATGCGCCTCCACAAGCTCGGGGGGCGTCAATGCCATCCACTGATGGAGCGACACATCGGCGTACGTGCTGCTTTGGAACACTTCCAGAAAGCGCGCAGGCGTGGTGCCGGTATTCTCGACATAATGCCCCATCGCGAAGGGCACATAGCCGACATCGCCGGCTTGGAAATCGAACGTGCGCGCCTGACCGGATGCGCCGAACACGCCCATGCGGGCCTGGCCCTCGATGTAATATTGCCATTCATTGGTGTTGGGATGCCAATGCAGTTCTCGCATCCCGCCCGGATCAATTTCGACCAGCGCCGCGGCAATCGTGGTGGCAATAGGAAACACGCTGGAGTCGGTGATTCGTACCGTCCCGCTCTTGGTCTTGACCGGCTGCTGCGCCATCATTCTATGGCTGAAGCCCCGAGGCACGGCGGTTGCGCCCGCGGTAGTACTGTGCAGTGGTCCCGGAACCGGGGCCGGAAAAATGTATCGTTCACCGGGATCAGGCGTGTGTCCGAAGAACGACGCCGCGACCCCGAAATTCTTGGCCAACACCTCGCTCGGGGTATGCTTGAACCAATCCGTGATGAGAAATGTGTTGTCCTCGTCAAAGTCGCCATCGTCGAATACGAGCAGAAATTCGCATCCGTCTGGGTTGAGCCCCTGGATCGAATGCGGAATCCCTGCTGGAAAATACCACAGATCGCCAACCCCCACGTCGTCGGCGAAGTTTCGCCCCTGCGCGTCGACCGCGGTAATGCGCGCAGTCCCATACAGCATATAAGCCCACTCGGCGGCCTTATGCCAATGCAGTTCACGCACGCCGCCCGCATTCAGACGCATGTTGACGCCCGCGATATCCTTGGAAACGCCAAGCTCGCGGGCGGTCACTTGCCTTGTCCAGCCGCCCGTCTCAAGCCGCATGTGCGAGTCGGAAAATGAAAAGCGCAAGTTCGGCAGTGTGCCGTGATCGGTGGAAGGAGGAACCAACATATCCGGATTTTGCCGATCTCGTTCGACATTGCGAGGACCCGGCTCGGTACCACCGTGACCGGGCCGCTCCGGCTGCGGCAGTGCGGTTTGGGCATTTGCTCCCGCAGCGGTCAGAAGGCCCCCGGAAGCAGCGATAGACAAGATGTTGCGGCGTGAAATGAGGTCCATGGCATCCTCCCTGCGGTTAGCCCCTTGATGTTCTCGATTAATTTTGGCTCCCTCGCAGAAATAAAGGGATTGCCACGCGGGAGCACCGTCATACGCGGGCTCGAATTTAGATCGCAATCCCGTTCTGCACGGCGAGCTGACCGAGGTCCGCGAGCGGCCGCGCGCCGATATGCTGGATGATCTCGGCCGCGGCAAGGGCACCCAGCCGCGCGCAGGTTTCGAGGTTCTTACCTTTGGTGAGCCCGGCAAGAAATCCCGCCGCGAAGAGATCACCGGCTCCCGTCGTATCGACAACCCTGTCGACCGGGAACGCGGGCACGGCGAGAACCTCGTCGCGGGTTACAACGATCGATCCCCGCTCGGAGCGGGTGACGACGCCGAGGATATTTTCGGCGCGCAGCTGGGCGGCGGCGGTGTCGAAATCGCCGGTCTGATAAAGCGAATGCAGCTCACTCTCATTGGCAAAAACGATGTTTACCGAGCCAGAGCGAATGAGCCCGAGAAACTCCTCACGATAACGATCGACACAAAAGGAATCGGACAATGTAAGAGCCACTCTCCGCCCAGCTCCCCGCGCGATTTTTGCAGCCTTGACGAAAGCGGCTTTCGCGGCCGGAGGATCCCAAAGGTAGCCTTCAAGATAAATGATTGCCGCTTGCTTGACAGCGTCTTCATCCACATCCGCTTCAGTCAGGTTCTGGCTGGCGCCCAAAAAGGTGTTCATGGTGCGCTGGCCATCCGGCGTCACGAGCACAAGGCAGCGGGCACTGGCTGGCCCGTCCGTTGCGAAAGCCGTCGAATAATCGACCTTGGCCGCCCGGATATCGTGCGCGAAAGCCAAGCCAGTTTCGTCGTCCTTAAGCTTGCCTATGAAGGCCGCGCGGCAACCAAGGCTCGCCGTGCCGATGATCGTATTCGCCGCCGACCCTCCCGACACGAAGGTTGCCGGACCCATGGCCGCATAGAGGACCTCAGCGCGCGCCTCGTCAATCAACGTCATCGCGCCCTTGCGCAGTCCGTGTGCGGGAAGGAAATCATCGCCGGTCAAACTGATGACATCGACGATGGCGTTGCCAAGGCCCAACACATCAAACCTGTAAGTTGGCATGGACATCCCCGAAGTGCAGTCCAACACGGAGGAAAACGCGGTCGGCTGTTTGGCGAAAGCGGGAACCGGCCTTGCGGCTCGCGCCGGCGGGAAATAAAAATGTTAGTGAAGGAACCCGTTCCACCAGCGGTTCGACGGATTAGCGGCTTGTCGAGGCCAAGTCAAAGCAAGCGTTGGTTTTCGCACGGTCAAAGGGAGCCCGCGCGAGCACAAGGGCGGCTCGCGCGCGACGGCAATCAGGGTTTTGCGGCCGAGCTCCCATTTTTTTGACCGTACTTAGAATTGCAATACTTTCTGAATTATTTTGGGAAATTAAATAATTAGGGCATGTCAAAATCGAAAAAGTTGAGCAATTTTTTCAAGGCACGCGCGAATGGCCTCGACACAAGCGCGCTATAATGATTGACCAGACCATCCGCCGCGCCGGTTCCGCGCGACCAGGAAACGTTACGAAAAATGATAGCACGATCCCAAAGGACGCCGGGCGCGAATTCACCTTGAAGCGATCACGGTCTAAAGAGGTTTTGCGTGGCATTTGAACAAAAACCCCGTCCGCGTGCGTTTCGCCTCGGTGCGCTGGGTCCAGCGCCCAGGGCCGCAGCCCCGCAGGAGGCGGTGGTGATCGAAACCACGGCCGACCCCTACGAGGCCGAGGCTTTACTGGCCGGCCGGGATGCCGGCGAAGCGGCGGTTGAGGCGGCTCAGAAGCAAGGCGTCGCCGCCCGCTCGCTTTTGTCTTGGGGCGGTCTTTTTTGGTCAGCGGCGGGCGGCCTCGTTTCGCTTGCCTTCGGGCTTTGGCTGACCCGCCTCATCGACGATCTTTTCACTTGGTCGCCGGCCTTCGGCCTGATTGGCCTCGCGCTCGCGGGCGCGGCCGGGACCGCGCTTTTGGTTCTTGGAGCGCGGGAAATCGGCGGTATTCTGCGCCAGCGCCATATCGCCGAACTGCATGCCGGGCTCGCCCGCGCGCGCGAAAAAGACGATTTTAAAGAGGCCCGGCGCCTCGTAGGCCAGCTTTCCCTCTCTACGCCACGCGGCCCGAGACGGCCCGCACGCGGGGTCAGCTTCGCCGCCTTGGGCGCGACATTGTCGATGGGCGCGATCTGATCGACATCGCCGAACGCACGCTCATTCTGCCGCTCGACGGGGAAGTGCGGCGCGAAATCGCGAGCGCGGCCAAAAGGGTTTCTATGGTGACGGCGCTTGCGCCGCGTGCGATCATCGACGTCGTCTTCGTCGGGGCGCAGGCGATAAGGCTCATCCGGCGCATCGCGGTGATCTATGGCGGCCAGCCTGGCTTGCTCGGCTTTCTCAAGCTCTTGCGCTCGATCGGGGCGCATATCGCGATCACCGGCGGCATGGCGGCAGGCGACAGCCTGCTGCAGCAATTCGTCGGCCATGGGATCGCCGCGAGATTGTCTGCCCGTCTCGGCGAAGGCGTGCTAAACGGCCTTTTGACGGCGCGCGTGGGGCTTTCCGCCATGGCCGTCTGCCGGCCTATGCCCTTTGGCAGCGGGAAAGCGCCAAAAGTTGCCGACGTCGCGCCTTTTTTGTTCAGCAAGGCGGAGAGCAAGGGTTGACGGGAAGCGCGGGTCGATTGCGGTTGCGTGGGGGAATGTTCGGCTTGCTGGCGCCGATCCCGGCATGGTGCGCGGTTTCTCTTTCAGCAAGGAATTCTTGAAGAGCGGCCTCCGCCGTGTCATAAATATTCCATGCGACAGGTGCTGAACGGCATTGAAGCCGGAAAATTGCTGGACGAATTGAAAAGGCGGGGCATCAAACCAAACCAACGGCTTCGCGTGATCGTCGAAAGCGTCGACAGCGATGATTTGCCGATGACCGTTATTAACGCTTCCGGTGGCGCCTTCGACTGGCTTGCCGGGGAGCCGGACCTCTACAGTGATGCGGATTTGATTGAGCGCTATCGCGCATGACGGGCATTCCGTTTGGCGCGATCGTCCTGACCGATTTCCCGTTCACCGATCTCTCTGCCGCCAAGCGCCGCCCGGCGCTCATCGTCTCCACTGATAATGATCGCCGGACGGATGTCGTGGCCTACATCACCTCCGTTCCCCTCGCGGCACAACAGGACGCGGCGCCGATCGCGCCAACCCCTGGGAATGGGCTAAAAGTTCCATCGATGGTTCGCTTCGATAAGCTCGCCACCCTGAATACCGGCATTCTTGCCGGCCGGATCGGTTTCGCCGATCCGGCATGGTTAGCCGAACACCGTACCACGTTCTTCGCCGTCTTCGGCTTTTGACGGAGTCACCACATTTGGCGGTGTTCGAGGTTGAATACTTCATATTGGCGATGAATTCACAAACGAGCTCGACGGCGAGTTCGTGCAGACACTAACATCGCCTAGTGGCGCGCATCTCACATAGGGCGGCCTTGCCTCGGTCCGGCAAAGAGTTAAATTAGCGCCAAGCAGAAAATCCGTACGAGACCGGAAACGATGACGTTTGTTAGCTCAGTCGACGTCGCGGGCCGCAAGGCCGGCCATATCAAATTGCACGGGCCGGAAGCATTCGCCGGAATGCGCCGGGCCGGACAGCTTGTCGCCGAGGCGCTCGACCTTCTTACCGGGCATGTGCGGCCCGGCACCACCACCGAGGCTCTTGACAAGCTCGTCTTCGATTTCGCGATGGCACATGACGCCTATCCGGCGCCGCTCGACTATCGCGGCTACCGCAAATCGATCTGCACCTCGGTCAACCATGTGGTTTGCCACGGAATACCCGACGCCAAACCGCTCAAGGACGGCGATATCGTCAATATCGACGTGACCTTGATCCTCGATGGTTGGCACGGCGATTCGAGCCGCATGTATCTTGTCGGAGAGGTTCCCCGCCGGGGGCAGCGCCTCGTCGAAGTGACTTATGAGGCACTGCTGCGCGGCATGGCCGCCGTGCGGCCGGGCGCGACGACCGGCGATATCGGCGCCGCGATCCAGGAATACGCCGAGTCCGAACGCACTTCCGTCGTGCGCGATTTTTGTGGCCATGGCCTGGGGCGCCTGTTTCACGACGAGCCCAACATTCTCCATTACGGTAGGCGGGGCGAAGGCGTGCTGCTCAAGCCCGGCATGCTGTTCACCATCGAGCCGATGATTAATCTTGGCCGGCCGGACGTAAAAATCCTTTCCGACGGCTGGACCGCGGTGACCCGCGACCGCGCTTTGTCGGCGCAATTCGAACATTCGATCGGCGTCACCGAGACCGGCTATGAAGCCTTCACCCTTTCGCCGAAAGGCCTCCATCGTCCACCCTATCAGGCCGCCGGGCTGCACGGCGCATGACGAAAGGGGACACGGCCGCCGCCGATCCGCCGCATTATCTCGGTCACCGAGAGCGCCTGCGCGACCGGTTCCGCAAAGGCGGCGCCGATGCCTTGGGCGAGTATGAACTCCTCGAACTGATTCTTTTCCGCGCCATGCCGCGGCGCGACGTCAAGCCGCTCGCCAAGGCGCTCATCGCCCGCTTTGGCTCGTTCGCCGAGGTCGTGGCGGCGCGGCCCGAGCGGCTGCGCGAAATCGAGGGGCTGGGCGACGCCGCGATCGTCGAACTTAAAATTATCGAGGCGGCGGCCAAACGCCTCGCTAAATCCGGAATCGAAAAGCGGGTGGCGCTATCGAGTTTTGCCGCCGTCGTCGATTATTGCCGCACCGCGATGGCCTTCCTCGACCATGAGGAATTTCGCGTGCTTTTTCTCGACAAGAAGAATCACTTGATCGCCGACGAGGTTCAAGGCGTCGGCACGGTCGATCATGCGCCGGTCTATCCACGCGAGATTAGCGCCGCGCCCTCGAGCTCAGCGCTTGCGCAATCATCCTTGTGCACAATCATCCATCCGGCGATCCACAGCCTTCGAGCAGCGACATAAGCCTCACTCATCAGATCGTCGCGGTGGGCAAACCCCTAAATATTGCCGTGCATGATCATTTGATCATCGGCAAGCACGGCCACGCGAGCCTGAAGGGCCTGCGGCTGATGTAATTGTTCACAATAATGATTAGCACATTTCCGATGACGACCGGCGTGCCAAAGCGGCTATCAGGGGGAACGCTCGCCAAGCCAGTGGGCGGCTGCTCGCCCTAACAAGCGGGTGTCGCTTGGGCCGCCTTGCTATCCAGGACTTCGCGGATTTTCCGTGCTAGGTCGCGTTGGGTATAGGGCTTGTTCAAAAGATGCACGCCGGGGTCGAGCCTTCCGTGGTGAACGATGGCGTTGCGCGTGTATCCGGTGGTAAACAGCACAGGCAAGCCGGGTTGCAGCTCCAATGCTTTGCCGGAAAGTTCGCGTCCGCTCGCCCCGGGCAGGACGACGTCGGTGAATAGCAAATCGATTCTGGGCAATTCCTGGAACGCTTTTAAGGCTCGCTCTGCATCCGCAGCTTCGACCACGCCGTATCCCAATTCCTCCAGCACCGATTTTGCATATTGGCGCACTTGGGTGTTGTCTTCGACCAAAAGCACGATCTCTCCCGGGGATGCCCGCGGCACTGGCGAAGTCTCGCGCGGCAGCGCCGCCGGAGCTGCCTCGGCTTGTTGCGCTTCTAGGAGACGCGGCAAATAAATCTTTACTGTCGTGCCATGCGCAAGCTCGCTGTAAATGCGGATATGGCCGCCAGATTGCTTGACGAAGCCATAAACCATTGCAAGGCCGAGCCCCGAACCTTGGGCGCCCCGCTTGGTCGTGAAGAACGGCTCGAACACATGCTGAAGGTCGTCTGGAGCGATTCCTGTGCCCGTGTCGGCAACGCTGATCAAAACGTATTGGCCGGGCTTCACATCCTCGAACTGCATCGCATAGGCATCATCGAGATAGGCGTTTGCCGTTTCAATCGTCAACTGGCCGCCTTCCGGCATTGCGTCACGGGCATTGATACAGAGGTTGATCAAGGCATTCTCAACCTGGTTTGCGTCCGCGAATGCCGGCCAAAGTCCGCCCGCCAGTATGGTCTCCATGTTAATGGGTTCTCCAAGCGTGCGGCGCAAAAGTTCAGTGATGCCGCTAACGGCCTGGTTGAGGTCGAGCTGGCGCGGGTCGAGCGGCTGCTGGCGCGAGAAGGCAAGCATTCTATGGGTCAGCTGCGCCGCGCTTTGGCAAGCGTGGAGCGCCGCTTCAATTGGCTTCGACGTGGCCACGGCGAGCCCAAATTTTTCTAACGGCAATTTGGCTAGCCGCCGCTGTAGAGTCTCGAGGTTGCCGAGAATGATTGTCAGCAGATTGTTAAAGTCATGAGCGATGCCACCAGTGAGTTGACCGACCGCTTCAAGTTTTTGCACCTGACGCAGCCTGCTTTGTGCTTCCTCCCGCAAATTTATCTCGGCCTCGAGTTCCGATGTCCGGCTGCGAAGCTGGTCCAGAACACCCTGCACGCGCCACGCGAGGAAAGCCGCGAGCCCGAGCGCCGTTGCAAGACTTAACAACACGAGTGCCAGCAAACGAGTCCGCAGCGTCGTGCTTCTTAACTGGCGGCTGGCCAGCAAGCCGCTCTCCTGCTCCTGAAAGGCGTGCAAGACGGTTCTTATAGCGTCTTTGAGATTCGCCCCGTAGCCGGAAATAAGAGCAACTGCTTCGTCACGGTTGCCGCCCCGGACAAGGGCAACAGAGTCCCGAATGCTTTTGAGCTCTGCTTCTATGACAGGCTGCAGCTCGTCGAGCTTCTTCTGCTGCTCGGCATTGTCAAATGTACGGGAACGCAGCTCACCAACTTTGGCCGAGATATCGCCATCGGCTTCATTGATTTTCGCTAAATAACTTTCCTCGCCCGTAAGAATGAATCTGGTCTGACCCAGTTCAGCCCTTTGGACGGCGTTCAGCAGCTCAATTACGACGGCTTCTACCTTCAGCGTATGGGCAACCCAACGGTCAGCCTCGTTTGCTTCCTGGGTAAGATAGACGGTCGTAAGGCCAGCCAGGCACAACAGCCCAAAGCCTACGCTCCCGGTTATACCTGCCCAGCTGACGGCTTTACGCATCGGAAGTCCTATTAAAAATTAGGCTTGTCTTCGAGCAACTTCCCTCTAGGTATCACAGGCAATCTCGCTTTTCCTTGGGGTTATAATCGCGTCCTTGGAAATTGGAAGACAGGAGGGGAAACCATGCCGCGCATTCTTGTGCTCGACGATGAGCCGCTCATCTCGATGTTGCTGCGAGACTGGCTGACTGATCTTTCCTGTGAGACTGTGGGGCCGGCGTATTCGGTTCGTGACGCTCTCGATCTCATCAAAACCGTCCCAGTGGATGCTGCGATCCTCGATGTGTCACTTGGCTCCGAGAATTCCTATCCAGTGGCTGATGCTCTTCTTAAGCTCGGCGTCCCGGTTGCCTTTGCGTCGGGACATGGCGGGCAGGGGATCGATCCCCGCTTTAAAGACGCCTTGATTCTTTCCAAACCCTTCGGCTTCGAGGCGGTGAAGAAAGTCGTTGACAGGCTGATCAGCGCACACGCTTGAGCGGGCAAAGCTCGTTGCATGAGGATCAAACGTAGCGAATGAGAGTCTTTCGGAAAACGGACACGGTGGCAAATTGCACACGCCTAAGGGGCAGTAGCAGCCTTAAGATCTGAGCGATTTGCACGGGCTGGCGGATCATCGGTTTCGGCCATCGCATCGCACAGAGCGTTCCGGAGCTATTCTTCGACAATGACGAGGCGGGCCATGAGATTGGCAAATACGACGGCAACGGCTCGGCAATTTTCTGGTTGCCGTTCTTGGTCCGTCGCGGTACCCGATTTGCTTGCCACGCGATCGCACCGGATTCAAACCGCCCGGTGTATGAAGCCTCTAGCTCAAATCGTACCAAAAAGTTTCACGTGAAACTTTTTGGTACGATTGGTCTCGCGTTGTGCCCGTGCTGCTGCTCGCCGGCGGTCCCGCAAACAAGACTGTCCGCGCCGGATCGATACGACCCTCGGATGACCCTCTGATTAGATGGTCCGATCACTTCACATGGTCGCCGTGCATGGCGTCTTGCGCGGGCGCCGCTTCCTCCTTGGGCGCGGTGTCGTCCTGTTCGACCATGAAGTGGATCGGCACGCTGTGCAATTTTTCGAACACAAGCGTGCCCTCGACCGTCGAATCCTCGACCAAGGCCTTGGTGGTCTTGCCGAACTTGAACTGATACTTGTCCGGGGGCAGCTCGATGCTGCCATGCGGCTTTATGAGCAGCCCATGTTCGACGATCTTCGAACTGAATTTGCCGTCTTTCTCGATAATTTGATAAAGGACGCCGGTGCCGGCTCCATCCACGGTCGCACCGAGGAGAGTCTCCGGTTCATCGCCATCGTTTGCGATTTCGATGATGCAGGCATAGGTACCGGGAGCGCCCGCCGCTACCGCGCGAATCCAGGGGTGCCCGATCTTCAAATTGCCGGCGGTCTCCTGATGCGCCGCTCCCGGCGCGGCAAGCCCGATCGCGAGGGTCGCCGCCAAAGCAATGGCGGAAATCGAAGCCTTCATAGGCGCGTCCTCCAGTTTCGTCTATTTGGCCGGACTAAACACGAAATGGTCTCGCCCCGCAACAATTGGGCCTCAGGAGTGCCCACGGCACGATCAATTCATGTTGATCGACGAGGTGCCCGCGAGCCGGGCGTTTCCCAGTTAAGTCGAAAGCGGCGGCGCGCGCCGATCCATATTTAATCGAGAGCATTTAGCCGAGTGACCGGCGGGACCAACCCGGCATCGTTCGAGAGGTACCGCGCGCTCTGGCGCGCCGTCCTGGGGGCCTGACCGGCGAGCCGCTGTTTACTGCACAGGCCATCGTCATTCTTCCCCGTAATGCTCACCACCAGAAATCGCCGCCGCGCGCTGATCCCGCGGTGGATACATATCGAGGGCGATGCAGCCGTAGCGTTCAATACTCGCAGCAATGCCGTGGACCCGGCGAAATCCCGCAACCAGTTGCGGATTTGTCACAGCTGCAGAAGCGGCCCCATGCTAGGCTTCGTGCCGCGCGACAACATCGTGAGCCTCCCAATCGATTTACGCGCGTTTACGCTTCGCGTTAGCCAAGGAAACCCGATGCTCGACGCAATCCGAAGGCGGGTGGTTGTCGGAATTTCCTTTCACGGTCCTTTCGTCGCGTGCGGCCGAGCGCGGCCTGCCTTCACATTGCGCGAAACAGACAAACCCGTATGTCAGACTGCCAGGTGCCGCGCTGCCTTCGGCTGCGGCCGGGGATTAGCCGCCGCGCTGATGATGACAGTGGCGGGTTGCGCTGTCGGCCCCGATTTCGCGCCGCCATCCGCCCCAGTAGCCAGCAACTGGCTCGAGTGGAGGAACAAGTCGCTGCAAACAGGACCCGAAGAGTACCGGGATTGGTGGCGCGTTTTCCACGATCCGATTCTCGACCGGCTGATCGACATCGCCTATTCGCAAAATCTGACGCTGTTGAGTGCCGGCACAAAGGTGCTCCAGGCCCGCGCGGCACTCGGAATAGCCATTGGAGAATTCTATCCGCAGCAACAGCTGGCGGCAGGCGCAACGACTTACAATCTTCGCAGCCTCTCCGATGCGTCCGTGGTATCGCTCGGCGCAAGCGCGTCCGCCAACTACTGGCGGTCCCTTCTCGGCGTCCAGGCGGGGTGGCAGCTCGACTTTTGGGGCAAGTTCCGCCGAGGGGTCGAATCCGCTGATTCCGTTTATCTGGCTTCGATCGCGACCTATGATGATCTCCTCGTGACACTTCTCGGCGATGTTGCGAGCACTTACATCGGCATCCGCACGATCGAGCGGCAGATCGCGATCGCCAGTGAGAACATCGTTAGGCAGCGCGGGATTGTTACTATCGCGCGCGATAAATATAAGGGCGGTGCCGCGACCCTACTCGACGTCTACCAGGCAGAAAATGTGCTCGGCGCGACCGAAGCGACGGTTCCGCAGCTAACCATCCAATTACAAAAAGGGCTGGATGCGCTCCGCGTGCTGCTCGGTATGCCGCCGCAGCCACTTGGCTTCCTGCTCGCCCGGTCGACCGGCAAGATCCCGGTCGCGCCGAAGAAAGTTGTCGTCGGTGTTCCAGCGGATTTGCTGCGCCGCCGGCCCGACATTCGTGCCGCCGAATTGCGCGCCGCGGCACAAAGCGCACAGATCGGTGCCGCGACGGCGGAACTCTATCCCGCGATCAGCATCCTTGGAACATTTGGCGGCTCGGCAAGTACGCTCCTCGGCGGCCAGCTGAGTAATGTCTTCCAACCCAGCGGCCGCAATTTCACGGTTGGCCCTTCGTTTCAATGGAATATCTTGAATTACGGGCAGATCACCAACAACGTGCGTCTCCAGGATGCGACCTTGCAGCAATATCTCGTCGATTACCAAAATAGCGTTCTGACGGCGCAGCAACAGGTGGAAGATGGCATTAGCACTTTCCTTTTGTCGCGTTCTCAGGCGGAATATTTGCACCGCAGCGTCGCAGCAGCAAATGGCGCGCTCTACATCGCAACGCTCGAATATCAGCAAGGGACGCGAGATTTCACGACGGTTTTGACGGCGGAGCAGAATCTTCTTCAGGCCCAGAACAACCTGGCCGTAACCACGGGCAATATTCCGACGGGCTTGGTCGCCGTTTTCCGCGCACTCGGCGGCGGCTGGCAAATCCGGGACGGCAATGGTTTCGTCACCGCCGCGACGAGCGAGGAGATGCGCCACCGCACCGACTGGGGTGAGCTACTGCCAGCCGCTGGCGAGCCGCCGCTTTCTGCTCCGGGTTTGCCTGGACCCGAAGACCGCGGGCCGACAGTTCGGGCGCCGGAATGGTAACGCGCGACAGAATGAAAAAGGGGCGGTCTGCTATGCGATCAAGATTTTGCACAGCAAAGGGCAGGGGCTGGGTGAGAAAGGACCTGGCGTGCCGGTGGCACGCCTACGCCAGTTTGGCGCTTGCCCTTGCCGTCCTCGGCGCATCCGCCAGCCCGGGTTTTTCTGAATCCTGGTGGGAGAAAATGATGCGCAAAGGCGCGCCCGCAGAGCAGCCACCCGCTGCGCCGGCAGGCACGCCCAATAATGCGGCCCCAGCGGCTCCGAACGACGCGCAGCCGGCGATCGCCGGCCCGACGGTACAAGTGGTCCTACCAAAGGTTCAAAACGTGAGCGAATATATCGAGCTCACCGGAAATGCCGCATCCGTCAACACGGTCAAACTGATCGCCCGGGTGGAAGGGTATTTGGATCAGATTCACTTCCTCGACGGTTCGATCGTCAAGAAAGGCGATCTGCTTTTCACTATCCAGCAGGAGCAATACAAGGCTCAGCTCACGCAAGCCGAAGCCCAGGTCCGGGCACAAGAGGCGGCACTTTTCTACGCCAATACGGAAGTTAAACGCTATACGGCCCTACAAAAGAAAGGCGCCGCTGCGCAGGTTGTTGTCGACAACTGGAATTTTCAGGCGAAAAAAACCGAAGCCGAACTCGCTTCGGCCAAGGCACAAGTTGATATCGCCAAGCTCAACCTCAGTTACACGGAGGTGCGGGCGCCATTCGACGGGCAGATGGGGAAACACCTTGTCGATCCTGGCAATACCGTCGGCGGCGCCGGTCAGCAAACCGTTCTTGCCGAGATCTTGCAGCTCGATCCGATCTATGTGGTAGCCAATCTCAGCGAGCAAGAGCTGCTGAAGGTCCGCGCCAACCTCGGTCAACGCCGGTTAAGCTACGCCGAGCTCGTCAAAGTGCCAATCGAAGTCGGCATTGAGAACCGGACCGGCTATCCCTACCGCGGGACCATCCAATATGTGACGCCGGGGATTGATCCTCAGACGGGGACATTGCTGGTGCGCGGCATCCTCAGTAATCCGAACCGCACTTTGCTACCGGGTTTCTTCGTCCGAATCCGCTTGCCCAAGGGACGGGATTTGCCAGATGCGTTGCTGGTTCCAGACCGTGCAGTGCAAGCGGACCAAGGTGGCCGCTATCTCCTCGTCTTGAACCAAGACGATGTTGTCGAGCAGCGCTATGTTGAGCTTGGTCAACTGAACGGGGATCTTCGCGTCATCCTCTCCGGCTTGAACGGGGATGAACGCGTCGTCATTGGGGATCTCTGGCGGGCCAATCCTGGAACCAAGGTGACTCCGAAGCTGACGACGCTCGATCAGGCGGAGTCCACCGGCGAAGGCACCCGCCCATGATGGCGAAATTCTTCATCGAGCGCCCGGTTCTCGCCAATGTGCTGGCGATCGTCCTGGTGCTAATCGGCGCTGTCGCACTTTATAATCTGCCAGTGTCCCAATACCCGAACATCGTGCCGCCGACCGTGCAGGTTACCGCCCGTTATCCCGGCGCCAGCCCGCAAACCGTGATCGATACCATCGCCTTGCCAATCGAGCTGCAGGTCAATGGTGTCGATGGCATGCTCTACATGCAGTCGACAAGCGCGAGTGACGGCACCTATGTGCTGACGGTGACCTTTAAGATCGGCATGAATCCCGACACCGCCCAGGTGCTGGTGCAAAATCGGGTGTCGAACGCACTCGCTCAGCTCCCGCCGGCGGTGCAGGCTCAGGGCGTTTCGGTTCAGAAGAGATCGACCGCCATCTTGCAGATCATTACTCTCGATTCACCGGGCGGTAGTTACGATGCGCTCTATCTTAGCAATTATGCGACGATCAATCTCGTAAACGAACTGGCGCGCTTGCCGGGCGTCGGCAATGTCAAGGTTTTTGGCGCCGCCGAATATGCGATGCGGATTTGGCTCGATCCCCAAAAGCTCTACTCCTTTGGGCTTGTACCGGACGACGTGATCAAGGCCGTCAAGCAGCAAAGCCAGGTGGTCGCGGCCGGACAGACCGGTATGCCCCCGGCGCCGCAAAACCAGGACTTCCAATATACCGTGGACATTCAGTCCCGGTTCGACGATCCCGGCCAATTCGCGGACATTGTCGTGAAAGGGCAGACCGCGCAAGGCGGCCGCCTCATACGGGTCAAGGATGTCGGATGGATCGAGCTCGGCTCGCAGACCTACTCGCAGATATGTAATCTCGACGGCCGGCCGGCCGCGGGGGTCGCTATTTATCAGACGCCAGATGCCAATTCGTTGCATGTAGGCAAGGAGGTAGCGGCGAAAATGGCGGACCTCGCTCGCCGTTTCCCACACGACCTCAGATATGACATTCCGTACAATACGACGATCTTCATCAAGGCTTCTATCGATGAAGTTTATGATACGCTCTACGAGGCGGGAGTCCTCGTCCTCATCGTAATACTGATCTTTTTGCAGAATTTCCGGGCGACGCTCGTCCCCGCAACCACGGTTCCGGTCACGATCATCGGCGCCTTCGCGGGCATGGCCGCACTCGGCTTTACGGTCAACCTATCGACCTTGTTCGGCATCGTGCTCGCGATTGGGATCGTCGTCGACGATGCGATCGTCATCGTGGAAGCCGTGTCGCGCTATATCGAGCGCGGCATGTCCGGCCACGATGCCGCCGTCAAGGCGATGGGAGAGCTAATCGGACCAATCATCGGCATTACGCTCGTTTTGATGGCCGTGTTTCTGCCCGCTTCTTTTCTGCCTGGCCTTACCGGCAAGATGCTCGCCCAGTTTGCCACGGTGATTGCCGTAACGGCATTCATCAGCGCGATCAATGCCTTAACTTTAAAGCCGACACAATGTGCCCTATGGTTGCGCGAGCCGGTGCCGCCAGACAAGCGTAATATTTTCTATCGCGGCTTCAATGCCGCTTATAACCGCTTGGAAAATATCTATGCCTGGCTGATCAGCGCCATCGTCAAACGCGCTGGTCTCGTCGTATTCATCGGGGTTATCGTCGCCGGTCTGGGGATTTGGGGAATTGCGCGCCTGCCAACGGCCTTCATTCCCAATGAGGACCAAGGCTACGCGATGATCGCCGTGCAATTGCCCGATGGAGCGGCGCTCGGACGCACGGTCAACTCGCTGAACGAGGCAACCAAGATCGCCCTGGCAACGCCGGGTGTGAATCGCGTGATCACGATTGCCGGAATTTCCGTTCTCGACAATAGCGCGACACTTTCTAATGCCGGCGTTAATTATGTGATCTTCGATGATTGGGAAAAGCGTGCCAAGGCAAAGGGGCAAGATCTCGTGTCGCTCCTCACCGGGTTGCAGAAGAAGATCGAGTCCATTTCCGACGGGAGGGCATTCGTGCTGGTGCCGCCGCCGATCCAGGGGATCGGCAATGCCGGCGGCTTCCAGATGCAGGTCCAGCTGCTCGGCGGGAGCTTCAACTACACAAAGTTAAATGATGCGACGCAGGCGGTCGTCAATATGGCTAAGGCCAACCCCCAGATGCAGCGGATTCTCACCACCTTTCGACCGGATGCGCCACATGTCGGCCTCACCGTCGATCGTGTCCAAGCGGAAACATTGCGAGTTCCGGTTGGCGATGTCCTTTCCGCGCTGACCTCTTATGTTGGTTCGACCTATATCAATCAATTCAACAAATTCGGTCTCTCGCTACAGGTCTATGCGCAGGCCGAATCTCAGTTCCGTCTGCAGCCAGACGACCTTCTGAATATGTATGTCCGCAGTCAGGATGGAAATATGGTTCCAATCGGAACGCTCGCCCATCTCGCGCCGCTCACCGCGCCATCGCTGATCACGCTCTACAATCTCTATCCATCCGCCACGATCATCGGATCGCCCGCGAAGGGCTTTAGTTCCGGTCAGGCGATGGCGTCCATGGAGGCTATTGCCGCCAAAACGCTGCCAAGCGACGTTGGCTACGAATGGACCGCAATATCCTATCAGGAAAAAGTCACTGGCAATCTGCTCTATTGGGGCTTTGCCCTGTCGGTGCTGCTTGTTTATCTCGTCCTTGCTGGTCAGTATGAGAGCTGGATCCTGCCGCTCGCCGTAATCTCGGCAGTTCCACTTGCGCTGCTCGGTCCGGTGACGACGCTGACGAGCCTCGGGGTCGACAATAATCTTTATGTTCAGATCGGGCTGATGCTTCTGATTGCCTTGTCGGCCAAGAACGGCATTCTGATCGTCGAGGTGGCGCGCGAGCGCCGCATTTTTGATGGCAAGCCGATCTTGGAGGCTGCGGTCGATGCCGCGCGAACGCGTTTCCGGCCAATCCTGATGACGTCTTTTGCCTTTATTCTTGGCGTATTGCCGCTTGTGCTCGCAACCGGAGCCGGCGCCAATGCGCGCAAGTCTCTCGGGATCAGCGTCTTCACCGGTATGATCACGTCGACCTGCCTTGCGGTCGTGTTTGTTCCGGCTTTCTTCGTGGTGTTGCAAAGACTTCAGGAGCGCAAGGGTCAAAAGGGTCAAAAGACGCCAGTGGAACAAGTCACCCCGGCGCAAGCTCCATGAGTGCTTATACCATTACCGCATTTATTAGAATCATCGTTTTGATGACAGCCCTTTCCGCCGGCAGCTCTCTAAGCGTTGCTGATGATAAAATTGTACAACTGAAAACAGCTTCGGGGCTTCTTATTACGCGCAAAGCGATGGGTAGCGATTGTGGCGCCACCGCGAGTTTTGCTTATGAATGCACCGTCCTCGACTTGAACGGTAAGACACTTTTATCAGAAGATGATGTGACCATAGCCAAGGCATTTCCTTCATTTAACGATCCTTTACTTGTTTCGGTAGACGCCGGCCGTCACAGTTATATTTTGGATTTTACCAAACAACCGCCGCTTAAGTTTGAAGGCGCGCTCGGCGGCAACATTTCTCGCACCGAGTCAGGAATTACATTTCAGATGCGGGAGATGCGAGAGATGCGGGTCAAGAAAAATGCCCTTGGTGATCCGCTCATCGGCACTTATGCGTATAAGTTTGGAAGTGGCCATCCTGTAAAAATAAAAGAGGAGCCACTGTACTCCACTGCCCCTCTCGCCGAGAAAGAAGCCCCCGAAGAAATACTTAACGATCCAGATGCCCGTGAGCCAATTCTCAGGATTATTGGCGCTGAATATTTTGCGAAATTCCGAGATGCGATGGAAGGGTATATTTATCACAACGGCATACGAATCGTCGATGGTAATTTTATCATCGGGAAAGGTGATTGCCCCGTTTATTACTGCCCAGATTCAAAAGCTGGGATGTTTGTCCTCGACATCGGTAATCAACTGGCTTGGGCCGTCGAAGGGTATGAAATCAAGGTCCTGGGTGAAACACCGACCGCACGCATTTGGGGGCTGCTGACGTCAAACGACGTTGTTCCAAAACGTGAGATCAAGAAGTGGCTAAGTGAAAACAAGATCAGGGAGGGAAATGCCCGCTTCGTCTCGCTGCCAGATGATATTGCTCTGTTATATAAACGGCCCCGCAAGCAGATTGCCGTTACAAAGCCAGAGGTTTCATCGCCAGCAGCGCTAAACGCGCCTCCGCTTGCCACCTCCCAATCGCCGCCTTACCAGACACAGGGAGATTTTCGATCGGGTATTTCTTTGCAAAAACAAGGTGGCACATTTGTGGTTCCTGTGACCATCAACGGTGAGCTGACGCTAGATTTCACGCTTGATAGCGGCGCTTCGGATGTGAGTATACCTATCGATGTCGTTTTGACGCTGCTTAGGACCGGCTCGCTCACTCATGACGATTTTCGAGGGTCTCAAAATTATCGCATGGCTGACGGCTCAACCATCCCTTCGCGTACGTTTCGGATACGAACGTTGAAGGTCGGTGGCCGTGTCGCAGAAGATGTTGTAGGCAGCATAGCTCCCGCTGCGGGCAGTCTTCTGTTGGGGCAAAGTTTTTTAAGTAAGTTCAAATCGTGGTCGATTGATAATCAACGCCAAATGCTTCTGCTTGGCGATTGAACTGGCGGCTCATGCCCTGTGCCCAACATTCCCTGCGGGTAAAGGAAATAACGAATCCGAGGATCACAATGATTCACGATTTTATACTGCGTGAACTCTACGGCGGGCTTTGGCACACAACGCACCCTGATCGGTTTCGATCCATCTTGACTCGCGGAGCGATAATTCCAAATCCGGATATTCCGGAGAGCGAACGTTGGAAAACCTCAAAGGGGGCTGAATTCTTCCCTTATGTAAGAAAGCTGGGCGGAGTGAGTCTATTTGACTTCGATAAATTCGATTCTGAAAGCTATTCGGAAAATGCTCCATTGAGCAACTGGTATGAGTTCGTTCCATTCAGAAAAGATTGGGGCTGCGCGGTGTGGATCGAAATAGATCGGGCGCGAACGGCGACCAATTTTGTTTCTGCAAGCGATCTTGTTGACAGGTGGAACAATGAAAAAGCGAACCGACACCCCATCATGCCCTATCTTGAGGCGGCATACATTGGCGAGTTGCCGTCAACCGCTTTCGTCCGTGCGTTCATCGTTCGTAATGGCGAGCGAGTGTGTCAGGCCGTGGCCACATCCGCAGACCCGCGAGTGTCCGGCGTGCAATAAGCAGCGATGCTTATCAAGCCCAACATCCGGAGTTCTGAGTGCGGGGCGCAGGGCCCTACGATGATCACAGCACCTCCGTCCTTGGGATGCGATTTAGCCGATGGAAAATTTGTCGTACCAAAAGCCGCACTAATTGCGAATTTAGTATGGCGAAGATCAAACAAATGATTGATAAATTTGGCGCTCCCTAGGGGACTCGAACCCCTGTTTTCGCCGTGAGAGGGCGGTATCTCGCATTCGTAATCGTTCGTGATGGTCCGCTTGTATCTTTGATATATAAGCATATTTTGTTCATTGAGTTCAACATTGTTCCCGCGTGACCCGTATGATACACTCTCATACACAGGACACAAACAGGACACAATCGCGATCATGGCTCGCTCGGTTCGGAATGCTGGACTTGAAACCCGTACTGCCCGTCTCAAGCTGCCCGTAGCACGCAAGCCTGTGTTCGTCCGGATCGGTCCGGGTCTCTCGCTTGGCTATCGCCGTAACCAAGTCGCGGGCACATGGGTGTTGCGCCTCGCCGATGGCAAAGGTGGTGCTACGACAAAAGCCATCAGCACCGCCGACGACTACGAGGACTCCAACGGCGCCACGGTACTAGACTATTGGCAGGCGCAGGAACGAGCCAAATCGGTCGCGCGAAACTCTGATGGCTCTGGGCCTGTAAAGCCCCTCACCGTCAGGCGAGCGGCCGAAGTCTATTTGCAGACGTTGGAAGCCAAAAATCCTCGCACGGCGCGCGACACTCGTGGCCGGCTCAATCTGCATTTTATCGGCATGTTCGGGGACGAGCTGGTGACGGGCCTGAACAAGGCGAAACTCGAGGGGTGGCTGAACTCGTTGGTTTTCAAGGGTCCCGATCGCGAAGCGGTTCGAAGAAGCAAGGACACCGCAAACCGCGTCCTGTCGATGGTCAAGGCACTACTCAACCACGCCCTTCGCGACCCAGCCAATGGCCTTTCGGACGATCATGCGTGGAGGTTGGTCAAGCCCTTCCGCGGGGTTGCAGTGCCGAGAGCCGTGCATTTTTCGGTCGAGCAAGCGCGCGGGCTCATTGGAGCCGCTCCCGACAAAGATTTCGCCGAACTCTTAACCGCCGGCTACTTGACCGGAGCACGCTATGGCGAGTTGACCGCCTGTTCGGTTCGGGATTTCGACCCTGTCGCGAAAACTCTCAAAGTCGACGGCAAGACCGGGCCGCGTGCCATCATATTGCAGCCTGAGGCCTTCACGTTCTTCAAACTCATCAGTAAAGATCGAGCTGCGGACGAACCTCTCCTGAGGCGGAGCGACGGAGCACGCTGGAGCCGGTCGCATCAACAACGCCGCATGGCACTGGCCCTGGAGCGCGCTGGCCTCGACAAGGAAGGGACATTTTACGCCCTGCGCCATTCCTACATATCCCGCGCCATCGAAGGCGAAGTCCCTCTGAACATCATCGGTGACAATTGCGGTACGAGCATCAGGATGATCGAGACCACCTATGCGAAAGTCCTCGCGGGCAGGCGCCGGGCGTTCATAGAGCGCGGCGCTCCATCGCTTGGAGAGTAATAGCTTTCGAAAACGGTTCAGTCATTTTCACCCGGTCGGAAAGGAATCTCATAGCCGTCGAAGGACCAGAAATGAACCCGCTGCCGAAGCCGCTGGCGGATAAAGCGCAGCCAGGGAATCCCGGCATGGGTGGATTTCGCCAACGATACCTGCACATCGAAATGAAAAACCGAATTCGCGTTTTCCGCGCGCTCCTCGGTCAGTCGCCACCGACAATAGCGGGCGGCGCCCATGCGCGCCGTTGCCTTGGAGGCCATCGCGGACGAAATCAACGTAGATGTTTTCGTCGGTCGGCCAATGGCGCTGACACGGAGTTTCAAGGACCTGGTGCAGAAGCGGATTGTTAACGGTCCCGCCTATGGCGAATGCTTGACCCTGAAACCTACCATGACGCGCGGATCGTCGCGCCCGGCTACGATGTTTATTACCTCGAACAGGAGTGGCGGAATTTCTGGGTGGAAAGCGGCAAGCCGGAGCTCAAAAATCCCGACGCGGCCTTCATTGGCTTCTGCAAGAGCCGCTGTAACAAGCATCCCATGAAATGAATCAGGGGGCAGGGCAGGGGGGTCAATTCAAAAACAGTCCCGCGCGCTTAATCCCCCGCGGGAACATTGCTAAGGGATTGGAAGGCGCGTGGCTGGCCGCCGAGCAATTCGCCCGCGGCCTGTTGGGTCAGAGCCAGCTTCGCTCCTCTGGCAACGGCAAGCATTTGGTCGCCGCCTTAAGGCGATTGAGGGCGCGGTCGGACACCTTCATGTCCTCGCCGGTATGGATGCTCTCGTCGGACGTAGCGCAATACGACCCCGGCATGTCGAAGGTCATGCGCGCGCCCTTGTAGGCAAGCGTCATCGGACGCGCCCCGCGGCGCATGGGCGCTCCCGTTTTCGGACAGGCTGGATCGGTCATCGCATTTCCCCTTAACAGTTCAAGCATAGCCGTGTGTGGCCTGTCGCTACAAGGCAGCGATGATAAGGGACCTAGCGGGCAGGAGAGTGCGCTCAATTCAAGCCCTTGTACAAAGGTAACGTTTATGCAACCGTGCGCAATACTTGAGCTATACTATTACCTCGGCGCGATGTGATGACGATGAACAGAGGCAAGAGATGGCACTGACACGAAGTTTCAAAGAGCTGGTGCAGAAGCGGGTCGCAAGCGATCCCGCCTTCGGCGAAGCGCTGCTGCGCGAAGGCACCGACACCATG
This sequence comes from uncultured Alphaproteobacteria bacterium, assembly GCA_963718265.1. Classification (GTDB taxonomy): domain Bacteria; phylum Pseudomonadota; class Alphaproteobacteria; order Rhizobiales; family Beijerinckiaceae; genus Methylocapsa. Next base: position 124,128 of record CAVQZL010000022.1, on the reverse strand, counting down.
CTCGCCGGCGATGTCGACACCGGCAAGGCGATCCTGCGCGATTACATCAAGGCGACGGTCGGCTTCGAGAAGCTTGCCGAGGCAACGGGCACCCAGCCGAAGAGCCTCATCCGCATGTTCGGCCCGCGCGGCAATCCGCAGGCCCGCAACCTTTTCGGCATCATCGGTTACCTGCAAAAACAGGCCGGCGTCGAGCTGCACGTCACGCAAGGGCGGGGGTAACTGGAGATGCGAGGGGCGAATCGTGAGCGAAGCTGACACCTGCCGTAAGTTCGTCGTGCCAAAGCTGCTAGCCGTCGGCTGGGACACCGATCCGCACTCCATTGCCGAACAGCGAACAATCACAGATGGACGGATCGTTCCGGTAGGAAAGGGCTTTGTTCGAAAACCCCCCAAGCGAGTTGACTTCCTGCTCCGCTACACACGCGACTTCCCGCTGGCGGTGGTCGAGGCCAAAGCCAACTACAAGGCGGCAGCCGACGGGGTGCAACAGGCAAAGACCTACGCCGAGATGCTCGGTCTGAAGTTTGCGTATGCGACGAACGGACACGAGATCATCGAAATCGACTATACGACGGGTTTGGAGCGGAGCGTCACTGGCTATCCTGCCCCCGGCTGAATTGTGGGCGCGATATCGGCAAGCCAACGGTATCAGTGACCAGGCGCAAGCCGATCGCCTGCTGACCCCATTCAACCATGCGGTCGGAAAAGGGCGAGCGCTACTATCAGCAGATCGCGATCAACCGTGCGGTCGAGGCTGTCCTGAAAGGCGACCGGCGCATGCTGCTCACCATGGCGACGGGCACCGGCAAGACCGCGGTTGCCTTTCAGATTTGCTGGAAGCTGTGGAGTGCACGCTGGAACCGCACCGGCGAGTACCGTCGCCCGCGCATCCTCTATCTTGCCGACCGCAACATCCTCGTCGATCAACCGAAGGACGGCATCTTCGCGGCGTTTGGCGACGCCCGGCACAAGATTGAGGGCGGGCAGGTTGTCCTAAGCCGCGAAATGTATTTCGCGATCTATCAGGCCCTCGCCGAGGACGAGCGCCGGCAAGGGCTATTCCGATCGTATTCCGCCGGATTTCTTCGACCTGGTCATCGTCGATGAGTGCCATCGCGGCAGCGCGCGCGACGAAAGTTCATGGCGCGCGATCCTCGAATATTTCGAGCCGGCTTATCAGCTCGGCATGACCGCCACGCCGCTCCGCGACGACAACCGCGACACGTACCGGTACTTCGGCAATCCGATCTATGAGTACAGCCTTCGGCAGGGGATTGACGACGGCTTCCTTGCTCCCTACCGGGTGCATCGTGTCATCACTGAATGGGATGCCGCTGGCTGGCGACCGAGCAGGGACGAGCTCGATCGCTACGGCCGTCCAATTCCCGACGATGAATACGAGACGAAAGATTTCGAGAAGGTGGTGGCGCTGCGCGCCCGTACCGAGGCCATCGCCCGCCATCTTACGGAGTTCCTGAAAAAGAGTGACCGCTTTGCCAAGACGATCGTGTTCTGCGTCGATCAGGAACATGCCAGCGAGATGCGGCTGGCGCTGAACAACCTCAATAGCGATCTGGTCGCTCAGTATCCTGATTACGTCTGCCGCGTCACCTCTGACGAAGGTGACATCGGTCGTGGTCACCTTAGCCGGTTTCAGGACGTCGACACCAAGGTGCCGACGATCCTAACCACGTCGCAGCTGCTCACGACCGGCGTTGACGCGCCGACCTGCAAGAACGTCGTCCTCGCCCGCGTGATCGGCTCGATGAGCGAGTTCAAGCAGATTATCGGCCGCGGCACGCGCGTTCGCGACGACTACGGCAAGCTCTGGTTCAACATCCTCGACTACACCGGGTCGGCCACCCGGTCTCTTCGCAGACCCATCCTTCGACGGCGACCCGGTGCGGATCACGGAAGAAGAGATCACGCCTGACGGCGAAGTGACGTCCGTCACGGAAACCGAACCAGAGCCGAACCCACCAGGCGAGGGCGAACCGGAGATCATCGAGCCGCCGGCCGAAGAGCGGCGAAAGTTCTACTTTGACGGCGGCCAGGTCGAGGTGGCGGCTCACTTGGTTTACGAGCTCGACCCGAATGGCAAGCAGCTTCGGGTCGTGCGCTATACCGACTATGCCGCGGAGACGGTCCGGACGCTTTGCCCAACCGCGCCTGCGCTCCGGGAACAATGGACCGACCCCACAAAGCGCTCCGAGATCATACAGGGCGCTCGCAGAACGTGGTGTCAGCTTCGACGAAGTAACTATCCCCCGGCAGAGCCGGGGGCTTTATTTATGTGAGCCGCTCAAAGCGGCTGGGAGGGGACGCTCACGCGTCCCCGGTTTAGTGGGCCACCTGAGGGTGGCCGATCAGCGCCAGAGGTTCAGTTGCTCCAGCCTCTGATCTTCCTTTTCCTGGCTCTTGATGTATTCCCGGATCGCAGCTTCGTCTCTCCCCACGGTCGAGACGAAATATCCTCGCGCCCAGAAATGCTGCCCTACAAAATTGCGCCGCCGTTCCCCGTAAACGCGGGCCAGATGAATTGCACTCTTGCCCTTGACATATCCGATCACCTGAGAAACCGCGTATTTCGGCGGGATCGAAATCATCATGTGCACATGATCCGGCATCAAATGCCTTCTTCGATCCGGCTTTCCTTTTGTGTTGCTAGCTTGCGAAGCAACTCTCCAAGATGATCCCGCAGTTGCCCGTATAGCGCCTTCCGGCGGAACTTCGGGATGAACACGACGTGATATTTGCACTCCCACTTTGTGTGACTTAGACCATCGTACTACACGCGGTTGGATAAGGCATTGAGATGATTTATAAAGGCGATTCTTTTCCGCAAGAGAAGGATCGCCTACATGCAACCAATATTCTCGAACGCCCTATCCAAGGCCGTAGAGAATCACATCAAACTGTCGGACACAAGGCGTGAGACGCTGGCGTGGCTGGCGCTCTTGATCATGCAGCAAGGCACGATCTGCCTGTGGCGGTTGGCGGCGTATGTCGCGAGCCCGGCGCAAACGGATTCCGTGCGGCGGCGGTTCTATCGATTTTTCCAGCATGTCAAACTGGACGGCGCGGCGGCCGCGTGCGTGATCGTCGATCTTTTGGGACTTGGCGGCAAACCTTGGGTTTTGGCCGTGGATCGGACCAACTGGGAGTTTGGTAAAACGACGATCAACATCCTGATGGTTTCGGTGATCTGGAACGGCATGGGGATACCTCTGCTATGGACGCTGCTGCCAAAGGCTGGGAACTCGAACACGCTTGAGAGAACCGGTCTTCTGGATCGTCTGCGTGCGGTGTTTCCGGACATGAAAATCGCCTCGCTCATGGGCGACCGCGAGTTCATTGGCGACGCATGGATGGCTTACCTGCATGCGGCGAAGATCCCGTTCATTCTGCGGCTGCGCGAGAACCAATATGTCGTGCGCGAGGGCTACGAGACATGGACGATCGCCGCCATTGCGCGGCATCTGAACAAAGGCCAGACAATGATCCTCAAAGGCGCCTGCCGGCTTGGGCAAAACGGGCAGGCGTCATGGCCACCCGTGCGGCTGGTGATCATGCGGATCGCCTCGGGCGAACTGTTGGCGCTGGCCTGTTCCAGCAAGCCGCAACATGCGCTGGCCCGCTATCGCCAGCGATGGACCATCGAAACCATGTTCGGCAATCTGAAAACCAAGGGCTTCAATCTGGAAGACACGCATCTGACCAACGCCGATAAGCTGTCCACCCTTTTGGCGGTGCTGGCTTTGGCCGTGGCGCTTTCCGTTAAAACAGGCGCGGCGGCGGCGCGGCGGCGGCCTATCCCCATCAAAAAGCATGGCCGCCGGGCGTGGTCGCTGTTTGCCCTCGGCCTATCCGCGTTGCGTAAAATCTTCGCCGCCGCAAATCCTCCTCAAGTAAGCGCTTTCCTCAGCCAACTCCTGTCCCCAAAACTCCCGCTCAAGTCATTGAAATCTCTCGTACACTGAAAGTGAGTTCTAGTACGGTGGACTTAGAACTCTCAAACTCGTCCATCGTGACTTGACCTTTCGTGTGCTTGGCGGCCCACAAAAGCGATGGTCACGTTGGACTTCAGGAAACGTCAAACTATTGCTGCCTCCCCGGCAGAGCCGGGGGATCTCCCGCACGGTTTAGTGGATGTTGACCAACAGCCTGACGCTGATCCATTCGACCTGCTGTGCCATCTGGCCTTCAATGCCCCGCTACGAACCCGCCGCGAGCGGGCGCAGCAGCTCAAGGCCGATAAACCGGCCTTCTTCGCTCGCTATTCCCCCGAGGCGCGCGCCGTACTAGAAGAGCTACTCGAGAAGTACGCCGAGCACGGCGACGCGCAATTCGTGCTGCCTGACGTGCTTCGGGTTCCCCCTATCTCCAACCATGGGCAGGTTGCTGAAATCGTGCGCCTCTTCGGAGGCGTCGATCGGCTCCGATCCGCCGTAACTGAACTGCAGAATGAACTCTATGCCGCTAAATCAACAAGATCGGCCAACGGCTCAGCGCTGACGACCGCACAGGCGCTCGGGAGCCTTTTGAAGTCAGCGCGACGACATCATGCGCAAGGACAAGGGGCTGAACGGCGACCTCGACCGGCTGCCGCTGCTGACCTGGATCATGTTCCTGAAATTCCTGGATGACCTGGAAATCCAGCGGGAAGAGGAGGCGGCACTCGCCGGCAAGAAGTTCCGGCCTGCCATCGAGCCACCCTACCGCTGGCGCGACTGGGCCGCCAACCCGCAGGGCGTCACCGGCGACGAGCTGCTGGCTTTCATCAACCAGGACGAGGCTGTTCGGCCCGACGGACGCAAAGGACCGGGGCTCTTCGCCTATCTGCGCCAGCTCACAAGCTCCAACGGCGACGACCGCCGCGACGTAATCGCAACCGTGTTCCGCGGCGTCGATAACCGCATGAAGAGCGGCTACCTTCTGCGGGACGTGATCAACAAGGTCGGCGGCATACATTTCACGTCAAGCGATGAGCTGCACACGCTCGGCGCGCTTTACGAGTCCATGCTGCGTGAGATGCGCGACGCAGCCGGAGACTCCGGCGAATTCTACACGCCGCGGCCCGTCGTGCGCTTTATGGTCGAGGTCACCGATCCACGCCTCGGCGAAACGGTGCTCGATCCGGCTGCCGGCACTGGCGGCTTCCTGGTCGAGGCATTCAATCATCTGAGCAAGCAGGTCGAAGACGGTCGCGCACCGGAAACTGCTGCAGGACGAGTCGATCTTCGGCTGCGAGCCGAAGTCGCTGCCGTATCTCCTTTGTCAGATGAACCTGCTGCTGCACGGTCTCGATGCCCCGCATATCGACCCGGGCAACTCGCTTCGCTTCAAGCTCTCCGAGATCGGCGAAAAGGATCGCGTCGACGTGATCGTGACCAATCCGCCCTTCGGCGGCGAGGAAGAGAAGGGGATACAGGGCAACTTCCCAGAGGATCGACAGACCGCTGAAACCGCGCTGCTGTTCCTCCAGCTCATCATGCGCAAGCTGCATCGCAATCCGACACATGCCGGCCGTCCGGCACGCGCCGCGGTCGTCGTCCCCAACGGCACGCTATTTGGCGATGGCGTCTGTGCCCGCATCAAGGAGGAGCTGCTGAAGGAGTTCAACCTTCACACCATCGTCCGCCTGCCAACGGTGTCTTCTCCCCCTACACCAACATACCCACGAACATTCTCTTCTTCGATCGCTCAGGCCCGACACGTGACGTCTGGTACTATGAGCAACCGCTGCCGGAAGGCCGAAAAAACTACACCAAGACAGCGCCTATCCAATTCGAGGAATTTGCGCCCCTCGTAGCTTGGTGGACCAGCCGCGAAGAGATCGAGCGCGCGTGGAAGGTGCCTGCGGCCGAGTTGCTGGCCAATGGCTGCAATCTCGACCGCAAAAATCCTCGCGCAAAGGAGGACATCACGCATCTGCCGCCGGCTGATGTTGCTGCCAGCATCCTCGCCAAGGAAGAGCGGATCGTGGCGATCATGGGCGCTATCCGCAACTTATTGGCGAAGCACGGCGCATGAGCAGACAGTGGCCAACAGTAAAACTGGGCGAGGTGCTGAGACTCGATATCGATCGGCACTCGATTGATGCAGCCGCTACCTACCGAAAGGTTGGCGTGTTGAGTTTTGGTCGGGGATTATTTGATCGCGAGCCAATTGAGAACGGGAACACGAGTTATCGAGTCTTCTACCGCCTTAAGGCCGAACATATTGTGATGAGCCAGCTCTTCGGTTGGGAAGGCGCGCTTGCATTGAGCTCCGAAAAATTCGCGGGTAAATTTCTTTCCCCACAGTTCCCGACCTTCCTTTGTGATGAGAAGAAGCTCAACCAAAGAAATCCGACACCGGTCTGACAAGTCCCATCGGCAGCTGGACATCCGCATGCGCTTGGACCGCTAGCGCCGCGGCGGCGAGAACGGATTGACTGCAGATTGCGAGGGGGGCCTGCACGCGATCGTGAATCGCCCGCGCTGCAGCACCGAGCACGTCGCCGAGGGCATCAACCGGAAAGGCATCGGCCGCGTCAGCGGGCGCGGCGGCTCCACTCTCAGTTCCCCGGCCTGTTCGACAATCGCGCGAATCGCGCCCGGATCAGGCGACATGGCGGTTCTCGTCGATGCGAAGGGATGCGCTGCCGCGCAGGAGGTCGTTGAAATCGAGCCTTGATCTGGGCGGCAATGCGATGCGGACACGCCGGCCTTCGGCGAGAAAGCGCTCGGCAGCGGCGTTAGCGGCACGTTGGCCGACGCCGTTGGCGTCGTTGTCGGCGCAGATCAGCACCATATTCGCAGAAGGTGGCAGCACGAGACTTTTGATCCCTCCTGCCGACAACGCTGCCCACCCGGACAACGCGCAGGCATGCATGACGCTGAGCGTCGTTTCCAGCCCTTCGGCGACAAGCAGCCATTGGCCCGCGCGCACCTGAGCCAGTCGCACGGCGCCGCCGGCAACGGGACCAAGGCTCGCCTTATCGGGTTCGACAGCAGCCTTGCCAGAGCCATCCTTAAAAATGAAGGTTCGATGGACGGCTGTCGGCCCGTGACCTACATGTTCGACCAATCTGATCATCGCTGGCAATTTTGCGCCGCTCGGGTGCGGGCAACGCGGGTGAAATCGCAGAGATTGGGACGGTGGGAGCGCAAGCCCGCGGCTGGCCAGATACGTCTCGACGATCGTCCCATCGGCCGGTCGGGTCTCGCGCCAGACTGCAAGCGCCCGCGCCGTACGGGCAGCTTCGTCGAGGTAATCGTTGAGCCGCATCGGCGGCAACCGGCAATCCTCGGACGTGCCGCTAAGCAGGCCCGAGCGGCGCAGTTCGGCAAGCACGTCACGTGCCTCGCAACCCCCGTGACAGAAAACGAGAATGCGGCCGGTGTCGCCCTCACGGACCAATAGACTGCGCCCGCCGTGGATCGGACAGCGGCACCGCCATTGACGACCCTCACGCCGTCCCTCCAGGGCAGCGGCAATTTCCGCAGCTGTCGTGAATTGGAGCCTGCTCACGGCGCGACCTCGTGGGAGAGCAGCCAAGAACGCAGCGCCTCGACTGCGATCAAGCGACGCTCGCCGATTTTAAGGCTCTTGAGTGCGCCGGACCCGAGCGCGGCGTAGATCGTCGTCCGGCCAATCCCGACGAGCCGTGCGGCCTCGGCGGGCGACACAGCCAACTGCTAAGCCTTGGGAGGCGAAGGGGGCAGGGGGGCAATATCAACTGTTTGCATGATTGCGCGATCTCACCGAGGTTCACCAGAACGCCGGCAAACGTGGCGCGAAGGCGCGGCGCAAAATAGCGGGCGCAAAATGGAATAATTTTGGAATTTTGCGTCGCCTGCGGCGGTATCATCCCAATCAAGATTTGCGGAAGGCGCCACGCCGCCGAATCACGTCCGCTTCCAGACCCGTTCCTGTCGTGGGGCTATGTGGGCACCGAACGTATCGCTAGTGATTGACCCATAGCGGCCCTTCACCGAAGTTGGTCGGAACGTCAATGAACGGCTCGAAGCGGTCGTCCGCGATGCCACAGTCATCCGCTACCGGAGCCGCCATCCGAACAAATGAGGTCGGCGCCGCCGGGTCTGTGGCCCGCGCCGCCTTCCCATTTTGTAGTCACCGCGTCCGACCAAAGGGTGGATGCCGTTGCCACTGCGACTGTGACGATGCGGATGCCGTCCCCACTGCGACTGTCACGATGAGAGTGCGGTCGATTCCGCCTCACCACTTGCACTAGTACATCAATTCCATAAAACCAGTCACAACCAAGCGAACGCTCCCGTCATTGCGAGCCGCAGGCGAAGCAATCCAAAAATCGCGGGGTGCCCCCTGGATCGCTTCGTCGGCTTCGCCTCCTCGCGATGACGGCTGACCATATGATTCGAAACAAGGAAACGCTGTACTAGTGGGTCTGCTTTCGACACCGAAACCGAATTGGAGCTGACCGTTGGCAGAGCGGACGCCGGGGGCATACCGACCGCGCAAACGAAGATCACGACAGGAACGTAACGCGTTTGGTCACCCCCTTCGGGCCGATAGACCTTTCGCCCTAACCGCCGCCCGGATGCTTAGCACAGTTTGCCTCCGCTTGTAAGGAAGAACTCCGGTGCTCGCGCCCTGTGAGCGCCTTGGCGATCCAGCCTGCGAAGTCCATTATTGTGAAGGTTCTCGGATGCCGGCCTTCATTGACCATTGCTGTCCGCCGAGACAGGGTCGGCGTTCGAAAACCTCCAAGGAAGGAAAATGCGAGTCGGAAGGGCATCGACGCCGCTGCGACCTATGGGGATTTGAGAGTCGCTGGCGTCTGTTGTTGAGCGCTCGGAATGACTTTCAAAGATGATTTCGAAGAATAGAGCGTAGCGAGGGAGTGTTCTTTGGCGGCAATGGGATCATATTTTTCGCGCCGGCCAAGTTCGCGAGAGACGCCCGGAGCATCATTGGGCGAGCGCCGTCGGCGCGGCGGCAAAAGAGAGCTGGGTTGCAGCGAGGCGGGTGATGGGATCTCAATCACGTGTCGATCCTGATTTCGCCGGGTGAAGAGGCGCGCGGAGCGCGTCCATGTTTGAATGTTTCGATGACGATCATGCGGCCGCCACAGCATCGGCCCTCGCGACCGCGCCTCTGATGACCGGCCGAAGCGTGGTGGCCTCCGGCGATTATTGCGCGACTCCCGTGAAGACGTGCTTGCTCTACAATTCATCGTGGGTCGGAAACGGCTGTTCCTGCGAGGTCTACGATGGTTACGCCCGGGGAACGGTTGAATAAAATCTAGCGACGGCGAATGGTGCGCAAGCTCGGCGAGACTGCGGCCGGATAATATTTCGGCCGCAGTACCGTTTGCCGCAATCAGTAATAATAGCGGCGACGGACACGACGCCAATGACGTCGATTAACGCGATGCCAATGACCATACCATGCTTTCTCGACTTGCGCGCGCTCCATGTCTTTCGAGGTGGCGACACCCGGCTTGGGTGCTAAATCCGTATCATGGCTCGGCTCGGCGAGCGGCATGAATGAAGTGAGAGCCTCCGCAGGCGCCCCAGCTGCCACCACACGCGCTCCAATACAGAGCAGTTTCAAGAATGCGCGTCTTTCCATCGAAGTCTCCCGAAATTTCGCAGAGATACTCTCAAAACTCGAACCGGGAGCGAAGCTTCCGAGCGAGCTTTCAGGCCTTGCTGCGCGGCATAGGCGAAAGCTCGAATCTCGCGCAGGAAAATGGGTAGGTCCGAAAAATTACTTGCGAACCTCACGACCCAAGCCGATCGCTTCGTCACCGGCCGACGCTTCAAAGGAGGAGCTTGCCAAGAGCTTTGGAAGCCCGCGCCCAGACTGCTCGAGGCACGCAAGTGCGTCTCGATAAGAAATATCGAGAAGGGTGATGTGTTCGGTGCTGACAATCTGCACCACTCCCGACGAAGGGTCGGGCGCGCCGGGCATAAACACGGCAACTTGGCCCTCGTTGAACGCGTCGGCAAGGAACCCCAGCTGCCATCCATTGGGCATACGCACTAGAACCGGTTTGAGGTCTTCATTTGTCTTTGCCTCCAACCCTGCCAAGCGATCAGTGTATTTACGAAGGGCGACGTAGGGAGGCAGTTTGTTTAGAACGTTGTCTTCGAGGAACGATGCTGCATCCTTTTTGATATTAAAAGAACGCACGAAAAGCCCAGCGGTGAAGGCCACCAGCACAAGCAAAAAAATCCCGACGACATAAACGGCGAGAACCGCCTCGCCTTTTGAAATTAGCAGCTTTTCCGCGAGTGGCGTCGCGGAATCGACAGCCATCTTGCCCCCCTTGATGACAACGAGGAGGACGGCAGCGAAGGGGAGCAAGAAGATAGCGCCACCGACCACTGTCGTTTTCACAAAGTCGAAAATTTGCCTCATGACTCCCTGCGCGCTTGGCGAAACCTGCTTTCCTTATAAACGCAAACCCCCCCGCCGCGAGCGAGCACGCCCTGCGGCGAAAAGGATGATGCTTTCAAGCAAACTGCGGCCGAGGGTGGGTCTCGGCCGCGAACTCGATTAAGCTCCAGTATTGTTCGATAGACTCTATTGCACGAATCCTCGCGCGTGGCCACCGGAGACCCTGCAGGAACAGCCAGTCCCAAGCCAGCCCGGCTCACGGAGTAAGCACGTCTTTATCGAAGTCGCGCAATAATCTCCGGGGCCCGCCATGCCGCCTGACACTGGGGAGCTTCCCGCGCCGGAGACCGCCACGCTTCGGCCGGTCATCAAAGGCGCTGTCTCATCGGCAGCCAGTGGCTCAGGAGCGTTCGCGTATCCAGGATACTCTGCCACGCTGCGGCCCGTCATCAGGGGCGGGGTCATTTCGGGGGACGCATATGAGTATCCAGGATAATACATGCAAGTATGCCAGCCGCTGTTGTACCAGCAACTCACTTCAGCTGCTGATGCCGGGCCGCTCGCCACCAGGGCAGAACCAAACACGGTGGCCAACAAGGTGGCCAACAATATGCCTGATTGTTTCATAGTACTCTCCTTTTCGACGCACTCTACTGCGCGCGGCGCCCGAACAATTCGAGCGCCCTCACCGTCACTAAGTGAAACGTCGGCCGCCGGAGGCTGTGCCGCCTTCGGCGGCCATCATCTTCGCGGTTCAGTAGCCGTGCCGGCGGGCTGTCCGTCGAACCGTACGGCGCGCCGAACGGCGGGCCACCCCGTAAGCTGCTTTCTCCACTGAGCTGGCTGATAAGCTGCCGGACGCGACAACCTCCGTGCAGGCCCGCGAATAGTTTGCGGGGGCAGCGGCTTTAGCGTGCATGCCGAGCCCTATCGTTAGTGCCGTACCTAATGCCAACGCTGCGAATCCATGAACGATCATCTTCTTCATCGGATATCTCCTCCCTCTCACGGACACTTCCCAGATGGCAGTGGATTAGACCGTGGGGCCGATGTAGCTGGCGCTCTGCGCCGCCATTTCAACCCCTGCGGTCAAAAAGATTCCTCAGCGCGCCGGAACTCGTCGAATGTGTTGTGATCAAGACGCATCCCTCTCGTGAGTTCGCCGGTCACCGTCGAGCCAATCAACTTCTTTTATGACGCTGACGGTCCGCTGTTCAATGCGGCCGTGGGCCTTGTCATGGTCGACGAACGTGGCGATGGCGGTCGCGGCAACGAAGGCTCTTTCCGTCTCGGCGCGCAAGGTCGGCTGGTTGGCCTTGACCGCGAGCAGATAGTCGCCGCCTGCGTTTTTGATCTTCTGCGCGATTTTGGCGTTGGTGGCGATGGCGTCGATGGAGACGAGCGCGCCCTTCAATCCGCCGCCTTCGGCCAGCCTGTCGATGAGAACCGGGATCGCCGAGAGTTCGTTGGCTTTTCCTTCGACCGCCTCTTGACCGAGCACGAGCCGGCTCGTCGTGGCGAACGCCGAGACGAGATGCAACGGTCCTTTGTTCTCGGCGCGGTCGTGGCTGCGGCGCGAGGTCTTGCCGTCGATGGCGATGAAATTGGGCCGGTCCGGCCATGTCTCGCGCACCCACGCGGTGAACACCGCCGAAAACAGCGCCGGGTTGATCCGGTTCATGAGCAGCGTCAGCCAGCGACCGCCGGGAACGCCATGATGATGGTAGGGCAGATAACGACGCAGAAACGCAAGATGGGTCTTGCCCCAGGCGGCGATGGCGTCAAAGTCGTCGCAATCGGCCATCGTGCCGCACACAACGAGCAGCAGCACTTCCGGCAGCGGATGCGCGACGCGCCAAGGTTCGCGCGGATCGTCAATGGTCGAAAAGTGATCGAGAAGCGCTTTGAGGCGCGATTTTTCCTCAAAGACGACGAAGGCAAGGCTCATGGCGACAGCTCCCGAATTAGTCCGCCGACATGGAATCACACTTTCCGCAATCCGTTAATCCGCGTTAACCCGAGTTCGGAGCCCTGACGCCCGCCGCCGGTTGACACGCCCGCCATTCGGTCTAGTGTCAGGCGCGTAACGGTCCCTCGCTTCGAGGGGTAAAAGGGAATGTGGCGCGGCGCCGGCCTCGTTCGAGGCGGCACTGCGATCCGCAGCTGCCCCCGCAACTGTCTGCGGGTAGCCCTGCGCCGGTACGCCACTGGGATCTGGGCAACCGCATCCTGGGAAGGCGGCGCGAGGCGATGATCCGCGAGCCAGGAAACCTGCCGTTCGATCGAGCAAGAGGGCCGGCGGGGTGCTCCGGCCTCTATCGATGCTGGTGCGCTTGCCGCCCCAGCGAAGGAGCAAGGGTTCGCCGGCTCGTTCACAAAGCACCCACCCACGCGCAACGGACCGGGTGCCGCTCATGAACCGCCTTTCCGAAATCCCGGCCAAAATCCCGGCAACGATCGTCACCGGCTTTCTTGGCGCGGGGAAGACGACGCTCATCCGCCATCTTCTGGCCAGCGCAAAGGGCCGCCGGCTTGCTCTCGTCATCAACGAATTCGGCGATATCGGCATCGACGCGGAAATTTTAGACGGCTGCGGGGATCTCGCTTGCGGCGCGGAAAATATTATCGAGCTTGCCAACGGCTGCATCTGCTGCACCGTCGCCGATGATTTTTTGCCGGCGATCGAGAAACTTCTCGCCCTCGATCCTCTCCCCGATCACATTGTCATCGAAACCTCCGGCCTTGCTTTGCCGAAGCCATTGGTGAAGGCCTTCGATTGGCCAGCCATTCGCGCGCGCTTGACAGTCGATGGGGTCGTCGCGGTCGTCGATGGCAGAGCGGTGGCGGACGGGCGCTTCGCAGATGACCCTGTCAAATTGGCGCGCCAGCGTGCCGCCGATCCTTCGATCGACCATGACAATCCCCTCGATGAGGTGTTTCAGGACCAGGTGCTGTGCGCCGATCTCATCGTCCTCAACAAATCCGATCTCATCGATTTGGACACCCAACGCCGTATCGCCGGAGATATCGCGGCCCTTGTGCCCCGCGGCGTAAAAATCGTGTCTGCCCGCGAAGGCAAGATCGACCCCGCGATCCTGCTCGGGCTCATGGCCGCGGCTGAGGACGATCTTGCCGCGCGGCCGTCTCTTCATGACGGCGGTCTCGCACACGATCACGATGATTTCGAAAGCGCTGTCTTCGAGACCGGCACGATCGGCGATAGCGACGCCTTGCTGCGCCAATTAGCCGAAATCGCCACCCGCCACGATGTGTTACGAATCAAGGGTTTTGTCGAGGTACGCGGCAAGCCGGCGCGGCTTCTCGTCCAAGGCGTCGGCAATCGCTTGCAAAAAAGTTTCGACCGCCCGTGGCGCGCTGGCGAACCGCGGCGCGGCCGTCTCGTGATCATCGGTGAGAAGGGTTTCGACAAGGCGGCAATTGCAAAGCATCTCGCGCGCGGGGAATCCTGAGCCATGCATCTTCTGCGCACGGATCAGCGATCGCTCGACGAAGCCGAGGCCGCCGTCGATCTCGGACAAACCCCGGCCGGCATATTTTTTCTCTCCTTTTCCGACAGCGATCTTGGCCTTGTCGCGGCGGCCGCGGGGCGGCGCCCGGCGGGTGCCATGAGCCTGCGGCTTGCCAATCTAGGCCAGCTCAAACATCCCTATTCGGTCGATCTTTATATCGAGAAGGCCGCGAGCCAAGCGCGTTTCGTGCTCATCCGTCTCCTTGGCGGTCTCGATTATTGGCGCTACGGCGCCGAGGAATTTTCCCGCGTGGCACGGATGCAGAATTTCGCGCTTGCCATCGTGCCGGGCGACGCGATGGAAGATGCACGGCTGGATGCCCTCTCTAGCGTGCCGCATGCCGATCTCCGGCATATCCATGCCGCTTTCCAGCATGGCGGAACGGAACACATCGAAGCGCTTCTCGATTTCATCGAGAGACGCACCGGGGCGCCTGTCGCGCGGCTGTATCCGCCTGGGCTTCCGGCAAGCGCGGCGGCAGGCTATTTCGAGGCCGGTCGCCGGACGCCCGATTCCGCCAAGGGCCGAGTGCTTGTCATCTTCTACCGTTCTTTTAAGATCGCGGGGGACACGGCGGCAATTGGCGCGCTCGCGGACGCGCTCGCCGCGCGCCGCCTCGCCGTCTCCACGATATTCGTAACGAGTCTGAAGGACGCGGACGCCGCCGCCTTCGTGCGCACCGTACTCGCCCAGGAAAAACCCGACGCGATCGTCAATACGACGGGTTTTTCGGCACGTTTAGATGCGGAAGCGGGCGTTCTCGACGGCGCCGGTGCGCCGGTCCTGCAAGCGATTTTCAGCAGCGCCACGGAGGCGCAATGGCAGGAAAATCCGCGCGGCCTCGGCGCCGCCGATCTTGCCATGAATGTCGTTCTCCCGGAAATGGACGGGCGGTTGATTACCCGCGCGATTGCCTGCAAGGCAGAAGCCAGACATCGCGCGGATCTCGAATTCACTCCCCGCGTTCATGCGCCTCTGCCGTCGCGGGTGAGATTTGTCGCAGACTTTGCGGCGGCCTGGGTACGATTGCGCAAGACCCCTCGCGCTGCGCGCAAAATCGCCTGCGTACTTCCGGACTATCCAGGCAAGCAAGGCCGGGGCGGCTATGCAGTGGGCCTCGATACGGCCAAAAGCGTCGCCTCGATCGCCGCCACCCTTCGCGAGGCCGGATACGGAATCGGGCCGCTCCCGCGCACGGACAAATTGATGCGCCACCTCGAAGAAGGGGCTTCAACAGAACGCCTTGCACTCGCCGATTATATCCTGGCCCTCGATGCCATGCCCAAGGCATTCGTGGACTCGGTGCAGGCTCAATGGGGTGGTCCCGAAGCGGAGGCGGACGATGACGCGTTCACGTTTCCGGTGGTGCGCGCCGGGAATTTGATCATCGCGTTGCAACCCGATCGCAGCGTCCCTGCGCAACACAAGGCGGACTATCATAATACCGGGCTCCCGCCGCGCCATTCCTATGTTGCCTTCTACGTTTGGCTTCGCCAGCATGAACAGATCGATGCGATGATTCATTGCGGCACCCATGGCACGCTCGAATGGCTGCCCGGCAAGGCGGCAGCGCTTGGGGAGGATTGCGCACCCGAGGCGGTGCTCGGAGCACTGCCCGTCATTTATCCATTTATCGTCAACAATCCGGGTGAGGCGGCGCAGGCCAAACGGCGCATTTGCGCGCTTACCATCGGCCATTTGACGCCGCCTCTCACGCAAGCCGGAAGCCATGGCGCGGCGCTCGAAATCGAAGCCCTGTTCGATGAATATGCGATTGCCGAATCGCTCGACCCCAAGCGCGAGAGGCACTTGGCGCAAGCGATCGTCTCACGTGCAAAAGAGACAGGAATATTTCGGGATAGCGGGCTGAGGGATGGCGCCGGTCCAGCGGTTGCCTTGCGCCAGCTCGACGCTTGGCTTTGCGATCTAAAAGACATGCGGATCGCCGACGGCTTGCATGTGTTCGGGCAATCGCCGGAGGCCGGCTTGCGGGATGCCGCCGTGGCCGCTCTCGTTCAAACCTGTCTGCCGGTGCGCGGCGATACGGGCACCGGGGATGACACAGCTGCGCAACTAACCGAACTGATCGATCGCTGCGGGGAAGCGGAGCGCGCTTCGCTTCTTGCCGCGCTCGATGGCCGCTTTATTGCGCCAGGCCCTGGCGGCGCACCGTCGCGCGGACGCATCGATGTGCTCCCCACGGGGCGTAACCTTTACGGAATCGATCCGCGCGCGGTGCCAACGCGCACCGCCTGGGAGATTGGTCAACGCGCGGCAAAGGAGGTATTGAACCGCCATCTCCAGGATCATGGCAGCTGGCCAATGAGCATTGTCATGGACCTTTGGGCAAGCGCCACCATGCGCACCGGCGGCGACGATCTCGCCCAGGCTTTCGCGCTGATCGGCGTCGCGCCTCTTTGGGAAAACGCGTCCTCGCGAGTCACCGGCTTCACGATCGTTCCGCCCGCGCGCCTGTCGCATCCGCGCGTTGATGTCACCCTGCGGGTTTCCGGATTGTTCCGCGATGTCTTTCCGGCCCAGATCGCCTTGTTCGATCAGGCGGTACGGGCTGTGAGCGAACTCGACGAAGAAGATGAATTGAACCCGCTCGCGGCGGCACGCAGGCTCACGTCGAGGGTTCCCTTGCGGGTTTTCGGCGCGGCGCCCGGCGCCTATGGAATCGGTATTGCGCGGGCGATTGACGACGATCCCGCGCTCGCCCGGCATGACCTCGGCGCGCGCTATCTCGCCGCCGCCTCGCATACCTATAGCGGAGCGCAAGGTGAAGGCGTCGCGACCACGGCATTCGCCGAGCGTGTCGCGGCCGCGGGCGCCTTCATTCATGTTCAAGATCAAGAAGAGCAGGATATTCTCGACGCTGGCGCCAATGTTGACCATGAAGGCGGCTTTGCGGCGGCTGCGCAAATGCTTGGCAACGATGCGCCAGTCTATCATATCGAAACGGCGCGTCCCGGCGCCATCAAAGTGCGCACGCTGGCCCAAGAAATCGCCCGCGTCGTGCGGGCCCGGGCAGCCAATCCGCGCTGGATCGCCGGGCAGATGCGCCATGGTCATCGCGGCGCCGCAGAAATCGCCGGGACAGTCGAAAATCTTTACGCTTTCGCGGTTTTGAGCGATGCGGTGGCGAGCCAGCATTTCGAACTTCTGTTCGGGGCAACCCTTGGCTCGCCTCCGGTGCGGGATTTTCTCATCGACGCCAATCCGGAGGCCGCGACGGCTATTGCTAAGTGTTTCAGGGAGGCGCTCGCCCGGGGTTTTTGGGAGACGCGCCGCAACTCGACCCACGCCTGTCTCGCTTTATTGGGGGAGACGCCCGGATGATCAACGAGACCGTGTTGCGCAAAGGCTGGTGTCCCGGCGCGCGGCGGCCGATGCAAGCCAAGGACGGACTTCTCGTGCGGCTGCGGATCAGCGGCGGCATTGTGAGTGCCGCGACTCTGCGCGGGCTCGCTCAAGCCGGACGCGCGCAAGGGAATGGAGTTTTTGACCTTTCGGCCCGCGCGAATTTGCAAATGCGAGGAGTGCGCGGCGAAAGCTTGCCTTTATTAACCGAAACGCTCGCCGGACTTGGCCTCCTCGACCAGAATGCGGCGGCCGAAGCCGTTCGCAACGTTATGGTGAGCCCGCTTGCCGGGCTTGATGGGCGAATTGATGCGGCCAGAGCCGCCTTGGAGCTCGAAGCCGCGCTCGCCGCGAACACCGATTTGCACGCATTGCCGGGAAAATTCGGCTTTCTGATCGATGATGGAAGCGCGCTTTCGCTTGGCAGTGTCCCTGCCGACGTGCGGTTCGATTGGATCGGCGGCTTGCAATTTTTCGCGATTGGAATTGGCGGGCGCGCAAACGAGGCAATATATTTAGGGTGCTGCAAGGGAGACGATATTTCCCGCGCCGCCCTGCGCATTGCGCGCGCTTTTTTGCGACTCGGATCGCAAATGGCGGAGCCGCCGCGGAGGATGCGCGGTCTTGTCGAGAGGTGCGGGGCTGCCGCGATTGCCGCACTTGCCGGACTGCGCCCCGGCTCACCCCGGAAGAGTGGCGCAATCGAAGAGCCTTGTCCGGTTGGCTTGCTTCGCTTTAATGAAAGCACCTGCTTCGGGGTTGGCGCGGCTTTTGGGCGTCTTGACGCGGATATGCTCGACACGGCGGCGTGCGCCGCTGAAGTTTTTGGCGCCGGCGAGATCAGGCTCACGCCATGGCGTGCATTGATCGTGCCGCATGTTCAAGAACGGCAAGCGGATGCCCTGCGCGCTCATTTTACCGCGCAGGGTTTCATCGTCGATCCTGAGGATGGGCGTTTGGCCGTAGCGGCGTGCGGCGGCGCCTCGACCTGCGAGCGCGGCACCACCGATACCCGCTCCGACGCCTTGGCCTTGATGTTTGCCGCCCGGAGGTTGTGCAAAACCGGGGTCGCGCTGCATGTATCTGGCTGTGCCAAGGGCTGCGCGCGGCAAGCGGCGACGCCCTTCACTCTCGTCGCTCATGCGGGACGCTACAATCTTGTCCTGGACGCGCACGACGCAGGGATCAGCGATACAAATGGCATCGACCTGGCGGCGGTGCGCAAAATACTGGAAACGATGGCGCCGGATTCCGGGCAGCGGAGCGAACTCGAAATACGATGAGCGAGGCATTGAGCCGCTTCAACTATTTGCGCGACGGGGCGGAAATCACCCGACGCTCCTTCGCGACGATCCGCGCCGAGGCCGATCTCGCCCGCTTCCCGCGTGAGGAAGAGCATGTCGCGGTGCGGATGATTCACGCCTGCGGAATGGTGGAGATCGCCGGCGGTCTCGTCTTTTCGGATGGCGCCGTGGCAAACGCGCGGCAAGCGCTCCGGCAAGGCGCGCCGGTCCTGTGCGATTCCAAAATGCTCGCGCGGGGAATTATCGCGGCGCGCCTGCCGCGCGGCAACGAAGTGATCTGCACCCTTGACGACCCAGCCGTCGCATCTCTCGCGCAAAAACTCGGCACTACGCGCAGCGCCGCCGCGCTCGAACTTTGGCGCGACAAACTCGATGGCGCGATCGCCGCCATCGGCAATGCGCCGACCGCCTTGTTTCACCTTCTCGACATGCTCGATAACACGTCCGCGCGGCCCGCATGTATTATTGGAATGCCGGTCGGCTTCGTCGGCGCGGCGGAATCGAAAGAGGCGCTCATCACTGACGCCCGCGTGCCTTTCATTACCCTTAAGGGGCGCAAGGGCGGCAGCGCCATGGCCGCTGCCGCCTTGAATGCGATTGCGAGCGACGCCGAATGAGCGAAAGTTCCCCGGCGAACGGCCGCCTCTTTGGCGTCGGCCTCGGGCCGGGCGATCCCGACCTTGTGACGGTCAAGGCCATGAAGATCATCGGTGCCGTTCCCGTCGCCGCCTATTTCGCCAAGAAGGGCGCGCGCGGAAATGCCCGCACCATCCTCGACCGCTGGGTGGGCGAAACATGCCTGCAATTGCCGTTGCACTATCCGTTGACGACGGAAATCCATTTTTGCGAGCCCGCCTATACGCAAGAACTGCGCGCCTTCTACGCCAAAGCGGAGGGTGACATAGCGGCGCATCTTCAAGCAGGCCGCGATGTCGCTCTCGTCTGCGAGGGTGATCCGCTTTTCTATGGTTCGTTCATCCATCTTTTTGTCCGCTTGAAGGATCGTTTCAGCGTTGAGATCGTTCCCGGCGTCACCGGCATGTCGGGGTGCTGGAGTGCGGCAAAGACGCCGATGGCCTGGGGCGACGATGTCTTGAGCGTTCTTCCGGGCACGCTCGGGCGCGCGGCATTGGTTCATCATCTCGGCGCGGCCGATGCGGTGGTCATTATCAAGATTGGTGCCAATCTAACGAAAATCCGCGCGGCGATCGCCGAGGCAGGGCGCCTCTCGACGGCAATCTATGTCGAACATGGCACCAGCGAAGCCGAAACGATCGTTCCGCTTGCCGTCAAGACCGGCGATCATGCGCCTTATTTTTCTTCCATACTCATTCCAGGCCAAGGCAGGCGCCCATGACGGCGCCGGGAAGCTTGCGGATCGCCGGACTTGGCCCCGGCGGCGGCGCATGGACCACGCCCGAAGCCTCGCAGCTCATTGCTCACGCAACCGATCTTGCGGGCTATGCGCCCTATCTTGACCGGCTTCCTCACAAACAAGGTCAGACGCGCCACGAAAGCGGCAATGGGGCCGAATTGGAGCGCGCGCGCCATGTCTTGCGCTTGGCCGGGCAGGGGCGCCATGTCGTTCTCGTTTCCGGCGGCGATCCGGGCGTGTTCGCGATGGCAGCGGCCGTTTTCGTAAATCAAGAATTCTGCAGCAAGGCAGATTGCTTCTCTGAATTTTTTAAAGGCTTTCTGCGAATTTCGCCCATTTAGGAACGTGCGGTCTGCAGGAATGGTGCAGCCGGTTCCATATTGGGGGACGGGCGTGCTCGATTGCGGCGTGCTATTACATGGCTCCCCAGCGATTAGGCTGCGAAGTTTTTGTTAGGCTAAGGCGGAGAGCTCAAATGTTTTGAGTGTGGGAATGGCTTCGCAAGAGCGGTTGGAAGTGGGTGGCAATTGTTTTAGCTGCGCTAACCGCAAGTGTCACTGGCTGGCTTAGGGGGTACGTTCGACACGATTTCGCGTGAATCGCGACCTTCCGGAGCTGAAATTTCATGTATTGGGCGAGAGTGGATCGTTGACCACAGCCCTTTTCGTCAGCCAGAGCCATCGAGGCGAGGAGTTTCGCATACTGGTTGCCACCCTTGATCACGACGATGCTAAACGGACACTGACCCGGGCGGTTTGGCGGCCGTTTCAGGGCGAGGGAATTGATGCCATCGAGACCTGCCCGCGTGCTCAAGATTGAGGGAGCAGGCGCCAGGATCGAGGAGGCGACAGCAAAGAGGGGACAGGAGTGGTTGTCTCAGCGTGACGCCGATGTTCTCGTATTTGGCGAAGCGATAGGAGAGGAAGAGTTGCTCAACCTCCATTTTCTTCCCGTCGGGGGCAGGGGCGAGTTCCGCCAACATACTTTTGAGACGAAGTCCGGCCTCCTCCTCAGGGTCAAGGGGGACTTCAGTGAGGCGGTGGCGGCACAGATTTAAGCTGTCGCACTTGCGACCGTGAAGCCAGCGACTCCGAAGAGAGCGGGAAATACCTCGTCGAGATATTGCGGCCCGTGACCGGCCGTCTTGAGCATTTAATCCACTTTCCACCATCTTGGTTGTCGGCAGGACAACTCGCCGATATCCAATTCGCGCGTGGGGTAGCGCTGAAGACCATAGGCGAGGTAGCTGGTGACAACAAAGCCCTAGAGGAGGCAGTCGCAGCCGACCCCGCCGAGGCGCTGAAGGAAAGGACGCGCGATCGGGTGCCACTGCACAATGGGCGACGACGCAGGACAACCTCGGCGACGCGCTGCGCGTGCTCGGGGAGCGAGAGAGTGGGACAACCCTGTCTGGGGGAGGCGGTTGCTGCCTATCGTGCGGCACTGACGGAGCGGACCCGCGAGCGTGTGCCGCTCGACTGGGCGATGACACAGAACGATTCCGGCAGCGCGCTCAGAGCGCTTGGGGAGCGGAAGAGTGCGGCAGGAAATCTGGAAGAGGCAGTCTCCGCATTCCATGAAGTCTCAAAAGGAGTATACCCGCGAGCGCGCGCCGCTCGAGTGGGCAATGACGCAAGCAAAACTCGGCAACGCGCTCAGCGCGCTCGGGGAGCGGGAGAGCGGGACAGGAAAGTTGGAGGAAGCCGCCGCCGCTTATCGCGAGGCGCTGGAGGATTTAACTCGCAGCCGCGATCCAATCGGTTGGGCAGCAATACAGAACAATCTCGGCGATGTGCTTTCAAGTCTCGCCGAACGCGACGGCCAGACGCGAGAACTGGAAGATGCCGTGACGGCCTTTCGCGAGGCGCTGAAGGAGAGCACCCGCGAGCGCTTCCCAATCGACTGGGCAATGGTACAATACAATCTCGGTAGCACGTTATCCCAGCTTGCGAAACGGGAAGGTGGGACGGGTAGGCTGGAGGATCCGTCACCGCTTATCGTGAGGCGCTGAAGGAGCTGACGCAAGAGCGCGCTCCGCTCTATTGGGCCAGAACCCAGACCAATCTAGGCAACGCGTTATTCAGCCTTGCGAGACAGGAAAGCGGGACTAGCAGTTATGAAGAAGCTGTCGCCGCCTACCGCGAAGCATCGAAGGAATGGACACACGAGAGCTCTCCGTTGACGTGGGCGATGGAGCAAAGCAACATAGGTCAGACCCTTTGGGAGCTTTGGCAGCGCGGAAACAGTTCCGCAAAGTTGGAGGAAGCTGTCTCGGCCTATCGCGCGGCACTAACAATTCGCAACCGCCAGCGCGATCCAGTCGTATGGGCTCTTACACAATGTAGGTTGGGTCTCGCGCTTTGGACGCTTGGGCAACGCTTGGGTGATAACGAGAAAATAGGTTCCGGAGCCGCAGCTTGCCGCGAAGCGCAGGACACTTTGACCAGGTTGCTTAAGTTCAGAGACAAGCTTCCGTCGGCCTATGCCCATGATACGGGCGATAAGATGGGCACCTTGGCATTTTACTTTGTGCTCATGCATGATTACCAAAGCGCTCTGGACGGAGCGGATGGGGCAATGGCGGCTTTTCCAGACCTTACTTGGGTCAATATCAATCGAGCTCACGCGCTGATGTTTCTGGGGCGACTAGATGAAGCGCGAATGATCTTTCTCGGACACCGTGGCGAGATAATTAACGGCAACGAATTATGGGAAACTTCAGTTCGAACTGACTTCGAGTCAATGCGGAGGGCTGGCTTGAATCATCCCTTGATGGATGAGGTCGAGCTGGCTTTCGCCAAACCTTAGCGAAATCTATATGACAAGATCGAAAAGGCCGCCGAGTAGATAAGACAGGCCAGCCATGCACTCAACGCGAAGTATTTCAAGGCAAAGACCATTAAAGCGTGGAATGTTATTCAGCGTTTGCGCAAGAAGTGAGGTTTTTGAGCAAATCCCGATTGGTGCAAAAATCAAGAATTTCTGCCTCAAGATTTGGCCATTGATATTCCAGGGCTTTCTTGGTGCACAATTCCGGTGCAAAAATATTCCGTCGTGTACGGCCGGGGTATTGCTTATGACAGACGAGGCCAAGCGGCGGCGGCTTCGAATTCTCTCAGCAAATCTTACACCGGGGATGCCTTCCCACAAACCGGCCACGCCATCGAGGCGCCGCCGCCGTCCCATGCTAATTGCACCAAAAAATCGATCAATCTTACATGATCGAAGAAGGGACCGCAGTTTGATACCTTGTGAAGGTTTTTGGCCTCAATCGTACCAATAGGTTTCACGTGAAGCATTTTGGTACGATCCAAACCGCCGGAAACGAGCCCCGGCGTGTGGGTTTGCGCCGATGCGGCCGGGCGATGTGGCCGTTGCAATAGAGGAAGGGTTCCAATTTGATGGCTTCGCCCTCACCGGCGCCGCTCGGCTTGTCGCCAGATTGGGCAGCGCCGCCCGTGCAAGGTGGCGCAGCCGGGGTGGTTCCGTCGTTCCGTGAACGGGCGCCTTGGTTAGGGGGCGATTTGCAAACTCTGCGCAATGTCGTGCGCGGCACCCCGCCAGACTTGCCCGGCGGCGAGCGGCTGCTGCTGCCGGTATCCGGCGGCGAGCGCCTGGCGGCGCGGCTCGACCGGCAGGCGGGCTCCAATGCTAGGCCGCTCATTGTTCTTGTGCATGGCCTCGCGGGCTCCGAGACAAGCAGGTCCGTGGTGGCCAGCACGCGGCATTTGGTGGGCCACGGCTGGCCGGTTTTGCGCCTGAACCTGCGCGGCACCCTCCCGTCGCTTCCAACCGCTGCCGGGCACTACCATGCTGGCCGGACCGAGGATCTGGCCGAGGCCCTGCGCGGACTGCCAGCCGAACTTATCCGTTTTGGGATCATCCTGTTCGGCCATTCGCTAGGCGGCAATCTCATGCTGAAATTCATGGGCGAAGGCGGGCACGGTCTTCCGGTGCTTGGCGCTGTCGCGGTGTCCACCCCGATTGACCTCGCCGCGACCTGTGCCCGGATGATGGCCACGCGCAACTTCGCCTATCACCGCTACATGCTTGATGCGATGAAACGCGAGGCGCTGGCGCCGGGCGCGGCGGTGAGCACCGCTGAGCGGGCGGCTATCGCCGCCGCGGGCAATATCGGTGATGGTTTCCGCCCCGGCGATCACCGCCAAAAGACACAACAGCAGCACCTCCGCGAGAGGGTATCTTACCTTCCGGCTTTGCCGGAAATCAGGCAGGTCTTTGAAATAGCATAGAAAAACAACCGTCTCGGCGATCGTCTCAACATCGCAAGCCACCCCGTCCATCGCGTTCATCCTCCCGCCAATCAGAGGACATCGACAGATTCAGCACTTCAGCCCGTTGTCACCCGTTAACTCACCCGATTGCGCTGCTTGCCAACGCGCTTTCGCTTGCGTTTGTTCCCTACGTCCGCTAGGCTCGCCGGACCTTAATCAGGCGAGTTGCCAAATTGGCTTTCGATTCCAATATTTTGTGCAGAGGCGCCTGCACCTGGTGCGCGCGATTGCGCAATTTGGGATTGCTTCGGCTTATCCGCCCCTGAGGGCCGGCCGGGCGACGCGCCTGGGCGCTCAGGGGACGCCGAACGCCTTTGGAGCCCAATATCGACCGGACAACCGCCATGACAAGCCTAGATACTGCCACCTCCCCGTTACCCGCGCGGCAAAACTCGCAAGCGATCATCATTTTCGACACGACCCTGCGCGACGGCGAGCAATCGCCTGGCGCCTCGATGACTTTCGAGGAGAAATTGCAAGTCGCGGGCCTGCTCGACGCGATGGGCGTCGACATCATCGAGGCCGGTTTCCCAGTGACCTCAGATGGTGATTTCGAGGCGGTCTCCGCGATCGCCAAACGCATGAAGCGGGCGAGCGTCGCGGGGCTTGCCCGCGCAGCCGCAAAAGACATCGACCGCTGCGCCGAAGCCCTGCGCCCGGCGCTGCGACCGCGCATTCATTTGTTTATTTCGACTTCGCCCCTGCACATGAAATACAAGTTGCAAAAGCAGCCCGGCGAGGTCCTTGAAATGGTCGCGGCGAGCGTCGCGCGGGCGCGCAATCTTGTCGCCGATGTCGAATGGTCGGCCGAGGACGGCACCCGTAGTGAGATGGATTTTCTATGCCGCTGCGTCGAGGCGGCAATCAAAGCGGGCGCCACAACCATAAATATCCCCGATACCGTCGGCTACGCGGTGCCGCATGAATACCGGGCCTTGTTCGAGACCGTGCGCGAAAGAGTGCCCAATTCGGACAAGGCTGTCTTTTCCGTTCATTGCCACAACGATCTCGGTCTCGCGGTGGCCAACACGCTGGCCGGCATCGAAGGCGGCGCGCGGCAGGTCGAATGCACGATCAACGGCATGGGCGAGCGGGCTGGCAATGCCGCCATGGAAGAGGTGGTGATGGCGCTGCGCGTGCGCGGCAGCGTACTCCCTTACCACACGAACATCGACGCGACGATGCTGACCAGGGCCTCGAAACTCGTCTCGGCGGTAAGTTCGTTCCCGGTGCAATACAATAAAGCGATCGTCGGCCGGAACGCCTTCGCGCATGAAAGCGGGATTCATCAGGACGGCATGCTGAAGAACGCCGGGACCTACGAGATCATGACCCCAGAGAGCGTCGGCGTGGCAAAGACATCGCTCGTCATGGGCAAGCATTCCGGCCGTCACGCATTCAAGGAAAAGCTCAAAGAATTGGGCTACGAGCTTGGCGAAAACGCTCTCGAAGACGCCTTCGCCCGCTTCAAGGATCTCGCCGACCGCAAGAAGATCGTCTACGATGAGGATCTCGCCGCGCTTGTCGACGACGAGATCGCCCATGCCTATGACCGCATCAAGCTTGTCGCACTCACCGTGATCGCCGGCACCAACGGGCCGCAGTCGGCGGTCTTGACGCTCGACATCGACGGCGAGCAGAAAACCCATCAGGCGACGGGCAACGGCCCGGTGGATGCGATTTTCAATGCGATCCTTGCCCTCGTGCCGCACAAGGCGGTGCTCGAACTCTACCAGGTGCATGCGGTCACGCAAGGCACCGACGCGCAAGCCGAAGTCTCGGTGCGGCTTGCCGAGGACGGCAAATCGGTGACCGCCAAGGGCGCCGATCCCGATACGCTGGTGGCGTCAGCCCGTGCCTACATCGCCTCGCTCAATAAGCTGATGGTCAAGCGCGGAAAGCAGCGGCCGGAAGTTCTGGCGGGGTAGGAGTGCGATCACCGGCCCTCCCCCGATTTGGTAGACATCGAACTGCCTGTTCGGGGTTGATATATCCAAGGGCGTGAATGAAGCCGCCTTATTCCGCCAGCGGCGCAGCCTCGAAGGGCAATCCCCAACAGCTGGGCAATCTGGCTCAACCGGCCGGCCGCTGCTTGGGCTTAAGCCCAATGCCTTCCTGCTTGAAGCTATCCGCGTATTGGCCGTTGTACCATCAAACACCCTCCCGCTCCCAACGGAGCATTTCAGGGGCGTCTAACATTTCGAGGGAGATTCCATAGCTTTCTAGAGTCTGAGCATGAAGAGCTGGCCGTGGGACGCGTTCTAGGAGAACTCAACGCCGATCTGCGTGGCTTTCCGCCAGGCCACGCGGCAATTGCGGACGGACGCGTGATCAAGCAGAAGCTCAAATGAGTCGGGAATTCCGACGGGAGTTTCCACGATGAGGCAGGCGCCCCGGACCGACAGGTTGCGGATCACACAATCGATCGTCGCGGCGCGATCCTTGAAGGCGATGCGCGCGCCTTTGAGAACGCGGTGGCGCACTTCATTTTGGCGCTGATGTGCCGGCTTTTCCGGGGTGCAATTTTCATGGGGTGACATTGCGGCCTTTGCCACTCGATTCGAGAGACGAACATACCGTGCCAGAAGGCCGTTGCGTTTCGGTATTCCGGGACGAGAGATTTTTACCTTGTTGGCCGCCGCGATCGCCGCGCGTTAGCCGCGTCGCTTGCTTGCGATTATGCTTCAGCCGGGGCATTGCGCTTGACTTCCGGCGTCAATGGCATCATCTAAGGTCATCCACGTTATTGTGGATGTTGACGGTTTGGCCGCGTGACGAACCCGCAAGGGTTTTATTGCCTTTCGTGCAACTCGATTTCGTTCGATCGCCCAGGCCACGTGAGGCGCCGCCCCAAATTTCCTATTGCCGGTGCACCGGAATTCCCGGCTTGCGCCCTGGCTCAAAGAAAGACCCACAATTGACTGATTTTTCCCGGCTCGGCCTCGCCGCGCCGCTTCTCCATGCTCTGACAAAACAAGGTTACGCGCATCCCACGCCAATCCAGGCACAAGCAATTCCGCCCATCATGGCGGGCCGCGATCTTATTGGTATTGCCCAGACCGGCACCGGCAAGACAGCGGCCTTCGCTTTGCCAATCCTGCATTATCTTGCAACCCAGAGGCGCACCGCTCCCCGCAAAGGCTGCCGCGTCCTGGTTTTGAGCCCGACGCGCGAATTGGCGAGCCAGATTGCCGAAAGCTTCCGCTGTCTTGGCGCGGGTCTTCCCTTGTCGATCGCCGTCATTTTCGGTGGCGTGCCGCATGGCGCGCAAATCAAGGCGCTCGCCCGCGGCCTCGACGTGCTGGTCGCGACCCCAGGCCGCCTCGAGGATCACCTCGACGCGCGCGCGGCGCACCTCGGCGAGACCGAATTCTTCGTCCTTGACGAAGCCGATCGCATGCTCGATCTCGGGTTCGTCAAGGCTATCCGCCGGATCATCGGCACCCTTCCAAAACGCCGGCAAAACCTGTTTTTCTCGGCGACGATGCCAAACGAAATAGCCACGCTCGCGGCCGACCTTCTCGCCGATCCGGTGGAAGTGGCAGTGACTCCTGTCGCGACACCCGCGGGCCGCGTCAACCACCAGGTTATGCTCATTGAATCAAGCCGCAAGCGCGATCTTCTCGTCGAGCTCTTCGGCGACGCGCGAATGACCCGGACGCTCGTTTTCACAAGGACGAAACGCGGCGCCGACAAGGTCTCCCAACATCTCGATCACAGCGGAATCGCGGCTTGCGCGATTCACGGCAACAAGAGCCAGGGCCAACGCGAACGTTCGCTCGAGGCTTTCCGTGGCGGCCGTGTCCGCGCCCTCGTCGCAACCGATATCGCGGCGCGCGGCCTCGACATCGACGGCGTCACGCATGTCGTCAATTTCGAGCTTCCCGAAGTGGCGGAAGCCTATGTTCACCGGATCGGCCGCACCGCGCGGGCCGGCGCCGCGGGCATCGCAATTTCTCTCTGCGACGGCACCGAGCGGGCGCTGTTGCGCAACATCGAGAAGCTGACCCGCCTCAACTTGCCGATGGTGGACCGGCGCGGCGCTCCGCCGCCACCGCCCCGGCGGGCAGAGGCGCTCGCGCGGCCAGCACCGCAAAGCCACCGCCCGGCCAACGGCGAGCGTGATCAGGCCCGGAAGACTGCGGCCGCTGTAAGGGCAAAGGTCTGGCCTGGCGCCGATGGGTCAGGGTCAGGAATACCGCTGTTTTTGGCCAAAAAGGACCGGAGGGGGAATTCCCGGGCACCGCAAAGGCCGGTCCATCTTGGCTCCTCCGCGAGAACGGAAAGACCGGGTCCAGCATCCGGTACGGCTCACCCAAGGTAATTTCCAAGCAAGGCCTCGGTGCATTCCACCGTGCTGTCCTTGGACGCCGGTCTCGGGCTGTGGGCAATCGTCGGCATTTTGCAGCCTGGTTGGGTCGCGTTCGTCCGTACTTCGCCGCAAATTGCTGCTTATGTTGCGACAGCAAGGACGGTGTTGGACAATCAATGACTTGTGTCGAAATGCCAAAGTTTTATCGTAACGTTAAGTGGACGCGGATGGAGGGCGGCGGCTTCCGGCCGGCCGAACGGTGTGTTAGAAGGCGCGCGAACTTCGCCGGAGAAAACCCGCATGGCTGCCGGGCGGGGACGCGAGAGTGAAACGGACATGAACGAGCGGCGTTCCAAATTTGAATATGAAGACCTGATCGCCTGCGGGCGGGGAGAATTGTTTGGGCCGGGCAATCCCCAATTGCCGTTGCCGCCGCTTTTAATGTTCGATCGCATCACGGAAGTTTCCGAACAAGGCGGTGCCAATGGCAAGGGTGTGATCTTGGCCGAATTTTCGGTCAATCCGGACCTCTGGTTTTTCGGCTGCCATTTCACGAACGATCCGGTGATGCCCGGCTGCCTCGGGCTTGACGCACTGTGGCAGCTTCTTGGCTTTTATCTCGGCTGGCTAGGCCTTACTGGACGCGGCCGGGCGCTCGGCGTGGGCGAGGTCAAATTTTCCGATCAGGTCTTGCCCACCGTCAAACAAATCATTTACGGCGTTGATCTGAAACGCGTGTTCAGGACCAAACTGGTGCTCGGCATCGCCGATGGTTGGCTCGAGGCCGACGGGACACGGATATATGAGGCCAAGGACATTAGGTGCGGCTTGTTCAAGGCCACAACTCCATCCGTGGCCTGAACCTTCGGCAGTGCTTCTTTCGAGCCTGAAGAAAGGCCCCCCGGAATCGGGCTCCGGGGCCACGATGTCAAGCAGGAGTGGTGCAGCATGAGACGCGTTGCCGTCACTGGAATGGGGATTGTCTCCTCGATCGGGAACAACATCCAGGAGGTGCTCGCCTCCTTGCGGGAAGCCAAATCCGGCATCGTCAAGGCGGACAAATACGCCGAACTCGGCTTTCGCAGCCAAGTTCACGGCGCGCCTACGCTCGATCCCGGCGGCACCGTCGATCGCCGCGCGATGCGTTTCCATGCCGCCGGCACGGCCTGGAACCATGTCGCAATGGATCAGGCAATCCTGGACGCGGGCCTTGCACCGCATGAAATATCGCATGAGCGCACTGGTATTATCATGGGTTCGGGCGGTCCTTCTACGCGCACGCTCATCGAGGCCGCGGATATCGCCCGCACCAAGGGACCGAAAAAGGTCGGGCCTTTCGCGGTTCCGAAATCGATGTCCTCTACCGCCTCGGCGACGCTGGCCACCTGGTTCAAGATCAAGGGCGTCAACTATTCGATCTCGTCAGCCTGCGCGACCTCCAACCACTGCATCGGCAATGCCTATGAGATGATCCAATACGGCAAGCAGGACATCATGTTCGCGGGCGGCTGCGAGGAGCTCGACTGGACTCTCTCGGTTCTGTTCGATGCGATGGGCGCGATGTCATCGGGCTTCAACGACCGTCCCGCGAGCGCCTCCCGCGCTTACGACAAGAACCGGGACGGATTCGTCATCGCTGGCGGCGCGGGGGTGTTGGTGCTCGAGGAATTGGAGCATGCGCGCGCGCGCGGCGCGAAAATTTACGCCGAGGTCGCCGGATACGGCATGACCTCGGATGGCCATGACATGGTCGCGCCATCCGGCGAAGGTGCCGTGCGCTGCATGCGTATGGCGCTTGAAGGCGTAAAGGTACCGGTCGATTACATCAATCCCCATGCGACTTCGACGGAAATTGGCGATATGAAGGAGATCGAGGCGATCAGAACCGTTTTCGGAACTGCCGAAAAGTGTCCGCCGATCGCCGCGACGAAATCCTTGACCGGCCATTCCCTCGGCGCCACCGGGGTGCACGAAGCAATTTACTCGCTGTTGATGATGCAAAACGGCTTCATTTGCGAAAGCGCAAATATTGAGGAGCTCGATCCCGCATTCGCGGACATGGACATTGTGCGCGAGCGCCGCGACGGCGTGCGATTGGGGGCCGTCTTGTCGAATTCCTTCGGCTTCGGCGGCACCAACGCCAGCATCGTTTTGAAACATGTCGATGCCTGAGGCGCGGGCGGCGGAAACCGGAGGCTTGATGCGCGGCAAGCGCGGCCTCGTCATGGGCGTCGCGAACGATCATTCGATTGCCTGGGGCATCGCCAAGACTGTGCACGAACAAGGCGCGGAACTCGCATTCACCTATCAGGGTGAAGCGCTCGGCAAGCGCGTCCGGCCGCTGGCTGAAAGCCTCGGTGCGGCGCTCGTTTTGCCTTGCGACGTCGAGGACGCCGCCTCGATCGACGCGGTTTTTGCTGCTATCGAAAAAAAATGGGGCGGCCTCGATTTCGCGGTTCATTGCATTGCCTATTCCGATCGCGCCGAATTGAAGGGGCGCTACGCCGATACGACGCGGGAAAATTTTTCGCGCACGATGCTGATTTCCGCTTTCTCCTTCACCGAGATTGCCAAGCGCGCGGCTGCCCTCATGCAGTCTGGTGGCTCTCTGCTCACCCTTTCCTTTTATGGCGCGAGCCGGGTGATGCCCCATTACAATGTGATGGGCGTGGCCAAGGCGGCGCTAGAGGCGAGCGTGCGCTATCTTGCCGCCGATTACGGCCCGCAAGGCATAAGGGTGAATGCGATTTCGGCCGGTTTGATCCGCACCTTGGCCGGGGCCGGGATCGCCGATGGACGGGTTATGTACAGTTTCCAGAAGGCGCAGTCGCCGCTGCGCCGCGGCCTCGATCTTTCCGACATTGGCGGGGCGGCGCTTTATCTTCTGTCCCATCTTTCGAGCGGTGTCACCGGCGAAATCCATTGCGTGGATGCCGGCTACAACATCGTTCTGTTTCCGCATCCAGACAGTCTAAAGGCCGAACCCGCGCCGGAATAGCGGGCCCTTATGTGCGGCCTGCGCTTGGAAAAAGCGAAGCGGCCCATGCCATCTGCACCGCGCCTGTTAGCCCAAGGTCAACGTGCGGTCGCTAAGTGCGTGCGTTGAGTTGTCGCGCCGCCGTTATCGCCATAACAACGCCGACTCGAAAGCCTATGGAACATCAGAAAGCTAAGCTGAAAAAAAGTTGACACATGCGCGGAAGTAGCGCAGCATCGTGATGCTTCCACCGATGTTCACAAGAGCCGGTTGGAAGTGGAAGGTGCCCTCCTTCTGTAACTCGTTGGTTCCACTGCAATGGAGGAGCGATGACTCCACCGGGGAAGTGCAACAGACCCCGTCATGGGCGGGGTCACGGCGGAGTGGAAGCCCGCAGTGACGCGTGGGCCAAAACACCGTCGCCGGCAATTTAAATTCGTCGTGCGGCAGCACCCGCGAAGGCCAAGCGGTTGTAAGGTCGTACATTCTCTGCATCATCACAGATCGCTTCGGAAAGCCGAAGCAGAGCCCCGCGGCTGCTTAAATGCACCGGGGCTCATTGTGTTTATATGGCTGACAAGCCGGGATCATAATAGTCAAAAGATAACATGCGGCACAGTTCGGCCGCCGTGCGGGACGTCATTCGCCTGGCGCCTTGGCCTCGATCGCCAAGGCATGCACGCCGGCATCAAATTCGGCCAATAAGAGTTGATTGATCGCACGATGGCGTTCAATCAGACTCTTGCCCTTAAAGGCTTCCGAAACTACTTTAACATGAAAATGGGTTCCGCCCGCGTTCGCTGCCGCGATGGGCTGCTTCATGATATGAGCGTGGCCCGCGTGCTTGTGGGATTCGTCGATGACTTCGATACTGCTGGGGGCAAAAGCCACCTGTAATTTCACCCTAATGCGATCGCCCGTGGCAAGCCCGCTTTGTTCGCCCATTTCAAGCCAGCCTTAAAAAACCGAACGGCCGCCAAATCGGCGGCGTAATTTTCATTTTACCGTATCGCGCCGCTTGCGGCCACCTCAAAGACATACATAATGCCCACGCCATGAATTTAAAATCACGTCTCTTCGACCGAATCAGGGTTAAGTCCGAACCCAGCGAGGCGCCGCGCCAAGATTACACGCGCTGCCAGCATCCGGGCTGCGGCGAAGCAGGCGAGTTCCGCGCGCCCATGGGCCGTTTTCGAGAGGGCCAATATTTCTGCTTCTGCCTCGCCCATGTCCGCGAATACAATGCCACGTATAATTATTTCAACGGGATGAGCCCGGAAGCCATGGCCCTTTATCAGCGCGAGGCCTCGGTCGGCCATCGTCCGACCTGGTCGATGGGGGTGAACCGCGGGAGCAAAGGCTTTCGCGAGGATGGCACAGATCCACTGCGCCCGGGCGGCCCGCTGGGAAAGTTTCAAACGAACGTCCGGCGGCCTGCTCGCGAGGCGCCAGGCAGACCGCGTTACGGGCTGGCCGCCTTAAAGGCCTTGGATCAATTGGGTCTCGACGATAGCGTGGACATGGCCATGATAAAATCCCGCTACAAGGATTTGGTAAAGCGCCTCCATCCCGACGCCAACGCGGGTGACCGGTCGAACGAGGACAAATTATGCGAGATCATCCGCGCATATAATTACCTAAAATCGGTGAAGCATGTCTGACGCCATCAGTCCGGCCGATAGCGAATTTGCCGGCGCTCGTCGAGCTTCTCGGAAGAAAGGGCCGACCGGAAGACAAATGGCCGCGACCAGGAACGAAGGACGAGTGCGGGCATGATCGTGGACGAAAGCGCCGCTACCGGCGGCCTGCCCGACATGAAGATTTCGGTGCGCCAGGTCTTCGGAATCGACAGCGATATGGATGCGCCCGCCTATTCAAGCGCGGATCCGCATGTTCCAGACTTCGACCCGGATTACCTCTTCGACCGCGATACCACCCTCGCCATACTGGCGGGCTTTGCCAGGAATCGCCGGGTCATGATCACCGGCTATCACGGCACCGGAAAATCGACCCATATCGAGCAGGTCGCGGCACGGCTGAATTGGCCTTGCGTGCGAATTAATCTCGACAGTCATGTCTCACGCGTCGATCTCATCGGCAAGGACGCCATCGTCCTCAAGGACGGCTTGCAAGTGACCGAGTTCAGGGATGGCATCCTGCCCTGGGCACTGCAAAACAACGTCGCGCTTTGTTTCGATGAATATGACGCAGGCCGCCCCGACGTAATGTTCGTGATCCAGCGCGTCCTCGAAGTGTCGGGACGTCTCACCCTCCTCGATCAAAGCAGGGTGATAAGGCCGCATCCCGCCTTCCGTCTGTTTTCGACAGCAAATACGATCGGCCTTGGCGACACCTCTGGGCTTTATCATGGAACCCAGCAAATCAATCAGGGACAGATGGACCGCTGGTCGATCGTTGCGACCTTGAACTATCTACCGCACGACAAGGAAGCCGATATTGTGCTCGCCAAGGTCAAGCAATTCCAGGCAACCAAGGACGGCCGCGACACGATCGGCAAGATGGTGCGCGTCGCCGAGCTGACCCGCAACGCGTTCATCGCCGGCGATCTTTCGACGGTGATGAGCCCGCGCACGGTGATTACTTGGGCCGAGAATACGGAGATTTTCGGCGACGCCGGATTTGCGTTCCGGCTGACGTTTCTCAATAAATGCGACGAATTGGAACGCACGCTTGTCGCGGAATTCTATCAGCGCTGTTTTGGCAAGGAGCTGCCGGAAAGCGCGATCAATGTCGTCATGAGTTGAAACATGCGTCCGGGCATCCGCCACCCTGGGACAGGATTTTTTTGAAGCTGCGGCGGGAACCAGTGGGATGAGTTCCAACCAAAAGCCGCCCGCGAAATTGCAAGCCCCGAACGAGCCGTTCAAGCGGGCGGTCGCCGGATGCATGCGCGCACTCGCAAAAATGCCGGCGATAGAGGTCGCGTTCGCGGCCGAGCGGCCGAGTTTGGTTTGGACCGGTACGAGCGCCAAGGCGCGGCTTCCGGAGCCTTCCCGCAAGTTCGACGCACGAGAAGCCGCGATCCTGCGCGGCCATGCCGATTCGATGGCGCTACGGCTAGCCTGTCACAACAAGGACGTCCACCGGCGGCTCGCTCCGCCAACACAAGCTGCGCGCGCAGTGTTCGATGCCGTGGAACAGGCGCGCGTCGAGGCGATCGGGTCGCGCCGGATGCTGGGCGTCGCGGGCAATCTCGACGCGATGCTCAACGACCGCTTTCAGCGCGCCCGCTATGCCGATATCGCGGTCCGCACCGAAGCGCCGCTTGAAGACGCGCTCGCGATGATCGTGCGCGAGCGTTTGACTGGGCGGAAGCCGCCGAAGAATGGGCAAAGGATCGTCGATCTCTGGCGCCCCTGGGTGGAAGAACGCGCCGCCGCTGATCTTGACAAGCTTGGGCGGGCGATCGAGGATCAGCGAGCTTTCGCCTGTGCCGTCCACAAGCTATTGACGGCGCTCGAAATGATCAACGAGGGCAGCTTCGATACCAATCCGGAAGAGGAAGAAGACGGCGCGGAGAAACCGGACGGCGCCGAGAAAAATCCGCCTGAAGAAGGCGCGGAAGATCATACCGGCGATGTCAGCCGGAGCGAAACGTTCGAGACTTCCGCAGATCCCATGGACGAAGGCGAGACCGATGACGGCGATGCGCCGACCGGCGAATTTGAGGGGGACGCGGACCTCAACCCCTCCGATGAAGGCGACAGTCCGGGCCGCCCGCTCCCGGACTCGCGCGGCGAACCCCGCGGGCCCGAGTATAAAGCATTCACCAAGAAATATGACGAGGTCGTCGCGGCGCAAGATCTCTGCGACCCCGAGGAACTCGAACGGCTGCGCTCCTATCTCGACAAGCAATTGAATAACCTTTCTTCGATTGTCGCGCGGCTTGCCAATCAACTCCAGCGGCGCCTGATGGCCCAACAGAGCCGGTCCTGGGAATTCGATCTGGACGAGGGCATCCTCGATCCGGCGAGGCTTCCACGCATCGTCGTCGATCCGCATCAGCCGCTTTCGTTCAAACGCGAGAAGGACACCGAGTTTCGCGATACGGTGGTGACGCTGCTTATCGATAATTCCGGTTCGATGCGCGGGCGCCCGATTACTGTCGCCGCCACCTGCGCCGATATTTTGGCCCGCACGCTGGAGCGCTGCGGCGTCAAGGTCGAGATTCTTGGTTTTACGACTCGCGCCTGGAAAGGCGGCCAATCACGTGAAGCCTGGCTGAACGAAAATAAGCCGGCTTCGCCCGGCCGTCTCAACGACCTTCGCCATATCATTTACAAATCCGCCGACGCCCCTTGGCGACGATCGCGCAAGCATCTCGGGTTGATGATGAGGGAAGGCCTGCTCAAGGAAAACATCGACGGCGAGGCGCTCGATTGGGCCCACAAGCGGCTGCTCGCGCGGACCGAGCAGCGCCGTATTTTAATGATGATTTCCGATGGCGCGCCGGTCGATGATTCGACGCTCTCCGTCAATCCCGGCAATTATCTCGAAAAGCATTTGCGGCACATCATCGCGGAGATCGAGACGCGCTCGCCGGTCGAACTCATCGCGATCGGCATCGGCCATGACGTGACCCGCTATTACCGCCGCGCCGTGACGATCGTCGAAGCCGAGGAACTCGGCGGCGCGATGACCGAGAAACTTGCCGAACTTTTTGACGAAACGGCGACGCCGGAAGGGGCCGCACTTCACCGCAAAGCAAGTTTGGCGCAACAATCGGCCCGTGGTGTATTGCACTGAGCTTTGTGGCTTTATTATTCCGTTCTACGATTAATCCGTTCTACGATGCCTCGCGTTCCTAAAACGCGGCAACGCGTACCCGCTTCGTGCACCAATGCCGCACGCGCCACGCGATCTATTCCGCGGCAAGCCAAGCTGAATATTCTCCGCCGCCGAATTTGCCCGACCTGGCAACGCAAGGAATTTTCCGTAAGGGGCGAAAAAACCTGGTGCAAAAAGCTATCCACCCTCATCGGCCAGCATGGCGGCGATTTCCGCCTCGCAGACAAGCATGCCATCCACCAAGGCGCGGCCCTTATACCACCACATGGTGCGGCGCCGGTTGGTCTTGGTCATGTGAAACTCGACCCGGTCGCCCGGTAAGACCGGCTTGCGAAACTTGGCCTTGTCGATACTCATGAAATAAACAAGCGGCGGCTTGCGGCCGGGCGAATACGCGTTGACGCACAAAACCCCGGCGGTCTGGGCCATGCCCTCGATCAGGAGAACTCCGGGCATGACCGGGCGCTCCGGGAAATGCCCCTGGAATTGCGGCTCGTTGATGCTGACATTCTTGATGCCGATGCCGGATTCGTCGCCCCGCGCCTCGATCACGCGGTCGATCATCAGAAATGGATAGCGGTGCGGCAAGGATTTCAACAAACGCAAAATGTCAAAGGTTTCGATCGTTACAGGTTCCGCCTCGTGCATACTGCACCCGCTCTCCCTGGCGCCAGATAGCCATTTTAACGTTCACGTGGCGCTCCGCGCGGCACCAACGGCGGCTTTGTTCACATCGATAGCGGAAACTCACGACGCGCGCCATCGCTCACCTGCGCCCTATCGTAATCGGTCATTAGGTATTAAATAAACCGTATAACCCCTTGTGGGCTTTCCGTCTCCGCTTGTCCCCACGGCCACGCCTGTTGGCCGCAATCATGCGCGCCGCCGAGTCTCAACTATGAACCTCTCCGCGCCTTTCATCGCGCGCCCGGTGGCGACCACGCTTCTCACCCTGGGGATCACGCTTGCCGGGTGCCTTGCGTTTCTGAAGCTGCCGGTTTCGCCGCTGCCGCAAGTCGATTTTCCGACGATCCTGGTGCAGGCGCAGCTTCCCGGCGCGAGCCCGGACACGGTGGCATCGAGCTTGGCAGGCCCTCTCGAACGCCACCTCGGCCAGATCGCCCATGTCACCGAAATGACATCGGCAAGCAACCTCGGCCAGACTCGCATTATCCTTCAATTCGATGTCGGCCGCGACATCGACGGCGCCGCGCGCGACGTCCAGGCGGCAATCAACGCGGCGCGCGCCGACCTCCCGACGGATCTGCCCACAAATCCGACCTATCGCAAGATCAACCCCGCCGACGCGCCGATCCTTATCCTCACCATGACTTCGAAGACGAAGACGCGCGGTCAGATGTATGATCTCGCCAGCAATATCCTCCAGCAAAGACTTTCCCAGCTCGATGGCATCGGCCAAGTTTACATTTTCGGCGGTGCCTTGCCGGCGGTGCGCGTCGAGCTGAACCCGCACGCCTTAGCCAAATATGGCATTGGGCTTGAGGACGTGCGTGCGGCGCTCGCGTCCGCCAATGCCGAACAGCCCAAAGGGCGCGATCGAGGATGGCGACACGGCACCTCCAAATTTACACCAACGATCAAGCGGTCCGGGCCGCCGATTATACGCCTCTCGTGATTGCCTACCGCAATGGCGCTCCGGTGCGGCTCGTCGATGTCGCCGATGTGCTGGATTCGGACGAGGACGTGCGCAATCTGGGCCTTTCCGACGGAAGGCCCGCGGTTTTCGCGGTCATTTTCCGTCAGCCCGGCGCCAACATCATCGACACGGTCGAGCGCGTGAAGGCCGAATTGCCGCATCTCCAGGCGGCGATGCCGAACGACATCGAATTCCTGCCCGCCTCCGATCGCAGCATTACGATCCGCGCCTCGTTGCATGACACTGAATTGACTTTGGCCATCGCGATTTTCTTGGTCACACTGATTGTCTTCTTGTTCCTGTTCGATATTCGCGCCGCGATGATTCCGAGCGCCGCCGTCCTGGTTTCGATCGTCGGGACTTTCGGTGCGATGTATCTTATGAACTTTAGCTTGAACAATTTGTCGCTGATGGCCCTGACGATTGCGACCGGCTTCGTGGTCGACGATGCGATCGTGGTACTCGAAAATATATCCCGCCACGCTGATGCCGGAAGGGGCCGCGTCGAGGCGGCGCTGACCGGTGCACGAGAAGTTGGATTTACCGTGCTGTCGATCAGCATCTCGTTGATAGCGGTGTTCCTTCCGATTCTTCTCATGGGCGGGATTGTCGGCCGGTTGTTTCGCGAATTCGCTGTCACACTTTCGCTCGCCATCCTTGTTTCGCTCGCCTTATCCTTGACCCTGACGCCGATGATGTGCGCGCTGTTTCTCCGGCGCCCGCCGCCTGGAGAGATTCGTCGACGCAGGTTCGATCCTTTCGCCAAAATCCTGCGGGGCTACGAGCGAACGCTCGGCTGGGCCCTGCGCCACGGCATCTTGGTGATGGTGGTTTTGCTTTCGACTGTTGCCCTCAACTTCGTGTTGTTCAAGTACGTGCCAAAGGGCTTGTTTCCGCAGCAGGACACTGGCCGTTTGATTGGTTCTATCGTAGCTGACCAGTCGATCTCGTTCCAGGCAATGCGTCTAAAGCTCGCGCAACTTCAGGCGATCGTGCAAGCCGACCCGGCGATCGCCAGCGTCAAGGGCTATACCGGCTCGGGCTCGGGGACCAATACCGGCTCGGTCTATATCGACCTGAAGCCAAAGTCCCAACGCAGCGAGACCGCCGACGAGGTGATTGCCCGGCTGCGCCGCGAGCTCATAAAGGTGCCGGGTGCGCGTCTTTATCTGCAATCGGTTCAAGATATCCGCTCGGGCGGGCGGGCGAGCAATGCCGAATACCAGTTCACTTTGCAGGGCGAAAGCACGAGCGAGCTCTACGCCTTCGTGCCACGCCTCGTCGAGGCCTTGCAAAACAGCTCCGTGCTGGCGGATGTCAATTCCGACCAGCAGCAAACCGGCTTGGAGACGGATATCGTCATCGATCGCGACACCGCTTCTCGTCTCGGCCTTGCCGTAAGCCTGATCGACAGTACGCTTTACGACGCGTTCGGGCAGCGCCAAGTTTCGGTCATTTACAGCGCGGTCAACCAATATCACGTGGTGATGGAAGTCGACCCGCGCTATTGGCAAGATCCTTCGATCCTGAAAGATCTTTATGTCAGCACCTCGGGCGCGAGCCCCCGCGGCACCGCAATTTCCAATGCCGTGGCGGGGACGGTGACGCAAAGCCCCGCCTTGCCCGCGCCGGGGTCGTTCGAGCGCCAGTTCCAATGCGGCCGCGAATGCGGAGGGCGCCGCGGCGCGCAATGCGCAAACCAATGCACTCGCCAACACCGGCAAACAGGGCACTTCCGCCGGTTCGCCCGTCAGCACAACCGAGGAGACAATAGTTCCGCTCGCCGCCGTGAGCCATTTCGAGCCTGGCCACACGCCCTTGGCAGTCAACCACCAGGGCCTATTCGTGGCGAGCACAATTTCATACAATCTCGCGCCCGGCGCGTCTCTTGGCGACGCGACCGCGGAGATCGAGGCCGCGATGAAGGCGCTCCACGCTCCTGCCACGATCCACGGCAGCCAGCAAGGAACCGCGCGCCTGTTCCAAGAGTCTATTGGCGAACGAGTTCGTGTTGATCGTCGCAGCACTTGCCGCGGTCTATATCGTTCTCGGCATTCTTTACGAAAGCTTCATCCATCCGATCACCATTCTCTCGACCTTGTTTTCGGCCGGCGTCGGCGCGGTCCTGGCACTTATGCTGTTTCACACCGAGTTCAGCATCATCGCCATGATCGGAGTGATTTTGCTGATTGGCATTGTCAAGAAAAACGCGATTTTGATGATCGATTTCGCGCTCGAAGCGGAACGTACGGGCGGACTTTCGCCGCGCGACGCGATTTTTCGCGCCTGCATGTTGCGCTTTCGTCCGATCATGATGACGACGTTCGCTGCGATTTTCGGCGCCGTTCCGCTGATGCTCAGTTTTGGCGAGGGGGCCGAGATCCGCCGCCCGCTGGGTATTGCGATCGTCGGCGGGCTGATTGTCAGCCAGCTGCTTACGCTTTACACGACGCCGGTGCTTTATCTCTATCTCGACCGGTTCCGCCATTGGTCGAACGCGCATTGGCGCCGCCTGTTTCCACGGTTTGCCGGTACCGTTCCGGAACCTTCGGAGTAGCTTGACGATGCCCGCCTCTATTTGATCGCGATAACCATCGAGTCCGCACCAACGAGCGGCTCGACGCGGGTTTGTGAGAACCCAGCCTCGCGCATCCAGGCCTGGCAGTCGGCGCCGGTAAAATCGAAACCGCCCGGAGTCTCGATCAGCATGTTCAAGCTAAGCAACAAGCCGAAAACGTTCTCCCTCCGCTCGTCATCGATGATCGCCTCATAGACAATGAGCGCGCCGCCCTTGGGAAGCGCGGCATGCGCCTTTTCGAGTAGCATGCGTTTCTGTGCCAAATCCCAGTCGTGCAGAATGTGGCCCATGATGAGGACATCGGCCGAGGGCAGGGGGTCCGTGAAAAAGTTTCCGCCTAGAAATTTCACCCGGTCCGCGACGCCCTGCTGGGCGATGAATTCCTCAAAGATAGGTTTGACCTCGGGCAGGTCGTAACCGGCGCCCGAAAGATGATTATGCGCGCGGGCGATGGTCACCGGCACCATGCCTTGCGCGGCTCCGACATCGGCGAAGGTCTTATAGTTGGCCCACGGAAATTTCGCGGCGATCGCCTGGGCCGCGCCGAGGCTTGCTCCGCTCATCGCGGCGAGGAACAAGCGCAAACGGTCCGGATCGGCATAGAGCGCCGCGAACACTTCGCCCGACCCTTTGGCCTCGTTCTGGTTCCGGCCCGTCTTAAGGGCCTCGGTCAGCGAGCCCCAATGCTCATAAAGGCGCGCATTGGCCATTTCCAAAAAGCCGCCCACATAGCCGGGATTCGCGCGATCGAGAAAATGCGCCGTCTCCGCCGTGTTGCTATAGCGCCCATCCTCGCGGTCGAGCATTTTCAGCGCCACAAGCGCGTCGAGGAAATCGCGCGCCGAGCGATCGTGCAGCCCGAGCCGGCGCGACAAAGTGGCAACATCGGCGGGACCCTTGGCAAGCTCGGTGAACAAGCCAAGCTCCACCGCGCTCAGCAGAGTCTTCGATGCCCAGAATCCGATTCCAAGATTGAAGATATTGGCAGGCGTCAATGTGCCGGTCACGGCGCTCCTCCTTCGATGTTGGCGTCAGCACTCCAAAAATTCCGCTTTTGGAACCACCGGCCTCTTCGGCCGCCGCCGCGGCGTAGCACGCTACTTGGCGGCATGAAAATGCGCATCACGTTATTTTCTACGACGAACAGCCGGACGGGGTGCAGATTACCGGCATCGTCCATGAGCGCAGCATACGCCTGGCAGTCCCGCCGCAGGGCTGATTTTTTACCCGATTCCTCTGGGGCTTGCGCGATCCTCACGCGCAGGATGCGGGCAGGCCCACGCACCCCGCCGCAGACGGAGTGTGTTCAGCGCCGCAAGTAAACATTCGGATCAAGTCCCGCGCCGTAGGGCGACCCATTGAGGGCGCGGCCGCGATTTAAAGTCTCCCATCGGGGATCCGTAAATCCCTCGCCTTTAGGCGACTGGGATGTGATCCTGCCGCAGATGCAGGACTACAAGCGAGGAAGTCACACGATCTGGGACTGCAAGTATCACTTGGTCTGGGTCACGAAATACCGTTATCCGATCCTGGTTGGTGACATCGGACAACGGGCGCGGGAGTTGCTGCGGGAAATCGCGCGCTCCCATGAAATGACGATCTATGCGGGAGCGATCAATCGCGACCATGTGCATATGCTGATCTCGATCCCGCCGCAGCTGTCGGTGTCGCGCGCGGTGCAGTATCTGAAAGGCAAGAGTTCGCACAAGCTTCTGTCGGAATATCAAGCGCTTCGAAAACGCTACTGGGGCCAGCATCTTTGGGCACGCGGCTATTGGGTGGCATCAAGCGGCAATGTTACAGATGAAATCTGGAAACAATACATCGAGGATCAGAAACCCGAGGAGCCGGATGATAACTTCAAGGTCGTGTAAGCTTATCGGCCCAAAGGGCCGATCGATCCGGCTTCAAGCCGTAACCCGAAGCCACCGCCTTTAGGCGGTGGAGTGTTCACCAGAATGTTGCTTATAAGGCTTACGCGTCTATGGCCAGAGCGCTCAATCTGTGTTCAAACTGCTCTCGTCTCATAGGTCAGCCACACCGCTATCGCCGCCAGCAGCACCGCAAAAATTCGGCGCATGAGGACGAAGCCTCCGGTGCCCGAGGCGACGAAGCCGCCGAGCCTTACTGCGAGCAGCACTAGCGACAGATGCACGGCAATGCTGATGGCAATGTGGACAGAGCCCAGCAGCAGCGCCTGTGTGCGCGGCCCGGCATGTTCGGCTTGAATAAAAGAGGGCAGCAGCGCGATGTAGAACACGGCGGCTTTCGGATTGAGAATATTTATAAGAAAGCCGCGCATCGCAAGTTGTCGGTAGGACAACTCCGCAACATCGTTGGCTTCGCCGCCATCCGCACCGCGCCAAGCATCTACGGCGAGCCAGAGTAAATACGCGATGCCTGCCAAGCGTAATGCGTCATAGGCAGGCCGGTAGAGCAAAAAAATTCCGGTGAGGCCCAAGACCGCCGCCACCATATAGACTGCAAGGCCGAGCGTAATTCCGGCGACCGTCGCCAATCCGGCGGCGCGACCGCGCGTCATCGTTAATGTGACCAGATAGGCCATGTTCGGGCCCGGCGTGATTTCGATCAGCACGGCGGCAATCAAAAAGGTGTAAAATAGCGCTGGATCAATGGGGAAGGCGGTGTGTTCGATCATTGCCCCACTGCGAATTGCATCTGCCACACGCGCGGCCCAGTCCCGGAGAAGATCACTGGTCAAGGGCCAGAAAGGCGTTTCGTCGTACAAGCGTCCCTCATCATGCCGTCATGTGATGCCTGAAGGCGACACTGGGCTGAGGGGAACGGCCACGCAAGACTTCTGTGTCATAGGTCAACAAAAACGCACCATTCCACAACGGTAGTTGTGGCAGCCGCGTCACGCGTGTGTGTCGAAACCGCTGGGCAACATTCGTTTCAGTGTTCTGTCCCTAAAATAAAAATGATGGGCGAGTGCCGCGCTTGCGTGGAGCATCGCTAAAATAATCAGCGCATTTGCCAACGTCTCGTGGATTTCCTCGGCGTTATGTTCGAACGCCTCGTCTTTGAGCCAAGGCGAAGGGATTTCGCCAAAGCCGAACAGCGGCAAGCCATCACCGCCCGCGAATAGCGTCACGATGCCCGCAATTGGGACTGCCGCAAGCAGCGCGTAAAGCACATAATGCATGACCCTGCCGCCACGATCCGTCCATAGTCCCAGAGGCGTCGCCTCTGGCGGTGGCGGCGGAGTGATTACCCGCCAGACAAGACGCATTACGAGGAAGGCGACAATGAGTTGCCCGGCCGAGACGTGGATAAATTCGCCTAGTTCGTGGATGCTGCCTTTCGGCAGGTCGTCGCGAAAGTTTCCTAACACCCAAGCAAGGCCGACGAGCAGCACGGAGCCCCAGTGGAGAAGCTGGGCAGTGGGACTATAGCGCTGTGAGAAACCGTGTGTCGTGGCCATACTGACTTTCCTGTAGCGTCAACTTCGCTTGGTCCCCCTATATCAGGGCGCAAGGCCATAAATCCTAGAGCGGGTCCACGCGGCAAGAGG
Source organism: uncultured Alphaproteobacteria bacterium (assembly GCA_963718265.1). Taxonomy (GTDB): domain Bacteria; phylum Pseudomonadota; class Alphaproteobacteria; order Rhizobiales; family Beijerinckiaceae; genus Methylocapsa. The sequence continues at coordinate 80,019 of CAVQZL010000022.1, read as the reverse complement.
TTTCCACCTCGCATCTTGATATGACGAGACGGGAGAGGCAAATTGCGTCTCAGGCTCGCCAATGCAGCAGAGCCGTTGCAACAGGGCCATCTTTGCCGCGGTAATAAGAATATTTGTGATTTTTTCCTATTCCTGATAGCCTGAAGGGAATTGGAGGTGTCCGCCGTGGCAACCATGACCGTATCCTTGCCCGACCCCATGAAAGACTGGATTGAGGCCCAGATCAGGCAAGGCGATTACGCCAGTGTCAGCGATTACGTCCGCGATCTTGTCCGCCGTGACCGCGACCGTCGCGAGCGGGAGCTTACACTGGACGAGCTGCGGAAAAAGCTGGCCGCTTCCAGAGACAGTGGCATCAGCACTCGCACCGTTGATGAAATCTTCGCCGAAGCACGGGAAATCGCCAAGGGGCGCGGGCTTCTGCTTGAGTGAATATCGGCTCACAGAATACGCCGCCGCCGACCTTTTGAAGATGTTCCTATACGGGTTTGAGACATTCGGTTTGACACAGGCGGAAGCCTACCGCGAGGGCATGATTCAATGCTTTGAACTCCTCGCCGCCAATCCGCGCCTTGGCCGCAAGGCCGATGAGTTTTTTCGCGGCTCGCGGCGGCATGAACACGCGCATCACGTTATTTTTTACGATGAACAGCCGGACGGTGTGCTGATTACCGGCATCGTCCATGAGCGCAGCATACGCCGGGCAATCCCGCCGCAGGGCTGATTTTTTTCAGGCTCCGGCGCGGCCCTCTTCCGACGGGCTGGATGTTCGGCCCCCCCTTGGGGGCGTAACTCGAATACGGGGGCTAACTTGACTCCCAGAACAAAACTGACGGACGCGGAGCGCCGCGAGAAAACCCGATTGCATTCAGAGCGTTGGCGCAGAGCGCACGCGATAGGCCCGCGACGGCCCGCAAAACAGCCGTGGCTTGGGAAGGTGTGAGAAGCTCGACATGGTACGGGCGGAGCAAGCGTGTGCGGGACGCGGCCACAGCATCCGCGAGCTTCCTACGCGCCGAATCCTTCGCAGCGGAATTGTCCTGCGACCTCGCACGATGCGCGGCGCTTGAACGTGAAACAATTGCGATCATTGCCGAATTTGCAGCGTATGCAGCGGGAGGAATCCCATAAAGAGGCTTTCCAAGGAAAGAAAGATGGACGCTTGACGTACATCATCAATTCCTGATAAGCTATTTTATATGATTTTGAGTTTTAGGGACAAAAGGACGGAAGCGTTTGCACGAGGCGAATTTGTCAAGGCCTTTCAGGGCTTTGACCGGCAGGGCTGGAAGCGCCTTGAGATTCTGGAAGCGGCGACCAGCCTGAACGATTTGCGCGGCCTGCCAAGCAACCGCCTTGAAGCTCTGAAAGGCGACCGCGCCGGGCAACTCAGTATCCGCATCAACGTGCAATGGCGGATTTGCTTCGAGTGGCCGAAGGACGCGACAGGGCCGTCAAACGTCGAAATCACAGAATACCATGATTGAAGGAGGCTAAAGGCATGACCAGACCACCCATCCACCCCGGCGAAATCCTTGCGGACGAACTGGAGGAAATCGGCATCACACCGACCGAACTAGCCCGGCAGCTTCATGTGCCGCCAAACCGCATGAGCCAGATCATTTCTGGCAAGCGGGCCATCACAGGCGACACCGCCTTGCGCCTTGGTCACTGGTTCCGCAACAGCGCCCAATTCTGGCTGAATCTGCAAACCGCCCATGATTTGCGAATGGCTGAAAAAAACGTTGGAAAAGAGATCGACACTTTGCCGGTCATGCCGAAAAGCAGACAAAAACCGAAACAGCCGAGTCTGTGTTAAGGGAACTACGACCAAACGCCGCCCCGTTCCATATTGTGGCCTTATGCGACAGTGCCGGTCAAATATCTCAACAACCGGCTAGAGGCAGATCATGGGCGCTGAAGCGGCCGATCGATCCAACGCGCGGGTTCAAAACCCTGCCCACGGCTTCGGTGACGATCAAAGGCTTTGAGGTCATGCGCATGATCCGCGAGCAGCAGTGCCTCATGCTCGAACCCGGCGGCGCGGGAGAAATCCGTTTTGTGAGCCGGCTCTTCCGCCTCGCCGCTTGATAGACCGCTCCGGGTAGGGCATGTTTTGGGGTCGGCTTGCCAATGCAACAGAGCAGCAGAGTCGGGCTATAGATGCGGGGACAGCGATGAGGATCAACCTGAGACGAGGAGCGCTCCGTCTTTGGGCCGTCGCGTCTGTCCTGTGGTGTGCGAGGGTTATATTTGTGGCGGCAGATACAATGAATGTTGTTTCGCCTTTCGCTGCTCCTCAGATGGTCCATGTGAAGTTTTCAGATACCGAAACATTGAACTATCCCGCTGAATGGGGCGTGGAGCGCGTTGAGGCCGACTTAACGAGAAGGGTACAGGTGTTGGACCAAAAAGAGCGAGCGTGGCTTGCTACAGTTTCAGAGTCCCGAAAGGCCGAGTGTCGAGCTATCCCATCGACAACTCCCTCTACCGATCAGCCTGCGGACTGCGTCAGGATGGGTTTTGCTACTTTCAAATTTGCCGTGCCTTCTGGCTGGGAAACCCAAGTCACAGATCCGCCCATGTCGATGTGGCAGGCAATCGCCAAACTCATGCCTCTGGCTGGAGGGCCGCCGATTTTGGTTCTGGCTCTTGGATATGCACTCACTTGGGCGCTTGCAGGGTTCAGACGAGATTCATAGATGATCGGTGTTCTGTCTCTCGACGATGCAAACTGCCAAGATTTTTAAGCCAAGTAGGCGCTCACCTTGGGCAAGGGATTGCCGCGGCGCGAGACAGTCGCAAAGCGCGGGGGCCCAAAATCGGACTCATTCGCCCGCGCCCGTCAAGTAAGCGGCAATATGGAACATGGAGTCATTACTGGCTCTAAAGTTTATTTTGGAATCTTGAAAGCTCAAGCATGGTCTGAGGATCGTCTGGATGGAACCAGTCGGTAATTTCGGGTGGTAAAACACTAGCATCGGTCACAGCACATCCTGTAACAAAAAACCCTTTTCTGAGCTTTGCGAGACAGGCAAAAAGCCCGTCCTTTGCATTAGCCGCATGCCGATATTCAAACGTCTTTCGTTCATTCCACTGCCCTTGAACAAGAGTGCCATAGTCCGGCATTATCTCAAATAGATACGGAGGAATCCCGTCCCGCGCGAAGTCTTCCTTCGTTTTCCAAGATGCCCAAAGACCTCCGGAATTAGGAAGGGGCTTCCGAAAGCACTCAAAATAGAGGGCGAGCACCGCCTTGAGCGCAAATAGGTTCAATTGTCTAATCGTTTCAGGGCCTATCGTCGCTATGCCCGCGTCGGACGGAACCGGCACTCCATGTTTTCTCAGATGCTCACGAGCCTTCTTTCTCTCGACGCCGGTCGATATTCTCCATTCAGCGATCAGGGCAGGGGCTTGTTTGCGGATTCGTGCAACGAGCCTTTTGTGATCCGAACGTTCCTGATCTCCACCGTCATAGCCCCAGCGACTAATGATAGCGGCAGTTAAATCAGCGGTACTCGTGCAAGTATTGCATTCCGCACACGCGGGCATAACCAATTTGTCGGGGCGATGCGAATTATCAAACAATGATTTTGGGGGCATATGCTCGCGGGTCGTGGCCGCTCGTTTACCCCCGCAGAAATAGCATTCAGGAAATTCCGTAATAAATGTTTTGGTGGCGGACAACTTGCGACTTGCTTCTCCCATTTAAGCTCCGCCTCTCAGTGTTCGCCTCACAGTCTCGGCTGCAATTGTGCCAGCGATTCCTGAAATCAATGCGTTCTTGAACATGATGACTCCGGTGCTCTTCTGGCCGCACTATGAGCTCCGCTTCCATGCCCCAATTGACGCAGATCTTCCCTGATATCCCGTCGCAACTGTATTGATTTTCGCAAAATCAGACGCTTGATTTTTAAGGGCTTCCATGTTGCACAAGTCCAGTGCGGAACTTTCCGTCGTTTACGGCCGGGGTACTGCGACTGACGAGACCAAGCGGCGGCGGCTCGGGCGTCCCGCCTGACAGCCTCGATTCCGAGCGAACCTTACATCGGGGATAGACCTCCCGCCAACCGGCCAAGCCATCGAGGCGACACCGCCGCGCCTCTGCAATTGCACCAAAAAATCGATCGATCGTACATGATCGAAGACGTCGCCGCTGTCTGACGCCTTGTAAGGTTTTCGGCCCAAATCGTACCAAAATGTTTCACGTGAAACATTTTGGTACGATCCAAACCGCCGGAAACGCGCCGTGGCTTGTGCGATTGCCCGGATGCCGGAACAAGCGCGTGGCCGCGGCCAAGCGGATTCGTTTATGGTTCGCCTGCGCGCCGGGCGGAAATTGCACGAGGGTTTGGCGCAATTCGGAGACGGCAATGAGCACGGTCCATGATTTTACCGCCACGACACTGGAAGGGCGCTGAACAGCCGATTTCCGATTTCGCGGGACAGGTCCTGCTTGTGGTAAACACGGCGAGCGAATGTGGCTTTACGCCGCAGTACGAGGGGCTCGAGGCGCTTTACCGCAAATATAATGCCCAAGGCTTTTCGGTTCTAGGTTTTCCGTGCAATCAGTTCGGCGCCCAGGAACCGGGCGATGCCGCCGAAATCGCGCGCTTTTGTTCGCAAACCTATAATGTGACATTTCCCATGTTCGGCAAGATCGATGTCAATGGCGCGGGGGCGCATCCGCTGTACCGGTTTCTCAAGGGCGAAGCCAAGGGATTTTTGGGGACCAAAGCGATCAGATGGAATTTTACGAAATTCCTCGTCGATCGAAACGGCGGGGTAGTGGCGCGCTTCGCACCAGCGGCGGCACCCAAGGGACTCGAAAAGGAAATCGAGAAGCTGCTATAGCACGCAGCCCGCCGGGCGCGTTGCTGCCCTCGAGTTTGAGATAGACGAACACAAGCGAGCATCGTTTGATGCGCCCGCGACGGAGGCGGTTTCATGCCCTTGCGGCTCGACACAAAGAGCCCGGATTTTGCGGCCTCGTTCAACGCGCTTCTCGCGATGAAACGGGAAGTCGCTGAGGACGTCGACCAAGCGGTTCAGGCGATCATCGCGGACGTCGTCGCGCATGGCGACGCCGCGCTTATTGGCTATTCGCGGATGTTCGATCGCGTCGATCTGGAGAAGTTGGGTTTGCGGGTGGACGAAGCCGCCATTGACGCGGCGTTCGCGCCTTGTCCCCCCGAGGCGCTCGATGCGCTGCGCTTCGCACATTCCCGGATCGTTAGTTTTCATGAGCGCCAAATCCCGCAAGATCACCAGTTTACCGATCCGCTCGGCGTCGAACTCGGCTGGCGCTGGCGGCCCGTTGAGGCGGCGGGGCTCTATGTTCCGGGCGGCACCGCGAGCTATCCGTCTTCGGTTTTGATGAACGCGGTACCGGCCAAGGTAGCGGGCGTTGGCCGCATTGTCATGACCGTCCCGGCCCCAGAGGGAAAGATCAATCCGCTTGTTTTGGCGGCGGCGAAGCTCGCCGGCGTCGATGAAATATACCGGGTAGGGGGCGCGCAAGCGATCGCGGCGCTGGCTTATGGAACCGCGACGATCGCCCCGGTCGCCAAGATTGTTGGTCCCGGTAACGCTTATGTAGCGGCGGCCAAGCGGCGGGTTTTCGGCACCGTTGGCATCGATATGATCGCCGGGCCGTCCGAGGTCTTGATCATCGCGGGCGAAGGCGCCGATCCCGAGTGGATCGCCGCCGATCTCCTCGCGCAGGCCGAGCACGACGCCGCCGCGCAGTCGATTCTGATCACCGACGACGCGCGCCTCGCCGGCGCCGTTGAGGCCTCCGTTGCACGGCAGTTGCAGGCCCTCCCGCGCGAAAAAATAGCGGCGGCGAGCTGGCGCGATTTCGGTGCGATTATCCTGGTCGCCGATCTTGAGGAAAGTGTCGCGCTCGCCGACCGGCTCGCTCCGGAACATCTCGAGATCATGACCGCTAACGCCGAGGCGCTTGGGCAGCGGATCCGCAACGCGGGTGCTATTTTTCTAGGGGCTTATACGCCCGAAGCCATTGGCGATTATGTCGGCGGTTCGAACCATGTGTTGCCGACCGCGCGTTCGGCCCGGTTTTCTTCTGGCTTGAGCGTGCTCGATTTTATGAAAAGGACCTCGATTTTAAAGTGCGGCGCGGCCAGTCTTGCGCAAACTCGGTCCGGCGGCGATCGCGCTCGGTCACGCCGAGGGGCTGGATGCGCACGCGCGCTCGGTGGCGCTCCGAATCGATCATCGCATGCCATGAGCCGGACCGATCCAAAGGAACGCAATCGCCTCGTTTCCGTGACCCTCGACGAGGCTTCGATCGGCCGAGGCGCGGCGGACCAGGAGCACGAGCGGCAAATCGCGATCTACGATCTTATCGACGAAAACAGCTTTGCCCTGCCGGGCCGCGACGACGGCCCCTACGGATTAAAGATCTCCCTGCAGGACGCAAAGCTCGCATTGGAGGTCGCTGACGAAAATGGCGCGCCCCTCGCCGTGCATATTCTCTCGCTCACCCCGTTCCGCGGTCTTCTAAAGGACTATTTTATGGTTTGCGAAAGCTATTACGAGGCCATTCGAACCGCGGGGCCGAGGCAAATCGAAGCGATCGACATGGGGCGCCGCGCACTTCACAATGAGGCGGCCGGCCTTCTCATCGAACGGCTTAAGGGCAAACTAGATTGCGATCACGACACGGCGCGGCGGCTTTTCACCCTCGTCGCCGCGTTGCACTGGAAAGGTTGAGCGCCGATGCCGGCGGGGCAAGACGCCGGGGCGCCGCCGGGGAAGCCCACTGTCAAAAACCGCCCGCAAGCCGTGCTTTTCGCTTGCACGCGAAATACGGTGCGCTCGCCGATGGCGGAGGCTCTCGGCAGGCATTTATTCGGTAAGCAAGTCTATTTCGCATCCGCCGGGATAAGACGCGGCGAAACTAATGGATTCGCGATTGCGGCGATGGATGAAATCGGCATCGACATGACCAAACATCGTCCCCACACGTTTGAGGATCTCGAGGACGCGTGTTTCGACGTCATCGTGACCCTTTCGCCCGAGGCGCATCACAAGGCGCTCGAATTCACCCGCACCCTTGCCACCGATGTTCTATATTGGCCGACGCTCGATCCAACCGCCGTCGAAGGTTCCCGCGAGCGCGTTCTCGACGCCTATCGCGATGTGCGCAACGGCCTCCTCCAACGCATCAAAAAAATGTTGGATTACCAGCCGATGGGCAATCTATGATAGGGATGTCATTTTCGCGCCAACCAAGAGTTGGCCGGTTCGGGAGCGCCAAGGGACGCGCCTGGCCCGCTAGCGGGATGGCAGCCAGACCTCCCCATGTCACATATCTCTTTTGTCCGACAGTTCGAGCAGGAGGTGGACGAGTTCGGCCTGACGATGGGTTCCGGTCTTTTCAAAAATGCTGGAGAGTTGGGCTCTGGCAGTCGCGACCGAAATACCGCGGCGCCGCGCCGCCGCCGCGCGGCCGTCACCCTTGAGAATCTCGGCGGCAAGCCCGGATTCGGCACCGGTCAGGCCGAAACGGCTGTGCAGATTTTGCGCAAACTGCCGCCGCTCGGTCTCGGGGTCAACCACCGTGACAATCGCCGCCGGCGCGCACACTCCTAGCCATGGGATCCTGCAGTCCGGGTCTTTGGATCGAATTGGGGTCACCCTGACGCGGAGGCATAGGCGATTAAGCCCGCGCGGGACATCAAGTTCTCCGCCGAGCGGCCCGCGCAGCGGACCAACCCCGTGCGCGCAGGAGGCGACCAGCCGCTGCAATGTATCCGCGCCGTCGGCGCTGGCGAGGCAACCGCCCTTGAGAACGAGTTCCGTTGCCCTTGTCGAGCACTGCCCGCGCCGGGGCATTGGCGAACAGGACATTTGCCGCGGCGTCGACCAGGATGGCTCCCTGCCGCAAACTTTCGAACCGCTCTGGCGCGGCGCCGTGCATAACGTCGAGCGTCCAGAGCTGGCGATGCATGCGCGCGGCGCGCGCGATGTGGCGCAGGGTGGCTTCGAAGAGACGAGCCTGCCTGCTCTCCGGCGGATCGCTCCCGCGCGCGTTGACGACGCAGATCAATGACGTCATCTGGTCTTCAACGAGCAAATTGGCACCAAGCATTTCAAAGCCATAGTCGGCCGTATTCCACCATTCGTTGAAAACGGGCGTCTTGACGAAGTCCTGCCGCGGCATGAGGGTATCGAGGGTGAACACCTTGCCCGCCGGCAGAGCCTCGGTGTTGTCCCAGAGTGGATTGCGGAACGCCCAGTAATCCTTGTAGCTGGCCTGCAAATCCGGAAATGCGCGTCGCGAGATCGAAGCGAAGGTGCCGGTTCGCCGGTCCATGGTCGCGATGATGGCTTGCATCGTTCCCGTGGCTTCGGCGAGCTCTTCCAGCACAGTCGGCCAGAGATCGCCGTCGAGAACTGCGGCGTAAATAAAATCGATCAGAGCGATAAGCTTACTGTCTTCGCTCAAGGCGCCGCCCCCCGGGCGTGGTGCCAGCTACCGGTGCGGGCTGGAGTAGTTTCTACGGCCATGAAGGATGACCGTTGGCCTTTACTCTCTGATTTTCGTTGATCCCTCGGCGCCGAAGCATTCGCTCACAATTCGTTCTTTCTCTTTGCAATGAGAGCAAGTCCCGAAAAGGTTGAATGGCTCTTTCGACATTTCGACATCGGACATATCCGGTATCTAACGCGGACATGCTCAAAAATCCGTGAGGTTGAGCAACTACACCGCGACCGCATAACTGGGAGGCAGGTAAGCAATCAATCGCGCTACAACTCTGCAGCCACCCAATTCGTAGGATTTGAGCTGGAACCTAAACCAGCCAACGAAGTCTGGCAACCGGTCGATTTAGGACGAACGTCCGATGCGGAGCGGCAAAAATGGTGCAATCATCGCAACCATCGGGGATGAGCAGGCGGTCCTCCCAAGCCTCGTCCCAGCTGTTAAATGACCAAGCAATTTTTACTGCAGTGGCCGCCGCTTCATCGATTTCTTCCGCAAGGGGGAGGGAGACCGGTGGGCGGCGGCATTTTGCATCAATTTTTGTCAAAAAGCTCATCTGACCTTTACAGATTCTAGACCAAATGCCTGAAAAAACTAGGGTTCTTTTAGATCCATAGTGCTTCGCCTTCTACCGGCCGGGAAGTGCGCCAGGCTGGCCGCAGACGAGCCAGCGGCGCAAAAAAGCGCTGGACCAGCGCGCCACGGCGCGGTCGTGCCGGAACCATCCTTCAAGATGCCGATGCCGGGGGCGGGCGCCGGGTTCCCCCATGCGCTCGCGGTTTAGGAGCGTCCACCGGCATAACGTCGCGAAAGTCACTTCCGGATGGAATTGGAAGCCGAAGGCCTTGTTGCGATAACGGAAGGCCTGCGCCTCGAAATCGTGGCCGCTGGCGAGCAGCACCGCGCCGCCCGGCAGATCGAAACCTTCCCGGTGCCATTGATAGACATGATTGGGAAACCGGCAGTCGCAAATGCCATGGCCTTGTTCCGTCGGTTCGATCGGGTAATAGCCCACTTCCACGCGCCCGCGCGGATGCGGGCGGACGCCATAACCAAGATGGCGCGCCAGCATCTGCGCGCCAAGGCAAATGCCGAGGAAAGGCGTGTCTTCCTTAAGCGGGACCCCGATCCAGTCGATTTCGCGGCGCAACCATGCGGCTTCGTCGTTGACGCTCATCGGACCGCCGAAAACGATGGCGCCAGCGTAACCCCTTAACGTCTCCGGCAGCGGATCGCCAAAGCACGCCCGCCGGCAGTCGAGCTCAAATCCTTGCGCATGCAAGAGCCGCCCGAGCCGCCCCGGAGTTGAATGGGCTTGGTGCAGGACAATGAGAATTTTACCGCGGGATTTGACTGGGTCAGGCATCATTCGCAAAAAGAAAAGAAAAATATCACCCAGGACTTTTGGGGAGGGAAGCGCGATTTTGCTGCAAACGCGAAATAACCGCTAACATCAGGGCTTTCGGCAAAAAAGGCAAGAGCGAAATGCTGAGTTTATTCAAGAATCCAGGTACAATCTCGCGGCGCCCGGCGATCAAACCGGCATAGCCCGCCTCCGCGACCTCCATGGCGGTGGAAGCTGGAAGACGGCCCAAGTCCATGTTTGCACCGATCCCTGCGCGAGCCTGGAAATCCGTCTTTGTGTAGCCGGGACACAGCGCCGAGACGGCGACGCCCTGCGAACGCAGTTCCTGTGCGAGGGCCAGCGAGAACGAGAGAATGAAGGATTTCGACGCGTAATAGGCCGCCATACCCGGGCCGCCGGGAAAGTAGGCTGCGATCGAAGCGACATTTAGGATTTTTCCGCGTGCGGCACGAATGACTGGCAGGAAACACAGCGTTATTTCGACGGCGGCGCGAATATTGAGATCGACGATTGCGAGCTGTTCCGCCGGATCGAGGCCGGCGGCCTCGCCGGCAAGGCCAAAGCCGGCATTGTTGACCAGGATTTCCGGCATGGCGCCGGCGGCTTCGAGCACGGCGGCGATTTTTTTTGCCGCGCCTTGCTCGGTCAAATCGAACACCAGCACCAACGGCCGTGGCCCGCCGGATGCCGCGATTTCATCGGCGAGCGCTTCGAGTTTTCCGCGGCTGCGGGCGACCAGCGCGAGATCATGGCCATGCCGGGCGAAGACGCGGGCGAGATCGGCACCGATCCCGCCGGAGGCACCGGTTATCAGGGTAACGCGGCGCGTCTCGCGGCCGGCTTGCGTTAGGCCCGTCCCGCTCATGCTTTTCCTTTGATGGCCGGCGCAGACCAGGGGCCTTCGAAAGCGGCATCGCGCGACGTCTGTCCGCCGGCGCGCTGACGAGCCAAGACTTTGTCGCGGGTCGAAACGCCAAGAAGTTCGGCAACGCGCCAGATTGTGTTTTCCTCAAATTCGTGGACGACGCCGTCGGCGAAGGCGATGTCCCACAGCATCTCCACAATTTTTTGGCGCCCATTGTCGTCCAGCGCGCGTTTCAGGATGCTGGTGAAATGATAGAAATCGACTGCCTCTCGGTCGCTTTGCTCGCCCATCGTAATCAATTCCGAGGCGGCTTTCGCGTCGAGGCCGAACCGCTCCGCGATGATTGTCTTCAGCCGCCGCCGCTCGGCGAGGTCCGTCCGGCCGTCCACATTGGCGACATGAACAAGCAAGGCCACCGCCGCGAGACGATAATCCTCTTCGTCAAAACTCCGGCGGGGCGCCTCCGCGCCGGCAACCTCGGCGATAAAACTTTTCAGGGCATCGAACATGGCGGCTCTCCAAACAACATGGCGGCTCTCCAAACAATGTGTACTTAAGTGCTCCGGTGCAAAAACGCATCCGCGCCATTCAGCGCAGCAATAAACAGGTCGAATAGCTCTCGGGATGCCGGTAAGCCCGGCGCAAACCGGCTATCCAGGCTTGACACTTTTGGCGTGAGGGAAAGCAGAATTTGTCGTCACGCCAATCGATGAGGGGGATGCCGTTGCCGTCTTCAAATCGGCGGCCGCCGGAAAAATGCCCAAACCAGACAGAAGCCCAGGGCAAAACTTCCGCCGTGTACGCCGGCGGCGCCCAAAACGGCGCGCCAACCTGGCATTCTACGCCAGCGCTTGCCGGATCTTCCCCGGCGAAGGGAGTTGTGCCGCAAAAACTTGAAAATGCCGCAGCAAAAAGAAGGCATGGCCACAGATTTCCAGCCGCCACGCCTACTTTTCCATCGCGGGTCATGCTTTGCGTCCTGCCATCCAAATCGTGTTTGGATCCTTGCCCGGCAAGGCGTTGCGACGCAAGCGCTATTGTACAGAGGCAGCGTGATTGATTGTGAGGAAAGCTGCGCGCAGCGCACGCTCACCGTGCCGACTGTCAGCCGAAAATCACAGGTGAGCGCCGCGAATGACGCCCAAACTCGCTGAGAGCGGTAAGGTCCGGCTTAAGCCGACAGCAGCGGGCAAAGGTGCTTGCTCGATCACAGGTTCGGCGATCACCTTGTTTTCGTGCTGTTGGCCAAGAGCCTGAAGAAAGTGTTCAGTCCAGTCGTGGATGCTATTTGCACGAAGCGCCGCCATTAACGCGTTCCAGCGGTCCTTGCGCTCTTCGAGCGGCATGGCATAGGCGCGCGCAATGGCGTCGGCGGTCGCTTCAATATCAAAGGGGTTGATGATCAACGCGCTGGTTAGTTCATGGGCAGCGCCAGCGAATTGCGACAAGACAAGCACGCCAGGATTATCCGGTGCTTGCGCCGCCACATATTCCTTCGCGACGAGATTCATGCCGTCGCGCAAGGGTGTCACGAGGCCGATCCGCGCGATACGATAGAGCCCGGCAAGGGCCGACCGGCTCATCGTCTTGTTGATGTAGCGTAGTGGTGTCCAATCGACATCGCCAAGCTTGCCATTGATGCGGCCGGCTTCCTCCGCTAACTCACGTTGCAAGCGGGCATATTCGGGAACCTCCGAGCGCGACTTGGGCGTGATCTGCAACATTGTCACCCGCGCCCGCGCAGCCTGCGGCGTACGTTCGAGGAATGTGCTAAACGCTTCAATTCGATGTGTTAGGCCTTTCGAATAATCGAGCCGGTCTACCCCGATGACAAGGTCCCTTCCTTCGAGACTTGCGAGCGCGCATTTCACGGTCGTGCTCTTTTCGGCGGCACGAGCCTCCTTGGCGAAGGCTTTGCTGTCGATGCCGATGGGAAACGCGCCGACCCGCATGCGGCGGCCGTCGATCTCGCACCAATCGCCGCTGGCGACCCGGCCCGCGTTGGCGCTCACGATACAGTCGTGGAAATTATCGGCGTCGTTCTGGGTCTGAAAACCGACGACATCATAGGCGCCAAACGAGCGAAGAAGCCGCTGGTAGGCAGGCAAGGCACTCGCCACTTGCGGCCCAGGCCAGGGGATGTGCAGGAAAAAGCCGATCCGGTTGGCGCAGCCAAGTTCGCGCAGAACTCTCGCCATGGGAATGAAATGATAGTCGTGCACCCAAATCATATCGTCAGGGCGCAGCATTTTGTAGAGTTGCCGGGCGAACTGCTCGTTCACCCGGAAATAAGCGGCGGCGTTACATTCCGATAGATCGGCGAGATCGAGACGATAATGACAGATTGGCCACAGCGCGCGGTTGGCAAAACCACGGTAATATTGCTCGACATCGCGCCGGGAAAGATCGGACACCGCATAGGCTATCGATCCAAGAGTTTTCGATTGGGGAACAACAGGGCTCGCCTCGCTGGTTTTGCCCGACCAGCCGAACCAAAGTCCGCCACGTGCCTTGAGCGCTACTTTAAGCGCGACCGCAAGTCCTCCAGCAGCTGGCGCCGCCGAAGATGAGGCCAAGGGAACGCGATTCGACACAACCACAAGTCTTCCGCTCGACCCGCTGGGGATGATCGCGGCCGGTTTGTGCAAAGGCTGAACTTGACCCATCATGCGTTGACCCTATTCTGACCAACCTTAAAGCCTTAAACGCATAACTACGGGCTTAGTTGCGCCACAACCTCGGCAGCCAACGCAAAATTCCTAAAATTAACCAAACTCGATTTAAGTTCTATTATGAAAATAACAATGGCAAAGTTACGGCTGGAAATCGTTCATATGTGAGCATTTCTCAAGTGTTTGCATGGACTTTAGATGGCATTGAGGAGGCCAGTCACTGTCGCGTTGTTCGAAGAGACCGACCTGTCGACGCGCTTATTCCAGGCGAAGCAACAGGGCCGAGATATCGACATAAGATTTGATGAAGAGGCGGTTTGTCGTTCGCGAACCGATGAGCCAATCGTCGCGCCTAAATTGCCAGATTCGGCAGCGGCAAGGGGTCACGGTGTCTTGGATTGATAGCTTCGTCGCGACATTCGACCCGGCTTGATACATAAGCCGGAGCGCATGCGCGCCGAGCGAAGCTGAGACGCGAGGGACGCCGCCCTTACGGAGTCCCTCGGCTAATCGGAGGTCTTGTGGCCTCAGCCTATATTCGTCCTAATAGCGCAAGAACCAAAACAACCACTAGGACTGTGCCAAGCAAACCGCCTGGTGCGTATCCCCAACTCGCACTGTACGGCCAAGCCGGCAACGCACCAATGAGCAGCAGAATGAGGACGACAATTACTATGGTTGAAAGCATTGCCTTGTCTCCTTTGTTGGTGTGGTGCATTAATCCTGACGCAGGAGCAAAGTTCCAAGGACGCGGAACGATCAGGCGAATGACCGCGAATGGTTCGGTTTCCGCGAAATTTCGCCTTCTGACATTCGGAGAGCAAGATTACTAACTCAAATGCCGCATCGGGCAAGAGGTCAGCCCGACGCGGCATTTGAATTTTAGCACTCGAAGTTTACATTTGCTCGGGTGCGTCAAAACTCGATAACTATTGCCTCATGATCCAGTCATCGACATCCTTGCGTGCTGCATCCTTAGAGATGCCGTAGCGTTCCTGAAATCTTGCCTTCAAGCTGGTCGCGCTTGCCGGCGATTTTGTCGAGTTCGTCATCCGTAAGATGTCCCCATTGCTCCTTGATCTTACCCTTCAACTGCTTCCAGTTTCCTTCGACACGATTCCAATCCATTGCAAACTCCTTTAAGTTCAAAGGTTACGGCAACCTTGGGCCGCCGCACCTTGCGCCCCTAACTGTCATTGCGCGGAGTTGGTTCCAACGCCGTCTTTGTCGTAGGCAGCCGAACCCTCACATTTGACTATTGGTTTTCTTGTCGTAGGCCGGGGCCATTTTGAGGTCCTCTTTGGATTGGTTAAGAACCAGCCAATCCTTGCCGTCGCGCGATGCAACTTTCAGGTCCTTGAACGGAACCGCCACGTCCTTCTTGCCAACGCCGAGCAGACCGCCGACGCTCACGACTGCGGTCGTGACGTTGCCGCTATTATCCACGACGAGGTCGGTAACGACGCCAATCTTGTCTTCGGAATTGTCATAGACGTCCGCCTTGTAAATATCGGAGGCTAGCCAGTGCATCGTCGAAAGCGACGATGGCGCGGCGACCGAGCGGCCGTTCGGTAAATTCTTGATCGTTTCGGCCTGAGCGACGGCTAGGGTCCCAGCGAGAGCGAGGACCGTAGCAGACAGAGCGAGCTTACGTAACATAAGGGTCTCCTTCAGTTTGCGCGCAAAGATTTACGCCGCTCTCAAACATCCGCTTCGGATCTTGGTTCCTCGCGCGGCTGAGTTTTTTACGGAGGGCATGGCGCACACCATCAATGCGTGAAGATCAAGTCGGCCCGAACCTACGCTTGGCTACGGCGCTGAGATCCCCGCGAGCGCCAAACAACAATGCCATTGAACCCCGGCAGGCCTTCCGGGCCCGCCGGGGCCTCCACGATTGTCAGACTGCGGCGTTGCGTAGATTGCGAACGCGATCGTGATTTGCCTTGACGCCTTCGTATTGCTGCTGGACGAGAGTTCTTACGTCAGGCGGCAAGGCTTTCTGGAGCGCCGCTTCATAAGCAGCCTTGGCGGCATCTTCGCCACGCTCACACTCGACAAGCACCGCATGTTCGCTCATGCCGGTGATGGTGGATTTGATGTTGGTCCAAGTGCGATGCAGCGAGCCGCCAATCGAGCCGCCATGTGCGGGTTCACCGCCGAGACTGCGAACCTTGGCTTCAAGTTCTGCCGCACCCCCGGCGCAACGCCGTGACGCTGACTCGAACAGCGACGCGAGATTAGGGCTCTCAACGTCTTCGGCACACGTGCGGAAACCTTGTTCACCATCGCGGCTTATTTCCAACAAATCGTTCAACGTCGCGATTACGTCATGATTGTCCATGGCAAGTTCCTCTATTTTGAGTTACCCTGGCGGCACTCTGCGGCGGGGATTCCTTTCCGGCGAAGCTGAGATACTTCCCGTCCGCCTTAGAAGACCAAGCGGCTCAAAAAGTTCCGTTTCCTATGGAAGATCGGGGGACGCTCGCAGGCAGAAGTCGAGCCCGTAAGTCAACTTGGTCTACGCCTAGAAAGGCGTATTCTATTTTGAACGTCGTCTATGCCGCGATGCCAGCCGATTCATGCCATAAGGATCGCATTCTCGTCGGTTAGATCGCAAAACAGCAAGCACATGGCCGAAGCGGACTCGCCGCTTCGGCCATACTTTTTAGCGCCAAAAAAGAACCAGCAAGATTATGATTGGCAGCGGTATACCCAGCAGCCAAAGCAGTGCGCCACGTCCTAGTCCCATTGTATTTTTCCTTCTTCACGCTCAGTATCGCTGCAATCGCTCACGTCGCGTTCGGTTCCTTCGCGCGAAGAAAGTCTGTTATGAAGTTTATGTTTGTGAGGGATGCCGAATTGGTAAGCTGTTGCGCGCGACCGTGCGCGGTCACCTTCGTGATCGGAAAGAAATTTCAGGTCAGCTTTAGCCCATCCGCATTGCGACCCCCGCCGCCCAAACATGGGCGGAACCAAAACGAAAGTTGCGGCGTTAACAAGGCAAATATGGCTGCAATATGGTGAGAAGCACAGACGGTTGAACCCCCTTTTGGGCAGAATGGTGTTCCAGCTTAGCGTTTGGCGCGCCGGAGCTCCGCGAATACGTTCGATGCCGCGAACCTATACAAAATGTGGGAGGTTCCTGTGAGTATTGCGTCCGACCTATTAGTGTCAGTGCGCCCAGCAAGGCGTGGGCGTCCGGTGCCCGCCGCGGGGCGCGACGATACGGCATCGCGCGGTAGTGAACTGCGATGCCGCGAATTGCTCGAAGCACTTCCCGCAGCCGTTTATACGATCGACGCAGCGGGGCGGATCACATTCTTCAACCAGACGGCAGCTGACCTCTGGGGTTGTCGCCCGCAGCTCGGCAAGAGCGAGTGGTGCGGCTCGTGGCGGCTCTACTGGCCCGACGACAGGCCGATGCGGCACGATGAGTGCCCCATGGCCGTGGCGCTGAAGGAAGGACGCCCGATCCGTGGCGCGGAGGCGGTTGCCGAGCGGCCGGATGGCACACGCGTCCCGTTCCTTGCGTATCCAACCCCGCTGTGGGACCGGTCAGGCGCATTGACCGGCGCCGTGAACACGTTGATTGACATCACCGAGCTCAAGAGGAGTGAGACATTCAAGCAGCGGCTCGCCACAATCGTCGACTCCTCTGATGACGCCATCGTGAGTAAAGACCTCGATGGTAACATTAAAACCTGGAACAGGGGAGCAGAGCGGCTGTTCGGCTATACGGCAGAAGAAGTTATCGGCAAGCCTATCACGCTGTTGATTCCAATCGATCGCCACGGCGAGGAATCCGATATCCTTTCGCGCATCCGGCGCGGTGAGCGCATCGATCACTATGAAACCGTTCGCCGGCGCAAAGATGGTAGTTTGATCGAGATTTCGGTGACGGTGTCGCCTATCGAGAATGCTGACGGCAGAATCATTGGCGCATCAAAAATCGCCCGCGACATCACCGAGCGCAAGCGAGCTCAGGAACAAAAGAATATACTCCTCAGAGAGATGAGCCATCGCATTAAGAATCTTTTCGCCGTTACGAGTGGCCTGTTGACCCTGAGTGCGCGTTCCGCGCGTACGCCGGCGGATATGGCGGAGGCGGTCCGGGGGAGGCTGGGCGCTCTCGCGCGCGCCCACGGGCTCACGCGCCCCGGCCTGTTGAACGGGGAGGACAAACCCGGCCAAGGCACGACTTTACACGTTCTCGTCCAAACTATCTTTGCTCCCTACGTCGATCCGGACCGCGTCGAAGGCCATGGGTTCTATCTCGTCACCGGACCTTGTCTGCCGATCGGCGGGAACGCCGTCACGAGTGTTGCTCTTATCTTGCACGAGCTTGCGACGAACGCGGTGAAGTATGGGGCTCTATCGTCTCCTAGAGGCTACATCCACATCGACTGGTCCGTGAAGATGGACAAATTTCTGCTGACCTGGAAAGAACATGGCGGCCCATCCCTAACTGGGCCGGCAGAACATGAAGGATTTCGGAAGTTCGCTCGTGCGCCGGCTCGTGACAGATCAGTTCGGAGGTCAGCTTTCCTACGACTGGAAGCCCAAAGGCTTGATTATCCGCCTCTCGATGCCCGTGGAACGCCTGACGATGTGAGATACGATGTAAGATAAGAGGGTCAGGATTTTCAGTCGCGTGGTTATGCACGCGCACGGAATGCTGCGATCGAGGTTATAATTCCATCTCTTCGCTCTTCGTGCCGCCAGATGGCTCCCGTTTAACCAAACGTGGCCAGTGCCTCGCGCATATGTCCAGGCGGCGGTGCTTCGGCCTTTACCGGCTCCTTGTTTTTATAAAGCGGAACCGCGATTGCCCTGGCATGCAGTTGCAAGCCCGTCGCCCCGCCATGGCCGTAGATGGCATCGCCAAGGACCGGCCAGCCAAGCGCCGCGCAATGAACGCGCAGCTGGTGCGTCCGCCCGGTCAGTGGTGCAAGCTCTACAAGCGCCCGCGTGCCCGAGCGGCCCAGCACCCGCCAGGATGTTTGCGAAGGGAGGCCCGAAGGATCGGTCTTCATCCACCAGCCGCGCGCGGGGTCTAGGCGCTTCAATGGCAGATCGATCACGCCTTCGTCTTGCAAAGGGTTTCCTTCGACAATCGCCCAATAGGTTTTGGCGATCTTGCCTTGCTTGAACAGGAGGCCGAGCTTTTCGAGCGCCTTGTGGTGGCGCCCAAGCACCAGGCAGCCGGAGGTGTCGCGATCGAGCCTGTGCACGAGGGCAGGGTTGCGCGGCAAGCCATACCGCAGCGCAGGAAAATAATCTTCGAGATTTTCGCCGCCTTTCGGGCCGCGATGGACGGCGATCCCGGCTGGCTTATCGACGATGAGCATCAGGCCGTCGCGATAGAGAAGCCGCGCCGCCAGTTCTTCCCCGGTCATGGCCAGCCGCGAGCTGTGACCGCCGTCGCCGTTACCACCAGCCGCGCCATTTGAACCATATAATCGGAATGAGCGCGCTGACGGCAATGATGAAGAGCCCAAATTCATAACCATAAGCCCAATCATATTCGTGAATGTTCTTAAAGTTCATTCCCCACATGCTTGCGAAAAATGTCGGCGGAATGCCAATCACCGAGACGACGGTCAAAATTCTGAAAATATTATTCTGATCGATGTTCGTCAGTCCCAGGGTGGCATCGAGCAGGAACTGAATCTTATCGGTGAGATGCGTCTCGTAATCATTGAGGGATGCGATGTCGCGCTGCAGACTTTTGAGCTTGGCGCGCATGCCGGCTTCGAGACCGGGCGCCGCATTGGCCACAACATAAGGCACCACGCGCGCCATGCCCAACAGTAAATCCTCGATCTTTGATGTGAGATCGCCGTTGCGTCCGACCTTGCGCAACACGCGGCGCAATTGCTCGCCGTCCTCGCGCGGCTTGTGGTACCGGGGTGAGGCGTGGTTGACGCCGAAAATTGCCTCTGACAGGCCATCGAGATCGCTGCCTACGCCTTCCAGTACGTCGGCAGCATGATCGACGATCACTTCCAAAATGGCGGCCAAAGCGCCGGGGCCGCCTGCTTCCGCCGGACACCGCGAGAGAATGTCCGGCACATTGTCGAAGGCTTTCATCGGCTTGAAACGGACGGTCAGGAGAACCTCCTTCGACAAGACGAAGCCAAGGGGTGTCAGCGTGGGCATAAAACCGTCCGGCCGGTGGATCATCGGAATACTGAGATAGAGCCAGTCATTCGCGCTGCGCAGCCGGCTCGACGTTTCGATTTCGGAGAGCGTTTCGAGTGTCGGAACTGCAATTTTGAGCGTGTGCTCCAAAAAAGCGATTTCGCGGGCGTCCGGCCGCACGGCGTCGATCCAGTTTACCTCGGATGGAATTGCCTTGGCGTCCGCGGCGACCTTGATCCCTGACTTGCCGGGGGCGTGAAAGCTAAGCATGCGGCCTCGCGTATCGACGTAGAGCTTATGCGGGATAGAAAACGTCGCCGCTAGCAGCCATGGCGCGGAGCTGCTCGCTCGGGCGATAGATCGGGCCAAGGCCCGCCAGTCCATCGGCACGTTGCACAACGGTGTTAAGCCCAAGGTAGTCGGCATATTTGAGCGCGCCGCCAAGATAGCGGGGCAGGCCGAGGCCGAGGATGAGGCACATGTCCACCTCGCCAGGTGAGGTGGCGATGCCGTCCTCGACGCAACGCGCCGCCTCGAGGATTAACGGTAGCATCATGCGGAAAACAATCTGCTCCTCGCCGAGGCTTGTCTTGCCATTGGGTTGCCCCTGCGCGAGCAGACGTTCCGTTTCCGGATCGATATCCTTGCGCGGGCGGCCTTTGGAGTCGCTCTCGTATTTATAAAAGCCATGGCCGTTCTTCTGGCCAAGGCGCCCGTCGCCCAAAAGAATTTGGAGCGGAGTTCTCGAAAGGCACGTCCATGCGCGGCACAAATCCCGCCGAGACGATTTCCACGACATGCTGCGAAATATCCATGCCGATGACGTCGATGAGATAGGCCGGACCCATCGGCCAGCCAAAAGCTTCCATCGCCTTGTCGATCGCTTGAAATTCGACGCCGTCATGGACGAGGCGCAGAAACGCGATGAAATAAGGCGTGAGTATGCGGTTGACTATAAACCCAGGGCAATCCTCGACAACAATCGGTGTCTTGCCCATCGCGGCCGCATAGAGGGTGACCGCCGCGATCGCTTGAGGCGACGTTTCGGGACCGCGAACCACTTCGACGAGCGGCATTTTTGGCACGGGATTGAAAAAATGCATGCCCAAAAAATTTTCCGGGCGCCGCAGGCCTTCCGCGAGCGTGCCGATCCGCAAGGAGGACGTATTCGAGGCAAGGATTGCGTTGGGCCTGACGAGCCCCTCGATTTCGTGCAACACCTTTTGCTTCACCGCGAGATTTTCGACGACGGCTTCGACCACCACGTCGGCGTCGCCGAAATTTTCATAGGTGAGGCTTGGCGTGATCGAACCTATGACCGCATCGGCCTTGTCTTGGGCGAATCTTCCGGTCTCCACGGATTTGGCGACCAATTTGCGCGCTTCCGACATGCCAAGGTCTAGGGCCGCGGCGGAAATATCCATCATGACGATTGGCACGCCACGTGTGGCGCTTTGATAGGCAATGCCGCCGCCCATGATTTCGGCCCCCGCGACGGCCGCCTTGCGCACCGGCTGCGCGTCCTTGGCATAACGGCGGATGGTCTTTTTTACCGATTGCTCGTTGACGAAAATCGTAACAAGCGAGGAGGCGGCTTGTGTCTTCGCGACTTTTGCGAAAGTTGCGGCTTCGAGCGCCAACGCCGCATCGCGGTCAAGGCCCGAGGCTTTCTCCAGCAGCTCGACCGCGACATGCGCCGCCGGCAGATGCGGCAGGGCCTTCGCCGCCTGCGCCTTGGCATTGGCGAGGAGAGACGCGGCCTCGTCCTTGGCAAGCCCGAGGCTTTGATTTCATGCGGGCCCGGCGAGCTTGCCAATCGGCCGCGTCCGCGACCGCCTTTGTCAGCATCGCAAGAGCGCTCAACCGCAAGATATCCGGAGCGGCGACAGCATCGGCCACGCCCAATCGAAGAGCTTGCTCGGGACCTTGCTGCGCACCGGAAATGATCCAATCGGCGCTTGGCGCCAAACCAGCGAGACGCGGCAGGCGGACGGTGCCACCATAGCCGGGGAACAGACCCAAAAAAATCTCCGGAAAGCCGATTTTCGCGGCGCTCGACATCACCCGGTAGTCCGCCGCGAGCGCGACCTCGAGCCCGCCGCCGAGCGCGAGCCCATTGATCGCCGCGACCGTTGGCACCGGCAGATCGGCGAGAGCGGTGATGATCGCGCTATTCGCGCCGACGAAAGCCTCGATATCTTTTTCTGGCCGCTTGAAGACGCTGGTGAACTCGAAAATATCGGCGCCGACGATGAATGCATCCTTGGCGCTGGTGATCAAAACGCCACGGATCGCGGGCGTGGCCTTGATCGCGTCGAGCGCGCGGCGCAATTCGCCGAATGTGAGAGCGTCGAGCTTGTTGACGGCCTCATTGCCGCGCTCGAATTTGAGCTCCGCTATTCCGCCGTCTTGCACATCGAGCTTGATCGTTTGACCTTCGAAAAGCATGTTATGCCTCGCCGTTTTAATTGATCCCGGTTTGCTTAGTCGCGAAGGATTATCCACGCATTATGGACCAAGGCTTCGATTGAGGACCTATATGGAAGCTAGGTGAAGACCGCGCCTGCAAATAACAATGCGCTATTCTATTCAGTGAGCCCTTCGCGCTCCAAGACGCGGCGGATTTCTTCGAAAACTGCGGATATTTTTCCATTAGGGAATCGGATTTGCCCAAGTCCCTCGATATTGGAAAACTGCTCGCATCCATCCTCTATGAGGACGATAGCCTTGGTGAACCCTAAGCGACCTTGAAATAGACCAACTTCGTGGATGACATTCAACCTGGCGTGCATCTTGTTATCCGCCTGTTCATCCTCGGCAGTCAAAATGACAAAGGCGACAGCTGCCGATTTAAGCATTTCTGATAGGCGTGCGATATTCGTGATGCCGGCAACGGGGATGCGGTTAAACTCATCATATGGAAGCTTCAACCTATCGCTTATGAAATCCTTCAAGTCCCTCCAAGCGAATGCGTGTCCATGACCAATGAACACATTCGTTCCTACAAGCTTATTGCGGCTGGACTTCTTTTCCATGCGAGCAATATGTGAGCCAGCTTGCCGGGCAATCTGAGCAAGCTCCTTTACGCAATGGGCTGGTGAAGCCAAGCCCATCAAGGAGGTGAGAATCTCTTGGTGTGGTGCAAGCCCCAGACCTTGCCCCATCGCGACTGAGTCGCGGGAGCGTACTTGAGATGGCAATTCATAACGGGCGAAGTCATTGGCTGAGACAATCAGTATCTTTTCTGACCTTTCCAGCAAAGATTGCAGATAGGAGTCTGCCTTATTTTCGAGCGCGAGCGTTAGCCGAGAGATTATCTCGTGCTTTGCTGTTTCGTATAAGTCTTTGATGCCATCAGACTGCTTTGTAAGCTCCACAAGATCAGGATTTCCCGCTTTCTCAAAAATGAGTCGTTTTACGTCCCTATAGTTGTATTCCCGCCAATTGCCATGAGACGCAGCGTTAATACCAAACACCTCTTCGATGCCCCATTCTACGCTAAAATGAGCACCTGGCGGGGGAGGCTGAAAATCAACATAGTACACGGTTGCATGATACCCGAGGTTTGAGCCGCTCCAAGAATCCCCAATCGCGACCGCGGTATCTCTCAATTTTTTGACGGAAGACCGGAACGGCGATTCATCAAATTCAAAGACGTTACGATCCAGCTTGTCTGCCAAATCAATAAGCTCATTCACGGGCTGGCGCTTTCTGTTGGTCCTAATTTGACGCAATTTAACATGGACATGGATATATGATCGGAAGCATGATTAGCAGGCAGAGTACAGTGGTCTTGCGGGAGGGGTCTGTTTCCCGGAGTTTTGGATGCGGGAGGTATCATGCCTCCCCGGTTTGAAACGCCGCCGCGATGAGTGCCCCTGTATAGGGCGCGTGGGGACGTTCCACAATCTCGTTCGTCGACCCTCGTTCGATGATGCGCCCTTACCTTCATCACCGAGATCTCGTCGGCGACGGCTCGGATCACAGCGAGGTCGTGACTGATGAATACATGGGTCAAGCCGTGCGCGTCCTGCAATTATTCAAGCAGGGCGAGAATGCCGGTTTGCACCGCGCAGTCGAGCGCCGATGCCGGCTCGCGGGGCACCGCGAGCCGCAGTGCGCTGGCCAAATGCCATAAGAGGATTGATCGCCGCCGCGCCACGGGGTACGACGATCGCAGGCAAAAAGCAGGATTGCACGAACCGGCCGCGCTGGGATGTGGAAATCCGGCCCGGCGGCGGTGCGCAATGCAGATATTTAGGTCGGTCGCTCGCTTTTTCCGTCACTGGTCCCCGTATTTGATCCCGGCGGTCTTAGCGTTTCTTCTCCTGGGCCCTGTCGCGGCCTTCGCCCAGACGTTTCAGACCAGCGCACCCCATGCGATCTTGATCGATTCGGCTACGCAAAGCGTGCTGTTCGAGAAGGATGCCGACACGCTGGTCATTCCGGCTTCCACCGCGAAAATCATGACCGCCGAGATCGTGTTCCACGAAATCACCTTGGGGCATCTAAAACTCGACGATCAGTTCCTGGTCAGCGAGACGGCCTGGCGCTATGGCGGCGCGCCAGCGCGGGGCTCCAGTATGTTCGCCGCCCCCAACAGCAGCGTGCGGATCGAGGATTTGATCCGTGGCCTTGTGATTGTGTCAGGCAATGACGCGGCGATCGCGCTTGCCGAAGGGATCGCTGGTTCGGAAGGGGCATTCGCCACCTTGATGACGAAACGCGCGCGCGAGCTTGGACTAGAGCATTCGACCTTTACCAACGCGTGGGGCAGGGGAGACCCGGAGCAAAAAGTGAGCCCCAGGGAGATGGCGGCGCTCGCCAATCACGTCATCCAGACCTATCCGGACTTTTATAAATATTTCGGCGAGAAAGACTTCACTTGGAACAAAATCAAACAGACCAATCGCAATCCCTTATTGACCATGGATCTCGGCGTGGACGGGCTGAAAACCGGCAATATCGACGAAAGCGGCTACGGCATAGTCGCCTCCGCCGTCCAAAATGGCCAGCGTCTGATTTTGGCGCTCTATGGCGCGTCGAACTCCAAGGAGCGCGCTGAGGAAGCGCGCAAGATTTTCCTTTGGGGATTTCGCTCGTTCGAGTCGAAATCGATTTTTCAGGCCGGCGAGACCATCGGCAGTGCCAAGGTCTATGGCGGGAGTGCCTCGGACGTGCCTCTTATCGCCGACAGAGAAGTCAGGATTCTCGTTCCCCGAACCGCGACCGGAAAATTCACCGGCCGCATTGTCTACACGGGTCCTCTTCTGGCACCAATCGAGGCGGGAAAGGAAGTTGCGCGGCTCAAGATATTTCGCGGAACGGAGCAAATCCTCGATTTACCGTTGAAGACGGCGGCGGCTATCGAAGTTGGCGCCCTGCCGCGCCGCGCCATGGACGCCGGATTTGAGTATGCGAACGGGCTTTTCCACAAATATGTCCTCAAGCGATGAAAGAGCGCGGAGTCCTTATTACGCTCGAAGGTGGCGAAGGCGCCGGCAAATCGAACTCAGATCGCTCATCTCCTTGGCAATCTCCGAAAGGCAGGAATAGAGGCCATTGGCACCCGCGAACCGGGCGGATCGCCGGGCGCGGAAATCTTGCGCAAAGTGCTCCTGTCGGGCAGCGTGGCGCGCCTTGGCCCGGCCGCCGAAGCAATCCTTTTCGCGGCGGCTAGGGTCGACCATATCGACAAGAAGATTGAACCTGCCCTGACGGCGGGAACTTTTGTCGTCTGCGACAGGTTCGCGGACTCGACGAGGGCTTATCAAGGCGCGCACGGGCAAGTCGATCCGCAGTTTCTGCGCGCGCTCGAACGCATCACCTTGGGCGATGTCCGGCCTGGGCTGACATTGATCCTCGACCTCCCGGTGGCCGAAGGCCTCGCCCGCGCGGCGGCGCGGCGCGGCGCGAGAGATGCACCTGATCGTTTCGAGCGCGAGGATTTAGAGTTTCACGAAAGCCTTCGCGCCGCGTTCCTGGCGATAGCGGCAGCCGAACCGGAGCGCTGCGCGATCATCGACGCAACGCGGGCCGAGAAGGAGGTCGCGCACGAGATTTTCGAGGTTGTATCAAGCAGGCTGATCGCGGCGGCTAGGCAGGCAAGAGGTAACTAGGACGGTGCCGCCCAAACCCTTGGAAACCTATCCCGAGTCCGACCGTTTTGAGGATGCCCCGCACCCTCGCGAAAGCGTTCATTGCTTCGGTCATGCCGGGCCGGAAAGGCAATTCATTCTGTCTTATTTGGCCGGACATTTGTCGCACGCTTTCATTATTGGTGGACCACCCGGCATAGGCAAGGCCACCCTCGCCTGGCGCCTGGCGCGTTTTCTTCTGGCTTATCCCGAACCCGCTGCCGCGGGCGAGGCGAAGGCGGACCTTTTTGTGGCCCCCGATCATCCAGCGGCTCGTCAAGTCGCCGCATTAGCGCATCCCGATCTCGTACTCCTGCGCCGCGAGTGGAACGAAAAAGACAAAAGGTTCTTTACCGAAATCCGGGTCGAGGATGTCCGCCGCGCCATCCACATGTTCCAGCAGGCAGCGGGGCGGGGCGGCTACCGGATCTGCATCCTCGATTGCGCCGAGGACCTCAACCCGTCCAGCGCGAATGCACTTTTGAAACTCATCGAGGAGCCACCGCCGCGCTCGCTTTTCCTCATCATTGCGCACCGGCCGGGCCAAATGCTCGCCACGCTGCGTTCGCGCTGCCAAAAAATCTTTCTCAAACCCCTGGCGGAGGCGGACATCGGCCAATGCGTGACGGCGCTTGGACCGCCGTGGTCGGCTGCGGGCGAGGCGACGCTTGCGGCCGCGATCGCCCGCGCGCATGGCTCAATGCATAATGTTTTGCGGCTCCTCGATGATCGCGGAAATGAGTTTGACAGCAATCTCGAATATATGCTGGACGAACTGCCGCGGATAGATTGGAGCAAGGTCCATGCGTTGGCCGGCCGGGTCGCGGCGCGCGACAACGGCAAGGATTACGAGACGATGCTCGCCGCGGTCGATGCCTGGCTCGACACCAGAGTGTGGCGCGGCGCGCGGACCTTGCCTGGCGATTGCGCGCGGCGGCTTGCGCCCTACGCCCTCGTATGGGAAAAACTTAGCGAAACGGCACGCGAGGTCGAAACCTTCAATCTGGATAAGAGGCCGTTTGTCCTGTCCCTGTTCGCCGATTTGGCGGCGGCGGCGCGGGCGTCTTCATCGTGAAACGGGACACGGCGTGGGCCGTTATCCGTGGGCTGCGTGGACACTTTAGGATTCCAATTTCATGCGTGCGCGCTCGCCCTTCTATGTTACGACCGCGATACCCTACGCCAATGGCGCGCCGCATATCGGCCATGCCTATGAGCGGATCGCGGCCGATGCGATTGCCCGCTTCAAGCGGCTCGACGGGTACGATGTCTTGTTCGTCACCGGGATGGATGAACATGGCCAAAAGATGCAGCGCACGGCAGCTCGCGCTGGCCTCACCCCGCAACAACTCGCCGACCGCACCGCAGAACAATTCGCGGCGATGGGCATGGCACTTCAAGCGGGTACGGATGACGTCGTGCGCACCACGCAACCCCGCCATCATGCGGCCGCGCGCGAGCTGTGGACTAGGATGGCAGCAGCGGGGGATATTTATCTCGCCAAATATGCGGGCTGGTATTCGGTTCGCGACGAAGCGTTTTTCGACGAGACCGAGCTTTCCAAGGGGCCGGACGGCACGCGCCTTGCCCCAACCGGCGCACTCGTCGAATGGGTCGAGGAGGAGAGTTTTTATTTCAAGCTTTCGGCCTTTCAGGACCGGCTGCTCAGGCTTTACAGGGAGCGCCCAGATTTCGTGACGCCGGAAAAATACCGCAACGAAATTGTTGCGTTTGTTGAACGGGGATTGACCGATCTTTCGATCAGCCGTTCGACCTTCGACTGGGGCGTTCCGGTGCCCGGCGACCCGCGCCATGTCATGTATGTCTGGGTCGATGCGCTGGCCAATTATCTCACCGGCACCGGTTTTCCTGATCCGGCAGCCGCCCGCGCGAAGTTTTGGCCAGCGGCCGCGCATGTCATCGGCAAGGACATTACCAGGTTTCATGCAATCTATTGGCCGGCTTTTTTAATGTCGGCCAAACTTGCGCTGCCGCGCCAAATTGTCGTCCATGGGTTTCTCTTCAACCGGGGCGAGAAAATGTCGAAGTCGGTTGGCAATGTGATCGATCCGCTCGCGCTTGCCGGACATTATGGCGCCGACCAGCTACGGTATTTTTTGCTGCGCGACGTGCCGTTTGGCCAGGATGGTACTTATTCGCATGAAGGCATCGTCAATAGGATCAATGCCGATCTTGCCAACGATCTCGGCAATCTCGCTCAACGCTCCTTGGCTATGATCGCAAAGAATTGCGGCGGGATCTTGCCGACGCCCGCCGCTCTTAGCGAAGCGGACCGGAGGCTCCTGGCCCAAGCTGCGGCGCTTCCGGCACAATCCCGCGCCGCGATGCAAGACTATGCATTGCATATGATTTTGACCGAGATCTGGAGGGTTGTCGGAGAAGCCAACCGCTATTTTGCCAGCGAAGAACCTTGGGCAAAGCGGAAAGCCGACCCGCCACGGATGCAATCGATCCTCTATGTGACGGCCGAGGTTTTGCGTATCATCGCGATCATGACGCAACCGTTCCTGCCGGCCTCGATGGAAAAACTTCTCGGCCTTTTGGGCGTGCCCGCGAACGCAAGGAATTTTGTTGACGCCGAGGCCGCGCAGGGTCTGGTGCCGGGAACCGTTTTACCCGCGCCAACGCCGGTTTTTCCGCGATACATCTATTCAGAGGAAGGTTTGCTCCCCGAAAGGCCTAGCGTATTGACCGACGGTCACACGTAATGGCAGAAGACGCAGGACGCACCAGGGGGAAGTAGCTACGACAATCTGGTTTTCATGGCGCCGCAATATTGTATTATGACGCGCTTCTCGCAGCGCATTTGTGGCCGGGACCATTGATCTCTTAACTCAACAAGGCTGGGCCTCCGGGGAGAAGCCGGTCGCACCAGGGGAGTAAATTTAGATGAAAACAAAATTCAAATTATTTGGCGTCCGGCGCGGCGCTGGCTTGGCGGAAATGATTTTGCGCAGGTTCATCCCGGTTGCCATTCTCTTGGCATGTTTTGCGCTTTTGCCGGCGGCGCGAGCGCTCACGCCGGCGCCCGACGGAGGCTACCCAGGCAAAAACACCGCAGAGGGCGACTTTTCGCTTAATTCGAACACAACCGGCGACCACAACACGGCAATGGGTTTTGACGCGCTGATTTTCAACACAGTGGGCAGCGACAACACGGCAGTAGGTTCTAACGCGCTCGCACACAACATATCCGGCAACAACAACATGGCAATAGGTCTTGAGGCGCTCTTTTCGAACACAACCGGCGGCAGCAACACGGCCACCGGTGGTTTTGCGCTCATTTTCAACACAACCGGCGGCTCCAATACTGCGAACGGCGTTAATGCGCTCCAGAACAACACAACCGGCGGTAGCAGCACGGCCGTCGGTGCAAATGCGCTCCTAAATAACACAACCGGCAGCAGGAACGTCGCATTGGGCCTCGGAGCCGGTCAAAACCTCACCACGGGCAATGACAATATCGATATCGGCAATGTAGGCGTTGCCGGCGACGCCGACATCATCCGCATCGGCACGATGGGAACGCAGAATTCCGCCTTTATCGCCGGCATTTTTGTGGACACCGTGGCAAATGGGGTCGGGGTCGTCGTCGGTCCCAACGGTCAACTCGGCACGATAGTCTCTTCGAAGCGTTTCAAGGAAGCGATCAAACCGATGGATCAGGCGAGCGAAGCGATCTTCGCGCTCGAACCGGTGACTTTCCGGTATAAGCGCGAGCTTGACCCCGCGGGCGTCCCGCAGTTCGGCCTGGTCGCCGAGCAGGTCGAAAAAGTGAACCCCGATCTGGTCGCGCGCGACCGCGAAGGCAAGGTCGGCACCGTGCGCTATGAGGCGGTGAACGCGATGCTGCTGAACGAGTTCCTCAAAGAGCACCGCAAGGTGCGCGTGCTGGAAGCGGCCATCGCGCGGCAGCAGAAGGACTTTGCGCAGCAGCAGAAGGAAATTAAAGCTCTCGCGGCCAGCCTCAAACAGCAGGCGTTGCAAATCCAGAAGGCGAGCGGCGGCCGGCTTGCCGTGAGCAAACCTGCAGCACAAACCGCAGCTGGGGGCTGAAAATTAAAGCCGCGGAGCCCCGCCCCGTAAGGGGCCGCCGCGGGTCAGGCTGCGGACAAATGTAGCACCCGCTGCTTTCTGGCGAAAGCGGCGCAACCTTTGGCGGCCGCCAAAGGTTCAGCAAGACGCATTGCGGGAAGGCCGTCTAGCTGCCGAACGCGGCATTGGCTTTGCGCGATTCCCATGGCGGCGCCCAGCGCCGGACGTGGGCTGACTGAGCTCGCGGCGAAAAACAAGCAGAGCCGTTATTGCGAGAACGAATATTGATGGCACAACGGACATGAGGGAACCTCCTGATTTGATTGTGCTTTCTTTGGCAAGCGGGGGACGGGATTGACCATAACGCCGCTTTATCGGACGTTTGCCAAACCCTTCGCCTGCTCATTTCTCCGGCGGCAACAAAACGGGACACCACCATGCAGCGCATGTGGGCTCGAAATTTCGTCAAACCTTTGATAAGATTGCGCCCGAAATATAAATGAATGGTTGATGTGACATCGGCGCAACAGTGAGCGGCGGCGCAAGCCGCGTGACTAGATAGCCGACGCCAGCCTTGGGGCTGTTGAGCTGCAGGTTTTCTAGAGGCAATTATGCTGATTGACAGTCATTGCCACCTCGATTTTCCAGATTTCGCCGCAGGGTGCGATGAAGTGGTCGAGCGCGCCCGCGCCGCCGGGCTTAAACGGATCATCACGATTTCGACCCGCGCGGACGCCTTTGCCAAGATCAGCCGCATCGCCGAGACTTACCCGGACGTGTTTTGCACGGTCGGCACGCATCCACATTACGCGCATGAAGAAGCCGAAGTGCCGCGAGATCGTCTCGTCGAGTTGGCGTGCCACCCGAAATGCGTCGGTATCGGCGAAGCCGGGCTCGATTACCATTACGACAAGACGCCGCGTGCCGTCGCCGCAAGGGTTTTCCGCACTCATATCGCGGCCGCCCGGCAAAGCGGGCTGCCAATTGTCATTCATGCCCGCGACGCGGACGCCGATATTGCCGCTATTTTACGGGACGAAATGGGGAAGGGCGCTTTCGCGGGGCTTCTCCATTGCTTCACCGGGTCCGCGATGCTTGCCGAGGTAGCGCTTTCGCTTGGGCTCTATGTTTCATTTTCCGGCGTCTTGACGTTTAAGAATTCGGCGCCGTTGCGGGAAATCGCGCGCGCGGTGCCAATGGACAGGGTATTGGTCGAAACGGACGCGCCCTATTTGGCGCCGGTCCCTTACCGGGGTAAGCGCAACGAGCCGGCATTTGTCGCCGCCACCGCCCAAACATTGGCCGATGTGAAAGGTGTCTCGGTGCAAACAATCGCCGCGGAAACGAGCGCCAATGCGCTTCGCTTGTTTGCCAAAATGCCTGCTCCCGTACCCGGCGCGGAAGCGTGAAGCGGCGTGAGCCTCACCTTCACCATCCTCGGCTGCGGATCCTCGGGCGGAGTTCCGCGCGTCGGCCAAGGCTGGGGCGCCTGCGATCCCAATAATCCCAAAAACCGGCGCCGGCGCTGTTCGATCTTCGTCGAGCGCACCGGCGAGAACGGCGCTGCGACCCAAGTCCTCGTCGACATGTCGCCGGATCTGCGCGAACAATTGCTCGGGCTCGGCATCGGCCGGCTCGATGCCATCCTGCTAACTCATTCGCACGCCGACCATATCCATGGAATCGACGAGATCCGCCCTTTGGTCCTCATGGCAAAGCGAAAAATCGATCTCTATATGGACGCCGCCACTGCCGCGATCGTTCGCGCGAATTTCAGCTATATTTTCGAAACGCCCCCCGGCAGCTATTATCCTCCATTACTGAATGAACATCCGATTTTAAGAAACTATATTATCACGATAAATGGTCCTGGCGGGCCATTAGAAGCCATTCCGTTCCAGGTTGAACATGGCGAGATAAACGCGCTCGGTTTTCGGTTCGGCAATGTGGCCTATTCGCCCGATCTCAATGCCATTCCGGTCGAGAGCCAGGGGTTTCTGGAGGGGCTCGACCTGTGGATCGTCGACGCCTTACGCTATACGCGCCACCCCAGTCATTTTTCCTTGCCGGAAACCCTCGATTGGATCGCCAAATTGCGGCCCAAGCGCGCGATACTTACCAATCTTCATAGCGACCTCGATTTCGCGCGGCTTAAAAGCGAACTCCCGGCGAATATTGAGCCGGCTTTCGATGGGATGCGAGTTTGCGCCTGACATAACGCGTTCAACTTTAATTTCAATTTTTAGCTTCGTAACATA
Organism: uncultured Alphaproteobacteria bacterium; assembly: GCA_963718265.1. Classification (GTDB taxonomy): domain Bacteria; phylum Pseudomonadota; class Alphaproteobacteria; order Rhizobiales; family Beijerinckiaceae; genus Methylocapsa. The sequence goes on along the minus strand of CAVQZL010000022.1, from coordinate 48,015 downwards.
ACTCAATGATATCACGAATTTTGTTGGACACGGATTTGAGGCGCACGCGGACGCGCCACCGGGGTTTGAAATTAGGTTCCATAATATAGATTATGCGAATTATTGGCTTGATGGCGGTGTATTCCAACCGCGTGGCCTCAGACCATGCGAATTGGAGTAGCCAAGCTGCCTGACAATTGCTATGTTTTCTGCGGCACGGGATTTTCGGCATTTGGAACAATGACCATCGGCGCGATTTTGGGCTGGCACCCTTGCGGGACTGGCCTTTTGGCGTGTGGGTGTTCGGAAAATGCGGCCAGGTAAGCCGGTGCGAGCGGCGGGAACCACGCCCGGACCAATGTTAATTGCGATTTTGGTAGAGACGAGCAGGCATATCATGAGCAAAGGTAGAGACTTCCGTGGCCCCAAGAAGCGCGGCTTCGATGACGATGGGCCTTCGCCCTACGATTCTCCGCGGTCGGGTCGGACCCCACGCGCGGGCTTTGGACCTGGAAGCGGCGGCCCCCGAGGACATCGCGCCGCCAAGCGGGCCGAGCGTTGACGCGGTCGTTAAATGGTTCAAGGGCGACAAGGGTTTCGGCTTCGTCGAGCTGAGCAATGGAGCCGGCGACGCATTCCTCCATATAGGCACGCTACAGGCAGCGGGATATGAGACGGTTCCCCCCGGCGCGAAGTTGAAGGTAAATGTCGGCAATGGCGCGAAAGGCGCTCAAGTGACACGGGTTCTCGAGGTCGACACAACCGGGGCAGCAGAAAGGGTACCGCCATCGCCGCGCGGGTTTGGCGATTCACCTCGGCCGCAACGCCGCGCCCCCGATCCTTCGACCGCGGTTTCGATCACCGGGACGGTGAAATGGTTCGACGAACACAAAGGCTTCGGATTCGTCCAATCCAATGATGGCGGCAAGGACATATTTGTCCATATTTCGATCCTCGGTCCGGCAGGAATCCAGAACCTCGCTGAAGGCCAGCCGGTGACAATGCAGGTCGTCGATACACCGAAGGGCCGCGAGGCTTTGTCTATCTCGCTCGATTGAACGGGTCGCAGTGCCGCCTCGTCAGCCGGTCATGAATAGGGCGAGGAGTGCGGTCCCCGGCTTCCGTTCCCGCGTATCCCGCGTTAATTGATGCAGCCATCCCGCGAGATCAGCCGTTTGATCGAAATCATGGCGGCCTTGCGGCGACCTGATACGGGCTGCAATTGGGATATCGCGCAGACATTCGAGACCATCGTCCCTTTTACGATCGAGGAAGCCTATGAGGTTGCCGACGCCGTCGCGCGCGGCAGTATGCCGGATTTCAAGGAGGAATTGGGCGATCTCCTCCTCCAAATTGTGTTTCAGGCCCGCATTGCCGAGGAACGCGGAGTGTTCGATTTCGGCGGCGTGGTCGAGGCGATCACCCAAAAAATGATCCGCCGCCATCCGCACGTGTTTGCCGCGGCGGGTAATCGTTCTCCCGAGCAGGTCAAATCCCTTTGGGCGCGCATTAAGAAGGACGAAAAATCCGCGAAAAATTCGGCATTGAGGGAAAAATCCGGGCCGGACGGCGCAAATGCCGGAGATTTGGCCAGCAGCCTTCTCGACGACGTTCCGCTCGCCCTGCCCGGCTTGACCCGTGCAGTAAAATTGCAGACGAAGGCCTCTGGCGCCGGTTTCGACTGGAGTGATTGGCGCCTGGTGCTCGAAAAAATTCGCGAGGAAACCGACGAAATCGAGGCGGCGCTCGATGCCCGCGAACCGGATGCTATCGCAGAAGAAATTGGCGATTTGCTTTTCGCGGCCGCTAATCTCGCGCGCCATGTAGAAGCCGATCCGGAGGCGGCCATCCGAAGGGCGAACGCCAAGTTCGAACGGCGTTTCCACTTTATCGAGAAGGCATTGGCGGCCAATGGCAAGGCACCGGATGAGGTAACTTTGCAGGAAATGGAGGCACTTTGGACCATGGCGAAGCAATCGGAAAAGCTAGTCACGCCGTGACGGACTTTACTTACGCCATGTGCCGGGCCCGATCCGGGTAGACAGACACCGGTTTCGTCCCCGCTTGGCCGAAAAAAAGTGCCCCGCTTTACGCACGTCTTGCTTCGGCAGGAAATTTCCGCCGGACCAACTCCGCGCGTTCCGGCACGACCCGGACCCGGACGTGAACGGCGCCGTCCGCCGCTGTGCTTTTGTTCATGACTTCGGTATTCTCGTGCAGCCACGCAAGCCCCGCGCCATTGGCCGGTTCGAGCACGATATCAAAGATAATCCTATTACTTGCAAGCCGTATTTCGATTGCCATGCGAAGTTCTTCGAGGCCCTGCCCCGTCAATGCCGAAGCAATCACCGGGTTGCCGAGTGATGACCTGCGGGCGGCGCGCCGCGCGGCAAGCGTTGCTTCATCCAAGAGATCGCATTTGTTCCAGATCTCCATGAGACGGCGATCATTGGCGGGATCAATCCCAAGACTAGCGAGAATGGCTTCGACATCGGCGCGCTGCGCTTCGGTGTCTTCATGCGCAATGTCGCGGACATGCAAAATGACGTCCGCTTCAAGGACTTCCTCAAGAGTTGCCCGGAACGCCTTGATAAGCATGGTCGGCAGGTCACAAATAAATCCAACGGTATCGGACAGAATGATTCGGCCGCCATGTGGCAGCGTGACACCGCGCAAGGTGGGATCGAGGGTCGCAAAAAGCATGTCTTCGGCGGCGACCCCGGCCTCCGTGACCCTGTTGAACAGTGTGGATTTTCCCGCATTCGTGTAACCGACCAGCGCGACAATGGGGTGAGGCACGGCGCGGCGGCTTTGGCGATGCAGACCGCGCGTGCGCTTGACGCCTTCGAGGTCGCGTTCGATGCGGGTCATCCTCTCCTCGATGCGGCGGCGGTCGGCCTCGATCTGGGTTTCGCCGGGACCGCCGAGGAAGCCAAAACCACCGCGCTGACGCTCTAAATGGGTCCACGATCGAACCAGTCGCGATTTTTGGTAGGCAAGATGCGCGTGCTCGACCTGCAGCGCGCCTTCCCGCGTCCGCGCCCGGCGGCCAAAAATTTCGAGAATCAATCCGGTGCGATCGATGACCTTTGCCGCAAGCGCACTTTCAAGATTGCGCTGCTGCACCGGCGACAAGGCACAATCCATGACGACGAGATCAATCGCCTCCGCGCTCACGAGAGAGGCGAATTCGGCGACTTTACCTTTGCCGAGGAACGTCGCCGGCCGGATTTGCGAAAGCGGAGCGATTTGCGCAAGGACAATTTCAACGCCAATTGCCTGGGCAAGGCCGGCAGCTTCGGCAAGGCGCGCCTGAGGCGAACGGTCGCGCGCTGGAACGGTGCAGGGCGTCAGCAGCTCCGCCCTGCGGCGCGAGGTGGCATCAAGATAGGGGCCGATGACCAATGCCCGGATCGGCGCCTCGCTTCCTCGCGAGGGGAAGTCCTGTTCCAGGCCGGCTTTCAGCGCCGTTTTTGTGCCGTCCGCAAGGCCGCCTATGCCCAACTCCCTCGTGTAGATGAACCCCCCGATCGCATTTCCGGGATGCCCTCACAAATCAAGTGATCGAGAAACGGTTCCAGGTCACGCGAAATTATCCTAAGTCCCGGCGTGTCCCGCCTCGTCGCCGGGCTCGAACATCTAAATCGGCTGGCCGGGCATGATCGTCGATATGGCATGCTTATAAACGAGCTGAGAATGCCCGTCGCGACGCAGCAATACGCAGAAATTGTCGAACCAGGTGACGACACCTTGCAGTTTGACGCCGTTGACCAGGAAGATCGTGAGAGGAACCTTGTTTTTACGGACAAAATTGAGAAAAGTGTCCTGTAGATTTTGTGGCCGCTCCGCTCCCATGTCCCAATATCCCATTTTGTTCTTGGCGCCGTGGCCAGCGCATATTGCATATCTAAAACCACTGGTGCCGTTTGGCTCCCGTTTTCCCCTCGACCGGTTACGCGATTTCCACTTGGAAACCAAGCTTGCTGCAAACACCGTCCCAGAAGAACGGCGATGAGCAACTCGCAATCCGGCCGCTGGCGGCTCTGATCATATTAGACCAATAGGCGGCGCCGCAAGCCCTACTTTGATCATTGTCGTCAGGATATAATATTAACTTGAAATTCCTTCCAATGGTTACGAGGACCGCGCGGCGCTGGCATGAAAAATCGCGCGTAACTTTGATGCGACCGGTCCGGGAACCCCCCCGCCGATCGCGCGCCCATCGATGCGCACAACCGGCATGATGAGGGTCGTCGCTCCGGTAATGAAAGCCTCCTGAGCGGCGAAAGCCTCCTCGAGGTTGAATTTTCGTTCCTCCAATTTCAGACCTTCCGCCCCAAGGATTTCGATCAGCGTGGTCCTGGTGATGCCGCGCAAGATGGAATGATCGAGCTTACGCGTGACGATGACGCCTGCCTTGCTGATGATCCAGGCGTTCGATGCCGCCCCTTCTGTGACCATGCCTTCGGAATCGACAAACCAGGCCTCATAGGCGCCGCTCTCGCTCGCTTGCTGGCGCGCAAGGACGTTGGGCAACAGGGAAATCGACTTGATATCGACCCTCTTCCAACGCAGGTCGGGAGTGGTGATGACGCTTACGCCCTTGCGCGCTTTCATCTCGCTTGCTTGTGGATCAACGTGACGCGCCGTGACAACGAGACAGGGACGTACGGCCGCCGGCGGAAAAACATGGTCACGTGGCGCCACGCCCCGCGTTACCTGCACATAGACGAAGCCGTTCTCGACCCTGTTCCTCGCCATGATTTCGCGGACCACCACACCGAGCGCGCCGACCCGCAAAGGCGGGGCAATTTGCAATTCCGCAAGCGAATAGGCGAGCCGCTCGAAATGGCGTTTTTCATCGATCAAGGTACCGCGAAAAATTTCGCATACTTCATAGACGCCGTCGGCGAATTGGTAGCCGCGGTCTTCGATATGAACCATGGCGCTGCAATGCAAGACATAGCGGCCATTGACATAAGCTACCTTGCTCATGCGCGCACTCGCGATTTTCTAGGGGAAGTAAGAGCCACGGTCCGATGGCCCCAGGATCGTGGTAGCCGCCATAAGGCAAGTACTCGCCAAATTCTAAGCATTGGCAGTATAATAGTTGACGTGCCCAAAAGGGCGGTGCTAGCGTGAACGTTCATGATTCGATATGACCTTCCTCGGATCAGTCGGGAGTGGTTGTTTGCAAATCTTTCGATGAATTGGAGATAGCCCTTTATTGGCTTCTTAGGAGACTGGTTTTGATGCTTTTGGCCTATTTTGACGAAAGCGGCGAGCACAACCGTGACTCAGGAAATTTAAGCCGACTTACTGTCGGCGGTCTTCTCACAACTCTTGAAAACTGGCAACGTATTTCAGCGGAATGGAACAAGGTGCTAGAGACCAAATCCGTTACGACTTTCCACATGACCGATTTTGAAGCTTATGAAGGAGAATTTCATGGATGGTCAAAAGGCCGTCACGAAAGGCTTGTGGAGCGGCTTCTAACGATTCTAATCAAAGAGCCAATCACCATAATAGGCGTTTCGATGGTAGCGGATGGAACCAGAAAACGGTTTAGACGCACCTATGCAAAATGTGTCGTTCAAGCAATTAATGGGGCCTGCATGAGTGGGCGTCTTAACTACGGACAGCAACCGCTATCGTTGGTCTTTGCGAAGACAAATGATTTCAGCTACAGACGGATTGCTGCTTGGTGTGACAAAATTTCGCTCGCACTTCCCAGTCTTACGTCTTGCACAGGCACCGATCCAGAAAGTTGCCCGCCGCTACAAGCTGCTGATCTTGTCGCTTATGAGCTTGCCCGTCTCGAAAGAGGGCAGAATCGTTATCGTTATCCATTCCACAGAATGTCTCGTGGTCCAGTTAGTTTCAACATTCGGAACCTATCGAAGGAGGCTGTCGTGGCGTGACAACCTTCGCAAATGCGCGCTCCGACGCGCCTTCCAATTCATCACAGCCAAGTTCTCGAGCAGTATTGCGAAACCGCTCGGAGTGCCCTTTCTGTGTCAGATTCTTACGCTTTGCCTTTAGGCCTGTATCAACTCGAAAAGTCAGTCCCGGTTTTCGTCTTTGTCGTCGGCGTCCTCGCTGGAACCACCCGTATATGGCCCAGGCTGCATCGGTCCTCCCTGCCTATCGGTATGCCATGTCGAGTATTGGTCGCCGAAAAGCAGTGGGCCTCCTGGGCGATCGGTGTGATAGCCGTCGATGACCTGCGCGCTGGAACCGCCTGTATATGGCCCAGGCTGTATTGGTCCTCCCTGCCTATCGGTATGCCATGCCGAGTATTGGTCGCCGAAAAGCAGTGGGCCTCCCGGGCGATCGGTGTGATAGCCGTCGGTACCCTGCGCAAGCGTTTGAGAGGCTAAAATCATTACGACCCAAGGAATGACCGCTAGACTAATTGAAAGTCCTAATAATTTAGTCATGTTTCGAAATCTCCTTCTGTACCGCCTGGCGAGAATCACGGCTTTCACGTTGATTTATTTCACTGGGACTATTTCGGTAGAGAGTCCGGCCGCGTAAATCGCGCAAATTATGAAAACGTCACGAAATTACCGTAGCGTCATGCCGATTGCGATGGCGTGCGTCAAGCCGCTTTCGTCCTTTGCCATCCACGATGGCGCCACCTTTATTACGCCGTACTTGGTGGAGGCTGCTCTCGCCGGATGCCCAAACGCGCGGAGCGTTGCACCCCGGCTGTTTCTAAATTTAGTGGTTCACCTCCGGGATTTTTCTGGCTATGTTGACGGGAAGGTAGCCGTCCGCTTTTGGCCATTCACGCAAGCGTGGCGAAAAAAAAACGCCGGGAGGATACGATGCAAATGTCGCGCGGGAAGTTGGTGGCTAGCTTCGCGGCTGTGACAATTGGCGGAGCACTGCTCGCGGTGCTGGGGATGACGTTCACTTCCCCGGGGAATCCAACGATGGCGCCGGCTCCTTTCGCGTCGGCTGCTCACGCACCGGCTTCTTCCGCGCCAGCCCCTCCTGTGCCCGCTATTGCCGCGCCGTCTCCAGCCGCATATGCAGCTCCAGAGACGCAAGTGCCGGTCAAACCCGCCCTGCCCCTTGGCATTTCGCCGCAACTCTATGCCCTGGCCGTGCCGCCAGGCCGCGAGCCAACGGCACAACTTGCCGCTCTTGGTGAAAAATTGTTCAAGGACAAGCGGCTTTCGATCGATGACTCGGTCGCGTGCGAGACGTGTCACGATCCCGCCAAAGGATTTACCGACCATCGCGGCAACAGCGCGACGTCCGCGGGCGTCCAAGATCAGCATGGCCAGCGCAATGCGCCGAGCGTATTGAACGCAATGTTTCAAGCGTCGCAATTCTGGGATGGCCGCGCGGCCACTCTCGAGGATCAGGCGAAGCTTCCGGTTCTTAACCCGGTTGAAATGGGCCAAAAGTCGCCGAACGATGTCGCCGCGAAGGTGGCTCGAATCCAGGAATATTCGGATTCGTTCAAATCGCTTCTGGGGCACGATCCTACTTACGATGATATCGCGGCGGCGATCGCGGCCTTCGAGCGGACCCAATTTTCCGCCAATTCGCCGTTCGATCGCTTCTTGGCCGGGGACCCTCAGGCGATCAGCGAGCAGGCCCAGCGTGGCTGGGCATTGTTTCAAGGCAAGGGGCGCTGCAGCTCCTGCCACGCGTTCAACGCGGTGTCGCCGCTTTTCTCCGATCAGAAATTTCACAACATTGGGATCGCCGCGCATAAGCAAGACTTTGCTGTGCTCGCCCGCAAGGCGCTTGGCATCTTAACTTCCGGCGATACGAAGCAGATCGACGAACTCGCCTTGCAGACATCCTATTCCGAGCTCGGCCGGTTCCTGGTGACCAAAAACCCGGCCGATATCGGCGCCTTCAAGAGCGAGACCTTGCGCAATATCGGAATCACCGGACCCTATATGCACGATGGTTCTCTCGCGACCCTTTGGGACGTGATGGACCATTATAACAAGGGCGGCGTTCCAAATCCGTATCTCGACGGCGGCATGCAGCGTCTTGCGTTGAGCGAAGCAGAAATCGACGATCTTGTTGCTTTCCTCTTTACCCTCACCGGCGATCGCTTTGCCGATTTCAACAAGGCGGAGATGGAGCGGCAGGCGTCGCTCAAGAACAACCGGCCGCAGCGTGAAACCGAAATCGCCGAAGGTAAAAAGGGCGACTTGGGAGATATCGGAACCAATCCGGATCTGCGTAATCCGGCATCGATCGGGGCCTACTAAAAACATAACCTAGGAAAACGCGCGAAATTTCCAGACAGGCCGTGCCGTAAAACAGTTGAGATGGACGGCGAACGTGTTTCTCGCGAGACATGTTGGCGAGGGAGAAAAGCCATGGCGCACAAGAGCATCGAGACCAAATATTACGAGGAGCGCGCCTCGTTTTTCGAGGACCTCACGCGGATGGGCGCTCTCTCCCGGCGCGGCTTTCTCCATATTGCCGGAGTTTCCGCTGGGATCGCCGCCGCCAAGGGGCTGATCGTTCCGCAGAGCTTCCAGCTGATCGAGATCGCACAAGCGGCGGAGATCGCGGCGCCCGCTTTCACCATCGCCTATATTTCCGACACTCATCTCTATACGCGCAATGTGAACGACCGATTCATTCGCTCCGCCGTAAAGGCGGTAGAAGAGGTCAACGCGCTCGACCCGCAGCCTGATTTTGTTCTCTTCGGTGGCGATCTGGCGCAGCTCGGCAAGGGCGAGGAACTTGATCTCGGCGCCCAGATTTTGAAGGATCTCAAGGCTCCCGTAAAAATGATGGTCGGCGAGCACGATTGGTTCCTCGACATGGGCGAACATTGGCGGTCCTTGTTCGGGCCTTCGCAATATTCGTTCGATCACAAGGGCATTCATTTCGTGACCTTGATGAGCGTGCAGGAGAAGGATTTTTGGACCGCGCGCGGCATGACTCCAGAAGAGCGGATGCACACCGTCGCCGGGCTCGACAACGGCGTCCAGTCGCGCTTCGAGGTCGGGCCGGAGGGGCGTCAATGGCTGCAAAACGATCTCGCGGCCATCGACAAAAAGACGCCCATTGTCATCTTCTCCCACTCGCCACTGTACAAATATTACCGCAACTGGAATTTTTGGACGGAGGACGCCGACGAAGTGCAGGCGATTCTCGGCAAATTTGCTACGGTGTCCGTGATTCACGGCCACACCCACCAACTTCTCCTGAACCACATCGGCAACATCAACTTCTATGGGCTGCTCTCGACCGCCTGGCCGTGGCCCTACGCGCCCGAAGGGTTGCCAAAGCTCACCGTCCAGATGAACCGCGCCGACCCCTTCAACGCCTTCGACGGCTGCGGCGATGGTCAACTCAATGTGCTGGCGTCGGGAATGGTCGATAAGGTTTATAATCTTTGGAACCGCAACCCCGTCACCGTGCGGGCAAATTATCTTTCGTCGAACGGCGCCAAGGATCGCCCGCCCGCGACAACGCTTTCCAGCTACTGAGGGAGACCATGCGCCATTTCCGCCATCTCGCACTCGTTCTCTCCCTAGCCGCCGGCCCTGCCCTGGCCGGAAACGATCCGCCACGCCATCAGCTGCCGCGATCTTCGGATGGCAATTTGGTGGTTGGTCTCTGCGACGGCGAAACCTCCTTCGAGGTCAAAGGCGTCAAGCCCGGCGATCAAATGACCCGCGAGCAGGGACAGCAAATCGCCGATACGCTCATGCAGGAGTGGCGCCGCAAGCATCCCGATGTCGGATGGGTTGTTGCGGCGGCCGAGCCACCAGCAGAGGCCCAGATGCCGGGCGTCAAGGCACCCGCCGAGGACCAGTTTCAGACCTACGGCGCGTTTACCGAGCGCGACCGCCAGATTTGGCAAGAGTCGACCGATCGTTTGGTCGCGGAAGGCAAGCGCATTTTTCACGACGCCAAGGCGCTTGGCGGCACCAATGCCATATCCTGCGACATGTGCCATCCGGACGCCTCCAACACCCATCCCGAAACCTACCCCAAATTTCAGGTGCAGCTGGGCCGCGTCGCCCTACTCCGGGACATGATCAACTGGTGCATTGAAAATCCCGTGCGCGGCAAGCCATTCGCGGATGACGATCCCCGTCTCAAGGCTCTCGAGGCCTATATCCTCTCGCAGCGGAAGGGGGTCGCGCTCGAATACGGCAAACACTGAGTTTTGCCGGCTGCAGCGCGGTTTCAGCCGGCGCGAAAATAAAGTCGTAGCTTCGCCGCAAAGGCGCGCGCGGCCAATTTCACCTGCACGGAAAAAGCCCATATCCGCGTCGCCCGCGCCCATGCGAGAAGGCGATCGCGAATGCCGGTCAACCAATCGATGAGTTTGGCGAACCAAGGGATTGTTTTGAGCTTCTCCCGCCCCGCGTGATAAATCCGCTCCACCACGAGGAGGCTCACGAGATACGCCAGGGAAATCGCGACCAGGCCAGCCGCGAAGTTTCCACTGGTCATCAAAACCAAGGCGTAGATTTTGGCTGGTTCCGCGAAGGCAAAGGGAACGGCGAGCAAGACAAGGATCGCGTAAGGTGGAAGCGTCGCGACAATGTCTTGCAGGCGGATGACAAACCGGAGTCTTGCCACCCAGCCGACCAGCGGCCGGACCACCGGCGTGATGATTCCGTCGAGGACGACGTAGAGGACAACGACGGCTTTTGCCGGGAACAGAAACACGCGGCGCAAACTGGAATGTTCGTCCGTTCTGGTCAAGAATACGGGTCCTCTTTGGCCTCAGAAATCGCGCGGCGTCATTCGCAGTTTCGGATTCTTGCGGACTGATTGTTACCCGCCTTCATCTTTGGGCCGGAAGCGACGGCCTTCGCAATCGGGCAACCGGACGGGCAAAACGCGTACCTACTGGTTTCAAACCGGCGATCGATCCTCCGCGTGCCTTCTCCGCACGGGAATGCCTCATCGCTGGCTTGCCCGCGACGGCAAGAACCTTACGCGAGGCTCACAAATGGCACGCGAGCGGCCCGCCTATTGCGTCACTCTAAATCTTGGCGCGTTTTGCTCTTCGATGCCGCCGGTGCCGGCCCCAAGACTATTTTGATCGGCAAGCCCGCCACTTCCCGCCCCAATTGGGCTGCCATTGATGCCGCCGGTATCCAGGCCAAGCTCCACCTTGTCATTGAGGCCGCCAGTTCCGGCTGGAAGACCACGTCCGACACCGTTGATGCCGCCCGTTGAACTTCCCCAGGTCGCAATATCTTGAAGACCGCCGGTCCCGGCTCGAAGTCGTGGCCGCGATTCCGCCGGTGGCATTCCCCAATCCCAAGTTCGTGCCGCCGGTCCCGGCGCCGTTATGGCCGGTTCCGACGATGAGCGGTGCATGTTGGCCTGCCCCCCCCGCTCCGATGCCAATGCCCGTACCGGCAATGCCCCCACCGCGGTTCAAGGTGAGAGGAGCCTGGGCCAAGGCAAACCCGGGGAAAGCACCAACAAACGCTGCCATGGCCAGCATCAATCGACACCGCATGTGCGTCTCCGCAAGTTTGGACAGCAGGACAGGTCTTCGAAACAGCACTCTAGCATGAGAGCCCGATTCGCGAAAGCGGAAACCGGCCGTGCTCTAACGGGGAGGCACGGCGAATGTAGGTCACCTGGACTTTGCCGCGAAAACAGGCGGCCGGGCGCTGGCGGCGCACCAGAAAAGCCCTCACTCAGCCCTGAAATGCTTCGACAGTTTCAGCCCCTGTCCCTGGTAATTGGAGACGCCGCTTGCGCCGTAAAGAAGGTGCGGCGGCTCGGCCATTTTCTCATAAACGAGGCGCCCAATCCTTTGCCCATCCTCCAGAAAGAAAGGAACTTCGTAACTGCGGACTTCAAGTACCGCGCGGGCGCCCGGCCGGTTGTCCCGCAAAACGCCAAAGCCCGGATCGAAGAAGCCCGCGTAATGCACCCGGAATGCCCCCATCGCGGCGTCGACCGGGATCATTTCAGCGGCGAGATCGGCAGGGATCTGCAGCCGTTCACGCGAAGCCAGGATGTAAAACTCGTCCGGGTCGAGGATTAGCCTTTTGTCCGGCCGCGCCCTGACCGGATCCCAATAGTCCGCCATCTGATACGTCCCGGCCCGGTCCACATCGAGAATATCGGCATGTTTCTGCGCCCGGTAGCCGATCACGCCGCCGGCCTGCTCCGTGCTCAGGCCAACCCGAAGGACGAGCCCATTGCGCCGCAACTCCAAATCCGAATCAACAAGGGGCATTCTTATATGACGCTCGCGCAGTTCCTTCTCCTCGATGGCGAAACCCGTCCGCCAGAGCTGCTGCGAGTTTAATCTGCGGAAACGGATCTGATTGAGTTTCGAGCCCTTGCGCACCCGCACGCTGAAACTGCGCGGCGAGACTTCGGCGTAAAGCCGCCCTTCGTAACCGCGTGTCACCCGATCGAACATATCGCACTTGTCGGTAATGAGGCGGGTGAAAATATCGAGGCGGCCGGTCGAGCTTTTTGGGTTGGCGATCGCAGAAATACTTTCCGGAAAATTCACATGCTCGATAAGCGGGATCACATAAACGCAGCGGCGTTCGAGTACGGCGCCATTGCCTTCAAGATTAATCGCTTCGTCATCGGTTTGGAGGGCACGCAGCCGTTCTTCGACGCCATGGTCTTGGCCCGGAAGGAAGCTGGCCCGCACCCTGTAGGCCCGTGCGCCCAAGCGCAGATCGAGGCTCGCCGGCTGAAACTGCTCGCTCTCGATGTCAACTTCGGCTTGAATCATCTTCCGCCGCACCATCAGTTCGATTTTTTGGCGTGGAAGCAGGCCGAACTGAGTGCCAAACTCATTTGCGCCGAGGAGCGGCGCGGCACCGCTCTCGTGCCCCGGCTTGGCGAAAAGGGAGAGTGGCTGGACGGTCACGATCGTTTTCGAATGCCTCGCTAACAAGGATTGCAACGGCGTTTTAGGACGAAATGAAGCACGCGTCGCGATGCTACTTTTAAAATCCCCGTTGTTCACCGGGGTTGAGATATATTTCCCCGCAAGATAAACAAACGGCGGCTCGTTGAGGCAAAGCCGCAAGGTGGCGGCGGGATTGGCGTTTGCCGCGCGCCCCTGCCCTGCCGGCCGCGACATGGAGACCGGAATGAACGCTCGCGGGCAAAAGCCTGACATGAAAACCCTGCATCCGGCGACCCAGCTTGTCCATGGCGGCACCGCGCGCTCGCAGTTTGGTGAAGTCTCCGAGGCGCTTTTTCTAACCCAGGCCTATGCTTATCCGGACATGGAAACGGCCGAGGCGCGGATGAAGGGTGCCGAGCCCGGCTATGTCTATTCGCGCTATTCGAATCCGACCGTCGACATGTTCCAGAGCCGGATGGCCCTGCTCGAAGGCGCGGAGGCTGCCCGTGCGACGTCGAGTGGCATGGCCGCGGTTACGACGGCGCTGTTGGCGCAGCTCCGGGCGGGCGATCATGTGGTCGCAGCCCGCGCGATGTTCGGAGCCTGTCTCTATGTGGTCGAGGATTTGCTGCCGCGCTTCGGCGTCGCGTCGACCCTTGTCGATGGCGCGGATCTTTTGCAATGGCGCGCAGCAATGCGCCCGCAGACTAAGCTCCTGTTTCTTGAAACTCCGACCAATCCATGCCTTGAAGTCTACGATATCGCGGCAATCGCTGGCGTAGCGCATGAGCATGGCGCGCGCCTCGTCGTCGACAATGTCTTCGCGACGCCAATTCTGCAAAAGCCGCTCCAGCTCGGGGCCGATTGCGTCGTCTATTCGGCAACGAAGCATATCGACGGGCATGGCCGCTGCCTCGGCGGCATTATACTCAGCAGCCGCGAGATTATCGAAAACGAAGTTCATCCCTTCTATAAGCAGACCGGCCCCTGCCTGTCGCCGTTCAATGCCTGGGTTTTCCTGAAATCGCTCGAGACGCTTGCCTTACGCGTTCGCCAGCAGGTGCAAAACGCCGAACGGATCGCCGAATTCTTGAGCGGCCACCGCCATGTTTTCAACGTCCGCTACCCTGGCCGGGCGGATCATCCTCAGGCCGAACTCGTTAAGCGGCAGATGTCCGGCGGGGGCACCCTTGTCTCTTTTGAGGTCCGGGGCGGCAAGCCGGCGGCCTTTGCATTTGGCAACCGGCTTTCTCTCATCTCGATTGCAAATAATTTGGGCGATGCAAAAAGCCTCCTCTGTCATCCGGCCACGACGACGCATCAAAGGCTGACGCCGGAGGCGCGGGCCTCCCTGGGGGTCACGGACGGGCTTGTGCGCCTGTCGGTCGGGCTCGAGGATGCCGGCGATCTCATCGCGGATTTGGACGCAGCGCTGGCTCCGCTCGACCGCCAGGATCTCGCCGCCGAGTGATGCGTTTCGTGGTAGGCTTCCGACCCAACGCGGCCTCGCGCCATTCAATAAAAGACTAAATTTTTTCGGAATGGTACGCTTTTGGACTTCGGTCGCAATCGCGGTTGATTTTATCAATGGGAAATGGGATTATTCCACGGAACCATTACCGGAGGATGTGAATGGCGACGTCACCTCAAAAAAGCGGGGGCCTACGAGAGTTCAATATTAGGCTTGTTGGGAAGCGTCGCGAAGACGGTAGCATGTTCGTCACAAGTCCCAACATGAAGCCGTTTAGTGCCGTTCTACACGACGGTAAATGGGAAAGTGTCTTGCCATATCTGCGGAAATTTTTAGAGATAAATTTTGGCAAGGTGAAGGATTTACGGTTAATTCACGATGCAAGCGAACTAAATTTTGATGATGTGGATGATCAACCTCAGGTTCCTCCAGCCTATGTGATTGTAGGATTAACATCGCAACGTGCACATATCACTTGAAAATGCGAGAGCTGATCTGACTGCAAACGGGTTCTTTCGAGATAACCTCAAGAACTCAAATGGCGAGTGGTGGTGTCCAAAACGAGGCTACCCACGGCTATTTCTACAGCATTGCAAAATACACAAGAATTGTTGCGACGGAGATCAACTAGCGCATGTGCTTAGAGTCCGTCCAAGAACATCAGGAAGGATTACAGAGTTTTCTGAGCATGAGGCGGATTGAGGCAAAGCGCAAGAAAGCGAGCGCTTTGACATTCAGATTTTCCCAATCCTTGGCGAGCCGGCGACATCGATTGAGCCAAGCAATCGTGCGTTCGACGATCCAACGTTTTGGTAGGACGGCGAAACCCTTGGCCCGATCGGAACGTTTGACGATTTCGATGTCGAGTTGGGGCAGGATTTTGCCAACGGCCTTGTGAAAGATCGGCCCTTGATAAGCGCTGTCGGCGAACAGCTTCTTCAAGAAAGGAAACAGGCCAAACAGCGTGGCCAGCAGAAGAACGCCTCCGTCGCGATCTTGAATGTCGGCGGCATGCACGATGGCATGCAGCAGCAATCCCTCGGTGTCGGCGAGAATGTGCCGCTTCTTGCCCTTGATCAGCTTGCCGGCGTCGAACCCAGGTGGATCGATGCAGGCCCCCCTTTTTCGGCGCTTTTCACGCTCTGACTGTCGATGATCGCGGCGGTAGGGCTGGTGTCGCGGCAGGCTTGCTCGCGACACGCTTCGTAAAGCGCGTGGTGCATGCGATCCAGGGTGCCGTCATAGATCCATAAATCGAGATAGGCGAACACCGTGCTCTTCGGCGGCAGGTCTTTCGGAATCGCCCGCCATTGGCATCCCGTCGAGAGCACATACATGATCCCGTTGACGATCTCGCGAAGGTTCACCCGGCGCTTGTTGCCGCCACCCTTGGCCGGCGGGATCAGCGGTTCGATCAGCGACCATTCAGCGTCAATCAGATCACTCGGATAACGCAGCTTGTCGCGATTGTAGCGCACGCGGTTTTCCTTCGTCCACATCGGCGGTCCCTCCTCGAATCAGGCCGCCATCCTTGAATCACAAATGATTCATCCGATTCAATATGTTTCTAGACGGACACTTAGCTTCAAAGGTCCATACCTACCTCCTTCATAGCGCTAGCGATCCCTGGGCCGTAGAGATTTGCGAGCCCATTTTCGTTGGTGTATGAAACTCGCGCTTGCCTTCCAAAATGTCCTTGACCGTCAAGAACTGCATTCGATCGTATTTGACCCCGCCGTACTCGTATTGACCGGAAAGCGACGCGGCTTCCCGCATAGCCTTGGAAGGCTCTTGCAACGACAGAAAACCGGCCATTTCCGTGTCAGGATGATCAGCAAGAACGCCTCTTAAGTCCCGAACGTCTGTTGGCCTAAGCTTACCACCTTTCACCGAAAGAACCATACATCTCAATCCGGCCTTGGTCTCAAAATACATGCGGCCGTCAATGCCCTTATCGCCGGTCTTTTTAGTCGGGAAGCCGCCGATGCGCTCAACCAGCCAATGTTCGAATTGAAACGGGTCGCGCTTAAACAACTCTTCTGCTTGTTCCGCGCTAACTGGAACTCCGTCAACATCAAAATGCACGCCTTCGACTAGCCGGAAGCGCTCGCCTGTTAAAATCTCCCGCACCATCTTGATCGCGAGAATGGCAATATCGCATCCGATCCACTTGCGTTGATTCTTAACGGCACTGTAAATAGTTGTTCCACACCCACAAAATGGATCAAATACAACGTTGCCAGGGTCTGTAGATGCTTGAATAATACGGTCTAATAGAATTACCGGCTTTTGCGTTGGGTATCCCAAACGGTCAGACGCCATGGAGTTAATAGGGTCTATATCTGTGATTACATCCTGGATTGGGGCGCCAAGCGCCTTCGACAAATAGCGCTTAAACTCTGGCCTTCCCCCCTCTTTTTTTGGCCAACGGATTAGGTCGGCCGCGAATAAAAGCTCCAACCTTTCCCGCACCGAAAACTTACTCCAACCATCTGGTCTTTTGAACCAGTCCGGTAATGCTCTATCGTGCGGCGGCTCCCAATGTCGGCCAAATTCTGTCGGGTTGACGCCCCTCCAAGTCTCTCCACTATCGCCAGTTCTGGTTCCTGGTCCTGTCAAGTTGTCAAGTCTATAGCGTCGTTCATTCGCATCATAATGTCTGTATTTACTATCGAGATAAGATTGATCGTATCCTGCAAATGTTCGATTCCAAACATACTTATCGGTAGCGGAATAGAATAGTATCGTGTCGTGAACCGGCCCCCATCGCTTCGCGCGATTGTGTGATGAAGAGCGCTTCCAAATGATTTCATTACGAAAATTCTCATGGCCAAAAATGCCATCCATCATAACCTTGATGTAATGGCTGGCAGTCGGGTCGCAATGCAAATAAATTGAGCCGGTTGGGCGCAAAATGCTTTTCATATGTAGAAGACGTTGTACCATATAAATTAAGTAGGCCAATAGATGCGGTTGCGTATGACGCAGTGCGTTTATCCAGAGGCGCCAAAACTCAACATAGTAATCTTCTACCCCATGCTCTCGCATTAAGATAGGCATAGTCTTTGCAATTTCTTCTTTTTGGGCATCCATCTCCCATGTATCGCAAAAGGCTTCGGCTTGATCCGGGACCGGGAGTCCAGTCAAATTCTTGTAAATTAGATTGTAATTCTGTTTTGAATTGAACGGAGGATCAAGATATATCAAATCGACAGAATGCTTGCCCATTTGCTGCATTCTAGTGAGATTGTCGCCGTAATATAGGTGGTTCATGGTGCCGCCATGATCGCCAGCATGGGAGCAAAAGTTTCAGACTGATGGCGGACGTTGTACTTATATGCGGCTTCGGCGATATAAAGGCCCATGTACTTTTTGCTATAGTGATGATGCGAGCGATACCATGCGCGCTTAACGAGAGACCAAAACCCCTCAATGGTGTTTGTGTGGATTAGTCCGTCAGCATATTGCACGCTGTGATTGATCCGGGAGTGACGCATCTTTGCAGCGAGCGCATTGTAGCCGCTATATTCGTCCGTGATAACGAGAGATGCGCCAGTATCGACAAACTTGCAGACAAATTTCAATAGGCCCTTGGCCGAAAGGTCATTGGCTTCCGCGACTTTGGCAATGACGCGTCCGAGCCGTTCTGTAATACCTATGACCGCTGCCTTCTTCGTTCCGCGCCCACGCTGGTTGGGCTTGTCATCGTCGCGCTTGTTGCCCTTCCGTGGCTTGCCGCCGATGTAGCATTCGTCTGCTTCAACAATCCCATGCAGCAAATCAGACTGCTCTTGATCAGTTGCCATTGCAAGGCGGACGCGGTGCATCATGCTCCAGACTGTCGCGCGACGAATGCCCAAGTCACGTGAAATTTGGTAAGCACTCGCACTCTTTTTCGCGTTCAGCATAAGCGCGATTATCAGGAACCATTTGCGGAGCGGCATATGGGTGCCGTGAAAGATTGTTCCGACAGTGACCGCGAAGGCGCGCGTGCAATCTCGACATTGCCACCGCTGATTACCGCGATCCCCGCTCGCGTGCCGCCCAATGTTTTCGCTCTTGCAATAGGGGCAAATCGGATGGCCGTGCCACCGCGCCTTTTCGAGGTGGTCAATTGCCTGTTCATCGGTCTGGAAAGTTTGGAAAAGATCGAGGATGTTCATGGCTGCACCGGTTTGTTCGATGCGCTACCATACCTCAGTGCCGGTTTTTGTCAAGTCCACAAGCGTACCATTCCGAATTTTTTTGCAATGGCTGGATGCCTCCCCAAGAATTTTGTATCTATTGAGGACGAGTGGGCGCGATATAATTGGCGAGAACGAAAACACCACATTTGGCTTTTGACGTTGTGAGAATGAGTGCTACATGCTACAATTTCTCAATTCTGCCCATACTGCTTGGAGGAGATAACAATGGGCACGAGACCAGATTTTTTTACGGTAAAAAACCTCACAATAGGAATTGTTAGCCTCATCCTAATAATAATAGTCGCTCCAGCAATAGGCTTGGAAACTATTCCGGCGCCCCCGAACGGCACCCCGGTGCCGGCGGCGAGCGGCGGCTTGACGTTTAGTGGTATAATCATACTTTTCGGCATTTGTGCTTTAGTAGGGTTTGTACTTTACTTAGTAGCGAAAAAAAAGGAGCCTGCGTACGATTGGATTCCTGCTGCAGATAGGGCAATGTTTGAAAAATTAATTGCCGCAAATAACGCCGCAAATAACAAGGAAAATATAGAAATATTTTTAGAATTTATTAGCCTGTATGGGCTTACAGGATATATAAAAAGATTAGGGCTATCTGGCCTCCCATTGCTCACAGTACTTCTGACTCTAATTTTTAGTATCCTCGCGGCGTTAACCTGGTTTGTGGGGCTTTATTTTCCGAACGCCACCACGCAGGATATCAGCGCAGCCGCCATGGATTTGGCAAAACTGACATTAGGCGCGTTTATCGGTTCGTTTGTACAGCGCAACGTTCCTGTGGGCGAAAAACCATCTCTTGTCACTGAGCGCGAAAAACCATCTCATATTGATCACGAAGAGCCACCACAACAATAGAAGTACTGCCATGCGCCGACCGCGGAGAGAACCATCGGCAGATTCCCCACAAACGAGAGGGCATACAGAATTGTTTGACACAAAGGCCGCGATCAGAGAACGGAGCCATTATCAAAATTTCCCGTCGCGCCAAATCTTCGCTATAATATTGTGACTAAATGCTTTGGTCTGATGCCGCGATGATTCGCGGCTCCTTGGCTCGACAGGAGGGATCCATGCCCCGTTTGTTCACGGGCCTCGAAATCCCTTCCGATCTGGCGATGGACCTTGCCATGTTGCGCGGCGGGCTTTCCGGCGCGCGCTGGGTCGACGCCGAAAACTATCATTTGACCTTGCGATTCATCGGCGATATCGACGATTTTACCGCGCGCGACATCCATGCAGCACTCGAACAAATCCGGCGGCCGCCTTTCACCGTGACGATCGAGGAGCTCGGCTCCTTCGGCGGCGCCAAGCCCAGGGCTCTCGTCGCCAGGGCCAAGCCCGCCGCACCTTTGATCGAACTTCAGGCCCAGCAAGAAAGGCTCCTGCGGCGGATCGGCATTGCGCCCGAGCCGCGTAAATTCACGCCGCATGTCACGCTCGCGCGGCTGCGCGCGGCGCGCTGCGCCGCTGTCGCCGAATATCTTTCCGCGCGAGGGTATTTTTTGTCGCGCCGGTTCGAAGCGAAACGCTTTGTCTTGTTCTCGTCGCGAGCATCGACCGGCGGCGGCCCCTATGTCGTCGAGGCAGCTTATCCGCTGGGATGAACGCCGAGGCAGCTTTTCCGCAGCGCCAGGGTTGATGCCGCCAACTGCTGTTGCTATCTCAGTCACAATTGGCTGGCATCCTTACGAGAGATACCATGAGCACTTCCATCTCTCGCCTCGCCACCCGCGCCGCTTATGGTGCCAGGCAGCTCTCACGAATTGCCTGGTATGTCGGGCACAGCGTTGCGATGCGGCGGCTTTCCGAGAGCGCGCGGCGACAAGATAGCGAAAGTGCGCGGCCTCGCGCCCATACCGATGCAGCCGTGCCCGACCGCAGACGCCTCTACGCGGATATGGCCGCGCTTCTCCAGCGCGACCTCGCAAATGTCGAGGCAGGCATCTATCCCTTGCCGGCGGACCACGATGGCTCGTTGGCGACGCTGCTCAGCCGCTCGCGGCTCTTCTTCGAGGATTTGCCCGATGCCCGCCGCCGCCGGGAGAACAATCAGCACAACGAGGTGCTGACCGAGGAGACTCGCGGGAAGCGGCCCCTCTACTTTCTGCAGAATTTCCACTTCCAATCCGGCGGCTACATGACGGACGACTCAGCCAAGCGCTACGATACGCAGGTCGAGGTCCTCTTCAATGGGACAGCGAATGTCACGCGCCGGCAGGCTTTGCCGCCGCTCCGAGAGGTCTTCACTGGGCGCGATCAGCGTGGGTTGAGGCTGCTGGACGTCGGCTGCGGCACCGGGCGCTTTCTGGATTTTGTCAAGCAATCCTGGCCCTGGCTGTCTGCCGCCGGCCTCGATCTGTCGGAAGCGTACGCAAAGGAGGCAAAGCAGCAATTGAAGCGCTGGTCGCGGATCAACTTCGTCGTCGGAAACGGAGAATCGATTCCAATGCCGGACAACAGTCAGGACGCGGTAACGAGCATCTTCACGTTCCATGAATTGCCGCCCAATGTGCGCCGCATCATCTTCCGCGAATTCGCCCGCGTGCTGAAACCCGGCGGGCGTTTTGTCCTTGTTGATTTGCTTCAGCGCGGCGACGAGCCAGCCTATGACGGTCTCCTCGAGCTCTTCCCGCAGAGCTTTCATGAGCCGTATTATTCGAGTTATATCGAGGAGGATTTCGCGGCAATCGGCAGAACATTCGGTCTGACCCATACGCGCGACGTGAACGCTTTCGTTGCCAAGGTGATGGTGTTTGATAAACCGGCAGGCTGAGGGACAATTGCGGTGAAACACTTTTGTTGATCGGGCCAAATGCGATGGGCCTCGACTTACCCACCCGCTTGGACAATAGCTCGCTTTGCGGCCGGATGGCGGCCGCGCGATCGCAGGATCATCGGCAGGCCGCCCTTCGGCCGCAAAGTGATGCGCTGTAGCGGTAACACCTTATGGTTTTTTTGAACTTCAAAGGAAAAGGAACGCACGATGTGGGCGAGAATGATTACCGCCTCCTGAATTGAGAAGGATGCGCCAATGCAAAACCGCGGCCCGGCGCCAAAAGGCAGATAGGCAAATCGATTGATTGTTTCTCGCGCACCCGGGAGAAACCGGCGCGGATCGAAACAGTCTGGATTTTCCCAAAGCAAGCGATGCCGGTGCAGAACCCAAAGCACAATCATTACCAAAGTGCCTTTCTGGATACGCTTGCCGGTAAGTTCGTCGGAGTTTGCCGCTTGCCGGCTCATGCTGGGGGCGGGAGGATAGAGTCGCATCGCTTCCTCGATCACGGCCCTGGTCGCAATTAGCCCCGCCGTATAGCCCTCCACGGGTCCGCGCAGCACCGCGCTCGCTTCATCAGCGACAATCGCCCGCCATTCCTCCGAGTGGGAGAGCAGGAAAAGCGACCACGTCAAGGCGTTGGCGGTGGTTTCGTACCCCGCCGCGATAAAGGTCTGGACATTGGCCTTGATTTGAGCATCGCTTAAGCCGGCGCCGGTTTGTGTATCCTGGGCTTCGAGGAGGATAGTGAGTATGTCGCGCGGTGCGCTTGCTGCATCCTTGGCAATGAGGCGTTTGCGCTTGGCGATAAGCGACTCGACGACGGAAACTAAGAAGGCGTCCGCTGACCATCCCCCGAGCTTCCCGAGCCGTGGCAACCAATCGGGAAAATTTAGAATATCGAAGAGGTCAAGGCGGCCGACGGTGGCGAGAAGACGCGAGATCGCGGAGGCGACCTCATCCACGTCCCGCCCGAGCCCATCTGAAAAGATGGTGCGGCCAAGAACGTCAAGCGTAACGCGTCCCATTTCTAGCTGAATGTCGACCACTTGCCCCTCGCGCAGACGCATCAATCGCTCGACGCAATCTTCCGCTGCAGCGTTGATGACGTGCGCGAATGAGGCGACTGTCTTAGGCGTAAGCAAGGGAGCCAGCGTGCGCCGCTGGGCCTTCCAATCCTCGCCCTCGGCGACCACCACCCCATCTCTCAAGCGTGGCCCGAGCAAGCGCTTTTGCAATGCATCCTTAGGATAATTGGCAGAGTTGTCGACAAGCACACGACGTATCGCCGCCGGATCGTTAATCACCGCGGTTGTGCCGAGGATGTTGCGGCCAACAAGAATCGGCAATTCGAAATGCGCTTTGGTCCAGGTTTCGATTGGATTGCGCCGCAAGGCTAGCATTGTCGCAAAAGCGCCAAGCGGCGCATCGAGTGGGCGGGGCGCCGGCGGGCGTGGCAGTTCGACGGAGCAATCTGTCATGATTTCATGCCTATAGCGGAAACAGCCGCATTGGAAGCCAAGGCGCGATAGAAAGCAGGTATCCCCAAACCTGCGGCTTTGCGAGGCGGCGTGGCCGGCATAACCACGCGAACTTGCGGCTCCGCCCGCCGCGAGATAGAACCCGGTTCGACTGCTTTAGGCTCCCTTCGTCTAGCGGTCTAGGACGTCGCCCTCTCACGGCGAAAACAGGGGTTCGATTCCCCTAGGGAGCGCCAGTAAAATCAATATAATAGCTTAAGTCGAAAGGTTTGGTGTCCTGTTTGTGTCCGGTCGATGGATCAGCCGGGCAGTCAATGTCAAGCCCTTTGGGCGGCAACGCACGGCACCTACCGAAGTCAATAATTCATCTGCCGCTTGACCCACAAACTGACCCCCTAACTAGCCATTGCGGTCCCAATCCACGCGAGCATCGTTTCGGCGCGGAAAGTACCGAACCTGCGCGAACGTTTGGGTATTGCAGCGCAGTTCGGCAAACCTATATCGTGGGTGTTTAGGCTCCAAGGGCACAAGATGTGCGCTCACTAATGGGGGCGCAGGGGTTGGACTTATGAGCTTTAGCCTGCCCCGTTTCCTGCGGCGCGTGCAGCCATCGGACTTGCAACGATATTTCGGCGCTCGGGCTATCCTTTTTTCGGAGCCAATCGATTGGACGGCCAAATCCTCGGCTCTTGTGGATGCGGTGAAAACAGCGATCGAGTCGTTGCCCGAACGAGAACGCGAACAAGTCTTCGAAGATTTCGAGCGCGTCGAACAGCTTTCGGACGAGATCGGACAGCGCGCATTGCGGTCCCTCATCGAGCAAGATGAAGCCTTGCTCCATCGGTTTCATTCCTGCAACGGCAGCGAAGCACGCGGTCTTTTCGTGCTTCTTACAAACGAAGAGGCTTTCGATAACGCACTTGCAACGGCGTATGCCGAGCGCATGCGCCATGGTCGCAGTTGGAGCGGATATCGCCTCCCGGCGCCTCTCGCCCCGAGCAAGAGCCCCTCTGATATCGCGCTTCTCGAAGCAGACCTCAGGGCGCTATTCCGCGAATTCGACGGCACGGGTCGAAATCTAAAAGTCGATTGGTTTGAGCGCCGTACATGCGATGTCAAAGGTGCTGACCCAAGGCAGGTCATCCATTATTCCATCTACCTCGAGGGCCTGCCCGAATGCGGCATGGAATTCGACCGTGAAGAACCAAAGCGCAGAACTAGACGGCCAGTGATCGAAGCGGCGATCTGCTACGATCCTGTCAGCGGCGTGTTGGATATCGTGTCGAAAGGCGGCCGGCCATTGCGTGAAGAAATTGCGAAATCCTTTGCGGCGCGCCTCTTGGATTCGAAGAATGGGCTGACGCCAGTCCGGCCACGTGATTTTGATCTCGATCGCTTGAAACGACCGATGCCATTTCCTACCGACCCGTCCGACGGGATCAAGAGTGTCGAGGTGACGCTGCTTCGGTTGAGAGATGCGGCCGGCCACTTTGGCCGTGTGACAATCGAAGTAGATGGCAAGCACGCGGACATTCACGGGACCAGTGCCGGATGGTTTGGCGACCTCGATCCGTTACGGCGGCCCGAGTGGCGAGTGATGCAAGCACGGCTGAGGATTGCCTTCCCTCCGGAGGGCCGCGGGAAACGCGGAAAGCCGATCACGGTTGAATTGCGCGCGCCGAACGGCTCGAACCTCAGAGACCAAACACGGCGTCACCAAATCGTTTCCGAGAAGTATCTCGTGCGGTGGGGACTCATTGAAGAGACAATGGTGGCGGTTGCATGATCGTAAGTATCGACCCTGTCAATCTTCTATGCGATCTCATCGAGGCGCACGTCGGCAGCCTCGAAGCCAACGCCCTGCCCGATGAATTGGGCGCATCAATAGAGTTTTTGTCGAATATTGGCGCGGTAACGAAAGGGGGCCCCCTTTCAGTCCTGACCTGCCGCGCCTGCGACGGTGACCATCCCGTTCATTTGGAATTCGACTCTACGACGAGGCGCCATTGGCATTTTTGTCCCGATGCCGGACGCGTCATTGTCGAAGACGATGTCCTCGCTACCATTCGTGTAGATCCTGAATGGGTGTTCGATTGGCTCGTGACAGCACTGCCCATAACGCCGCCCGTCCGGCGGCGCGTACTGGTCCCGGCTCTTGCATGGCATCTGGGCGACGCGCACGCAGGCGGCAGCGAACTGGCAGTCGTATTCGCCATTGGGATGTGTAGGCAGTCAAATCTCAGTGCGTTGGCCAGCGCGCTATCGGCCGCTCCTCCAGCCGACTTCGGCATTGTGCTCACTACAAGCGGCTCACCACCGTGGCCGCTTAAGTTACCTCACGGCTATGAATTCCTTGAACTCCGTGAGATCGCACGCGCTGAGAAAGATTGCCTTGCAATCGAGAAGACCAAGCTCATCGGGTGGATCAAGGGGTTGCGCAAGGACTGAATAAACCGGCGCAACTCCGTCCCGGGAGGCCATCCAATGTCGCATTGGTGGACGAGGTTTTTCGGGAGCGCCGCACTCGGAAACTGCCTTTCGTCAATCAAAAGACGGAAGCAAAAGAAATACGTGCCGAAATAGCGTTGCGTCACCGGGAGCGCGATCCTCCGGTTGTGAAGACTATTGCTCGCCACTTGAGAATGAGCAAGGCCAAAAGCGGCTGAAGGCCACGGAGGACGAGAAAGCAAGCTGTGAACTCATAGAAGGGTACCCGGTCGCGGCTCGCCAATTTCCGCCTTGGTCAGTAAGCGGATATTACTTGCGACTCGCCCAAGTGCAGCGATGCGCCAACTGCGGACTCGCGTGCTGCAAAGAAGCTGCGCCCTTGGCCGTAGTGGTCGATGGCGGAAACATTCTGTGACTCAAACGCGCACCGATGTCGCGACAGTCAACCTAATCAGCATACGCGGCGAACTCCATTCGCTGATGGCCTCGACCGAGTTCGCCTCTGTCAGCTGGTTGAGCCGGATGAGCAGGCGAACGCGCCGGCATCGGGCGAGTTTGGCTTCGGATTAGCGCGAACAGGCGGTAGAGTTCTGGCACAGGCTTCAAAGTCGCTTACATCGGCAACGGCTTTCAGGCAGAGCACAAGGAGCAATTCGACCAGGGGTACATGCGCGCTTTGTGTCGCATCACCTATGAGAAGGCAGCGAGGGCTACCCGTGGGAGCATGCGCCACCAGGGTTTCAAGCCGAAGATCGGTGACGACGTTGGATCACTAAGGGGCGGTTTACGACGCCATCGAGGCGCGTGTGACAGAGTACGCCCTCTGACGCTTCCTCATTCGGTTGACACTAAATTATTCGAGCCACACAAATTATCGATCAGGATGTAGACGCTTACCAATAAGACCCATGCAGGAAAAATGAACAAGGTCCATTCAAGATAACCGCTTCCAATAAGAAGGAACAGAGCAGACGCGTATCCCAGATATGCAATAAAACGAGTGACAAGCTGGGTTTTTATGGCCAGCGTAGACGTGGAGACCATAAAAACCGCAGCCATCTTGAATGCGTAAATTTGCATGGCGTCAAAAGCGAATGCCCGCCCGAAAGAAAATGAAGGAGATCCGGCTAGCGCGCCGGTGGCAACTGAATAGGTATGGATGAGACCTCCCATAGCCGAAGCCGTAACGAATATCATTCCAAGGAACAGGAGACCGCTTCCCAAAAAAACCGTCGCAAAAAACTGGTCTTCCTTCTCCCCCAGGCGATCACGCAACACACCGAGAAACCACAAGAAAGCAACTCCTGCGAATGGAATGAGGTTCAAGGCAAGAGACACTCTTTCCGAACCCGTCTTTAGCCATGAACCGGTCTCGTGCGGGCTAACAGGCACTGACTGCCAAAATAACCAGAGGCTGCAACTAAGGAGGAGAGAAAAAAGGATACCGGCGATGGCAGCCGCCCGCGGCGTTTTCAGCCCGGGATGAATTAGGGGCGGTTTAGGATCAATTATGTCGGCGGATGGATTTCGCATTGTGTCACACTCCCAGCATTTCAACTCCTGCAATAGTGCCAATGGATGCATTATCATGCTCCAGTCCCCACTGGATGAGGGTCCATCTCAACCAGCCACTCAAAAATCCCCAGACCGGTGAAGGATAAATCGACACCGGAAACGACCGACGTTACCGCGTTCCGCGCCCTCGCAGATAGGCAGGCCCTGAGCCGGTAGCTCCAGGTTATGGACATGTTGCGTCAGCCGATCGAGCAGTGCGCCGTTGAGAAGGTGGCTGCCGAAGGCGCTGGCTGAAGATCTCACAGAGCAGCCCGCGATTAGGTTATGCCCCTTCGCCGTATCAAGGCTCCCCCAGAAGCGCTCCAGGCATCCGCGGTTGCCGTCGTTCATTTCATCAGGGCGAAATTCCGCCAGAAGTTTTGCAAACTCTCCGTGCCTCCGAAGAGCGTGGTGAAATTGGTTGAGTCCACGAGCACGATGTCTCCAGAGCGCTGCTGATTTGGCGGCATCCAGAGCAGACAATTGAACTCCGTGTTGCCGGCTGCGGTGAAAGGGTGTGGACGATCGAGATCAATGGGCTGGCGCGCGAGCAGTTGAACGGCATTGCCGTTCTTTTCGGTGATTTCGTAGTGCGGCAGGTGCGGATGGAAGTTCAACGTGGGGACGTTGTTGAGGAGTCCCAGCTTGTCAATATCCCGGAAAGCCGTCAGCGGCGCGATCTCCTTGGTACCTTTGACCAGCGCCGGACGGAGGCCATAGGTATTATGCACCGGGACATCGAGCGCCTTCATCAGCGAGCGCGTATATTGGCTGAAGCGCTGCTGGCGCGGCACGAGCGCGTCGCCGTGATGGAGGTATTCCATCTGCCGCTGCTTCAGGTCGCTGGTGAAGCCGACATCGTGATGCGGCGCGAGCAGCAGGCAGGTGCCTTCGCGCTTGAGCCACTCTTGAATGGCCGAGATTTCCTCTGGTGTGGCTTCCTGTTCGGAAAGAAGGTGGTCCAATCCGAAAACCAGGAGGGTATCGGTGTCGGCTAGAATCCGTTCGTCAATCGGCAGTTTGTAGCCGGCCTGGTCGATGCGCTGGAAGACCGCGACAGGATGGCCGGTGGCTTCACCGGCTATTTGCTGGAAGCTGAGCGTGGAGCGGTGAAAAAGCTCCAACGTACCGGCGATCCCCTGGAGGAATTGCGCGGCGCTCCACTCCGGCGTCTCGTAGGCCGGCCACACCACGGTGCGGACCTCGGTCATCGTGGAGAAGCGGTTCTCCATTGCCGCGGGGTCGCGCTGGGCTTCCCACGGGTAGCTCCACGTCCAGTAGATGCTCAGGCGGCGTTTGCCCGCCGTGTATTTGCGAGCGACGTGGTTTTGGTTGTAGGTGCGTGCCGGCGTTAGAGTGTTCATGGCTGTTCCCTTCAGAATTGATTCCAGGTGCTCTCTGTTTGAGGCGCATGCCAATTCACTTTCAGATTGAGTTCGCGTGTCGCGCTGGCCGCCACGCGAGCCAATATTCCTGCGTAGGTAGGAAACGAGAGCGGAATATGAGCCAAGTCGTCCACCCGCATCCTGGCGGCGATGGCTATCGCCGCGACCTGGGTGATCTCCACTGCCCGCTCGCCAACAACGTGGCAGCCCAATATCCTGCGGGTTGTGCGGTCTACGATCAGTTTGCAAAAGCCCATCGTGCGCCCGTCTATGATCGTACGCGTGGTCGAGTTCGAAGCGTATAACCGTGGTCACGACATCGTGGTTTTCACGGGCCTTTGTTTCGGTGAGACCCACCTGGGCATACTCCGGGTCCGTGAAGCTGCCGATAGGACACACCGAGTCCCCAATTTTCATAGATAGGCCTCGCACGGCGTTGGTAGCCGCCACGAAACCGTCCTGGATCGCCTGCGGCACCAGCATCTGGCGACCGGTAACGTCCCCAGCGGCGAAGATATGGGGCGTGGAAGTCCGCAGATACTCATCAACCCGCACGAACCCCCGATGATCGGTCTCGACGCCCGCCGTAGCGAGCCTCAGCCCGGCAGTATCGGCGACCCAGCCTACCGCCACGACCACCAGTGTCGCCTCGGCGCTGTCCCGGTTGCCGTCCCTGGAGAAGATCATTCGCACCCCCGTCTTGGTCTTCTCGAAAGACTCGATGGCGCCGAAATTTTCATGCACCACGATGCCCGACTCGCGGAACGCCGCCGCAACCGCTGCCGAAACATCTTCGTCCTCACTCGGCAGCATGCGTGGGCCAGTCTGGAAGAGTTGGATTCGTGAGCCAAATGCGTTGAAAATCGAGGCGACCTGCACTCCCGTTGCTCCCGCGCCAATTACCAGGATCGACGAAGGGACGGAGGTCAAATCCCAGGCGTCGCTATGGGTACTTGTCAACTCGAAGCCGGGAACTGAGAGCCGGCGGCTCACACCGCCCGTGCAAATGATGATCTTTTCAGCCTGAAGCCGCAGGCCGTCTTCGGTCTCGACGGTGTGCTGGTCGGCGAAGCGCGCAATGCCGGCGTGCTCGTGGACTATCACTCCCAGGGAATTGATCTGCTGGCGCAAGGAAGAATGCGCACGCACATCGTCGACGACCTCGCGCACGCGCGCGAGCAGCCGGGGATAATCCAGTACCGGCTCGCCCACGCCGATACCGTATTGACCCAACTGTCGAGCTTCACGAATCAGCCGGGCTGCATGGGCTAGAGTCCGCACCGGAACTGGTCCGTCGTTCGCCGCCATGCCACCAAACTCAGCGCGAGTTACCAGCATGGTGCGCGCGCCCAGATCCGCAGCACGCAGGGCGGCGAGTACGCCCGCCGGTCCAGCGCCAATAACGATGACGTCAATCATCGTTGGCTACCCCCGACGCAGAAGAGACCTATCCCGTTTCAATGGACATCATCCAATGTCGCGAGATATCGAAGCGCCTTGATGCCAGGGAGGAAGAAGTAGGCACCGCCTCTCACGGTGGTGAAGGCTGGAAGACCGGTGATTTTTTTGCGGATCGGGCGTTGGGGGATTTTGTATTCGAGCGTGCCATCCTGGTTGCCGATGATCGGGTCGCGTTCGTTACCGAGCTCGTGAAAGTTCCGGTCGTTTGCCCAGACGTTTTGCGCGAACTCGAACTGGCGGATGAGGCTCGCGCAGATCACGAAAGCGGCGATGCCACGCTCGGCCCCGTCTTCCGCAGCGCCCTCCGGCAGGTAAGGGCCGTAGGTGGCGCCGCGGCGGATCATGCGGCGGCGGTTCATATTGTGCGCCGTGTCGCGGGGATTCATGCGCCGCATGTGCGAGCCGAGCGGCACCGCATAGCCATGCGGGTCCATCTGTTTATAGTTGAAGTCGTTGTTGCGCTCCGGATCGGCACCCAGCACCGGATCATCCTTGTCGGGTGCCAGCACCAAAGGTGCGCCGCTGCGCCAGCGGCCCATCAGCTTTGCCGCAATCAGTTCCTGTTCTTCCCGTGTCTTGCCGTGCTCGCGCAGGAAGTCGCGGAACTTGCCGACATGCTCTTCCAGGCGGCGATAAGCCATATAGCTGCCGTTGCGGGAAAGAATTTCTGGTTGCGGCAAATTTGCGGGCGGTCCGTCTTCATCCGGGTAGCCGAGGATGAATTCGCCCGGCTTGAGCGGCGCGCCGGTGCCGGGCGTTGGCACTTCGCCAGTGCCCTCGATGACCGGCTGGGAAAGCCGGTCGCGGTAGCCGAAATGGTCATGCGCGTAGTCGAACGGCGGCGTCGCCTCCAGATCCAGCGCGGAGAGCACCTTAACGCCTTCGCACTGTGTGACGAGTTTGGCGTGTTCGACCTGACAGCGATTGTGCTCGGCTGCGTCACGAGCGAACAGGATAGCAATGGCGTGGAGGTCCGGGCTGGCGAGGCCGCCCACCCAGTTGTCGGGATGATTCTCCCCCGTATCACCGAGCATTTCCGCGCGGGCGACCATGCCCTGTCTGAACTCTTCGGGGAAGGTGGCCAGCGAACCCTCATCCACGCCCAGTGCGCGCAGGCCGTTCCAGGTAAAGGCCACCGTTACCCAGCGTTTGTCCGTTTCGACCGAAGCCATGACTTCCGCGGCCGACTGCGCCTTTTCACAAATCGCCGACAGCCAAGCCCGTCCGCCCGCGGCGTTGCGAAACGAAAGAAATTCGTATCGCCCCGTGAGCGCGGGCGTGCGGGTCAACAGGATGTGCTGGATGTCGTCGTTTTCAAGCATGGCGCGCCCTGCGGTGGATTACTGCATCTGGTCGAGCATGTTCGAGAAGGCAGTCTTGAGCTGCAAGGCCTTCTTGATCTCGTCCGCACTCACGAACGGATATTCGCCATATTCAAGGAAGCCCGGGCGATGATGGTCACGGACAAACTTGATGAATGCCGGGGCGTTCGTTTTCCAATCTTTCGGAAAGCCCTCCAGATTTTCGAAAACGGTGTTGAGACCGGAGGCCGCGAAGAGGCCAACCGCATCCTCGACATATTTGTCGAAGTCGGTATCGAAAATGCCCATGTATTGGAAGTAGGTTTCCCCCTTGATGTCGAAAAGGTTCCATCGGAGGTAATGCAGCTTGAGCACGGCGAGGAAGTCAGGCTGACCAGCCACGGCCTTCTCGATGTTCTTGGCGTACTCGTAAAATACCATCTTCCCTGCCGGGGATAATCTTCGCGATGATGGAAAAGCCGTAGCATGCTGGACTCTTGGGAAAGATCGGGCCGTATCTTCCCTGTTGCACCTTATCCTTGAAGACGCCCCCTTTGGGGATCGCCATGGCCGCAGGCTTCGTCCAGTCGCGTTGCTTCGTTGTGTCAGACATAACTTCCTCCTTTCATTCTAGTGCTCGCTAGGATTGTGATGACCGAGGTTGCTTCAAGAGGCTCGCCGCGGTCCGGTGTGCCTTCAGAATGACGCCGGCAGCATAATTCCGGAACTGGCACTTAGCCCACTCACCACCTGGGCAGGTGTAAAAGTAGAACACTGCAGTGGAGTAACGTCAAACGCGGCGGTTGGGACAGCGAGCCCCGCCGCAAATGCCCGTTCTAACCGCCAATAAAGCTCCAAGCGTTCTCATGCTTTTCGTCCTAGATCTGAGAGAATTTCGAACGACCGATGGCGAGCACGGTACCAACCATGCCCGCAAATGCTTAAAAATGCAATGCTTTGGACAGCGAAGCGGTATCGAGATTTTGCTGACAAGCACGACCGTGAAGGTGAAGATCGCATTCTTACGGCTTTTGGAAGAGGTATCCCTATGTTAGGCTGAGTCGCCTAGGGGACAGAGTTGATAGCGTCTTAGGGCGCAAAATAAGATGGCAACTCTTTACCGATGTGCCATCGAATGCCGATGCCGTCCGTCGAATTGCCGATCATTTAGAGGTTGTGGCAAAAGATACTAGGCTGGTTGCCTTCCGAAGGATGCGAAAGATGTCCATTGCTACCGTCGTATGACTGGAGCGATGACCTTGACCAGCAAACTACCGAGTGAAATCCAGACTCTTATCGAGAATCACATCAACGGTTTCAACACCCAGAATACTGAGCTTTTCCTCGGTGTTTTTGGGGACACCGCGATCATCATTGACGGCATCGCACCCTATCGCTGGTTGAACCCAAATGCTGCGGCCAATTGGCTTGCTGACGTAGAGAAGTGGCGTGAGAACCTTGGGGTTTCGTACGAGCACCTGTCGTACGAGATGGGGTTCTGGAACGTGGAGGGCTCCTATGCGTACGCGGTCGTAGCGGGGACTCTTACGGTAACGATTAAGGGCCAAACCGTCGTTCGGACCGGCACCCTCGCATATACATTTTCAAAGCATGGCCAGGAGTGGAAGATCGATGCGCAGGCGTGGGGGCGCACGTCGTAGAGCATACTACCGTTTGGACCAGAGGCTTGGAGTGACCGTAATCCTATTCGCTCAAAACAGTATCCGCAGCTTCACCTCGGTCTTGAAATTGTAAACCGGATAGGCTTTGACGATTGGCACGCTGCCTTCAAGGGAGAGCGCCACCTGGTCACTTAGCCGCACGCCAATCAAGGCATCGAAGGGAAGGAATAGCCGTCCGGTCTGACCCGCTAAGGGCGCGCCGTAATTGATGCGGATATCGTTGCTCGGGTAAAAGGTTATAAAAAACGGGCCAGAAAAATCGATGTTGAGGGTGGGGGCGATCTGGGGTTCACTGATCCTTCGTGCTTGTGCATTGCCCGGGATGCTCATCGCATAGCGCATTGTAGGAATAAAATAGCAATCCTCCCCCAATTCGAACAGCATATAGCGCACGCCGAGCTTCGGCTGGACTTGCCACTCGCCGCTGCCAAGGCTGCCGGCCGCGGTTTGCGCGACCACGCGCACCCCGGCGGCGGCAGCCCAGCGGTCGTTTATCGCATGCGCAACAACCGCTTGAAAGGACGCATCGCCAAGTCCAAACTCGTGATCAACACTCTCTGTCTCAAAATTAGTGGTCGATTTTTGCACGAAGGGAACCTGGGCATGCACACCCAGGCGCCAGCCAACTTCGAGGGGGATCATGCTCTCCAACCGCAAGGCCATTTGGGCCCGGTTCGTCTCGCTCGTATTGTTCGAAGAAGCCTCGTCCAAACCGCGCACTTCAAACGCGGTCTGAGGACGGGTAAAGTCAAAGCCATTGTTCGCGCGAAGCGACTCGGGTGCAGCATCTTCACCGGCGGCTGCCGGTTGGTCCGTGCCCACAATAGGAGATTCGGCCGTCGCTGAGAGCGGCGCAAGGGGCGCGGCCAGACTGGTTACGGTCAGAGCTATGAACGCTTGCCAAAGGCGACGCTTTGTATTTTGGCGCATCACCTGTCTTTTGCTTTCGTTTGCGCGGCAAACGGTGGCTTAATTGCCGCTGTCGAAACCGCAGACCCGGCCCTCCTTCGCGCGCGGCAAATATCGGCGCCTGTCAAGGACGCGGGGGATTTCTTTCACACCTAGACTGCCACTTTCGACAAATTTTGGCAATGCCAATTCCTCTCACGTCAGGGCTCCGAACTCGGGTTAACGCGGATTAACGGATTGCGGAAAGTGTGATTCCATGTCGGCGGACTGATTTGGGAGCTGTCGCCATGAGCCTTGCCTTCGTCGTCTTTGAGGAAAAATCGCGCCTCCGGGCGCTGTTGGATCATTTCGACCGGATCGAGGATCCTCGGGATCCACGGCGCTTGGCCCATCCTCTGGCCGAGGTGCTGCTCTTGGTTGTTTGCGGCACGATCGCCGATTGCGACGACTACGAGGCGATCGCGACGTGGGGAGAAGCGCATCTTGGGTTTCTGCGCGGATATCTGCCCTACTATCACGGCGTTCCGGGCGGCCGCTGGCTGACGCTGCTGATGAACCGCATCAACCCGGTTCTGTTCTCCGCGGCGTTCACGGCATGGGTGCGCGAGGCGTGGCCGGACAATCCCACCTTCGTCGCGATCGACGGCAAGACATCGCGCCGCAGCCACGATCGCGGGCAAGGCAAGCAGGCGCTGCATCTGGTTTCCGCCTTCGCCACGGCCAGCCGGCTGGTGCTCGGCCAGGAGGCGGTTGAAGGCAAGAGCAATGAATTGACGGCCATTCCCGAGCTTCTGGCGAAGCTGGCCGAAAACAACGCCCTGAAGGGCGCCCTCGTCTCCATCGACGCAATCGCCACCAACGCCAAGATTGCCCAGGCAGTCACCGACGCCGGCGCCGATTATCTGCTGGCGGTTAAGGCCAACCAGCCGACGCTTCGCGCCGAAACCGAGGCTGCGTTCAACGTTGCGAGCCGCGCCGTCGCCAGTTTTGCGTTGATCACGACAAGGGTCACGGCCGCATCGAGCAGCGTACCGTCAGCGTGCTTCATGACGTCAATTGGCTGAGCGGCGACCGGCGCTTTCCAGGCGAGCATCGCCTCCCGGGAGCCGCCACGATCATCCGTGTCCAATCCCGCGCTGAACTCTCCGACCGCTCGCGCTCCGAAACGCGCTATTACATCTCCTCCGCCCTCCTCACCGCACCGCGGGCGGCCCAAGCGGTCCGCGCCCATTGGGGTGTCGAAAACAGCCTCCATTGGGTCCTCGACGTCGACTTCAACGACGACCAGTGTCGTTTGCGTAAGGGCCACGGCGCCCAAAACATGTCCGTTGTCAGACACTTCGCCATCAACTTATGGCGCGCCCCGCCACAAGACAGGCTAATCAAACTCCGCCGGAAACTCGCCGGCTGGGACACAGCCTATCTCGCTTCACTCCTCGGAGTGACTTGCAGTTAACTTGGATTCGTTGCCCTGGAATTAAACGCAGGCTCGGGACATAGTTTATAAAATTTCGCACGCAAAGGCGCGGCACAAACCGGCCAAATCCTTGTCTCTTGTGATGACGCGGTTTTAATTTCCGGAAACCTGACAATCAACCACAGATACCAAGACATTTATCAGCAATTACCTTGATTTTATCAAAATCATTCTTTACATGCCATGCTGGCACGTTTTGTACTTTGACAATTTTCCTACTCGGCGTGATAGCGTAAAAATACCCGTTTGCGATGGCCCGCGAGATGGCCGCGGACGTTGCGGCAGGGCAGCAATAGTTTTGACCGGCGATTCCAGCGCCTGATTAGCGTGCCAGCAACGAGAGGCAAGGGTTTGAAGAATGCCACCGTTTTCCTATGAAATGCATGAAATGGCCCATCTCGCTCTGGCCCCGGCGCGGGCCGTTTCTGATGCCGCACGGACATGGCTCGAGAGCCCCATCAATCCGTTCTCCTATACCGCCGCCGGCCGGAAGATGGCTGCCTCGGCAAAAGTTTTTGAACGGTTGACCAGGCGTTACGACAAGCCTGCGTTCGGCCTCGCCACAACCGCCGTCGATGGCAAAATCGTTGCCATCGGGGAGCGGGTGGCTTGGGAGCGGAGATTTTGCAAGCTCCTCCATTTTGAAAAGCAGTTTGACGAGATGGCTCCCGAGCCGAAACAGAAGCTGTTGATCGTCGCCCCCATGTCCGGCCATTACGCGACCTTGCTGCGCGGGACTGTGGAAGCATTTCTCCCTTTCTATGACGTCTACATCACCGACTGGGTGGATGCCCGAGAGGTTCCCCTTGTGGACGGTGGCTTCGACCTAGACGATTACATCGACTATCTGATCGCGATTTGCGAAACCTTGAGCAAGGAACACGACGGCGCCAGCGTGCATACGATCGGGGTCTGCCAGCCGGCGGTTCCGCTGATCGCCGCCATAGCCCTTATGGAGGCGCGGGATAGCCCGCACGTTCCGGCCTCGATGACGCTGATGGGCGGTCCGATCGACACGCGGCGAAGCCCGACCAAGGTCAATCTTCTGGCGCAGGAGCGTGGCAGCGCGTGGTTTGCGCGCAATTGCATCTGCAGCGTTCCCTTTGGCTATCCTGGGGCCGGACGGGATGTCTATCCGGGCTTTCTGCAACTTACGGGCTTCATGGCGATGAATATAGATCGCCACATCACCGCGAATTGGGAATTTTTTGACCATCTTGTCAGCGGCGACGGAGATTTTGCAAGAAAACATAGTGAATTTTATGACGAATATTGCTCAGTCATGGATCTGACTGCGGAATTCTATTTGCAGACGGTCGAAACCGTCTTTGTCAAACATGCGCTACCGAAAGGCGAGTTGAAACATCGCGGTACGCCGGTGGATCTTTCCGCTATCCGGCGCGTTGGGCTGCTCACTGTGGAAGGCGAAAACGACGATATTTCGGGTATAGGCCAGACACTTGCAGCGCAGGAACTCTGCCGCAGTATTCCGCGATCTATGAAGGCGAACTATCTGCAAAACAAGGTCGGTCATTTCGGGGTGTTTAACGGTTCCCGTTTCCGCGCCGAGATAGCGCCGCGGATCCGGGAATTCCACGCCTCGATTTGAAGAAGCTGACGGCTTTTTTTGAAATGAACTCGTGCCATCTTTTCCGCGCCGCGCGACTGCTTCCCAGTCAAATGACTGCATTTGATCGGGAAGCGCTCTCAGCCCAGACCCGACGCGAAGATCCCATTAAAGCCAGTTACGACTTCGGGCCGTAAATGGTGCCTTGCATGGTGGCGATCGCCTGTTCGGCAGGCTTGAAAGCTGCCTTGGCGAGGCTGGAATGGAGTTCGCCCATTTTAGTCGCCTGCGCGACGAAGTCGGCGTACGCCGTCTTGGCATATTCCGACTGGATCTGAATCACGGTCTCGAACGACTTGGCGCCGAGCAGTTTTTCGCCGAGGGCCAGGCGGGTTTCCACTGACTTTTTCGTATAGTCAGCCCCTTCGGCGAAAATGGCTTGAAGGGTCGTCGCAAAGGAAGCAAAGTCCATGGTCACCCCGTTGAGGTGTCCGTTTCCTACGGGTTGTAAATTATCAAGACCTGTAGTCATCACATCATCTCCCGGTTTAGTTCTATCCTGCCTAGCAACGTCATGCACAACCTTAGCAACGTCATCTCAGTTAGCCAAATCAATTCCATTAGCGACGTGATATGGTGTATACCACAGACGGCTAAAATTGACGCATTTTTTGGGATCGCTAAGTTCTTCTCTTATCGTAACTCATAAATTACGTTACAAGTCAATGTTTATATTGCCAAGCGACATAAATCAAGATCGCGATACGGCAACGGAGGAGACGAAAAGGGGCAGATGGCGGCGAGAACCGGATACGTTCTTCGCTATGCAAGTCACGGTAATGAAAGTGGTTCGGCTCCGGGGGTCGGCCGGAGGCCAAGCGAAGCCGCGGCTCCGCTCCGGTGCGGCAAAATGCCCTGTCATCTTTCGGTAGTGTCTCAGTCTGAAATTTACTTCGCGCCCCATTGACTTCTTTAGCGCAAAGCATCACCTGTAACTCATGTCGCGATGTGGCGCAGCTCTACAGCATGCGGCTACATTCAGGAGACATGGCTCACATCCGACACAGCCCCGGTCACTTGCCGGGGCTTCCTATGATTTAACTCTATCTCTTTATTTTGCGACGGGCCACCATCCGCGTGGCGTGCGAATTTTCGACGATTAAGCTCTAGCGACTCACAGGGCCTCCCAGTATTCTGAGGCCATGCCACGCCTCCCGCGACACAATGCACCCCGCGTTACTGGTATCGCTTGTCTCGATGTGTCTCACGCAGGCGAGACCTATCGAATCAATTTGCGGCGAACGGCGACCGCGCGCCGCTTTACCTTGCGCGTCCGGGCGGCGACCCAGGACGTTGTTTTGACCATGCCCGCACGGGGAAGCCTCACTGAGGCAAAGTCGTTCGCGGACCGTCATGCAGCCTGGATCGGCGCGAAACTGCGCCGGCTGCCTGAAATGATCCCCTTCACGCCGGGAGCGTTCGTGCCGTTGCGTGGAACCTTGCATCAAATTATCCATTGCCCGGCGGCGCGCGGCGGGGTGTGGATTGAAGTCGGCGCGGCAAGTCCGCGGAGCAGCGCCCGGCCCTTGCTTTGCGTGAGCGCCGAGGCGCCGTTTGTGGCCCGGCGCGTGCGCGAGTTTCTCGTTAAGGAGGCCAGACGAGATATCGAGGCCGCCGTCGAAAGCCACACGAAAAAACTCGGAGTCGCGCGCCGAAAAATCACCTTGCGGGATACCACGAGCCGGTGGGGATCTTGCTCCGCGTCGGGCGCGCTCAGCTTTTCCTGGCGGCTTATACTGGCGCCTTGTTTCGTCCTCGATTATCTAGCGGCACATGAAGCCGCGCATCTCTTGCATATGAATTCATTCCGCGGCGTTCTGGGCCGCGGTCGGGCGCTTGACCGCGGATACGGAACGCGCGGAGGCCTGGCTCAAGGCGCATGGCTCCGGCTTACTTCGCTTTGGAGCAGACCTAGCTTAGAGTCCGTATTCGCGCGTCGCGAAATAGCTCAAACTGCTGTAGGCGGCACTTTGGCGGCGGACTCGTTCAGACGCTTGCGGTAGAGAGCAGCGAAATCGATCGGATCGATGTAGAGCGGCGGAAAGCCGCCAGCGCGGACGGCGTCGGCAATGATCTGGCGCGCGAAAGGAAACAAAAGCCGGGGGCACTCGATCATAACGGCCGGATGCATGTCGGTTGGAGCAATGTTGCGCAGCCGGAATAGACCCGCATAGTCGAGCTCGAATTTGAACAGAAGACCAGCGCCCTCGCCCGCCGACCCTTCGAGAAGAATATTGACCTCGAAGTCGGCTTCCGCGACTTGCCGCGCGTTGACATTGACCTGAATCGAAATATTCGGCGCTTTCTCCTGAGGCCCGAGGGAGCGCGGCGCATTCGGGTTCTCGAATGAGAAATCCTTGGTATATTGCACCATCGCGTTGATCGAAGGCGCAATGTCGGCCTCAGCGCCGTTGCCGTTGCCTTGTCCGTCAGCCATCATAAGAAAATCTCCCCGGGATTGCGGGTAACACGAATGCGGGATTGCGACAAGCTGACCTGGGGCGGGCACGCGCCGAGGGCACGTTGACCACTGGGGTCATAGTGTCGTCGCGCCTGCGCGACGGCGCGTCTCGCGATGCTCATTGCGCGACTGCGAATTGTGTTCCGCGCCATGTGCAGGATATTCGCGCATCAAGGAGAAAGTCACCCATTCCGCGCCGTGATGTCCGTCGCTTTGCTGCAAAACACGACTACAAAAACGGGACACTCCGTGTCACTGGTCGCTGAGTTGCATAGCCTGCCGCACCGGTTAGCTTGCCTCCACGCTTTTTGCGGCTTCGTCGAGAATATCCGAGATTTTTGCGATCTGCCCGGCGGCGAGCGGGCCTTGCGCGAGGCGCAACCGCAAAGCGAGTTTGAGATTTTCCATCGCGCGCACGATTTGCGGCGCCGGGCCGCCACCGTGGCGCGCATTGATCGCCGCGATGCGGGCAAAAATCTCTTCGGCCAACGCGCGATTGCGTTCGAGCTCCGCCTTTCCTTCCGGCGTGATCGCGTAGAGTTTGCGCGGCCCATCGGTCGTCTCGACGCGGATTAGCCCTTGCTCCTCCAAAAGCGTCAAGGCCGGATAGACGATTCCGGGACTGGGCGAATAAGCGCCGCCAAGGCGATCCTCGATCGCCTTGATGATTTCATAGCCGTGCGAAGGCTTTTCGCCGATGAGCTTTAAAATGATCAAACGAACATCGCCCTGGCCGAAGAACCGGCGGCGCGCACCGAAGAGGCCAAAATGGCGATGCATGCGGCCGCCGCCGGAAACGCCATCATTTTGCGGGCAGGCACGAGAATAGGCATGGAAACGCATGGAAAACTCCTGCTGTTCTAACAAAGATATATCTGATACAGATATATCAGGATATAGCTTACGCAAGTGCTCTCCCGCAAAATTTTAGAGGCGGTGTGCGAAAGAAATCCCCAGCCGGGAAAACCCTTCGTCCACCTCAGCACAAAGAAAACATGCGACCGTGACAAATCCGCCATATCGCAGCGAACGTTTCTCCGTTACAAAGTCAATGTCTCGCAACATTGCTTTGATTCGGTCCAGAAATGATCTATTTAACGCGCCGCACGATGATCGCCGGGGTATCTGCCTCTGCCGCAACCTGCCTTGCCGGATGCGCCAACACGAACCCCAATCCCGTCATAAGTTCCGCGGTAGTTCCGGGCTCGCCGCCGCTGTCGCCCGCGAACCCTGCCATGGCAGATGCCACGGAGCCGAATTACAATGCGATTTACGCGGAGTTGAAAGATGCCAACTTCACCGTCGCCGCCGTCAATACATCGCAGGTCGATTCTTCGTTTTTGCGCAAGAATGTCAGCTATGTGACCAATGAAGGTCCGGGCACGATCGTTGTCGATCCTGCCAATCACTTTCTCTACCATGTGGAAGGCGGCGGCAGGGCAACCCGCTATGGCGTCGGAGTCGGCCGCGACGGCTTCCGCTGGGCTGGGGATGCGACGATCAAGAGCAAACAGGAATGGCCGGACTGGTATCCGCCCAAGGAAATGCTCGGCCGCAGGCCGGACCTTATGCCGCACATGGTTGATCTGCAAAGCGGGATTGGCATGCACGGCGGCCCCGCCAATCCGCTCGGCGCTCGCGCCATGTACCTTTGGCAAGGAAACCAGGATACTTATTTCCGCATCCATGGCACCAACGAGCCTTGGACCATTGGGACGAGCCAATCCTCGGGCTGCATTCGCATGATCAATCAGGATGCAATGGATCTCTACGAGAAAACGCCGGTCGGCACGCGGGTCGTGGTGCTCGGCTCGCCTGGGGCCGTCCCAGCCATCGCCTCGCGTGTTTGAGGATTTGCATTATCTCTGGCAGCCGCCACAATAAAAGGTGGCGCGCCCACCTTGGGTGATCCGCCGTACCGGGCCGCCGCAGCACGCGCAGGGATGACCGGTGCGGCTGTAAACACGGAAATTATGCTGAAAATAGCCGAGCGCGCCGTCGGTCTGCCGATGGTCGCGTAGCGACGAGCCGCCCGCCGCCACCGCCTCGTTCAAAACGTCGCGAATAACGCTAGCCAGACGGATCGCACGCGGTCTCGGCGTGCCATCATTGCGGACCAAGCTTCCGGCGGCACGGCGCGGCGACAAGCCTGCCCGATGCAAAGCCTCGCAGACATAAATATTGCCAAGACCGGCAATCAACTTCTGATCGAGGAGCGCGGCTTTCAGCGGCGTTGTCTTCCCCGCAAAAAGCCTGGCCAGAGCCACCCCGTCGAATTCGCCTCCGAGCGGTTCTATTCCTATGTTCCGGAACAGCGGATGCGCGGCAAATTCCGGACGCGGTATCAACTGCATGAATCCGAAGCGGCGTGGATCGTTGTAAACGATGCGCGCGCCGGTCGAGAGTTCGAACGTGACATGATCGTGCGGGGAGTTTTTCGCACAGTCACCCTGTATTGGCGCCCGGGATTGTTCGATGCGGAACGACCCTGACATTCCGAGGTGCATGACGAGAACGTCCGTGCCGTCGAGATCGGCAATAAGATATTTTGCCCGCCGCCGGAGCGCCTCGACGCGTTGGCCAATGAGGCGCTCAGCAAAACGCTCCGGAAACGGAAACCGCAGATCCGGTCGCCGCAGCTCGACCGCGGCGAGCCGCGCCCCGGCCATCGCGGCATCAAGCCCGCGGCGGACGGTTTCG
Source organism: uncultured Alphaproteobacteria bacterium (assembly GCA_963718265.1). Classification (GTDB taxonomy): domain Bacteria; phylum Pseudomonadota; class Alphaproteobacteria; order Rhizobiales; family Beijerinckiaceae; genus Methylocapsa. The sequence goes on along the minus strand of CAVQZL010000022.1, from coordinate 6,251 downwards.
ACTTCAGGCAGTTCGGGCACTTGCCGGTATTCCTAATTTGGGCGATCATGCCCTACTTGACTATTTGGTCAAGCCGTGTTTAAGGTGTCTGCGACAGGTTGGTATATTGCTATTGCTGTTTGGTCCGATCTTTGCGGTGTGTAGCCCAGCTTTATCGAGAGGAATTGTGATTCCGGCAGGCATGGAAATCAAACGGACCGTCATATGGGATGCCAACGCCTGGGAAAAAATGCGGATCACGCTTTATGCCAATGGTTGCACAAAATGCAGTGACGTGGGGTTCGGTCCCAGGGAATATATCGACGTAGCGTACCTCCCCGAAAAGCAGCAGATTCCCGCCTTTTGTGTCGATTTTTTCGAAAATTTCCATCGCAAACTTCCTAATTTCGGACCGAAACATAACCCCTTGGCCAATATCGACAGTTGGTGCGTCGGGGGAAATGTCTGTGACCATGTTTACATCAGTTGGGATATCCCCCACAGAATATTGATGCCCATAGGCGATGCGAACCTGTTTCGCGGTAGTTTGCCCGAGATTTGCAAAGATGGCCTGTATTGCCCAACCCTTCAAAGGCTCTCCAGTTTTATCTTGGATTGGGACGGAATAAAAATTGAGAAGTTGAATATTGGCGCGGCGCTCCTCGAAGTCCGCGCTTTGGCCGTCACCCTTTTCAATAGAATGCTGCCATTGGAGCGCCCCGAGCAGAAGCAAACAGACAGCGCCGCCAAAAGCAAGCCAAACAGAGAGGATTTTGCTTCCACCATACCAAGCGCCGATAGCCCAAGCGATACAAATTCCCGCTCCCAGAATAGGGAGCCACAATTCTGCGAACGCCATGAGTTTGCTCCGCATCCAAGTCTCATCTTTTCAATGTTTTTAGCTGGCGCGGGGTTTGGTTGTATTTGGGGAATCGTTCTTGGACTGAGGATGAGACGGCAATGAATTCAACATCCCTTAATCGCCGTTCCGAAGATGTCCGCGTTCTCCCTGTTGTTATAGCGGAATTGGAATTCGGCAACATAGAGCGGCATATATTTGCGGCTCATTTTGTGGAACGTTCCGACGACACCTCGCTTGAAAATCGACCAGAAACCTTCGATGGTTTGAGTATGGATTGCGCCGACGACATACTCGCCTCTGGCGTGGTCAACCGTGGCATGGGGGAAATCTTTATCGAGGCCTTTGTATCCGGTCCATTGATCGGTGCAAAGCAAGCTGACTTTATGGGAGACAGTTTCTCTCACAAACGCGTTAAGGGTAGCGGCCTGGACGTTCGCGACTACGCGAGCCACGACATTGCCTTTGCGGCTGACCGCGCCGACGATTGGCGTTTTACCGGAACCGACACCGCCTGTGCCGCCACCACCACCGCGTTTATCCCAATGCCTGTTTTTAGCCAGACCACCTACGAAAGTTTCATCAACTTCGACAACGCCGCCGAGTTTATCGATGTCCTGCATGAGAGCGGTTCTGACCTTGTGGCACATGAGCCAAGCGGTCCTGTAGGATCCAAAGCCCATGTAGCGATAAATTTGCAGAGCGCTCATACCCTTCTTGCTAGTCAGCATGAGGTGGATCACACGGAACCATTGCCGCAAAGGCTTGTTCGTATTCTCGAAAATCGTTCCTGTGATATGGGAGAAGCGATAGTTAGTGGCGGAAGGGGAGCATTCGTTGCACAACCAGTTCCACTTCATTGTGCCGTGTTCCTTGACCTTCGTGTTACCGCACCGCGGACATGCGACCCCTTCCGGCCAGCGGCGGCCAGCGAGGTAGGCGCAACAAGCATCTTCATCGGGGAAAGCCTTTTCCCATTGGGAGACGGTCATTTGGTGGATTGGCTTGGGCTGCTTGGCGCGGGCCATATCGGCTCTCCCTCTCTCGACAGGAACCAATATGGCAGCTTCAATTAGTCAAGTCAAGCATAATCGCCCTAATTTGGGCCATGACAGCTGCGCCGCAATTGCCCTGCCCGTCAACCGGAACAGGCGGCAAACCGCCGCGCCACCATCCGCTAAAGGGAGGTGCGAGCAGTGCTTCCATCCAGGCGGAAGCGCAGATTTTGCCAAGGAGGCTCCGATGATCACCCGGCTCGACGGTTTGAAATTTGTGCTCGCCGCCGCCGCATGGGCGGCGAATTTCCCCACGGCGCCCGGCTGACCGGTCGCGGATCGGCATCGTGGCATCCTTTTTTTCTTATGCTGGCGCGGTCTGGTGGAGCGTGGCGACCGCGCTTTTCTGCGCGACGCTTGGCTTAGGGCTGGCCCAGCCTTTCGTGCAGCGCCGGCGCGCGACGCGCACGGACCTGCCGCCCATCTCGGCAATTATTCCGGTAAAACTGCTCGACCCCGGTTTTGATACAGCGCAAGCCTCGATATTTCGCCAAGACTATCCCGCGTTCGAGGTCTTGATCGGCGCCGCCGAGCAAGAATCTCCGGCGCTCGACGCAGCACGCCACATCGCGGCCTCCTACCCCGCGGTTTCGTGCCGTTTTCTGCATTCGGCGGGCACTGCGGCGGTCAGCCCAAAACTCAATAATCTCGCGACGCCGCTCGCCAACGCGAGCCATGATCTCGTCTTCACCAAAGATTCGAATATCACGCTCGATCCGGATGCTATGACTGCCTTCGTGCGAAATTTGACCGAAGGAGTAGGCCTTGTCGTCGCGGTTCCGGTTGCGGTGCGTGCACGGAATTTCGCCGGCCGGATCGAAGCCTTCTTGATAAACGGTCATGCCCGGCTCTTGCTGGCTGCCTCGGCGCTGGGCGTCGGTTTTGGCGTCGGCAAGACAATGCTTTTCCGGCGAAGTGCCCTCGCCAAGGCGGGCGGCATCGCCGCCTTAAGCGATTCGCTTGCCGAGGATACCGCAATTTCGTTGGCGTTCGCGCGGCAAGGGCTCAAGACCGTATTCTCGCATCGTACAGTTGCGCAGGAAACCGGCGCGCGAACTTTCCGGGAAATTTACGAGCGGCAGTCGCGGTGGAGCATCGTCCGAAAAAAAAATGAGCGCTTCACTTTCCCTCTGGAGCCGCTGGCGAGCCCGCTTCCGGCGGCTGTCGCGGGTGCGCTCGCGGCGCCGCTTGTTTCCTGTCCCACATGGCTCGGCTTCTCCTTGACCTTGTTTTTGTGGTTCGCAGCCGAGACAGGCTTCGCGCTTTGCAAGGACTGGGAGGTTTCGCGGTGGTCCCCGTTCGCTTTTTTGGGAGGGGAAATTCTTGCCCTTGTGGCGTGGCTGCGCGCCTTCACCACCCATAATGTCGTCTGGGCCGAAGTTCGCTTCGATGCCCGCCAAGGTGCCCGTGCCCCGCCGTGCGAACCGGCGGCGTTGCCAACTCATGAAGTAAGCGACCGCCGCGATTGCGGCTGATGCCCAGCGGGCTAGCATTACAGTTGCTTTTTTGGAGAGCATCTGAATCTATGGGCAACCATGATTCGGAGATCGTGGACGCCGGCAGCGTCGATTGAGGAGACGCTTGCGGTGTGGGCGGCGTCGCTTCGAGAGGTCAAGAAGCGGATACGTCCATTGTTCACGCAAGAGCGTGTTGCGACGAATGCAGGTCTGTTCCTGGAAGGCCTGCTGGGAGATGAGCGGCGCAAGACCGGTTGGATGCGTGCGGAGGCGGCTGGCGATCCCGGCCCATGGCGGCAGCAGGCAATCCTGGGCCGCAGGGATTGGGACGCTGATGCCCTGCGCGACATCGTACGGGAGTATGTCATTGAGCACCTGGCGGATGACGATACGGTGCTGGTGATCGACGAGACCGGCTTTCTCAAACAGGGCAAGGCATCGTGCGGAGTGGCACGGCAATACACCGGTTCGGCGGGCAAGATCACGAACTGTCAGATCGGAGTCTTCGCTGCTTACGTTTCGCGCCACGGTCATGCCTTCATCGATCGTGCGCTTTATCTTCCGAAGGAATGGACCGACGATCCAGATCGCCTGGAAGCTGCATACGTGCCTCCCGATATCGGCTTTGCAACCAAACCCACGCTTGCGACGAGAATGATCGCACGCGCGATAGCCGCGTCTGTACCGTTCAAGTGGGTTGCCGGTGATACCGTCTACGGTGTTGGCGACATCGAACAGCAACTACGCCTTGCAGGCAAAGGCTACGTGCTCGGGGTCAGCAGCGCTCATGTATTTCAATCCTGGGGCAAGCGGCAGCCTGTCGCGGGCAAGGCAGAAGACATCGCCCGGACGCGGCGCCCGTCCGACTGGAAGCGTCTGTCGGCAGGAGCCGGAACCAAAGGACCGCGGCTGGATGATTGGTGTTATCTCGAATTGGCCGATCTTGAGGCCGGAGAATTCACCCGCGCAAATCAAGGTCTGTGGACGCGCGGTGTGCTGATCCGTCGCCACATCGCCGATGGCGATCTCGCCTTCTTCACCACCTGGTGTCCAGCGGGAACATCCATCGAAACGCTGGTGGCGGTCGAAGGCCATCGCTGGGCGATCGAGGACAGTTTTGAGACCGCGAAAAACGAGTTCGGACTAGATCATAACGAGAGCAGGTCATGGCATGGCTGGCATCGTCACGTGTCGCTGGTGATGCTCGCCTTCGCCATGATGGCCACGATCCGGCATCGCGCTAATCTGATGCCAAAAAAAACGAAGCGCCGCCCCCCGGCAAAAGCCGAAACATTATCACGCCGCCACTGATCCGCTGGTCAATCCAGGAAATCCGCCGCATCGCTAGTAGACTTGCGCGAAAGCGCATTCAACCCGCACATATCATCGCATGGTCACTCTGGCGAAGGGCTCACCAGGCTGCCGCTCAACGCGCTCACTTCAGATCAAAAAAGCAACTGTAATGCTAGCATTACAGTTGCTTTTTTGGAGAGCATCTGAATCTATGGGCAACCATGATTTGGAGATCGTGGACGCCGGCAGCGTCGATTGAGGAGACGCTTGCGGTGTGGGCGGCGTCGCTTCGAGAGGTCAAGAAGCGGATACGTCCATTGTTCACGCAAGAGCGTGTTGCGACGAATGCAGGTCTGTTCCTGGAAGGCCTGCTGGGAGATGAGCGGCGCAAGACCGGTTGGATGCGTGCGGAGGCGGCTGGCGATCCCGGCCCATGGCGGCAGCAGGCAATCCTGGGCCGCAGGGATTGGGACGCTGATGCCCTGCGCGACATCGTACGGGAGTATGTCATTGAGCACCTGGCGGATGACGATACGGTGCTGGTGATCGACGAGACCGGCTTTCTCAAACAGGGCAAGGCATCGTGCGGAGTGGCACGGCAATACACCGGTTCGGCGGGCAAGATCACGAACTGTCAGATCGGAGTCTTCGCTGCTTACGTTTCGCGCCACGGTCATGCCTTCATCGATCGTGCGCTTTATCTTCCGAAGGAATGGACCGACGATCCAGATCGCCTGGAAGCTGCATACGTGCCTCCCGATATCGGCTTTGCAACCAAACCCACGCTTGCGACGAGAATGATCGCACGCGCGATAGCCGCGTCTGTACCGTTCAAGTGGGTTGCCGGTGATACCGTCTACGGTGTTGGCGACATCGAACAGCAACTACGCCTTGCAGGCAAAGGCTACGTGCTCGGGGTCAGCAGCGCTCATGTATTTCAATCCTGGGGCAAGCGGCAGCCTGTCGCGGGCAAGGCAGAAGACATCGCCCGGACGCGGCGCCCGTCCGACTGGAAGCGTCTGTCGGCAGGAGCCGGAACCAAAGGACCGCGGCTGGATGATTGGTGTTATCTCGAATTGGCCGATCTTGAGGCCGGAGAATTCACCCGCGCAAATCAAGGTCTGTGGACGCGCGGTGTGCTGATCCGTCGCCACATCGCCGATGGCGATCTCGCCTTCTTCACCACCTGGTGTCCAGCGGGAACATCCATCGAAACGCTGGTGGCGGTCGAAGGCCATCGCTGGGCGATCGAGGACAGTTTTGAGACCGCGAAAAACGAGTTCGGACTAGATCATAACGAGAGCAGGTCATGGCATGGCTGGCATCGTCACGTGTCGCTGGTGATGCTCGCCTTCGCCATGATGGCCACGATCCGGCATCGCGCTAATCTGATGCCAAAAAAAACGAAGCGCCGCCCCCCGGCAAAAGCCGAAACATTATCACGCCGCCACTGATCCGCTGGTCAATCCAGGAAATCCGCCGCATCGCTAGTAGACTTGCGCGAAAGCGCATTCAACCCGCACATATCATCGCATGGTCACTCTGGCGAAGGGCTCACCAGGCTGCCGCTCAACGCGCTCACTTCAGATCAAAAAAGCAACTGTAATG
>CAVQZL010000021.1:0-154588 GCA_963718265.1 uncultured Alphaproteobacteria bacterium | reverse complement strand
TGATCGCAAGATCACGAACGCGAATGAGCGAGCAGACGCCTTCATGCAGGTGGTTGTAGACTTTGCACCATGGGACATGCCGTCGACGGCTCGCGAGCTCGTGCAGGCATGCCTGTCAGCACGAGGAATCGATGAAGACGAAGTCAGTCTGACGACAACAATTGGGGAAGTCGACCGGCTCGGGCTCTTGCGATCCCAGCTTCGGGTCGTCGCGCCGAAGACGGGCATCCCGTTCGAGATCCTGAAGCGGCGCGTTCGAGCCGACCAAATGCCACACCGCGTGATTGGCAACGCCCTGCGCGCTCACGGGCAGAAGCCTAAACCGTGCGGGAGATCCCCCGGCTCTGCCGGGGAGGCAGCAATAGTTTGACGTTTCCTGAAGTCCAACGTGACCATCGCTTTTGTGAGCCGCCAAGCACACGAAAGGTCAAGTCACGATGGACGAGTTTGAGAATCTAAGTCACACAAAGTGGGAGTGCAAATATCACGTCGTGTTCATCCCGAAGTTCCGCCGGAAGGCGCTATACGGGCAACTGCGGGATCATCTTGGAGAGTTGCTTCGCAAGCTAGCAACACAAAAGGAAAGCCGGATCGAAGAAGGCATTTGATGCCGGATCATGTGCACATGATGATTTCGATCCCGCCGAAATACGCGGTTTCTCAGGTGATCGGATATGTCAAGGGCAAGAGTGCAATTCATCTGGCCCGCGTTTACGGGGAACGGCGGCGCAATTTTGTAGGGCAGCATTTCTGGGCGCGAGGATATTTCGTCTCGACCGTGGGGAGAGACGAAGCTGCGATCCGGGAATACATCAAGAGCCAGGAAAAGGAAGATCAGAGGCTGGAGCAACGGAACCTCTGGTGCTGATCGGCCACCCTCAGGTGGCCCACTAAACCGGGGACGCGTGAGCGTCCCCTCCCAGCCGCTTTGAGCGGCCCACATAAATAAAGCCCCCGGCTTTGCCGGGGGATAGTTACTGAGCGCAAGGGTAGCGATTTGAATGACGTTTATCTGGCGACACTCGCTGCCTATGCTGACGTACTTTACGTGGACAAGCGCACCGCGGAAAACTTTAGGCGTGTAATCCGCAAGGAGCCTCAGCTTGCGATGCTGACGGGGCGAATTTAGAAGGCATCAAGTCTATCGAACGATACTTAGCGCTCTTCGCAGCCAATCCTGACTAGCTATCTGCTCCTGCGCGGCTTACGGATATCAGCTTGGGGCGGGGCTTTCGAAACAGGCTTTAAGCCATCTATCTTCACCGAGGATCATGGCTGGCTGCGAGCGCACGCCGCACCGCCTCTGGATCACCGGCAATCGCTTTAAGATAGGCGCGGGCCGGTTGATCCGGCTCGGTGCGCCCTTGCTCCCAGTCCCGAAGGGTGCCGAGCGGAATGTGATAACGCCCGGCGAATTCCTCCTGCGTCAGCCCGAGCGCGCGGCGCAACGTTTTTATGCGCGGTACGCGTCTGCGCTGATTGCAGCTCGTCGGACGTCATGGGCCGCGCATCGGGATCGGCCTGCCGCCGCCGCTTCAATATCGGCCTCCGTCATCGGCCGCATGGACGGTATCCGGAAAAGGCCGCTCGGTGCCGCCGGGGAGTACCTCGACAACCGTGCTGTCAGACCGAATTTTCGCGGCAGTAGTCGTCTTCCTCATGTTTTTCCGCCCGCCGGGCCGAGAGACTGTTACCGTTGATGCCTGGATATCTTAGCCGCCGAACAGGGTGTCGAAAAAACTTAGTTGCCGGGACTGAGCCCCCCGCCCATGTCCGAAAACTCCGGGGTTGGGAATATCCGCCGGAGGTACGGGCCCGCCGCTTGTGGCGCCGCCGTGGATTGGCGCCGGGGGCGCTGCAACTTGCCGCGTTTGGCTGGTGGCTGGGGCGCCAAACAAACCAGGCAGCGAGGGCCAGCCATTGTTATCCGCCATCGGCATCCCGCCGGAAGTGTTATCGTGCCAAAGTCCGCCGGGGAGCGGCTGCGGCGGAATGCCTTGATGGGCGGCGCGCATAAAACGCGACCAGATTTCGACGGGAAGATTGCCGCCGGACGCTTTTTTTGTCGGCGAATTGTCGTCGTTGCCGAGCCAGACCCCGGCGACGAGATGGCTGGTGTAGCCGATGAACCAGGCATCGCGAAACTCCTGACTGGTGCCGGTTTTCCCCGCTGCCTGCCAACCCGGCAGCGAGGCCTTGCGCGCGGTGCCCGTTAATAGGGTCTCCTGCATCATGGTGTTCATCATCGCCACATAAGCTGGGTCGATGACCCGGCCATTGCTGGCGCCCTTGCGCTGATAGAGGAGTTTGCCGGAGGCGGTTTTTACGCGCGAAATAATCTGCGGCTGCACGCCGATGCCGCCATTGGCAAAAGCTGTGTAGGCCGTCACGATTTCAAGGGGCGTGACTTCAGATGTGCCGAGCGCAATCGACGGGTTGGCGGAAAGACCGAACGCGATTCCGAGACGGTGCGCGACCCTGACGATTGCCTTTGGGCCAATCTCCAAACCTAGCCGCACTGCCACGGTGTTAAGGGACAACGACAACGCTTGAGTGAGCGTGACCGACCCAAAATATTCGTGCGAATAATTTTCCGGCTGCCAGCCTTTTACATTGATCGGAGCGTCTTCGCGCACCGAGTCGGGGGTCAGGCCGGCTTCGAGCGCTGCGAGATAAACGAAAGGCTTGAACGCCGAGCCCGGCTGGCGCTTCGCGGCAACGGCGCGATTAAATTGGCTATCGGCGTAATTGCGGCCACCAGCCAGCGCCTTGACCGCGCCATCGGGGGCGAGCGCTACAACGGCGCCCTGGCCAACGCCAAGGGCCGCGCCTTTGCGATCGAGCGCGTCGTCAAGAGTGGCTTCCGCGAGCGCTTGCAGGCCTCCATCGAGCGTTGTCGAGACGGAAATATCCTCATCGATTGCGCCAATCGTCTCATCGAGCGTGTCCATCACGAAATCGGCGGCGTAGTTGACCGCGCTCGCGTTTTGGTCTCGGACCGCTTGCGCGGGATGAGCCGAGGCGAGCGCGGCCATCGCATCGGTGACAAAGCCTTCCTGACGCATGGCCTCGATGACTTGGCTCGCGCGCTCGGCGGCACCGGACGGGTTGCGATTGGGCGCCAGCCTGGTCGGTGCCTTCATCAGCCCCGCGAGGATAGTTGCTTCGGGCAGCGTCACATTGCGGGCGCTGTGGCCAAAATATTTTTGCGCTGCCGCTTCGACACCATAGGCGCCGGAGCCGAAATAGACGCGGTTAAGATACAATTCGAGAATCTGATTTTTCGAATATTTATGCTCGAGCCAAAGCGCGAGGATCGCCTCTTGGATTTTGCGCGAAACGGTCCGCTCTTGGGTCAGAAAGAGGTTTTTTGCAAGCTGCTGCGTCAGCGTCGAACCGCCCTGCACCATGCCGCCGCCTGCGATATTGCGAATTGCGGCGCGCAAAATTCCAAAGGGATCAATTCCCAAATGCGAATAAAAGCGGCGATCCTCGATGGCGATAAAGGCTTTTGGCAGATAGGACGGCAGGTCCGCGATCCGGACTGCTGCGCCTCCGGTATCGCCGCGATTGGCAAGTAAAACGCCGTTTTCGTCGAGGATAGCTATGTTCGGCGGCCGTTTTGGCACGGCAAGCGCGTCAACCGGTGGCAATTTCGTCGCTTGATAGGCAATCACGCCCGCGCCCGCCGCCATGGCCCATACCGTTGCGATCATGCCCCAGTACAGCAACAGGGCAGCAGGCGAACGGCGTTTCCTGGTCACACGCGATCGTCCTGCACGGCGCGGCATGTTTTCGTCAATCCTTGGTCAGGGGTTGCCGGTAGCCGGTAGCCGGGAGCCTGGGGTGAGGCAGTGCCTGTTTGATTTGAAGCCATTTCAATCCACCCCTTTGGCGGTCATCCCGCCAAGAAAAAGCATTTTCAGAGCTGCCTGCCAATTTCAAAGTGTCAAGTCCGTAATCATATGAAGGCCACGCCGTATAGGCCATTGGCATCGTTGCCGGCTGCAGGGAATTCAAAGGGTCTTGTTGCAAAGTTCTCGTGCAGCGGTCGAGAACATTAGCGATTGTGTCGGCAAATTAACAGTAACGCCACATCCTTTAACGAGCAGTATATAATGGGGCTAGCCGCTCGCAATCATTCAGATGCCGCGCCGGGGGGGCGGCCGGCGAGCCGCTGTGCCGCTGTTTGGAAGAAATGATTTGCCGATCATAATACAATCCATTTCATAAAGGTATGGAAATGTACCACCGTTATTAGGAACTAGAGCGCTAATCTCAAAATCTAGCGATTCATAATAATCGATCGCATCCCGATAGGATGCCGAGCCAGCGTAAATCCGTTTAAACTCCAACTCAATTTGCAATCCGACAAAATTCCTAATGACATCGTACCCACCTTTTACAACCTCAAGATCATTTCCCTGAGCATCTATTTTGAGATATGGCCGATAGAACCCGTATATATTTTTGTATTTCTTATAGTACTCACTAAGTGTTTTTGTTTCAACCTCAATCGTACTAACTATATTTGTTGGTTCCGCATGTATGCCAATATCGCCGCATTCTGGTTTGCGCAAAGAACTGTATTCAGTGTCCTGCATGATATTGAAAGTAGCCCGCCTGTTCACGTTGTCGAGCGCTACCTCTTCGACAGACCAAAGGCCATCGTTCTCCGCCTCGCGCCTTAACCGCGCCGCTATGTCCGGCATCGGCTCGAAAGAAATAATGCGGCCTTTGTAGTTGAGCTTTCTACGGATTTTCCTTGCAAACTGGCCCACATTGGCACCCACATCGAACACACAGTCGATATCAAAATACTGAAAAAAGCGCTCAAGAAAGTCATCCTCGAGCAGGGGGCCAACCCGTCCTTTTCTAGCTACTCGAAAATCTAACAACGAAGCCAAATATTCGGCAATCTCTGCCTTGAACGACATTTCATTACACTCAAAATAGCTACCGCCTGCTTGGACGCTCTCACACGCGGCGTCGCTAGCATATCAATCGCCGCTACGCAGAAGAATTTAATCGACTTTTCGTTTCAAAATCATCGCTTCTTGGCCGGAAGGGAAGTTTTTATTTTATTTCCGGCGGATTAAGGGCAGGTAAAGGTCTGGCCGTGCGCCGAGGTCCGCGCGCCGCCGTGTAAAACCGCTCGCGGATTCATCCCGCGGCTTGCGATTTGGCGAAAGCCGCGCCAAAGTCGCCCCCGTCCCCGGCGCAGGCAAGGCGCGGGCGTGATGGATCGAACAAAAGCCCGATTGGACCGCCGATGAAAGTTACTCTCGAACGAGCGGCTTTGCTGAAGTCTCTCGGCCATGTGCATCGCGTCGTGGAGCGCCGCAATACGATTCCCATTCTTTCGAATGTCCTATTGCGCGCCGAAGACATGAGCCTGCTTCTGAAGGCGACCGATCTCGACCTGGAAATTACCGAGCGCTTGGCGGCGGACGCCGGGCCCGCTGGCGCGACCACGGTTCCCGCGCATATCCTTTACGAGATTGTCCGCAAGCTGCCGGACGGCGCGCAAGTTTCGCTCGAATCGCATGGCGAGTCCGGCCAGTTGCAGCTGCGCTCCGGGCGTTCGCGGTTCAATTTGCAGTCCTTGCCGGACAGCGATTTCCCCGACCTCGCCACCGGCGAATTCGCTCACTCTTTCACCCTCGCCGCGGGCAACCTCAAGCGGCTGATCGACAAAACGCAGTTCGCGATTTCCAATGAAGAGACGCGCTATTACCTCAATGGCATTTTTTTGCACACCCCCGATGTCGAAGGCCATATGATGTTGCGTGCCGTCGCGACCGACGGGCATAGATTAGCGCGGATCGATATTCCCGCCCCCAATGGCGCGATTGGCATGCCTGGGGTCATCGTGCCGCGCAAGGCCGTATCCGAGGTACAAAAACTCATCGAGGACGCGAGCATGGACGTTTGCGTCGAAATATCGGCGGCAAAGGCGCGCTTCACCTTCGGTCCTTCGGCCGGCGCGGGGCAAGTGGTGCTCACCACGAAATTGATCGACGGAACCTTTCCCGACTATATGCGCGTCATTCCTTCCGGCAACGACAAACGCCTGATTGTCGACCGGGCGCCTTTCGCGGCCGCGGTGGACCGGGTTTCGACGATTTCGTCGGAGCGCGGCCGCGCCGTCAAGCTTGCCGTGGCGGACGCCAAACTTACGCTTTCCGTGACCAATCCCAATTCCGGCTCGGCGATCGAGGAACTCGACGTCGATTATGATTCCGCGCCGATCGACATCGGCTTTAATGCCCGCTACCTCCTCGACATTACCGAGCAGCTGGACAGCGACACCGTGCTGTTCAAGCTTGCCGATCCCGGCTCGCCCACGCTCGTGCAAGACCGCGATGGAGCGGCCGCCCTTTATGTGTTGATGCCAATGCGGGTGTGAGGCGGCGCAGTTTTTTCTTCGCCGGGTCCGAAAGAAGAAAAGTAGAAATCCCATCCAATCGCCCCTTGCCGCCGCCGATTTAGTAATGGCCGGCGGATTAGACGGGCAGGTTACGGCGAAACCATGATCAGATCTGCGCTAATGAACGTGATGACCGCTGCCGCCCTCAAAGCGGGGCGCGGCTTGAAGCGCGATTTCGGCGAAGTGGAAAACCTGCAGGTCTCGGTGAAGGGACCTGGGGATTTCGTCACCGCCGCAGATCGCAAGGCCGAGAAGAATTCTCTATGAGGAGTTAAGCAGAGCGCGGCCTGGCTATGGCTTCGTGATGGAGGAAAGCGGCGAGATAGAAGGGACCGACAAAAGCCATACCTGGTTCATCGATCCGCTCGATGGAACCACCAATTTCCTGCATGGCTTGCCAATTTTCGCGATCTCGATCGGTCTTGCCCGCGAAGGCCAGATCGTAGCGGGACTCGTCCATAATCCCGCAAATGGCGACATGTTTATCGCCGAGAAAGGGCAGGGCGCCTACCAGAACAACCGTCGGCTGCGCGTGGCCGCGCGGCGCGATTTCGCCGATTGTCTGATCGGTTGCGGCATTCCGCATCTCGGCAAAGCCAAGGAGCATCCGCGCTTCATGACCGATTTCGTCACGGTCATGGCGAAGGCCGGCAATCTTCGCCGCCTCGGCGCTGCCGCGCTCGATCTTTGCTTTGTCGCCTCGGGAAGTTACGACGGCTTTTGGGAGCGTAATTTGCAGTCCTGGGATGTCGCGGCTGGAATAATCATGATCAAGGAGGCGGGAGGCTTCGTGACCGATGCGGACGGCGGTGCCTCGATGCTGGCCATGGGGTCCATCTGCGCCGGCAACGAGACAATCCAGCGCGAATTACTGAACCTGATCCGCAGCTGACCAGGGGCTGATGCGGATCTTAATTTCGGAATCAGCGACTTAGACCATGCTCGCTTCAAGTTGATGAGCTCATGGTGTCCCTATCTTAATTTTATTGCACTATTTATCCAAAAAGTTCGCAATTCTCTCGGGCCTTGCATTCATTCGATGCGATTTGACAAACGGGCTTGCCTCCCCCGCTTCAATTGCGTATCGGATGGGCGCGCTTTTAAGCAAAACTCGCCGGCGCGGGATAGAGCGGAGTCTTCGTGTTTTTAACCCATATTCAACTGCTCGTCGCGCAGCACGGCTATTGGTTCGTCTTCCTCATTGTCATGCTGGAGAGCGCGGGTGTTCCTCTGCCTGGAGAAACCGTTCTGGTTCTGGCCTCGATCTATGCCGGAGCGACTGGTCAGCTTCACTTACCCCTTGTCATCGCCTGCGCGGCGGCAGGCGCGATCATTGGCGACAATATTGGCTTCTGGGTCGGCCGCACATGGGGTAGGAAATTCCTTCTGCGCTATGGCAAATTTATTCACCTTCCCGAAGAGAGGCTTATACTCGGGCAATATCTGTTCGAAAAACACGGCGGAAAAATCGTTTTTTTCGGCCGATTTTTCGCCTTCCTGCGCGTTCTCGCAGCGTTGCTCGCGGGAGCGAACAAATACCCTTGGCCACCATTTTTATTCTTCAATGCGGCCGGAGGTATCGTTTGGGCGCTTGTGTTCGGAATAGGCGCCTTTGTGTTGGGCGATTCGATTCATCGCATCAGTGGCCCGCTTGGGGTCATCGGGCTTGCCGGTTTTGTCGCTGGCGCAATCGCTATTATCTTCATCGTTCGCCGCGAGGAAAGAAAGATGGAGAAGAAGCTCGCAAAGAGCAAAGTGGATCTTTCCACGCTCTCATGACAAGGGTGACGGCTGGCACAGCGGCGCGATCCTTTGGCGGGAGTGGATCATGATCCGAAAAAGCTCAGCTTTTTTTGGATAAGATCATGCAATAATCAGGCGTAACGACCATGAGAATTCGACTGAAGCGATCATGCTCGCAGGTCAGGTAATTTCCTGCATCTTTCCCCGTCTACCATTACAATAGCGAGGCGGAGCTGCGGGGTGCGTGTTGGATCAGCATTCCCGGGGCCTTATCGATCTCAAAGGGAGCTGTCCCTGGCCTCGCCCGTGGGCTTGGCCACACGGCGCCCACCTACGTTGTAGGTTCCCGGGATCGATATCCCACGGCCATCGCGGCCCCGCGCATGCAATTCTTCCAGCTGGTTGCGTCATGTTCCTCACCAAGCGGGCCCTGCGCGCGCGGGCCTTGGCGCGGCGTGGCGAGACGAGCATTGAGGCTGCCGCTGCTTACGCCCACCATCTCGCGATCGAAGGAATCGCGCTCGTCCTGCGGTTGCGTCCGGCGATCGTCTCGGCCTATTTTCCGCTCGCCGAGCGAACCCTCGACCTTGCCTCTCCTTGAAAAACTTGGCGAGGCCGGGTTCAAAACCGCATTGCCAGTGACCGGGCGGTGGGGCACGCCCCTTAAATTCCGGCTGTGGCGGCCAGGCGAACCCACCCTCCAAGGTAAAATGGCGATCGAGGAGCCCCTGCCCGCCGCGCCGGAAGCCGCGCCCGATCTTTTGTTCGTGCCACTGGCCGCGTTCGATCGCACGGGCCACCGGATCGGCTATGGCGCAGGCTTCTACGACCGCACCCTAGCGGAGTTGCGGGCCAAGAAGCCGATTTGCGCGGTTGGCGTCGCCTATTCGAGCCAGGAGTTTCCAAAAATTCCGCACGAGGAACACGACGAAAGTCTCGATTACGTGCTCACGGAGCGCGAGTTGATCGGCTGCCGGGTGCTTCGTTAGCATGCGCCTCCTGGCTATCGGCGACGTCGTCGGCCGGGCCGGACGCGCGGTTCTATTGGAAAATTTGCCCAAATTGCGTCAGGCATGGGGGCTCGACTTCGTGATTGTGAACGGCGAGAACGCGGCCGGCGGTTTTGGGATCACCGAGAGGATCTGCGCCGATATTCTCGCGGCGGGTGCGGACTGCGTAACGCTTGGCAATCATGCCTTCGACCAGCGCGAGGCGCTCGTCTTCATTGCCCGCCAGCCGCGTCTGCTGCGGCCGCTCAACTATCCGCGCGGGACGCCCGGCGGCGGTGCCAACCTCTTCGAAACGGCAACCGGCGCCCATGTACTTGCGATCAATCTCTTGGGCCGCGTTTTCATGGATGCCATGGACGATCCTTTCGCGGCGATCGCGCGCGAAATATCGGCCTGCCCCTTGGGCGTTGGCTGCGATGCCTTGGTTGTCGATTTCCATGCCGAGGCATCGAGCGAAAAGCAGGCTTTCGCGCATTTCGTCGATGGCCGCGTTTCGCTCGTCGCCGGCAGCCATACCCATGTGCCGTCCGCCGATCATCAAATACTGCCAAATGGCACGGCGTTTGTGACCGACACCGGAATGACGGGGGATTATGATTTGGTGATCGGCATGGAAAAAGAGGAGCCGGTTCGCAGGTTTACGACAAAGCTACCCGCGTCGCGGTTCGAACCGGCATCTGGTGCGGCAACCCTCTGCGGCGTCGCGGTCGAGCTCGACGCCACAGGCCTTGCGGCAAAAATTGCCCCGGTGCGGATCGGCGGCAGGCTTTCGCAAGCGCGGCCGGAATTCTGGGAGGCTATTTGAGAAAAACGTAAATGTCGGCCTCGAGGTTGGCATCGTCTGGCTCGGTCGTATCGGTGAGATATTCCTCTAGGAAGCGGTTTTGCGATTCGAGCCCTTTCTCATCGAGAAAAGCGGTGATGAGATCATAGGTTGAATCGATATCGTCATAGGCGCCGCGATGCAGGAACTTGATTGCCTTGCCGGAAGGGGACTCGCCAATTTTCACGCCATCGGAGAGTTCCTTGCCCTCGGGTTTTTCGGCAAGCGGCACCATTGCCTCGAACTGAAAGTTCTTGTCGCCGGTTTCCAGAAACACTGCGAAAGGATGTCCCGTCTGAGTGAGCCCGGCCTTTTTAATTGCCGCTTCGACTTTGGCTATCTCGCCCATCACCGTCTTGAATCCATTTGCCCATTCCGCGCTGGCGCTCGTGAAGGCCACCGGACGGGATGTGAGCTCAAGGGTCACCGCCGAGGCGTCGTCCGGCACCCCCGGCGGGGGGCTCGAGCCGGTATCAGGAGTGGAGGGAGCAGGTTTTGCGTTGACGCCAGGCGAGACAGGGGCCTGCGCGGCACTTCCGGGCATCGGGCGTGGCGGCGGGGGCCTGCGCGAAAGCGGGCCCCGCCTGCGCGGCCAAGACCGTCAAAAACAGGCCGAAGGCCAGTTCGATGCCGCGCGAACGGGTGATGCTGACTAACCTCATGTACCACTCCAAAATTGTGGTTTGCGCCAACGACTCCATTCTCGATTGCCCGGCGCGCGAGACTGCGCCAATCCTTGCACAGAAAAGCAATGGGCTGCGTTAAATCTCAATTCCCGCCGAGGTTTTTCTATATGATGGGGGAGCAATTCGCGTGCCGCGCCTTTTGTTCCTCCGAACGAGACGAATTGGCCGGCCGCAGCCAAGGCCGGTTTCGCAATTTCGCACCACCTTCTACGGGCCAAATTCCGTCAAAATGAGGCGGCCTGCAGTCCGATGCCAGTCGGACGCGAAGCCATGGACGAAAGGATTTGCTCCCGTTGAGCCAGCTCGCAAATAGGCGCATCGTCAAAATGAATGGGCTCGGCAACGAGATCGCCGTGCTCGATCTGCGCGGCAGCGGCTTGAGCGTCAGCGCCGCGGAGGCGCGCGCGATTTCCCGCGGCGAAGGCCTTGCCTTCGATCAGCTCATGGTGCTGCACGAGCCGCGTTCGACCAAGGCCGATGCCTTCATGACGATTTACAACAGCGACGGTTCGCAAGCCGAGGCCTGCGGCAACGGCACGCGCTGCGTCGCCTTCCTCTTGGCGCGAAACACAGCGCGCGAAAAACTCGTTTTGGAGACCGCCGCCGCTCGGCTCGAATGCCTGCGCAGGGCCGAGGCGGTTTTTACGATCGATATGGGCCGCCCGCGCCTTGCCTGGCACGAAATCCCGCTCCGCGAGCCATTTCATGACACGCGCAAGATCGAATTGCAGATCGGTCCAATCGACGCGCCAATCTTGCATACGCCCTCGGCCGTGAACATGGGCAATCCCCATGCGATTTTCTGGGTCGATGACATCGAGGCCTATGATCTTGCGAAAATCGGTCCCTTGCTCGAAAATCATCCTATTTTCCCGGAACGCGCCAATATTTCGATCGCTAATGTCGATTCCCGCACGCACATCGCGCTAAAAGTCTGGGAGCGTGGCGCGGGCTTGACCCGCGCCTGCGGTTCGGCCGCCTGCGCCGCCCTCGTCGCGGCCGCGCGGAAGGGCCTCACTGGCCGCGAGGCCATCGTCAGCCTGCCTGGGGGCAATCTCGAAATCGAATGGCGGGAGAGCGACGGCCACGTCACGATGACGGGCCCGGTCGAATACGAATTCGAAGTGCTTCTCGATCCCGTTCTCTTCAAGGACATCGCGGCGTGATATCACCGAGGCGCGGTTCACAAGATGTCGAAGTCGTGACCTTCGGCTGCCGGCTCAATCTTGTCGAATCGGAAACCATGCGCCGCGCCGCCTTGGCGTACGGGCGGAGCAATCTCGTCATCGTGAATACCTGCGCGGTGACGGCAGAAGCGGTGCGGCAGGCGCGGCAAACCATTCGCCGCGTCAAGCGCGAGCGGCCGCGAAGTCGAGATCGCCGTCACCGGCTGCGCGGTCCAGATCGATCCCGATCGATTTCCGCCATGCCGGAAGTTTTCCGGGTGATCGGCAATGCGGAAAAAGCCGATCCGGCGAGCTGGGCGACTGGCGGCGGCGGGGTGGGGGTCTCAAACATTATGGCGGCCAAGGACGCTCCAACGATTTTGCATGAGGGCGTCGAGGATCACACCCGCGCCTTTCTTGGCGTCCAGACCGGCTGCGATCACCGTTGCACATTTTGTGTCATTCCGTTCGGACGCGGCCCGTCGCGCTCGGTACCGATGGATGCGGTTATCCGCGCGGCCCAACGTTTGACGAGCAAGGGTTTCCGCGAGATTGTCCTGACCGGCGTCGATCTGACATCCTATGGCACCGATTTGTGCGGCGGCCCGGCGCTGGGAGGTCTCGTCAAGGCGATTTTGCGCGCGGCGCCGGAACTCGAACGGCTGCGGTTGTCCTCGATCGATTGCATCGAGGCGGACTTGGAGCTCATCGACGCTTTCGCCAATGAGCCGCGCCTGATGCCGCATCTCCATCTTTCGCTGCAATCGGGCGACGATCTTATTTTAAAGCGCATGAAGCGGCGCCATCGCCGCGCCGATGCGGTGCGCCTGTGCGCGGAACTGCGGCGGCTGCGGCCCGAGATCGTGTTTGGCGCCGATCTGATCGCGGGTTTTCCAACCGAGACGGACGCCATGTTTCAAAATACGCTCGCGCTTGTGGAAGACTGCGGCCTGACGCATCTGCATGTGTTTCCGTTTTCGGCGCGGCCCGGAACGCCGGCCGCGAAAATGCCGCCGGTCGCGCCGGAGATCGTGAAGGCAAGAGCCAAGCACCTTCGCGAGGCGGGCGACACAGCACTACGCGCGCATCTCGCTACGCAAGCGGGAAAAGTCTTGCGGGTGCTGACGGAACGTGGCGGTACCGGCCGAACGGAGGATTTTTCCCGCGTAAGAATTGGAGATCTCCCGCCCTCGCAATTGATCGAAGTGGTCATTACGGGCAACGACGGCAAAATGCTCGAGGCGAGGGGCTGGACGTAGCATGTCTGCGTGCGCGGAACTGGTGCATCGCGCCTGCGCCTTAAAATGCTACCGACTGATAAAGAACGCACCCCGACTTCGTCGTCGCCTCGGGATGGGTGCTGCCCTTTGCCGCGAGATGAAAATCTCCTGCCAAGAGCTTCAAATCGCCCATGATGAGATCGCCTTCGAGAACGAGACACTCCTCGTGGCCCTCGCCGTGAAAGTGCGAGCCATAGTTGGAACCAGGCAAAGCGCGAACCAGGATCGAGCGCCTCTTCGCAACGGAATCTTCGAACAAAACCGTATAGGTCACTCCCGGTGACATCTCAAACCAAACGCCGGTTCCGGCGCGCCGCGTCTGGGTGCCCGGGAGCTCCGTTTCTCCGGCGCCGATGGCGTCAAGAATATTGGCGAAGAGCCCAGCCGGCGGAGATTCCCGCCCGGCAGCGAGATCAAGCGTCGCAAAATTCTCTTGCCAAAGCTTGACTTTCGCTTGCAACGCCGGGTCGCCGGAAAGTCTCGCCTCGATCGCCGCGCGCAAGTCCCCGCGCGCGATACCCAGAGCATAGGCGGCGGCGATCTGGTCAAGATCCTCGGCCATCATTTTCCCATACATAGAGCGAGTTCCCGCACCGCGCGGTGAACCCATGACTTCACGCTTCCCAGGGGAGCGTCGATTTGCGTTGCGAGCTCCTCATAGCTGAGGCCGTGCAGGTAGATCAACGTCACGCACTTCCTATATTTTTCATTTAACCGTTTCAGACATTGCCGCACGTCGGCCGCGATCACCGGGTCGCCGGACGGCCTTGCCTCGACCGCCGCCAGCACCCCCGCTTCGTCGAGCGAGGCGGGAGGCGGCGGCGCGGCGGCTAACCGGCTCAAGGCGCAATTGCGGGTCACGACCGCCATCCACGCCATAGCATTACCCTTGGAAGCATCGAAAAGATGCGCCTTGCGCCAAATTCGAGTCATTGCTCTTGGAGCACGTCCTGCGCCAAATCGCGATCCCGCATCAGGCGCACGCAAATGCCGAAGAGGACCGGCGCGGTGTTGTCGTAAAGGCTGCGGAAAGCCTTGTGGTCGCCCGAGGCGACCGCGTCAAGCAGGCTCCGTAAATCCTTTTCCGACGAGCCCGTCACGATTATCGGCCTGCTTTCGATCGCCGCGCAGCCGCCCGCCGGCGTCCAGATGCTCATCCACTTCGGTGTACGAAGACTGCCCGGCGCGGAAATACACTCCAGACCGCCGGGATAGCGCGGCACGGCCTACTCCAACACATTGTCCCATCCGCCGTCACTGTGCAAGGTGCCGAAAGCGGTGCGTCCGCCGCAAGTCCGTTTTGCGGTTAGGCCAGCATCGTGGCTGCGCCTTGCAGAGGATTTATATGTGTTTGCGCCATGCTCGGCGCCGGTCTGTGCCGCTTTTGCTGTCTTGACCGGCCTGGGAAGCTGGACTGAGTATTTTTGGGTCTGGCAGTGACCGGCCGCACTCTGCAACTTATCTCGTTCCGACCTTCGGTGCCTATGATGCAAGTTTCTCACGAAGCGCCGTTGAGGACATGGGCGAGCGCGGCCCATGCAGAAATAGGAACGCCGGCGGCGCGGCCGTGGCAAGACAGAGGGCGTCCGTTTCGTCGCGGCGATAAGGTGCCAACGCTTCCGCCGCGCGGCCATGCAGCGCCGTCAGCGTAAAGCCGGGGCGATCGATGACGGCAATTGGAACAAGCCTTGCGATGTCTCGCCAGCGCTGCCAGCGATCGAAGGCACGAAAATTATCCGCCCCCATCAGCCAGACGAAATGCACGCCGGGACAGCGCCGTTTCAAATAGGAGATTGTGTCGAACGTATAAGTGGAGCCGATCGCGGCCTCAAGCGCGGTCACTTCGATGCGCGGATGTTGACTAACCCTGCGCGCCGCTTCGACGCGCATTGCGAGCGGCGCCAATTCCCCCGTGTCCTTCAACGGATTGCCGGGGCTCACGAGCCACCAGATACGATGGAGGTTTAGGCGCCGCAATGCCAGCAGGCTCGCCGCTCTGTGCCCGTCGTGCGGCGGATTGAAACTGCCGCCGAGCAAGCCAACCTTGAGGCCGGGCACGAAGGGCGGCGGATTGGCGGATGGTACGAAGCTCAAGGGCGAATCTGCCCTTTGCCGTGCACCCGATATTTGAACGAGGTCAGCTGCTCGAGCCCGACCGGGCCGCGCGCGTGCATCCGGCCCGTCGCGATGCCGATTTCGGCGCCAAACCCAAACTCGCCGCCGTCGGCGAATTGCGTCGAGGCATTGTGCATCACGATGGCCGAATCCACCTCCTTCAAGAACCGCTCCGCCGCTGCCTGATTTTCGGTCACGATGCAATCGGTATGATGCGACCCAAAGGATTCGATATGCGCGATGGCCTCTTCCAGCCCTTCGACAACGCGCGCAGAGATGATCGCGTCGAGATATTCGGTGGTCCAATCCGCCTCGCTCGCTGGCGTGACCCGCGCGTCCACGGCAAGCGTGGCGGCATCCCCGCGCACGGCGCAGCCGGCATCGAGCAGCATTTTGACGAGGGGCGCGAGATGCGTGCGCGCGCAGGCGCGATCGACAAGAAGTGTCTCGGCCGCGCCGCAAATCCCGGTGCGCCGAAGTTTGGCGTTGAAAATAATTGCTTTGGCTTTTTCGAGATCGGCGTCGCGATCGACGAACACATGCACGATGCCTTCGAGATGCGCGAAGACCGGCACGCGTGCCTCGGCCTGGACGCGGGCGACGAGGCTCTTGCCGCCGCGCGGCACGATCACGTCGAGATTGCCATTCAGTCCAGCGAGCATTTCGCCGACCGCCGCGCGATCCCTGACCGGCACTAGAATTATCGCGGCCGTTGGAAGACCTGCTTCTTCGAGCGCCCGCGACGAGACATTCATGGATGCACCGCGCGGAAAAAAAGCTTTCCGATCCGCCGCGCAAAATTGCCGCATTGCCGGCCTTGAGGCAGAGCGCGCCGGCGTCCGCCGTCACCGCCGGGCGGCTTTCATAAATGACGCCAATGACGCCGAGCGGGGTTGCGACGCGCTCGATGAGCAGCCCATTCGGTCGCTCGAAACGGGCGAGGACGCGGCCTACGGGATCGGGAAGAGAGGCGATG
Organism: uncultured Alphaproteobacteria bacterium; assembly: GCA_963718265.1. Lineage (GTDB taxonomy): Bacteria > Pseudomonadota > Alphaproteobacteria > Rhizobiales > Beijerinckiaceae > Methylocapsa. The sequence continues at coordinate 138,359 of CAVQZL010000021.1, read as the reverse complement.
GCGTCGAGGCCGCTCGCCATGGCTTCGACGCGGGAGCTATCGAACGCCAGCCGGTCGAGGAAGGCGGGTGTCGCGCCGCTGGCCTTGGCGGACGCCATATCGTGCGCGTTGGCGGCGAGGATGTCTGCCGCGCGCGCGCGTATTGTCGCGGCGGCATGCGCGCAGCGCCCGGTTCTTTGCCTCGGTCGAAGCGAGCGAAAGCGCATGCGCGGCGGCGCGGGCCGCGCGCCCGCATGTCGGCCATGACCTTGAGGGTATCGGCCTCGCGATGGCCTTCCGTCGATCGTTTTAAGTATTTCCATTGGTAACCCGCGCCGCAGCAAAATGGCGGCCGGCGACGACCATGTCGTCGCGATGAACAATCGCCGCGCGCCCCGGAGTGCCGAGCAAGCTCAAGATATCCTGCGAATTGCGTCCGGCGATCAATGCCGCCTCGCTCGCGTCGTAGCCGACAAGACCACGCCCGATCTCGGCCGCGTGGGCATCGCGGATCAAGACGCAATCGCCGCTGGTGAAATTGCCCTCGACCCGCGTCACGCCGGCGGGCAGCAGGCTCTTGCCGTTCGCGATGGCTTTTGCCGCTCCGGCATCGATATGCAAGGCGCCGCGCGGTTCTAGCGAACCGGCGATCCATTTTTTTCGCGCGGTAACCGGGTTGGAGCCGGTCAAGAACCAGGTGCAAGGCACAAAAGCATTGAGGCGCGACACAGGATGCGCGACCCTACCGTCGGCGATCAGCATATGGGTGCCGCCGGCCGTCGCGATTTTTGCCGCCTCGATCTTGGTGCGCATGCCGCCGCGCGACAGCGCCGATCCGCCGCCGCCGGCCATCGCCTCAATCGCCGCGTCTACACGCGCAACCACCGGAACAAGTTTGGCCGCGGGGTTTTCCGCCGGCGGCGCGGTGTAAAGACCAGGTACATCGGAGAGCAGAATCAAAAGATCGGCGCCGGCCATGGTCGCGACTCGGGCGGCCAGGCGATCATTGTCGCCGTAGCGTATTTCGGATGTCGCAACCGTATCGTTTTCGTTGATAACCGGCACGGCGCGCAAATCGAGGAGGCGACCAATCGTCGCTCGCGCGTTCAGATAGCGATGGCGCTCCTCGGTATCCCCAAGCGTGACCAGAATTTGCCCGGCGGTGAGCTTCCGATCCGCGAGCACTTCCGCCCAGATTCGCGCCAGGGCAATCTGGCCCACGGCGGCGGCGGCCTGGCTGTCTTCGAGTTTCAAGTCGCGTCCGGGGAGGCCAAGCACGGTGCGCCCGAGCGCAACTGCGCCAGACGTAACCACGAGGAGATCGGCGCCTTGCGCATGCAAATCCGCGATGTCCCCGGCAAGCAATTCAAGCCAGCTTCGCTTGACGCAACCTTGTTCGCGATCGATCAGCAGGGAAGAACCGACCTTGATGACGATACGGCGGAAGGTTTTGAGGTCCGGCAAGCTGGCGGAAGCCGCCGCCGCGGCCTGGTTTGCCGCACTCAAGGATGCCACTCCGCGACGGCGCCCGGCTGAACCGTTTTGGCGTTCCTTGTCGTGTCGATAATCGTTAAAAGCCGGCGCAGGATTTCGCGCATATTGGTGCCGGCAACCGCCGAAAGCCGCAGTGGCGTTTGCTTGGAGGCGCGTTTGAGGCGCAACATCTGAGCTTGCAGCGTCGCTTGATCGACACTGTCGATCTTGGAGAGCGCGACAATCTCAGGTTTTTCCGCGAGACCGCCGCCATAGGCCTCGAGCTCGCGGCGCACGGTTTTATAGGCCTTGCCCGCATGTGCGGTTCCGGCATCGACAAGGTGGAGCAGCACGCGGCAGCGCTCGATGTGGCCCAAAAACCTGTCGCCGAGACCATGGCCGTCGTGTGCTCCCTCGATCAGGCCCGGAATGTCGGCGATAATGAATTCCCGGCCGTCGCAAGTGGCGGCGCCAAGCTGCGGATGCAAGGTGGTGAAAGGATAATCAGCGATCTTAGCCTTCGCCGCGCTGACCGCCGCAAGAAAAGTCGATTTGCCGGCGTTGGGCAAGCCGACGATCCCGGCGTCGGCAATGAGTTTCAAACGCAGCCATATGACGCGCTCTTCGCCTTTCTGGCCGGGATTGGCGTGGCGCGGGGCCTGATTGGTCGAGGTTTTGAAGTGGGTATTGCCAAAGCCGCCATTGCCGCCCCTTGCGAGGCGGATGCGTTGCCCGGTTTGCGTTAAATCGGCCAGCAGAACGTCGCCCTCTTCATCGAAAATCTGGGTTCCCTGCGGGACTTTCAATATTGCATCGGCGCCGTTGGCCCCGGCGCGGTTCTTGCCCATGCCGTGCGTTCCGGTAGCGGCCTTGAAGTGTTGCTGGTAGCGATAATCGGCCAAGGTGTTGAGGCCGGCCGCGCATTCGGCGATGACGTCGCCGCCGCGCCCGCCGTCGCCGCCATCTGGCCCACCAAATTCGATAAATTTCTCACGCCGGAACGACAGGCAACCGGCGCCGCCGTCGCCTGAACGAATATAAACTCTGGCCGAATCGAGAAATTTCATGGAAAACCCTAGCCTTGGATCTGAACTTTGGCGGGCGGACCGGGGCAAAGGATCATGACAGAACCGAAAAAGCTGATCAACTTTTTAAATCCTGCCCACGCTTGGATTCCGATCCCGTCGCTTGAATAGGCCGCCGGAATGCCTAGCGATTTATGAACCGAAGAACTTCTGTTCTATTCCAAAATCGCTCATGCTAACGAAGGGAGCGTGCCCCTTTGAACGAAACTGGGCGCCCGTTCCGGGCATAAGCGCCGCTCCCGGATTTGTCCTACTTGCTTTTCAGCTGGAGTCGTTTTTATGCGATCGACGATATGCCATTTAGGTTTGATCGTTTGCGTCCTTTGGTTTTCTTCGGTTGAAGCTGCAACTTGCCGCGATCCGGCGGGCTTCGAAGCATGGCTCGCGGACTTCAAGAAGGAGGCCGCGGCCAATGGCATTTCGCCATCGGCGATTGGCGTGCTCGATGACATTACCTACGATCCGGAGATCGTCGCGAAGGATCATGGCCAACATGTTTTCCACCAGAGTTTTGAGCAATTCTCGGGCCGCATGGTCAATGCCTATCGCCTGCACAAGGGCCAGGCTTTGCTCAAACAATATGCCGAGACCTTTGCCCGGATCGAGCAGGCCTATGGTGTGCCCGCCCCGGTGATCGTCGCGATCTGGGGGCTCGAGACGGATTTTGGCGCGGTTTCCGGCAACACGCCAACTTTACGCGCACTGGCGACGCTTGCCTTCGATTGCCGCCGCTCCGAGATGTTTCAGGCAGAACTCATGGACGCCTTGCGGCTCATTCAGCGCGGCGACCTGCAGCAAGACGCGCGCGGCGCATGGGCCGGCGAAGTCGGCCAGACCCAATTCCTGCCTTCGTCCTACCTAAAATTCGCGGTCGATTTCGACGGCAGTGGCCACCGCGATCTCATTCATAACGTGCCCGATGTTTTGGCCTCGACCGCTAATTTTCTTCAAAGCCATGGGTGGCAACGTGACGGTGCCTGGACACCAGGAACAGCCAATTTCGCCGTCATCAAGGAATGGAACAAGGCCGACGTCTATGCCCAAACGATTGCCTATTTTGCGACGCGGCTCGCCGGCGGACAGTAATTGGAATGGACCTGCGAATGGGGCGCCTTATTCCGTAAGCCGAGGAGTGCAACGATTAACGTCTGGCGACACAATCGGAACGGCGCATCGTGGTGCTCGCGCAGGCTCCGCGGGCCACCCCCAACAATTTTAGGGGTGCATCAGGGAAGAGACGAATGGGGTTGGAAGAAGAGGATTTTCAACCGCTATAGAGCAGCGCAACTTGCCGGGACGATCGATGAAGATTCTTGGCAAGTACACGTCGCGGCGTCTTGATGAACGGCAGCCGCGGCTTTTCGCGGCGGCGGAGGCCAAGACGGCCGGGTTGAATAAAATAAAAACAGCAAGGCGTCGATGCGGACGCAAGCTTGAACCTTCACCTCACGCGCGAGGCTACACCGCTCCAGTCTCCGCCATTCGTCATGCGGCGTAAAACCGGCGCCCAGCACTAGCTTGATTACATTGTTGCATCGCGTTAGGGTCGCGGGGTTAGCTAGCGCCACAAACCGCGTTGTGCGGAATATGTTCATGACCGGTCAATTGGTTACCGTACGAAACCAAACGTCGGCACTCAGGGTCCGGCATCGTTCGATCCGGAGGGTCCAAGCGGGAGAGGAAAATGTCCGGAACGATCGTTAACTTCATTATCCAACTTATAGCCGGTGCTGTCGGCGGAAACGCAGCCGGCGGCCTTTTGAAAAATATCAGCCTCGGCCCCCTCGGTAATACCATCGCCGGCGCCGCCGGCGGCGGCATTGGCGGTTCAATCCTATCGGGGCTTATACCAGCCCTGGGCACGGCTGTAAGCGGCGCGGGCGGGTTCGATATTGCCGCGATGGCCGGGCAATTGGCGGGCGGCGGCATCACCGGCGCTATTGTCACGGCAGTGGTCGGCCTTATCAAAAATGCCTTGATCAAAAAAGCCTGACGGAGCAGGCGATCCCAAGGGGAGCAAAATCGTGGGCGCGCGCGCCAGTTTCTTTTGCTCGCCGCGGGCAAGGCAGGTTCGATGAGAGAAGTGCAACCGGCTATGAAACGGCGTGGCATCAAGCCACTGGAGCCGGTGCTAGACAGCCGCACTAAGCCGTGCGACCGGTGAAAGTTCCCTTTTCGTAATATAATGCGAGGTTTTACCAATGAATCTTGGCAAGCGCGTAATCGCAGAATTTCTCGGTACTTTTTGGCTGACCTTTGGCGGCTGCGGCAGCGCGGTCATTGCCGCTGCCTATCCTCAACTGGGGATCGGTTTTCTCGGCGTCGCGCTCGCCTTTGGCCTCACCGTCGTGACAATGGCCTATGCCGTTGGACATATTTCCGGCGCTCACTTCAACCCAGCGATCACGGTCGGCGTATGGGCCGGTGGGCGGATTCCTTTCCGTGATGTTATTCCCTACATCGCGTTCCAAGTTGCCGGAGCGATCGCCGCAGCGGCAGTGCTCAAAATCGTTGCGGAAGGCCACCCGGGTTTTGTTCTTGGCGGTTTCGCCTCGAACGGCTTTGGCGATTTGAGCCCCGGTCATTACAATATTCTCTCTTGCGCCGTCATCGAGATCCTTCTCACATTCTTTTTCGTGCTGGTCATTATGGGGGTAACGTCGGCGGGCGCGCCAGCGGGCTTCGCGCCGCTCGCAATCGGGCTCACCTTGACCCTTATTCATCTCGTCTCCATTCCGGTAACGAACACATCGGTCAATCCCGCGCGAAGCACCGGCCCGGCGATCTTCGCGGGCAAACCCTATGTCGATCAGCTTTGGTTCTTTTGGCTTGCGCCAATATCTGGCGCCGTGGGAGCCGGTATCGTGGGCCGCGCCTTATTCCGCAAGCCAGAGTAGGGCCATGAACGGTCTGGCCCAATACCATCGACCGAGGCGCGGTGGCGCTCGCGCGGGCTTCGCGGGCCACCTCCAGCAATTCTAAGGTTGGATCGGGGCCATTCAGCCGCGGCGGCCGCAAAATAATAAAACCAATTAGGAATTTTAGGCGAGGAAACTGAAATGAGGCGTTTTGGAATTTCAATGTCTACGGCCGCGCTCGGCGCGGCGTTGGTTGCGAGCGGTCCCGCCTTGGCATTCGGCGGCGGCCACGGCGGTGGCGGTGGTTTCGGCGGCGGCCACATGGGCGGTGGTTTTGGTGGCGGTGGATTCCATGGTGGTGGTGGATTCGGCGGCAGCCATTTAGGCGGCTTTGGTGGCGGCCCCACGTTTGCCGGCCGTAGCGTGGCGACGCGCGCTTCAATCGCGGCTTTAATCATCGTTTCGCCAACTTTAATCATTTCCACCAATTCCACCATTTCGGTAACCGCTTTGCCTCCATTCCGTTCTTCGCGGGCGGCTTGGACTATGATTATCCTTATGCGGACTGCGGCTATTGGGGCTATTGGGGCAATCCCTATTGCGGATATGGCTACTCAAATTACGCCTATTCCTATCCAAACTACGGATATGACACTAGCTACTACGGTAATTCTTAGACAATGGATACGCCAACGGCTACGACTATCCCGCGACTGGCTCCAGCGGCTACTACTCGGCGGTGCCTCTCGTGACCGGCCGGAGCGTGGCGACGGGGCAGCTGGGGAGTTCCTGCACCATTTCCGTAAAAGCTTGCGCACTCCAACACCCGTCCTATGGCGGCGGCAGCTGTTCCTGCCGGGTACGGGCGGACACGCCCGGGGTTTGGTGACACGCTGATTACCGCGCCTTGAAAGGACGCCTTGTGTAACGGTACGGCGGGGATCGTCCCGGCCGTATTTTTTTAACAAATTCTCAGAATTATATCCTCGCCCGCGCAGCTTCCGAACGGCCGCGAAACCGTTCGTGCTCTCGTTACGAGATGCACCATTGTGGCTGGTCAATCCGTATCATCCCAGAAGGCGGCTACATAGTAAAATAGATTTCATGAAACGTTTCCTGACTGTTCGCGTTTAGTCACCGCATGTGTCACATAATCCTGTGAGGGCGAGGGCGATGGCGATTTGGCCGCGCAACGCCTGAAAAGGGTCAAAGGGAGTAACGCAGATGAAACATTCTTTATCATTGATTGGCGGCGCGATGCTTGGCTTGGTCTTGGCCCAGGGTGGCCCGGCCCTGGCGGTTGACACCACTACGTCTATTCTTTGCTCCGACCCGAATATACCACTCACTTTGCAAGCGTCCGCCTCCAAGCAGGGTTATCCCGACCCGGGGAACTGCTACGCCTATCCGATGGCCGGCCGTTTCGCCTATGAGACCTATGGTCCGCCTCCGGCGCCCCTCATGATGGGCCGCAGCGTTGCGGCTGGACAGATCGGGATTTACTGCGCCACGCCCGCGAAGACGTGTGAACTCTATCACCCGTCCTATGTCGGCGGAGGCTGTTCATGCAGGATCCCGGGCGGACGCGCATGGGGTTTTGTATCGCCGTGACGACTTGCCGGGGCGAAACATTGCCTTCTAGTCATGGCCGGGCCAAAACCCGGCCATTTTCGTGGTTGCGGCGGCGTCTCAAATGCCGAAATAATCCCGGTACCAGGCGATAAAGCGCTTTACTCCCTCCTTCAGCGGCATTTTCGGTGCAAAACCGGTCAATCGTAAAAGCAGCTTGGTGTCGGCAAACGTCAAGGGAACATCGCCTTTCTGCATTGCCATGAAATTGCGCTTCGCCGGCAATCCGGTCGCGGCCTCGATGGCGGCAACAAAATCCATCAGCGCGACCGGCGCCGCAGCGCCGATGTTGACGACCCGCCAGGCTGCGACGGGAGAAAGGCTGTCTCCGGCCAGGGGCGGCGCCCGCATGTCCGGCAAGGGCGGTGCATGGTTTAGCAGCCTTAGCGTCGCTTCAATGAGATCGTCGATATAAGTGAAATCCCGGCTCATATTTCCGTGATTGTAAATGTCGATAGGGCGGCCTTCGAAAAGCGCGGCGGCAAATTTGAAAAGCGCCATGTCCGGGCGGCCCCAGGGGCCGTAAACCGTAAAAAGCCGCAACATAGTGATCGGGATCTTAAAGAGATGGCTGTAGGCATGGGCCATCTCCTCGTTCGCCTTTTTCGTGGCGGCATAAAGCGTCAAAGGATGATCTGCCTGGTCGATCTCGCGAAATGGGACCTTCGCGTTGGCCCCATAGACCGAGGAGGTCGAAGCCAGCAGGGCGTGCGCCGGCGGCGCATGGCGCATCAGCTCCAGAAGATTGAAGGTTCCGGTGAGATTGGCGTCGAGATAGGCGCGCGGATTGTCGAGGCTATAGCGCACTCCCGCTTGCGCCGCGAAATGGAAAACCGCATCGAATCCGGCGCCATAAATCCTTTGTAGTGCAGCGTAGTCCTCGAGCATGGCTTGATGGCCAAAGAAGCCCGGCCTGGCGCAACAATAACTCATGCCGGCGTAGTTTAAGCTTACGGTCGTAATAGGGGGTAAATCCATCGACGCCCACGACTTCATGGCCGTCGTCGAGAAGACGGCGAGCCATGTGAAACCCTATGAAGCCGGCGCTGCCGGTGACAAGAACACGCATTGTTCGGGCGATCGCGGAAAAGAGGGCGGAGAAGGGGTTTGACGGCCCGCGCGAACCTCGTTAAAGCCTTGGACACGCGCGGGGGGAGCAACTACGTCGCATAAATGCTGCGCGATTGCCAATTTACGGCACCCTCCGCCTTCCGTCCGATGGTTCTAAAAAAGGCATAGAAAAAAAGCATAGAAAAATAAATCGGCGATTTTTAATCATGTGACCGCGCACGGATTTTCGCCCGCCAGTCCTGGCCGGAGTTTGGAGACCGATAAAGATGCCCTATTCGCGCTACTTCGATGATGCGATTTCGAAGTTGAAAGGGGAACGCCGCTACCGTGTCTTTGCCGACCTCGATCGGGACGCAAGTGCGTTTCCGCGCGCACAGTGGCACGGACCGGATCGTACCGGCGACGTCGTAATTTGGTGTTCCAACGACTATCTCTGCATGGCGCGGCATCCGCGGGTAATCGACGCGATGACCGCCGCAGCGGTCCGGCATGGGGCAGGAGCGGGCGGCACCCGTAACATATCCGGCACCCACCATCTCCTCGTCGAGCTTGAGGCCGAATTGGCAAGCCTTCACGGCAAGGAGGCGGCGCTCGTCTTTACCTCGGGCTGGATTTCCAATCTAGCGGCAATTTCCACGATCGGCGATCTTTTGCCCGATTGCTTGATCCTCTCGGATGAGTTCAACCACAACTCGATGATCGAGGGAATCCGTCGCTCCAAAGCGCAGCGGCAAATTTTCCGCCATAACGATCTCGCCCATCTCGAAGAGCTTTTGCGCGCGGCGGGGCGGGAGCGAGCCAAGCTGATCGTCTTCGAAAGCCTCTATTCGATGCATGGCGACATGGCTCCGGTCGCGGAGATCGCTGGCCTTGCGCGCCGCTACGATGCCATGACCTATATGGACGAGGTGCATGCAGTTGGTCTCTACGGTCCACATGGTGGAGGCATCGCAGAGCGCGATGGCGTGATGGACCAGATCGACGTGATCGAGGGAACACTCGCCAAGGGATTTGGCACACTTGGCGGCTATATCGCCGCCAAGGCGTCAATTGTCGATGCGGTGCGCTCCCACGCACCCGCCTTTATATTCACCACCGCGCTGCCTCCGGCGGTGGCGGCCGCTGCGACAACCGCCATACGCTTCTTGAAGCAGGGACAAGGCGATGAACTTCGCGCGCAACACCAACGCCAGGCGATGCTCACCAAACATGCTCTGAGCGCTGCCGGCCTGCCGGTAATGCCGAACCCGTCCCATATCGTGCCTGTGCTCGTTGGCGATCCCGAGCTCTGCAAGCGAGCGAGCGACATGCTGCTCAATCGCCACGCGATCTATATCCAGCCGATCAATTATCCGACAGTCGCTAGGGGCTCCGAGAGATTGCGCATCACGCCAAGCCCCTTGCACACGGATGCCCATATCGCCCATCTCGTCGAAAGCATGGCCGATGTCTGGCAAGCGCTCGGGCTGCCCTTCGCCGAGCCCGCCAAAATCCTCGAATTCAAGCGGGAGAGCGACGCGCGCTGCACATTCCCGGAGTTCAAACGCGCCGCCGAATGAGCCACGTTTTGGCTTAGATTCCACATTAATGATATGCTTTGGGCCGCCCTCGCCGGCAATCTGGCTGCGATCGCCGCCATCTTGGCGAATTGGAAAGTAGTAATCCAGCTTCACCGGATGCGCGGAGCCGCTTCAAGGACCATTGCCCCGCTCGCGAAAGGGCCACGGCGCAAAAACATGGCCGCCGGTGGCGCAAGCACATGCCCGGTGCAATCTCCGTGAGCTACGCCGTATTTGAGCCATTTTCAAAAGATTTAGATTGAGGGCCGTCGTAACGGCGCGGTTGCGGTTACATCCGGCGCCGTACCCCCTTTTAGCGAACATCGAGGCTCCCTCCGCCAGAGCGTGAAATTCCGGCGGAGCAATTCGAGAAGGCTTCCCATGGCCCTATGGGGGCGGGCCTGTTCGTGTATCCTTCCGCGTGGGTTCAGGCAGATGAAATCTGGTACCGCCGTTCCTTGGATCGAAGCATCGCGATGACGATGGACGCGCGGGTACAAAGTCAGCGTTTCGGTGTTTACCTGCAGCCAGCCCAATTGCGCGCCAATATGGAATTTGGTGTCGATCCCGCCATCGACGCCGATCGCACCCGCCACGTGTCCTTTGATCGGCGGCGAGTTTCGCTTCGCTGGTTGTGCGGCACTCTTCTAACGGGTCTGTCAGGAGCCGTGCTCATCGGATCTGCGATCTACGCAGCGCTTGGACACCAAACATATTTCGCCGAGGCGCCGGTGCCCTCACTCTCTCAGCGCAAGGAGATTAACCTTGATTTTGGTGTCAATCCGCGCAAGGGCGATCGTCTCGTCAAGTCGGTCGATATCGTTGCCGGAAAGCAGAGCTTCCAGGCGCCGACGACGCTTAAGCTCGGCGACAAGGAGGTCGTCAAGGTCCACAAATTCACCCATGTTCAGACCATGCTGGCGCTGGCGAGCTTCGGTCTCTCCGAGGATGTTCCTCCGTTTAATCCTTTGAAGGTTCTTGCCGACGCGCGCAATCCGGTCGATCCTGTCCAGGAGCCAATTCAGGACGATGCCGAAATCTCCTGGTCCACCCGTGATCTCGGAAACGGGGCGTTTTCGCCGTCCGCCGTACTATCGATGGAAGAGGTCCAGGCCCAGGTCGCCGAGCAAGTAAAAAACACCCTCGCGGCGGGTGCCAAGCCGCTGCCCTTGCCGCCGCAACTTCTTTTGATGCGGACGTCCCGCGCCAATCTTCCAGGCGTTCTTGCCTACGCCAATCCCGCTTCGCCGATTTCGACTGCCCCATTTTCCACGATCGAAGTGCGCATGGTCCCTGAAAACGTGACCGATGTCGGCCGATCACCGCAAGCCGTGCAGCCGACGCAGATGGAGGAGCGCCTCGTCGTGGTCCACCACGGGGAGACGCTTGAAGGTGTGCTGCGCGGCGCCGGGGTTACGAAGGACCAGGTCACTGGCATTGTCGGCGCTTTCGGTGCCGCGCGGGGCGAAGCCGCAGTGACGGAAGGGGCGCGCCTCAAATTGCTCTTCGCCGATCTCGACGGCTCCGGCACCAACATGACCCTGGCGCGCCTTTCGGTTTATTCCGGCGAAACCTTGGAAACGAACATTGCGATCAACGACAGCGGCGGCTATGTCCAGGTGACCCCGCCGCGCCACGCCAAGCGGCCGAGCCGGGACGAAAGCGACGATGCCGATGATTCGGAGGGCATGCGGCTTTACGATTCGTTTTACGAAACCGCGCTGAAACAGGAAATTCCGCGTCCGGTCATTGACGATCTCGTCCGGATTTTCGCCAATGACGTCGATTTTCAAGCGGCGGTGGCCGCCGGGGATTCCTTCGAGGCGTTCTACGACGAAAGCGAGGAAGGCGAGGGGCACGACGAGCTTCTCTATGCGGCGATCACCGCCCGCAACGAGGTTTTCCGCTATTACCGGTTCCAAACGCCAGATGACGGTCTCGTCGATTACTACGATCAAGACGGCCGCTCGACGCGCAAATTCCTGGTTCGCATGCCTATCGTGGGGGCCCGGTTTACCTCTGGATTCGGGATGAGGTTTCACCCGATCCTCGGCTATTACCGCCCGCACACGGGAGTCGATTGGGGGGCGCCGGCCGGCACGCCCATTTTTGCCGCGGGCAATGGCACGATCGTCAAGGCGGAATGGGATTCAGGATATGGCCGCCGCATCGAGATAGAGCACGCCAACGGCTACACCACCACCTATAATCATATGTCGGGGTTTGCCCGTGCGGCGGTCGAGGGCGCCCACGTGCGGCAGGGCCAGGTCATCGGTTATCTCGGTCAGACCGGCCTCGCGACCGGGCCGCATCTCCATTACGAAATCATCGTGAATGGCCATTTCGTCGATCCGATGCGGGTCAAGCTCGCCCGCACACGGGAGTTCGACGGCCGCATGTTTGCCAATTTTAAGCGTGAGCGAGAGCGCATTGACAGCTTGCTGCTCAAGGCTCCCAACGCGCCCAGGGTTGCAAGCCGGCAGCCATGAAGGCATCGCCGCCAGCTTTCAGGCCACCGGCTGGCTGTTCTTCAGAATGCGCGCTGGATTCGAATGCGGCCTGCGTATTGGCTGGTGATTGGATTGAAGGTCGGCAGGCCGGTCTTGGTGAGCACCGTATCTGGGGCAAGACCAACCGGCCGCGTCTGATCGAGGAGCGCATACATGAACTCGATGCCAAGATCGAAGCCTGGGAGCGGGGTCCAGACGAGATTGGTGCCGATCCGCGCTTCCTTGAGGTTCGAGACACCCACCGCACCGCCGAAGCCGGCGAGCGCGTTGGTGGGATAGTGCAGTTCAAGATAGGAGCCATAGATCGCCGAACTCAAAATGGGGAGCCAATAATGCTTGTAGGCGCTGGTGATGTCCCAGCCCGATTGCTGTTCGCAGGTATGGCTGCCAGTGAAAACGCAGTCGGAATCGATCTGTGTGTTCCAGCCGCTCCCGGAATAGCTAATTGAAGTAAACCCGTCACCCATATAACGATTTTGATTGACCGCTCCATAATTGAAGCCAAGATTATCGCCCGCGATATAGCCGTACGCGCCTTTTTCATAGGCGATTTGCAGCCAAAACTTATCGCCGGGAGAAATATAGTCTGTGTTCAACTGAAGACCGCCTTGAACCGCGAAACCGTACGAATTGCTGGTCAAGGCCGGGAAGGCATAGGTCGTCGGCGGCGTTGCAAGGGCGGAAGCCGCGAAGAGGCTGGTGTCTACCTGATGCGCGGCCGCCGAAAATTGCACCGCGCCCCAAGGCTGGTCGAGGCGGACATTGCCGACGATTTCTGGCACCCGCGAACCCGCCGGCTGGGCTTGGAAGGAGGTCGACGAAATGCCTCCGATCGTGATCGGTGCCTTCGTCTCGCTCGCTATTGTGCTGCCGATCGCGGTGCGCCGCGACGCCTGATCCTCGGCAGATAGTGTCGCGGAAAAGCCGTCGCCAAATGTCACGGTGTAGGCAAGCAACGCTGAGGTCGCGGCGGACCCGCGCAAGTTACTGAAGTTGTAGGCATTGGCATAAAAATCGAACATCGATTGGGCGTAGCCGGCGGTCAATCCGGCGAATTGGATGAACGCCTTGTTGATAATCGTCGTGTCGCGCGGCGCGCTCGTTCCGGCCGTCGTATTGAACGTATTGGTGAGGGATTGGAGGCTGCCCGTCGCAGCTTGCTGGCCTGATCCAAAGTAAGAGTCCACGCGCACGAATGCCCGCAGAGTGCCCCAAGGCGATTGGGTCCTGGTATCGAGTTCGACACGCCCCAAGGCGGCGTAGCTGAAGGCGTCGCGGGAGCGGGCATTGGAATATTGGCTGACCGACGGTACGAAACCCGTACCGAGATGCGGCGCGCCATTGGCATAAAAATTGGTGCCCGAGATGCTGAACCAAGGATCGAAGCCGCGCAGCTCGGCCATCACCAGCCCGCCGACTCTCAGGCAGCTATCGGTTCCTGGAATGAAGAAAAATCCAGCGCCATAGGCATCGCAAATGCGGACGTATTCAATCGGCGCCGCCTGGCGCGCTGGAAGGTCCGCCGCGCGAGCGCCCGGAATGGCAACTGCCGAAGCCAAGCTCGCGGCCGAAGTCAGAAGAAGCGCCTTGTTGAAACCCATTTGAAATCCCCTTCGCCAGAACCCTTGGAGCCCATCCTATTCACGCTACGCCTGCGGTGAACCCAGCGTTTTGCTGGCGTCTCATATTAACAGTAAGATTATAGACTAACATAAGTCAATAGGGAAATTGTTGTATTTGAGCCACAGGCTATGCAATTCTCTGGCCCGAAGCAAGAACCGGCTCACCTCATGCGGAACCGGCCGCGCAGCGCGAGGCCGAGGAGAAAGAGCAGCAGCGCACCGAAAAGAGATTGCACCGCGCCGGCGATCTGCGCCACGCTCGACAGGCCAGCGACCATCTCGCTGGTCATGATGTCGCACTTGATAGGAAGGAGAACGAAAAAATATTCGAGAAACTCAGGCCCGCCGCGCTCGATAATGGCATCCGCGCTCCTTTGAAGGCGGCAGTCCCCGAGAAAATAGCGTTCCCAACGGCGAACAAGCCAAAGAGCCAGAGGAGCGGCTTCACGATGCTCTGGCCGTAATCGCTCAAGGCCTCAAAGGCGTAGTTGAGAAGCCACGTCCCAGACCGGAACGGCACCAGCCCGCGGCGGGCGCGCAATTCCTTGCGGAAGAAGGATTGTTCATCCTCATGCTTCTTGAGCCGCTCCATCTCCTGCTTCAAGCGCTCATAGGCATAGACTTGATTTTGCGCGGCGGATCTGTCCTCTGGCGGCGGCGGCCAGCTTACGACATGCCATTCGGTGGCTTCATGCATTGTTGCCCCCCGAAAATCCGGCACAGCGGTTTTGAAGCGTGCACCAGCGAAAACAGCGTTCGCCTTGAACACGGCATTTATGAAGATTGTACTTTCGGAGAACCTCGCTGAGTCGAAGCTGGCATATCCGGAGAACGCCGCCGAGCGGAAGCCGGCATGTCTGGAGAACGCCGCCGAGCGGAAGTTGGCAGGTCCGGAGAACGTCGCCGGGCCGAAGTAGGCATCTCCGGAAAACGTCGCCGGGCCGAAGTAGGCATCTCCGGAAAACGTCGCCGAGTGGAAGTCGGCATATACGGAAAACGTCGCCGAGTTGAAGTCGGCATCTCCGGAGAACGTCGCCGAGCCGAAGCCGGCATTTCCGGAGAATGTCGCCGCGCCGAAGTCGGCATCTCTGGAGAACGTCGCCGAGCCGAAGTCGGCATCTCCGGAGAACGTCGCTGAGCGGAAGTCGGCAAGCGTGGGGAAAAGAAAACCATCAAAGACAACCACGACGTGAAATTTTGTATGGGCGAAGTCTGCACCTCCCGCCGGGTCGGGTGGTGCTTCTTCCTCGCGACCTACACGGGAGGTGAAGGCGCTGAAAAACGCGCTTTTCTCCTCAGGAGTGAGCGGTGCGAGCTCCGATTTCAGGAATGCCCTTTCCCACAAGGTCTGCGCGTTGTTTATCGGTCAGGGCTCCGGCTATCCAGCGGTTCCAAGCCAAGCGATTTTTGGCGGCAAGGTCTTCCCATACCCGCGCCCCCTTCGCCTGTTCGCCATGCAGTGTTGCGAGGCAGTACCAAGGGTTGTCATTGGCCTGCCTGAGTTTGGGTTTTTCGGCGTCGCTCATCGGCGGGACCTTCGGCAGTGGCCGGTTCAAGAATATCCACGAACATACTTTAGGGCCTGTTGAGATTTAGGATTCCCTTTTGCGGGGGCATGTGATTCAAGCTTTGGATGGAACGATTCGTTTTGACGGACGCCCAATGGGCGAGGATGGAGCCGCATTGCCTGGGCAAGCGGACGGATCCGGGGCGAAGCGGCGGAGACAACCGCCGCTTCATAGAGGCGGTTCTTTGGATTGCGCGGACAGGAAGCCCGTGGCGTGATCTGCCGGTCTTTTTCGGTCACTGGAACACCGTGTTCAAGCGGTACCGCGATTGGGTCAAAGCCGATGTTTTCACGCGCCTTTTTGAGGCTTGCTCGGATCCGCCGGACATGGAGTACGCCATGGCCGATGCCACCATCGTCAAAGTTCATCGCCACGGACAGGGCGCAAAAGGGGGACTCAAAATCAGGCCATAGGCCGCTCCAAGGGCGGCATGACGACCAAAATTCTCGCCCTCACCGATGCTCTCGGCAATCTTGTCCGTTTCGTGCTGATGCCGGGACAGCGGTTCGATACAGTCGGCGTTCAACCGCTCATCGACGGGGTTGAATTTGGCGGGCTCATCGCCGACAAGGCATTCGACAGCAACGCCATCATCGCGGATTTGAATGAACGCGGCGCTAAGATCGTCATATCCCAGCATCCGCGGCGCAGCCAGCCACTCACTATCGACGCAGAAATCTACAAATGGCGACACCTGATCGAAAATTTCTTCTGCAAACTCAAAGAGTTCAAGCGTATCGCCCTGCGCAGCGACAAAACCGATCAAAGCTTCAAAGCGATGATCAATCTCGTCGCAGCCGTCATAAACTCACGATGAATCTCAACAGGCCCTAGCCGGTCCCAAGGAAGGCGGTACTACCCCGCACTCTCCTCGCGCAAGATTTCAAGCCGGAGCCATTCCCCTTCGGCCTCGGCCAGCGCCGCAGCGGTTTTCGCGAATGCCACCGAAACTTCCGCAAATTTCGCCGGCTCACGTGCGTAAAACTTAGGATCGTCGAGCAGGGACTGGAGTCTTGCCTTCAGCGCGCGCAGCTCCTCGATACGCGCCGGTAGATTGTCAAGCACATGCCTTTCTTTGAAGGTGAGGCGCGGCTTTTCCCGTTGCGCTTGAACGGCGGCGGTTTTGGGCTTGTCCTTATTAGCCGAGGGCGCGGAGAAAACCGGCGCAGCGCCAATCCCGGTGCCGCGTTGCGCCACCATGTCCGAATAGCCACCGGCATATTCGATCCAGCGGCCGCCTCCCTCCGCGACGAGCACCGATGTCGTTACCCGGTCGAGAAAATCGCGATCATGGCTGACGATGAGCAGGGTGCCTTTGTAGGAGGCGAGCATTTCTTGCAAGAGATCGAGAGTTTCGAGATCGAGATCATTTGTCGGCTCGTCGAGGACGAGGAGATTGGATGGCCGGGCCAAGGACCGCGCGAGCATCAGCCTTCCCCGTTCGCCTCCCGAGAGACGTCCGATCGGTGTGCGCGCCTGTTCGGGGCCGAATAAAAAATCCTTCATATAGCCGATGACATGCTTGCGCTCGCCGTTGATCTCAACGAAATCGCTGCCGCCGGCGAGCGCGTCCTGTAGTACCGTTTCCGGATCGAGGTGCGCGCGGCCCTGGTCGAGCGTCGCCAGCTCAAGATTGGCGCCATGCCGGATGGAGCCGCGGTCGGGGCCCAAGGTGCCAGTCAAGAGGTTGACGAGCGTCGTCTTGCCCGCGCCATTGGCGCCGATCAGGCCGAGTCGATCGCCGCGCAGGATCCGGACCGAGAAATTCTTGACGATCGCGCGCTCGCCAAAAGATTTCGCCAAATCCTTGGCTTCGATGACGAGTTTGCCGGAAATGTCCGCTTCGCTTGCTTCGATCTTCAATCCGGTGAAGGCGCCCCGTTGGCGGCGCGCGGCACGCATCGCCGCAAGCCCTTCAAGGCGTTTCTGGTTGCGCTTGCGCCGCGCGGTAACGCCATAACGCAGCCAGTGTTCCTCGGCGGCGATCTTGCGATCGAGCTTATGCCGTGCGCGTGCTTCCTCTTCGTGGGCAAGGTCGCGCCAAGCCTCGAATTCGGAAAACCCGCGCGGAAAAGAACGGGTCCGGCCGCGATCGAGCCAGGCCGTACTGCGCGAAAGATTTTGCAAAAATCTGCGGTCGTGACTAACAATGACGAGCGCGGATCGCGTTGCTTCGAGCTCCGCCTCGAGCCATTCGATCGCCGGCAGATCGAGATGATTGGTCGGCTCGTCGAGAAGCAAAATATCTGGCTCGGGCGCGAGCACGCGGGCGAGCGCGGCGCGCCTCGCCTCACCGCCAGAAAGCCGTGCCGGATCTTCCTCGCCGCTTAGCCCCAATTCGTTCAAAAGCGCGGTCGGGCGATGCGGATCATGGATTGGACCAAGGCCCGCCTCGACGTAGGCCAGCGCCGTGCCATAGCCGGAAAAATCGGGCTCCTGCGGCAGATAGCGCAAGTTGGCCCCCGGCTGCAGGAAACGCGTTCCGCTATCCGGCTCGATGAGGCCCGCTGCTATCTTCAGAAGCGTCGATTTGCCCGAACCATTGCGCCCGACGAGGCATAATCGTTCTCCCGGAGAGACCGAAAGCCCGGCGGCTTCGAGGAGGGGCGTGCCGCCGAAAGTCAGCGCAATATCCTGTAACAGCAAAAGTGGAGGTGCCATGTGCATCCTGGATGTCGGGAAGCTTCCGCATTGGTCTTTAGCATTTTCCGCCACGGCGGAAACATTCTCGAAGCCCTGCCGGCGCATCTCCGCGAGACGGCGATGGTTACGAAAAATTCGGAAGCCACCGGAAATAAAATGGAGCGGCGGCAAGACTTCTTTGGTGGGACCCGCTACCCGACGAATAGAGAGAAGCCTTCGCCTTACCTCAAGATTTTGATCGCGACGTCGATCGCGGCCTCGAGAAATTCATCGGCCGTGGCTTTCTGATTGTTGGCCGCGACAATCCGATGCGCAGGCGTAATAGCCGCCGTGAACTCGTGCGTATGCCAATGGCCAAGCGCCGGCAGGGGTGGCAGCGACGCGCTATCCGGCCGGGGATAGACCGAAACATAAAAGTAGGGCTCGTCATAATATTCGTCTCCGGGGGAAAGCCCGGCCCCAACATACCCTGTGGTGTCGGCA
The DNA here is from genome assembly GCA_963718265.1 of uncultured Alphaproteobacteria bacterium. Taxonomy (GTDB): domain Bacteria; phylum Pseudomonadota; class Alphaproteobacteria; order Rhizobiales; family Beijerinckiaceae; genus Methylocapsa. The sequence continues at coordinate 119,879 of CAVQZL010000021.1, read as the reverse complement.
GTCCGCGCCGGAAACGAAGCCAAAGTGGCGAGATCGAAGTGGTGCGGCCAGCAGCGCACATCCGAGGCCGCCAATTTGCGCTCAATCATTTGTCCTTGGACGCGGACGAGCGACAATTCGGCATTGGCGAACCAGGCGGCAAGCTCGGCCAAGGCATCCGTCAAATCCGCCGCGCCATAGGCGGCGCCATCGGTGATTGCATGCGCGGGCATCTCATAAGGGGAGGACGCATCGAGCGCATTCGGGTCGAGGCCCCTCGCGCCGAGTTGCTCGCCCAGCCATTGGCGTGCCAACGCATTTGTGCGCCCGTTAAGTGAAAAAGATTGGATGCGCGCCGTCTCTTCGTCGCCCTGCAGTAGGAGCGTGAGGTCGGCAATTTTCAAGCTTAGACGCGTGCCGTTTTTCAACCGGTGGGTGGTAAAGCTGTCGAAGGTGTCGTCCCAACCGAGATTCGTATGGCCGTCGTCTGGCTGCGATGGAACATAGGCGCGCGCCGCGCGTGCGAGCCATTGCACTGCATTATGAGCTTGCCGGCGGGCCGCGCTCAGCCGGCGCCGGTCTATGTCTCGAAGCGGCCTCCAATCCGATCCACCCATAGCGCTGCACTCCTGTCCGTCGTGTTTTTCCGCTATTATTTCGACGCAACGATAGGCTTGCGCATCGATGAAAACAATTGGGAGCAGGGGAACGTCATGGCCGGAGATGAAAACTGGGTCGACATCGGTTCTAGCGAAGAACTTTCCGGGCCGCCCCTCAGACACATCAAGGCAGGGAACCGCGAGCTTGCGCTCTCCATCAAGGATGGGCAATACGGCGCGGTTTCGAATATTTGTAACCACGCCGGCGGCCCACTTGGCGAGGGCCGGCTCGATGGCGATTATATCGTCTGCCCCTGGCACAATTGGAAGTTCCACCGCTGCAGCGGCGTCGGCGAGCCAGGTTTCGAGCAGGACCGCATTCCGACCTACCCGGTGAAGGTCGAGAGCGGCCGCGTTCTCGTCAACCTTGCCGCCGGCAGCAAGCGTGCCAAGAGTCCACACGAACCGCACCCGCTGTCGCGCAAGGTCGAGCGCGCAGCCGGACCCTTGCGCCTTGCTGGTATCGCGACGACGGTGATGGACGCCACGAATCCCCGCTTTTCGGGCTCCGACCATCTGCTTGATCATGCGTTGAAAGCTGCCCGCGAACTTGGCGCCGAGACGCAGATGATCAAACTGAACGATCTCAACTTCCGTGCCTGCGAGGGCTACTACTCTAAGGGCGCGCGCGCCTGCACCTGGCCATGCTCGATCACCCAGATGGATGCGAAGGACGAGATGGACCAAGTTTACGAGGCTTTGGTGCATTGGGCCGACGCGGTCATCGTCTCGTCGCCGATACGATGGGGAACCGCGTCATCGCTCTATTTCAAGATGGCCGAGCGTCTGAACTGCGTGCAGAACGCGGTTACGATCCGCAATCAGGTTCTCATTCGCAACAAGGTCGCGGGATTTATTATCGTCGGCGGCCAGGACAACATTCAGGCGGTCGCGGGCCAGATGCTCGGTTTCTTTGCCGAACTGGGGTTCATCTTTCCGCAGTTTCCTTATATCGCCCACTCGCGTGGCTGGTCGCACGAGGATATGGAACGCAATGTCGAAATCGTCCGCGCGTCGAAGGAGCTTGCCGAAGGCGCGGCCATGCTCACGAGCCGCTGTCTCGATCTCGCGGGTCGTCTCATCACAAGCGACAAAGCCCCCGCATCGATCGAACGCGGCGGCCGCAAGGCGCACGCCATCTAGACCTCAAGTGGGCGGCGCAAAACCAGCCGAGTTTGCGGCGTGGGCGCGCCAACGGAAATGCACCAGGGCAAAGCGGCGAGGGCCGCGAAAAATTCGCAAGGCGGCGGGAATAAACTGGCGTGCCGCGAAGTCTCCTTTCTAGCAATGGCGCTAAGGATGGAGACCAAACATGTCAGACAACAAGCAAGGTATCGACCGGCGCGGCGCGCTCGAATGCATGATCTGGGCCGGGACCGGCGTCATCTGGACGCTCAGTGGCGGCGTGCCCAAATCCTCGCAACTCCTCGGCATTGGAACGGTGCAAGCGGCCGCAAAGGCGGCCACCGGCTTCAGCTTCCTGCAGATTTCGGACAGCCATGTCGGTTTCAATAAGCCGGCCAATCCCGATGCGCTTGGGACCTTGAAGGAAGCGATCGACAAGGTGAACGGCCTGTCCGTCAAGCCCGCCTTCATGATCCACACCGGCGACATCACGCATCTTTCGAAGCCCGGGCAATTCGACGATGCGGAAAGAGCCATCGGCGAAGCCAAGCTCGATGTTCATTACGTGCCGGGCGAGCACGATATGATCGACGAGAACAATGGCCAAGCCTATCTCGAACGCCATGGCAAGAACACGAGTGGCACCGGCTGGTTTGCCTTCGATCAAGGCGGCGTGCACTTCATCGGCCTTGTCAACGTCGCCAATCTCAAAGCGGGCGGCATGGGCTCGCTCGGCGATGAGCAATTGGCTTGGCTTGCGGCCGACCTCAAGGGCAAGGTGGCCTCAACGCCGATCGTCGTCTTCGCGCATATTCCGCTGTGGGTGGTCTATGAGGATTGGGGCTGGGGCACGGAGGATTCGGCGCATGCCCTCGCCTTGCTGAAGCGGTTCGGCTCGGTCACCGTGCTCAATGGCCATATCCATCAATTGATGCAGAAAGTGGAGGGCAACGTCACCTTCCATACCGCGATGTCGACTGCCTTCCCGCAGCCCGCGCCCGGAACCGCCGCTTCGCCCGGACCGATGCTGGCGCCGGCCGAAAAGCTGCGCGGATTGCTGGGACTAACGAGCGTCGAGGTCCGGCGCGGAAAACAACGCCTCGCGATCACCGTTACGCCGCTTTCCGGAAGTTGAAACAACCGAACTCAAAGGAACATAACATGGGAACGTTTAGCATGAGGCGCCATGACTGCGGGTGGCGCGGGAATTGCCGCGCGTTTATTATCGCCGTCACTCTCGGCGCCGTTTCGTCACTGCCCGTTCACGCGGCGGACATGGAGGTGAATATCGACAATTTCGCCTTCACGCCAAAGGAGCTCACCGTGAAAGCGGGGACGACTATCGTCTTCCGCAATCGCGACGACATTCCCCACAGCGTCGTCGGCAGCAAGGGCGAGTTCCATTCCAAGGCGCTCGATACGGACGACAGTTTTTCGTTCCCCTTCGAAAAAGCCGGGACCTACCGCTATTCTTGCGGCCTTCATCCGCAAATGCAAGGAAAGGTCGTGGTCACGCCGTGAGGCGCAGCGGACATTCACGTCCGCGTGATTTCAGGAACCGCGATCCTATCGCGTCATTTCAAGGATAGCGGAGAGTAACAATGAGTATTCTAAAGGACGCCCTTCTCGGTTCTGCTAGGCTCGCACTTTTCGGTTCTCTGAAGGCCGCGCTGTTTGTGTATGCCTTTTTTCTTTCTGAGACGCCTTTTGCTGGTCCAGTGACAGAAGACAAGAGCGACGTTGGCAACACTGCGTCTTACGACGCGGCCCCAAGCAGTGGCAATGTCAACATTGGGTGAGCAGGACCGACGCCTTCGGGAGGCTGGAAATTGGGCATTTTGGGAGACCACAATCATGACACTGCTAGAAATCGTGCTAATATGCCTCGTTGCTGGGAGCCTCTTGAAAGGACCCTGCGCAGTTACTCAAACGTGCCGCGTGCAACGCCGGTCAGATCTTAAGCGCGGCCCTCAGTTCTAGCAGTTGGTCGCGCTTCTCTGCCGCCATCCGGCGCGCTTCGTCCGTGTTGGCGCGGGCAACTTCATCTTGGAAATTTTCAAGCTCCGCATCGAGCCTTGCGGCGTCGAGTTCCGCGAGAGGAATCGTTTGCTCCGCGAGGATGGTAAGGCCGGAGGTCGCAACCTCGGCGAAACCGCCGCGCACGAAGAGACGCAGTTTTTTTGCCGGCGTTTCGTCGATCACGAGAACGCCTGGCTTCATCGTCGAGATCAAAGGGGCATGATCCTTGAGGACGGTGAATTCGCCTTCCGTTCCGGGAACAACCACAGCTTCGACGTCTCCCGAAAAGACGAGTTTTTCGGGAGAGACGAGTTCAAAGTGAAAAGCCGCCATCGCGTATTCCTAAATGTGGATTCGTGGCGCTACGCCGCCTCGGCCGCGAGCTTTTGCGCTTTTTCGACAGCCTCCTCGATGGCACCGACCATATAGAAAGCGGCTTCCGGCAAATGATCGTAATTGCCTTCGATAAGTCCCTTGAAACCCTTGATGGTGTCGGCGAGCGAAACAAGCTTGCCGGGTGAGCCGGTAAACACTTCGGCGACATGGAAAGGCTGCGATAGGAAGCGCTCGATCTTGCGCGCGCGGGCGACCGTCACTTTGTCTTCCTCGGAGAGTTCGTCCATGCCGAGAATGGCGATGATGTCCTGCAGTGCTTTGTAGCGCTGCAAAATCTGCTGGACCTGGCGCGCGATGTTGTAATGCTCCTCGCCGACGACGAGCGGTGACAACATGCGCGATGTCGAAGTCGAGCGGATCGACGGCCGGATAAATCCCTTTTTCGGCGATCGCGCGCGACAACACGGTTGTCGCATCGAGATGCGCGAAGGACGTGGCGGGCGCCGGGTCCGTCAGATCGTCGGCGGGCACATAGATTGCTTGCACCGAGGTGATGGAACCTTTGGTCGTCGTGGTGATCCGTTCCTGCAAATCTCCCATGTCGGTCGCGAGCGTCGGCTGATAGCCGACAGCCGAGGGGATGCGGCCGAGAAGCGCAGAGACTTCCGAGCCCGCCTGGGTGAAGCGGAAAATATTGTCGATAAAGAACAGCACGTCCTGGCCCTTGTCGCGGAAATCCTCGGCGACGGTGAGGCCGGTCAGCCCGACGCGGGCGCGTGCGCCTGGCGGCTCGTTCATCTGGCCATACACCAGGGCGCATTTGGAGCCCTTGGCGGAGCCGCCATGCTCGCGCGGATCGACATTCACCTTGGATTCGATCATTTCGTGATAAAGATCGTTGCCTTCGCGGGTCCGCTCGCCCACCCCGGCGAACACGGAATAGCCGCCGTGCGCCTTGGCGATATTGTTGATGAGTTCCATGATCAAAACCGTCTTGCCGACTCCGGCGCCGCCGAACAGTCCGACCTTGCCGCCTTTCGCGTAAGGCGCCAGCAGATCGACGACCTTGATGCCGGTCACGAGGATCTGCGCCTCGGTCGCTTGTTCGGCGTAGGAGGGCGCGGGCTGATGGATCGCGCGGCGCACGGTGGTTTCGACCGGACCCAATTCGTCCACCGGCTCGCCGATGACATTGATGATGCGGCCAAGGCACGCCTCGCCGACCGGCACCGTGATCGGGCCTCCGGTATCCCGGACCGGCTGGCCGCGGACAAGGCCTTCGGAAATATCCATCGCGATGCAGCGCACGGAATTCTCGCCGAGATGCTGTGCGACTTCGAGGACCAGCCGGTTGCCGCGATTGTCTGTTTCAAGCGCATTGAGGATTTCCGGCAGATCGCCGTCGAATTTCACATCGACGACGGCGCCAATGACCTGCGTGACGCGGCCCGTGCGCGTGTTGGGTGCGGCGTAAGTCATGCTATGTCCTCTTGGTTCCCTTGGCAGGTTGGATGCTTAGAGCGCTTCGGCGCCGGAGATGATCTCGATCAGCTCCTTGGTGATCATCGCCTGGCGCGAGCGGTTATATTTCATGGTTTGCTTCCTGATCATTTCGCCGGCATTGCGCGAGGCGTTATCCATCGCGCTCATCCGCGCGCCTTGTTCGGATGCGGCATTTTCAAGCAGCGCGCGCAGGATCTGAATCGAAATGTTGCGCGGCAGCAGCGCCGCGAGAATTTCTTCCTCGTCTGGCTCATACTCGTAAGCTGCCCGCGGTTGCCCCGCTTTCTCCTCGGGTGGGAGGGCGACAGGAATAAGCTGCTGCGCGGTCGGAATCTGCGCGATGACCGATTTGAACCGCGAAAAAAACAACGTGCATACGTCGAATGCGCCAGCCTGATGCAAGGCAACGATCTTGCGGCCGATCGCGTCGGCATCGGTGAACCCAAGTGTTCGCACCGAGCGCAAATCGATCACTTCGATGATTTGGCGTCCGAATTGCCGGCGCAGGATATCATGGCCTTTCTTGCCGACGCAAAGGATCTTAACTGTCTTGCCTTGCCCCATGAGCGACAGCGCCGTCTCCCGCGCGAGACGCGCGATCGAGGCATTAAAAGCGCCGCAAAGACCGCGTTCAGCGGTACAGACGACCAAGAGATGGACGCTGTCGCCGCCGCCCCCGAGCAGGGCCGGCACGTGGCCCCTCGTCGCGATCGAGGTGGCGAGATTGGCCAAAACTTTCTCCATCCGCGCGGCATAAGGCCGTGCCGATTCGGCCGCCGTCTGCGCGCGCCGCAACTTCGCCGCCGCAACCATTTGCATGGCCTTGGTGATTTTTTGCGTCGCCTTGACGGAGGCGATCCGGTTGCGCAGATCCTTCAGCGAGGGCATGATCTATCCGCGTCGCCTTTTTCCATGCGCCGTCAACTCAAGCAAAATTCTTGGCGTAGGCATCGACGATCGATTTGAGTTTGGCATTCAACTCTTCGGAAAGATCTTTCGAGCCGCGAATCGTTCTCGAGGAGACCGCTGTGGCTCGCACGCAAGAGCGCGAGGAGCCCTTCCTCGAAGGCCCGCACGCGGTCAACCGGAAACGCATCGAGATAACCGTTGACCCCTGCATAGATCACGCAAACCTGCTCCTCCATCTTCAATGGCGAGAACTGTGCCTGCTTCAAAAGTTCGGTCAGGCGCGCGCCGCGCGCGAGCAGGCGCTGTGTCGTCGCGTCGAGGTCGGAGCCGAACTGCGCGAAAGCCGCCATTTCGCGATATTGCGCGAGTTCGCCCTTGATCTTGCCTGCGACCTTCTTCATCGCCTTGGTTTGCGCCGAGGAGCCGACGCGCGAGACGGAAAGACCGACATTCACGGCGGGCCTGATGCCTTGATAGAAGAGATCTGTCTCAAGAAAGATCTGGCCGTCGGTGATCGAAATGACGTTCGTCGGTATATAGGCGGACACGTCGTTGGCTTGCGTCTCGATCACCGGAAGCGCCGTGAGTGAGCCCGCGCCATTGGTCTCGTTGAGTTTGGCCGCGCGTTCGAGCAGCCGGGAATGCAGATAAAACACATCGCCCGGATAGGCCTCGCGCCCCGGCGGGCGGCGCAGCAAGAGAGACATCTGGCGGTAGGCGACAGCTTGCTTCGAAAGATCGTCGTAAATGATCAGCGCGTGCATCCCGTTGTCGCGGAAATATTCGCCCATCGCGCAACCGGCGAACGGCGCCAGGAACTGCATCGGCGCCGGATCGGACGCGGTCGCCGCGACGATGATCGAATAGGGCAGTGCGCCCTGTTCTTCCAACACTTTCACGAATTGCGCGACCGTCGAGCGCTTCTGTCCGACCGCGACATAGACGCAATAGAGCTTGAGGTTTTCGTCGCTGCCCTGGTTCAGCGGCTTTTGATTGAGGATGGTATCGAGCGCCACCGCGGTCTTGCCGGTCTGGCGGTCGCCGATGATCAACTCGCGCTGGCCGCGCCCGATCGGGATCAGGGCGTCGATCGCCTTGAGGCCGGTCGCCATTGGCTCGTGCACGGATTTGCGCGGGATGATGCCCGGTGCCTTGACATCGACGCGGGCGCGCTTTTCCGCCAGGATCGGACCTTTGCCGTCAATCGGATTGCCGAGCGCGTCAACAACGCGGCCGAGCAGTCCCTTGCCGATGGGAACATCGACGATGGCCCCAGTCCGCTTGACTGTCTGGCCTTCCTTGATATCGCGGTCGCTGCCGAAAATAACAATGCCGACGTTATCGCTCTCAAGATTGAGGGCCATGCCGCGCACGCCGTTCTCGAACTCGACCATTTCGCCGGCCTGGACGTTGTCGAGGCCATAGACACGAGCGATACCGTCTCCGACCGAGAGGACTTGGCCTACCTCGGTTACCTCAGCTTCATTGCCGAAGTTCGCGATCTCGTTCTTCAGGATCGCGGAAATTTCCGCGGCGCGGATCTCCATTAGCCGGTCTCTTTCATGCGTAAACGAATCGTATTGAGTTTTGTTTTGAGGGAACTGTCAACCATGCGCGAGCCCAGTTTGACGATAAGGCCGCCGATGATCGCCGGGTCCACCTTGACCGCGATGGCGACCTCGCCGCCGCCGGAAATACCGGTAAGTGCGTTCCGCAACGCCTCGACATGCTCGGGCTTGAGCGGCTCGGCGACCGTCACATTCGCCCGCGTGACGCCTTTTCGCGCGTCATCGAGCAAATTGAAATCGCGGATCATGTCGAAAATCGCGAAGAGCCTGCGCTTGGCCGCGACGAGCTTGATGAATTTGGCGGCGATCCCGCCGATTTCGACCTTGGCGAGAAGCGCATCGAGCGCCTTAATTTGTTCTTCGGCGGAGAAGATCGGGCTTTTGATGAAACGTTGCAAATCCGCACTTGAGCGTGCCAGTTCCGCGAAGGCGGCGAGACCGGCGGCGGCCTGTTCCGTCGTCCCGGTTTCCTGACAGAGCGCGAAGAGCGCCTGGGCATAACGCCCCGCCATTCCGGACACGATCGTCTCTTGCGCCGCCAAAGCGAAATTCCCACAATTTAAACGGCCGTTGAAGCCGCTTTCCAAAGGTCCGGCTTTTCGCGGCGGAAAATCGAGACGCGGTCCGGAACAGGTAAACGAGGAAAGGCGTCACGGAAAGCGGCGCCGCCACGAGGCGGGGATCACCTAACATACAGCTTTTTGCGGCGCAACCCTGGCCAGACAAATGCGCTGGGAAGTGACAGCTCGACGTGGGCCACTAATGGTTCCGGTCAGGGGCTGCGGCATCCTAGGTTTTGCCACAAGCCTGGTGCACGTGTTCCACCTTCAGAGTGCCGAAGCAAACTTCAACCGGCGCGTTGGCCCAGCAATTTCCCTTCCGGCGCCATTCTGATGGAGCAAACTGGCGAATGGGGCGCTGTGGCGCTGCCGTTCCATGACGCGGGAAACCAGTGCGCCCTTGCGCGATGATCCCCTCGTCAAACTGTCCGCCGCAACCACCCTGCCAAACCGGCCAACGTCGGAAATCGCGGCGAGCATCCGGCTGCAGCGGCACCACACCAATGGACGCAGCCAATAAGTAAACCGGCCGGTTGACCGAAATCGCAGGAGAAAACACTTAATGCAGTCCAGCGGCCTCAAGACAAAGCAGCGCGGTACCGCCTATTCCTGGGTGCTGCCGCCCGTCGCCGTTATCATGGCAGTGGCGATCGGCTGGCCAGTATTCTGGTACGTCAAGTCGCGCGAGACCGTGGCCATCTTGGCAGCCTGGACGGCGCATGAGGCGCAGCTCGGCCGCGCGTGGTCCTGCCCCAATCAGAAAACCGGCGGTTTTCCGTTTTCGGTTGAGATTTCCTGCGCCAACTTCCTCTTTCAAGGCGAATTCCTTGGCGAGACACTAAGCGGAACCTTGCGCGGTTTCCGCGCCACTTCGCCGCTGCTGCGGACTGACAAAGTGCTGGCGCGGCTGGACCCGCCGTTTGCCATGAAAACCAGCGGCGGCACGGTCGATATTACGATGCAATGGGGAGAGCTTTTCCTCGATCTCGAAGGCAAGCCGGGCACGCTCAATCGCGTCGCTCTCGCGGGCAAGCAGGTCCGGCTGCAAGGCACGGCCGCAGCTGTGGGCGTGGTGGAAGGCGCGCTCGGCGATGTCAATGTTGTCCTTGCGCGGGACCAGCACGGCCAGGTCTATGATTTCATGGTTTCTATCAACCAGGGCTCAATTCCAGCGCTCAGCAATGTTTTGGTCACGCAACTTCCCGTTGACATGAATTTAAGAGGAACAATATCGCAGGCCGATTTACGCGGGGCGGAAACGCTCCAGGACATTCTCGAAAATTGGCGCTCAGCGAACGGCTATCTCGAAATCACGGCCGGGTCGCTGACGAGCGGTTCTATGATTTTCGATGCAAAGGGTGGACTCGATCTCGACGAAGAGCACCGCGTGAAAGGCAAACTCGACGCCAGTTTCAAGGGGCTCGACAAGGCCCTGCGCCATTTGGGTGTCGATCCGGCGCTCATTGCTGCTGGCCATGTTCTGTCCGGGCTGCTCGGCGGCGGCCAACGCGGCGTTGGCATGGGGCGCATAAATCTGCCGTTGACCTTCTCCGAAGGTTTTCTGTTGATCGGTCCGGTCCGCACGCAAATCCAAATTCCGCCGCTCTATTGACCGGCCCAAAACGGGCCCCGGGCGGAAAAATGCGGTATTATGGCGCAGACGCCACAAGCCGGGGTCCGCTATGACCCGGCCAGAGGCGATTTCTAGTCCAACATGTTCTCCTTCTAGGGTACAACCCCTAGAAGGAGATACTCCATGTGGTTCAAAAAATATTGGAAGGCGATTCTAGGCGGCGCGTTTTGGCTTGGGCCGATTTGGGATTTTATTAAGTGGGGCCTTGACTGGCGGGGCCGCGTTGACGCCTTTGCCGCTACCTACCACGATATCGGCGGCTATCACGCCATGATAGCTTATCTTCTCAATCCGCCGGCGTGGCTTAATCTGCCATTCATGATCGCTGGTCTTGCGCTGATCTTCTGGTGGAACTTACAAAGGCCAAAAAAGGTAAATTTAAAGGCTTCCGCCCAGAATGGCGATATCCCACCAGGAACCATTGTTACGCTCGATGGCAATTGCGATTTTAAAATTGACGGCAAGAATTTCGAATGTGAGGACAAGCTTGCTTACGGGCATTTTACGGACGGACGGACGCAGATTAATGTTCTTCCTAAGATATTAGGTGCCGTCTAAGATATTAGGTGCCGTCGCCTTCAGCGGCGGGAAAGACATGCGGCTAAAGCCAGAATATTATTTCCTGACTGTAGACCGACTCGTCGTAAGCGGGGGGACGGTCGTTCCCGCAGATGGGGTTTGCTCCATACATCTCCAGGGGGACGGCCAGGCCGTCTACATGGTCGAAGGCAATGCACTCACCCACGACGGGCGCGTATTCGAATTTAAGTTCACGCCAGACCCGAAGCCTCCGGACATATTTAATATCAATTAAATATCTTCCAAACGTACACCATCAAACTCCAGCGCCGCTAAAGCTGCCTAATGGCAAAAAAACGCCTGCCGTTCCATTTCGGCAGGCGCTCACGGCTAGGGGGCTTAAGAGCGGCCAGAGCCCAACCGCCAAAATTAATAGTTAGCACTAATCATAAGAATTATATGGATTTAACCAATTATCAACCATGAGGTTTGCAACGGCCCTATGTCAAAATACGCTCACTTCGGCAATGCCCATACGCGCGCGCCCAAGTGCTTCTCTGTCCCATTAATAAGCCGGCGCCGACATTGCTGGCGAAGCGCGTGGATAAGGCGCGCCGCCACGGCCTTAGCGAACACCTTGTCGCAGGTATCGAGCCCCTTTGCGGCCATAACCCTCAAGGCAAAGCTGGTGGGTATCCAGTGGTCCGCTGGCTAGCGCTTCCTTGCATAGGTTGATGGCCTCGCCTCACTTGAAGCAGCGGTGGATATTGACATAGGGCGGGATTTCCTCGACCTTGCCCGAGGCTTCAAAGATCGTGATCGCCGCCGTTATATGTGCAAGATCGGCGCGCGCTTCTTTTCATAGTTCGCGATCGAGGCTATGATTTCCGCTCGTTTGGAACGAAGCGTGGTGACTGTGCGAATTTCTGCCATGCGGCAGAGATAGGCGCGCGGCTTTCAGAATTCTTGTGGCAGCTGCGCCATAATACCGGAAAAATGCGTCACGTCTCGCCCGCGCGGCGGCCGAAATCCGGCGCGGCGGTTTCTTGGCCTTGCTCGATAATGCCGCGCCGGATCGCCCTGGTTCTGGTGAAGAGATCGAACAGCCCCTCGGCGTCGCCATTGCGGATCATGCGCTGAAGCGCGGAGAGATCCTCGTTGAAGCGGCCGAGCATTTCGAGCACCGCCTCCTTGTTGTTGAGGAAAATATCGCGCCACATCGTGGGATCCGAGGCGGCGATCCGGGTAAAATCGCGAAATCCCCCGGCCGAAAATTTGATGACTTCGGACCGCGTGACTTCCTCGAGATCGGCGGCGGTGCCGACGATGTTATAGGCGATGAGATGCGGCACATGGCTGGTGATCGCGAGCACCAGATCGTGATGGGCCGGCGGCATGATTTCGACATTGGCGCCAGCAGCGGTCCAGAACGAAGCGAGTCTAGCCACCGCCTTGGGATCTGTCCCGTCTGGCGGCGTCAATATGGTCCAGCGATTCAGAAAAAGCGTCGAAAATCCTGCCGCGGGTCCCGATTCCTCAGTTCCCGCCACGGGATGCGCGGGGACAAAATGGACTTTTGGCGGCAAATGCGGCGCGACCGCTTTGACGATCGAGGTCTTGACCGATCCAACATCCGACACGATCGCACCGGGCAAAAGGTGCGGCCCAATTTCCCGTGCGATCGCGCCCATCGCGCCCACGGGAGCGCAGAGAATGACGAGACCGGCCCCCTCGACCGCAGCAGCCGCCGTCTCCACGATGCGATCGGCGAGCGCGAGTTCCGCGGCCTTCGCGCGAACGGCGCTTGATGTGTCGGTGGTAACGATTTCGCGCACGAGCCCCTTGCGCCGGCAGACCCGCGCCAGCGAGGAGCCGATGAGACCTGTGCCGATGAGGGCGAGGCGTTGGAACAGAGGCTCGCTCAACGGAGCCCCGAGACCGTCAGGCACGCGGCAGACCTTCAAGCTTGACGAAGTCCTTGAGGGCCTCAACAACGAGACCGTTCGCCTCCTCCGTGCCGACCGTGAGGCGCAGGGAGTGCGGCAGCCCGTAGGCGCTGACGGCGCGCAGGATCAACCCCCGGTCCAACAGGAAGCGGTCCGCTGCCCGCGCTCGCGTCACGCCGTCGAAATGCAATAGCAAGAAGTTGCAAACGCTTGGCGTGATCTTGATTCCCAGCGCGGCGATTTCCCGGGCGAGCCAGGGAAGCCAAGTCTCGTTATGGGTGACAGCCTTGCCGATATGGCCGGTGTCGTCCAGCGCCGCAACCCCGGCCGCGCCGGCCGCGCCATTGGTGTTGAAAGGCCCGCGAATGCGATTGATCGCGTCGCACACACCGGGCGGCGCATAACACCAGCCAAGCCTTATCCCGGCAAGACCATAAATCTTCGAGAAAGTGCGGGTCATCACGACATTTTCGCTGTTCGAGACAAGCTCCAGGCCGGACGAATAATCGTCGCGCGTCACATACTCGGCATAGGCTGCATCGAGAACGAGGAGAACTTGGGGGGGCAGGTTTTGGGCGAGTCGCTTGACCTCGGCAAAGGGCAGATAGGTGCCGGTCGGATTGTTCGGATTGGCGAGGAAGACCATCTTGGTTCTTGGGCCAATTTTGGCGAGGATATTATCGGCGCTGGCGGTTAAATTCTTTTCTGCGGCGACGACCGGAACCCCGCCCGCCGCGAGTATGGCGATCTTATAAACGAGAAAACCATGTTGCGTGAACACGCCTTCCTCGCCCGGACCGATGTAGGCGGCGGCGAGAAGGTGGAGGATTTCGTCCGAGCCAGTGCCGCAGACGATTCTTGCCGGATCGAAACCGTGCTTGGCGCCGAGCGCCTCGCGCAGGACGGTTGCGTTGCCATCTGGATAATCCTGGAGGCGATCGGCAAAACCACGGAAAGCTTCCCGCGCGCGCGGCGATGGCCCAAGCGGTGTCTCGTTCGCCGAAAGCTTGAATACTCTGGGGGCGCCAGGCGCGGCGCTTTGGCCCGGAACATAAGGATCGATGTCAAAAATAGCCGCGCGCGGGCGCGGCCCCGCCTCTACGCCGGACATGGCAATTTTTGTCATCTGAGCAAACTCCCGAACAAATTCATTGCGCCGCCAGGTTTTGGACCTCGCTCAAATCGAACCGCGCCGCGTGGCTGCCAATTTCGGTGATCCTTGGTCCGGCCGCACCGGCGCCAACAAGGGTCTGGCGCAAATCGTCAAGCCCAGCCTCTGTCGCGATCATCAAAGTAAGCCCGGACCCATCTTTAAATTGGCCAAGTATCTCAAGCCCGCGCGTGCCAAACTCCGGAGCTAAATTGGCCGCGCCGTCCGCAATTGTCACGTCGTAGAGAATAACATCACGCGCCGCCGCCTCGGCGAGTGGCTGGGCGATGATGAATACAGGCATTCCGGCCGGATGATCCGGGCGCTCGACAAACGGCAGCCTGGCGATGATCTTTGGCGCATCCGGCGCAGCTAGCCCGCGCCACCATGGACTGGCAGGCGTTCCCGCCCGCACCATGCCAAGATCGCCGCCCGATCGCGCCACCGCCGCGATGACCTGCGCGGCGTCTTGATGCGTAACATATGGAACCGTGAAGCCGAAATGAAACCGGCAGCTATCGCGCATCGCGGCATCGCCGCCGGAAATGTCGGCATGGACGCGGTAATTCGACTGGACGAAGGTAAAGGTCGAGATGATGATCCGCCAAATGCCCTCGACGGTGTCGAGGGGCAGCAGGCCCTGGTGGCGGGACACAAGGCCGCGCATCATGTCGGCCTCGCGGCCGGGCCGGAACGCCGAGCCGCCGCCGGCCCTCGCCTTCGCCTCGATCAGCCGGTGGATGATTTCGCCGCGCTCCATTAACAGAAGATGCAGCGCCGCGTCGATGCGATCGATCTCGATTCTGAGATCTCGCAAGGGTCTCGGGACGGGGCGGCGTGGTCATGATTGCAGGACTTCGCGGGTTTGCCCGCCTGTCTTAGAGCATTTTGGTGCGAAGTGGGAACCAGTTCGCGGCAAGAAAATACGAGATTTGGGCGGGGGATTCGGCAAAGACGCAGCAATCACTCCCGCAAAAGCTCGTTGATGGAGGTTTTCGAGCGGGTTTTTGCATCCACAGTTTTGACGATCACAGCGCAATAAAGCGAGGGGCCAGGCGTGCCGCTGGCCAAGGGTTTTCCGGGTAAATTGCCCGAGACCACAACCGAATAGGGCGGCACAAAACCCAGGCGCACCTCGCCGGTTATCCGATCGACGATTTTCGTCGAGGCGGAAATGAAAGTCCCCATCGCGATCACCGAGCCTTGGCCCACGATGACCCCTTCGACGATTTCCGATCGGGCGCCGATGAAACAATCATCCTCGATGATGGTGGGATTGGCTTGCAAAGGTTCGAGAACTCCGCCGATGCCAACCCCGCCGGAAAGATGCACATTCTTGCCGATTTGCGCGCAGGAGCCGACAGTGACCCAAGTATCAACCATCGTGCCGCGATCGACATAGGCGCCGAGATTGACAAACGACGGCATCAAGATCGTCCCCGGCGCGATGTAAGCCCCGCGCCGTACCACGCAATTCGGGACCGAGCGAAACCCTGCGGCCGCATGGTGTTCCGGGCCCCAGCCCGCAAATTTGGATGGAACCTTATCCCACCAGGTGGAGCCGCCGGGTCCGCCCGCAATTGCCGCCATGTCGTTCAAGCGAAACGATAAAAGCACGGCCTTTTTCAGCCATTCATTGACTTTCCATGAGCCAAGCCCGGAAGCTCCTTCGATCTTTTCCGCGACGCGGAGTTTTCCACAATCGAGCAGGCTTAACGCTGCTTCGACAGAATCCCGGACTTCGCCTTGCGTCTGCGGGTTGATATGGGCAAGGTCTTTGAAAGCAGCATTGATAATCGTCTCGAGCTCATGCATCTGGGTCTCCGGAGAGAGGAAAATTTTGCAAAATGCGCGCGAGGTTTCGGTACACCTCCCGCTAATGTCAATAGCCCCTAAGCGCCAGCAGTCTCCGGGGCGTCCGGGCCGAGGCCCATCAAAAATCGGGCGAGGTCGCTTGTCACGAAGTCGATATGGGATGTCGCCTCTCCCCGCTCGATCTCAAATGCTTCGCGATAATCCTTTTGGCCTGGTTTCGGCACGACGAGAACGGTCGCCATTCCTTTTTCATGGGGAATAATGAGGTTTTTTGCGAGATCCTCGAACATCACGGCCCGCGCCGGATCGACTGCGTGCCTGTCGAAGAATCGTTCGTAGGTGGCAGCCGCGGGCTTCGGCACGAAATTGGCGTCGGCGATATCGAAAATATCCTCAAACATCGCCTCTAGCCCAAGCGCCCCGGCGGTCAACAAGGCATGTTCACGCGACCCGTTCGTCAAAATGAGCTTGCGTCCGGGCAAGCCAGTGATCGCTGCAGCGAGAGCAAGGTCGGGGAGTAGCGAAGATCGGTCGATGTCATGCGTGAAATCGAGAAAATCGTCCGGCGGAATACCATGTTCCTCCATCAGGCCGCGCAGGGTCGTGCCGTAGCGCTCATAATAATATTTTTGCAGTGCCCGCGACGATATGCCGTCCAGCCCAAAGAGATAGCCGAGGTACAGCGTGATCCGCTGATCGATCTTCGGCCAGACATCGCAGTCGGCCGGATAAAGCGTGTTGTCGAGATCGAAGACCCAAGTATCGATGTCAGACAGGGTCCCGGTGAGCGCCAGGGCTTCGCCGGCAGAGGCGCGCCGAACAGTGGAGGAGTCATTCAAAAAGGGTTTCGTGTCTTTCACCGTGTAATGAGAGTCCCGGCGCCGTGATCCGTCAAAAGCTCGACGAGCACAGCATGTGGCATCTTGCCATCGAGGATGACGGCGCCTTCGACGCCTTGTGCGAGCGCATCGATGCAGGTTTCGACCTTCGGAATCATGCCGCCGGTGATCGTGCCATCGGCGATGAGGGCATGAATTTCATCGACGTGCAACTGCTTGATCAAATTCTTGCCGCGGTCGAGAACGCCCTGCACGTCGGTGAGCAGCACTAGCCGCTTTGCCTTGAGCGCGCCGGCGATCGCGCCCGCGAACGTGTCGGCGTTGACATTATAGGTCTCGCCATCCTCGCCTTGCGCGACTGGCGCAAGGACGGGGATGAGTTCGCGCCCGAGCACTTGGTCGAGCACGGTCCTATCGACCTTGGCCGGCTCGCCGACAAAGCCGAGATCGACGCCGTTGCTCGTTGGCGACACCTTGTTTGCCGTCACCATATTGCCGTCCTTGCCGCAAAGGCCGATCGCCCGGCCACCCTCGGCATTGATGTAGCCGACGATCTGTTTGTTGATCGAACCTGCCAGCACCATCTCGACTATGTCCATGGTGGCCCGTCCGGTGATCCGCAGGCCGTCGGAAAATTCCGATTTGATGCCGAGCTTGGTGAGCATCGCGCCGATTTGCGGTCCGCCGCCATGGACAACGACGGGATTGACCCCGGACTGTTCGAGCAAAACCATGTCGCGCGCGAAAGCCCGCGCGACTTTGTCGTCCCCCATTGCATGGCCGCCATATTTGACGACGACGATCGCATCGTCGTAGCGCAACATGTGCGGCAGCGCCTGCATTAGGATCGCTGCCTGTTGCTGCGCTTGTTCTTGCGGGCTAGGATTTGGTTCGTTCATCGGCTCTCGTCCCAAGGTCAACCCGCGCGCCTTCTAGCCGTTCGTTGCGACAAGCTCAATGCAAGGACGGTGCAACGCGGAGAGTACCAACAGCAATGTGGTCAGTATCCGGCTTGGCCAAGGTGATGGCACCCGCGCGCCTATCGAAAGACGATCCTGCCCTCAACTCTAGCATCGATAACTTTCGCCGCCTCGATATAGTCGATCACATCGAGCGCGACGAGCCTTGTGCCGGAATCGGTAGTCACATGCGTCTTGCCCGCGAGCATTCCGTAGCCATCGCCGCCGCGCGCCAAGAAATCATTGGTCGCGAGCTTATAATCGCGGGAGGCGTCAAGCGCTTCGCCATTGACCATCACCGTCTTCACCCGCGCACCTGGCGCCGCCGCCGGATCGGCGACGACTGCGAGCCCGGAAACCTGCGGAAACCGCCCCGGCAAGCCCTCGACCTGGGAAAATCCGTTTTCGAGGCCGGCCAGAATGGCTTTGCCCGGAACTAGCGTCAGCATGGTCTTGTTGCCGAAAGGGAGTTCGTCGAGGATGTCGCGCTTCAAAAGCTTGGTGCCCTCCGGATAGAATTTGTTGCCTCTGATTGCGCCGCCATTGATGATCGCGATTTCCGCCGCCCCCGCCTTGCGGAGCGCATCGGCGATAAGATTGCCGATTGCGGTTTCCCCCGAGCGCACGGCCTCGGTGCGGCTGTCGAGCGGCGCGACGAGAGTCGCGATCTCTACATCGAACCGCTTCGCCAACTCGGCCTGGTAACCGCGGACCTTGGCAAGTATCGACGAATCCGGATCAATCTTCGCCGTATCGACGACGCGGAATTCCGGCCACCAAGGAAGCCTGCGACTTGCGTCGTCTCGCGTCCTCTCGACGTCGATATCGACAATTGTGACGTAATTCGCGTCCTGCTCGGATTCGACGAGCGCGGTGCGGCCATCGAAATCGATATGGAGATCGTGATTGTGGCCAGACAGGATGAGATCGACGGCATGCGTATTCATCAATGCCGCGCCTGTCGCCTTGTCGGCATGCACGATGGCGACGACGAAATCGGCGCCTGCCGCGCGCGCGCTTTTGGCGCCCGCGAGCACCGCCGGGATCGTCGGCGCGAAGGTGAGGTCGCCCGGGCGCGAGGCGCTTGCCGTGTCTTCATAGGTGGCGCCGATAAGCGCGAGCTTGAGGCCGTCCACCTCGATCAGCAATTGTTCGTGATGACCCGGCAGCGGCGCACCATCACTATTTTTCAGATTTGCCGCGAGGATCGGGAAACGGGCCTCTCCCATCCGCTCCAAGTAAACATCCTTGCCAAAATCGAACTCATGATTGCCGGGAACAAACGCATCGAACCCCACATCATTGAAGAGATCGATCATATGCGCCCCTTGATCGAAGCTCGACAAAAGGCTTGGCGACAGCGTATCGCCGGCATGGACGCAAATAAGTCGACGGTCTCCAGCGAGCGCCCTCGCGCGCTCCGCCTTTACGGCAGAAGCGAAGCGCGCCATTCCGCCGCGCCCGTCCTTGTTCTCCTCGATCCGGTAGACATCGTTGACAAGAAGAAAAGACTGCCGTGCCACGGTAAGAGAAGCAGCACGCGCGGGATGCGCGGCAAAATTCGCACTCGCGGCGAGCAATGCCGCCAGGGTCTGGCGGCGGGAGAATTCCGTCATTTGTGTCTCCCCACAGGGGGCAGTAAGAGCAGCCGGACGGCTACAAGGCCAGCAAAGCATTTTGGTCTGCTCAATGCTTTGAGGGGAGCGAAAATTCCATGGTCCGCCGCAAGAGCCGCTGCGCAAGATGCCAGAACAGTCCGGGCCTATGAACCTCGCGCTTCTTTACCTGAAAGCAATTGCTGTCGAAATCGGCCGCCTTTTCATCGCGGCGGATCTCAAGCACATATCGCATCGACGGTGTGATGCATGTCAAATCAACCGCGATCTTCTGCCATTCTGCAGTCGCGGCCAAATGCTGCACGGGCTTTGCATCGAGAAACACCGAGAAATTTGCTGGCACCGGCGAGCGGATAGAGAAACTTAAAATCTCTTCGTCATTCCGGATAAGGAACCACCGCCCACGGCGGTATGCGGTTCTCACGCCCCTCGACTTGTCACCCAGGCGCCAGCCGTTAAGAAGATCGAATTTTGAGGGCGGCGTTCGAAACGCCTTGTTGACGTCCTCGTCAGGCATGATCGCTGCAAGCGTCGAAATCGCCTCAGAACTCCTCATGCAGCAAACTGGCGAAGGCCGGAGGACTGAGAACGCCTCCTGTTTGCAGCAGGCGCTCGCGCGGCCATTTCTTGACCAACTTTACGCGAAGGGAGATGCTGCCATTACGCTGTTTGAGCATGCTGCCATCGACTGCAAGATCCCAGCGAGTCCATTCGGTCAAATTAGGGTCTTTACCTGACTTGCCGCCATACAGCATATAAGTGAAGACTTCTGCCTCGACGCAGTCAGCGCTCTCTTCAAATGTTTGAACAAAATCCGAAAACCGGGGGATTTGTTCGTTAATGCCGAGAAGTGCATGCTCGTGCCGGTCGAATATCTCCAGTTCGTGGAATTGAGGGATGTCATCGGCGCGGAACGGATCGCCCGTCGTAATGAGGATTCCGCCTGGACGAAGCACGCGGAGAGCTTCCGCAATCGCCGCGGGGATGTCCCTCATATGATGGAGGGCGGAGTTGCAAAACACGCCATCGAATGAGGCTGATTTGAACGGCAGCGCATGGGAGAAGCCGCCAATCCAGCGGATATGCGGGAAGTTGCCTTGGCCTGCCTCGGCGCGGATCGGGTTAAACTCGAGCGCCGTGACCTCGGCGCCAAGGAGCGAAAGCCGCTGGCTGTCAAACCCCTGGCCGGCGCCAATATCGAGAACGCGCATTTCGCGAAGATCAAGCCCGTCGATCAATAGATGGAACGTCCGCCACTCATCGTAGCAATTCTGAAAATCCCACATCCCGGCTCTGGGGTTGTTCTCGATGAACGCTACTTTATTGGAAGCGGAATGATAGCGCTCGCACAGTCCATCCAAAATCTGCACGATATCCTGCGGCATATGCAATTCTGCACGCTTGGGCACGTGAGCGGCGATTTCGATCAAGCCCAATGCATCGGCGCGCTCATAGCTGCCGATGAAAGGAATGCCCCAGACAGGTTCATAGGCGGCGCCGCATTCTGGACAAGCCAGGACGTTCAGGGATGACCCGCAGCGCGGGCATTCAAGATCGCTCATGGCGATAGCTGGAGTTCCCATACCCATTTTTTCCCAAGCCAGTGCACCGCCAGGTTCTATTGAGGAATTTTCGACCAGTCGGCTAGCTCCTTCAATTCAGGCCAATTTGCGACCCTATTAAACCAGCGGACGCTGCGGCGGGAAAGCAAGGCCTTGATCTGTAGGAATGGCGCGTCACGGTCGGATAGCAATCGTTTCAGTCTGAATAGATCGGCTGTTTCGAAGCAATCATAAATGTTTGGCGGCAACCGAAAAGCGTGACGCAGCTTCAGATCCTCTTCGCGCAGATAGAAATTATTCAGACCATCGAACCAGACTTTGTGATAATTGGCCTCGATCAAGATCGGCTCCCAGGTCTGCCAATTCTCTTCCCTGGAATTGACGACGGTTGCTTCGACGATCAAAAGCCGCGGGCGGAATCTCTCCCAATCCCCACCTTCAAGAACACCGAGTTCACTACCCTCGACGTCGATCTTCATGAAGTCTATGGTCCGGTCCTTGACATGAAGATCGCAAAGATCAGCGAGCCGGACGACCTCGACCTCGTGCGGTGTTGCGGGTAGTTCGGTGGCAGCGAGGCGATCGGCGACATTGCGTTCGAGTGTCGAATTTTCGGCGAACTTTGGAATTTCGTAAAGCGTCGCGAGGCCTGGGCCGTTGCCGACGGCACATTGCAGGTTTATATCCCTGGGACGAGCCTTGCATAACAGCGGATAGAAGCGAAAGGTTGGCTCGACATTAATCCCGGACCATCCCTGATCGTAAAAATGACGAGTAACCGACAGGTTGTCGGGGTGAGCGGCGCCAATGTCGACATAGAAACCGCGGTAGTGAGCATCGAAAAGCCGCGCGATCATTACATCTTCGAAATTCTGGGCATACGATATCATGAGTTACTCCGAGGCGCGGCTTGATCGTGATCTCAACAGACGCCTCAATATCATAGGCGCGTCAATATCAAAGGCGGAGGCAAACGCCATCACCGGGGATAAGGATACGCGCACAGGTGAGCGGCCGGACGCGGCACGCCTGGCAGGCGCAGCGATGCCCGCTCCAGCGGCCAGCATGGACGCCAAGGTCTCGGCTGATTAAGACTTCTTCCCCCTTGAATTTCGATACGTCGAATTGAATTGCAATTCCGTTTTCACGATCATTGTTCTTTGTCCCAAGCGCTTCAGAAAATATTCTGCTGTAAAATTCAGTTTGTTCGGAATTGTGAACTCAAGACCAAAACATAGCAGCCGTCTGACCCTATTCAATTGATATCTAAAACCCTCGAGGGGAATAAGAGAACGTTTCCAAATCCGCTCGAAACATTTCGCTTATTTGAGCGAGATCGCGATCTAAGAAATCATGTTTTGCGAGCGTTCGATGTGCCGATTTCTCGGTGTGTAAGACGAATTGATTTCGGCATCCAATAGCTCGCTGGACCTCCCGCATATCGTCCGCCAGATTTTCAAACCGCGCTATGAAGTCGAGCGGCTCATCGAGAATATTTCCATAGACTGAATTCGGCTTATGGCATTCGTGGACAAGATTGGCGCGCTTGTAGAAGCGATAGTCATGTTCGACGACCAGTGTTCTGCCGAACAAGTCGTGATATTTGTCAAAGCATAATCCGCGCCCATTGATGAACGATAGTCCGAAGTGTTCTGCATAGTTCAGGCAGGAGATCATCCTGTCGAACGGATCTCGGACTATCGCAAACTTATAATACTTATTCCAATAGTCCCCGTACAAAGACTTAGCTTGACTGGCGATCAGATGCTTGGTCTCGGGGTTGACTTGCCACCAGTCGCGTCCGGTGATCCACGTCTCGACGCTTGTGCCTGCGCAGCGTGGGATGTGAACAAAAATGCAATGATATTCATGAGAGATCACAACGTAGCTTGCCCTTCGCGCACAGCATCACCCATAGGGCTCATTCCGGTATCGTTATCATGATTCGCCATAAGCCGACATGCCCCCAATTGGCGTCGCGCCAAGCCAAATTTTGCCTCCACACGACTTTCCGCGCAGGGCTGAGCCGTTGCCATTGTAGGCAGACCGGTCGCTCTTCATGTATCTGGCCCATTCTGCACAAAGGGTTGTTGATCTTCCCGTCATCAGGACGCAACTCTGCCGAGGGTTTCGCTCGCACGTATGACACCTGAAGCCTTCACACAGGCACTGGATCAGGTTCCGGTCGGTTGAACCGCCTGCGAGAGGCGCCGATTCTTGTAGCCAACCTACCCATATAGTCCCTGTATCTCTTAAGGCCCGGCGGGACAAGACCCGCGGATGATCGTGGCACGGTAGAAGCTTAGACCCCAAATAGTTTCCCGAGAGTAGTACGCGATAATGAATAATACCAAATCTCCTTAATGAGAACCTGTACCAAACTTTGCTTTAGACAGTCTCCCCCATTGTGGCGCTCCTTCGACCCCACCTTGGCACACTTGTGCCGTCGAAGAGAAGCCGTCCTCTTCAGCAATCCGGTGGCAGCCAGCGGCATTGGGCCTTCTCCATAGGACGCCCTACGCCAATTATCTTCATTCGCGCGCCTTTAGTTCATAGGACCATCGGTCCGAGTTCGCAGCCTTGCCAACGTCAGGGGAATCGGGTGAGTTAATCAGGCTGTGAATACGCTTGCGAGAAAGTCATCGTCCCAGGCTGCGACTTTGCGCCTCAAGCGGATGGAATCTTTGCCTGGTGCTCTTCGGATGAGGTTGAGGGCCATGTGCTTGAGGGTGGTGAAGTTGGCGGGGGCGTGATCGGTTCGCATGCGACATTCGTCGTCGCGGAAGACCATGTCCAGGACCCAATGGAGGCTGTTCTCGACCGCCCAATGATCGCGGATGAGGGGGCCGATCTGGTTGGCGATGAGAACCAGTGAGGTGATGTAGAAGCGCGTCTCGCGCTCGATCTTGCCGCCGATTTCGCGGGTGCTCTCGACCACGACGACGCTCTTCAAGCCGGGCCAATCGTGTCGCTCTTGTAGCCAGTCGACGTCGTGGATGACGGTGATCGTCCCGGGTCTCGATGCGGCCGTGATCGCCATCGACGGTCTCGTGGCGGCTGACGTTGGTGTCTTTGAAATCGCCTTGGCTTTTTGCTCGGCGACGAACAGCTTGACGTCGTCTCGGAGCGTGCCCTGATTGCCTTTGAGGGCGAGGATGTAATCGGCTTTCTTGTCCACGATCGTCTGCGCGATGTCGCGTTGGCAGCCCATCGCGTCGATGGTCACGACCGCGCCCTCCATCGCCAGCATGTCCAGGAGCTTGGGGATGGCGACGATCTCGTTGGACTTCTCCGCCACCTTGACCTGACCGAGAACCAGACGTTGTCGTGCGGCGAAAGCCGACACGATGTGGATCGGACCCTTGGCCTTCCCCTTCGAGCGGCGCACGGTCTTGCCGTCGATGGCGACCATGCCTTCGGGAACCCCGATCAGGGCCGCGACCCAGGCGACGAAGCAACGCTCGAAGGCCTCGGTGTCCAGCGTGGCGAGGAAATGGCCCAGGTGATCATGTGCCGGCGTGCCCTCCGCGAAGGGTCGAAATCGGCGCAACAGGCCGAGCTTCTTCTCGCCGAAGCGGGCGATGTCGGTGATGGTTTCCGCCCCGGCGACCACCGCCAACAGGCACAACAGCAGCACCTCGGCGAGCGGATATCTTACCTTCCCGCTTTGCCGGCAATCCGGCAGGTCCTTGAAATAGCGTAGAAAAATAACCGTCTCGGCGATCGTCTCAACATCGCAAGTCACCCCGTCCATCGCGTTCATCCTCCCGCGAATCAGAGGACATCGACAGATTCAGCACTTCAGCCCGTTGTCACCCGTTAATTCACCCGATTGCCCAGGATGCTTTATCGCCCCGCCTTGACAAAACTCTCCAACACCATTTTGCGCCCCGCCTCGCCAAAATCGACGGTGAGCTTATTGCCGTCCACGGCGGCGACCGTGCCGGTGCCGAATTTCGCGTGAAACACCTGCGCGCCCTTCGCAAAGGTCGGAGCCGCGTTCGAACTCGCCACGAGTTCCCCCTCGATTTGCTCCCGGCCACGCCACGCCCGGCGCTCTTGCAACCCCCCGGAACTGCCCCGTGCTGATTCGCCTCCGCGTTGCTTCGCGCGCTGCCAGCCAGGCGTCGCATAGGACGACCCATAGGTGTCCATGTTGGAAAAACGCGATTGCGCATAGCCGCCATAAGCCGAACTTGTCGCCGCCTCGACGACTTCCACGTGAGGTTCCGGCAGTTCGTCCAGGAAACGCGAAGGAATCGTCGTTTGCCAAAGCCCGTGAATGCGCCGGTTGGCCGCGAAATATAGTTTCGCCCGGCGCCTGGCCCGCGTGAGGCCGACATAGGCGAGGCGGCGCTCTTCCTCGAGCCCCGCGCGGCCAAAATCGTCGAGTGAACGTTGATGCGGGAACAACCCCTCTTCCCATCCAGGCAAAAACACGGTCTCGAACTCAAGCCCTTTCGCGGCGTGCAAAGTCATGATCGACACGCGCGCGCCGGAGTCCGTATTCGCGGCGTCCATCACCAACGAGATATGTTCGAGAAACGCGCCAAGATCGGGAAATTCCGCCATCGCGCGGACCAGTTCCTTAAGATTTTCGAGACGCCCCTCGGCATCGGCCGTCTTCTCCTTACGCCACTTATCGGTATAGCCGGATTCTTCCAGTATGGTCCCGGCGAGCTCGCCCTGCGGCATTGTCTCGATCAACCCGGCCCAGCGAGAAAAATCAGCCAAAAGGCGGCGCAGGGTTTGGCGCTGCATGGGCTTCAATTTCTCGGTCTCGACGATTGCCGCCGCCGCCCGCATCATGGGGACGCGCGCGCGCCGCGCATGTTCGTGGAGGATCTGCAAGGTAGCGTCGCCGAGGCCGCGTTTGGGCAGGTTGACGATGCGCTCGAAGGCAAGGTCGTCAGCGGGCTGCGCGGTGCAGCGCAAATAGGCGAGGGCATCGCGGATTTCCGCGCGCTCGTAGAAACGAGGACCGCCGATCACCCGGTAAGGCAGACCAAGGGTGATAAATCGCTCTTCGAATTCGCGCATCTGGAACGACGCGCGGACAAGAATGGCGATCTCGTCGAGGGCATGGCCCTTGGCCTGAATTTGCTCGATCTCTTCGCCGATCACGCGGGCTTCTTCTTCCGAATCCCAAACTCCCGTGACGGTTGGTTTCTCGCCAGCTTCGTCATCGGTGAAGAGAGTTTTTCCGAGCCGCCCCTCGTTGTGCGCGATCAAGCCCGCCGCGACGGCGAGGATATGCCCGGTCGAGCGGTAATTGCGCTCGAGCCTAACGATTTTCGCGCCCGGAAAATCGCTTTCGAAACGCAAAATGTTATCGACCTCGGCGCCGCGCCAGCCATAGATCGATTGATCGTCGTCGCCGACGCAACAGATATTTTGGCGCCCCTGCGCGAGCAGCCGCAGCCACAAATACTGGGCAGTGTTGGTATCTTGATATTCATCGACGAGCATAAAGCGAAACCGGTCTTGATAAAGTTTTAGGACGGCCGGATTTTCGCGAAAGAGACGCAAGGTTTCGAGCAACAGGTCGCCAAAGTCGGCGGCGTTGAGAATTTTTAGCCTCTCCTGGTAAAGCTTATAAAGCGCGGCGCCCTTGCCGTTGGCGAACGCAACCGCCTCGCCTGCCGGCACATGCGACGAATCGAGACCGCGATTTTTCCAGGCATCGATCTGATGCGCGAGCGCGCGTGCGGGCCAGCGCTTGTCGTCGATGTTTTCGGCTTGCAGAACTTGTTTCAACAAGCGGATCTGATCGTCCGCATCGAGAATGGTGAAGCCCGGTTTCAGACCCACAAGCTCGGCGTGGCGGCGCATAATCTTAGTCGAAATTGCATGGAAGGTGCCGAGCCACGGCATGCCTTCGGCGACCGGCCCGGCAATCGTTCCGACCCGCTCTTTCATTTCCCGCGCCGCCTTGTTGGTGAATGTCACGGCGAGGATTTCATGCGCGCGGGCGCGGCTCTGCGCCAGGATATGCGCGATTCTTGTGGTTAGCACGCGGGTTTTGCCTGTGCCAGCTCCGGCCAGCACAAGAAGCGGCCCATCGATCGCCTCGATCGCTTCCCGCTGCTCGGCGTTAAGCCCGTCGAGATAGCGGCGCGGCCGCGCACGGGCGGCAATTCCTTGCAGGGCAGGCGCATCAAGCGGCTGAAATAACAGAGCATTGGTCAAGGGCTTGCGGCTCCTCTAACATTCAGACCGGAATACCGACGCCGAAACGAATCACCCAGCCTCTTCGCATTATGCGCCTAATTAGCAGGCGCCAAAGCGAAACCTTATCCCCTTGCGGGAGATGGTGGCTCGAGAGAGTCGAGCCCGCGAGGGGGCGCTGGGGACGCCGCGATTACGCCACTATTTCTTCGGCCGTCAAACGGTGCGCGTCAGCGTCAGTAGGATCGCTCGCATGGTCAAAGATGGTTGCGCATGCATTGGCATCGGCATCCGAGTTCAAAACCGTGTTTTCGTCAAGATCCTTGGAGGGAGCAATATCGCAATGGCAAAACGTAATGTACAAAGTGCCGGTGTGCCGAAAATATCGAATATTCGATTTATTTGAGCCGGTGAGCTGGAGAGTCCGTCCAAGAACATCAGGAAGGATTACAGAGTTTTCTGAGCATGAGGCGGATTGAGGCAAAGCGCAAGAAAGCGAGCGCTTTGACATTCAGATTTTCCCAATCCTTGGCGAGCCGGCGACATCGATTGAGCCAAGCAATCGTGCGTTCGACGATCCAACGTTTTGGTAGGACGGCGAAACCCTTGGCCCGATCGGAACGTTTGACGATTTCGATGTCGAGTTGGGGCAGGATTTTGCCAACGGCCTTGTGAAAGATCGGCCCTTGATAAGCGCTGTCGGCGAACAGCTTCTTCAAGAAAGGAAACAGGCCAAACAGCGTGGCCAGCAGAAGAACGCCTCCGTCGCGATCTTGAATGTCGGCGGCATGCACGATGGCATGCAGCAGCAATCCCTCGGTGTCGGCGAGAATGTGCCGCTTCTTGCCCTTGATCAGCTTGCCGGCGTCGAACCCAGGTGGATCGATGCAGGCCCCCCTTTTTCGGCGCTTTTCACGCTCTGACTGTCGATGATCGCGGCGGTAGGGCTGGTGTCGCGGCAGGCTTGCTCGCGACACGCTTCGTAAAGCGCGTGGTGCATGCGATCCAGGGTGCCGTCATAGATCCATAAATCGAGATAGGCGAACACCGTGCTCTTCGGCGGCAGGTCTTTCGGAATCGCCCGCCATTGGCATCCCGTCGAGAGCACATACATGATCCCGTTGACGATCTCGCGAAGGTTCACCCGGCGCTTGTTGCCGCCACCCTTGGCCGGCGGGATCAGCGGTTCGATCAGCGACCATTCAGCGTCAATCAGATCACTCGGATAACGCAGCTTGTCGCGATTGTAGCGCACGCGGTTTTCCTTCGTCCACATCGGCGGTCCCTCCTCGAATCAGGCCGCCATCCTTAAATCACAAATAATTCATCCGATTCAATATGTTTCTGGACGGACACTAAGGGTGCCGGATCGCCAGATTGAGGTACGGCTCAAACCAAGCTACCGGCACATCTGGAGCCGCTCGCTTGAGAAAACGGACATATTTCGCATCCCCCAATAAATGCCATCCGAGATACCTCAGCGGACTCCGACGCCGTAAGAACTCTCCAAGTGAGTGATGTTCTAAATTCCGGACGTCTTTCCCCAGCGATAGATCGATCTCATGAAAGCTTACTCCCAGGCCCCATCTGTAAAGCTCAATAAGATGCTCCTCAGAAGGAGGGGTCAGTAATTTAGCTATTCCAACGCGAGGGCTAAATTGCATGTATTGGAGAGCCAATTGTGGTGGCAACCAGTTAAAAAATGGCAACCATGCCGTGTGACTATCTAAATACCAGAGCCTATTTGGGGCCTCTATTATTATAAGATAACCTCCAGGTCGAATTAGCTGCCAGGCGCGTGACAGTGCCTTAAGCCTCTCCTCTGGGAGCATATGTTCAAGTACAGCGAAAAAGATAACCGCATCGAAGCTTTTGTCGCTCTTGGCCATATAATCCACAGCATTTGCGGCCTTCAACTCCGCCGAAACACCGAAGATCCGGCATTTATCCTCTGCGAGCTTCATCAATCGGTCAACAAGCTCAACTCCAATTACCGTTGCGCCCTGCTCAGCAAGAGTTACCGTTGAAGACCCTGATCCTACACCAAGTTCAAGGATATTACTTCCACTTAGAGGTAGAAATGAGTTGATCCATGGGGCGTACGTCCTACGGTCGAGGTCTACCCGGATGATTGTTTGCTCCTCCAGCTCTTTTTTGCCCTGTGCGGTTTCGTAGTAGCCCCGCGGAAGAGCGCTTTTCTTGATAAATTCTCGGTGAGCGTTCAAATCCTCCGCGTTAACCGCGCGCCAATTTTTTGATAATTTACCAACGATCGCGGATTCATATTTATTATTAATCTTCTGAGCAATCTCCTTTATGCCTGCCATTGTGCTCCTCATGGATTGCAAGGTCTGAATCCTTGAAAAATCTCACCGGCTAACCGTAAGCAATTGCCGCCCGTACCGCAGGCCATGCAAGTAATCAAAGCAAGTCCCATGCCCCGAAAGTGGCAATTGGTCAATTGGAACCGGACAAGCGAGAGAAAATGCCACTCATGACTCGGGCACAGCCCCGAGGCTTCCCGGTCATGCCATAGCGCGACTAGAGGCACCAGCCCGGGCGGCGAAAGCAGCGGACGGAGTCCCGGCACTCGTTGTCGTCCAAGTGCCGCGTGTCCATCTCCGGGAACATCCGAGGATAATAAATTCCAGGGATAGGCAGTGTTTCGCTGACCATATCGACAAGATAACATCATCTCCAAAGCGACGGAAGGGGAGGGCCTAATCCGAACCGCTAAACAGAAAGAAGACGAATATGTCGACCCCCGCTACGGCCGTTACTTGCGTGTCCGAGGAGCATTGCCACGAGATCTTCGCTGAACATTGCTTCCGTTAATCCGCTCACCGGAGCGCAACAAAAATGCCGGCAGCAGTAACGCAACACGCGAGTGAGTACAGCCGAATCGAAACCGCATCATTGTACTGGCGAGCCGCAGCCTCGCCGTAGCCCAGCGCGAGAATGAACGCCGCCCCGGAAACAACCCACGGAGCGGCCAAGATGCCGTAGACCGGAGTCAGGAGAGCCAATGCGCCGCACGTGAACGTTAGGGCAACGATCTGGGCAGCGACCCGCCAATGGATCCGGCCCGCCGCAACGAGTTGCACGCCATAGGGGGTCACGAGAACTTTCATCATGAAGAAGACGCCGAAGCCGGGCCAGAGCGCCCGGACGGCATCATAGCTCGGACCAAAGATGATTGGGGCGGCAATGGGGCCAATGACGGCCACCGAAAGACCGGCAACAATGCCGATGACGAAAAATTCCAAGTTCATGTGCCTTGCCAGGGAGCGGTACTCATCCTTCGTGCCGCTCGCATAGAGGCTAGCTAGTGGAGGCAAATAAACTGTCGCCATCATGCCCAACAGCGGCAGCGCGTTCTGTACGAGCCGCGTCACTGCGACGTAGCGGCCAAGAGAAGCGGTGTCGACGAAGAAGGAAATGATCACCACGTCAATCTGATTGATGGCATTCGTCAGAATGAAGTCGACGGCATACACTTTCGCGGAAACTAGCAACGCGAGTCCATCGCGAAAAATCCCCCGTGCGGTCGTCCGGAAGCCGGCCAGGATTTCTTGGATGGCGTTGAGTGACGCAACGAGATAGATGCCCCGACCGATCGTGAAGGAAATTGCCGTAAACAGCACGTCGCGGGTCACAGTCGCTGCGGTGACGACCAGGACGAGGGAGATGAAGGTCGTCCACGCCACGATGATCAATTCCTTGCGGAACAACATCTGGACGCGCAGACCGATGAGGGCGATGTCGGCGGTGGCGGCTGCGAAGTAGCCGATCATGGCGAACGCCGCCGCGCATTGCTCCCAGGCCGAAAATCCCAATAGATGGACCCAGACAAGACAAGGCAGAAGGAGGACTGCGCTGAGAAAAGTTTTGACAATCACGCAGAGCGATATGAGCACGGCGCGCCGTTCCGGCTCGGCACTGGCCCAACGCATGGCATAGACGTTCATGCCGAAATCCGTTAAGACCGAAGCCAGCCCCGCGATCGTGTAAGCAAAACCAATGACCCCGAACTGATGGGGCCCAAGGAACCGCACCTGGACAAGAAACGATATCAGCGACCCCGCGAGCCGCAGAACCGTTGCCAGGGCAGCAAAAAATTGCTTCGACCGATGGAACGAAATCGAAGCCGCTGTCATCGCGCAAAGGCTGGCGAGAGAGCACCATTTCGCCCGCCCACGGCCCGTAAGGATCCGCTCATGCCGCAGCCGAAGCAGAGGGCCGTAACAAAGGTCAGCAATTCGTCCGTGAAGGGAGACGATGCAATCGAAACCACCAAGATCAGTGACAGAAACGCGAGGCACAACCGGCGCAAAGCCTCCTGATGCGAACTTGCATTGGGATCGCGATATAAAATAGACACGCCGCACGACATTAGGAAAACCACGTAAAAGATGACGCCCAGCACGCCGCCTTCGCCAATCACCTTTGGCCAATACGCATCCTGGAGAAAGGCCGCATAATCTGGACTTCCGCCCCAGAGCAAATAAATCCCGTAATCGTAATACAATTGGCTGTAGCCGTATTGATAGGAAGCCGCGCTGCCGAAAGTTCCTCCTCCTGCTCCAAGCGGAAAATAATCGGCCGCGATGCGTAACGACGCATTCAGCATGCCGGCCCGCACCGAGTCGATGGCATCGCTGCCGTAAAACATGCTGACATGGGCCAACACGGCGCTCCCCAGTTTCGTATAGGTGAGCACGAGAGCCGCGACGCCTGCCAGCACTGCCAGGTGCATGCCGAACGAACCAAATCCCGAGCGGGGCGTGCTGAAGATAATGAGGAGACCGGCAAAGCATCCCACCATCTCCTTTACCGAAACTGCGAGAAGGACGAACGTGGCAAACAGCGCGCAGAGCATAAGGTCAAGCGTCCGTTTCCGCAGTCTGTAACGCGTTGCGGCCACGAAGGCGCCGAAGGAATTGAGCCATGCAACCTCGGAGTGGCCCAAGACAAGCCCTTGCGGCAGGAAAAAAGCACCTTTCGACCCTAAAGTGTTACCCCTTATGTTCACGCCTGCGCTCAGATCGTGCAAAATGAAGGGAATATTGATCAGGCACAGAACGATGATCAAAACAGAAAGACTTTCAAATATCTGCATAGCGTTGCCTGTCTTCTTGAAAATCCATGCGAAAGCAAACGTCATAATGGCAAGTTTGCAATCAAGTGCAATAGTTAGTATTGCGGAAATTGGTTGGGGTACACCCCTATTGGGGAAAACAATCACTCCGAGCAAAAGAACCGTGCCGAAACCTAACATTGACAGGGCAGGCAGCCAAGACCTCCGGTCACTGAGAAACAAAATTGCGAAGGGAAGCAAAATAAGGCACGTGATTTCATCGAGCGGCGAAGAGTTATACTCCTGTGCTAATGCCAGTCTGATGTAGTGTATTGCCAAATAGATATTGAAGAACCAGATCGTCACTAAGGCGTCCAAATGCATGACCGGTTTGGCGCGCCGCAAGCCTTCGCGAACGGAGCGCCCGCCCGGACCGGACTGTGGCCCTCGGACGGCCCCATAACCTATTATTTTTCGCAAACTCACATCCCCTTATGCAGCATATTTGTCGAGACAAAGTGACAATAGTTGTCTGAGCGCGGAAAAATAGTCGTGCTTTGAGAATTTGGCCGCATACTGCCGTGCGGACGCCGCGAGCGCGTTTCGCCGCTCCGGTTCGTTCATAAGATTTTCGATGGCGCGGGCGAGCGCGGCTGGGTGCCCGGCCTCCACGGCGATCGCCGTCACGCCATCGATCAGATACCCCTCCAACCCCAGCACATCGGAGGCTACAACAGGGACTCCGGCCGCGATCGAAGCCGCGAGTCGAACATGGCCGTTACTCCTCAAATTCTCTTTGAGGCAAAGGGCATAGATCGCGGCGCGAGCAGAAAGCCGTTGATGTTCGGTGAAGTCGATTTCGCTGAACACTGTTGCACGCCGGTTCTTGTTGAGAGCGCTAACGCGCGGAAGGTCCTTGCTCGAGCACACGACGATGAGAGGCCAATTTCCGAAATGCGCCGCTTCGAAAAGCGTTTTCCAATCGCAGCTAATGCGACCGGAGGCCAGGACATATCCATCTCTCGCTTCGCCCGCCGAATTGTTGACCTCACTGAACCACCCTGAGAGCGGCCACGGAACGGTATGGAGCACGTCTTCCGGAAGGCCGTAGCGCTCCACGAATATCTGTTGCTCCCGGTTGGTCATAACCTGAATGGCGACAACGGACGCCCGCATACTGGGCCCGATGAGATATTTGTAGATAAAAAGGATGGTCGCCGCGATGATGGGGCCTTTGCTCCGAACATCGATATCGATGCACTCGAAAATAACGATGTTGCGATTGCCCAAAATTGCCTGGAGGAAACAGATCAGGCGTCCGTACCGATACCAATCCGGCGCAATGAGCCGAAAATCCCGGCCAAGCCAGACCAAAAGCAACGCCCGCAAGACGGAAATGCGCAGAAGAAATCCCGCCAAGCGCAGTCCTAGCTTTTCCTCAGCATATTTCTCGAACGGGCACAGTAGGTCATCCAGTTCCCGAAAGTACCAAAAGTCGCACAATATCTGCCGGTTATTGATACGTGACATAATTGAAGCCTTCCAACTTGGTCCTCCTATGCGCGATAATTTGCTTTCGGCACATGCCAAGCTTTACCGCTTGCATGGGTCATAATGGTCGCTATAACGGCCAACTCGGAGTTAACCAATACATCTTCGTGCCCCTGCCGTCAGCGCGTGCACTGCGCGTGCCCTGTACCGCATGGGAACGGCGGATGTTTTCATGGAAACGATAGTTGAACTCATAGCACACGCGGCGATCGAAATCCACCGCTCATGTGCCTGGCACGCTGTAGCTGTCGCGTCGATAGGACATCGCGGGAGGTCGTTGAGATAGGGGAGCTTCCCTCGATGCCGAAGTGAAGCCGAAGAAAAGTGTAACGGTTGAGGCAAGGCAAGAGGGCGAGCGGTAGCTGCCGCCATTGCCGGCCGTGCCATCAACACCCTTGGGGCTATTGCCAAGCTGAACGCTTCGCCCCTTGGACGAGCCGGCGAGCGCCGGTGTGGATCGCTTCCAACGTAATCCGGTTTCGCCTGTTTGCGGCCGGTCGCCCAGTTTGAGTCCTTTCCCAAGAAAACTGCAAGATTTGGCCGACAAAGCCTAAACTTCGCTCTTGAAATTGTCCGTGCAACAACGCCATACTAAATAATCCAGCGACGATTTGGCGCGGTTGAGTAACGGCCCATGCGCCAGCGCCGCTGCTGGTCATACGGCTGCGACCGGTGTATATTGAGGTTCCCTCATGTCTGTAGCGCATAAAATCTCCGCGTGGAACCGCAATAGGAAGTGGAATCTCTTCAAGAGAGAGATGGCACCTACTGCCCGAACGCGGGTCCTCGATGTTGGATTCAGCGAAGAAGAATATAGTGATACTGATAATTTTATTGAAAAATACTATCCTTTTCCGGAGATGCTTACGGCGTTAAGTGTCGACGCTCCGATTAAGTTCAAGCAGAGGTATCCAAAGGTCACGGCTATCCAGTATTGCGGAGGAAAATTTCCCTTTGAAGACAAAAAGTTCGATGTTTGTTGGTCGAATGCCGTAATAGAACATGTTGGTAATCGTGAATTACAACTTGCGTTCATAAACGAGATACGGCGGGTTTCAGAGAGGGCATTTATTACAACGCCGAACAGATATTTCCCGGTCGAAATCCATACTAGAGTACCATTTCTGCACTGGTTTGGTAAAAAAACGTTTGATAGATATATAACGCTTATGGGAAAAGAATGGGCTGCCGGTGAATACATGTACTTACTGTCGTTAACAGAAATGAAGAGTATTTTGGATGACGCAGGCATCCGGGATTTCAAAGTGTTTCGGAATAGAATCGCCGGATTGACATTGGACTTTGTATTTGTCTTTTGAGCCCTGGGTGACGCGCCAGGAGGGCCAGGGCGAGACGTTTCTAAGGTGGCAAATCGGATCTTTTCATTTGCTTGGGGTCACGGGGCCAGAGGCAGCATCTATTGCGGCCGCACTAGGGGCAACGGATCGGCGTTTGCCCGTTTTTCACGGCCAGAACCGCGCAACACCAGTGGCCACGGCGATTGTGTAGTCCAGTTTAAGCGGCCGTCGCGCGGCATCCGCATGTTCAAGCGCGTGCTCTGACGCCTTGCACCCGCCCGTTTGATGTGGTTCTCTACAGCCTTGGCGACAATCGAAATTATTGAACCCATTCCAGCCATCCTTGCACTGGGAAGGAAATGTCTTTGATGAATTATCTCAATGCTTTAGACGCCTGCGTCTCTCACGATGGCATATTGACATGCACGAGGAGCAAAGCCATGCAACGCTTTACGATCCTAGGCTTGGCGATAGTCGCGGCAATCGCCCTCCCTCTCGCTCCCGCCAGGGCCCTGAGCAAGGTGGTCGCGACCTACCATTACGACAATCTGCGCACCGGCTGGAACCGCAGTGAAACAATACTGACCGCGGCAAATGTCGGACCGAGCACATTCGGCGTGCTCTCCAAGGTCGTGCTCGACGAGCAAGTCGACGCACAACCCCTCGTCGTTCCAAACCAACAGATTACCGCCGGTACCTTCACGCTTGGCTCGCCGGGGACGTATGAAGTCGTTTACGTCGCTACCGAAGCCAATACGGTCTACGCGATCAATTCGGCCAATGGCAGCGTGCTGGTTAAGAGAACTCTCGGTACTCCGGTTCTAAACCCGCTGAGTTGCGGCACGAATAGTCCGAATGTGGGAATCAAGGGCACTCCAGTCATCGATATGACAACCAAGACACTCTATGTTATCGCCTATACATTGATAAGCGGGACCCCAACCTATCAGCTTTTTGCCCTCAATCTGAAAAATTTGACCGACAGAACTCCGCCAGTCACAGTTGCTGCGTCGCACAAATTGAGCGATGGCAAGACCTATACTTTCAACGCCGCATATCAACGGCAGCGGCCAGCGCTGCTCGAGTCATCCGGCGTTATTCCATTGGGACTCCACTCATCCGGCAACATTTACGCCGGATTTGGCAGTTTTTGCGATTTCAACGCCGATCAGTCGCGTGGCTGGCTTTTGGGATGGCATGCGAGCACGCTGACGCCCCTTGCGGCGAATGAGTTGACCGACACGCTCCCCGCGGTGACGGGGGGCTTTTTCTTATCCTCCATTTGGATGTCTGGCTATGGCATAGCCGCCGACCCCACGGGGAATTTGTTTTTTTCGACCGGAAATTCCGCGACGGGCACCTATGATGGCGTCCGCAATATTCAAGA
This sequence comes from uncultured Alphaproteobacteria bacterium, assembly GCA_963718265.1. Lineage (GTDB taxonomy): Bacteria > Pseudomonadota > Alphaproteobacteria > Rhizobiales > Beijerinckiaceae > Methylocapsa. The sequence continues at coordinate 83,701 of CAVQZL010000021.1, read as the reverse complement.
GAGCGTGGTGAAGCTCGACCCGCAACTCGGAAATCTTCTCGACCTATTCACCCCGTCGAACGAAAATTCTTTGGACGCAGCAGATGAAGACGTTTCGGCTGGGGGCGTGCTCGTTCTGCCGCCTCAGCCTGGTCCGTTTCCGAATCTGGCGGTGGCCACCGCCAAATCCGGAAATATGTATTTGCTCAATCGCGACAATCTGGGCGGGTTTACGCCGGGCGGCCCCGACAAGGTCCTCGACACAAAAACCATCGGGCCTTGCTGGTGCGGGCCGTCCTATTTCACCGGTTCGGGCGGGATCGGGCGGGTCGTCAGCAGCGGCTGCAGCGGCTGCACTACCACCAGCCTCGCGTCACTCGCCCAAATCACGGTCTGGAAGGTTCAGACCTCGCCCACGGTTGCCTTTGTCCAGGAAGGGGCAGCGTTGCCGGTCGCCAGCGGCCAGGATGGCGGAACCTTTACGGCGGTTTCGTCGAACGGCGCAATGGCCGGGACCACGGTCATCTGGGCGACCTCAAGACCGGTCGAGTCCAACCCTGCCGCGGTCAATCTTTATGCCTTCAGTGCGGCGCCTTCGGGTGGCACGCTGCCGTTGCTGTATACCTCGCGGGCGGGGTCATGGCCCAACACCGGCGCCAACGCCAATATCGTGCCGGTCGTGGCGAATGGAAAGGTCTATGTGGCGAGCAACAAGCAGCTGACGATTTTCGGCCTCGGCGGGCATTTGTTCGGGGCGAGCGCGGCCGCCGCGGCTGGGCCGGCGGCGAGCCTTCCCCAAGACTTCTCCGCATCAAGTGACGGGGATTCTTCAACCGGCCGCTGGTACTGGGCTCGCGCTGCGGACGCGGACCGGTGAAATCGCGCGGGTCGACGATTCGGAAGCTCTCCACAGGGAGCACACCGGCGTCCTGGTGTCCGGGAAAGCTTACACGGCGCAGGGAACCTATGATTCGACCGGTGCGCTGCATGCAAATACTGTCGCGCGGGCCAAGGGTTCGCCCGCACTTTGGCCGCCGGATCGCTGACGCGACCCACCCGCGTCGCGGCGGGGCGAGCGGCCGGCATCGGGAAAGGCCGGCGCGCGGCGGCAGCGTCTTTGCGACTGCCTGGGCCCGCAGATTTTCGAGCTCCAGGCGTTCGCGCGGCTTCATAATGACATTGACCGGAAACCCGTGGATCACTGCGCCCGCGGGCCGGTATGGATGTGCTCACAGCAGCCGGCGCACCCGCGAACTCGCAAACGGCGTAATTTTATCGCCGCCGCCGCGTCGCACGACCGAGTTCGGGAGCAAATCCCTAGTCACGATCGCGCCAAATGACAACAGACAGCCATCGCCGATTGTCAGGCTATTGCTAATACCAACATGGCCGCCAAGAAAACAGCGCTCGCCGATCCGTGTGCCGCCGGCGATGCCGACCAGGCCGGATATGAAAGTATGGTCGCCGATGACGCAGTGATGAGCGATGTAGCTGCCCCCCCAGACGATCACATTGTTACCGATCCGCGCACCCGGCTCGATGACGCTTGGCCCGATGAAACAATGTTCGCCGATTTCGTTGGCATAGTGAAGGCAATCTGGGTGGATGAACGAGGCGAAATGGTAATGGCGCGCCTTTCCTTCGAAGAATCGGTCTCGTCTGAACTCGTTCAACAACCGGTAGCTAATCGGACCGAGCAGCTCCACGCGATCGGGCGGAAACGCCTCCTCAAGACGATCCCACGCAACAAGCGGCAAATCGCAGAATCGATCGCTCGTCGCATATGCGGGATCGACCGTGAAACCGACGACGCGATGCTCGGTATGGGCCTCGAGGTAAGCCTTGGCGACCTCGGCGCTCATGCTGGCTCCAAAGATGACGATTTCCGCCATATCTGCTTTCCCAACCTATGGCTTTACCACGATCCCGGCCGTTCGGGCTTGCGCGATCTTAGCCGTTTCCCACCTTACGGAACGCGCGCAGCGAACGCAATCTGCCGCAGCTCGGGGCGATCGCAATTGGTCACAAGCCGCTGCACTCTTTATCCCGCAGTTCCGCACCGGCTGTTATCTTGACAACACCGCCGACATAGCTAAAACATCCGCATCAATTTTCCCAAACCCGGCCGCGCAATGGGTTTGGGCCCAAATTTAGCACCCCGCGCAAAGGGAGAACTTGATTATGCTTACCCGGAACCAGCTTAGGATTTTGCCGTGGGCCTGCCTGGCAGCGGCGCTGCTCACAATCAACGCCGGAGCGGCGCAAACTCCGGGCAACGGCGTCAAAGTTGGATCGGCACAGGTGCCAGGCGGCGGCGGCCGCACCATCGTTATTAAGTCTGCTTCGGGCGAGGTGATTCCTTTCTCCCCGGGGGCGCGTTTTTTCACGCCGCCTTCGGGTCAGACGACGAAACCCGGCTTCGCTCATACGACCGTCGTGGCGGGGATTCCACCCAAGGGTGGCTTCCCCAAGGCGGCAAGGCCGCTGGTTGTCGGGCCGCCCTTCGCTGGTTACCTGGCCGAGACACCGGCCTCCATCGCCTGCGTTTACCGGCTCGTCGCCGTAGCCTCGGGCTGCGAGCCCAACACCGTGACAACCAACACCTCGGGCGGCTCGCGAGCCATCGCCATTGTTGATGCTTTCGACAATCCAAATGCGGCGGCCGATCTGGCCGCCTTCGACGCCCAGTTCGGTGTGACCCCAGCGACATTTACGGTGATTTTTGGAACTGGCGCTCCCTCCGCGGGATGCACAAACGGCGTGAAACCTCCGGACAGCACGGGCACCGGCTGGGATATCGAAGCGTCTTTGGACATCGAGATGGCGAATGCGATCGCGCCCGGCGCCCATATTTACTTGGTCGAAGCCAATTCGGATTCACTTACTGACCTGCTCAATGCTGTCGCGGTCGCGACGAAATGCGTACAATTGGCTGGCTCCGGCGTGGTTTCGATGAGCTGGGGCTTGCCTGAATTCAGTGGCGAGGCGGTGAACGACTCCACCTTCACGGGCGCCAACGTCGTCTACTTCGCGGCCGCCGGCAATAATCCGGGAGTGCTTTATCCGGCGGCGTCTCCGAACGTCATAGGAGTCGGCGGCACAACCATCAGCCGCAACCAAACCACCGGCGCCTTCCAGACCGAGGCGGTTTGGAACAACAGCACGGCCGACGTCGTTACGTCCGGAAGCACGCAGAATTTGGGCACCGGCGGCGGCCCCAGCGTCTTTGAGCCAATTCCCACCTATCAGAACGTCATCGCCTCTATCGTCGGGACTCAGCGCGGCACACCCGATATGGCCTTGGTCGCCGATCCTGCTAACGGGGTTTGGGTCTACAACACCTCAAGTTTTGGCGGGTTTGCCTTTGCGGGCGGCACCGGCGCTGCGACTGCGTTGGCTGCGGCTATCGTTAACCGGTCGGGCTTCGTTTGGGCTAGCAGTTTCAACGCGCTTAAGAATATCTACAATTTGCCAGCCAAAGGGACGCTCACCACTTACTTCACCAACGTCTCCAGTGGCCTCTGCGGCCCCGGCGGAGTAAACTTCTTTCCCGCTCCCGTTGGGACGACGGCATTTCCCAATAGTTTAGGGGAAGGCTACGACCCCTCGTATACCCTGTCCTCCACCCTAATTCCTTGGAATATGTGCACCGGTTGGGGTTCGCTGCACGGAAGTCATTGAGAGAACGCAGCGGTTTAGCCATTCCTGTCAGGTACCGTCGTCGCGGGCGGTGGAAAGCTCCCGGTCGAGAAACCCTCTCCCGCATTGTTGCGGGGAGGGTTAATCGCTGGCGGCGCCAGCCGAAGTGCCGCCAAGAGGGGAACCTCTACACCGGCACTATGGGCCTGCTTCAGGCAAAACAAAATGCGGGTCTGCCGGGGCTGGCCAGGGGCTGATGCTAAATATCGGGAAAGATTGCCAAGAGAGAACCAGTCTGCGATCGCTTTAAAATACGGACCGCGGAGCGGGAAGCAATTAGCGGTTGCCTTTATTGCCGTACGTTTGCAATCGGCCGCCACGCGAGAGCGAATTGGGGCGCTCGCTTGGAGCGAATGCGCGGCGCGACAGCTTGCGGCGGCGGTCGCAAACCCGCTTTCATTTAAATTCTTGCGGCGAGCCAATGGCGCAACCGATTACCGTCCTGATTTCCTGCCGCAACCGGCCGCTCTATCTCTGGGCCTCGCTCGATAGTCTGTATCGCTGCACGCGCTATCCGCACCGCTTCGTGTTTCTCGACATGGCATCGGATGATCCGCTCGTCGGCGCGGTCACCGCCGGTTTTGCGCGCCGCGGCATGTTCGCCGAGGTGATCCGCTCGCCGCGAAACGATCCGCGGGAACTGTGGAAGACGATCTGGTCGCTGGTAGAGAGTAGCGGCCCTTTCTTCGGCTATGTCGAGGGCGATGTCATCGTCGAGGGTAGCGATCCCTGCTGGCTCGGCACCTTCGTTGGATTGATGGATCGGAACCAAAAGCTCGCCATGATAGGCCCCGCCATCGACAAGGAGGATTTCATCCCCTGGGAACGCGCGCGGATCGCCGAGCCCGGTCTCGACGACGAACGGCTTGCGGCTCTGATCAAGCTTCACAGCCCGGAACGCGGCCAGAATCTCGATTACGCCGGGCCGAGCGGCCTGGCTTACCCGCACAACCCGCCAGGTCGGATGGTACTCATGCGCTGTGCCGCGCTGACACGCGTTGGTGCTGGCACAGATGGCACACTCGATCGCAAATTCCGCGATGCCGGCTACGACACCGGTATCGCGCCGACCGTCCGGGCATCGCCACCTGTCGTTGCTTAACCTGTTCGATTACCCCGACTATGATACAGCCAGTCGAGATGCGTTCATGCGAGCTGCCGCAGCGGGGTGATGGGGAACAATGTGCCGCCATCTGGGGGAAAGGCTCAGCGGAAAAAGGCGGCGGCCTTTCCAGCCGGTGGCTGCAAAACGCGTAGCGCGTTGCCGCATAGTTACGGTTGAGACTCTTCCCGAATGGATCGAGGTTTTGGTCACGCGCACACCCTCTTTGCCGCATTCGCGATCACGGCAACGATGCGGGCGATGCTGTCGCCCGTGAGGTCGGGCGCCACCGGCAGACCGATCAGCCGCGGCGCCAGGGCTTCGACGCTGGGGAGAGGATCGCCTGCTGCCGCCGCAAAGTATGGCTCGCGGTGCAGCCCCAGCCCGTACCAATGGCGGTACTCGATCGCGTCCTCGGCCAGTGCCGCTTTTACCGCCCGCGCCTCCGCAAGGCTGGCCACTTCATAAAGAACATAGCACGAGGCGATCGCGGGCGCGGTGATCAGGCGCGGTCCGAGCCCGTGCCGGGCCGCGCATTCCCGGTAAAGACCGGCGACCTTGGCGAAATCGGCCCGCTTCCGAAACCAGCCATCGAGCTCCGCCAAACCAACCGCGGCGTGATACTCGCTCATCTTGCCGTTGGTTCCGGCGATGTCGCTGCGGCGCGCTCCCATAAACCCGAAATTCAACGCCTGGATCGAGCGAAGCAGCAGCGCGGAGCCTGTCGTCACGATTGCCCCGCCCTCGCCGGTGGCGAAAACCTTCGTCGCGTGGAAGCTGAGAGCCACCGGGATTGGTCCAATATGCAACGTGGGATCGTCTTCCAGACGTTCAAAGCCGGCGGCGCCATCGATGACTACCGGAACCCCCGTCAGTTTCTCGAACCGGCGCCACGGTTCCTGCGCAATTGCGCGCCCGTACGGCGCCACGGGCACAACCAAACCGGCCCGCGAGAGCTCTGGATGCGCCATCAGTGTCGCCGGATCCAATGCCCAGCTGGCTGCATCGACATCGACAAGATGGAGGACGTAGCCGCATTGCTCGATTGCCGCCGCGGTGGCGACAAAGGTGTAGCCAGGGCAGAGGCATAATGGCCGTGCCGCCGATGCCCGCCCGGCGCGGGCGAGGATCGCCCCAGTCAGCGCCGCAGTACCGGAGCAGGCAGTTCCAATGATCGGTTCCACTGAGCCGAGCAGGCGGGACAGCCTGGCTGCCAACTGCCGCTCCAGCTGACCATGATTCGAGTACCAACGCGTGTGATCCAGCAACTCCAGATAGGCCCGAAGTGCGTCCGCCGATGGCAAACGGGGCCGGTAAATGGGAATTGCGTCTGCAGGCAGCTCCGCCGCGATTAGCTTCCGCCCTGCCGGGTTTTCTGGCATGCCGCCTGTCCTGCCGCCGTTACGGCCGATGTCCTGCTCGACCCGGCACAGTGTATCCTATACGACCGGCCAAGGTAATGCGGCGATTCCCAGCAGAGAACGGAGCTGGCGATCGAAGGGTGCGTAATATTGCGCCACTTCGGACGCGTCGCGCGCGTCGATGACCGTTTCTTCCGGGCTCGGCGCGACGACAGTATGGAGGCCCTGCGGTTCCCATTCCGGATCGAGGCGCAAAAACGCCGCGATCTCGCTAAGCAATGCGGCCGGCCGGGTTCTGATATCGTCGTACCAGAAGACGGCATGGCGCTCTCCCAACGGCCAAAACCGCGCATACTCTTGTATGATTGTCGAATATCTTCCTCGCCGCCGCATATATTGGAGATTGCCGCGAAAGGCCTCGATAAAAGGGGTATCGAGCGGGATGTTGCCGAGGTGCCGGGCCATCTTCCACTGCGAAAAGGCCCGCTCGACCGGGTTGCGCAGCAGGTGGACGATCACGGCGTCGGGGCAAGTCTTATGGATGCGCTCAGCTAGCCCTTCGAACGCTGCATAATTGGGCGAAATATCGCCGCATCGCTGCCCGGCTGCAGCACTGCGGAACCGCTCCTGGTACCACGATTTCGGGCAGCTGCCGGTAAAAGAAATTAAGCTCTTTTCCCGGCATAAAAACTTGCGGATGCTGGGAGAGCTGGACATAGAGCCAGGTCGTCCCGCATTTCTGGGCGCCAGCGCAAATAAAGTCGGGGAGTTGCATAGCTTGATACCGGCGTTAGGCGTTTGGTCGCGCAATGTGCTGGGGCAATGCACGCCTAGGTACAACGCGAGGGATTGTGAGACAAGTTATGGATGCGCCGACATGGTTGGAAGAGTTCGCCCATACGTTTCACTATCACCCTTGCATGCCCCCACACCGGACTAAACAATGTTACAAGTCCCAGCGCTTTGTTCCGCCGGGATTTTGTGGGGGACGGTTGTTGGCAGCCCTGGCGGTGAGCATGACCGGACGCGGCATGGTAATTGTTAGCAGCCCCAATTAAACCTGAACTTGTAGCGGGAACATGATGGATTACGAGAAAACCGGCGAAATCAGGGTTGCGAAAATCCTGCATGACTTTATCGGCAGCGAGGTCCTGCCCGGAACGAACATCGGCGCCGGCCAATTTTGGAGCGGGCTCGCGGGGCTTATCGGCGATTTCGCTCCGCTTATTCGCGGCCAATTACGGGTTCGCGACGAGCTGCAGGAAAAGATCGACGCCTATCACCGCCTCACCGCGACGAGGCCTTTCGACCCGGCAAGCTATCACGACTTTCTTCGCGATATTGGCTACATCGTCCCGCTCCCGCGCGATTTTACCGTTCGCACCGAAAATGTCCTGGAGATCGCGCGGGTCGCCGGGCCGCAGCTTGTTGTTCCGGCGTCGAACGCCCGCTACGCCCTCAACGCGGCAAACGCGCGCTGGGGCAGTCTTTACGATGCGCTCTATGGCACGGACGCCATTCCAGAAAGCGACGGCGCGGCGCGCGGAAAGGGCTACAATAAGGTGCGTGGTGCCAGGGTCATCGATTGGGTCCGTGCATTTCTCGACGACCTGGTACCCCTCGCGAAAGGCAGCCACAAGGCGGTTACCGCTTACAAGGTTACTGGCGGCGAGCTCGTTGCCAGTCTCGAAAACGGCCTGGACACACGGCTGCGGCATCCTGGCCGGTTCGCCGGGTACAAAAAGAAGTCGCTCGACTCGTTTGTCGTGCTGCTTCGCCACCATGGCCTGCATGTTGAGCTCGAGATCGATCAAAATAGCTTGGTCGGGGCGGAGAGCAAAGCGGGCGTGGCGGATGTCATTCTTGAAGCCGCTCTCAGCACCATCATCGATCTCGAGGATAGTGTCGCGGCGGTGGATGCAGAGGACAAGGTCTCGATTTACCGCAATTGGCTTGGGCTGATGCAGGGCACTTTGACGGCAAATCTCGAAAAGAACGGATTGATCGTCGAGCGGCGGCTTGCCGAGGATCGCACCTATATCAGCCGGGATGGCGCCCCGATGACCTTGCATGGGCGCGCCCTGTTGCTGGTGCGCAATGTTGGCCATCACATCGAAACCGGTGCGGTGCTCGACTCCGCTGGGAACGAAATCCCGGAAACCATTCTAGACGCCGCGGTCACCGCGCTGATCGCGATCCACGATCTCAAGCGCGTCAAGGGGCCGCGCAACAGCCGCAGCGGCTCGATCTACATTGTGAAGCCAAAAATGCATGGGCCGGCGGAAGTCGGGCTCGCCGATGCGCTTTTTTCCGCGGTCGAGGACATGTTGGGGCTGCCGCGGCATACGATAAAGATGGGCATAATGGACGAGGAGCGGCGCACCTCCGTCAATCTCAAGGCTTGCATTGCGGCGGCAGCCGACCGCGTGTTTTTCATCAATACCGGCTTCCTTGACCGCACCGGCGACGAGATTCACACCTCGATGGAAGCGGGTCCCATGGTCCGCAAGAACGACATGAAGAACACCGACTGGATCGCCGCATATGAAAATGCCAATGTCGACGTTGGCATCGCCTGCGGCTTGCCCGGGCGGGCACAAATTGGCAAGGGCATGTGGGCCGCGCCGGACCGGATGGCCGATATGCTCGCGCAGAAGATCGTGCATCCGCTTGCCGGCGCAAATACAGCCTGGGTGCCTTCGCCGACGGCAGCCGTCCTGCACGCGGTGCATTATCACAAGGTCGATGTTGCGGCCAGGTGGAAGGAACTTGCCCGGCGCAGTCCGCCGCAACTTTCCGACCTCCTCGCGATTCCAGTCGGCCGGGCGAACTGGGCCTCAGACGATATTCAGGCCGAGCTCGACAACAATTGCCAGGGGATTTTGGGCTATGTCGTGCGTTGGATCGACCAGGGCGTCGGCTGTTCCAAAGTGCCGGATATCCATGACATTGGCCTCATGGAGGACCGCGCGACCTTGCGCATTTCGAGCCAGCACATTGCTAATTGGCTGCACCATGGGATTGTCTCGCGCGAACAGGTGATCGAAACTCTGCAAAGAATGGCGGACGTCGTCGATAAGCAAAATGCCGGCGATCCACTCTACCGGCGGATGGCGCCCGGTTTCGATGGTCATGCCTTTCAAGCAGCGGCAGATCTGATTTTTGAGGGTCGTGCGCAGCCCAATGGCTACACGGAGTGGATACTCCACGCCCGCCGGCGCGATGTGAAGGCCGCCGCCGGCCAAACCATGTCCCCGTAAAATAGAATCGTTTGATCTACTGTGGATGATTGTCGTCTCCGGCCCGCGCCCAATATCTCTGTTCCGTTGTTTACAAGAATTCGGAAAGCAGGAAATGATGATCCGAGTGCCCGATGTCGAATCAAGCGGTGTGGACGAAAAAACAATTAGCGTACTGATTGAATCGAGCTGCAGGTCGGCTTCGCGTGTGGCAGTGGCGGACAAGGCGACACTCTATGCGCAGGGGGAACCAGCGAGCGCGCTGTTTCTCATTCTGGATGGCTGCGTAAAGACATCGCACATCTGCGAAGACGGGACAGAGGTCACAATGGAATTTTTGAAATGCGGCGAAATCGCTGGCGTATTTTCCACTCCCCAACTGCCGTTGGAATACGAGGAGACGGCACGGGCAATCAGCGATGTGGCGGCACAACGGGTGCTGGCAAACGAGTTGCGCGCCGCCATGGAAGTCAATCCGCGATTGGCGATATTTATTGCCGAGCACCTTGCCGAGTTGAAACGACGGGTTCAGCGGCGGGTGCTGCGCGCGATGACGCAATCCGTCGAGCAGCAGGTGATCGAAACGCTGGTCGAACTCGCTGGAACCTTCGGCGCGCGGTGTCCGCATGGATTCTCCTGGAAATAAGGTTCACACAGCAGGACATAGCGGACTTCGTCGGCGCTTCCCGTCAAGTCGTGAGCTCGATCCTCAGCGATCTTCGCAGGCGCGGCCTTTTAGATTATACTCGCGACATGATCTGCATAAACGACAGTGCACTCTCCTTCCTCAAGCGGCCGCCGAGTACCTCCCCAAAGGCTGTGTCATCTATCTGACAGACAGGCAGTGCGTCCTCATCTAACGTCTTCGAGGGATATTGACGGCGGGAGCGCAGACATGAAGCCCATCTCACTCACCCTCCATGGTGCGATCGACTATCTCGCCGTCGTGATCTTTGCCGCAGCCGCGGCCGTTATCGGGCTGTCAGGTTGGCCTTCTGCGCTGTCCTATGCGCTCGCAGGCGTTCATTTGCTCATAACGCTCCTGACCGACTTCCCTGCCGGGGTCATCAAAGTAATCCCGATCGTTCGACACCAATAGGTCGAGCGGATTGTCGGCCCGGTATTGATCATTTTGGCGTTCGTCCCGCTGAACTGGCCGATGCAGAATGCCCGGATCTTCTTCGGGATCATGGGCGTAGTCATTCTCGCCGTCGAGCGGCTGACGGCCTACCGTTCTATAACTGAAGCGAAATGACCTGAGCGGCGCCTCAGATGAGGTCGGTATGCCGGCACCTCTATTGTCATCGATCCCCAGGAATTGCGAGTGATCAGGATTGCATTTTCTCTGCAGTCGACAGTGATTTATCGGGCGCTTGCGATGAAATTGCTGCGAATTATGTAATTACGCAGAGCATGGCAGCTCGCCTAATCCGGCGGCATGCCGTGTAGCGCCAGAGTTTCTCTGGCAAGATAAAGGCTGCCCGCGATCAGGATGGGCGGCGGGCGCCACTGCCGCGTGCCGTGAAATAAAAACGCCGACTTGACGCTTTCGCAGGCCGGCGCGGCGGAGCGTGCGTACCATGGATCATTGGAAGCTGAGGCGGTCCCGTGACCGTCAGCACCGATTGCCACAAAACCCCTTGAATGAAGTACGGCTATCTCCATATCCAGACACTACAGCGGTGGGATACCTTTGAGGATTCCATCACAAACGCCGCAAAGCTTGGGGAAAGGCGCGGGGTTTATTTTGACTGCCTGTCCTCGGCTCGCTTTGGGAACTAAGGACTTGTGAGCGAGTTGCGCGGGGTTGGCCGGTGGGTCTTCGGAAGACTGCCATGTGAGGAGTTGCTTTCATGTTGAACACGAACGATCCTTTGTCCTGGCCCTCACTCACCACTGAGCAGCTGGCAAGCCTCGGCGATGGCCGAGTTGCCTATCTGAAGCCTATCCGTTCGGAGGAATTGAGCCGGCTTTTCCCGGCGGCGCCCGCGATTGAGCCCGGACTTCAGCTCTTTGCCCTGCTTGCCGCCGACGGCACGCCGTTGTTCGTCACCGATTCGCGTGATGCCGCGATGGCTAGCGCGATGAACCAAGAACTCGAAATGGTAAGCTTGCATTGATCCCTGGCTGTGGAGTTGGAGCCTCCGGAGACGCGTTCCCGCTTGCCCGTGCCGGATGGATCAGATCGTAAAGTCGGCGCCCGCGTTTTTTTCATTGCCCGGCATCAAATTTTCCGCGCGGCGGCAAATATCGTCGATGGAAATGGTCTCAAGCTCATCCAGAAAGGCCTTGCCCGCCGCATCGACAATTGGCGCGATCAACTGTGCGACAAGCCGGCAGTGCGGCGCTTCGCCACCATCGTTTCCGCTCGAGACCGCGCGCAAAACCGAAGCCGCGGTAATCCGGCGGCGCTCGCGCGCCAATTCATAGCCGCCGCGCGGACCGCGAACCCCTTTCAAAATATTGGCGTGAACGAGGCTCTGCAGTAAGGCCTCAATGTGCCGCGGCGGCAATTCGAGCCGGGCCGCCAGAGCCTTCGCGGCGACGGGGCCCGGCCGCGCATGAATTGCTATATCGACGACCGCGGCGAGAGCAAGATGGCCGCGGCGGGAGAGGAGAATCACCGGGGCTCCTCCAGACCAGCCATTCGTCCGGTCGATCCAAACCCGTCGCTTGACCGCGCGGTCGGGGTCAATTCCCCGGTTTCGATGAGGACCGCCTTTGTGAGCGGCGCGACGACAAGCTGGGCGATCCGGGCGCCCCTGAGGATCTCGAAGGGTTCGTCGCCGAGATTAATCAACAGCACCAAAATCTCGCCGCGATAATCGGAATCGATTGTCCCCGGCGCGTTTAGCACGGTGACGCCATGGTCGCGCGCGAGCCCGGATCTGGGCCGCACCTGGGCCTCGTAATTTTGCGGGATATCGAGCGCCATGCCGGTGCGAACCAGATACCTGCCACCCGGTTCGAGCACGATTTTCGTGTCGCGCGGCAGGGCGGCGAGAAGGTCGATTCCCGCAGCTCCCGGGGTCTGATAGGCGGGTAAGGGCAAGCCCTCGCCATGTGGCAAGCGTTTCAGTCCGACTCTAACGATTGCCGCATTCATCGGCCGGTTTCCGCAAGCATCGCGGCCAGCCGGACAACGAGGCGGCGCGCCACCTCTTGCTTGGTCAACCAGGGCCAAAACTCCTTACCCTCTTTGGTCAAAATCAACACCTTATTATTCTCGCCACCCATCACGCCGGAAGCTAAGCTCACGTCATTGGCGACAATCATATCGCAGTTTTTGGCGGTGAGTTTGGCTTGCGCATTGTCCCCAAGCTTTTCGCTCTCGGCCGCGAAACCCACGACCAGGGCAGGGCGGTCCTTGGAAATTTGCCCAACCGTCGCCAGAATATCCGGATTTTCGACGAGTTTCAGACCAACGGTCCGTTTTGAATCTTTCTTGATCTTCGCGGCGGCTGTTTCAGCCGCCCGCCAATCGGCAACCGCCGCGACGCCGATATATATGTCGGCGGGCAGCGCCGCCTCGACTTGCCTCAGCATGTTCTGCGCGGATTCGACATGAATGGTCTTGACGCCCAACGGATCGGCCAATGCGACCGGCCCCGACACAAGTATGACATCGGCGCCGGCGGCGGCGGCGGCGGCGGCAATCGCATGGCCCTGCTTGCCCGACGAGCGATTTGCGATGTAGCGCACTGGGTCAATTGGCTCATGCGTCGGCCCCGAGGTCACGAGCACGCGCCGCCCAGCGAGCAAGCCCGTGACCTGTTGATTGTTGGAAACGCCCGCTGGCAATGGGATGCGGGTGTCGCCCGCCAAAAGCTGCTCGATCGCCGCAATGATCGCGAGCGGCTCGCTCATCCGGCCGGGGCCATACTCGCCGCATGCCATGCCGCCGTCCTCGGGACCAACGAAAACCACCCCATCCTTTTGCAATATTGTGGCGTTGCGTTGGGTCGCCGGATGCAGCCACATGCGCAAATTCATCGCGGGGGCTACGAGAATTTTTTTATCCGTGGCAAGAAGCAACGTCGAGGCAAGGTCGTTGGCTAGGCCATGCGCCATTTTTGCGAGAATATCCGCTGTTGCGGGGGCAACGACTAGAAGGTCCGCGTCGCGGGAAAGCTCGATATGGCCCATCCCCGAGTTATCGGTTAGCGCGAAGAGATCGTCGAAGACCCGGTTTCCAGTCAGGCTTTCGGCCGCTAGCTTCGTCACGAAGCGCTGCGCCGCTGCCGTCATCACCGCCCGTACAAAAAACCCTCGCTCACGTAAACGCCGGATAAGATCGAGCGTTTTGTAAGCCGCGATACCGCCGCCGGCGATGAGCAGAATGCGTTGTTCCGGAGAAGCGGTCATGAAAATCGAACCTCGCGCATGCGACAGTGCTACCGCCGGTCAGACTCATTTGAAAGAGCATTGCCATTGGAGTGTCCGAAAAGGCAAGATTGCGATTTCTCGAATTGCGCAAGGATTCCTTGGTCTGAACGGAGTGAGTTGTCCCTCATGGCTCAGCCGCCCGCGTGGAAAATCCCAGGGTTTCTCAGGTCTACGATAATCGTTTCTGAACGGCCAGACACGGTATCCGCTGCCGCAAATCAGCTCGCAGTCCTCGGCCACTGCCGGAGCGATCTCGCACCTGGCTCTGCCCCGGTCAAAATGTCTGCTGCAATCGCTGGTGCCGACGACTTTCCGCACGAGGCTTTGTTGTCTCGCCGCTCGCCCCGCCGCGACGCGGGTGGGTCGCGTCAGCGATCCGGCGGCCAAAGTGCGGGCGAACCCTTGGCCCGCGCGACAGTATTTGCATGCAGCGCACCGGTCGAATCATAGGTTCCCTGCGCCGTGTAAGCTTTCCCGGACACCAGGACGCCGGTGTGCTCCCTGTGGAGAGCTTCCGAATCGTCGACCCGCGCGATTTCACCGGTCCGCGTCCGCAGCGCGAGCCCAGTACCAGCGGCCGGTTGAAGAATCCCCGTCACTTGATGCGGAGAGTCTTGGGGAAGGCTCGCCGCCGGCCCGGCCGCGGCGGCCGCGCTCGCCCCGAACAAATGCCCGCCGAGGCCGAAAATCGTCAGCTGCTTGTTGCTCGCCACATAGACCTTTCCATTCGCCACGACCGGCACGATATTGGCGTTGGCGCCGGTGTTGGGCCATGACCCCGCCCGCGAGGTATACAGCAACGGCAGCGTGCCACCCGAAGGCGCCGCACTGAAGGCATAAAGATTGACCGCGGCAGGGTTGGAACTCGACCGGTCTTGAGGTTGCCCAGATGACCGTGGTCCCGGCCATTGCGCCGTTCGACGAAACCGCCGTAAAGGTTCCGCCATCCTGGCCGCTGGCGACCGGCAACGCCGCCCCTTCCTGGACAAAGGCAACCGTGGGCGAGGTCTGAACCTTCCAGACCGTGATTTGGGCGAGTGACGCGAGGCTGGTGGTAGTGCAGCCGCTGCAGCCGCTGCTGACGACCCGCCCGACCCCGCCCGAACCGGTGAAATAGGACGGCCCGCACCAGCAAGGCCCGATGGTTTTTGTGTCGAGGACCTTGTCGGGGCCGCCCGGCGTAAACCCGCCCAGATTGTCGCGATTGAGCAAATACATATTTCCGGATTTGGCGGTGGCCACCGCCAGATTCGGAAACGGACCAGGCTGAGGCGGCAGAACGAGCACGCCCCCAGCCGAAACGTCTTCATCTGCTGCGTCCAAAGAATTTTCGTTCGACGGGGTGAATAGGTCGAGAAGATTTCCGAGTTGCGGGTCGAGCTTCACCACGCTCTCTTGAATATTGCGGACGCCATCATAGGTGCCCGTCGCGGAATTTCCGGTCGAAAAAAACAAATTCCCCGTGGGGTCGGCGGCTATGCCATAGCCAGACATCCAAATGGAGGATAAGAAAAAGCCCCCCGTCACCGCGGGGAGCGTGTCGGTCAACTCATTCGCCGCAAGGGGCGTCAGCGTGCTCGCATGCCATCCCAAAAGCCAGCCACGCGACTGATCGGCGTTGAAATCGCAAAAACTGCCAAATCCGGCATATATAATGCCGGATATTCCGAGCAGCGCCGGCCGCTGCCGTTGATATGCGGCGTTGAAAGTATAGGTGGTGCCATCGCTCAATTTGTGCGACGCAGCAATCGTGACTGGCGGAGTTCTGTCGGTCAAATTTTTCAGATTGAGGGCAAAAAGCTGATAGGTTGGGGTCCCGCTTATCAATGTATAGGCGATGACATAAATTGTTTGCCCTACCACATCGATAACCGGAGTGCCCTTGATTCCCACATGCAGACTATTCGTGCCGCAACTCAGCGGGTTTAGAACCGCAGTTCCGAGGTTTCTCTTAACGAGCACGCTGCCATTGGCCGAATTGATCGCGTAGACAGTATTGCCCTCGGTGGCCACATAAACGACCTCATACGTCCCCGGCGAGGAACCGGCGGTAATCTGTTGGTTTGGAACGACGAGGGGTTGTGCGTCGACTTGTTCATCAAGCCCGATCTGGAAGAGCACGCCAAATGTGCTGGGCCCGACATTTGCCGTGGTCAGCGTGGTTTCTTTGCTGTTCCAGCCGGTGCGCAGAGCGTCGTAATGGTAGGTCGAAACCGCCAGATTCACTGCAACGGCGGGGGCTAGTGGGACCGCTATTGCCGCGAATATTGTCAAGCCCAACATCGCAAAACGCTTCATGACGTTGTTCCTCATGCATGACCTTTTGCTAAGAGCCTGTATCAAAAGCCCCTTATCCTGACGTGCTTGCGAAGCAAGCGTCTCAAAGGATGGGCCACACGGCTTTCGGGGCGCCCTTGTGCTTCGACACGGGTCCTTCGGACTTTATCAGCATCAGGGCTTAGTTTGTTACATTTTGAGACACGCTCTAAACACGAAGTGAGTTAAGCATTGACTTAAGTCACCAAGGCTACCGTTTGCAACCCCAAATTTTTTGAACGCCCAGCCAAGTCTGCAGTGATTGTAGTGAACCGCGTGGCTTACCGTTTTTTTGGAATGTCGCTTTGGTGACGATCAATCAATTAAATGTTTGGTGGGAGTGAGGCAATGGACAGAAACGGATTCCACTTTGCTTTGACGGAGTGCGGATTTGCCTTATAGGTTCGGCGCCGCTCGAATTTGCCAGGAGTGTCCTAGTGTGGTCTCCCGAAGCCGGGCGAGACGGCTTCGCGGGTGTAGCTCAATGGTAGAGCAGCAGCCTTCCAAGCTGAATACGAGGGTTCAATTCCCTTCACCCGCTCCAGTTTTTTGTGCCATCTCTCCGTCTTTTGCTTGCTCGCACGATCTCGCCCAAAAAGCCTCCCCTCTCTGGGTCTCAAGCTCGTGCTTCCGTGGTCATCTGGCGACCCTCACACGGAGTCCTCGCCCATCCCGCCCAGCGCAAGAAACCTCTCCAGCCAATGAATGTCGTAGAGCCCATTTTGGATGTCGCCGTTGCGCACCAATGTTTGGAACAAAGGAATTGTCGTATCGATGCCGTCGACGATGAATTCATCGAGCGCGCGGCGAAGCCGCATCAGCGCTTCATTGCGGTTGCGCCCGTGTACGATGAGCTTGCCGACAAGCGAATCATAGTTTGGCGGAATCGAGTACCCGGCATAGACCGCGCTATCAACTCGCACGCCAAGACCGCCTGGCGGATGGTAATAGGCGATCTTGCCCGGCGAAGGGCGGAAGGACGCGGAATGTTCGGCATTGATCCTGCATTCGATCGCATGTCCCTGAAACACGACTTCCTTCTGGGTCAACGTTAAGGGGGAACCAGCGGCAATTCTGATCTGCTCATTGACGAGATCGACTCCGGTGATCATTTCGGTCACCGGATGCTCGACCTGAATCCTTGTGTTCATCTCGATGAAATAAAATTTGCCGTTTTCGTAGAGAAACTCGATGGTGCCGACGCTGGCATAACCAAGTTCGCGCATTGCATTTGCGCAAACTTCGCCGATTTCCAAGCGCTGCGACGCGTTTAGTGCGGGGGAAGGGCTTTCTTCCCAGACTTTCTGGTTCCGGCGCTGCAACGAGCAATCACGTTCGCCGAGATGAATAGCCTTGCCGTCGCCGTCGCCAAGTATCTGGATTTCGATATGGCGCGGCTTTTCGAGAAATTTTTCGAGATAGACCGAGTCGTCGCCGAAGGCCGCTTTTGCCTCGAGCCGCGCCATTTCGAGCGCGACCGGAAGTTCGTTCGCGGTGCGGGCGACTTTCATGCCGCGTCCGCCGCCGCCCGCCGCTGCCTTTACGAGGATCGGAAAACCAAGCGTCCGGGCGATGGCCGCCGCCTCCTTGTCGCTGGTGACCGCGCCGGGCGAGCCAGGCACGCAGGGAATGCCGAGCCGGAGTGCCGACGATTTGGCCTCGATCTTATCGCCCATGAGCCTGATGTGCTCCGGCTTGGGACCGATGAAAACTATGTGATGATCAGCGAGAATCTCCGCAAACCTTGCGTTCTCGGCAAGAAAACCGTAGCCGGGGTGCAGGGCTTCGGTGCCGGTGATTTCGCAAGCTCCGAGAAGCGCGGGGATGTTGAGATAGGAATCGCGCGCCGGCGGCGGCCCGATGCAAACCGATTCGTCGGCGAGCTTCACATGCATCGCATCGGCGTCAGCCGTCGAATGGACCGCGACCGTCGCGATGCCGAGTTCCTTGGCCGCGCGCAAAATCCGTAAAGCGATTTCGCCGCGATTGGCGATAAGAATTTTTTCGAACATGTCAGTCCACCGGCCAGAGCACGATCCCAAAAAGTTGCAGACTTTTTGGATAAGTTCATGCGTCAAATCAAAGAAGGTGAGACCATCAGCGATTCATCTTGAAGCGATCATGGTCTAGCCGGCCTTATTCGATCACGAGCAGCGGTTGGCCATATTCGACTGGCTGACCGTCCTCGACCAGAATGCCCATCACCGTGCCGGCCAGTGGAGCGACGATCTCGTTGAAGGTTTTCATCGCCTCGACAAGAAGAACTTTGTCGCCAGTCCTCACCCGCGCGCCGACCTCGACAAACGGGGCGGCCTCCGCCGAGGAACGCAAATAAACGGTTCCGACCATCGGAGACTTTACCGTGCCCGGACCGTCGACCGGAGCCTTTGGCGCGCTCGTCGCGACGGCCTGCGGCGGGGCCACGGCCTGCTGGACAACCGCGGCGGAAAGCTGCCGCGCGACGCGGATCTTGAAATCGCCCTGCGCAACTTCAATTTCGGAGAGCCCGAGACGGGTTACGAGGTGCCCCAGGATCTCGACCAGTTCCGTGTCGATGGCGGCCGCGGCCGGGCTTTCGTCCGTTTTTGGCTCCGGATATTTCATCTTTTTCTACACTCGTTTGCGCCGTTGCACGCGAAGTTTCTGTGCACGACTAACTGATTTCAAGATTTGCTTTCGAAAAGGTCGGTTACTTGCCGCTTCCATCCGGCCAAGAAATACTTCGAGCGCGAGATCGTAAGAGGTTGCACCAAACCCCAGAATGACGCCAAGCGCGACAGGAGAGATCAGGGACCGGTGGCGAAATTCCTCCCTCGCGTGGATGTTCGAAAGATGCACCTCGATCACTTCTGTCTTCGCCGCCTTGATCGCGTCGCAAAGCGCGATCGATGTATGCGAATACGCCCCCGCATTCAAGATCACCGGCTCGCCGGCGCGGCCCGCTTCCTGCACCCAGGTCACGAGGTCGCCCTCATGGTTCGATTGGCGGAAGTGCAACACGATTCCCCGCGGTTTGCAGCGCGCCGAAAGACGGGCCTCAATGTCCGCGAGAGTCGCAAGGCCATAGGTTTCCGGTTCTCGTACGCCAAGGAGATTGAGATTCGGCCCATTGAAGACGTAAACGGCTTTCATGGTGGTTTCGGTCAAAGGAAGTGCCCGTTGCGCTTCCATAGCCGGGATCAAAACACAAGGGAAGCCCACGGCCGCAACTCCATGCCAAGATCTAAGCGCCTTGACGCAAGCCGTCCCGAGGATTAGTTAAATTAGCGAGAACCTAGGGGATCCCCGGCAGGGGGCTGAGAGGCCGGCGGCGCTTTTGAAAGCGGCCCGGCGACCCTTTGAACCTGATCCAGCTCGTACTGGCGTAGGGATGGTCGCATGATGTTCTCCTCCAGAAACCTGCCCGTTCGTGCTGCTTTCGCTTGGGCGCTGCGCGATGCAAAAGGGTAAAGTCATGCGCATTCGAATTGTGGGCGCCGGCATCGCTGGCTTGACCGCCACATTCGAGTTTGCCCGCGCGGGTTGCGACGTCGAACTCGTCGATTGCCGCGAGGGTCCGGGTCTCGGCTGTTCCTATTTCGCGGGGGGCATGCTGGCGCCCTGGTGCGAGGCCGAAAGCACGGAAAAGCTCATTCTCGATCTCGGCCTCGAAGCGCTAAAATTCTGGACTGAAAGGGTGCCCGTCGCGACACGCCAAGGCACGCTCGTGGTTGCGCCCGCGCGGGACCGGCCCGAGCTCATCCGCTTTGCCCGCCGCACGAGCGGATTTGAATACATAGGCGCGGAGCGGATCGCGGCGCTCGAACCCGATCTTGCGGGACGTTTCGAAGAGGCCTTGTTCTTTCCGCTCGAAGCGCATCTCGATCCTCGCGCGGCGATGGCCGCACTTGCTACGCGCCTCGCCGGCTGCGACAATGTCGCGCTGCGCTATGGAGTCGCAGCGAAGCAAGTGCGCGCCGATTGGACGATCGATTGCCGCGGCCTCGCGGCACAAGACGCACTGTCCCGATTTGCGCGGCGTCAAGGGCGAAATGTTGGTGCTCTTGACCCGCGAGATCACACTGACGCGGCCGGTGCGGCTCCTGCATCCACGCCATCCGGTCTATATCGTGCCGCGGGGCGGCGGGCGCTTCATGATTGGAGCAACGACGATCGAAAATGAGGAGCCTGGCCCGATCACCGCGCGCGCGGTGTTGGAATTGCTTGGCGCCGCCTATTGCGTGCATCCGGCTTTCGCAGAGGCGGACATCGTCGAGACCGGCGTTGGCATCCGGCCAGCATTTCCCGGCAATCTGCCAAAACTCCGCCGCGATGGCCGCAAGCTTTATTGTCAACGGCCTTTACCGGCATGGCTTTTTACTGGCGCCCGCGCTCGCACGCAGGGCCGTGCAAGCCGTACTCGAAGACGCCTATTTTCCGGAGGTCATGGATGCGCATCCATGTGAACGGCAAAGCGCTTGACGTCGCGGCGGCAACACTCGCCGCGCTGCTGCGGGAACTTCATTACGAGGATGGCGCCATCGCAACCGCGCTCAATCAGAATTTCGTCCGCAAGGCCGATCGCGGCAAAACGCCATTGAAGGAGGGCGACGCGGTCGAGATTCTCGTGCCGCGACAGGGAGGCTGACATGGAGACTGACACGCGCGGCGACCGTCTAACCCTCTACGGCGTCGAATTCTCCTCGCGGCTGCTGGCCGGAACCGCGCAATATCCCTCACCCGCGATACTTTCCCGCGCCATCGCGGCGGCCAAGGCCGAAATCGTGACGGTATCGCTCAGGCGCGAGTCCGGAGGTAGCCGCGCTGGCGAACGCTTCTGGTCGCTGATCCGCGACCTTGGCGTCCGGGTTATGCCCAATACCGCCGGGTGCCGGAGCGTGAAGGAAGCGATCACCACCGCGCAAATGGCGCGCGAAGTTTTCGACACGCCGTGGATCAAGCTCGAAGTCATCGGCGAGGAAGACACTCTGCAGCCCGATGTCTTCGGGCTTGTCGAGGCGGCGTCGATTCTCACCCGCGAAGGGTTTCAAGTTTTTCCTTATACCACCGAAGATCTTGTCGCGGCGGAAAGGCTTCTTGCCGCGGGCTGCGAGGTCTTGATGCCTTGGGGATCGCCGATCGGATCGGGGCGCGGTCTCAACAACCCCTATGCGCTAAAATCGCTGCGCGCGCATTTTCCCAATGTGCCGCTCATCGTCGATGCTGGGATCGGCGCGCCCTCGCATGCGGCGGCGGCGATGGAAATGGGTTTTGACGCGGTGCTCACGAACACCGCGATCGCCAAGGCAGGCGATCCCGTAAAAATGGCCCGCGCATTTGCGCTCGCGGTCGAAGCCGGCCGGATCGGGTTCCTGGCCGATTTGATGCAAGCGCGAGACATGGCGGCACCCTCGACCCCGGTGATCGGACGCGCGTTCGGCGATCTTGCGCGTGCTTGATCCTTTCTATTTGATTGTCGACAGTGCGGAGTGGCTCGCGCGGCTTTTGCCGTGCGGTGTAAAACTCGTGCAATTGCGGATCAAGGATAAACCGGACAGTACAATCCGCGCCGAAATCGAAAAATCAAAGGCGCTTTGCGAGCGCCATGGCGCGCAACTCATTGTCAATGATTATTGGCAACAAGCGATCGGTACCGGCTGCGATTTTGTTCACCTCGGACAGGGCGATCTCGACGCCGCGGACCTTTGGGCGATCCGCCGCGCGGGGATCAAATTCGGCGTCTCCACGCATGACGAAGCCGAGCTCTCGCGGGCGCTCGAAACAGAACCGGATTATATCGCGCTAGGGCCGATCTATCCGACGATCCTGAAGCAAATGGCCTTCGCACCGCAGGGCTTGCTCCGCATCACGGAATGGAAGACGAAAACCGGCAGCATACCCCTCGTTGCGATCGGCGGGATCACGCTAGAGCGGGCCGCCGGAGTGTTACAAGCCGGAGCGGACAGCGCGGCCGTTGTCACCGATATTTCCCGGAACGCCGACCCCGAGCAACGCGCGCGGGATTGGGTCAAGGCCATGCGGGGATTTGCCGGCCGGTTTGTATAGTGCGCCGGTGCGTGCTTCAGAAGCCGCCGCATTTTCGTTGCGCGGGCTCCGTCGGGAGGGAAGGGAATTAGACCGGCGCCTCTTGGCATTGCGCCAAATAATCATGAACTACTGCGCCAACGCCGGCCGTCACATCTGCGACGAAATGCGTGCCCGAGAGCACACTTCGGACCCGGAAGTTTCGCGACATTGCCAGCCGCAGGGGCAAAGAGCTGAAGAGCCGCAGGCCCGCCCAAGTTGTCCTCCTGCCTAACGTCTTGCCAGCGATAGCGCACGAGCTCGCAAATACGGGCATCCATCCACGGAAACTTATCCCGGGCATGGCGAGGAGACCCGCGGCGCCATCCGCCGCGCCGAACAAAAGCCGGCCGCCGGCACGATCCCAGGCAAGCGCGCTAATCGCCCCCCCGCCCTCGGGCGAAGCGCGCACAAGAAATCTCGGCGCCATCGGGGATTCGGCAAAGCAGCAAAAGCCCGTCCTCATAACCCTGCGCCACGACAAGCGATTTCGGATGAAACGCGACGCAGGTGACTTTGGCGCTTCTTACCCCGCATTCGAGCGGGGCCTTGTTGATCGGCCCGTCCTTGTCCTTGAACGGCCAAATAATCGCAGCATCCGCACCCGACGTCGCCAGCCAATAGCCATCGAATGACCAGGACAGCACGCGCGTTTTCGCCGGATAGCCGCTCATGCGCATGTCCTTCTTGTCGGCGGTGCGCCAGGCATGCAGCGCGTTTTCTTGCATGGACGTCACGAGAAAACGCCCGTCCGGAGACGCCGTTATGGAAAGATGCGAGCCCTTCCATTTGAAGAGGTCCGGCGGCGCGGCGGCGTTTGGAAACCAAAGGCTCGCGCCATCGTAATGGGCGATCGCGATCCGAAAACCTTTCGGCATGAAGGCGAGCCCGCGTACGCTCGACGGCGCCAGCAAAGGATTTTATGCCGCCGGCGGGATCGCGCGCGCGGACATTCTTACCGCTTGACCACGCAATTGCGCCATCATCTCGCGCGGCGAGCGCGTCGATCCATTTGCCTTTTTCGTCCGCGATTTCTTGAACGCCGCCATCGGCCGAGACCGCCACCACACGGCCATCATCGCCGCCGGTAATAAATTTGTCACCCGCCGCGACGGCAACAAGAATGGTAGCATCAGGATGCGCCGCGATGCGCTGTTTGGACCCGGACGCAGCGAGCAGCACGGTACCGTCTTCGAGTGCAAGTGCTGGAACTTGCCCAAGAAAAGCCGCCGCGGCGACTGGCGCGCCGGCGTCGAGCGGCGTGACATGGGCGGTTAGCGAGGTGGCGGCCATAATCTTATTCTTTTGTGCTTGTAGGCTGCGGCATCGCTTCAAGCGTCACGCCGCGCAGCCCAAGAAGCCCTGAGTAATCTCATCCTTTTTCAAATTGCGGCCGATGAAAACGAGTTTGCTCACGCGATTTTCCTGCAGCTTCCACTCACGCTGGAAATCGCCGTCGAGAAGCATATGCACCCCCTGGAAGACGAAACGCCTTGGCTCGTTCTTGAATGCGAGTATGCCTTTCGCGCGCAAGATCGACGCGCCCTCCTTTTGCACATAGTCTTGCAGCCATGGCATGAATTTTTCCGGATCGACATCGCCCTCAAATGATAGAGACACAGATTGCATGTCTTCGTCATGATAATGTTTTAGCGCGTGGGCCTCGTGATCACCGTGGGCATCGTGATGGTCATGCTGGTCCTCGCCGTCAAGAAATTCCGGCTCGATTTCGAGGATGCGCTGCAAGTCGAAGGCATTGCGGCCGAGCACCGCTTCGAGAGCTACCGCGCAATTCACGGTCTTGTGCAGAGTTGCATAGGGGTTTATCGCGCGAATACGCGCCTCCACTTCGCGAAGTTCATCCGCGCCGACGAGATCGGTCTTGTTGAGGATGATCACATCGGCGAAGGCAATCTGGTTCTTGGCCTCCGGCGCGTCCTTGAGCCGTTCGCAAAGCCATTTGGCGTCGGCGACGGTGACGACCGCATCGAGCCTAGCGGCATCGCGCACATCGGCATCAACAAAAAAGGTCTGCGCCACCGGCGCGGGATCGGCAAGCCCTGTCGTCTCGACGAGGATCGCGTCGAACTTGCCCCTGCGCTTCAGCAAACCTTCAACGATGCGAATGAGATCGCCGCGCACCGTGCAGCAGATGCAGCCGTTGTTCATTTCGAATACTTCCTCGTCGGCGCCGACGACGAGATCGTTGTCGATGCCAATTTCGCCGAATTCATTGACGATGACCGCGAATTTCTGGCCGTGGTCCTCGGAAAGAATGCGGTTTAAAAGCGTCGTCTTGCCGGCGCCGAGATAGCCGGTGAGCACGGTGACGGGAATTTTTTCAGCCATGCAAAACTCCGGTAGCGGGCCGTCGGGTCGCGGCGCCCCGCGCGATGGTGAAGCGCGGCAGATGCCGCAAGCCATGGGTTTTCCCGGCAAGCTTGTCTTAGAGTTGCACGCGCGCGTCAAGGCCGCCCGCTACTTCGCCAACGCGGCGGAGAGCTCCCTAACGTTGTTGCGCATCATGTCGAGGTACGTCGAAGCCGGGCCATCTGGCGGCGAAAGCGCATCGGAATAAAGCGTGCCGCCGACCCTCGCGCCGGATTCAGCGGCAATGCTTCGCACGAGCCTTGGGGCGGTCACGTTTTCGAGAAAGACCGCTGGAATATTTTGGGCCTCAATCTGGCGAATGATATTGGCGACATCGCGGGCGCTCGCCTCGGTCTCGGTGGAAATACCTTCTGGCGCGATAAAACGGAAACCATAGGCCGTGCCGAAATAGCCGAAGGCATCGTGCGTCGTGATAATTTGCCGCCGGCCGGGCGGAATTTTGGCGATATCCCGCTTGACCTCGACTTCGAGCGCATCGAGCTTGCCGAGATAATTATCGGCATTGGCGCGATAGGCAGACTTCTCCGGCCGGATCGGCGGCGATTAGTCCGTCGCGGATATTGACGACATAGATTTTGGCATTGGCGATCGACTGCCAGGCATGAGGGTCTAACCCGATGCGCCCCTCCTCGTTCATTTGTTGGGGATCTATGCCCTTCGTTGCAACAATCACCGGCTCCTTGGCGCCAGACGCCTTGATCAGGCGATCGATCCAGCCTTCGAGACCGAGCCCATTGACCACAATGAGCCGCGCCGCGCCGAGTTCTTTCGCGTCCTCCGGTTTTGGCTGGTAGACATGGGTGTCGCCATCGGGACCAACGAGCGCGGTGACGTCGATCCGGTCGCCGCCGACGTTGCGGGCGAAATCGGCGAGAATAGAGAAGGTCGCCACAACCGGGAGTGTGGCCGGGGTTTGCGCGCGGACGGGTAACCCGCGAGCGAGGGTCAGGGCAATAATTATATAAGTTATAACGTAACCTGGATGCGCCATTGTAGGCTCCGTGCGCTGAGGGGATCAGCCTTCCAAGTGCTGCCCCGGTTTAAACTGGCGCAGGAGGCCCCCGGCCGGGCCGAACACAAGCGCCAGCAGATACAGGACGCCCGCCGTGAGAATGATCAGCGGACCGGATGGCAGGCCTGCATGAAAGGAGATGACGAGCCCGGCATATCCGGCGAGCATTCCTTGCGCCGCGGCAATACCGATCATCGCAGTCATATCGGCGGTGATCAGCATTGCCGAAGCTGCGGGCAGCATCATCATGCCGACCGCGAGAAGCGTGCCGAGCGCCTGAAATCCGCCGACGAGGTTCAAGACGACCAGCGCCAGAAAGATAATCTGCACGGGGCCGCCGCTTTTACTGACCGAGGCGAAGAACGAAGCATCGACCGTCTCGATCACCAGGGGCCGGTAGAGAGCCGCGAGCGCGACGAGCGTTACGCTTGCGATCGCGGCGAGCAGGATCAGGGTCGCGTCATCAAGCGCCAGCACACTGCCAAAGAGCACGTGCAAAAGATCGATGTTCGAGCCGCGCAAGGAGACAATGGTGACACCGAGCGCGAGCGAGATCAGATAGAATGCCGCGAGCGAAGCATCCTCGCGCAAGACCGTCGTGCGGGCAACGACGCCCGAGCCGGCCGCGACGATAAGCCCCGCCGCCAAGCCGCCGATCGTCATTGGTCCAAGCGACAAGCCGGCGGCGAGATAGCCGAG
Organism: uncultured Alphaproteobacteria bacterium; assembly: GCA_963718265.1. Lineage (GTDB taxonomy): Bacteria > Pseudomonadota > Alphaproteobacteria > Rhizobiales > Beijerinckiaceae > Methylocapsa. Next base: position 57,454 of record CAVQZL010000021.1, on the reverse strand, counting down.
CGCCGCACCGGGTAAAATCGCATGAGCCATGGCATCGCCGGTGAGCGCCATGCGGCGCAAAATTAAAAACAGGCCGAGCGGCGGCCCGGCGATGGCGAGCGCGATGGAACCGGCAAGCGCGCGGCGCATGAACGCGAAATCGGCGAACGGCGCGATTAAGAGGTCATGCAGCTGCATGAACGCGCTCCGAGTTTAAGAGGACCCCATCGCGGCAAGACCGTTCAAGCGGCCCGCGCGCAGGTTTGCGCCTGCCGGTCGAACGCCTCGATCATGGACCGCGCTTTGGAGAGATTTTCCGGGGTAAGGACGGCACCGGTCTTTCCCTTGGCGATGACTTCCCGCGCGAGCAAAAGGGTTTGCGGGAAATGCTCCCGCACGAGATCGAGATCGTGCAATACGACGAGCACGGTACGATGGTCATCGTGCCACGCCGACACGACGGAAATAAGATCGGCGACGGTTTTGGAGTCGATCGCGGTAAAAGGCTCGTCGAGCAGGATAACGGCGGCATCTTGTACGAGGAGCCGCGCGAATAGCATCCGTTGCAATTGACCGCCGGAAAGCGTCGCGACCGGGCGTGCCTCGAATTCCTCGAGCCCCACCGCCGTGATCGCGGCACGGATTTTCGCGGTTTCGCCACGGGAAATCCCGCCGAACAAGCCGCAACGTTTCCACAGTCCCATAGCGACGACATCGAAAACGTCAATTGGGAAGCTTTTGTCGATGCCGGTCGCCTGCGGCAGGTAAGCTATGTCGTGGGATTTCAAGCGGGGCAGGGCGATCGAGCCCGCAAGCGGCGCAAGCGTTCCAGCAATGCCCTTGAGCAGGGTCGATTTGCCGGCGCCGTTTGGGCCGCAAACTGCGAGCAGCGCGCCGCTCTCCACCTCGCCATCGAGGTGGTGCACCGCGGGATGGCGATCATAGCCGAGCGTCAGATCGCGGAAACGGATCGCAATGTCCATCAAGGAACGACCCCAAGGTCCGTGTAAAAACCGGTCAAGCCAGAGCCCACAACACCATTGCCCAAAGGCCTGCGATCACAACCATGGCGCCACCGCATCGCGCGAGCGCGGAGAGGCGTAGCAATGAAAACGCCGGCTCAGCGGCACTCCCCACTTTGTGCTCGTGGGCAACGCTCATGGCGATTCCGTATGCCAGTGTTAAACTGGCGAAGGTTATAACGTTAATGTCAAGGGCTGGCAAGGCGGCATCAGGGCTCCGAACTCGGGTTAACGCGGATTAACGGATTGCGGAAAGTGTGATTCCATGTCGGCGGACTGATTCGGGAGCTGTCGCCATGAGCCTTGCCTTCGTCGTCTTTGAGGAAAAATCGCGCCTCAAAGCGCTTCTCGATCACTTTTCGACCATTGACGATCCGCGCGAACCTTGGCGCGTCGCGCATCCGCTGCCGGAAGTGCTGCTGCTCGTTGTGTGCGGCACGATGGCCGATTGCGACGACTTTGACGCCATCGCCGCCTGGGGCAAGACCCATCTTGCGTTTCTGCGTCGTTATCTGCCCTACCATCATGGCGTTCCCGGCGGTCGCTGGCTGACGCTGCTCATGAACCGGATCAACCCGGCGCTGTTTTCGGCGGTGTTCACCGCGTGGGTGCGCGAGACATGGCCGGACCGGCCCAATTTCATCGCCATCGACGGCAAGACCTCGCGCCGCAGCCACGACCGCGCCGAGAACAAAGGACCGTTGCATCTCGTCTCGGCGTTCGCCACGACGAGCCGGCTCGTGCTCGGTCAAGAGGCGGTCGAAGGAAAAGCCAACGAACTCTCGGCGATCCCGGTTCTCATCGACAGGCTGGCCGAAGGCGGCGGATTGAAGGGCGCGCTCGTCTCCATCGACGCCATCGCCACCAACGCCAAAATCGCGCAGAAGATCAAAAACGCAGGCGGCGACTATCTGCTCGCGGTCAAGGCCAACCAGCCGACCTTGCGCGCCGAGACGGAAAGAGCCTTCGTTGCCGCGACCGCCATCGCCACGTTCGTCGACCACGACAAGGCCCACGGCCGCATTGAACAGCGGACCGTCAGCGTCATAAAAGAAGTTGATTGGCTCGACGGCGACCGGCGCTTTCCCGGCGAGTTCCGCCTGCCGGGCGCCGCAACGATCATTCGCGTGCAATCGCGCGCCGAACTGTCCGGCCGCTGCCGTTTCGAGACCCGCACCTACATCACTTCGGCGAAGCTCTTGGTGCAGCGAGCGGCTGAGGCGGTGCGCGGACATTGGGGCATAGAGAACCGGCTGCATTGGGTGCTGGACGTCGTCTTCGCCGAAGACCAATCCCGTTTGCGGAAAGGTCATGGCGCAAAAAACATGGCCGTGGTCAGACACTTCGCCATCAACCTTATCCGCGCCGCGCCAGACAAGAAAAGCATCAAGCTCCGCCGAAAAGTTGCCGGATGGGACCCCGACTACCTCGCTGAGCGCCTGGGAGCCACGCTGCGTTAACCCGGATTCGTTGCCCTGAAGGCGGCGCCCAGGGCAGAGCCCTAAATTGCTAACGGCCACGATTGAAGTGGCACGAAAGCCACCAGATGTTTCCGGATGTTTGTTGTGACGGCAGAGACCGATGGCGCAAATGCACCTGCACAAGGCGCGGGCTACGATCGGAAGCCGGAATTTGGCGCAAGCGGAAAACTGCGGTAGGGGTTGTCTTTAGTTTTAGTTTATTCCTCCTTGGAACGGCCGAGAGATTCGCGCGCCCCATTTCTATGACCGGAGCATAAACGGTTATGAGTGAAATCTTGCCGGCCATACCCATCGTCGATACCGGCGAAGGTGGGCTCCTCCGACACGCCGAGCTAAGCCATAATCGCGCGCGTGCCCTACGCGAAGACTGCCTCACGGTCTTTCCCCACGCGGTGACATCGCTCCTGCCGGCGTTGGATGGAGCAGCGCGCCGCTGGCTCACCCGCTCGTGTTCGCCCTATGTGCCGGAAATCGAGGATATCGCGGCAGCACTTGGCTTTCCGGGTGTCTGGCTGCTTAACGGCTCGTACCAATGGGCCTGCACTTCGCTCGCGTGTGAGGAAAACGGCGTGCCCTGGCTGGCACGCACGCTCGATTGGCCATACCCTGGGCTAGGCCGCAATGCGGATGTTGTCCGCACAAAGGGGCACGCAGGCGATTACTACAGCGTCACCTGGCCTGGCTATGCTGGCGTGCTGACGGCGATGGCACCGCGCCGGTTCGCCGCCTGCATCAACCAGGCGCCCATGTGGCGCCGCACACGGCATCCCGGGCTGCGCCTTTATGATCTGGCGGCCAACGCGCTGCATACATGGGCAAATATTCGACACATTCCGCCGGATCAGTTGCTGCGTTGGGTGTTCGAGATTTGCCCGGCATACGCCGCCGCGAAGATTGTGCTGGAAAACACGCCGGTGGGACGGCCAGTAATATATACGCTCATTGGCTGCGCGCCAGGTGAGCGATGTGTGATCGAGCGCACCGAGAATGGCTTTTCCACGCGTGAGGAAAACACGAGTGCCGCCAACGATTGGGTGCCGAGTTCGCCCGAAGTGGGAAGCGCGCATCGCGGTCACTTCATTTCTGACGTGCTCGTCGGCCGAGGCCGCTGAACGAAGCCGTGACCGGCAAGACGCGCTCGCCGGCTGGAGCGGGTTCTTATCGCGCCCCGGTTTCGATTGGGTGAAGCCGCCGGTCCTCAACCACTATACGCGGCTTGCCGTCACGATGAGCCCTGCGCAGGCCATTCTGCGGGTGGCTGGCTACGAAATAACAGATGCCGACTTGCCGGAACAAGTAACAGAAATCTGCGAGATTAAAGGGCACCGGACGGGCGAAAGAATCCTGTGCGAAATCTGACTCTAACAGTGTTGAAAGCATGAGGTAATTGCGGAGTGGCCCGCATTTGAGCGGTTAAGGTTGAGGCCAGCCCGCCTTCTATGCTTTAAGCCGGCATCGGCAAAGACGCCTCTGCCACGGTTCACGGTTCACTTTGCTGCCCGCCGAAGGGCCATTTGCGCCCACCAATCTTCCAATGCACGCCGCGCGGTCCTAAAGAACCGGCAGACCAACATATAATCTTACGACAACTTCCTTGCCCGCGATGATCGCTTCCGCCGCGATTGCGGCGAAAGGCAATCGTCAAATCCCTTCACACTGGTTGCAGCGAAGCGTAGGCCAAATCCCGGATACCGTTCAAAAACATCGAACGTTTAAGCAACGAGCGAGCGAGAGATGGCGCACCGGCACATGATCGACGAAATGGACTTCAAAATTATGAAGCGGCTGCAACTTGACGCGCGGATCAGCAATGTCCGCCTCGCCGAAGACGTGCATTTGTCACCGAGTGCCTGCCTCGATCGGGTCAAGGCACTCGAAAAGGATGGGCTGATAAGACGCTATGTCGCCGACTTTGACCTCGCGAAAATCCGCAGCACGGTGATGCTGCTGGTCGAGGTTATCCTCGAAAACCACCGCGAAGCGGATTTCGAGCGTTTTCTGGCGGCGATCCGCAAACGCAGCGAAGTTTTGGAATGCTACAAAATCGGCGGCCGGATCGATTATCTGATGCGGGTGCTGTGCCGCGATATAGACCACTACAGCGAGCTTAGCGACTTTATGAGCCGCGGTGAACTAGGCGTCGAGAAATTCCACGGCCATGTCGTGCTCGCCATCGACAAGGCATTTCAAGGCTATCCGCTCGAGCTTCTTATCCAGCCATATCGGCGGGATTGACGCGGCTGTGGAGTGTCCCGGTGAGGCCACGGGAAGCACTCTCCGGTGGCCGCGTCAAGGGCTGAAAAATCGAATCATGCAGCTAATCTCTGCGTTTTAAGCACGGGAACTTCGAGTTTCCGACGTAGCGGGCTATGGATTGGGAAGGAAATATGAAATATGTACGACGGCCGCGCAAGCGCAGGTGCCAACGCAGCCGCTTCAAGGATGGATCACGATTGGCGGGTTTTGCGTCCCGTAAACCTCGGCCTGGGAATGTGAGGAATGAGCCGGAAACTAGCTCGCCGAAGGGGGGAATGGCTGATTTGCGCGGTGCCGCGGGCCCTTCTCTCATGTCAGGTCGTCTGAATCTTAGTATCTTTGGCGCGCTGCCATCTGGAGGCGGCCGCGCAACCGGAAAATCGAAGGGGTGGCGGGGGCTGTGAAGATCTTAGCGGGCAACTCCAATCGGGCTCTTACGGAGGCAATCGGGGCGTATCTCGGGGTGCCATTAACCAAATGCCAGGTTCGCCGCTTCGCCGATTTGGAGGTCTTCGTCGAGATTCAAGAGAACGTGCGCGGCCAGGATACTTTCGTCGTTCAATCGACGTCGTATCCGGCGAACGATCATCTGATGGAACTTTTGATCATGACCGATGCGTTGCGGCGCGCCTCGGCACGGCGAATAACTGCGGTTATTCCCTACTTCGGCTACGCAAGGCAGGATCGCAAGCCAGGTCCGCGCACACCGATTTCGGCCAAACTCGTCGCCAACCTGATCACCCGCGCCGGTGCCGACCGGGTTCTCACGGTGGACCTCCACGCCGGTCAAATTCAGGGATTCTTCGATATCCCGACCGACAACCTCTACGCCGCGCCAGTTCTGGTCCGGGACATCAAGGAACAGCTGAATCTTCATAACGTCATGGTGGTGTCCCCCGATGTTGGTGGCGTGGTGCGCGCCCGCGCCTTGGCAAAACGTATCGGCGCGCCGCTTGCCATTGTCGATAAGCGCCGCGAACGCCCGGGCGATTCGGAAGTCATGAATATTATCGGCGACGTTGCCGGCAAGACCTGCATCCTGGTCGATGATATCGTCGATTCCGGGGACACTTTGTGTAACGCCGCCGATGCCATGCTGCGGAGCGGTGCCCAAGTGGTCTTTGCTTATATCACGCATGGAGTTCTTTCCGGCGGAGCAGTGGCACGAATTGCCGCCTCGCGGCTCAAGGAACTGGTTCTCACCGATACGATCCAAGCAACCGAAGCGATCCGGGTCTCCAACAATATCCGGGTGGTTTCGATCGCGCCCTTGATCGGCGAGGCAATCGCTCGAATCGCCAAGGAAGAAAGCGTATCAAGCCTGTTCGACTGAGCGGCCCGGGAAAAAACGGCTGTTTCGCTGCAACCATTCTGATCGGGTTTGACGATTGGCTTTTGCCGCGACAGGGCGGAGGCGATCATGGCGGGCAATGCTCCACCTTGGAGGCCCCTATCGAAGACAGGCCACTCTATTCGTCGACTTACCGAATCGAGCCGTTCGCTTGGGTTAAGACGCATCTCCATTGCCCGCCACGGATTTCTGCCCGGCGCCACGTCGACAGCCACGTCGACATAAATAAAGGCTCGATGGCACTAATTCCGTGCTCCGCGGAGGCGGAAAAGTGGCCAGAAGATCACGCCCCGCTTGTTAGGCGCGCACTTGTGGAACCGGGCCGTACGGCGCAAACCGGGGTGCCTCGACTTCGCCGCAAGCAGCTGCAAGATGCAGGCAGCTCGAAAAGCCGGTTGTGTTGCCTATTGCGATCGTGACGGGGAGAAGGATGGCTTTGCCGGACGGCCCGGAATTTTCCAGCCAGCGCTCGGGCGACATGGTAACGCTCGACCTTGGGGGGCATTGGACGCTGGATGCGTCGGCCGTGATCGAAGCCCGAGCGGATGCTCTTCTGGCGGAGAGCGACGGCGCACGGCGGGTTGTTTTTGATCTTGGTCGGGTCGGACGGCTTGATACGGCTGGAGCCTGGCTCATCGACCGGGCGCGCCAGATGCTCGAATCTAAAGGCGTCGAGTCTGGGCTTCAATCGGTCCGGCCGGAGTACGAAATTCTGCTCCGCGAAGCCAGGTACCGGGCTCTTCGCGTGCCAAAGCCGCCAAGCGGCTCCCATATCGTCCGTCTTTTCGCCGATATCGGCGAGACCATGGTTTCCGCGGGAGCCGATCTCTACACGGGCGTGGGCTTTCTCGGTGAAGTCGTGGCGGCGATTGGGAAAAGCCTCTTGAACCCGTCGCGTTTTCGCGGAACCTCGCTCATTGTCCAGATCGAAAACATCGCCCTTCGCGGCGCTCCGATCATTGTCCTTATCAATTTTCTGGCGGGCGCGATCATCGCGCAGCAAGGTATTTTTCAGCTGCGGCGGTTTGGCGCGACGATTTTCATCGTCGATCTCATCGGCATTTTGATCCTGCGCGAACTCGGCGTCCTGTTGACTGCAATCATGATTGCCGGGCGCTCCGGCTCGGCGATCACCGCAGAGCTCGGCTCAATGAAGCTGCAAGAGGAAATCGACGCACTGACTGTGATGGGGCTGCGGCCGGTCGATATTTTGATCGTTCCGCGTGTCCTCGCGCTCGTGATCAGCCTTCCGCTCTTGACGTTTATTGCCGACATAGCTGGGATATTTGGCGGTCTTATGATGAGTTGGGTCTACGAAGGGATTACCCCGGCGCGGTTTTTGGCGCTGTTGCCTGTAGCAATCGGTCCTCACACTTTTTACAGCGGCATTATCAAAGCGCCTTTCATGGCTCTTGTCATCGGGCTCATTTCCTGCATGGAAGGCTTGGCCGTCGCGGGTTCGGCCGAATCGCTGGGGCGGCAAGTGACCGCCTCGGTGGTTAAATCGATCTTCATGGTCATCGTGGTCGATGGGCTGTTTGCCATGTTCTTCGCGGGGATCAGGTATTGAGCAACGGCCAGGCCACCGGAAACGGCGGGGCATTGTCGGAGCATCCCGCCGGGCGGGACGATCGGCGCGCGGCGCCGGAGACCGTCATAAAGGTGCGCGATCTCTTCGTGAGCTTTGGCGACAAGCTCGTCATGCAAGGCCTCGATCTCGACGTTTACCGGGGCGAGGTGTTGGGCTTCGTAGGTGGATCCGGGACTGGCAAATCGGTCCTTACCCGGACGATTTTGGGGCTCACCCGCAAACGCAGCGGGCTGATCGAGATTTTTGGTACGGATATCGACACCCTTTCGCCTAGCAAACATAGCATTATCGAGCGGCGCATTGGCGTGATGTTTCAGCAAGGTGCGCTGTTTTCGGGTCTCAGTGTCAAACAGAACGTCGAGGTGCCGATGCGCGAGCATTTGCGACTGTCGCCGCGACTTGCGGACGAACTCGCCATGCTTAAACTCGAGCTCGTCGGCCTCGATCTCGATGCCGCCGACAAACGCCCGTCCGAATTATCCGGAGGCATGACCAAGCGGGCCGCCCTAGCGAGGGCTCTAGCGCTCGATCCAGAATTGCTATTTCTTGACGAGCCGACGTCTGGTCTTGATCCGATCGGCGCGGCGGAAATCGACGAGTTGATCGCCACTTTGCAGCGAACGCTTGGGCTAACTGTCTTTATGGTGACCCACGACCTCGACAGTCTTTATTCGATCTGCGACAGGATCGCCGCTTTGGCCGACGGAAAAGTGATCGCCGAAGGGCCGATATCGATGATGCTTGACTCGCAACATCCCTGGCTACGCGCTTATTTTCATGGCAAAAGGGCGCGTCTCGCCGGTTCCGCGGTTGTCGAAAGTTCCGGCGCGCGTGGCACGACGGCGGAGAATGAAGCGGCCGGCTTGCCCGGCCAAACGTGAGGCGGCTTTCGAAGACTGGAAAAGCAGGCAAAGTCAAATGGAAACTCGTGCGAATTATGCCTTGATTGGCGTGTTCACCTTGGCGGTCGTCGCCGCGGCCTTCGGCTTTGTGCTTTGGTTTTCGGGGGCCGAAAAATCGGGCGGACGCACGCCTTATAAAATTATTTTTACCGGGTCGGTTTCGGGACTGTCCGTTGGCGGCGTAGTTCTCTTTGACGGCGTGCGGGTCGGCGTGGTCAAAAAGATTGATCTGTTGCCGCAAGACCCTTCCCGCGTCGTTGCGCTGATCGACGTTGATGCGAATGCGCCAGTGCGCGCCGACACCAAAGCGCGGTTGGAATACACCGGCTTAACCGGGGTTGCATCGGTTGCATTGACGGGCGGTGCCATTGATGCGCCGCCGCTTCCCACCAGTCCGCAACAGCCGGGCGTCATTGTCGCCGATAGCTCGGAGTTCCAGGATCTCATCGCAACGGCCCGGCGGGTCGCGGCCCAAGCCTCCGAGTTTTTTACGAAGACCAATCATCTAATCGACGACAATTCGGCATCCATCACGGCTTCGGTGAAGAATGTCGAAAAATTCTCCGATGCGCTTGCCACCAATTCAGACGCCATCAAGGACTTCATGGGGACAATCAAGCCTTTGAGCGAAAAGCTCGACGCGCTCGCGGGCGACACCGATAAAGTCGTGAAGGCAATCAATCCGGACGAGGTCAAGACGATTGTCAATCATGTAGCCTCGCTGTCGACGAAATTCGACAAGATCGCCAGTGGCATCGATCGCTTCAGTGCAAACGGCTTGCGCCAATACGAGGCCTTGGCGGCGGATGGCCGCAAGACTCTTGAGCAAATCAATCAGGCGGTTCGCTCGCTCGACAAAAATCCCCAGCAGTTCCTATTCGGCAAGTCGCCGCAAATTCCGGAATACTCTGGAGCCCGTTAATGCGGCCAGTAATGCGGAGCGGCAATGCCCGCGCTTACCTTGACGCAAGCGTCCAGTGCTATAAGCGGAAGCGGGGCTCACGCGGTGCAAGAAAATTCGCGCCGCGATAAGGCGCCGGTGGCTCCGGAGCCGGGCTCGTTTTCTGCCCCCTTGTGGGAATGGATTTTGAAATGGGGACTTTTGCCCTTGTCCGTGCTTTAATCTTTGATCGGTTCCGCGCCGCGCGCCGCCGCGTTTTCCCGATATTGCTTGCCGGATCACCGCTCCTATTGCTCGCCGCTTGTTCGTCCGCGCCTCTCGCCACCTACGATCTCACCCCAGCAGAGGGTTTTGCCGCGCGTGCCGGCCGCGGCCAGCTTGCCGTCCTAAGGCCAGACGCGATACTTCCCGCCGAACTCGGACCGGATTGTCGTGCGCACCAATTCGCAATCCGTGGCTTACCTCTCCGGCGGGCAGTGGGCCGATAAGCTTCCGTCGCTTATTCAGAACCGGCTCATCGAGAGCTTTCAAAACGCCCATCTTCTGCGCGCGGTTGGCCGGCCCGGCATGCTCGCGGATGTCAGTCTCCAAACCAACATCCGCCGTTTCGAGCTCGATGCCGAGCGGAGTGAGGCAGTCGTCGAAATTTCCGCCCAAATCATAGGTTCGAGCGGACGCATCATCGCAGGCCGGTTGTTTGCCGCCAATGTTCCGGCGCCGTCGAGCGATCCGGCGGCGGTCGCTGCCGCACTCGATGCGGCGCTCACCAAGGTCATGCGCGAGATCGTCGTCTGGGCGGCGCCGAAGATTTGACGAGCGCCCTCCGCACGCGTGCAAGTTGGCCGTAAAAGCAAGCAGCTCGTTGACCATGCGCATTTTGGACCCGAGGGCGGCTTTATTGGCCTGAACGTCGGTTCAGCGCTGTTCGGCCCCAGGTAAGTGATCGCCGCCTATGTCGTTACGGGACGGCTCGCAAAACGTCTCAAGGTCTTGTAACATAGGATCGTTTCTTGCTGGACAGTGTTGCGTCTGCAAGCATCGCGCGGTAATCTGTGGAGGACTGCCAATGTACAATCTTTACGAGATCTTACGAAATGCCCAGGGGGGCCAGGCAATCGATAATTTGGCCGCACAATTCAACATCACGCCCGACGAGGCGGATGCTGCGGTTAAAGCCGTTATGCCGGCACTGTCCGAACAGCTCTTGAAGCGGGCATCGCATCCAGTTGGGCTTGGATCATTCGTTGGCGCGCTGGGAGAGGGCCAGCATATGGCGGCTTTCGCCGATCCGGCCGCCGCGCAGGAACCGGCCACCGTGCAAAAGGGCGGCGATAATCTTAGCCAAATCCTGGGTTCTGAAAACGCGCGTGAGCAGATCGTCCTGCGGGCTTCGAGCGCGACGGGGATCAGCTCCGATATGTTATCCCAAATGCTCCCGGTAATCGCCTCGATGATTTTCGGTGGCCTCACGAAATCCCTGCAAAACCAGGGCTTTGGCGGGATCATCGGGCAGCTCGCAACTGCCGCGGGGCAGGGCGGCCTTGGCCCCATTCTGGGTCAAATTCTCGGCGGCAATACTTCTCCGCCCCCAAACAATCCACGAGAACTCTTCCGCCTCGAGCCCCTCGGGCGGGCTTGGGGGGCTTGGCTCTATCCTCGGGCAGATTTTGAGGGGCGGCCAAAGTCCACCGGGGCCTTCGCCGTCTCCGGCGCCTGGGGCTGGCCCCGGCCCAGCGGGCGGGCAGGGCGGCCTTGGTGGCATTTTGGGGACGATCCTTGGCAACCTCGCTGGCCGGCCGGGGGCTGGCCCGACGTCGGGATCCTCTTCTTCCGGCGGAAGTCCTCAAGGGCCGGGACTCGATGCGGCCACAATCCAGGCGGGCCTTGAGGCCCTCACGAAAATGCTGCAGCCTGGCGCAGCGCCGTCTGCGGGTCCGCAGCAAGGCGGAGTTCAGGCCGAAATCAGTGACATCATGAGTGGGAAGCGCCATTGAACTATTCCTTCCCGATCTTATGGGAAATGTGATCGGGAAGCCTTCTCGTGCATCCGTCCCGTCGCTCTCTTATTGCGTCAGAACTTTCGCCCGCCTATGTAGCGGCGCGCGGAGGACTGATGAAACCCGGCCGCAAATTCGTAAATAAACGGCCAGCCGCGCCTGTTGCGCCAAGCCGCATGAAGATGGCTGTCAAGTGAAAGTGTGGCAATGGCTCGCGACGTCACGGATTTTACACCCATCACGTCGCGCGATGAATTGGTCGTCTGGATCGCCGGTGGCGCGCGGCCGCCGGAGCAATTCCGAATTGGCACCGAGCACGAGAAAATTCCATTTTACCGGGCTGGTCGGGTGCCCGTGCCCTATGAAGGCCTGCCCGTGCGGGGCCAAGCCGGGATTCGTGCTCTTTTGGAAGAAATGCAAAAGAGGCTTGGCTGGGCCCCGGTCAACGACGGCCCGAATATCATCGGTCTCTACGATGCAACGAGCGGGGCAGGGATCTCGCTTGAGCCCGGCGGTCAATTCGAACTTTCCGGCGCGCCGTTGGGCACCATCCATCAGACCAGTGCCGAGCTCGATTCCCATTTTTCGGCGCTCGAAGCAGCTGCCGCACCGTTAGGGATAGGCTTTCTGTCGCTCGGCATGAGCCCCAAATGGCGGCTCGGCGAAATTCCTCTGATGCCCAAGCAGCGCTACGCGATCATGGCGAAATATATGCCGACGGTAGGGTCGCGCGGGCTCGAGATGATGTTTCGCACCTCCACCGTGCAGACCAATCTCGATTTTTCGAGCGAAGCCGATATGGTCAAAAAGCTTCGCGTTTCACTCGCCCTACAGCCGGTCGCGACGGCGCTCTTCGCCAATTCACCGTTTATGGAGGGCAGGCTCAACGGCTATCTTTCGGCGCGCTCGGAGGTGTGGCGCCATACCGACCATGCTCGCACCGGCTTGCTGCCTTTTGCTTTCGAGGAAGGGATGTCATTCGAGCGCTACGTCGATTACGCATTGTCGGTGCCAATGTATTTCGTCAAGCGCGGTGATATCTATCACGATGTGGCTGGGGCCAGTTTTTGCGATCTTTTGGAAGGGCGGCTCGCAAAACTCCCGGGCGAGCAGGCGACGCTCGCCGACTGGGCCAATCACCTTACCACCATTTTTCCGGAGGTACGGCTGAAACGCTATCTCGAAATGCGCGGCGCGGACGTCGGACCCCGGCCTTTCCTTCCGGCACTTCCGGCACTTTTTGTCGGGCTCCTCTACGAACCTGCGGCGCTCGACGCGGCCTTTGACCTTGTGAAAACCTGGAGCTCCGAAGCGCGGGAAAAATTGCGGGCGGACGTTCCGCGTGTCGGCCTTGCGGCGGAGATCCACGGGCGGCATTTGCGCGCGGTCGCGTCCGACGTTTTGCAGATTGCCCGCTTGGGTCTTGGCAGGCGCAACCGGCGCGACGCGCGCGGTTTTGACGAAACTATGTTTCTTGATCCACTCGATGCAGTACTCGCAGAGGCGAGCGAAGCCGAGCGGCTGATCAAGAAGTTCAAGTGGCAATGGGCCGGAAGCATCGAGCCGGCCTTCGAAGAATGCGTTTATTGAGGCTGCAATCATAACTCTAATTCAATGGCATGCATCGGGGCGAAACGAAAAGATCGGCCAGGCCTAGCCCGGGGGCGAGCGCTGGAGCAGTGAGATTTCACGATGGAGCTTTGCACGGTCTTGGAAAATCCGGCGCCTCCTGGCGCCATCGTCTCGGCCATTGTTGCGCGGGACAATTGGACCTTGCGGGCGGCGCGCTGGAGCTGCGGGCATGCTTGCGCCGGAACGGTCGCAATCCTGCCGGGCCGCGCAGAATTCATCGAAAAATATTTTGAAGTCATCGGCGAATTGCTCGCCCGGAACTTCGATGTCGCGATCCTGGATTGGCGCGGGCAAGGCCTCTCTGGCCGGCTCGCGAAAGATCCCTGCAAAGGCCATATCGGCGATTTCCGGGCCTTCGAGCGCGACCTCGACGCCTTGGTGGAACAGGTCCTCGAACCTTACTGCCGGCCGCCGTGGTTTGCGCTTGCCCATTCCATGGGCGCGACCATCGCCCTGGCGAAGGCGCACACCGGCCGCTCGCCTTTCGCGCGCATGGTCCTGACCGCGCCAATGATTGCCATTTATGGGCTGCGCTTCGAGCGCGCCCTGCGCCGTCTCGCTAAGGCCCTGGTGCTGCTCGGGCAAGGCCGCCGTTTCGTGCCCGGCGGCGGTCCAAAGCCCTATATGGCGGCGCGCTTCGAGGGCAATCTGTTGACGTCCGATGCAAGCCGCCATGCCCGCGCAGCGGCAATTATCGAGGCGGCGCCCGAACTTGCCATCGGCGATCCGACGATCGGCTGGATCAATGCCGCTTTCCGCTTGATTCGGCGCCTCGAGGAAGTGGCTTACCCCCGACAGATTTTGACCCCGGTTTTGTTCGTCGCAGCCGGCGCCGACCGCGTCGTCGATACCGCCGCGACGGAATATTTCGTAAGCCGCCTCAAGGCAGCTAAGTGCCTCACATTGGCGTACGCCCGCCACGAAATACTAATGGAGCGGGACCCTTTGCGCAAGCTCTTCTGGGCCGCTTTCGACGCGTTTATTCCGGGCGAAGGCGCGGCCGGCGACAGCGACCGGATGGTTCAGAAATTTGACGAAAACAGCGGCGATGGCGCCGCCTTGTTCTCCGGGTCCGGAGCGGACGCGGTGGCCTGAGGAGATCGCCGCTTCCAGGGTCTTGCCGTGCGGCACGCCTGCCGGCGTATAACTCCTCGGCCCAATTTGCTATTCCTTGATATTGAGGTCTTTGAGCTTGGCAAAAACGGAATCCACGTCGATGCTGGCTTCCGGTTCTGCTTTTGCGGTGCCCGCATTGGCAAACACTTCGGCTTTGGTAATTGGTTCTTTGTGTGATTCGCGCGTCGTAACTTCGCTGGGCACGAGGGTTTGACCACGGTCTTCCTCGGGCTGCGGGCGCTCCTTGGCGGCACGGTTGACTTCCGAGTCGAGATCCATTTGCGAACAGAGCCCGAGCGTGACAGGGTCGGCCGGCGTCAATGCCGCCGAATTCCAATGCGTCCGGTCGCGGATCGCTTGCAACGTGGTTTTGGTGGTGCCGGCGAGACGCATAATCTGTGCATCCTTCAGCTCCGGGTGGTTGCGAACCAGCCAGAGGATGGCGTTCGGACGATCCTGCCGCCGCGACAGCGGCGTGTAGCGGGCGCCGCGTTTGCGGCCCGTCTCCGGCAGCCGCACCTTCGATACCGCGAGCTGCAGCTGGCGTGTCTCCTGTGCTTCGGCCGCAGCGATTTCTTCGCGGGTCAACTGTCCGGATGTGATTGGGTCATGCCCCTTGATCCCAGCCGCTACTTCACCGTCCGCGATCCCCTTCACTTCCAGCGGGTGAAGTTTGCAAAAATTGGCAATTTGTTCGAAAGTCAGCGAGGTGTTCTCGACCAACCAGACGGCGGTCGCCTTGGGCATCAGCGGCGCATTGCTCATGTATGTCTCCTGTCCGCTCGGACACGGAAAACTTGGCGTTGTTCGCGGATATCACCAGCGAACCCAGACAAAACATCCGAGAAGGGAATCGCGGTGCTGTATAGGCGCGAGCATGTTCAAACGCAATGCGAACGCCGGGGTCGCCGGCAAGAAATTGCGCTAAAAGCACGAGGCGCGGCGATATTGGCTGGCCAGTCTCGGGACAGTGAGTACCCGCTGCCGCCTTTGCGGGTTCCAACGGCGGGTCCATATAGGGGCTTGGTTTGATAGTCTCGGCTAAGCTATAGCACAATTCCAAAAAATCGCAGACTTTTTGGATCTGATCATGCGATAAGTCCAAAGATGGTCTGGCGGAGGAAGTTTCGCTTAAATCATGTTCCGGCTTGTTTTGCGTTTTTTAGGCCTTTGCTTACTGGCGACAGCTTTCGTCACTCTCCTCGTTGACGTCACGCGCTCTGTCGCGAGCGCAACTCTCGATGTTACGCCGCTCGGGGAATCGCTCATGGCGCTCGCTCCAGGTAAGTTGGCCTTGGCTCGGGCCTTCCTTGAACGTCATCTTCATCTGTTCCTTTGGAATCCCGTTTTGACCGATCTTATGCGTTTACCGGTGTGGCTCGCCGCGGGCGCCGCCGGATGTTTGGCCAACTGGCTTGGCGCCAAACCGGCGCCGGGATTTGGTTTTTCGAGCCGTTGAATGCCCACGCCCGGCCGCGCCGGCACCCATTGCAGGCTCGCGGCCTAAGACCCACTTACCAGGGAATGAATGACATCCCTAAAGGATGCGGCCCATGTTTTCGTTTCGCAAACGCATGTCTCTGCCCAATGCCGCCGAGGCTCTGCCCGGACGGCCGGATCCAGTTTTAACCGCTGGAACGCATCTCATAACCGGGCACGGACTAATGCCTCCCTTCCCCCGGGGCATCGCAACCGCGCTCTTCGGCATGGGCTGTTTCTGGGGCGCCGAGCGCAAGTTCTGGGAGCTTGGCGAGGGTATCCATGTGACGGCAGTAGGATATGCGGGCGGCCCTACTCCGAACCCCACCTATGAGGAAGTCTGCTCCGGGTTGACCGGCCATAACGAAGTCGTGCTGGTTGCTTTCGACCCGGCGAGGATTTCTTATGAAATGCTGTTAAAGACGTTTTGGGAAAGCCATGATCCGACCCAAGGGATGCGGCAGGGCAATGATATTGGCACACAATACCGCTCCGCCATTTATGTCGAAAACGCCGCCCAGCGCATTAGCGCTGAGGCCAGCAAGGCTGCCTTCGCCAAGGCATTGGCCGCGCGGGGCTTCGGGCCGATCACGACGGAGATCCTCGCCCGGCCAGATTTTTATTACGCCGAAGCCTATCACCAGCAATATCTCGCGCAAAATCCGCGCGGCTATTGCGGGCTCGGCGGCACTGGCGTTTCTTGTCCCACCGGCATCGCGCCGCCGTAGCTGCGGGGTGTAGTCCGTGCAAACCGGAACGGAATTCACGCGCCGGGGAATCATGCGTGCGGCAAGGCGCGCCATCAATCGAATTTTCATATGATGCATGCATTACCTTGCTTTGATATAAATCGGCAGAAAATCCAGTCGCGCGCATCTAGCAGCGCAACGTTTGTGGTACTTGGTGCGTTAAGACAAATACGGCATTCATTTGAGCGGATGCCGGCATTCTGGAGTTACGTAATGACAATTGCACGAATATTTGGAATATTCATTTTTTCAAGTCTCGCCGCGATGGGCGCCGCTCTTGCCGGGGGGATTCCCAAGGGGGCCGACACCAAGGGAGATCACACTGTGCCTACGAACGAGTCCGCCAACGCCCGGCATGTCATAGTGCAGGCGCCCATCGTCATGGGGCGTAGCGTGACCGAGCACCACAAGACAAAGCTGCATCATATAAAAATGAAGCCGCTGGAATTGGTCGAAACCCCGGCCCCCACGGAAAAAAATTAGCGCTCATTTGATCTTGCGTTCGAAATGATGGCCGGCGCCAAGCCGCGCCATCAAATTTTCAGCGTGCAGTGAGGACGCTTTCACATTCGGGCGGCAATTGCGCCATCGTCAGGGGCGGCTTCGGCTTTTCAGGACCCGGCACCGGATGCAGGATTGCGTCCGAGAACCACCAAGCGAGCGAAGCATCGCAGCCGTCTCCCGGCGGGACAGGATCTTGATCGCGGCAGGCCTCTTCCCCTACCG
The DNA here is from genome assembly GCA_963718265.1 of uncultured Alphaproteobacteria bacterium. GTDB lineage: Bacteria > Pseudomonadota > Alphaproteobacteria > Rhizobiales > Beijerinckiaceae > Methylocapsa. Next base: position 40,272 of record CAVQZL010000021.1, on the reverse strand, counting down.
GACAAGCAAGGCGGACATGAAAATGATAATCATGACCAAAGTACGGACGGACCTTGTTGAGCCATGAACGATTGCCCGTGGCCTCGCGGCACAGCGCTTTTTTGATCGCCGCGTTGACGAAAATGCGCTGCACCGCCGGGTTTTGTGCCGCCGCCCGGATGACCGCGAGATGATCCGGGGTCCATTTCTCCGGATCGACGTCAAGCCGGTCGGGCCGCACCATGGTGACCGCCGACATTTCCTCGCGCTCCACGCGCGACAGGTCGCGGTTGGGCATCGGCGTCAGCCAAATATCGGCGTCGAGACCGATCTGATGCGAGGCGTGTCCGGTAAGCATCGGCCCGCCGCGTGGCTGCGACATGTCGCCAACGAGAATTCCAGGCCAATGGCTGACGGTTGGCACCTTCCGCGCAAAACGTTCGAGAAATGCAAGTAGCGCCGGGTGCCCCCAATTGCGATTGCGCGATAGCCGCATCACCTGCCAAGCCGGACCGTTGACTGGCAGAGCCTGGCCGCCCGCGAGGCACCCACGCGAATAAAATCCGATGGTGCGCGCGGCCAAAGCCGCCGGCACGACTTGGCGTCCGAACAATTGTTTGGCTGGTGTGGAGGGGTCATTTGGATGCGCGAGCGGCGGCAGCCGCACCGGTTCGAGCGTGCCCTTTTCTTGCGGAAAAGCCTCGCCGCCAATGACGGCCAAGGCTACCAAGGCGGCCAAACAAACAAGTCGGGGACGCATCTGCACTTCTCCCTTCCGCTAGAACTTGAAGATTAAGCCCTAAAAAATAAGAAACCGGTAACGCGCTTTTCGAGATTTGCAAGCCGCTTGCGCGGCGCCGAGCATTGCGCGGCGGAGCAAAAGCGAAGTGAAGACTCTTTCGCAGTTCGCCATGAAAGTCTAAGGTTCCGGTTCCGGCCTCTGAACCAAAGGTCTTGCACGGTGCGTAAATGGGCATGTGCGGCGGCCGCTATGGCCGGACTAACTGGCGCGGGCGGAATAATTTTGGCCGCCGCCGCCGCGCATGGCGTGCCCGATCCCAGGCTGCAAACGGCCGCCAATTTTTTGCTGCTCCACGCCGCCGCTACCCTTGCCGTTTGCGGGCTTGCCTTGGCCGTGCCGCACCGTGGCATCTGGTTTCTCGGCGCGGCGGGGTTATTCCTGTCCGGCAGCCTGTTGTTTGGCGGCGATCTCTCCGCGCGCGCGCTCGCCGGAGCAAGACTGTTTCCCATGGCCGCCCCGCTCGGTGGTACGCTTCTTATTTTTGGCTGGGTTTGGGTGACGCTGGCGGCCCTGATCGTTACGCGCCAATTGCACGTCAGCAAGCCGGATCAAAACATAGATGAATGATAATTGTCTGGACTTTGACAATCAGACGCGGCAAAGAATTTGGGCTTTCAAGCGATCAAGCAGTAATATCATGGTTGCCGGCAAAGACACCGCGCCGAATAGACAGCGAATCTTGATCGTCGAGGACGAGCCATTTATCGCGCTCGCCATCGAAGCAATGCTCCTGGAGGTTGGCTTCGATGTGGCCGGTTCCGCCGCGCAAGTTTCCACCGCCCTAGAGATGATCGGCCGCGAACGGATCGACGGCGCAATCCTCGATGTGAACCTTGGCTCACAAAGGATTGATCCTGTCGCTGACATCCTCGCCGCGCGTGCATGCCCGTTCTTTTTCACGACGGGATACAGCATTTCGGGCCTGCCAGCGCGGCATGCGGGCCGCGCCGTGCTGCAAAAGCCGTTCGGACTGGAGCAACTTTTAGCGGTCTTGCACGCGGAGTTCGGTTCCCTAGCTGATAACCGGCGCGGCGCCGCAACGGACGCCGCAGGTTCGACTAGCGAACGTCAACTGCCGCCGCGCCATCGTGCAGGTATACCAACACGGGGCCTGTGAAGAGACGTGCTGCCCGCTGGCTGCAGCGACGCCCGCGTTTGCTAGGATCGGACGGCCTGCTTCCGTGCGACGAGCCTGCCCCGCTAAGATCGATGCGTTCCGCCTTGATGGTGACAAAGTCGAAGACCAAATCACCATTTAATGCCAACTGATTCCTGCCTCAAGGAAACGTGGCGAAAGTCGGCTTTTTGAGTTCTGCTATTTTCTGAAAAGATCCGGCATCGCCTTCGCGTGACAATGCGTTAGGTTTTGCGCATTCCCATCAAGGGCGGCCTAAGAGCCTGGGATCGAATCGGCAATGGTCGTTTCTGGTTCCTCCCCGTTGTCCCGAAAAATTCTGTCGCTCACAATCATCATTTTCGCGGGCCTCGCCATCCTTGTTGCGGTTACGGCGGCCGTGGCGCCTTGGGTCTTTTCGAATGCGGCCTTGCGCAACGAAGTCGCGGTACAAATCCGCCATTTAACTGGACTTTCCGCCACTACGCGGGGCCGGGCGGTCTTTGTCGTCCTGCCGCAACCTCATATCAGCGTATATGGCGTCGGCCTCGCCGATCCTTCCGGCGCGCTTCGTATCGACGCGCGTTATTTTAAGGCATACGTCCGGCTCGCGCCGCTATTTGCCGGCCGGATCGAAATCGCGTCGGCGACCCTCGATCAGCCGGACATGGATATCTATCTCGATGGCCGGCCGGTGTCCCCGGACAGCGTGAGTGGCCGCGCCACGGCAGCCTCGCCGGCAACCGCCGAGGCTGCGTGACCGACGCCGCTAGCCTTGGCGCTTTGGTGACATTTGTCGATGGCCACGCGCGGCTGATAAGCAAACATCTATCGCCAGATCTATCGATCGACGCCATCAACATGACACTTGGACTGTCGCATCCCAGGCGCGGCGGCGCTCATGACGGGGCAAGTCCGAATTCGCGGAGATAACGCCGCGATTGTCGCGTCCCTTGCAAGCCCGGCCGGGTTGTTGCGAGGCCGGCAATCCGCTCTCAGTTTCACGATCGACTCACCCTCATTCTCGTTGTCGGCCAGTGGCGATCTTGCAAGTCTGCCGAGGTGGCAATTCAATGGCCACGCTCACGCCGCCGCGCTGTCAGCGCGAGCGGTTTTGGAACAAGCCGGATATTTTGTCCCGTTGCCTGGCCCCTTCAACGATTTTGACGCCAATTGCGAGGTGACCATCACGGCGGCGCGCGCGGTCTGTTCAGGCCTGCGATTGCAGGCCGATGGAAACGACATCGAAGGTACATTGGCATTTCAGGCGCGCGACGGCGGGACTTCAGTGCTTTCCGCTACCCTGGCGGCAAACCGGCTGTCGCTCAGGCCCTTCCTTGCAAGTCTTTCACCCGCCACTGGGCAGGATGGCCAATGGAATCGCGATCCCTTCGATTTGAAGGCGAGTGGCTCGGCCGATCTTGATTTCCGCGTCTCGGCGTCGCAGCTGCTTCTTTCGCATTTCGAGATTGAGGACGCGGCCTTTTTCGCTGGTGCGTAACAGCGGTCGGGTGGAATTGAACCTTGCCGGGGCCAAGGCCTATCAAGGCACGATCAAGGGCCGCGCAACATTCGACATGAGCGGGAACGGCGTCGGCGTACAGGCCACAGGGGCGATCTCCGGCGCCAGCCTCGAAGCGATGTCGTTCCATGCCTTCGGATGGCCGCAATTTTACGGAGCCGTGACAGGCATGGCCAACCTCGAAAGCGCTGGGGCCAGCATGAGCGACCTTATGCACAACCTCGACGGGACGGCGCAAATCGACGTCGCGCAAGGACAAATTGGAGGGATCGATCTCGATTCCGTCTTGCACCGGATCGACCAAAGCCCGCTCGCGCTCCTCGCCAATATTCATCGCGGCCGCACCGCTTTCGCGCGGGCCGGTTTTGGGATGCGCTTCGTTAAGGGCGTAGCCCACATCGAGGAAGGCACGCTCGAAAACCCGAGCCTCAAGCTTGGATTTGGTGGCACTGTGGATTTCGGCGAACGACGGCTCGATCTGCATGCCGTAGCCATGCCTTCAGCCGACATGGTCAAGCCCGGAAAGGAAATCCCAAAATTTCAATTCGATGTCGGAGGCGCCTGGGACGATCTCGCATTTAGACCGGACGTGCGCGATCTGATCCGCCGGTCCGGTGCTGCGGCGCCGCTGTTTCCGCAACAGCCAGGTGTGGCCAAGCCTCTCGGACTTGACGGAGCCGATGCAAAGTAACCGATGGACGAAGTTCTCTTGCCGGTCCCAGTCGGTTGAGAATCTGAACCTTACATTATTTCCACGCCGTTGCCCCAAAAACTCGCGCGAATGTTGCGCGCAGCGTGGCATCGGCTTCGCTCATGGTTACCGCAAGACCAAGATCGCGAAGGCTCGTCACCCCAAACTGCGCTGCCGGGATGCCGCAAGGCACGATTCCGGAAAAATGCGTAAGATCCGGTACGACGTTGAGCGATATGCCATGGAACGAAACCCAGCGCCGGACCCTGATCCCAATCGCGGCGATCTTGTCCTCGGCGATCTCGCCGGTTACCCCGCGCGGTTTTTCCGGCCTCGCGACCCAGACCCCGATCCGGCCTGCGCGGTGCTCACCCACGACATTAAAAGTGCTCAGCGCCGCGATGATCCAATTTTCCAATGCGCACACAAAAGCGCGCAGATCTGGGTTCCGGCGATTAAGATCGAGCATTACATAAATAATTCGCTGGCCCGGTCCATGGTATGTGAATTGCCCGCCCCGGCCGCTCTTGTGCACGGGGAAACGTGCGTCCAAGAGATCCGCCGCGCGCGCGGATGTCCCGGCCGTATAAAGCGGCGGATGTTCGAGAAGCCAGATAAGCTCCGGCGCGGTGCCAGCGGCGATCCCCGCGACCCGTGCCTCCATGAAGGCTACGGCGTCCGCATAAGGCACAAGCGTGTCCGAAACCCGCCATTCCACGGGGGCGGCCTTGCTGACCAGCGCGGGCGCCGGGGGCGGCAATACACCTTGCGGCCGGTTCCCGGCATCGCGGCTGCCATGGCCTTGCTGGGCTTGCCGCAAAAGACAATTGTTTCGCCCAATCTTACGCAGTGCCCGGCGATCCCTGTTTCTCGATAGTAGGATTTTCGCAAAAAACCTTACCAAAATGCTTCACGTGAAACATTTTGGTAAGATTGTTCACGGGTTGAACTCGTAAAAACTATCCCGGTTTCCTGAACCCGCTTCGTCATAAACACTGGCTCATTCTGCCGTTGCATTATCTTAACCCGAAGCTGCGATCAAAACATCGACTGCCAAGCCAATGTTTGTATATCATGAAAAAATAGCTTGCGAATTTTCGCGATTCTTCTTCGCGATGACACCTATGCAATCCTTGGATGATTTTGCCGCCTCCAAATTGGCGGAGTTGGAGCGCGCCTCTCTGCGGCGGGTGCTTGCCGAGAGTATTCGCGGGGAAGGCCCATGGATTGAACGCGATGGCCGCCGCTTGCTGTCCTTCTCCTGCAACGATTATTTAAACCTTTCGCACCATCCGGCGCTCAAGAACGCGGCCATCGCCGCGATTGCGCAATATGGCGTGGGCGCTGGCGCGTCGCGCCTCGTGACCGGCAATCATCCGTTATTTCGCGAGCTGGAGGAGAGGCTCGCGCGGCTCAAGGGAACCGAAGCCGCCTGCGTTTTCGGTTCCGGCTACCTCGCCAATACCGGCATCGTCCCGGTGCTTGCTGGCGCGCCGCGATCTAGTTTTGATCGACGAACTCGCCCATGCCTGCCTTTGGGCTGGGACGCAACTCTCTCGCGCACGCAGTTTGGCGTTCCGGCACAACGACGTTGCGCACGCAAGAGCGTTGCTCAGTGAAAACCGCGCCCGCGTGCGGCACGCCCTGCTCGTCACCGACGGGGTGTTTTCCATGGACGGCGATCTTGCCCCCTTGCATGACCTCGCGGCGCTTTGCGCCGACTTCGATACTTGGCTCATGACCGATGACGCCCATGGCCTCGGCGTGATCGGCAACGGCCGCGGGTCGGCACATGCTGCTAGCGCCGAGCGGGTACCATTGCAGATGGGAACATTGTCCAAGGCGATCGGCGGCTACGGCGGATATTTATGCGCGTCGCGGGCCGTGATCGATTTGATGAAAACGCGTGCCCGGACTTTAATTTATTCGACGGCTCTTCCTCCAGCGATGGCGGCGGCGGCGATCGCCGCCTTGACGATCATCGAAAGCGAGCCCGAACTTACCGCAAAACCTCTCGCCAAGGCGCGGGCGTTCACCTCTCGTCTTGGCCTTCCCGAAGCGCAAAGCCCGATTGTCCCGCTGATCATTGGCGAGCCGGAGGCGGCGGTTCATGCATCACGAAAATTGGCGGAGGAAGGTTTTCTTGTGGCGCCGATCCGGCCGCCGACGGTCCCGGCTGGCACCGCGCGACTGCGCTTCGCCTTCACGGCCCAGCATCCCGATCAAGAGATCGCCCGCCTCGCCGATGCGGTGCGGGCTCTCGCCGCATTTACGCCCGCGCGCAAGGAAATCGCCAAATGCCCGCCGTCTTCATAACCGGCACCGGGACTGGCGTCGGCAAGACTTTTGTCGCCACTGGCCTCATCCGTTATTTTCGCGGGTCGCGGGCAACCGGTCAATGCTTTAAAGCCTCTCGTGAGCGGCTTCGATCCGGCCGCGCCGTCAGGCAGCGATCCGGCTGTACTCCTCGAGGCGCTAGGCCGCGAAGTCAACCTGGAAGAGCTCAAACGCGTCTCGCCGTGGCGTTTTCGTGCGCCGTTGTCCCCGGACATGGCGGCACGGGCCGAGGCTAGAGCGATTGACTTTCAGACAGTCGTCGATTTTTGCCGCGCGGCAAGCGCGCGAAACGACGGTGTCTTGCTGATCGAAGGCATCGGCGGCATCATGGTTCCGCTCGACGAGTGCCACACAGTGCTGGATTTGATGATCGCGCTCAACCAGCCTTTGATCCTCGTCGCCGGCAGTTATCTTGGGACGCTGAGCCATGTCCTTTCCGCGCAGGACGTGATTTTGCGGCACGCGCTTGAGCTACGCGCCATTGTGATCAGCGAGAGCGACGGTTGCCACGGTGCCGTTCGACGCGACATTGGCGACGCTTTTAAATTTCGCCAAAGTCCCGTTGCTTGGCTTGCGGCGGCAAGTTCCGGCAAGTCAAAACGATGCGGTCTTTCAGCGTCTGGCCGGGCTGATCGATTAAACGCGCGTGCCAGCTACGTCGAGGAAGCAGCCACCTGCAACGCGGCCTCAATCTGCTTAGCGCTATTCGCGCTTGACCGATGTGATGGCAGCGGGCTTTTTGATGCTCGGGAGTTTGCCAGCTTTCTTATTGTTGCGCGTGGCCGCGCGCTCAAGCTCGTTTTCCAGGGCCTCAAGCTCTGCCTTGCTTTTCAGCTTCGGCCGTTCGGGATCGGTTCCGGTTACCGGCTGATAGGTGAGATTGTCCGGCGGCCGCCTTGTCTCGCGCACGAAATCCTTTGCCTCCGGAACGTCAGCCCAAATTTTCGTATGCATCAAGGTGTCGAGCGGCGAGGGGCCCAGCTTTAACTCTTGCGCATGAACAAGCGGAACAAAGCCAAGACAAATCCCGGCAAGCGCCACCAGCGTCACAAGCGGCGCGTAAAGGTGAAGGAGCCGATTTCGTTGCATTTCAGCGTGCCGGTGCTGCAGCTTTGTTTGGTTGCCTACCGGTACAATCCAAGTTTATTGTGTCGGAACCGCGGCAACACGCTGCGCGGATTTTGCAGATACCAGAACGGGTGTTTTGAACCGCACGAAAGCGTGGAAATTTAATGAGCTCGAGAAAAACCAAGCCCTTGGAGGCCGCGCGGATCGAGCGTCAGCTTGTCCCGCCAAAGCCTGAAATTACGACAACTGGGCGAAGCCCGGCACATCGCCAAAACCCGCTGCATCCAAGAAAGTTTCGCCGGCCGTTGCGGCTGACGCGTCTGCCACTCCCTAATAGCGAAGGTCCGGCGCTGCCCGGGCACCGGAAGCCGCGCGCGAAATGGAGGGCGCACCCGACTTTGAACGCTTGTCCTATAATATGGCACGGCTCGTCGAACAGGGCGGCAGAATGCTCGCCGCATATTTCAAGCAGCCGGAAGACAACGAGGCCAAGAGCGATATTTCAAACGGACTTGCCGACGCGATCCGTTCGATCAGCCGCATTGCCGAGCATTGGTTGAGTGATCCTGCCCGAACCCTCGAAGCGCAATCTTCCTTGACGGTAAAGTTCCTTGGCCTTTGGGCGCATAGCTTGCGCCGGATGTCCGGCGAGCGGGAAAAGCCGTTCGTACCCTATGACCCCTCGGACAAAAGGTTTGCCGCGCCGGAATGGCGTGAAAGCCCGTTCTTCGATTTCCTGCGGCAGGCGCATTCCATCGTCTCGCATTGGGCCGAGGATCTTGTGGTGCGCTCGAACGACGTCGATCCGCACATTCGCGACAAGGCAAGATTCTACCTGCGGCAGATGTCGAGTGCCCTTTCGCCATCGAATTTCCTTGCCACCAATCCTGAACTGCTCAAGGAAACCTGGGCATCGAGCGGCGACAATCTCGCCCGTGGCGCCGCGCTGCTGGCGCAGGATATGGAGGCCGGCAAAGGCACGCTCAAAATCAGCCAATGCGATTCCTCGAAGTTCGAGCTCGGCGTCACTACCGCGGCGACTCCAGGCAAGGTCATATTTCGTAACGATCTCATAGAACTCATTCAGTATGCGCCAACAACCGATACGGTTTTCAAGAGGCCCTTGCTGATCATTCCTCCGTGGATCAATAAATTCTATATTTTCGATCTGAACCCCGAAAAAAGCTTCGTGCGCTTCGCAGTATCGCAAGGCCTCACCGTTTTTATGATTTCGTGGGTCAATCCCGATACGCGCCACCGCAACAAGGGATTCGAAGCCTATATGCGGGAAGGCATCTTTGCCGCCCTGGACGCAATCAAAAAAGCAACCGGCGAATCCGAAATAACCGCGATCGGTTATTGCATCGGCGGCACCCTGCTGGCCATGACGCTCGCCTATATGGCGGAGACCGGCGACCGGCGGATCGCGAGCGCGTCATTCTTCACGACCCAAACCGATTTCAGCCACGCGGGCGACCTAAGGGTCTTTGCCGATGAGGAGAGTTTGCGCGCGCTCGAAAAAAAAATGGCGGCGACCGGCTATCTCGAAGCCTCGGCGATGGCTAGCGCCTTCAATATGCTCCGGCCCGAGGAACTCATCTGGTCCTTCGTGGTCAATAATTACATGAAGGGTAAACCGCCACTTGCTTTCGATCTATTGGCATGGAACTCGGATTCGACACGGATGACCGCGGCGAACCATCTCGCCTATCTGCGCCACTGCTATCTCGAAAACAGGTTGGCCAGAGGCAAGGCGAAGTTCGGCGGAAAGACCCTCGATCTTTCGAAAATCACCCTGCCTGTCTACCATCTGGCCGCGCGCGAGGATCATATCGCGCCGGCGAAATCGGTCTTTATCGGCGCGAAACTTCTTGGCGGCAAAGTCCGCTTCGTGCTCGCCGGTTCCGGTCACATAGCGGGCGTTGTCAATCCGGCGGGCAAGCCGAAATATCAGTATTGGCGGGGCAAGGCGCCGGCCGGCGAATACGAGGATTGGGTCGCCGCCGCAATCAAACACAAGGGAAGCTGGTGGATTGACTGGATCAAATGGATCACGCGCCAATCGCGCAAGCAAGTGCCGGCGCGCCTGCCGGGCGATAGAGAGCTGGCGCCGATCTGCGATGCGCCCGGTGAATATGTGCGGGTGCGCTATTGATACCGATGGAGAGCTGGCCCGGTAAAAAGTGGAAATTCTGCCTGAACGCAGGCGTAGGCTGCCGTGAGCAGTAGAGAAACATGACGACGAGATCACAAAGGAAGCACAGCCAGGCTTTCCAGGCGAAAGTGTCTATAGCCGCTATCAAGGAGGCGGACTGCAGCGGTTAGTTTAGACGAGTGACGACGGCCAGACGTTTCACCTCGCCATTTTGATAAGCCTGCAAAAATGCGGCGTAGTTCTTGAAGGACACACATCCGTTCGAATCACCATTCGGGCCGAGCATGTATGTGTGTGCGAGAAGGCCCGTCCGTCCAAAGACGTCACCGCCGCCAACGGGGATGAGGCGCAAGGCTTGGACGCCGTGGAAAAGCTGCTCTCGCGGCTGAAGCTGATAGACATTCGGCGGCGTGGCCCCGCGCATTCTTTCGCTAACGTAACGTGGATCGTCTAATCTATTGCCGAGGCCCGAATGCGCTTCCAATCTCGTTCCAGTGGGCAAGTAGACGGTATGGGCCGCGACATCGTAAATGGCGGTCCATCGATCGTATCGGGACGACGGGCTGGATGTGAGGCTTCGTGCAGTACTACCAAGAACGCCATCTTCCGGCGCCGCATAGGCTAGGACAGGCCCCGCAGGCGGCGTACCAAAAAGCTTTTCGAAAAACGTGCGATTATCGGCGGGAGTGATTGGGAGGGCGATCCGGCCGTTCTGCTGGGCGAACCTGCGGCCCGCAGGAGACGGGCCATGGCTCGCCGGCGGTCCCAACTCGGCGGGACGCGGTATTGGCAAAGGTGCGTTCTCGGCAAGTTGGGGAATGACCCGTTCCGGCGTCGGCACGACGCTTTCCGGCTCTGCAATTGCACCAGCAGATACCGGCGCAATTGACTCAAAGGTCGATTTAAGCGGCATGCTTTGCGCCAGCGAAACCGGCGGGAAACCCGAAGACGTTCGCGGGTCGAACAGCCTGCCATAAGGATTCGAGGCAACGGCTACCGCGGGTGCGGCCGCTGGCGCTTCAATGGCAACGGGGGCGGCGGCGGGACGCAGATAGAGAATCCAGACGCCAAACAATGTGCTCAAGGCGAGAGCGAGGGCGCCCGGAATGATTCGAGAAGAAATTCTCGAAAATAAACAGGGGCGTTCGGACGGGTTGAAATCAAGACCCCTATCGATCCATAGAGCCATGCGTCTCGCTTTCGAAATCATTGCCGTTCGTGGCGCCATTTGGCCGAGATTGCCCGTGGCGCTAGAAGGCGCGATTAACCACAACAATGCGTAAGAAGAGTTCAGCCTCGCGACACGCCGGCCCAACGACCTTCGTAGTTTTGCTGGAGCACCATTGCGGCGATTTTTAGCAAAACGCCGATCAAAGTATCATTTCTCGAAATGGCCTTAATCAAATCCAATCCGAACCAAACCCCGGCCGCACCACGGACGGAAAGACCGGTGAATGCCGCCGTCATTAATTCTCTCTTAATTTTCAGGAATCGCGTGGGATGCCACGAAGTTCTATCTGGTACTGTGCGGCCAACCAAGAAAAGGGGACAGAAAAATTTTCCTTAAAATCAACGGATTTAAAGGCCGCCATGAGGAGCTATGGCGTGGAGCGGGCGAAGGGAATCGAACCCTCGTATGCAGCTTGGGAAGCTGCCGTTCTGCCATTGAACTACGCCCGCGAAATCAATGACTTCCATTTACCGTTTCCGCTTAGCACGTTTCTAGCACGTGGCTGATCGGGTCGAGGGATAGCTTGTGTTTTGTCGTTTGGCAATGGACGTGCTCTTGGAATATCGTATGTAGAGACTGGCGCGTTTTGCAGGCGTCAATCCATAGTCGCCGATATTTCGCACGCTTTGGATGCAGGTTGACCATGGGTGCGCTAGCGCCGTCCTTGACCAAAATAGGAGGACCTGATGAACGTTGTTCGTGCCGCCCAAGCTGGGCAAGGTGGTACGGTCAGTATCGCCTGCATCAATAAAGCCACCGTTGACCTTGGGATGCCGTTCGACAAACTTACTGCGACACTGCAAAAATGTTTTGACGAGCATTTTCTTCCCGTGTGGGGTTATCCAGTCAAGCTCTACAATACTGACGCTCCCACGCCCTCGGATTGGCAATTCGTCTACTTCGATGACGCCGACACAGCTGGCGCACTTGGATATCATGAACTGACCCATAAGGGGCAGCCTATCTCGAAGGTTTTCGTCAAGACCACGCTCGGGGTCAATGAACTTGTGAGCGTCACAGCATGCCATGAGCTGTTCGAAATGGTCATTGATCCACTCGCGAACCTATGGGCGGAGGCACTCGACGGCTCTGAATACGCTTATGAGATGAGCGATCCCGTCGAACAGGACACTTTCCTGGTCGACGGAATTGAGATGTCGAATTTTGTGCACCCGTCGTGGTTTGAGCCGTTCAAACACCCGCCAGGAACGAAATTCGATCATCTCGGGTTGCTCAAGAAGCCCTTTAGCATGACGAAGGGTGGCTATGTAATCGTCAAGAGAAAGGGGAAAGTGACCCAAGAATACGGTTCCAAGGCAAAGGAAAAACAGTTCGCCAAAGAGGATCGACGAAATCATCGCAGCGAGTACCGCAAACCCAAGGGATTGCTTACCAAGCCGAGGAAGAGCCGTTAGTCCCGCGAGTAATCTGAGCTTTCATCCCTAATTCGTTGTCCTTCGACTCTTCGAGCAGCAGCGTCTCAATGTCGCCGAGAATCATCGCGGGATCGAGCGATAGGTTCGAATAGATCTCGCGGACAAAGCCCAGCTTGTCGATCAGGAACACTTTTAGGAGATGATTTATGACTACGCCGCCGCCGCCCGATGCCTCGCGATCGAGAGAAATCTCCTCGCCCATGTCGCGCAGCACGGGTTTGAGAAATAAATTGGAATAGGTGGTGAGAAAGTGCCAGCGCACGATGGACGCGCTCGCCTCAAAGCGGCGGGAAAATCCCGTGAGCATTTCCGGCGTATCGTGCGCCGGGTCGAGACTCATAAAGACGAGCCGGACTTGACCATGCAGTTCGGGTCGCGCGATGATGCCGTCCCGCACTTTCTCGAACGCGTCCCAGGCAAGCGGACAGCCGTTCGGATCGGCGCAATAGGAATAAAAAAACGCAAAGAGCGTGATCGCTCCCGTCGTGTAGCGGGAGAGCGCGCGGGGAAACTTTGTACCTTCAAGCACGATTCCTGCGGGCACGCGCTGAATATGGTCGAGCGCGTAGCTACCGGGCGGCGGCAGAAGGCCCGCGGACTCTTTCGCGCGGAGTGGTACGACGGCCGCAGCAATCCCCGCGACCGCGATCAAAGTCGCACAGCACGGCCTGAAAAGACACGCTCCTCGGCGGGTCGTCACCGCGATGCTGCGTGCAGCATGTCGAGCGAGGCTTTCTCGGTTGGGCCCGAAAATTTCATGTGATGCGGGCGGCCGAGCTTTTGGCCAAAAAAATCGACCTCGAATTTGAGCGTCAATTCCTTGCCGTCCCAATTGTAAGCGCGCAGAACCTGCTCGTTGTCGGCGCCCTTTTTGTCCCAGTTCGCGAGTAGTGACGACGTAATATAGACGCGCTTTCCATCCCAGCTTTGGGAAATCATATTGACCTGCTTACCGGTGACTTTCTCGTAGATCTGCACCGGCTTTGTGGGATCGGAAATGTCGAACAAATGGGTCGTGCCGTCCATGAACGTGTTGACCCAAAGAGTCTTTGCGTCGGCCGAAATCGAGGCGTCCACGGGCAGCGGAATTTTAGCCGGATCACCGATCGTCGCGACCTCCTTGGCTTGCCATTCGTTGTTGGCGTCGTGGTTGATGAGCCAGAGTTTCGAGGTGAGCGCCGAAAAGGTGATTGCCCAATCGTCGTTTTCATTCAGCGACCAGCGGATTTCAAGTGTCGCGCCGGGAACGCTGAAGATTTTTTCCGGCCGCATGGATTTGAGATTCCACAGCACCATCGTGTTGCCGAAATGCTTCATCGCCTCCGCGTCCTTGATGAGCGCGCCGAGATCCCTCATGTAATTGTTCCAGCCGGTGAAGCTCGATGTCAGAAACACATTTTTTCTTTGGATTGATGGCGAGATCGTAGCCATATCCGTCGCCGCCATTGTCAGTGGGAATTGGATGGGCGGAGAGAAACTCCCCCTTGTTGTTATAGACTGCGAGACCGGTAACGCCGTCGCGGGTCTTGTCGTTCGACAAAGCGCCGATCACCATGCGGCCGGGAATGGCATAAAATGTATGCGGGCCGATGAAGCCGGACTTTTCGGTAAAATCGCTAATCGTGTTCACGAGCGTTGGCTTCGAGGGATCGGTGCCGACGTCGAAGATGAAAATCTTGCTGTCGTCGAGGCGCCCGGCCCAAAGATATTTGCGGTCGTCGGTGAAGCCCATATGATGCGCCTCGCCGCGGCCGCCGACGGACACGCTGTTGATCACCGTGCCATAGGTTTTCGACTTGGGATCGGCGTCGATGGTGACAAGTTTGTCGGACTCGTCGCCGAGACCTTTTTCGCCCAGCGTCCAGACATGCAGATAGGCCTCCTGGCCCTTGATGAGCGCGGCCGTATAGGGCGAGAGGCACGTCTCGTCGGCGCGCGCCGGCACGGCGATTCCAGATGCGGCGGCAATCAATCCCGCCATGAGTGCATGTCGAGCCCGGGCCTTCATCGTTTCCTCCCCAATGGTTTTTCTTGGTCGAGCATATATTTCCACGAATGCTGTGGCAAAGGCTTCTTTAATAGGTCCTTTTATATGTCCCGCTTCGCCGTAGCGGTCCAGCGATGGAGTTGGCACTGCTTGAGCATCACGGCAATTGGCTCACTCGACCGGAATATTTCTAAGGCGCTTTGTTTCACCGCGCCGGACTTTGGTTTCGATGCGGCGTTCGCGGTCCGCGAGGCTGGGGCGGGTTTTCACGCGAAATTTTGGCTTTTCTGCCGCCGCCGCGATCAAGCGAAACAAGCGCGCAAGCGCGTCTTGCCGGTTGCGCTCTTGCGAACGGTGCGCCCGCGCGAAGATCACTAGCACGCCGTCCTTGGAATGCCTTGTGCCCGCAAGCCGCTTAAGACGCCGTTTTACCGCATCGTCGAGAGAGGGCGAATGGCTAACGTCGAAGCGCAATTGTACGGCGGTTTCCACCTTGTTGACATTCTGCCCGCCGGGGCCGCCCGCGCGGGCAAACGAAAAGGCGAGTTCGGACCTATCGATCACAATTCCGGGTGTAACTTGGATTGCCGGCATGACCTTCGCGCCTCGTTGTATGGCGTGGTTTCAAATCCATTAACCGCGATGCTTTAGCGCCGGTTAAGATATTGCGCGCATGTCTTGCGAATGGCGCGTTGCGTTCTGCCATTGGCCGTTGCAGCGGCCTTGATGTTGGCGCTGGCCGGCTGCTCGAACTACGAGAGGCCGCACCGGCCGGCGTGGCGCGGCGCGGCGGAAAATGCTTGCCTTGCGCAACAGTTGATCCGTGTCTCGGCCTATGTCCAGCCGGCCCGCGAAATCGACGGCCCCGGCATTTGTGGCCTGACCCGGCCCTTCAAGGTGAGCGCATTGCTCGATGGGGCGGTGCGCTTCAATTCGGTTTATACGCTCGACTGCCCGATGATCGCCGCGCTCAATGCGTGGGTCAAAGAGATCGTGCAGCCTGCCGCGCTGGCGCGTTTCGGCGAGCCGGTGGCCGAAATCGATTCGATGGGCGCCTACAGCTGCCGGACGATCAACAACCAGCCGGGCGGACGCATTTCCGAACATGCTTTTGGCAATGCCTTCGACATTGGCGGATTTCGTCTTGGCGACGGACGCGAGATTTTGATCGTCCGCGATTGGACCCGGGGTGACGATCAAACGCGGGCATTCCTCCAAGACGTCCATGCCGGCGCTTGCGGCCAATTCACCACCGTGCTTGGCCCCGGCGCCAATATCTTTCACTATAACCATATCCATGTCGATCTCGCGCTGCATGGCAATACATCGGCCGGCCCGCGCCGGATTTGCCAGCCCCAGCTTCGTCCAAGCACAACTCCCGAGCCGCCGCGCGACAACTTGCCCAATCCGCCTGAAATCGACGAAGAGATGGATATAGCGCAGGCGGGACACCCCCAGGGCGATTCGCTAGCGATGCATGTGGGTCCCGGCCCCGCGCCCCCGGCGCGCATCCCCGACGCCTATTTCGCTGCCGCCGCTGGCGTGCCCTCCGCCCGCGCCTATGCGCCGGTCCCACCGGAGCCAGTGCGCGGCTCCCTGCGCGAAGACGGCGCCTTCGTTCCCGAGGGCCGGCCATCCGATTGGGACCTGACGCCCCCTAGCCCAAGAAGTTAGCGCCCGATCCGATTTGCGAACGCGGGCGGGCGCTAACGCGTTAGCCGTCGCGCGAATTTTTTCGTGTAACAGGCTTGCTTTCACCAGGCATGCCCTGGACGGCGGCGCATGGCCTGCACTAGTACAGCGTTTCCTTGTTTCGAATCATATGGGCAGCCGTCATCGCGAGGAGGCGAAGCCGACGAAGCGATCCAGGGGGCGCCCCGCGATTTTTGGATTGCTTCGCCTGCGGCTCTCAATGACGGGAGCGTTCGCTTGGTTGTGACTGGTTTTATGGAATCGATGTACTAGATAGGGCTGAGCTCCCCAATTCGCACTGCGGGCGTTCGCAGCGCCGAACTCCAATCTGCCGGATGAATAAAACGGATAGAAAAATGCCACAGGGCTTTTTCGACGAAACCAAGGCGACCGCGCGGCTGCCAAATCTCGACATCGAAATTACACATAGCCGATCACCGGCAGGGGACGCCGAACGCATTACTATCAGCCTGCAAGCAGCGCCGTCCTTTGCAGCTTTTGGCCGTTTCCTGGAACCACAAATCCGTTTCTATTCTGGATGCGCTTCGCTCAAACGGCATGGACGCCCTGGCTCGGCGCCTCCGCGGCTGTGCTTTCAGCCGGGAACTTCGGTCGCCGGCCGGCTACGGCGGAGCTCGCTGGGCCTGATTCACCTTCGGACAGCGAAGCCAAGGGATAAACAAGTTCGAGGCGATGATTTTCAGTAAATAAGACTTCGGAATGCCTCGAAAGCGCAGCCGGTTGCCGCGAGCGGGATTGGTGCGAAAAACTCGTCGGCAATTCCATGTTTGCCTCCGACGGTTTCTAGCCACAGTCCAACGGCCATGAACCCGGCCAGGGCCATGAGATCGAATGGATCGATGGTCATCGCGATGTCACCTCGTCCAGCGATGCTCCCGGCCCGGCAGAGGGTGCCGGAATGCCCGGCAATGCTGCCTCTGCAGCTTCCGCTGGTCAAAGCTGCTGCCGTTTCCTCTCGACCTCCCTATAAAAACGAAAATTTGACAAGCCCGCCGAGAACTACCGCCAGCGGCCCATGGCGCAAACCATTGCCCGGTATTTGCTGGTCCGGCCACATTGGCGGCCACGATAATCTTGCGCGAAATTGCTATCCGCGCAGGTCGGCGCCGGCGAGGCCGATCGCGATCCCTTGCCGCCGGGCGATCTCAAGCTTGACAGCGGTCCAATAGCGCGCCGGATGCCCGCCATCGAGGCAGAGGCCCCGGACTCTTTCCCGCGCCTCGAAATAGGCGTGTTCGTGAAAGCTTTCGATGAGGCGGCGGGCGTCGGCGGCGATTGCCGCTTTCCATTCGGTGCGGCGCCGGAGCAGTCCAAGGAACATGGCCAACGTCTCCTCAACGAGTGAGAGGACAATATGTACCCAAACAGGGAACAAAACAAGTACAAATTACAAAAGGCTGCGAGTTTTTGGCGGGAACGGCAAAAGCTCTGCGCAGCGTGGATTCGTCTTGCGCTTGGGTTTAAATTTTGGCCCACGAGTACGAAAAAAGAATTAAGCCGAGGCGGATTTCCGGTGCAAAACGCATCCGGCGGATTCCTCGAATCGCTGAAGGAGCAAGCGAACGGGCTTCAAGGCACATCGGTTGCGGTCGAGCGAGCGTTGCGTCGATTCGGCGCCTCGCAATGGCCGCACGTTCGCGATCTCGCTTCTGCGGTGGCTGGCACCGCCAGTCTACCGGAAGTGCCACATTATGGCGCGCCCCGACCGCTGCAGGAGAACGGAGCTGCGAACAAGGCAGAAAAACACCTTCGTTGCTTCCCATTATTGAATTTGTGAAAGCAGTTTACGTGATATTGCGTAATGCCAGTAGGGACCTGGATGAGGATCGAAATGTTCGACCGTATCTCTTATGAAAAATCCAAAATCGTCTTGAAGTACGGAAATTGTTGTTACATTGTGGTCAAGCTGTTGAAAGATAGGGTTTGTCTTTAGTCCATCGATATGTAGTAAGTATACTTTAGAGTGTGTTTGTCTGGCAATTTCGTTAATCAACTCAACAGATATCATCGTCATATAGGATTGCGAAGGGTCCGTTTTTCTGCAATAGTCAACGGCTATATGGCAATCCCGCTCTACTAAAGAAATGGTTATTCTCCCGTCCTTCCCGATCTCAGCTTTAGGTGTTTTCCCTAATTTGCGGTTTTTTTCTTCCGCGACCCTGGTTTTCATCCATGTTTCAAGTTCTCGGAGTTCTGATGGAGCTGCAACATTTCGCGCGTCATAGAAATCTGCGTAGCCAATTATGACGATATCGTCCGGCCGAATTTGCACCTTCAATTGTTGAAAGTGAAGGTAAGTGTGGACCAGATTGTAGCCAGGCGCTGCGAACAGTTTTACATTATATCGTTGCAACGCCAGTTGGAGATAATAGGCGAACGTCTGCTCATCGTTAACGCCCCAGCCTTCTACAAAGCTGTCGCCGAAAATGTATATAGTTGGCTTCGACGGATCAAACTGCAAACCTGTCCATCGACTGTGATCGTCATTGATTGACGTTTTGGTTGGGAAAAGTTCCCAGTCAATTCCTCGACAGCCCCTGTGCTTGAAAACAACTGTGTGTTCGCCTGGAGCCAAAGACCAGCCAAACACATCATCGTCGAAAATCAGCCCCGGCGATTCTACATCGAATTGCGCCGATCCATGGTCCGTCCAACCAAGCTTGGGGGCCGCCTTTTTAAAAAGGACCACGGAGGAAAGGAGATCGCAATCGTGCCGCTTCAGGCGCTCTCGATAGACGAGCAAAAGTGACGCGCCCACCTCAGCGGCTATGAAAAGCATCGCTGATACAAAAGCAATCGCCGCAATCCTTATGACTAGCCGTGGTTTTACCGCTTCGCCCATTGGGAACCTTAAACCGACGTTCACAAATTGCTGCCGGGTTGTTCGCCAATTTGAAGTGTTTCCGCGTTTTAGGCAATCCCGCGCCATTAGCGCGAGCTGTCAATTGGGATAGGAACGAGCCGGCGGAATGCCAAGCGAACTTCCGTCTTCGACGCGAACTTCTCCCGTGAGTTTCGCGAGCATTCCCACCCGCTACTTCAACCGCCGGGTTCGCAATGATCGAAACCTCGATACTCAAATACAGAGGATGCGGTTTCAAACCTGTTCGAGTTCGATCAGGGTTCCCGCGAAATCTTTCGGGCTCAGAAAAAGAACCGGCTTGCCATGCGCGCCGATTTCTGGGGTGCCATCTCCAAGGACGCGCGCGCCGTCGTGGGTCAGCCGTTCACGTGCGGCAAAAATGTCGGCGACCTCGAAGCAGAGATGATGGATCGCCCCGCCGGGATTTTCAGCCAGGAATTTGGCGATAGGGGAATGCTCGCCGAGCGGTTCGATTAGCTCGATCTTGGTGTTTTCAAGCTCGACGAAAGCCACCGTCACGCCGTGGTCCGGCAATGGCAAAGGTCCGCTCACCCTGGCACCGAGTGCGACGCGATAAACCGCGCTCGCGGCCGCGAGATCCCGGACCGCGATGGCGACATGATTCAATCGCCCGATCACCAGCATTGCCCTCGCACGCGATCACACCTCGACGACCAGAACATGGACCGCGGGCCGCTTGCCCCATGCCGTCGCGATAGCGTTGCGCACCGCTTTTTCGATCGCGGTGGAGACAATGTCCGCGTCGCGCCGTTTTTGCCGGGGCAGTTGATCGAAAGTTTGAAACAGCGCGTCGTCGACGATCGTGTCGATCGCGGCACCGTCGCGGGCACGCGCCGGTATCCCCGCCGTCACGACATCGGGCACCCCGGCGAGTTCACCTTTCGCGTTCACTGCCAAGGCAATTGTCACTACTCCCGAAACCGCGAGTCTTTGGCGTGTTTTCAGGGCTTCGTCGCCAATAGGAATAAGGCAATTTCCATCCTTGCACAGGTGCCCGCTTGACGTCTCGCCGGTAATTCCAGGGGATCCCGGTGCAAGCAGCACAACGTCTCCGTTGCGCGCCGCGACGACATGCCGCGCACCCTGCAATTTGGCAAAAGCCGCATGTTCGGCGAGATGCACTTCCTCGCCATGCGCGGGAATCGCGATTTGTGGTCGGGTCCAGGCGTAAAGCTGCGCGACTTCGCCGCGGCGTGGATGACCCGAGGCGTGGACGAGCGCGGTACGATCTGTAACGACTTCGACGCCTGATCTTATGAGATTGTTGATAATGCGGCCGACCTCCCTTTCATTGCCGGGAATGGTTCGCGAGGAAAAAATCACCTTGTCGCCTGCACTGAGTGAAACGGCAGGGTGGCTGTTCTCCGAAATGCGGGCAATCGCGGCGCGGCTCTCGCCCTGGCTTCCGGTTGCCAGCAAAACCAGTTTGTCGCGCGGAATGTGGGCAAATGCATCCTGGGAGAAAAAATCCGGAATGCCGTCGAGGTAGCCGCAGTCCCGCGCGACAGCGACGACCCGCTCCATCGCGCGGCCGGCAAGCACGACGGTGCGTTTTGCCGCCATGGCGGCCTCGGCGACGGCGCGGATGCGCGCCACATTGGAGGCAAAAGTGGTCACCACGACGCGCCCTGATGCACTGCCGATGATCTCGCGCAGGTTCTTGCCAACGTCGGCTTCCGAAGGGCTCATGCCGTCGCGCAAAATATTGGTCGAATCGGAAACGAGAGCCAAAACTCCCTCGGCGCCGATCGCGGCAAGACGTTTCGCGTCGGTAGGCTTGCCTATTCCCGGCGCGGCATCGATTTTCCAATCGCCGGAATGAAGGATCGTGCCAAGTGGCGTGCGGATGGCGAGCGCCGAACTTTCCGGGATCGAATGCGCCATGGCGATAAATTCAACATCGAATGGCCCGATCGCGATCGCCGCCCCTTGCGCAACAACGGTGATGGGAACATCCGGAGCACCAGGTTCCGCGAGGCGCTTGGCTTCAAGAAGCGCGGCGCCGAACCGTGTCGCATAAATGCGGCACGAAAGCCGCGGCCAAAGGTCAGCAATGGCGCCGATGTGATCCTCATGCGCATGGGTGATCACGAGACCGGCCAAATTACCCCGCATTTTTTCGATGAAGCTTATGTCCGGGATGACGAGGTCTATCCCCGGAAGATCAGGGCCCGCGAAAGCCACTCCGCAATCGACCATCAGCCATTTCAACTGCCCCTTGCAGCCAAAGCCGTACAGCGCGAGGTTCATGCCGATTTCGCCCAGGCCTCCAAGAGGCACAAAGACGAGCTCGTCATTTCCGTCGTTCATTTGCACGAACCTTTCCTCGACCATAACGGCACGATCCGGCCAGCACAGACCGGTTTGTCACTTAGCGTCGCGCGGCCCCAATGCGCAGTTCTATCCCCGGGCTGTGGCGGAGCCGCCAGGCGGCGGCGAAAAGAAAACGTCGCCCGCCTCGATCGCGACCCGACCGGATGCCTGATCGAGAATAAGCCTCCCCGCCGCATCGATCGTTTGAAACGTGCCCTCGATCGTTTGCGATCGCAACGCCACGCCGATCCATGTGCCAAGGCCAGCGGCAAGTGAGAGCCATTCGGCGCGAATCGCCGCGAAGCCAGAGCCCATAGCCCAAACGTCGAGCCAATGGGCCATTGTCGCGGAAAGCTCCGCGAACACTCTTGCGGGCGCAACCGGCTGGCCGGCGATCGCTGAGAGATTGGTTGCTTGGTAAGGCGCGCTTTCGGGATGCAGACGGCAGTTCACGCCGATACCGGCGACACAGGCGAAGCGCCCATCGGGGAGATTGGAACTTTCCAACAATATACCGCAAAGTTTGGCGCCGCCGTAAAGAACATCATTCGGCCACTTGATCACAACATGCCGGTCGCCACAAAGAATTGCGCGCAGCGCGTGCGCCGTCGCGACGCCGGCGACAAAGCCCAGCTCCGCAGCCCTGTGCGGCGGCGCCGGATCAATCAGGAGCAGGCTCGCATGAAGATTGCCTTTGGGTGACGACCAGACGCGCCCATTGCGGCCGCGGCCCGCGGTCTGGGTATCGGCAACAATCCACAAGCGTCCGGTATCGCCCCTCCTAGCGCGCGCCAGCGCCTCATCATTGGTCGACGTGAGCTGGTCATGCCGGACCAGCCGGAACGCTTGATCTTGGGCCGGTCCGGCAAGACAAATCAGGGCAAAACCACCATCTGTTAATGATTCAAAACAGCGACTTCGCCGCCGCTAAGGTGGCGCCGGTAAAGAAGCCAGGATAGGCGAACAAGAACACCACGAGAATGCCGCTCACAGCAAGCACGATACGCGGCGCCGGCGCGGGTCTATCGAATGCAGGTGCCGGATCGTCAAAATACATGATTTTGACGATCCGGAGATAATAAAACGCCGCGACCGCGCTCGACAGAACGCCGATGACCGCAAGCGGGTAAAGCCGCGCCTGGATCGCCGCGTTGAAAACATACCATTTGGCAAAAAACCCGGCGAGCGGGGGTATTCCCGCCAGCGAAAACATCATCGTTGCGAGAAAGAACGCCATCACTCCATCGGTGCGGGCGAGTCCGGCAAGATCAGAAATATTTTCGACGCCCGCACCATTGACGCGCATCGATAATATGCCGGCGAAAGTGCCAAGCGTCATGACGAGATAAATCGCCATGTAGGCGAGCACGCTCGCGGCGCCGGCTTCTCCCCCCGCGGCGAGACCGACGAGGGCAAAGCCGATGTGGCCGATCGCGGAATAGGCCATCAGGCGCTTGAAGTTGGCCTGGCCGATCGCGGCGAAGGCACCGAGCACCATCGACAGGAGCGAGATGAAAATCACGATCTGTCGCCATTGCTGGGCAATCGCGGGAAAGGCGGTCAGGATCACTCTGAGCGTAATGGCGACGGCAGCCATCTTCACCGCCGTGGCAAAAAACGTGGTCACCGGCGTTGGCGCGCCTTCGTAGACATCCGGCGTCCACATGTGGAACGGCGCGGCCGACATCTTGAATGCGAGCCCAGTCATCAGGAACACCAGCCCGAAGACGACGCCCAGCGAAGCCTTTCCGTTAATGGCTTCGGCGATACCGGCGAAGGAAACGGTGCCTGCGAAGCCATAGAGCAGGGAAGCGCCATAAAGCAGCATGCCGGATGACAGCGCGCCCAGAACGAAATATTTTAGGCCGGCCTCGGAGGCCTTGATATTGTCGCGTTGGAACGCGGCAAGGACATAGAGGGAAAGCGACATCAATTCGAGCCCGAGATAGAGCGCGATGAGGCCAGCCGCTGAAATCAACATCAACATCCCGAGCGTCGATAGAAGTATGAGGACAGGAAATTCGAACTTGTCGATTTTCTCGGCGGCAAGAAAATCCTGGCTCATAACCAAGGTAACGAGCGATCCGGCGAGTGTCAGCACCTTCATGAAGCGCCCGAACCCGTCATCGATAAAGGCGCCATCGAAGACGATGGCATTACTGGTGCCGCCGAGCAAGATGACCACGATCGCCGCGCCAAGGAGACCGGCTGCGATCTCGCTCACCAGGCTATCCGGTTCCTTCCCCCGGAAAGCGGCAAACAGCACGAGCACGAGAACGCCCGCCGCCAGAATGAGCTCCGGCAAGCAGTGCGCGACGGCCAGGGAGAGCGGCGCCATTCTATTCAGCCCTCGGGTGAAAGAGCGCGGCCGTTTTATTCTCACCGAGGGCTGTGTCGTAGCCTTTGATGAGGGAGGTTATGGTGGCAGCCGAGGTTTCCAAGACCGGAGCCGGGTAAACGCCGTAGAAGATGGTCAGAGCGGTGAGCGGCGCGAATAGCGCAGCCTCGCGCCAGGAGAGATCGCGGATCGCGGCAAGGCTCGGCTTGTCGAGAACGCCGAACATGATGCGGCGATAAAGGTAGAGCGCGTAGGCGGCAGAAAGAATCACCCCGGTGGTGGCGAGAAACGTGACCCAGCTGTTGGTCTTGAAAGTGCCGATGAGCGTCAAGAATTCGCCGATAAAGCCCGAGGTGCCGGGCAGGCCGAGATTGGCGAGCGTGAAGATCATGAAAACCGCAGCATAGACCGGCATGCGGGCGACAAGGCCGCCATAGGCCGCGATGTCGCGGGTATGCATGCGGTCGTAGACGACGCCCACGCAAAGAAATAGGGCGGCCGAGACGAGGCCGTGCGAAATCATCTGAAACACGGCACCTTGAACGCCTTGCGGGGTCACGCTGAAGATCCCCATCGTCACCAAACCCATATGCGCTACGGAAGTATAGGCGATAAGCTTCTTCATATCCTCCTGCACCAACGCAACGAGCGAGGTATAGATGATCGCTATGACCGACAATGCAAACACAAGCGGCGCGAAGTAGGCAGAGGCTTCCGGGAACATCGGCAGGGAGAAGCGGATAAATCCATAGCCACCGAACTTGAGGAGGACGCCGGCAAGTATCACGGAACCGGCTGTCGGGGCTTCGACATGCGCGTCGGGGAGCCAAGTATGGACCGGCCACATCGGCATCTTGACCGCGAGCGAAGCGAAAAATGCAAGCCACAGCCATTTTTGCATGGACGACGGGAAATGCGTTTGAAGCAAGACGGTGATGTCGGTTGTTCCCGCCACGCCATACATTGCCATGATCGCAAGCAGCATCAAGAGCGAACCGGTGAGCGTGTAGAGAAAGAATTTGAAACTTGCGTAAACCCGCCGCTTGCCGCCCCAAATTCCGATGATGAGAAACATCGGGATGAGGCCACCCTCGAAGAAAAGATAAAAGAGCACGAGATCGAGGGCGCAGAAAACGCCGGTCATCAGGGTTTCGAGAACAAGGAAGGTGATCATATATTCCTTGACGCGATTCTCGATCGATTGCCACGATGCAAGAATGCAGACCGGCATCAATAGAGTGGTCAGCAAGACGAAAGGAAACGATAGTCCGTCTACGCCCATCTTGTAGACGAGGCCGTGTCCAAACCAGCCTTTCTCCTCAACGAATTGAAATGCGGAAGAAGAGGGGTCAAACCGCGCATAGGCATAAAGCGACAAGAGAAAGACGATGACGGTCGTCCCAAGCGCGGCGCGGCGTGCGTTTTCCAAGGTGGCTTTGTCATTTCCGCGTAGCGCAAGGATAAAGCCCGCGCCAGCAAGCGGCAAAAACACGATGCAGGATAAAATGCCGAAGCCAAACATCAGCGAACTCCCGCGGCAACATACCAAGTGATCACGGCGGCAAGGCCGGCGAGCATGGCAAAGGCGTAGTGGTAGATGTAGCCGCTTTGCAGCTTGACCACGCGCCCCGTCATATCGACGACCCAAGCAGCCACCCCGTCCGGTCCGAGGCGGTCGATGATGGCACCGTCGCCGCCTTTCCAGAATAGCCGGCCGAGCCAAAAAGCCGGGCGCACGAAAATTATGTCGTAGAGTTCGTCGAAATACCATTTGTTGAGAAGAAATTCGTAAAGTGGTTTTGCGACCCGCGCGAGCCGCCCTGGAATTGACGGCGCCAAAATGTAAAACAACACCGCCAGGAAAAAGCCGAAGACCATCAACGCCGTGGGGAGCTGCTTTGCAAATTCTGGAACGCCTTCCCTGGCTTCGAGAAGGTGATTGCCGGGTGCAAGATATAGCGCGTTTTTCCAAAATTCGGCTCCCCCCTCGCCAATGAATTCATGCGCGAATACGAGGCCCGCAAATACTGCGCCAACGGCCAGAACGCCTAAGGGAATGAGCATAGTTAGCGGGGATTCATGGGGATGAAGCGCATGTCCCTCGTGACCCTGTGCCAGGTGTTCATGTGCGGGGTGATCATGGGCAGCGGGTTCGTGGCCCGGTTCAGGTTCAGCGGCGGCCCAGCGCGGCGCGCCGAAAAACGTCAAGAAGACAAGCCGCCACGAATAGAAGGAGGTGAGCCCGGCCGCCACCGTCGTTAACAGAAAGCCATAGTAGGCGCCCGCGCGGTCCGATGCGAAAGCCGCCTCGATAATTGCGTCCTTGGAATAATAACCGGCGGTGAAAGGAAACCCGGTCAGCGCCAAGGTGCCTATCGTCATCATCGCGAAGGTAAAGGGAATCTTTCGCCAGAGTCCGCCCATGTTGCGCATGTCCTGCTCGTGGTGCATCGCGATGATGACCGAGCCAGCCCCAAGAAATAACAGTGCCTTGAAGAAGGCGTGGGTGAACAAATGGAAGATGCCGAGCGAATAGCCTCCGACCCCGAGGCCGACGAACATGTAACCGAGCTGCGAGCAGGTCGAATAGGCAATAACCTTTTTGATATCGTTCTGGACGAGGCCGATTGTCGCCGCAAAAAACGCGGTCGTCGCGCCGATGATGGTGACAAAGGAGAGCGCCGCCGGCGCTTGCTCGAAAAGCGGCGAGAGCCGCGCGACCATGAAGACGCCCGCGGTCACCATGGTTGCCGCGTGGATCAGTGCGGAGACGGGGGTGGGACCTTCCATCGCGTCGGGCAGCCAAGTATGGAGCAGAAATTGCGCCGATTTGCCCATTGCACCCGTAAAGAGCAGCAGGCAAGTGATCGTCATCGCGTCCATGTCGAGGCCGAAGACATGGATTATCTTATGGGCAAGGCCTGGCGCCGCGGCGAAGATCTGCTCGAAGCCAACTGAATTGGTTAGCGTGAAGACCAAGAAAATGCCGAGCGCGAAGCCGAAATCGCCGACTCGGTTGACGACGAATGCCTTGATCGCGGCGGAATTGGCTTGAGGCTTTTCGTACCAGAAGCCGATCAAAAGATAGGACATGAGGCCGACCCCCTCCCAACCGAAAAACAGTTGAACGAGATTGTCGGCCGTCACCAGCATCAGCATCGCGAAGGTGAACAGCGAGAGATAGGCAAAAAAGCGTGGCCGCGAGGGATCGTCTCGCATATAGCCGATCGAATAGAGGTGCACGAGCGACGACACGGTGGTGACAACGACAAGCATCACCGCCGTCAATGTATCGATCCGGAGCGACCAATCGATCTTCAACGTGCCCGAGGTGAACCAATTGCCAATGACCGAAACGCTTGCCGGCGTCGTCCCTAACGCGACCTGGGCGAAAACGATCCAGGACAATATCGCCGTGACAAAAAGGAGGCTGGTGGTGACGATTTCGGAAGGGCGGGGACCGATCCACCAGCCGAATGGCCCGGCGATCAGAAATCCCAAGAGCGGCAGGAAGACTATGGCTGCATACATAAAAGGCTCAGCCCTTCATCATGTTGATGTCGTCGACTGCGATCGATCCGCGGTTGCGGTAATAAGCGACGAGGATGGCAAGTCCGATCGCCGCCTCCGCCGCCGCGACGGTCAGGATGAACAGGGCGAAAACCTGGCCGGTGAGATCGCCGAGAAAAGCCGAAAAGGCGACAAGATTGAGGTTGACCGAAAGCAGGATCAGCTCGACCGACATCAAGACCACAATGATGTTCCTCCGATTCAAGATCACCCCGGCAACGCCGAGCGTGAACAGAATGGCCGCTACAATCAGGAATTGGGCGAGCGACACCGTCACGATGATTTCTCTCCGGCGCCGCGTGCGTGCAAACTTGCCATGCCCGGTTTTAAACTCCCTGCCTCGAGGCAACCTTGCGGACCTCGACTGCCTCGGCCGGTGTCCGCGCGTTCTGGATCGCCACGTTCTGCCGTTTCACGCCGGCCTTGTGGCGCAACGTCAGCACGATGGCGCCGATCATGGCGGTAAACAAGATAAGACCCGCTGCCTCGAATAGATAAACATATTGGGTGTACAGCACTCGTCCGAGCGCCATGGTATTCGTCATGCCGGGCGGCATAGGCGTCGTGACATTGGCAATTGCGACGGGCCCGATCGTCCAGGCGCCGACGACAAAAGCGATCTCGACCAGCACCACGAGGCCAATAAGTCCGCCAACTGGCAAATATTGCAAAAAGCCTTGTTTCAATTCGGCGAAATCGACGTCGAGCATCATGACGACGAAAAGGAACAAGACCGCGACCGCGCCGACATAGACAACGACCAGGATCATCGCCAGAAATTCTGCTCCAAGCAGCACAAACAGCCCCGCCGCGTTGAAAAAGGCGAGAATCAGAAACAGTACCGAGTGAACCGGATTGCGCGCGGAAATCACCATAAAGGCGGCGCCAATCATCACCGCCGAGAACAAGTAAAAAAACCCCGTCGCGATATTCATCGGTTACCCTCGTCTGCCCCTTATCCCCGCGCCGGGACGCAATGGCCTGTCTTTAATTTCCTATGATGAAACGCCTAGCGGTAGGGCGCATCGAGAGCGAGATTGCGCGCGATCTCGCGCTCCCAGCGGTCGCCGTTCGCCAGCAGCCGGTCCTTATCGTAATAAAGCTCCTCGCGGGTCTCGACGGCGAATTCCGAATTTGGCCCCTCGACAATGGCGTCGACCGGGCAGGCTTCCTGACAGTAGCCGCAGTAAATGCATTTGACCATGTCGATGTCGTAGCGCGTGGTGCGGCGGGTGCCGTCATTGCGGCGTGGACCGGCTTCAATCGTGATCGCCTGGGCCGGGCAGATTGCCTCGCAGAGCTTGCAGGCAATGCAGCGCTCTTCGCCGTTCGGATAGCGCCGCAGGGCATGTTCGCCGCGATAGCGCGGCGATTGCGGGTTCTTCTCGTGCGGATAATTGAGCGTCGGCTTCGGCTTGAAGAAATAGCGCATCGAAAGCACGAACGCGCCAACGAATTCGGTGAGAAAAACCGCTCGGGCGGCCTGGTCGAGTTTCATTTCAATGCGTCCTCGCAGGCCAATCTCAATTTCCCATCCCCGCGCCCCAGCCGGTAAATTGAAGAACCCCGGCAACGAGCACGACCATGCCAAGCGAGACCGGCAGAAACACCTTCCAGCCAAGCCGCATCAGCTGATCGTAGCGATACCTTGGCACGATGGCTTTCGCCATGGCTATCATGAAAAATACCAGGCAAACCTTTAAAATAAACCAGATTGGGCCGGGAACTTCGGTGAATGGAGACAATGGGACCGGCGACAGCCAGCCGCCGAGGAATAGAATTGTCGTCAGCGCACACATCGTGATGATGGCCACATATTCGGCGAGCATGAAGATCATGTACGGCGTTGACGAATATTCAACCATGAAACCGGCGACAAGCTCTGACTCCGCCTCGACTAGATCGAAAGGCGGGCGGTTCGTTTCCGCGAGCGCCGAAACGAAAAAGATGACGAACATTGGAAACAACGGCAGCCAGTACCAGCCGAAAAGCCCGAAGCGGGTGTCCTGCGCGGCGACGATACCGCCGAGATTAAGCGTTCCGGCGCACAGCAAAACAGTGATGATGACAAAGCCGATCGAGACCTCGTAGGAAATCATCTGCGCCGCCGAGCGCAGCGCCGAAAGAAACGGATATTTCGAGTTCGATGCCCATCCTGCCATGATGATGCCATACACGCTGAGCGAGGAGATCGCGAAAATATATAGTATGCCGACGTTGAGATCGGCGATCGCCCAGCCCGCGCTCACCGGAATAACGGCCCAGGCCGAAAGCGCGAGCATCCCTGTGATGAAAGGCGCCAAAAGAAAAACGCCCTTGTTGGCGCCGTCTGGAATGACCGGTTCCTTGAAGACGAACTTCAGCATGTCGGCGAAGCTTTGCCATAGCCCCCAGGGACCAACCACGTTGGGGCCGCGACGCAATTGCACCGCCGCCCAAATCTTCCGGTCCGCGTAGAGGACATAGGCAATAAAGATCAAAAGCACGACCAGCAGCACGATGCTTTTTACGAGCGTCAGCAGCAAAGGCCCGGCCCAGGCGAAAGTGCTCATCGCCATTACTCCGCCGCCTCGCGCGCGAAACCTTCGGCAAGTGCGGAGCATTCCGCCATCACCGCGGACGCGCGGGCAATTGGGTTGGTCATATAGAAATCCACGATGGGCGAAACAAAACGCGCGCTTGAGCAGGAAAGCCCGCTCCCGGCAAGTGGCGCGGCATCGAAGGGTTCGCTTGTCACGATTTGGCCGAGCTTTGCCAAATGCGGATGGGCCGCATAAAGGCATGCACGCAAGGCTTTCAGCGAATCGAACGGCAATTTGTGTGCGAGCACTTCGGAAAGAGCGCGCAAGATAGCCCAATCCTCGCGTCCATCGCCAGGCGGGAAGTTGGCGCGATTGGCCAATTGCACGCGGCCCTCCGTGTTGACATAAGTGCCGGATTTTTCGGTATATGCCGCGCCCGGAAGGATAACGTCAGCGCGCGCCGCGCCGCGATCGCCGTGGGTGCCTTGATACACGACGAAAGCGCCCGGTTCCACCGCGATCTCATCGGCGCCAAGCAGAAATAGAACATCGAGAGCGCCACCTTTCGCCATCGCCGCCGCGTCGAGCCCACCTTGTCTTGGCACGAAGCCGAGATCGAGGCCGCCCACGCGTGCGGCGGCCGTATGCAGGATAGCAAAGCCGTTCCACCCCTCCTTGACGGCGCCGAACGCGTGCGCGGCCTTTGCCGCAAGCGCGAAAACGCCCCGCCCATCCTCGCGCGCGAGGGCGCCTTGGCCGATCAGTAAAATCGGCTTTTCCAATTTCGCAGGAGGGTGTTCAGCGACAGCCGCCAGCGTCTCCGGCCCGGCCCCGAGGTGAGAATATTCATAGGTCAGGTCGGCCTTTTCGCCGATGACGCTGATGGGGAAGCTGCTTTTCAGCCAACGCTTGCGGATGCGCGCATTCAAGACCGGCGCTTCCTTGCGGGGATTGGCGCCGACGATCATCAGGCCATCGGCCTGATCGATACCAGCAATGGCGGGGTTGAAAATATAGCTCGCCCGGCCGAGATGCGGATCAAGTTTCATGCCATCCTGCCGGCAATCGAGCGAGACGGCACCGAGGCTTTGCATCAAAAGTTTTAGCGCGAACATTTCCTCGACGGCGCACAAATCTCCCGCTATCGCGCCGATCCGCTCCGGCGGCGCCTGTTTAACTTTGGCCGCGATCGCCTGAAATGCCGCTTGCCAGGACGTTTCGCGCAATTTGCCGTTCTCGCGCACAAAAGGGCGATCGAGGCGTTTGGTCTTCAGACCATCGACAATCTGGCGGGTCTTGTCGGAAATCCATTCCTCGTTCACGGCCTCGTTGATGCGGGGCAGGATGCGCATGACCTCGCGCCCGCGCGTGTCGATGCGGATCGCCGAGCCAAGCGCGTCCATCACGTCGATCGACTCGGTCTTGACGAGTTCCCAGGACCGCGCCTTGAAGGAATAGGGCATTGGCAACAGTGCACCGACCGGGCAGAGATCGGCGATATTGCCTTGCAGCTCCGAGCGCATGGCAGTCTCGAGGTAGGTCGTGATCTCCATGTCCTCGCCGCGCCCGGTCGCGCCCATGTCCCCTGTCCCGGCGACTTCCGCCGTGAACCTCACGCAGCGGGTGCAATGGATGCAGCGGTTCATCGAGGTGCGCACGAGCGGCCCGATGTATTTGTCCTCCACGGCACGCTTATTTTCGATGTAGCGCGAAGAATGGAAGCCAAAGGCCATGGCTTGGTCCTGCAGATCGCACTCGCCACCCTGATCGCAAATCGGGCAATCGAGCGGGTGATTGATGAGCAGGAATTCCATGACCCCTTCGCGGGCCTTTTTCACCATTGGGGATTTGGTGAGCACGACCGGCGGCTCGCCGTTCGGGCCAGGACGCAGATCCTTGACCGCCACGGCGCAGGACGCTTGAGGCTTGGGCGGTCCACCCTTCACCTCGACAAGGCACATCCGGCAATTGCCGGCGATCGACAGGCGCTCGTGAAAGCAAAACCGCGGGATCTCCGCACCCGCCTCCTCGCAGGCCTGCAAAAGCGTGTATTCCGGCGGAACGTCGATTTCGATGCCGTCCACGATGAGTTTGCTCATGGCCTATCCTCAGCGCGGTAATTGCGCGAAATCGATACGGCGGTTGGTTCCCGCAATCGACAGTTCCAGGTCAATGCCACGTTCGTTCTCGCCAGCCTCTCTTCGACCACCGGCATCCGAATGTTCAGGCCGCCAATATCCTCTATGATGCGATCGAGCTTCGCGTCGAGCTGCCGCAAATATTCGAAGATGAGGTTATCGGGCGCATCCGCCATTTGAGTTCCCTACTCCGCCGCGACACCAAAGTCTCTGACCGGCTCCGCATGCGGGTTGGCGGCATATTGGTCGATGCGCCGCTCGATTTCCGGCCGGAAATGCCGGATGAGACCCTGCACCGGCCAGGCCGCCGCGTCGCCAAGCGCGCAGATCGTGTGGCCTTCGATTTTCGTCGTGACTTCGAGCAGCATGTCAATCTCGCGCCTCTGCGCGCGGCCTTCCGCCATGCGGGACACGACGCGCCAGAGCCAGCCGGTGCCTTCCCGGCAAGGCGTGCATTGGCCGCAGCTCTCATGTTTATAAAAATAGCTGATTCTGGCGATTGCCCGCACGATGTCGGTCGATTTGTCCATTACAATGACAGCCGCCGTGCCGAGCCCGGATTTCAAATCGCGCAAGCTATCGAAATCCATCGCCGCGTCGATGATTTCGTGCGCAGGAACGCAAGGCACCGACGAGCCGCCGGGAATCACCGCGAGCAGATTGTCGAAGCCGCCGCGAACGCCGCCGCAATGGCGCTCGATCAATTCGCGGAAGGGAATCGACATCGCCTCTTCCACATTGCACGGGTTGTTGACATGGCCGGAGACGCAAAAAAGCTTGGTGCCAGAATTGTTTTTCGCGCCAAAGCTTGCAAACCAAGCCGCGCCGCGGCGGAGAATGGCCGGGGCGGCGGCAATCAATTCCACATTATTGACGGTCGTCGGACAGCCATAAAGACCCATGTTGGCGGGGAAAGGCGGCTTTAGCCGGGGCATGCCTTTTTTGCCTTCGAGCGACTCCAAAAGCGCGGTTTCCTCGCCACAGATATAGGCGCCGGCACCATGATGTACGTAAACGTCGAACGGCCAGCCGTGGATATTGTTCTTGCCGATAAGCTTCGCCGCATAGGCTTCGGCGATTGCGGCCTCCAAGCGACGGCCTTCCAAAATAAATTCGCCGCGAATATAAATATAGCAGACATGCGCCTGCATCGCGAAGCAAGCGAGGAAACAGCCTTCGATGAGAAGCTGCGGATCGTTACGCATGATTTCCCGGTCCTTGCAGGTACCAGGCTCGGATTCGTCGGCATTGACGACGAGATACGAAGGCCGCGCCGGATCCGGCTTTGGCATGAAGGACCATTTGAGGCCGGTCGGGAACCCGGCGCCGCCGCGCCCGCGCAAACCAGAGGCCTTCATCTCCTCGATGATCGAGTCCTTGCCCTTGTCGATCAGTTTTTTGGTGTTGTCCCAGCCGCCGCGCGCACGCGCGCCCTTGAGACGCCAGTCGCCGAAGCCATAGAGATTGGTGAAGATGCGATTTTTGTCTTCGAGCATCTCTGTCGACCTTACGATTGGTTCAAATCGGGCGTGCTCAACGGACCACTGCGGCCATCGGCGCCATAAAGCGAGGTCAATGAAGTAAGCCCGCCCACTGGTTCTGAAGTAACGCGTCCGGTTTGCGAACCGGTCTTTACGGGGCGCCCCGCGGCGAGATCATCGAGCAATTTCTCGAAATTTTGCGGCGCCAGATCCTCGTAATAATCCTCGTTGATCTGGACCATCGGGGCGTTGCAGCAGGCACCCAGACATTCGACTTCGATCCAGGAGAACATGCCGTCCGGTGTCACTTTTCCTTGTTCGCCAATTTGCTTGCGCAAAATTTCCTTGATCGCGTTGGAGCCCGCAAGCAGGCATGGCGTCGTGCCGCACATCTGGACATAAAACCTGCCGACCGGTGCGAGATTGAACATCGTATAGAAAGTGGCGATTTCGAGCACACGGATAGGCGGCATGCCGAGCATTTGCGCGACCTTCTCGATTGCAGGTTTCGGCAGCCAATAATCGTTCTGTTTTTGCGCAAGCCACAATAGCGGGAGCACCGCGGAGGCCGCGCGGCTTTCCGGATATTTTTGCAAAATTTCTTCGCACTTTGCCTCGTTTTCGCGGTTAAAGGCGAAGGATTTCGGCTGGTTTTCGGCAAGACGGCGAATAGACATCGATTGAGCTCTATGGTCTCATGCCTTAACGGCAGGCCTCGCAGTGCAGGGCATTTTGCTTCTCCGGAAGGCTGGCGGCGGCATCACCGGTCAATCTCACCAAAGACGACATCGATCGAACCCAAAATCGCGCTCACGTCGGCGAGCATCGATTTGCGGCAGAGAAAATCCATCGCGGCAAGATGCGCGAAGCCCGGCGCCCTGATCTTGCAGCGATATGGCCTATTGGTGCCATCCGAGACGAGATAAACGCCGAACTCTCCTTTCGGCGCCTCGACCGCGCAATAGACTTCGCCGGCAGGAACATGGAAGCCTTCCGTATAGAGCTTGAAGTGATGGATCAATGCCTCCATCGAGCGCTTCATTTCCCCTCGCAATGGCGCCACCACCTTGCCGTCCCTGGCGATGACAGGCCCTTGGCCATCGAGCGCGAAAAGCTTCTCGACGCATTGCTTCATAATTTTGGCCGATTGGCGCATCTCTTCCATGCGAATGACTTGCCGGTCGTAATTGTCGCCGTGGCGGCCGACGGGAATATCGAATTCCATCTCTTCATAGCATTCATAGGGCTGGGCCTTGCGCAGATCCCAGGGCGCGCCGGACCCGCGCACCATGACACCAGAAAAGCCGCGGCGCCAGCACTCCTCCAGGCTGACGACGCCGATATCGACATTGCGCTGCTTAAAGATGCGGTTGTCGATGAACAGCGTTTGCAAATCGTCGCAAACTTTTAAGAAAGGGCCGCACCAAGCGCCGATGTCCTCGATGAGCTGGTTTGGAATATCGCCATGCACGCCGCCGGGCCGGAAATAGTTGGCGTGCATGCGGGAACCGGACGCGCGCTCGTAGAAGACCATGAGCTTCTCGCGCTCCTCGAAACCCCACAGCGGCGGCGTCAAGGCGCCGACGTCCATCGCCTGCGTCGTGATACAGAGAAGATGCGATAAAATCCGGCCGATTTCGCAAAACAAAACGCGCAGCAGCTGGCCGCGCCGCGGCACTTCGAGGCTAAGCAATTTCTCGATGGCGAGGCAGAAGGCATGTTCCTGATTCATCGGCGCGACATAGTCGAGCCGGTCGAAGTAAGGTATGTTCTGCAAATAGGTGCGCGCCTCCATCAATTTTTCGGTGCCGCGATGGAGGAGTCCGATATGCGGATCGACGCGCTCGACGATTTCGCCGTCGAGTTCGAGTATAAGGCGCAGGACGCCATGCGCAGCGGGATGCTGCGGACCAAAATTGATTGCGAAATTACGGACCGGATTTTCGCTCATGTCAAATCAGTCTTGAGGCGGCCGTCATTGCGGATTGCCCTTGGCTTTCTCGTCGCCAGGCAACGCATAGTCGATCGCGCCCTCCCACGGCGACAGAAAATCGAACGAGCGAAATTCCTGGGTGAGCTTGACAGGCTCGTAGACAACGCGCTTTTGCTGATCGTCGTAGCGAACCTCGACATAGCCGGTCATTGGAAAATCCTTGCGCAAGGGGTGACCGTCGAAGCCGTAGTCGGTCAATAGCCGACGCAAGTCCGGATGGTCTGAGAAAACTACGCCGAAAAGATCGTAGGCCTCGCGCTCGTACCAATTGGCGGCGGGATAAATCCCGGTGAGCGAGGCGACCGGCGTGGCCTCACTGACCGCGACCTTGATACGGATGCGGCGGTTGTGCTTGGGAGAGAGAAGATGGGTGACGACATCGAAGCGCTTCTCGCGAACCGGATAATCAACGGCAGTGAGATCGATGAAGGACACGAAGAGACAGCTTGGATCGTCGCGGAGATAGGTCACCGTCTCGATTAACCGGTCGAGCTCGACCGTCAAAGTCAATTCGCCAAAGGCAGTCGAAATCCCGCTGATGGCGTTGGGCAGAGCCGCCGCTATGGCCTCGCCAATTTGTTGCAGGCTGCCGTTCATCACGCTCTCACCAATGTGCGTTTAAGATCCAGCTCGTCTTCAAGGCGCCGCGCGCGTAGCCTGTTTCTTGCCAAACGCCGGAATCCGGTTCGTCAGGACAATAATCTTACCGTTCGATCGTGCCGGTGCGGCGGATCTTCTTTTGGAGGAGCAATATTCCATAGAGGAGCGCTTCCGCCGAGGGCGGGCAGCCGGGGACGTAAATATCGACGGGCACGATCCGGTCGCAGCCGCGTACGACCGAATAGGAATAATGGTAATAGCCGCCGCCATTGGCGCAGGAACCCATCGAGATCACATACCGCGGCTCCGGCATCTGATCGTAGACCTTGCGGAGCGCTGGCGCCATTTTGTTGGTGAGCGTGCCGGCGACGATCATCACGTCGGATTGACGCGGCGAGCCACGCGGTGCGAAGCCGAACCTTTCGACATCGTAGCGCGGCATTGCGACCTGCATCATTTCGACGGCGCAGCAGGCAAGACCGAAAGTCATCCACATGAGCGAGCCGGTGCGCGCCCAGTTGATGAGATCGTCCGCCGTGGTGACCAGGAATCCCTTGTCGGCGAGGCGATCGTTGACTGAAAGAAAATAAGGGTCCGCCGCCCGCGCGATGTCCGCTCGTGGCAAGTTTAATCCCATTCGAGGGCTCCCTTTTTCCATTCATACACGAAACCGATGGTCAGAACGCCAAGGAAGATCATCATGGACCAGAAGCCGAAAGGCCCGGCTTCGCGAAAAGCGACCGCCCAAGGAAACAAAAACGCCACCTCGAGATCGAAAATGATGAAAAGCAGCGACACGAGATAAAAGCGCACGTCGAACTGCATGCGGGCGTCGTCGAAGGCATTAAACCCGCACTCATAGGCCGAAAGCTTTTCCGGATCCGGCGCCTTGAACGCGGCAAGGAAGGGGGCAAGCAGCAAGGCACCCGAAATCGCGGCGGAAACCGCCATGAAGACCGCGAGCGGCAAATATTGATCGAGAAGGTTCGGCATGAAGTGGCTCGGTCATGATTGCGGGGATCGGATAACCAGGAGGTAAGGGCCTTGAATCCCTGCTTCAAGCGATCCGTACCGCAGTGCAACGAACTGCGCAAGGCGGTGTTTGAAATAACCGAAGCAGGACTTTTCCTGTCCGTCCTTCAGTTGCTCGTTTAATACACTTAAATATTCGGGCCGCATAGCTCGCCGCAGATGACGGCCTCAACACTCATTCTTTGTGATCATTGGCACTCGGCCAAGATGCGGGCAGGGACGAAATGAGATCGCCGCCGTGCCATTCGATCCGTCCGGCAAGTTTCAATCCGAGCAGGAGCGTTCGCACCTCCCGCAGCGGCGCCTCCGACGCGCGGGCAAGTTCGTCAACCGAAACCGGGACTGGACCCAAGAGCGCGATAAGCCGCCTCTCGATGTCGTCCCGCGGCCGCGCGGGCAGCTTCAGCACGGGCGCCGCCGCGGCCCCATCGCGCGCGGCTGCCGATGCGCCATCCTCCGGATTGGCGGGCGCCGGCCTAATAAGTATAGCGCCTGCTTCGGGAAGATCGAGTTCGTCCCACAGCGGCTCATACCCCCGGCCCGCGATACCGGGCTCGAAAAAGCCCGTCTCGGGTTGTGTACGCGACTGATTTTGCTCCGCCAGCGCGTCGATGACGTCCTCCGCCTTGGTGCAGAACGTCGCGCCGTCGCGCAAAAGATCGTTGGCGCCTTCCGCGCGCGGATCAAGCGGGGAACCCGGCACGGCGAAGATTTCGCGGCCCTCATTGGCGGCGAATTTTGCGGTGATGAGGGAGCCGGACCGGCGCGCCGCCTCGACGATCACGACAGCCCGGCAAAGGCCCGCGACAATCCGGTTGCGGCGCGGAAAATCGCGCCCCCGCGCCTCCCAGCCGATCGGCATTTCGCTGATCGCGGCGCCTTGTTCGAGGAGCCGCTCGAGCAGGGATTCGTGCTCGGCCGGATAAATATTTCCAAGCCCCCCCGCGACGACAGCGATTGTCCCGGTCTCGATCGCCGCCTGATGCGCCCGCGCATCGATCCCGCGCGCGAGGCCGGAGACGATGACATGCCCGGCGCGGGCAATTCCGCGCGCAAGCTGCGAAGTGAACGCGAGCCCCGCCGCCGAGGCGTTGCGGGCGCCGACGATCGCGATTTTCGAGCGCCGCAGGCTCGAAAGATAGCCACGCACGGCGATCAAGGGTGGGGCCGAGGCGGTGGCCCGCAGAAGGGCTGGATAATCCGGCTCGTGAATGCCGATAAAACGCGCGCCCAGCCGCTGCGCCGCCTCGATCTCGCGCTCGGTCTCCTCAGCTGTCGCGATGCGGATGGGCCGCCCCGGCTTGCCGCTCGCGATCAGGGCTGGCAAGGCCGCAAGCGCCGCCCCGGCACTCCCATGGCGGCTCAGCAGAACGTTAAATGTCCGGGGTCCGATATTTTCGCAGCGCAAGAGCCGCAGCCAGTCGAAACGCTCGCCGTCATCGAGGGGGCCAAGCGTTTCCGGGGCAAGCGGGGTGTCCTCCATCAACTTGTCCCGATCCGCAACTCCGTGCCCGCTCAGGAGTCGCGCAATATTGGCGCGATGTTTGACCCACAAAAGGATCACCATGAATCCGAACATGAGGGCGGCGCCGCTTTGCCCGATGATTAATAGAACAAGCGGGGTCAGCGCGCTCGCCGCGAGCGCGGCGGCCGAGGAATATCGGGTGAGCAAGGCGACCGCGAGCCAGACGATGCCAAAGGCCAGCGCCGCCTGCCAGGCAATGCCGAGAAGACAGCCGAGGAAAGTCGCAACCCCTTTGCCACCTCTAAACCTTAGCCAGGCCGGAAACAAATGGCCAAGAAAGGCGCCGAGCGCGGCGGCAAGCATTGGGGGCCCCGGCGCGAAATGGGCAGCGATCAAAACCGCGGCGGTTCCCTTCAAGAGATCAAGCAGAAGGGTCAGCGCCGCCAAATCCTTGCGGCCGGTGCGAAGAACGTTGGTCGCGCCAATATTGCCGGAGCCAATCGCGCGAAGGTCCGCCGTGCCCGCCGCGCGCGTCAAAATGAGGCCAAACGGAATCGCGCCGCAAACATAGCCGAACAGAAAGGCGAA
Source organism: uncultured Alphaproteobacteria bacterium (assembly GCA_963718265.1). Taxonomy (GTDB): domain Bacteria; phylum Pseudomonadota; class Alphaproteobacteria; order Rhizobiales; family Beijerinckiaceae; genus Methylocapsa. Next base: position 1,313 of record CAVQZL010000021.1, on the reverse strand, counting down.
AACGCTGTGAAACACGCCGGGAAACCGTTTTGACCGTAGGTTAAGTCCGCAACCTAGCTTTCCGGCGGCGGCGCGGCAACCTGCCCACACTGCGGAATTTGCCGTCAACCCAGTTTCGGTTTTTCATTGCTTTTTTGCCAGGCAGAGGTGACACCCCAAAGCAACCCTCCAGCTAGGAACTCAGCAATGGCGGAAAGGCCTCCCCCGAATCTATTTTGCCGAGGCGGTCCCAAAGGGATCAAATCAATTAGACATTGCTACGAGTTGATTTTGAGAACAACGCGGAAGCGCGCCTTGCCACTCATCATCCGGTCATAGGCGGCCTGGGCCTCTTCGAGCGGAAAAACCTCGTTCATCGAGGTGATGCCATTGAGATAACTGAACAAAAGCGTGTCTTCCGAGTCGGCCGCGGTGCCTCCATACCAACCGCGCACCGATGCGCGTTTCCCGAGGAGGTCAATAGAATTGACGGTCAGAGCGCCGACAGCGCCGATGACCATCATGGTTCCATTGACACCGAGACCGCCCGAGAGCGCTTGCATGGCTCCGGCGTTTGTGACGGTTGCGATAATGGCTGTGGCACCGCCCATGGCCTGCAGCGCTGTGGCCGGATCGCCCGCTTCGCTGTCGATGTAGTCGTGCGCGCCCAAAGACCGCGCCAGGGCTTCCTTGTCGTGTCCCCGATTTACAGCCACGGTCCGGAACCCCGCCCGGGCGGCAAATTGTATCCCCAAGTGGCCAAGTCCGCCGACCCCATGGATAGCCACCAGATCGCCCGGCTTCGCGCCGCAGTTCCGAAGAGCGTTGAATGTGGTGATGCCAGCACAGAGGAGCGGCGCGGACTCGACAGGGTCAAGGACCGCCGGTACATGCGCCAAGGCCGAAGCGAGCGCCAGCATGTGGCTGGCGTAGCCGCCGTCGCGGGTGATGCCAGTAATGCCGTGAATGTTTTCGCAGGCGAAGGCGTTGCCCCGCTGGCAATGGCCACAGTAGCCGCACGCCCCGCCGAACCAGCCCACCCCGACCCGCGCCCCCACGTCCCAGCCTTCAACGTCCGGACCGAGGGCGTCGATCACGCCGATCACTTCATGGCCCGGAACGCGGGGATAGGTGAGCCCCGGCATGTGACCTTCGACGATAAAAGAGTCACTATGGCAGACCCCGCAGGCGTGTACGCGGATGCGGACCTCGTGACGGCCGGGCTCGGGCAGGTCACGTTCCTCCATGCGGAAGCGCGCGCCAGGTTCCGGAACGATCATTGCGCGCATCTTCAATTTGGCGGTCTCCGCTGTGGGTAGGCCCAATCATATAGG
>CAVQZL010000020.1:0-157918 GCA_963718265.1 uncultured Alphaproteobacteria bacterium | reverse complement strand
TGCATGGAATAAGGACCCCGCTTTGGGGGTGATTTGCATCCAATCGGGACCCCGAGGCTGAGGGTCCACACTGGTCTCCTGGTTCCTGGGAGGCCGAGATTGGAATGCTGGTTGTGGAAACGATCGCGAAGATTCGCCGCGCGTATTTTGTTCAGAAGAAGCCGATCAAGGAGATTTGCCGGGTTCTGCGTGTGTCCCGAAAAGTCGTCCGGAAGGTCATTCGTTCGGATGCGACGGAGTTCCGTTACGAACGGCGAGAGCAGCCGCTTCCGAAAATCGGGCCGTGGCGAGAGCGGATCGAGTCCTTACTGCTGGAGAATGAGGGCAAGCCAGCGCGCGAGCGACTGACGCTCATGCGGCTCTTCGAAGAACTGCGCGGCTTTGGTTATGGCGGGAGCTACGACGCGGTCCGCCGCTACGCGATAAGCTGGCGCAAGGAGCGCGGCACCGCGCTGGCTCAGGCCTATGTGCCGCTGAGTTTTGCTCCCGGCGAGGCCTATCAGTTCGACTGGAGCCACGAAGTCGTCGTGCTGAACGGCGCGACGGTGACCGTGAAGGTCGCGCACATGCGGCTTTGTCATAGCCGCATGCCATTTGTTCGCGCATATCCGCGCGAGACGCAGGAGATGGTCTTCGACGCCCATGACCGGGCGTTTGCTTTTTTCAAGGGCGCCTGCGAGCGCGGCATTTACGACAACATGAAAACCGCGGTGGAGACGATCTTTGTCGGCAAGGACCGGCAATACAACCGCCGCTTTCTTCAGATGTGCGGGCATTATCTCGTCGAGCCCGTGGCCTGCACGCCGGCTTCAGGCTGGGAGAAGGGCCAGGTCGAGAACCAGGTTGGGCTGGTGCGCGAGCGCTTCTTCACGCCGCGCCTGAGGTTCAAGAGCTATGAGGAGTTGAACGCCTGGCTGCTCGACAAATGCGTCGCCTACGCCAAGGCGCATCGTCATCCCGAGATGGGCGATAAAACGACTTGGGAGGTCTTCGAGGAAGAGCGGCCCAAACTGGTGCCGTTGCGGGGCCGCTTCGACGGCTTCCATGCGGTGAGCGCTTCGGTGTCGAAGACCTGCCTGGTTCGTTTCGACAACAACAAATACTCGGTCAAGGCAAGCGCAGTCGGGCGGCCTGTCGAAGTCCAGGCCTATGCCGCCTGCATCGTCATTCGACAGGATGGGATCGTCGTCGGCGAGCACCGCCGGCGCTTTGGCCGCGAAGAGACAGCCTATAATCCCTGGCATTACGTCCCGGTTCTGGCGCGAAAGCCCGGCGCCTTAAGGAATGGCGCGCCATTCAAAGACTGGGTTCTTCCCGCAGCCACGGAGAAAATCCGGCGCAAGCTCGCGGGCTCCGCCGACGGCGACCGGCAAATGGTGAAAATCCTCGCCGCCGTTCTCGAGGACGGCTTGCTGGCGGTCGAAGCCGCCTGCGCCGAGGTGCTGGATCAGGGTGTCCATTCCGCCGATGTCATTCTCAACATTCTGGCGCGACGTCGTGACCCAGGTCCGCCCCTCACCATCCTCACCCCGGACGCGCTGAAACTCCGGCATGTCCCGCTCGCCGATTGCGCAAGATACGATCAACTGAGGAATTGAGGCTGATGGAACGCACGCAAATCTACGACCTCATGAGCGAACTTAAGCTCTTCGGCATGAGGAGCGCCTATGATGACGTGATGGCGACTAGCATCAAGCGGCAGCACCAGCCACCGCAAATCGTCGGCGATCTTCTTCAAGCCGAAATCGCCGAAAAGCAGGCGCGCTCCGTCAAATATCAGATGACCATCGCCAAGCTCCCTCTGGCCAAGGACATCGATGATTTTGACTTCGACGGAGCGACGGTCAACGAAACTCTGGTGCGCGATCTGGCCGTGGGTGGCTTCGTCGCCAGCCAACGCAATATCGTTCTCGTCGGGGGCACCGGGACTGGCAAGACGCATCTCGCCATCGCCATCGCGCGAAGCTGCATCCGCGCCGGCCTGCGCGGCCGTTTCTTCAACACCGTTGATCTCGTCAATCGCCTGGAGACCGAAGCTCGCGCAGGCCGGCAGGGTCGAAATCGCCGATTATCTCACCCGCAAGGACTTCGCTGTTCTCGACGAGCTCGGCTATCTGCCTTTCGCTCAGGCTGGCGGCCAATTGCTCTTCCATCTCGTCAGCCAGCTCTATGAGCGCACATCGGTCATCGTCACCACCAATCTGGCCTTCGGCGAATGGCCGAGCGTCTTCGGAGACGCCAAGATGACGACCGCGCTCCTCGACCGGCTCACCCATCATTGCGACATTGTCGAAACCGGAAACGAAAGCTGGCGCTTCAAAAACCGCGCCTAGTCCTCAAAAACCTGCCTCATGTCACCGCGCGCGCCCCGGCTGCGCACCCTGACCGCTGCGCCGGCGCGCGCGCTGTCATCCCCGGCTGTCTCAAAGAGGGGTCCCTTTTGCATGCAAACCTGGGGTCCCGTTTGAATGCTGTTTGACACCCCTGGGCGATAAGCTTGCGGCCATTTGAAGAAGCCCCGCTCTCGTGGTGCCTTTATCGACTATTGATGTTGGAATGCGCCGATATCGAAGGCGCCGGTCGTGGGGCGCGGCTTCCGGTCGTAGTCGAGCACGACTCCTGCACTGTAGAGGTTGGTGCCCGCATTGATGAGCGGAGATCCTATTGTGGGGTGAAAGTCGCCCGTGGAAAGGTTGACGAAATTTGGGTTCAGCTCAATCCCATGTTGTTCAGCCGAATATGTGGGAGCCCAGGAGCCGACCGTCTTGGAGATGGAAGGCGTACATACGCTGGTGAGACTAGGACCATTACTGCCAAGCCAATCATTGTAATCCATTGTCACAATGCCTTTCCACTGCGTAAAGGTATTCATAACAATGCCACATCCTTTAAAGTTATAGAAGACATTGTTTTTGTATACTATGTTTGAGACACTCGGGTTCCCGCCGAGGGGAAGGTACAAACCGAATTGCTGATTTCCATTGGTCCGCTGGTTGACAGACCAAGTATCTGTGCCAACGAAAGTGTTGTTTTCTACAAAAATATTGGACACGACATTTGCAGAGCCATTAAAAAACATGAAAGAAGGAGTTATAGTGTTCCAAACAATGTTGTTACGGTAGGTGATATCATGTACCGTAATATTGGGGCCATCGTCTTGGGTGTTTGGACCACCATCGTAAATCTGCCAGGACTTCACTCGCTCGACAAGATCGTTGTCGGCATTTCCATAGAAAACAAGCGCATCGCCGTATCGAATACCACTACCGCCGAGGTTGCCGCCCCCAATATATGAGATTTGAAGATCACGGTAGGTCACGTGAGACGCATTAATAGCGGTGTAAACGCCGCTCCCGGCACCGTATTTGATTTGAAAGTTCTGGAGGTACACGTAGCTGGCACTGCCATAATAAGCGCCAACTACGTTGGTGTTGATGGCCAGTTCAAGATTGGGAAAGGCCGTCGCCGGATTCGATGTCGAATAGAGGTAAACCTTCCAGTCGGTCTTGTTGAAAAGCCACATTCCAGGAGACGTCAGGTTGCTCGTGAGTTGTGTAAGCTTGCGATCATACGCGCCCGGCAATCCCGTCATTGCCTCAACTCCCGTCGCGATGGTGGTGGGAGTTGGGTTGTAGATGATGTTTCCGACATCATTGGCACTGTTGTACGGCATCCCATTCGCGTAGCCTGGCAGGGGCGCGAAAGTCATATTGCTCTTCCAAATGTTGCCTCCCACATTTGTCCAGCCGCCGGTGCCGGATGGGGCCCACCCTTTCCAGAAGTTGGGCGTCCAACCCGTGGGGTCACTCGCGCTCACCGAGCCCATAAGCACCGGCGCGGGTCCTGTTCCATAAGCGTCGTAGTAAAGCCCGCCTGCGGACGAGCCGCTCCGCATGACCAATTGTCCCCGCCACACGCCGCCCCGCTTGAAGCGCACCGAGGTGTTAGGCCCTAGCGCCGCATTGTTTACCATGGTCAGCGACTTCCATGCGGTAGCTTGGGTGTGGCCGTCATTAGCGTCGTTGCCATTAATATTATCGACATAATAGGCCGTCGGTGCGTCGCCGATGCTGAGCGTGAGCGTGGTGGTGACTTGCGCCCCGCTACAGGTGCCGCTAACGGTATAGACTGTGCTGTCCACAATCTGGGTTGGGAGGCCATAAATCGTGCCCGACGTTGAAATGAGGTTCAACCCGTCCGGGAGTGCCGGACTGATCGAAACGTTTGACAACGTCCCCGCGCAGGAGGCCTTGTTGTTGTTTGATATTGCCTTTCCGAGAGGATAGGTAATCGGGTTCTGTGTATAGGTGATTCCTGATGCTGCCGCGCCATCCCCAATAATACTGAAAGAAAGTAGACCTATATAGGATAACGCAAATCTTGACAACAGCTTGTTAATACGTATCACCCTCTCATTCCCTCTATTGGATATTACCCCGTTGGTATGGCGCCTGGTTAAGGTTCCGCCTATACCAGATCGACCTGTGCCTACGAATCAATTTCTGTGACAGTTAATTAATATTGTTTGATAAAATTGTGTTCAAAGTTGTCACTAAAAATGCCTCATTCGCCTTGATGCGAACTCCTCGAAGGTTCATATCGACGCGCGCGAAGAGGGTGCCAGCAATCGGGATCATGCAGTTTTGGCAGCGATCCGCGTCCACGCGCCAAGGCAGAGAGGCAGGGAGCAAAGTTTGGCAAAAGCGTGGGTTGCTGCGCGATCCCTGGCGATCGGACGGCGCGGATTTAAGGACGACGCAGGGTTAGCAACGGAAGACGGCTAAAAAGCGCGGCCTCTGGTCCGGAGGTTGCCGAAGCTCTGCGGCAAGAAGCCGCATGGGGAATTGCGGCGCGGCAGCATGAAAGAACCGGCCAGGCGGCGCCACGCTTCGCCAGGCGTGGGCAAGCAAACGGATAAATGCAATGTGAACCGTAGCGCCAATCCGCGGGGTGTGTTGGCGCAGCCCGGTGTCTCAAAATATACTTATCCGCGAAATTTTCGCTTGTTTTAGGAAACCTGCGGGCGACTTTCGCGGCAATTACCGCCCGTTTCGCACTGCATCCCGCCGTGATGTCGCTTGAGGGTTGGTTGGCTCGGGGCCTGATTGGCCAGACAAGCCGCAGTAATTTCGAGCGGATCTCCGGCGGGCCACAACTCGCCTCATTGCCGCGGCCAGCTGGCCGGCCGTCTATCGCTCAAACTCAGCCGTGAATCGCCCGCGGGAAGTATTAAGAATATCCCATTTGAGGAACGGCCGCCACGGCGGTTAGTCTGGATCTGCCCTTCCGTCTTCTAACAATAGCCGACGACCGAAATCAGTCAAGATAGCCATAGCTGCCGTAATATTTTCTATAATTGTATGAACTTGAATAGCCTTCGTAATGCGCCATCTTCCTCATATCCGCTCTATTTAAGATTATGCCGAGCAGACGATCATGAATCTCTGGTGTTTCCCCGAGAAGACGTCTCGCAATATCCTTGTTTGTCTTTCCCCATTCCACGATATAAACGTAAGAATCGATGAAATTCGATGTAGCTCTTGCATCGACCACGGGCAGCAGCGGCGACAAATCGACGATCACAGAATCAAATGTCTCGCATAGGCGATCCGTGAAGCTCTTTATCGCATTGGAACCTAAAATTTCGTCAGTATGCAAGAGTTTGGATGCCGAGGCAGCAGGAGCGGGCAGAAAAGTTAGGCCGCTCGCAGGTTCGATCCAGACGGCATCAGCCAGCTCAATTTTGCCTGCGATGACTTGAATAAGTCCACCCACAGCGTCTGGCGCAAACTGCTGGGAAAGCGATGGCTTGCGGAGATCGCAATCTATCAGCATAACACGGCGGCCGGCGTGCGCCAGGAGATGCGCAAAATTCGATGCCACAGTCGACTTGCCTTCGTTGGGCAACGTCGATGTTATGCCGATTACCCGGTTCGGTTTCAGCATGCCATTGAGATCCATCGCCAATTTCAGTGAACGCAGCCCTTCGGAATATTGCGAGAAGGGCGAATCAACGACAAATTTCATGAGATCATGCTTATGAACAAGCGTTCGCTCCGCCTTTGAAGGAGCGCTTTCGGCAATTACGGTGGACCTGGGATTGGCGGACGTCAGGGCGGGCAAAGTGGCGATGCAATTGGCCGCGAGCGATTCCTCGATTTGGGCTGCCGTGCGAAACACGCGATCCGAGAGTTCGCGGTAGAAAACCAACATAAGGCATAGGGCCAAACCACCGGCAGTCGATATGCTCAAAACGACGAATGTAACAGGCTGGCTCTTGTAGGTCGGCGGGATCGCCGCGCTAATAAGCCTTGTCTCAGTAATTGGAAACGATTGCTGTTGGACAGACTCCATATAACGCTCGAGGAAACTATCCGAAATTGTTCGATAGCTTTTGGCATTGCTTTCCAAGTCGTGGAGCTGAACCTGAGAGTTATGTGTAATCTGGGATTCCGTCACCTCGGAGGCAAGGCTTTTTTCAAGACTCTGTTGGCGAGCAAGCGCGATCTGATAATCGCTCTTGTAGCTCTCCGCTATCTTTTTCATTTCATCTTTAATATTATGCCGCATTTCTAGCATCTGCGTGCGGAGATTGACGGTCGCCAAATGGTTGGCGCCATAGCGCTCCTCATAAATCCGTTCGCGCGCGGCAAAATCGAGATATTGATTGCGCAGTTTGATAATGACTTCATTTTTGAGCACGTCCGCCACCGCGGCATCGGGAACGTCCTCTTTCATCACTTCCTGCATCCGGTCGAACCTGGCCTTGGCCTCGGCTGTCGCGGCGCGCGCCAAGATCAGCTGGCTATTCAACTCCGACAATTGCTGGTCGTTCATAAGCCGTGCGGTTTCGCCCGCGGCGTCGACGGTGACGATATTGTTCGCGCGCTTGAAATCCACGACGGCCCGGTCGGCAACCGAGCCCTGCGTCCGCAGCTCCTTGATCCGGTCCTCCAGCCAAGCGCTGGCGCGCCGCGTGGCTTGATATTTGGCGTCGAGTTGTTCCGCAAAATAGGCCTCGGCGATAGCATTGACGATCCGCGCGGATTTTGCGGGATCTCCAGAACGAAACCAAATCTGGATCACATAAGTCATCCCAACGCGGGACACGGCGCGCCGGCTGTCGAAAGCAGCGAGCGCCCGATCTGTCAGTTGGGCCTCGGTCGGTTTTCCGCTGCTTCCCCAAAAGCTAGGCACGAGCTTGAGAATGGGGCCTAACAAGCCGCCGCTGCCACCCACGAATTCGGGATCCTCGGTAAGCCGCAAGTTCTTGATGACCGCCAAGCTGATCGTCCGCGACAAAAGTACCTCAACTTCGGTCTGTACCGTCGCCGTATCAATCGTGTTATTCCCGAGGTCTGGTTTCTGCTGCAATAATTGCGCCCGGTGGGTATCGATCAACATCGTGCCGATGGCCGTGAAACTCGGCGGCGTGACGTAGAGATAGAGCAACCCTAGCGCCGTTGCGCATGCCATTAGGACAAGGCATGCCCGAAACTGACGTTTGAGGACTCGTATGAAAGCATTAAACGCCGTAGCGAATTTCGAGGGTACAAACCCCTCGGCATCGTCAGACGCGAGCCGTGGCGTTTTGTTCACCTGCAACATGAATTTTTGCAACCCTGGTGGAAATAGATAACGCGGGGGAACCTAATATCTGCGCAACAACAGCTCGGTTTCCGTATAAACTCGGAAGCACATTATAAACCCAATGCAATTTCGCCTGCCAAATTGAAGCGATGCTGCCCCTCCTCCCCACAGCGATTGCTTGCACAAGTTTCTCATATAAAAAGGCGGCGCAGTCAAGCTAAGCATTCGTGCCAATATCCCTTCACGAATCCTAAGGTAAAGACACCAGTTCCGCAATCAAGAGATGCGCGGCAAAATATGTTTGGCCTGTTGAATGAGTTGATGAGGTTTGGCTTCGGTGGCCGGTGAGGCGGCTCACCTGGGAAGCCCTGACCACAATGGCGGCCGCCTAAATCGCACCGCCGGTGAATTTGCAAGGCGTCATTCGAGACAGCTCCATCGCCTGCCGCAGGGCAAGCCTTCGGCTACAGGGCCTGCTTGCAGACCAAGATTCGACAGGCGCCGCGCCGCCGGCAAAACGGCTGCGATAAAAAATTTCCGGTCATTTCGAGAAACTTTCGCGCGAATACGCCGCGAGAGGGATGTCATTTTTATGCGCCAATAATTCATAGCGGGTAATTCATAGCGGGCGCGAAAAAATGCGCCAGTGCGGTCCTGTTCCACCCGCATTGCCTTGACGAGGTATGGCCCCCCGAAGGGTCTTCCCGGCTGCCGCATCGAGGACCTCGCGAGGCCGGTCCTTCGCGCAGCCTCGAGAGCGCGGGCAAAATCTGGCAACATTGGACGCCACCGCGCTTGGTGCAGCAGCGGCCCCGCGAATTACTATTAAATCGGTGCCAGCGCCAATATATACAGCTACCGGGTTTCCGGCTTCACGGCGTTGGCGGACAGGACCGCTCGCGCTAAATTGAATACGAGGCGCGGCTGCATCAGGGACGGTGCTTGATGTGGAAAGTGCTTTATTGGGGAAACTTTACTGGCTTGCCGGCGTCCTGACACCCTGCCGGAAAGACATGAAACGACAAGGCGCCGCCGCCGCGAAAGACTGCGGTACAGGCGCCGCGCAACAGAGTGTCCGGAGGAAATTAATGCGCAAGTTCCTGGTTATGTCCTGTGTTGGCGCCGCCGCGCTTCTCGCCAATGGCGCCGCCTTTGCCAACGATGAGCTGATCCAGCTTTCGAAAGACCCAAAGCAATGGGTGATGCCGACTGGTGACTACGCCAATCACCGCTTCTCGAAACTCACTCAGATCAATTCAGACAACGTCAAACGTCTTGTTCCGGTGTGGACGTTCTCAACCGGGGTTTTGCGCGGTCACGAAGGAGGTCCCTTGGTGATCGGCAGCGTCATGTACATTAGCACGCCATTCCCGAACATCGTCTATGCGCTCGACTTAAATCATGACGGCAAGATCATCTGGAAATATGAGCCCAAGCAAGATCCAAATGTCATCCCCGTGATGTGTTGCGATACCGTCACCCGCGGCGTGGCCTATGGCGATGGCAAGATTTTCTTGTATCAAGCCGACACGACCCTGGTCGCGCTCAGAGCGGACACCGGGGCGGTTGTTTGGTCGTCGAAGAACGGCGATCCTTCCAAGGGCGAGACCGGCACTTCGGCGCCGCAGGTCGTCAAGGACAAGGTCCTCGTCGGCATTTCGGGAGGTGAATTCGGGGTTCGTGGCTCGCTTACGGCCTACGATATCAAAACCGGCAAGCGGGTGTGGCGCGGTTATTCGATGGGGCCCGATTCCGACACCTTGATTGATCCGGCAGCGGACGACGAGTCTCGGCAAACCGGTCGGTCCAGATTCGGGAACCAACACCTGGAAAGGCGATCAGTGGAAGATCGGAGGCGGCGCCACCTGGGGCTGGTATTCCTTCGATCCAGAATTGAACCTCGTTTATTACGGGTCCGGCAACCCCTCGACCTGGAATCCCAAGCAGAGGCCTGGTGACAATCGCTGGTCCATGACAATCTGGGCGCGCGACGCGGATACCGGAATCGCGAAATGGGTCTACCAGCTGACCCCGCACGATGAATGGGATTACGACGCGATCAACGAAATGATCCTGGCCAACCAGGAAATGCGCAAGGTTTTGGTGCATTTCGACCGCAACGGCTTCGGCTATACGCTCGACCGGGAAACCGGCGAGCCGTTGGTCGCCGAGAAATACGATCCAGCGGTCAATTGGGCAACCAAGGTCGATCTCGACAAATCCTCCAAGACTTATGGACGCCCCTTGGTCGTGAAGAAATATTCGACCGAGCAAAATGGCGAAGACGTGAACTCGCAGGGGATCTGCCCAGCCGCGCTTGGGTCGAAGGACGAACAGCCGGCCGCCTATTCGCCCGACACGGGTCTCTTCTATATTCCGGCCAATCACGTCTGCATGGATTACGAGCCGTTCCACGTGAGCTATACGGCTGGGCAGCCCTATGTCGGGGCGACTTTGTCCATGTACCCGCCTCCCGGTGAACCTAACATGGGCAATTTCACCGCCTGGGACGCCAAGACCGGGAAGATCGTATGGCAGAAAAAAGAGCTATTCTCGGTCTGGTCGGGGGCGCTTGCAACCGCCGGGAATTTGGTCTTTTACGGCACGCTTGAAGGCTATCTGAAAGCGGTGGACGCAAGGACTGGCGATGAGCTCTACAAGTTCAAGACGCCTTCCGGCATCATCGGCAACGTCTCGACCTATGAGCTCAATGGCAGGCAATATGTCGCGGTGCTTTCCGGTGTCGGCGGCTGGGCGGGCATCGGTCTCGCGGCCGGCTTGACAAAGGGGACCGAGGGCCTTGGCGCGGTCGGCGGCTATGCCGCGCTCTCCAACTACACGGCGCTCGGCGGTCAGTTGACGGTTTTTGCGCTGCCGCCGACGTTCTAGTTTCCGGCATGGCGTAGTCAAACGCGAAACGCCCGGCGCTCAATCGGCGCCGGGCAGTTTACGCGGCGTGCGTATTTTCTCGAACAAGGATCCTCTCGTGCAAATCAGCCCTCTGGCGCAGGCCTTTTCCCTCGCCTTGCTTTTCGGGATCGGGACCGCGGCAATGGCCGAGGCCCCAGGAGATTCCAAAGCCGTAAAGCAGGACGGCAATGGCAAATATCTCGATGCAAAAGGCGACCCGACGTTTAGCGTGAAGCCGGACGGAACGGTGGACTGGTATACCTATTCCGGCTTCCGCCGCTACCATTCGGAGTGCCACGTCTGCCACGGTCCCGACGGTGAAGGCTCGACCTATGCGCCGGCCCTCAAGGATTCGGTGAATCGCATTAACTACGCCGAATTTTACGGGATTGTCGTCGGCGGCAAGCAGGATATTGCCGGCGGTGAAAACAAGGTCATGCCGGCGCTCGGAGATAATAAGAACGTCATGTGCTACATCGACGATATTTACGTTTATCTTCGCGCCCGATCCGGCGACGCGATAGGCCGCGGACGGCCGGGAAAACACGAAGAAAAGACGCCGCCGGCCGCCGACGCGGAGCAAGCATGTCTTGGCGACAAGAACTAACTGTAAAACGTATGAAACGTATGAAATTCCGGCGTGTCAGGGTTCTGCTTGCGCTAATTTTGCCAGTCTTTTTGATCGTGACGGAGGTGGCGGCGCAATCCGGCGAAGAGGGTTCAATCGAACTTGTCGATCCGAAGGTTTTGCGGGTCTGCGCCGACCCCCGGAATCTGCCTTTCTCGAATGAGGCCGGCGAGGGGTTCGAAAACAAAATCGCTGCGCTTCTTGCCCACAAGCTCGGCAAAACGCTTGCCTATGAATTTTACCCTGGCGCCACTGGCTTTGTGCGCAATACGTTGAATGCCCATCGTTGCGACGTGATCATGGGGATGCCGCAAGGTGACGATATCGTTCAAGGAACAAATCCTTATTACCGGACAAGTTACGCCCTGGTTTCGAAGCAAGGCGCCGGTCTTGAGACAATCGACAGCCTCGAAGATCCGCGTTTGCATGGCAAGCGCATCGGCATCGTGGCCGGCACCCCTCCGGCCACCAATCTCGCGGTCAACGGGCTTTTGGAAAACGTCAAATCCTATCCGCTCGTGGTCGACACGCGGTTTGACGCGCCGGCCGCGGCGATGATCGCGGATCTCGAAGGCGGCCGCATCGATGCCGCCTTGCTTTGGGGCCCGATCGCAGGCTATCTCGCGAAGCACGCCAAAATCCCGATGAAGGTCACGCCGCTCGTCAAGGAAGCGTCCGGACCTGGCATGATCTATCGAATCGGAATGGGGGTGCGTCATTCCGATCAGGACTGGAAACGCCAGTTGAACAAGCTCATCGCCGAGAACCAGGCCGAGATCACCCAAATTTTGGTATCCTACGGCGTGCCTCTTCTCGACGAGAACAACGCCCTCCTCGCCCATCCATGAGAATGGGCAGCGCTTCGGCCTTGTGGCGGAACAGGGTCAGCGCTGAGGTGCCCGCTCAGTCCATATTGCGTTGAATGACCCTGGCGAGCGCGAAAAGCCGTTGTTCGATGAGTGCCGGCGTCTCGCACACATAAGTGAGCGATTGGCGCCGTTCGTCGAAAACGCGCAGGTCCCATTCCAAGGCCCTTGCAACAGTCTCTGCATCTTGCTTACCCTTATCAGGTCGCGGCTTGCCCGGGCCCTCGCGCGGCAAGGCGTTTTCGGCGCGTATTTTTTCGGCAAGTTCCTTCTGTTTCGCGCCAAAGCGAAGCAGCCCTTCGATCACTTGCGTGCGTTCGTCGTTAAGCGTTTCAAATAGGCCTGCGAAAACGGCAACGAGCTTCTTGGTCTTTTCGGTTCCCTGCGATTGGGCAAAGTCCTCCATCGCATGTTCCGCGTCTTCGAGCGGGATCCGCCGCGCCGCGAGCCTAGACACGATATCGGCGACTGCCTTATCGTCACGCCATGCCACGCCTTCGATCGAGGGGCCAGACCATACCGCGGCCACGGACAGCCGCCCGACCAGAATTTGCCGGCAAGGCCAGTTCCGCTCCGGGGCGTTCGCTTTTGGCTCGGCCACAACCGGCGTAGCCTCAAAGGTGATGGCAAATGCGATCAGCAGAAAAGCGGCTTCCCGCCACCGGCGGCGCCAAGGAGCTGGCCTAAAACTGTGCATCACATCTCCAGTCCCCTGCCCGGCTCTTTAAAACATGTTTTCCCGGCGGCTGAAAGACGAAGGGCCGGGGGCCGCCTACAAGCAGGTCAAAACTCCGGATTTCGTGTCTTCGCATAATTCATATTAGAATGGACATGCCTGCGAAAGCACGGGCCAACGCGAGCCGAGGATTGGAATTTGACAATGAGCGAAGTTGCCAAGGAAAAAACCTATAGTGAAGCCGAAATCAAGGCGCGCCTCGAACAAGAATTGCCGCGCTGGGTCTATGATGGAGGCTGGATTCGCCGCACCTATAGGACGGCGAGTTGGAAAGGCACGCTGATGGTGATCAACACGGTTGGTCATCTGGCCGAGGCCGCCTGGCACCATCCCGATCTCACCGCCTCTTACGCATGGGTCGAAATCCGCCTCCAGAACCATGCTGCCAAGGGGATCACGGACAAGGATTTCGAACTGGCGAAAAAGATCGAGGACGTCGTGCTTTGGCAGCCTGGCAAGGCTGGCGGCGCTTTGGAGGGGACCCCTGCCGATCAGCGTTTTGCCTATATCGATTACAAGAAAAGCTAACCGCCAATTCCTGCGCTCGCGGCCGCACGCAAATGGAAGCAATATGGGCGCGAAAGTTTGCTTTATTGAGGAAGCCTTCAATGGGTTTCGTTGAATTGATCCTCACGGTTTGCACTTTGACGGAGCCCACATCATGTGAGGAGCGGCGTCTGTCGTTCATCGACGAAGGCTCGCTCATGCAATGCATGACGCAGGCGCCGCCAGCGATCGCCGAATGGGCAAATAACCATCCCGGCCACAGAGTCGTGAAATGGCGTTGCAGCTATCCGGGAGCTGAAGGCAGTTCACTTTAAGCTAGCGCGCAGTTCTCCATCCCCTTCCTTAGTCGCAATGGATAGCCTCCACCGCGGATAAGGATTCCGTCTCGCAGAATTTGACTCAAATGGCCGATGTAGCAGTGCAGCCAAAATACGACGCGGATGTGATCATCGCGGGTGCCGGGCCGGCCGGGGCCGCGGCGGCGTGCCATCTGGCGCGTTCGGGAGCATCGGTCATCCTTCTCGATCGTGCGGCGTTTCCACGCGATAAGGTGTGCGGCGATTTCGTCGGCCCGTCCGCCCTGATTGAGCTCGACGGCCTCGGCCTTGCGCGGATGGACAGCTACGCGCGGACCAATATCGCGCGCCGCGCCGCGCTTTATATCGATGGCGAAGAGCTGATCTCGCGGCCCTTCCCGGAAATCGAGGGCATGCCGTCCCATGGCCGGGTGATTCCGCGGCTCACGCTCGACACCTTCATCGTCGATGCCGCGCGGAACGCGGGTGCCCGGCTGATGGAAGGGTCCAAGCTAACGAGTTTCCTGGTCGACGGCGACGCAGTTTCCGTTGAATTGGCTAGCTCGAACGGCCCCGTAAAATTGCGCTGCCGCGTTCTCATCGGCGCCGACGGCAGCAGTTCGGCGGTGGCGCGCCTCATGCGCGGATCGGCGCCGCCGCGGCGCGACCGGTTCATCGCCGCACGCGCCTACTTCGACAACGTCGAAGGACCTGACGACCAGCTCGACGTCTATTTCGATCGCGGCTGCTATCCGGGTTTCTATTGGTTGTTTCCCACCGGCAATGGCGAGGCGAATGTCGGGCTCGGCTTGGCTCTAGAAACCTGGCCCGCCCACAATTTCACTCCCGCTGCCATGTTGCGCCGCTTGATGCGCGAGGATGCGGTTCTCGCAGCGCGCCTGCGCAATGCCCGTTTGCGGGGCACGATCGTCGGCTGGCCATTGATGACCTACAACCACCGGCTCCCGATCGTATCCGATCGCGTCATGCTGATCGGCGATGCGGCAAGTCTGATCAACCCGCTCAACGGCGAGGGCATCCAATACGCTCTGCTGAGTGCCCGCTGGGCGGCCGAGGCGCTCGCACCATGTCTGCGCAGTGATGATTTTTCCGCCTGCGCGCTTGCGCCTTTCGCGGCGCGCGTCGAACGCGAAATGCGCTACGACATGGCACTGTCCCGGTTTATCGTGCAGCTCATCAGCAACCGCGCGCTCACCCCGCTATGGATCGCGGCATCAAAAATCTTGGCACAGCGCGCCCACAAGGACGCCAACACGGCGCGTATCGTATCAGGAATTTTTGCAGGTCTGTTACCGGCGCGCGATGCATGGAAGGTAGTTGGCGGCACCCTCGGTGAAGCGGCCCGGTCGCTAGCCTACAAAGGGGCGACGAGGGCGTTCAGCGGCCCGCGCGGATGGGCTAGCAAAGGCACTCACGCCGCGCAGGAGAATTTCCAGCTTGCTGGCGATGCGGCAATGGATTCCTCAGAATTCGCCCGATGGTTAATAGGTGCTACAGCGTGCACGCTAGAACTCGGCGCGCAGGCAGCCAAGAACGCCATTGCGGGGAAGCAGCATATGTCCTCCCTGCATCCTTCCGTCTTGTCGAACAGGCTGAGAGGGTTGCTGAAATTCTAAACGCGGACCAATCATCGGAAACCTGCGCAGGGGAGGGTTTCAAAGTTCGTCACGCGGTTTTCGGTCGACGTGGCGAAAGCTCCATTCGACAACCATGCCGTCTCCGGTTTCATCGTGGATGACGATCTGGGAGCAACTGCGCGGCCCATCCGGCGCCGCGAAAAAAATACTTTCCTCGATGACGACCCGCTTGGCCGTCGTCTCGAAAAGCCATCGTCTCCCATTTGGCAAAATACATAAAACGGTGCCGCTCTCGCCAACTTTCTTTAGGCGCACGTTCGGGTGGATGTGAAAGCGCAACGCAACGGCGTGTGCCTCGGTTAGCCCGCCCTCCCCGGCGGCTCGCAGCCGATCGATGCCCTCGAGCAGCTTGCCGTCTTTGGCGAGTGCGAGGCGGCGTTCGTGGATTAAGCCGAATTTCGCCTCGTAACCATCATGCGCGACACCCACCATCGTTCCCGAAGGTAGGTCATGGCGCTCGACATCGACCTTGGTCGGACCCGAGAGGGTCTCATCGCCGAGCCACTTCCGTAAGCCCGTTTGAGCGGCGAAACGGCATGAGGAGGTGTCGTCGATGACGAGTGTCGAATGTGCCGCCGTCATGCGGGCTGCCTCGCGCGCCGGCACACGATTGGCATCCGGCGCACCGCAATTGATGACGAGACGCTGCGCGCCGACCGAAAACTCAAAGGACGAGCATCCAGCATGCGCGCGATGAGAATAAATTTGCGGCGGCGGGCGTCCCGCATCGATTAAGACAATCGTGTCGCCTGCCTCGAGGCGCTGGTAGCCCGAGTGCCGCGCATTGGCGAGCGGCTGCGCCCGCGCGTCGTCATAGGCGAGGATCGTCGCAAGCAGTTCGGGTGGCGTGACGCCCATGCCGTTGAACAAGGCGAGCGTGCCGTCGCCGTGCCGGAACATGCGCAGCATCGGCATCATGCGATCGATCGCGTTGAGGAGTTGCGCCGGGGGTTGCAACCCGCGCGCGGCATAGGCTTGCCGCAAGGGAAGCAAGTCCGGCAGCAAGTCAAGTAAGATCTCCGGATTGCGGCTGATGTGGCCGCCGTCGGGAAGAATTTGCCGGTCGAGCTCCCCGGCCAGCGGTTTCGTGCCTTTGCGGGTCAGATTGCCTGTGGCTTCCACGCAAAGTCCGAATTCGGCGAGGGCGATCGCGGCAATGAGGCGCGGTTCGCCGGCGAGTCCCCCCGCCATGTTGCGTTCCAGAAAAACCTGGGTGCGGCCGAGACCTTTCATGAAACGGCGGTAGAAGGCGCGGTCGGCGCCATCGAGAATCACCGGCGATTGCGACAGGAAGGCAAGCATGCGCCGCGCCGCGACCTCGGGCTCCCATGCCGGAATTGCATTAGGCTTGCCCGCCAGGCTCAAAAAATCATCGACAAGGGCGCGGGCATTGGCGCGAGCGACGGCGGTATCTGCCGCCCGCAGATGGCGCAGCCACCCGAAACCCGCGAGTGCCCGCGCCCACGCGGCCGATCCAGACTCCAGTTCGAACGGCGAGCGGCCATGCGCATTGACGATCGTACCGCCGAACGCGAAATAGCCGGCATAGATGTCCGCCGCGAGGGTCGGATCGGTGGTCCTTATATCTTGCGGCGCAATTAACAGCCGTTCCGGCCACCGCCGCCCTAGCCCGATGGCGGCACGCGCGGGCGCACCGAGGCCACGCCGCAATGCCAGTCCCGCGCGAGCCGCAAGGTGACCCGCGACCCGCAACCAATCCTTGAATGTCGCGCCGGCCAGAATTCAACTCCTCGATTTTACATTCCGGCACGCGACGGAAGCGTGGATACGGGAGTCCAATACTTTCTCCACGGGCGCAAAGTTACCGCAAGCCCGGCGGTCCCCACCTGGGGCATTGCGTTATCGATAAAATTCCTCTCGGGTTTATTAACCGCGGCGCAACAGACGGGCGGCAAAGAAACCATCGAGGCCGGAAAGCCGCGGCTCGGCAGCCGGAAGGTGTGACGGCAATGTCCGCAATTCGCCGTTTTCGTTCAAGACTCCGGGCAAATCGCCAACCTCGCCGGGCTCTACTGGAACCCGCACGATGCCGGGATTACGGTGAAGAAGAGCCGCGATTTGCATTTCGTTTTCTTCGGGTTCGAGCGAACACGTGCAATAGACGATCATTCCACCAGGCTTCACCAGTTCGGCGGCTTTGTCGAGCAGGCGGGTCTGAAGCGCCGTCAACGCCACGATATCCCGCGGTTTCTTGATCCAAGCGATATCGGGGTGACGGCGGATCGTCCCCGTGGCGAGGCATGGCGCATCGAGCAATATTGCATCGAAAGGCACCGCCTTAAAGTTTATGATATCGGCAACGACGATGTTGGCGCGCAAATTGAGCCGGGCAAAATTCGAGGCAAGCTTTTTCAGCCGTTCGGCCGAACGGTCAATCGCCGTGACGTCGGCGCCGGCAGCCGCAAGTTGCGCCGCCTTGCCCCCGGGAGCCGCGCAAAAATCGGCTACCCTGGTGCCGGGACCAACCCGCAAAAGCCTCGCTGGCAGCGCCGCCGCCGCATCCTGGACAAACCAGCAGCCTTCCGTGAAGCCCGGAAGTCCGGTCACCGGTAAATGCGTCCAAAGCCTGAGCGAACCGGCCGGCAAAACTTTTGCTCCGAGCCGCTCCGCCCAGATCAGAGGATCGGACAGAACCGTGAGATCCAGTGCCGGCTCCTGGCGATGGGCGCTTGCGATGGCGTGCGCTGCGGCCTCGCCATATGTCTTGCGCCAGCGTTCTGCGAGCCATACGGGCGTGTCGTGATCCAGGGGATCGCTTTCGAGCAGTATTTTTTCGCGGGCGCGAATAAGATTGCGCAACACTCCGTTGACGAGTGAAGCATAAGGCACGCATTTCGCCTCAAGACGAGTCATGCGGACAGCAAGATCGACGGCGGCGTGATCGGGGACGTCGAGAAAGAGAATCTGCGCCGCCGCCGCGATCAGCGTCCACTCAAGGTGGCCGGCCTGACGCGGCAGACTGCTTTCCAAAAGCCCGGCCAGGGCAGCGCGGATGGTCCCCAGCCGGCGCAGCGCAACGGTGACAATGGCCCGCGTCAAGGCGATGTCGCGAGGTTCCAAACCAGCAAGCCGCGAGAGGATTGCCGTGCCAGAAAAACATTCGTCGAGCGGATGACCATTGGCGACAATATCGTTCAAAATCGCCGCCGCGGCGAGACGAGCGGCAAGACCAGGACACTCCTCGCTCTCACGTCCTCGACTTTGCGCCCGAAGCCAGGTGGTTTGGGCGGCCGTTCGAAACGTTGCGGCTATGCCGCCGGCCGGCCGGTGGACGCGGAGCAGCGGTCAAACTCGAAACTCCGCCACGAGGGCTTCAGGGACACCGATCATGGCTCTCTCCTAGCACAAACAGTTGGACTTTGCCCAGTATATGGGCGAAAACCCGGGAGGAGTTTTCCATGGCGAAAATGCAACGGCCGGACGGCGAAACCGTTGGCCATGCGCGGGCCGGCACGCGCGAGGGCGAACCCAGCCACGCGACGCAGCGAGCGCTTGCCGAGGCCGAAGCGCGCCGACGCTCCGGTGCTTTGAGTCACCCCACGGCCGGAAAGGAAATCAACGGCCGTGGCGGTCCCGAGCCAGTGCGTTATGGAGATTGGGAAGTAAGAGGTATTGCCAGCGATTTCTGATCGCGCGAGGGCGATGTTTGTGGGGCAGCTGGATTTGCCTTCATGCGGTCGCGCGTCAACCCATTTCTCGGAGTTCCGCGATGAAACCCAAGCGATAACTTCGGCAGCTCGAAAAAAAAGGCCCCGCGCTGGCGGGGCCCTTCTCCAACCTGGTCCGGATCAGTCTCTTTGGCTACCTGTCAGTTGCAGGAGCGCCATAAAGATGTTGATGAAATCCAGATAGAGCCTCAACGCGCCAGACACAGATTTCTTCGTCGCGGTCTCATAATCGTCGCTCGCATAATACATTTCCTTGATCGCCTGAGTGTCCCAAGCGGTGAGGCCGGAGAAGATCAGGACCGACAGAATCGACAGGGCGAATTGGAACCCGGTGCTCTGCAAGAACAGATTGACCAGCATCGCAATCACGAGACCAAAGAGGCCCATCACCATGAAGGCGCCCATTGGCGCCAAGTCACGCCGCGTCGTGTAGCCATAAAGACTCAAGCCACCGAAGGCCGCCGCGGTCACAAAGAACGCGTTCGCAACCGATGTCCCGGTATAGATGAGCAGAATGCTCGAGAGAGATAACCCCATTGCCGCCGCGAAAGCGAGAAACACGCCACGCGCGGTCGAAGCCGAGATCTGGTTGATGCGGAACGAGAAAAAGAATACGAAGGCCAGCGGCGCCAGCATCACCACCCACTTAAGCGGCGTTGTGTAAAGCGTCACGCCAAAGGACGTGAGCAACAGATGCCGGCCAACCGGCACGCCCAATGCGGGGTCAGTCGTGACAGCGAGCATGTGGACGCCAAGCGCTACTGCGCCGGTGAGCGCCAATCCCACTACCATGTTGTTGTAGACGCCGAGCATATAAGAGCGCAGGCCCTGATCGATTTCAGCGCGACCGGCCCGGGTTGCGCCCTGCCCCCAGCGGGCACTCGTGTTTCGGTCGAAGTCGGACATGTTTTCCTCTAAGCGTTATGGAGGCTTAACCGCCCCCGGCCGCTGCCCTTGCGGGATTCAGCGTCGGCCTTAATATGGCGCAAGCCGGAGCCGCGTACAAGTGCGCCAACATGAACAATGGTTAAGGTCATTTAATTATAAATTGCGCAGATGCAGATAAGGACCCGGTTTGCGCCCGAGGACTCGAAACGTCCCGAGGAGACCAAGGCAGATCGTGACCACGACCGCGCCGACGGCGGCGATGAGCGCCTGTGGCCAAAGCCAGACAAAGTCAAGCTCCATCACGCGGCCCACGATCTCGAACGCGGCGGCGCTCCCCGCCGCCACGCCGAACAGCGCGGTGCAGAGCCCGATGAGACCGTATTCATAAATATAAGCGGCAAGCAGGCGGGATCTTGTCGCCCCGAGCGTCTTAAGCACGACGGCATCGTGCGTGCGCGCATGCTGACTGGCCGCGAGCGCGCCGCCCAAAACGAGGACCGACGCCAGGAACGCCACGCTCGACGCTACCCTAACGGCGAAGGCGAGCTGGCTAACAACCATATTTACTGCGTCAAGCGCGTCTTTCACGCAGATGCTTGTCACAGATGGAAAACTTTTCGCCGTCGCGCGCAATAGCGCAGATTCCCGCGCGGGGTCGCCGCCATTGGCAAAGGTGAGAGTGGCAAGCTCACCGAAGGGAGCGCCAGCAAAGCTGTTTGGCGAAAACACCAGAACAAAATTGATCCCATAGGTGCGCCATTGAACGTGCCGCGTGCTGGCGATTTTGGCCGTAATGTCGCGGCCGAGAACATTGACTGTGACTTCGTCGCCGATCGCCAGTCCGAGCCCGTCGGCGATCTCGTTTTCAACCGAAACCAAAGGCGGTCCGCGATAATCCCTTGGCCACCAGCTTCCCTTAATAACGCTGGACCCTTCCGGCACGGTTTCGGCGAACGTAATCCCACGATCGCCTTCGAGCACCCAAGCGGCGCTTTGTTTCGGCCGCACCGCGCCGGCGGCAATCCCTTTTAGCTTGACGATGCGTCCGCGCAACAACGGAACGCGTTCAATTTTGCCATCCGGCGCTTGGCCTAGCAAAAAATCGGCGAATGCTGCCGCCTTCGCGCTCTGGACATCGAGAAAGAAAAAGCTTGGCGTCTTCCCGGCAATGGAATGATGGAGTTGTGCTCTGATGTTGCCGTCGATGAGAGCAAGCGCAACGAGCAGCGCGAGCCCAAGGCCGAGCGACAGTACGGCCGAAGAGGTCAACGCACCCGGCCGGTGTATGTTGCCAACCGCGAGCCGCAGTGCCACGCTCCGCGCGTGCGGAAGTTTTTTCGCGCATGTCACGATCAAAAGCGCCGCCACGCGCAGCAAAATAAAGGCGGCGAGCGTCGCGCCCATATAGATCAAGACGAGCCTCCGGTCCGCCGCGAAGCCGGCAACCGCCACGGCAAGGCAGAGAGCCACGGCGAGCATCAACACGAGATGGCGCGGTCTCGGCGTGGTCCGCGGGGATTCGATCCCGGCGCGAAACAAGGCCTGAACCGGCACGTCGTGCGCCCGGCCGAGCGGGCCCACGGAAAACGCCAGCGCGGTCAGAAAGCCATAGAGAAGCCCCTTGCCTATCGCGGCCGGATAAATCGCCGGCGCGATCGGGAACGGAATCATCTGCCCTAATGCTCCAGCAGCGGCGAAGGGCAAGGCGGCGCCCGTAGCCGCGCCCAGCACCGCCCCGGCACTCGCGACGAGCATCGCCTCTGTCAACATCAAGGCGAAGACCCTGGATCCGGTCGCGCCCAGCGCCTTCAGTATCGCGATCGTTTGCCGCTTGCGCTCGACAAAACCGTGCATCGCATTGGCGACGCCGACCCCGCCCACAATCAGGGAGGTGATCCCGGCAAGCGTGAGGAATTCGGTGAAGCGGTCGAGATTGCGGGAAAACTGCGGCGATATATTATTGCGCGTGCGAATGTCCCACCCGGCCTCGGGGAAACGCTTTTGCGCCGCCTCGGTCAATGCCGCGACCTCCTCATCGCTTGCCGGCGTTCCCGGCAGCACGACACGATAAAGCCATCTGACGAGCGAGCCTGGTTCGACCAATCCCGTCGCGCGCAAGGATGGCTCCGAGATCAAGGCCGGGGCGCCAAACCTGATCCCGCCGGCGAGCCGGTCGGGCTCGGAGACGAGCACCGCGCGCAGCTCGAACCGCGTGCCGCCGATCGCAACATGGTCCCCGATGGAAAGGCCGAGCCTTCCGAGGAGCGCCGCGCCGGCCACAATCCCGTAGGTGCCGTCGCGCGAGGCCAGCGCATCGGCGAGCGGCAACGCCGGATCAAGGATGGCTGCGCCCGCCAGAGGATAGGTTTCATCGACCGCCTTGATTTCGACCAGTGCCGCCTCGCCATCGTCGCGCCGCGCCATCGCACGCAACAGTGCCACCGCCGAGAGACGCCCCTGTCCGGCCAAATAATCGCGCTCGGGGGCGGACAACTCGCGCTGGGCGAGATCGAAAGATGCGTCCGCGCCAAGGATCGTGCGGCCCTGCTGGGCAAGCCCTTCCTTTAGCGAAAGCGACACTGAGCCAACGCCGGTGATTGCCGCCACGCCGAGCGCGATCGCGCCAAGAAAAATCCCGAACCCGCGCAGGCCGCCGCGAAAATCGCGCAAGGCAAATCGCAGGACCAACGGCCAGCGTAATCGTCTTGTTTGATACCGGTGGAATTTCAAGGACACCAAGACCATAAGCAATTCCGCCCAGCACTGATCATAGCAGAACCCCGGTGCACTTTTTTCTCCAATGAGACGATCCGCTCGATCTTAACCGATTTCGTCATTCGTCTCACGGCGCTCGGCGAGGTGGCTCCACGCTTGTCAAGCATCGCCACGGGCGTTCGCAAGTACTCCCGTCGCAAGCAACGGGCCATGGCGACCGCCCGCCGGCGGCCCGCGGCACGGCGCTTGCCACGCGGATTCTTAGAGATGGAATCAGCAAAATCCGTCGAAAGTGGTATCCATAACCTCAACCAGGCCAGCCTTCGGCAGATGCCGGTCAAGCCAAGGGGAGAAAGTCTCGATGACAACAAAATCCGTATTGTTTGGCGTCCGGCGCGCGAAGGGCGCCGGCTTGGGCGCACGAGGTAAGGCTGGCCGTCGGTGGATGCCGGCGGCAATTCCATTGCTCAGAAACACGGTTAGCCGCTCGCCATTGCGGCGCGGCGTGATCCCGTTTGCCATCCTTTTAGCCTGGTTTGCGGTTTCCCCGGCTCGGGCGGTCAGCCCGCCACCGGACGGAGGCTATCCAGGCGCTAACACCGCCGAGGGTGATAATGCGCTCTTCAGCCTCACAACCGGCGGCGGCAACACGGCAATAGGTGTTGATGCGCTCTTTAGCAACACAACCGGCGGCTCCAACACGGCCACCGGGTCTGGTGCGCTCGGTGTCAACACAACCGGCAACGACAACACTGCCACCGGGTCTGGCGCGCTCGGCAACAACACAACCGGCAACTCCAACACGGCCAGCGGTTCCGAGGCGCTCTTTGGCAACACAACCGGCAGCAGTAATGTGGCCATTGGTATCAATGCGCTCTTTAATAACACAACTGGCGGCGGCAACATCGCATTGGGCCACGGAGCCGGTAGAAACCTCACCACGGGCAGCAACAATATCGATATCGGCAACCCTGGCATTGCCGGCGAATCCACCAAGATCCGCATCGGCATGGTGGGAACGCAAAAGGCGACGTTCATCGCCGGGATTTTTGGGGATACCGTGGCCAGTGGCGTAGGGGTCGTTGTCAACAGCAACGGTCAACTCGGCACGATCATCTCCTCGGCGCGTTTCAAGGAAGCGATCAAACCCATGGATCAGGCGAGCGAAGCGATCCTCGCGCTGAAACCGGTGACCTTCCGCTATAAGCACGAGCTTGATCCGGAAGGCATCCCACAGTTCGGCCTCGTCGCCGAGCAAGTCGAAAAGATCAACCCCGATCTGGTCGCGCGCGACGCTCACGGCAAGGTCAACAGCGTGCGCTATGAGGCGGTGAACGCGATGCTGCTGAACGAATTCCTCAAAGAGCACCGCGAGTTCCTCAAAGAGCGCCACAAGGTGCAGGCGCTGGAAGCGGCCCTCGCGCGGCAGCAGAAGGAATTCAAGGCTCTCGCGGCCAGCCTCAAAGAGCAGGCACTGCAAATCCAGAAGATGAGCGGCCAGCGTGAAGCAAGTCAAACGGCGGCAGGCGGCTGACAATCCGTAAAACCAGCCGATCCAGCAGCCGCGGTTTGTCACGGCGCAACGCCGTTTCCCGCCGCTGACGCGAGGGAACACATAGGGTTTCCCGCTGATTGACGCGAGGGGATTTACGGGGCTTAGCGATGCAGATAGGTTGGAGCGTCCACGACCGGGGAAAAACCGGAATAAGCCGAAGAGGACGACGCTTATGAGGCAAAGGCAAACCTCTGACCATGATGATGCAGTCGGCTTTCTCATTATCGCCGCTCTAGGGGTCATCCTAATCATCGCTCTGCACTTGCTATAGTCCATGCTGGCAAAATGGAGCGCGCCATTCTAGCGGGGTCATCGCGGTGGCGACGCAGGCCGGCGCGAGACAGGTGAGATGGGTACGCGGCCAGTTGTCGGGCAGCTATTTTGTGCAACCGCGTATCCTTTACCGCGGCGGGCAAATGAGCGGACTTGTATCGCGGCCGTCACGAAAAGCACTTTCGTTCTTGGCTTCTGGCTGGCAATGAAAAAGGGAGGGAGGTATATGGGTGCACGCTTTCTTTTTGGGTTTGCCTTGCCGGTCATCGCCGGCGCGGCTTTGTCCGTGTTCGCACTGGTTTTGCTGCCTGCCATCGCGGCGCCATCACCAACAGAGACGGGATCCGATGTCCCCATCTTTAAGCCATTACCGGAAGTACAATGGGTAAAGATGCTGCCCGAATTGGGCGACGCTTCGCCGGAAATGGCGATATTGCATGAGGACGCGAAAACCCACGCGACGCAACTCATGATTCGCGCACCCAAAGCTCTTCACGTTCGCAAGCACTGGCATTCCGCAAATGAGACGCACACAATGATCAGCGGTACGGCAAGTTTTGCGTGCGATGGACAGAAGGCGGAGTTCGGCCCTGGCGGTTTTAACTACATGCCGGCGCGGATGGTGCATGAGGCGTGGATCGGCGCGGGTTCGGTGACTTTCATTACCGTGGACGGGCCGTGGGACGTGAATTGGGTTGAAGGCGCCCCAACAGCCGCCGATTTAATGCCGTAGCGCGCCAATTTGGCCGCAAATCCCGTCCCGGCGAGCGCCCGGCTGGCAGCGGCGCAAAGGGTTGGATCGCACAACAATTCCGCACGATCGCACGCCTTCCATGGCGACCAAATGTATGAGGCATGGTAAGATATTAAGCCTCGATCTTACCAAAATGCTTCACGTGAAACATTTTGGTAAGATTGGCGCCTCGTCCCGCTCAAACGGGCATCGCCGCCGCGGCGGCTTCCTCGAGGCGGCCGGAGTGTAGTTCGATCCTACGCTCGCATTTGCTGGCAAGCGCTGAATCGTGCGTGACCACGATCAAGGTCGCGCGACGTTCTTTCTTCAAGGCAAACATGAGGTCGATGATGCCGGCACCTGTAGCCTCGTCGAGGTTTCCGGTCGGCTCGTCGGCGACGAGGATGGCCGGGTTTGGTGCCAGCGCGCGGGCAAGCGCGACGCGCTGCTGTTCGCCGCCCGACAATTGCGCCGGGTAATGCGAGAGCCTATCTTCGAGGCCGACAGCGGCAAGAGCGGTGCGGGCGCGCGCGTAAGGCTCTGCGGCGCCCGCCAATTCGAGCGGAATGGCGGCATTTTCGAGTGCGGTCATAGTTGGAATGAGGTGGAACGATTGGAACACGATGCCGATCCGGGCGCCGCGGAAACGCGCGAGCGCATCCTCGCCAAGCCCGCCAAGGCTGGTGCCATCCACCTTGACATTGCCCGCATCGGGCCTCTCAAGACCCGCCATTACCATTAGAAGCGTGGATTTGCCCGAGCCCGAAGGCCCGACAAGGGCTGCTGTTTCGCCGCGTCCTATTTTAAGTGAAATCCCTTTAAGGATATGAACCCTCGCTGCGCCGCGTCCTAGGCTTAAATGGACATTTTCGAGTTCAACCGCCGGTTCCTCCATCCATGCCCCCCATGACCACACGCGAGACCGCCTTACCCTATCCGATGCCACGGTCAAGGCCCGGCGGATATGGCCATCGCCGCGCATTCCTGCAATTGTCGGCCGTGCTTTTGTTGGTGGCGTTATCTTGCGAAGCCTGGTCCGCGCCGAAGGAAACGCCGCCGATGAAAATCATTGCCTTCGGTGACAGCCTGACTGCGGGTTTTGGCTTGGCGGCTGATGCCGCCTTTCCCGCAGTGCTCGAAAAGGCGCTGCGCGCGGAAGGCTACCCTGTGACGATCGTCAACGCCGGTGTCTCCGGCGACACCGCTTCCGGCGGCCAGGCGAGGCTCGCATGGGCGCTCACTGATGGCGCCGACGGCGTGATCCTGGAACTTGGCGCCAACGACATGCTGCGCGGGGTCGATCCGGAGGTGACAAGGGCCGCGCTCGAAGCCATCCTTGGCGAGCTAAAGGCACGCAATATCAAAGTCTTGATCGCGGGCATGAAAGCTGCCTCGAACCTCGGCCAGGATTACAAAACGCGCTTCGACGCGATCTATCCGGCCCTTGCCAAGAAATACGACGCGCCGCTCTATCCATTTATTCTCGAAGGGGTGGCGGGCGAGCCGGCTCTCAAACTTGGCGATGGATTGCATCCCAATCCCGCTGGCGTCGAACGGATCGTCAAAGGCATTCTTCCGGACGTCCGCGCGTTCGTGGACCACTTTGATGCAAGCGCCTCAGGACGAGAATAAACCGCGCTGATTCAAAAGCGGCACGGAGCCCATGCCCCGATGTTGACGAGGGTTCGAAGGACCCAAGCACGGGGCACGTCGGCCGGCAGAGACTATGGCGGCGCTTGCTAAGTAAAGAAAAATGCTGACCCGCTTATGGCAGATTAGTCGATCCTTATCCGGTCAACCGAAGCCGGCTCCGCTCGGAGCTGGGCGATCCGCGCCGGAACCGGCGGATGAGAATAATAAAACAGGGCGTAGAGCGCGTCCGGCGTGAGGGTTGAAAGATTGTCCCGCGCGAGCTTTGCCAAGGCGCTGATCATAGGCCCCGGCCCGGCCATTGCCTTTGCGAAATTGTCGGCCTGATACTCGGCGCGGCGCGACAGAAAGCTCGTCAACGGCGACAGCAAATGCAAGACGGGTCCCATCGCGGTAAGGACGATGATCAAAACCACGCCGGGATTGGCTGGCAGGCCGAATGCGCCGGCCAATCGACCGGCGCTGAAAGCCCAGCCAAGGACAGCAAAACCAACAAAGGCTAGCACCGCCATCTCGGCGATGCGCTGACCGACATGACCAAGTTTATAGTGCCCCAGTTCATGGGCGAGAATGGACAGGATTTCGTCAGCCGTATGGTTTTGCAGAAGCGTGTCGAAAAAGACGATACGCTTGGCCTTTCCGAAGCCGCTGAAATAGGCGTTGCCATGGGTCGAACGCCGGGAAGCGTCCATGACGTAGAGCCCTTTGGAGGCGAAACCGCATTTGGCGAGAAGCGCTTCGACGCGCGACTTCAACGCTCCGTCTGGCATGGGCGTGAACGTATTGAACAACGGCGCGATGATAGCGGGATAAATCACGCTCATGGCGATCATCAAAACCATAAACGCTGCCCAGCCAAGGAGCCACCAGTTGTCAGGAAGGACGCGCAGCAGCCAGAACAGGCCGT
Source organism: uncultured Alphaproteobacteria bacterium (assembly GCA_963718265.1). GTDB lineage: Bacteria > Pseudomonadota > Alphaproteobacteria > Rhizobiales > Beijerinckiaceae > Methylocapsa. The sequence continues at coordinate 130,317 of CAVQZL010000020.1, read as the reverse complement.
AAAGCAAAGGGATCCCAAGGAGTGCCGAGAGCGCCACGCCCTTTATCCGGTCGCGCAGAAACATCAGCGGGGTCGCGCGGTTGAAGCCGAACCGGGCTTCTAGCGCAAAGGTGTTGTAAACCGAGAAAGGCAGATCAAGAACGCGCTCAACTAGCGCGAACGCAACCACGACCCAGACCGCGCGGGAGATGCCAGGAGCAATGAAATGCGCCGCCAATGCGTAGAGCGGACCGAGCAAGGCTAACAGCCAAGCCACCGCGAGGACGGTGTCGAAGACAGTCTCCACAATCGCCAGGCGTGTGCGGGCCAGTGTGTAGGCGGCCGTCCGCCGGTGTACCTCGGCGCTGATCCAATCGGCAAATCCGTCCGGAACTTGCTCGCTATGGGCGACAACCGCGGCGGCCTGACGGCACATAAGTGTGATTCCAAGCGTCCCTGACAGGACAATGGTCAAAACAATCGCAATCGGGATCATCGGCTAATTCCTCGGATGCCGGCGGAGCTTGTATATTGGACAGACACTTGGTGTTCGAGGCAAAGGAGCGCAATGGGCGGCTTCGGCAAGGGGAAGCGCCGATGCGAGGCTCTTTCAGCAAAGGAATGGTCATCATGGATTTGTCGAACATCGCTGCTGCTTGGCAGCCGCGGCTGCTTGGTCTCTTGCGGATCGTCACGGCCCTGCTGCTGCTCCAGCACGGCACGGCGAAGTTTTTCGGTTTTCCTCATGTCGCAATGTTCGATGACATGCGGTTCGTTTCGCTCCTGGGGCTCGCCGGCCTTCTCGAGCTCGCCGGCGGCGTTCTGCTTCTCCTTGGAATATGCACCCGCCCGGTTGCTTTCATTTTGTCTGGCGAAATGGCATTCGCCTATTTTCTCGCGCATGCGCAAAAAAGCTTCTTTCCCATTCTCAATGGAGGCGAGCTGGCGGTCCTCTACTGCTTTGTGCTCCTTTATCTCTCTGCGGCGGGCGGCGGCGCGTGGAGTTTTACGCGCAAACTCACGCCGCATTCCATTTGATCGAACAGCCTATCGAAGGAGATTGATTTTCGGGCGCCGTGCCTGTGGCCGCGATTGCTCGCATCGCCTCGACGAGTTCTCGCCTTGCGCCCGCCGGAGGCGGCGCGGTGCGGCCTTCATCGAGGCGGCCGCGATATTTCAGCTTCAAGCCTTTGCCGTAGCCGAAGTAGTCGGGAGTACAGACCGCGCCATATGCGCGGGCGACCGCCTGGCTCTCATCGTGCAGATAGGGAAACGGAAATTTATGCGCCTGCGCGAACCGTTTCATATTGGCGAAGAAATCCTCGGGATATCCCGTGGCATCGTTCGAGCAAACGGCCGCGAAGCCAATTCCCTCAGCCATCAATACGCGGGCATCCGCGACAAGCCGATCGATCACTGCCTTCACATAGGGGCAATGATTACAAATGAAGACGATCACCGTGCCGTTTTCGCCCGCCACGTCTTTCAGCGCATAAGTTTTTCCATCGGTGGCGGGAAGCGAAAACTCCGGGGCCAGCGTATCGAGGATAACTTCTGGAGCAGCAGCAGCCATGATCCTACCTCCGCGTTCCTTAAATATTCATCGTTCCGTCGGTAAGTAGCATTTCAGGCGGCGTATTTCAGCGTGTCCTTTCGAAAAAAGTGCGGATTTTGCCGGCGTTACGCGTGCTTGCACCTTTTTGTCGCGATACGCCTAAGGAATTCGATCGAGACAGCGGCGTTGAACCGCCTTTTTCCGTGGGTCTTAACCGCGTGCGGCTACGCGCCCGCCCCGACGCGAGATGGCGGCACTTTTCGTCGCTGCAACAAAAAGCAGCTTCATTTTGTCCGGTGAATGACGAGGCATCTCTCAAGCGAACCGCTCCAGCGATCACCAATAAGGTGGAGAGTGTCTCCACCTCATTGATCCCAATGCTTGGCGCAGTCTTAACCCGTCGACGCCTTAGCCGTGATGAAAGCCTTCATGTCCGTAATGCCAATGTTTCCCGCTCGCCATGCGAAGAAGTGGCCTGAAGCGGCGTTGTTGTGCGTCATCGAGACTATCGTAAAGGGGCTTTGCGGCCTCGGCAAGTTTTTCCATTTCCGTGGATCGTGCCGTGAGGCGCTTAGCACGTTCTTGAAGGCCTTCAATTACGCTGCGATGCTCCTGCGGTTCTTTGGCTGTTTCGCGCCATGCCGCCATACGCTTCGCGCGCGCTGCCGCTTGCTCGCGCAATGCCGTTTCGAGAGCAGGCCAGTTTTTTTCTTGCCCTGGCGTTAGCTTCAGTCCCGCTTTCAGTGCTGCAATTCGGGCATCTGTAAAAGCAGCAAAGTCTTCGGGTGAAAATTGTGGATGGGACGCTCCGAAATGCTCGGTTGCTTCGGGTGGATCGGCCAAGACGCTGGAGGATAAGTTAGGCCAAGCGAGCAACGCCGCCGTTGCCGCTATCAGAAGGTGCTTTTTCATGGGGGTATCCTGAATCTGCGGAAGGACCAACAAGTATCGGCAAAGATGCATTAGAAAAGCAATTTAATGTTTTGTAATGGACGCCGCTTATTCGGCAAAGGAACTTTCTTCTCCTGCCGCGCGCCCATCCTACAGCCCCTCGAAAAGCACGCCCGCTAGCAGCGCCGCATAAGCCGCCGCCATCACCCAGAATCGATGCGTGCCGATAAAATGTCCGGCGAACGGAACATGGGTGTAAAGAGTAGCCACCGCGGCAACGGCCAGGATAAGGGAAACACAAAAAATGAGTGTGCCCGGCGGGGTCAATCTGAAGTGCATGGCAGGGTCCGAATCGGATCGAGCTGAAGCGTTCAGCTTAACCGTTCGCGGCGCGGCGAAAATTTGGCCGTGCGGTATTTTTTTGCCGGCTAGTCCAAAAAACAGGGGCCGCGCCCGGCTAAAGCGCGGCCCCTTACTTTTAGGCCCCCGAGGACCACAGGGGAGATTGGTTGGAATTCTGTCTAGTCAGCGGCGAAAGTCCAGTAACGTTTCCGCGATGTGATGGCCGCCCTTTTTGATCGCTGCAGAGCGTCCGGTCACGACCTGTGGACCGAGCTGCGCCAATATTCCCAGCGCAATGGCAGACAGCAAAAGCACGAGAACGAGCATGCTCGAAACCTGAAATTGCCGCCGGGCGGCGCGCGCGTCATAGGCGCGGACAAAACCGGCATCGGACTTGTGGTCGAAATTATCCGTGATTGACATACGCAACATTCCATTCGGCGACAAAGTCAGGACACGTACGAATTTCCTGGGGTTCGGCGTAAACGCGAACAGCCCGTGCAAGGTTCCCGTCTGATAATTACTTTGAGTGCCCCCTGCACCGCTAAAGTAAATTCAGTGTTAATGCAGCGTAAATCTGCATGCGCCATGTTTAGATACCGAAGGGCGAATCTCTGACTTCCCTGAGCGGTCTTTCCGGTTGCCTTCCGGCAACTTCAAACCTAAGGTCCGCGCCCAATCGGGGCCTTTGCACCCGCCCTCGGGCCCTCATTTCCCGTACCGGAGCCTTGCCAGATGCCGTTCCTCGCCGATGCCCTTTTGCGCATAAAACCCTCCGCAACGATCGCGGTCACGCAGAAGGCGCGCGATCTCAAGAACGCCGGACGGGATGTCGTTTCGCTTTCGACCGGCGAACCCGATTTCGATACGCCGGATAACATCAAGAAAGCCGCGATTGCTGCGATCGAACGCGGCGAGACCAAATACACGCAAGTGTCAGGCATCCCGCCCTTGCGTGAGGCAATCGCGCAGAAATTCAAGCGCGAGAATGGGCTCGAGTACAAGCCATCGCAGACGATCGTCGGCACCGGCGGCAAGCATATTTTGTTCAATGCCTTACTCGCCACTCTCAATCGCGGCGACGAGGTGATCATTCCGGCGCCCTTTTGGGTGAGCTATCCCGATATGGTCCTGATTGCCGGCGGCACGCCCATCGCGGTCGAGACCAAGATGGAGCATGGCTTTAAGCTGCAAGCGGAGGCGCTCGATGCGGCCATCACGCCAAATACCAAATGGCTGATTTTGAATTCGCCGTCGAACCCGTCGGGCGCCGCCTACACATGGGCGGAGTTGAAGGTGCTCACCGACGTGCTGTTGCGCCATCCCCATGTATGGACTTTAACCGACGATATCTACGAGCATCTGACCTATGGCGATTTCAAATTCGCGACGCCGGCGCAAGTGGAGCCCGAGCTCGCTTCCCGCACGCTCACCATGAATGGCGTCTCGAAAGCCTATGCGATGACCGGTTGGCGGATCGGCTATGCTGCCGGGCCGGAACATTTGATCAAGGCAATGGACACGCTGCAGGGCCAGCAGACGTCGGGCGCGTGCTCGATCGCGCAATGGGCGTCCGTCGAGGCGCTGACCGGGCCGCAGGATTTTATCGCCGAACGCGCCAAAATTTTCGAGAAGCGGCGCGATCTTGTCGTCTCCATGCTCAATCAGGCCAAATATTTGGACTGCCCCTCGCCGGAAGGCGCGTTCTATGTCTATCCCTCTTGCGCCGGGGCGATCGGCAAGAAAACGCCGGACGGCAAACTAATCCGCAACGACGAGGATTTTGTCGCGGCGCTCCTTGAGGCCGAGGGCGTGGCCGTGGTGCAAGGCGCGGCCTTCGGGCTTGGCCCGAATTTCCGGATTTCCTATGCGACAGGAACGCAAGTGCTCGAAGACGCCTGCGCGAAAATCCAGCGGTTTTGCGCGAGTCTGGTGTGAATGTGTTTTGGCTCAATCGCACTAAAATGTTTGTGCGATCGCTATTCGGGCAAATGTACGTACGCAGACGCGGCGGCGAGGTAGGCGGAAACCCTTATTGGCTTCACCCCGGAAGACTTGGCCGGAACGAACCAAAATCTGCATTCTCGCGCCGTAGTTCCTCTGTCAGGTCCTCGGGGTGAGCCGCGGCGCCCCGCAACATGATCCTCCAAAAGGCGTTGACCTTGGGCCCTGCTTCCGACCGGCGCTCTGGGCTGACGAGCCACAAGGCAGCGTAGTTCACCAGACGCAGCATGGCGCCCGCACTCATGATAAGACGAAACATTTGAACGGCGGCGTTGCCATAGTGTTTACGCATAAAGTAGTATCGGTTGATGTGGCCCCTGATGAGATTATTATGGCTCTTCACTTTCGATGCCACGCTGTGCGCCCCGCCGATATGCATGACCTCGACGTCTGGGACGTAAGCGACCTTCCAACCCGCACGGCGAATGCGCAGGCACCAATCGGCCTCGCATAAAAACGTGTAGAAATACTCGTCGAGCACACCCACCTTTTCAATCACCTGTGCCCGCACCATGAGAAAATGGCCGTTCAACCAGCCGGCCTCCTTCCAGGTCGTGACGGAGTCATCGATGCCGTCGTTCAAGAAAGCGGCGGGGCGCACAACATTGATAATTTCCGTTCCCATGGTGAACATCAAGCCCGTGGTCTTCTGATAACTCCCATCGGGGTTGGTGGTCCGGCATCCGGCGATCCCAACTTCGGGATGCGCGTCCATGAAACGCACCATCCCGTCGATGGTGCCGGCCCGGAGGATGGTGTCGTCATCCAGCAGAAGGACGTAGCGGCCGGTGCTCCGCGCCATTAGTTGATTGTAGGCGCGGCAATATCCGAGTTTCCCCGGCGCCCTTAATTGCTCCACCTGGGGAAAGCTGTCTGCGAGCGCGCGCGGGGTTTCGCTTTCACCCTGGAAATTGAATCCGACGATCACCCGCAACGAGGTTTCGTTAACTGTATCGAAGAGAGACCTGAGGCACGAACGGAGATTGTCCAGCTGACCAAGGTTGGCAATGAGGACCGTGAGATCTTCGGCCATGTCAAAAATTTTCACAAGATTGCCGCGGGAAGGTCATGATACGAGGGCCCCGCGCAATTTCCCGAAGGACTTAAAGGCCGCTTTTACTAAAGGCAACGGCCCGCGTTTCAAACCCCGGCGAGCGTACGCAAAGCCATTGATGGAAAAGCCATTGATGGAAGAGTCAAGCAACCAAGACCTAAAACCTTAACTAACGAAAGCCCATTCGTTCAAATGACTTGCCGCTCGCCGGTTTCTAGGTTATCTCGACATCATCGTCAATGGCGAGCGAGGGCGGCAGCCTGCGCAAGGCGTGGCACCTGGGCCAGCCTAGCCCACTTCGGATTGACTGCCGGAGACGGCACGACGATCATTCATGACTGTCGATATGAAGAGCGTCACCGCTAGCCGGTGCCGCTGGAATTTGCAGCGGAGAATGAAGTGGCATCGGCATGGCCCTGACCATTGGCTACGATGGCAAATTCCTATGGCAGGGCAGTAGCTTCGGGTCCCGCTCCGGCCATGGCGTTCATGCCAGGCATCTCCTGCAAGAGATGCTGGAGTGCTGGCCGCAGGAGCGGTTCAAGGTGTACGCCCTCGACGGCAACCTTGGCATCGATCCTCGGCCCAATTGTCAAGTCGTCACGCTGCCTCGCTACGCGAGAAGCTCGTTCTTGCGCAATTTAATCGCCTATCCGATCGCGCTGGAACGGCATCCAGTCGATGTCCTTCTCTCGTTTTCCACCCTGCCTGCCTACGCGCCCTGCAAGACGGTTCTGTTGCTCGCCGACGTCTTCTGGCTGGCGAATCCGGGCTGGTTGCCGCCGCATATCGCTTTACCCAGGACGCTCGCAACGCGTAGCTCGGTTAAGCGGGCCGGCCGGATCGTCACCACGACGGAATTCTCCCGACGCGAAATCATGCGCATTCTGCACGTCCCCGCCGAGAAAATTGTCGTAGTGCCGCACGGCGTCCGCACGGAATTCACCGAGCGTCTATCCGCGGCTAGGATCTCGGATGTACGCACAAGGTACGGGATCGGGCCGCAGTACATTCTCTCCTTAAATGATATCCACCCCCGGAAAAACCTCGAGGGTCTGGTCGAGGCTTTTGGACGATTGAAGGCCCGCAGCGGGCTGCCGCATCAGCTTGTCATTGGTGGGCGGAGCCTGTGGCCGTATCCGGAGTTCCACCGCCGCGTAGAGAGCAGTCAATTCGCGCATGACATCAAGGTTCTCGGCTATGTACCGTCCGGCGATGTGCTGGCGCTCTACCAAGGGGCAGATCTCTTCGTCTATCCTTCATTCTACGAAGGATGGGGCCTGCAGGTTCATGAAGCGATGGTAGCCGGAGTGCCAGTAACGGTAGCCAACAATACCACCTTGCCCGAGATCGCGGGCGATGCCGCCGACACATTTGATCCCTACGATGTGGACGACATGAGCCGCAGCATGGAGCGGATCCTCACCGGCACAGCCTTGCGCGAGACGCTGGTCGCGAGGGGCCTCGAGCGGGTGAAGCAGTACTCATGGCGCGGCGCGGCCGAAGCGACGCTCGCGGTCTGCGCCAGTCTCGCCGCCGAGTGAGAAGGACCGCGACACGAAGGCTTCGCGCGCGGTCCATTCTATTCCTGACATTCATGCATATCGGACGCCGCAGCGGACCCAGCCAAGGCGAGGCGACGCTATCCGGCTGGCGGCACGGCAGCAGGAGGCGACCCAGCGGCGCATAATGTTTCGCCCACAAGGGCGTGGCCATCAATCGGCCGCGATGTACCCCGCTTGCTTGCTACGCCTGAGCCGTGCGCGGCTTAACGGGAGCGGTTCCCAGAATGGCGAGTTTTCGAGATGGTCCATAAACCTTGGTTCCAGCTGGCGTTCACTCTCGGCGAAGTAGCTTTGTCGTTGGTTTCCAGCGGGGTCCTGTTTATCATCATCTCGCGCGTTTCCGGCCCCGAGTTGCTCGGCACCTACGCACTCGCCTTCTCATGGTTGATGCTGTTTCAGGGTATGAGCAGCTTCGGGATTCCGGAATTCCTCATGCGCGAAGTCGGCGGGCATGGCCGGGAAGCCGCGGGACAAGTGGTTCATGCGATGTTGCTCGGCCTCGGAAGCGGGTTCGTGGCCATCTGTCTCATGCTGGCCGCGGTCCGATTGATGGGGTACTCGACAGACCTCGTTCAAGTTATCAGCATCGCCAGCTTGGCATTGATTCCAGCCTTCCTCAACACGGCCTGCCGCTCGGTGTTCCTTGCCCTTCGCAAGATGCATTTTACTTTCATGGCGCTGCTGGCCGAAGTCACGATCGTGATGTTCGCCAGCCTTTACCTGCTCGTGTCGGGGTACGGCGCAACTGCCCTGATGATCACCCTTGTTGCCGGAAAGGTCACGTCGGCATCTATCGCTGTGACTCTTTTGTACCGCCGCGTACTCCCGGCGCGCGCGCCGTTCGACCCCGGCCTCCTGGTGCGAACGGCGAGGACCGTTTTCACATTTGGCATCGGCAGCATACTCGGCATGCTCACGATGCGCATCAACACGATCATGGTGTCCGGATGGGTAGATATCGCGGCGGTCGGCTACTATGCCGCGGCAACGAAGATCATGGAAATCGGTCTGATCGTCCCCAATCTGTTTGCCCAACTCCTGATGACCCGGATCGCCTACAGCTTCAACACGCAAGGCGACCGCGATCCCAATCGCTTTGGCGCCTGGTATCAAGTCCTGTTTACGTTCGTCGTCCCGGCGTGCGTCGGAGTTCTGGGTGTTCGCCGGGCCAATTCTGGAGATTCTGTTTGGAACGGGCTTCGGGAGCGCGCTCTGGATCCTCAGGATTTTGATGATCTATTTGGCGATAGAATCAGTCGACACCGAGATGAGCGTAATCCTTCAGGCGGCACACAGACAGCGCGAGGACGTCCACCGTCTGGCCTTCAATCCCGTGACCAATATCGTGCTGAACCTGTTCCTGCTGCCAGCATTGGGACCGATTGGGGCCGCGTTCGGGCGGGTCGGCGGCGTCGCCACGTCGGCGACTCTGCGCTATCGCTTGATTGCGCGGAAATTGACGCCGGTGAACTGGTTCCGTCTTGCCTTGAAACCGGCATTGATCAGCATCGGGGTAGGATCGGTCTGCTACGCGCTGCGCGATGCGGTGCATCCGGTGTGGCTGATGTTGCTCTATGCGGCGGTAACAGCGGCATTGCTGAGAACTCTCGTCCTGCTTCTCTCCCGCGGTGATCAAGGACATGATGAGTTTCCCATCCAGCAAGGATTGAGCCCGGCATTCCCAAATCGCCTTGGCGTCCGTCCGCGCGCCGCTTCCCAATTGAGGTCTGTTTGGGGGCAGCCGCGCGCAACAGCACCAGCTACTGCAACTAACCGGATGCCTGGCTGGAAAAACGGGGCACCGTAACGGCCACAACCCACACAGTCCTTTAGCGCCGTGATGGTTCGCGCGGGTTCAATCTGGCGCTTCACTCTTCTGTTCCGGGATGTGCACGGTGGGTACGCCCGCCTCGTCCAAGTATTTGGCGAGCGCCGGCGCAGTGAGTGGCCAACGCTCTGAGAGGGCCGCCAAATATCCGGATTTTCGCTGCAACACCAGACGGCACCCGGCCCACCGGGCCGGCAAGCCCTGACCCTCTTCCGTTGCAATTAGCACGGCGGCAATAAGTCCGGAGTCGTTTTGCAATTGGGTAAGAAGCCTGGTGATTGCGCCGGTATCGGGCAAGTATCCCGACGCCACGAGCGCGACAAACTGCCCCGTGGCTTGCTCGATCGTCCATTGAGCGGCCGTCGCGTCATCGACAGATTTATCAGTTGTCACGATGCGAATCCACGGCAGCGTTCCACGGATGCGCGCGAGCGTGCGCGCCATATTCGGCGCCACCGGAGACCGCTCGCAGATGCAGACCTCCCAGTCCGAGCCGCCCCGGCCGGCGAGAACTTCGACCACGGCATCCAATGTGGCGGCGCATTGCCCGGCGGTGCCAAGAAGGACGCTCAGTTCCCGTCGCCTGGTATTATAGATCGGCGCGTCAGGCAGCGCCAAGGCGGGGCACAGCCTGCCCCGGACCTTGGAGTACGCCACTCGCATCGCGACGGCCAATCCAAAGTCGCGGGTAACCGCGACGAAGCGGCGAAGCGGTGAGGGGCCGTTCAAACTTCGTTCTTCAACTGGCATGCGACCCCGCTGGGATCGCTGCGAGCCGTTCGCCAATGCGCCGCCCCACCGCTGCTGCCGAATAACCCTCGATCATGCACGCGCGCGCGCGCCGCCCTCTTGCTGCCGCCTCGCCTGGATTTGCGACCACGCCGCGCAGCAATTCCTGCAAGTGTTCGCGTGACGGATCCGGCCATATTGCCCCCTTTGCATAAGGACCGTGGTCCGAATCGACTTCCACCAAACGATAGCGAAGAGGAAATCCGGTCTCTTCCGTCACAAAGTCAGCCGTCCCGCCGTAGTCCGTCGCAATCACGGGCACTCCAAGGGCCATCGCCTCGGCCACGGTCAGCCCGAAGCCCTCCGTGCGATGCGGCGAAACATAACAATCGCAGGCGCGGATCAGCCCTACGATCTCGTGTGGTCGCATCATTTGGCACAACACCACGCAGCGGGGTTCGCGCCTGGCCAGGGCCTCCAAATATTCGGAAAACTCGGGGTCTTCATGCGCGTTCGATACCTTGAGCACCAGCCGGACCCGGTCTTGATTTGGGAAAGCGGCTTCAAATGCATCCACGAGGCAATGCGGATTCTTCCGCGCGACGCCGCTCGAAGCATCGAACACATAAAGGAATACGAATTCGTCATTGCCGATTTGCAAATTCTCGCGGCATCCTGGCTGCGGTGTCTCGCTCGGCGACACGACATGTGGCACTACGATCACCGGTTTTGCGGTCACTGCCTGAACCGCCCGTTGACAAAAGGCCGACGGAACCCAGATCTCGTCGAAGTGACGAAGCTCGCTCCACCATTCGTCGCGTAGCGCGGGCATCTCCCACACCCATATCCCTATCTTGTAGTGCGCGCGCACAAAGGTTCGTGCATGAAAATGCAGGAAGCGATGCACAGCATCGGCGTTGATGTGAACAAGCGCGATTGGATAACTGGGCCGTTGCCGGCGCTCGGCGCTCCGCACGCTCGGCTGATGGACGAACAGTTCGTGAGCTGGTACAATTGATACAGGAACCGCTGCGGCCCGCAGTGCAGCCAAATATCCGCGGCCCGCAGAGCCGAGGCCGCTGACAACTCCAATTGGACTATAGAAATTGACGCCGGGAAGATCGGGGTTGGAAGGGGCGCCCGGGGTTGCCATCGTCACAACTGTTTCAACTTCGGATGATCGGGCGAACTGCGAGCTATCGCTCGCCTCGCAGCGCTACAACAAAATGGGGCGTAACTAAGGTGCAGGTTTCGTTGTTGCGGCCCAGGACGTCAAACAGAATTTGCCTCTGGAAGCGGCCTCGCTATCGGGCGTCCTTCATAAAGGTGGATGTGCGCAAGCGCCACGTTATGGCCGGCGCCGATGGGGGACCGGTCGTGCCCCAGGCTTATCCTGCCTCCATCCAGGACTTCGACGGGGCGGTGCCGGTGCTTGGCTTTCCGTTCGTTGAAATTTTTTCGCCTCGCGCGGGGAGGGAGTGCAACAGGCTGGTTTCCGTGCCGCCGGCTACGCCTCGGCCCGCATCTGCCCCCTCGGGACCGGGCCGCAACCAGACTTCCTTGGCAAGCTCCTGCAGACCGCTCGCTTGCAGGGAAACCGTCGCCCGCTGTCCCAGCGCTAGACACCTGCTCGCGGGCTGCCAATGACTATTTTGCCGCCCACGCTTGGCCCGCTGCGGACCCCGGCCGGGAACCGGGTTCTTTCGCGCCAGTTCCTGCTCGTGCTCTGCCTTGGGGGCGGCATCGGTACATTCATCGCGCTTGCATTGTACGTCACAAAGACGGCTTACGTGAGCTTGCTGCCGTTGGGTTTGGCGTTGATGCTGTCGACGGCATTTGCCAAAAATTTCCGGCTGTATTGGTTCGCTATTTTTCTGTTGTCCATGCAATTCATGATCAGCAAGAACCTGAACGATGGTCTTGCGGTGATCGACAAGTTGAAGATTGACTACGAAATTCAGAATTTTACGTTTCAGATTACCGTATCCGATTTGGTGCTTCTGGTTCTTCTCGCCATCTGGGCCAACGACTGCATGTTCCATGGAAAGCCGATGCGCTTTCCACCTATTACCTGGCTGGCCGTGGGATATTTTGGCGTATCCCTATTATCCTTAGTGGGGGCCGCGTCTCCGTATCTCGGCATTGTCGAATTATCGCAGCAGTTCAAGTACTTCATTGTCTATCTGTACGCGGTCAACTGCCTGGATTCGAAGAGCGCTATCCGGGTGTTTGCTATCGTTGGGGTGATAATCCTGGTGGCCCAAGCGGGAGTGACCGTGGCGCGGTTCGAGACAGGGTATTTGACGCCCCTCACATTCGGCGAATCCTTTCAAGATACGGACCAGATCAAGGACTATTTGGCCGTGGACCGCTCAGATGAAGGGTCCGTGGTTCGGGCCTACGGGACCTTGGCGTCGCCAGGTTCGACGGCACATTTGTGCTTGATGGTGCTTCCATTTGCGCTGTTTCTTTGTGCTCGGAACAGCATGTTCGGTATGCGACTCGTGTTTGCGGCACTCACGGCCTTCGGGCTACTGGGCATTGTGCTCACGTTTACCAGGGTCGCCTACATCACGATCGCTGTTCAGTGCGTTCTCGCGTTTTTGATCATGGTGCGAGACCGCCTGTTGAAGCGCGAGGAAGTGATCCTGATCGTAATGCTCGGTCTGGCCGGACTGGCGGCGGCAACTCCCAAGCTCTATGAGCAGTTCACGGTTCGCGAAGATTCGGTGTCCGTGCGTTTTCTTCAGTACGAGGCGACCGCGAAAATGATCCTCGACCATCCGTTTCTCGGGGTCGGATTGAACAACGGCACCGGTCAGAAGCCAAAGTATGCCAACGTCACATACAACCCATACGATCCGGACACCCAGTTTTATTTGGAGCCGACTCACAACTTCTATCTCAGCTTAACATCGGAGATTGGCGTCGTCGGTGTGCTATTATTCGTAGCATTCTTCTTCAAAGCGGCGTTGCTGGCCTGGCGGGAATCGCGACACTCGCCCGATCCGGAGATCAGGTTTTTCGCAAACGTTCTCGTGGTGGTGTTTTGCGGCGTGGCGGTGAACGGCTTGATGGATCCCGTCCTGGAGTACCAGGTTCTCGAATTGCTGTGGATGTATGCCGGGATCAGCCTCAACCTGCCCCGCATGGCAGAGGGCCAGGAGGCCGTGTATGCCAGACCAGGCTACCGGGCACGCTAGCGGCCTCTTGTATCTTCGCGTGCAACAGCGTCGAGCCGATGGCGGCCTAACGGCGCCGGATCGGAGACGGCGGCGCAGCACCGGGCGCAGGTGCATTTCGTCGGCCAGCCGCCTTTGCCGGGCGAGATGGTTCTGGCATCGATTGAGCGTCACGGCAGAATTGCAAAGGCCCGCGCGGGAAAGCCGAGACCGTCCTTGACCTTCGGCCAGGTCACCACAATCAAGGCGCCCTTGGCGGGCACTTTGTCGAGATTGGCCATGACCTCGATCTGATAATGGCCGCTTCGCAAGAGATAGGTTTCGGTCGCCATGTTTGCGGTCGTGTCGGCGTCTAAAGATTCATGCCCAATCGCCGTGATCCCGCGCTCTTCGACAAGGAATTTTACGACCTCCAGCGACCAGCCCGGAAATGGCGCGCGCTTGAATTTTTCGGGATCGCTCTCGAAATCCTTGGACATGCCGGTTCGCAGCGCCGCGAAGGCGCCGCCCGGCACACGGCCGTTTTGCGCCTCCCAGGCATGGAGATCGTCAACCGAAAAAGCGTGGTTCGGATCTAGGCCAAGATAGGGCGTCACGTCGAACACGACGAGCGGCAAAATCATCTCGCGAAGCGGGATTTTGTCCATTGTAATCCCGTCTTTCGCAAAATGCGCGGGCGGATCGATATGCGTGCCATATTGGCCGGCCATTTCGTAATATGTCGGGCGAAAGCCGTCCTTATCGATCGTGTAGGGTTGGCGGGTTTTGGGGTCGATTGCGGGGCTCATCCGCGCTTGCCCGAAGCCGGACCAGACAGGCGTGTCAGGGCCAAAAGCGTGGGTGAGATCAACGAAATGTTTTGACGCGATGACATGGTAGGCTTCGTCAAGCGAAGTCTGCGCCCGCGACGGCAAGACCCACATGAGCGCGGCCAGAAATAAGGTAAGCGAAACACTCAAACTTTTTGCCGCCGCGCTCATCCGCCGGGCGACGTGTGAACCGTGAAACGTTTTCAAGGAGGCGAAATCCTCGTCAAAATTCGGCGCGGCAACGCTTGCTTCAGCTTTATTTATATCCGCACAGCGAGATTGGACAATGCTACTTCAACCGCGCGGCGCCAGAATTTGCTGCGCGCCGCGCCGTGGCGCAATCCGCTTGATCCGTGCCCCCGGTTGCGCGACTGGCGCCGAGCCACTAGAAGCAAGCCTCATTTCAACAGGGGTTTTGCATGCGTCCTTCCAAACGCGCGGCCGGCGAATTGCGGCCCGTTTCGCTCGAACGCAATGTCGCGCGCTATGCCGAAGGCTCTTGCCTCGTCAAATTTGGCTTGACTCATGTGCTGTGCACAGCTTCCCTAGAAGACAAGCCGCCTTCCTGGCTGCGCGGTCAGGGACGCGGCTGGATCACCGCCGAATACGGCATGCTGCCACGGGCAACCCACACGCGCACGCGGCGCGAAGGCGCCTCCGGCAGACCGTCCGGACGCACCCATGAGATTCAACGGCTGATTGGCCGGAGTCTCCGCGCGGTCACCAATCTGCAGGCTTTGGGCGAACGTCAGATCACCCTCGACTGCGATGTGCTGCAAGCCGATGGCGGCACAAGGACCGCCGCGATCACTGGCGCCTGGGTCGCCTTGCACGATTGCCTCAAATGGATGCACGGCCGCTCGATCGTCAAGGATCATCCCCTGCGCGATCATGTCGCGGCAATTTCTTGCGGCATTTCGAATGGCGAAGCGGTGCTCGACCTCGATTACGAAGAAGATTCGGCGGCCGAAACCGATGCGAATTTCGTGATGACCGGCGCGGGATTGCTCGTCGAGGTGCAGGCGACGGCGGAAGCGGCGGTCTTCACCGAGGTTCAGTTGCAAGCCTTGCTGGCGCTCGCCAAATCGGGAATCGCAAAGCTCGTGGAGCTGCAAAAGAGCGCGGCCGTCTGACATGCCACGCCGGCTCGAAGGAAAGCTCGTTATAGCGACCCATAATGCGGGTAAACTCGCCGAGATGCGCGAGCTCCTCGTCCCTTATGGCATTGCGGCAAGTTCGGCTGCGGAACTCGGCCTGCCGGAGCCGGAAGAAACCGGCACGAGCTTTGTTGCCAATGCCATGATAAAAGCCCGCGCTGCCGCGAAGAGCGCCAGAATTGCGGCGCTCGCCGACGATTCAGGCCTCTGTGTGGAGGCGCTCGATGGCGCGCCGGGCATAAATTCCGCGCGGTGGGCGGGAACCCCTAGAGATTTCTTCGCGGCCATGAAAAAAGTCGAACAAGCGCTGCAAGCGGCAAACGCCCGCCCACCATTCAAGGCCTATTTCGTGAGCGCCCTTGCGCTTGCCTTTCCGGATGAGGAAACCCAAAGTTTTGAGGGTAAGGTGTTCGGCGAACTCGTTTTCCCGCCGCGCGGGGGCCTTGGGTTTGGCTACGATCCAATTTTTTTGCCGGACGGATTTTCGCGGACTTTTGGCGAAATGACGGGGCAAGAGAAACACGGGATTCCCGCCGATGACGCGCCCGCCTTGTCGCATCGCGCTCGCGCGTTCCAGACCTTTGCCCGCGCCTGCTTGGCCGGCCGCTAGCGCAAGACACGAACATCGCGAAACGCGGTGCTTTTGTGATGCTAAGTTTAAGCTATCTGCGATTTCGACATCCCGCGAGCAAAAACCGCCCTTCTACGCTTCCACAATAAGGAAAATGATCATATAATGAATACGCGCTTTCGATAAACGTTATTCGTTTCACGAGAAACTTTGCGTCACGTGGCCACGCAGCCTTGAATTCCGGCGCTTTGCAAAATACTCTATTGCAACGCACCATGAGCAAGCGTGGCGGAGTGGGAAACGCTACCATGTCTGAGGTCTGGAACACGAAATATGGCACACGGCGGGTCCGTTTCGATCCGCCTACGCTGAAGGAAGCGATTGCGGCGGCGCGTGGGTTGACCGGCGAACTTCATGCGCAGGCCGAAATCGCCGCCTCGCTGATGGACCTCCCAGTGGACGCGGTGCGCGCTGAAATGTTGAAGATGGGGCCCTCACGCAATAGCGCCGAAATCGTGACCTCCGGCGGCCGCGAAGGAATCGCGCGAGCGGTAATTGTCGAAACCAAGCCTCGCCGGCTCCGCGTTGCCATGATGGGAGCAGGTAGGCCTGGGTCAGCCAAGTAATTTAGAACTTCTGGCTCACCAACCGGAAAACCTTGCGTAAGGCTGGCAGGAGGCGAAGCGCAGCCATCGCCTCGATCACATCCCGCCAATGGGTACAGGTCGAGCCTTAAGGCGGTTGGTATTAATCCCGGCAAACATGAGCCGTTGGCGGAGCACCGCAAATATACGCCTAGTCAATGATGGGTGAAATCTTCGCGGGCGGCGAGCTAATTTGGATAACGATCACAGCCGCTCGAGCGTCAAGCGATCCTGTTCGTCTCCAAAATACTTGTGCAAGGCATCCTTAAACACCTGATTGTCAGAAGTGGCATTGGCAAATAATGTCATGGAAGAATGGAATTTGAGATCATCGGGGTAACCGAAGATCTTGTCAATCGAACGTCCCTCTACGAGACTTATTAAGCGAGTACAGTGTCGTAGCCTTGGCCCAAGAATTGGGTGAATCAAATAGGCCTCAGCCTCGTCACGAGAGGAAATCGCGAATTGTCTTGCCAGGTTGCTGGAGCCTAACCCTTCAATCTGCGGGAAGATAAACCACATCCAATGTCCACTTTTGAATCCTTCTCTTAGTTCCGCGCATACATTCTCGAACACTTGACTTTGCGCGTCAACAAAACGTTGTAAATTATAAAGATCGTTTTTACCGGTTTCCGGCGTTGCCGGTCCCTGCATAACCGGCGGACCTGCGACGGACTTGGTTTTTATTCCGAATAAGAGGGAGTGCAATTGTTCCGGCCCGATAGCCCGGTCGAGTTCCCGGAAGGCGAAGAATGGCATCAACACGACAAACATGATGATTCCAATTATGAATATTCCCTGCAGCTTTCCGCCGCCGATTTCGGAAATGCTTTGGGAAAACGTCTTGCCATGAAATATTCCAATAAGCGAATCCTCGATTATATGGAAGCAAATCAGTATCACTGCAAAAATGGCAGACTTGATTATGATTGTATAGATGAGCGGTCTATTATCTAAATTGTCTCCAACGTGAAAAATCTCTGCCACCAAAATGACCTTTGCCAAGGCCAATGCGTTAATAATAGCAAAGCCTTGATGGTAAAGCAGCCTCTCGTCGTTTAAAATGAGCGCTTTATGAAGGGAAAACAAACTCAACAGAACCCAAAGATAAATAAATATCCCGAATAGTTTTCGTGTTTCGTCGATGGCTCCCGTCTTCAGCCGAAGCAGTCGTTCGTTCGCCATGTTCCGGTCTCCATGGGATGGCCAAGCGACGCGGCAGAGCGTCCCTATTAAACGGCCTTACCCTGAGCCTCGCCCGCCGGCGCGATCGAAACCGATTCTCCGCAGCCGCACGCTCCCGTCTGATTCGGGTTCTGAAAGGTGAAGCTTGCCTGCAATTTACCGGTCTCGAAATCGAGCTTGGTGCCGAGCAAAAACATCAAGTCTTTCGGCGAAATGAGGATTTTCACGCCCTGGTCCTCTATGACTTCATCGGTCGCCTGAACGTCGCTGGCGAGATCCATCGTGTAAGTCATGCCAGCGCAGCCGCCCTTCTTGATCC
Source organism: uncultured Alphaproteobacteria bacterium (assembly GCA_963718265.1). Lineage (GTDB taxonomy): Bacteria > Pseudomonadota > Alphaproteobacteria > Rhizobiales > Beijerinckiaceae > Methylocapsa. The sequence continues at coordinate 112,503 of CAVQZL010000020.1, read as the reverse complement.
CGACCCGCAATCCTGCGACCGGCCGCCCAGCGGCGTCGATAAGTTTTCGCGCACGGGCCGCGGCGGCTTCCGTCAGTGACAAGACCGCAAATTGTGGGTTGGGCATACATCTCTCCAACTTTGGTATTCCTTATATAACATGGCAACGGCGATTGTTGAAGGCAGGATTGCGAACCTTCGGCTGTTACTAGCGATTCGAAGTTAGCCAAGCTCGCCGAAGCCAGCGAGATTTCTGGGTTTACAGTCTGGATTGAATGCCGAGATCGGGGTTTTCATACGGTGCCACTTTTGCGATTCCATCCTGCGCCTGTAGCATATTCCTTGCATGAGCCTTCAAAGATACGCAGAGTACCCTTCTGTCTGAAAAATCAGCTTTCTTAGAATCTTGTAGTTGCGTAATGGGATATCGTCGTCAAGGACCACTGAGTTTAGGTATTCTATATTTGTAAAACTATCAACACCATTAATGTCAACGGGCTTGCTCACCTTAAAGATCGCCTGAAATGCCCTAGCGTCTGATACGGCCCTCTTCATCTCAAGAAGAGGATCTTTCCCTTTGTGAGTAAGCAATAAGCCAACCGCGCGTGTTCCAATGCCGTGCGTCGCTTGGATACTTACGAGACTACCCCAAAGATCTGGATAGCGCCCATCAAACTTTTCTGACAGAAAATTTGGAAGTCGAGTTATGATAAGGTAGTTCTCGTACGGCAAGAATATCTTTTTACCTTTTATGAAATGAAACTCCTTGCTAAGCTTTGGTTTGATCAATTGATCAGTCCGACGCCTGTTTAACAGCAGCCGGTTGGGGGAATCAGCTACTTCACCGCTGCCGTCGGCGAAGTTCCATGAAACGTGTTCCATGCCGTCCATGCGATCATCTTTATTATTAATAAGAAAGCTATAAGGGAGCGGCAACAACGGATCGTCCGTTATCTGAAGTGACGTGTCATCCATATGTGGGCTTTCATATTGCCATACTTTGCGAATCAGCGGTGTAGATACAGGGCCACCTATAAGGACATATTGCTCCTTTATTGGCCTGTATAAAAGTCTATTAACAGTTTCTATTTCCTGAGATTTCGGTATACTGATAGTTATAGAATGATTGGACGATACCATTGACGGCCTGGCATTCTGTATCCCTTTAAACGCGGCGTCGTGATCGCGGTGGAAATCCCCATGCTTGTACCACTTTCCCAAATTGTATCCCCAATCGTGACCGATTGGGCCAAATATTTCATCAAATATGTCGTTGGCGAGTTCAGCATCTTCTTTTTCTTTCGTCGCTTTCTCATCCGCTTTCTTAATTTCATGTACTGCAAGACCTGAGGCAACGCCACCCCCAGACCCTGAGGCAATTGCTAAGAAAAAAGACGAAATCAATTTCGTATTAACCTGTCTTCTAGTCTGGTAATGTGTAACCGAACGTGCCAGAGGGGCCATCAAGCGTTGCACAAGGTTTTTTCGAGCCCCCCCCTAATGTCGGATCCCGGCTCTGCTCTCTACGCAAATCTAACAATGAATAAAGCTGTAATCCACTGACGTCTATAGTATCTATAATTCCTGTGTTTTTGTTAGTTCTAATATATGAATTTAATTGATCGTACTCGATACCCAAGTCGGCTGCAGCTTCTTCAATCGTGACGTCGTCATCGTTCTCCATTGGCATGACTCCATCAACGCGGACAGGCGCAAAACGACATATAAGTTAGCGTATTTGGAATTGCGAGAGGCAACGATGTTCAAGAACAGACCCGCGGGCCTCACGCGGCCTTTTTCGCCGCAATCGCCGCGAGCGTGCGCAAAATTTGCCGCGTGCCCTCCAACCTGGCGGCTTTCGTCTCGAAATCGCGAACGAAAACGATTTTTCTGTCCGGCCGCACCTTGGCTTGCGGACCTAGCTCGGCGATGTAGCGCACAAGTCCTTGCGGGTTGGCGAAGGAATTGTCGCGGAATGCGATAATGACGCCCTTTGGACCCGCTTCGACCTTTTCAACATGCGCTTCGCGGCACAAAACCTTGATCGCGACCAATTGCATCAATTCCTGGACTTCGCCAGGCAGCGGCCCAAAACGGTCGATCATCTCCGCGGCAAACCCCTCGATGTCGGCGTCCGACGTAAGCGTTGCCAGGCGGCGGTAGAGGCTAAGACGCAAGTTTAGATCCGAGACATAATCCTCGGGGATGGTTACCGGTGTACCAAGCGTGATCGAAGGCGACCACGTCTCCTCGACGGGTTCCTCGATACCCGCTCGCAACGCTTCGACCGCCTCGCGCAGCATCTCTTGATAAAGTTCGTAACCGACTTCCCTGATGTGACCCGATTGTTCGTCGCCGAGCAGATTTCCGGCGCCGCGAATATCGAGATCATGGCTCGCAAGTTCGAATCCGGCACCGAGCGTATCGAGTGAATGCAGCACCTTAAGGCGCCGCTCGGCTTGCGCCGTCATGGTGCGGTTGGGGGGCACCGTGAACAGCGCATAGGCGCGGATTTTCGCGCGCCCGACGCGCCCGCGCAATTGATAAAGCTGGGCGAGACCGAACATCTCGGCGCGATGCACGATGAGCGTATTGGCGGCGGGAATATCGAGGCCGGATTCGACGATCGCCGTCGACAGCAGCACATCATATTGGCCGTCGTAGAACGCCGCCATCCTGGCTTCGAGTTCGGCTGCGGCCAACTGGCCATGCACAACCACGAATTTAATTTCCGGAACATTTTGGCGTAGGAAGGCGCTTGCGGCCTCAATGTCGTCGATTCGCGGACAAACATAAAAGCTCTGGCCGCCGCGATATCTCTCGCGCAGCAGCGCTTCCCGCACGAGCAGTTCGTCAAATGGCGATATAAAGGTCCGGACCGTCAGCCGGTCGACCGGCGGCGTCGCGATGATCGAAAGTTCGCGCACTCCGGTCAGGGCAAGCTGAAGGGTGCGCGGAATAGGCGTCGCCGACAAGGTCAAGATATGAACCTCGGCGCGCAGTTGCTTGAGGCGCTCCTTGTGCCTGACGCCGAAATGCTGCTCTTCGTCGACGACGACGAGACCGAGATCCTTGAAGCTCACACCCTTCCCAAGCACAGCATGGGTGCCAATGATAATATCGATCTCGCCGGAGGCGGCGCCGAGCTTGGCGGATTGAAGCTCGGCGGCACCGACCATCCGCGACATCTGCGCGATCTTGACCGGCAAATGCCCGAACCGCGCGGCGAAATTCTTGTAATGCTGACGCGCGAGAAGCGTCGTCGGCACGATCACCGCGACTTGCTTGCCTTCGATCGAAGCAGCGAAGGCCGCGCGCAGGGCCACCTCGGTCTTGCCGAAACCGACATCGCCGCAGACGAGGCGGTCCATTGGCCTGCCAGACGCCATGTCGTCCAAGACTGCGTCGATCGCGGCCTGCTGGTCGCCGGTTTCCTCATAGGGAAAGCCCGCGCAGAATTCCGCATAAAGACCTTCCGGCGGAACGAGCTTCGGGGCTGCCTTGGTCTGTCGCGCCGCGGCAATCTTAATTAGGCCCGCCGCCATTTCGAGAATGCGCTTGCGCATACGCGCCTTGCGCTTCTGCCAACCCGCGCCACCCAATCTGTCGAGTTCGACCTCTGCCTCCTCGGAGCCGTAGCGCGACAAAAGCTCGAGATTTTCGACCGGCAGAAAAAGCTTGGCGCCCTCGGCATAATGCAGTTCGAGGCAATCATGTGGGGCGCCCGCCGCCTCGATCGCCTTCAGCCCGGCGAAACGCGCGATCCCATGATCGATATGGACGACAATGTCGCCCGCCGTGAGCGCACCCGCTTCGGTCAAAAAATCCTGGGCGCGGCGCGGCTTGCGGCGGCCTCCGGCCAGCCGGTCGCCCAAGATGTCCTGTTCGCCGATAAGCGCCAGATCTTGCGCCTCGAAACCTCGCTCGACGCCAATAACGGCGAGCGCCACTGTGGTCGGCGAAAGTGCTAGGGCTTGTGCAAGCGAGGATACCGGCGCCGTGCTGGCAAAGCCGTGGTCCGCGAGAACATGAGCGAGCCGCTCGCGCGAGCCGTCCGACCAAGCGGCGAGGATGACCCGCTTGCCGCCTGTTTGCAGCGCGCGCATATGGCCGATGGCGGCGGAAAAGACATTGGCATTTGGATCGGCGCGCTCGGGGCCGAAATTGCGGCCGGGCTTCGAGCCGCAATCGACGGCGAGGCCCCCGCCGGTGTCCGGCTGTGCGAAGGGCGACAAAGTTACGGCGCTTGCCGCGCCGATGCGCGCGCGCCACTCGGGCTCCGCGAGATAGAGGGCGCCGGGCGGCAATGGCTTATAGGTTGATTGGTTGGGATCGGCATCATGCGCACTTTTTCGTGCGCTAAAATAATCCTCGATTTGCGCGAAACGCTCGCTCGCCGCCGCATCGGCGAGAGGATCGAAGATCAAGGGAGCGCCGGCGCAATAATCGAACAATGTGTCGAGCTTTTCGTAAAACAGCGGCAGCCAATGTTCGAGACCTTGATGGCGGCGGCCTTCGCTGACGGCTTCGTAAAGAGCGTCGCCGCGCGTCTGCGCGCCGAAATGCGCGACATAGGCCTGACGAAACCGCCGCATCAATTCGCTCGTCAACTGCACTTCGCTCATCGGCACGAGATCGAGGGCGCGGAGCTGGCCGGTCGTGCGTTGCGTTTCAGGATCGAAGGCACGGATCGATTCGAGCGCGTCGCCGAAAAAATCGAGGCGCATGGGCCGCGGCATTCCGGGCGGAAAAAGATCGAGAATGCCGCCGCGCACGGCATATTCGCCAGTGTCGCGTACGCTCGATGCCCGCGCGAAGCCATTGGTTTCGAGCCAGTTCACCAGCGCGTCCCGGTCGACCACATTGCCCGGCGCAGCTGAAAACGTGCCGGCCGCGACAGTGCTAAGGGGCGCCACCCTCTGGACCAGGCCATTCACCGTGGTGGACAGAATGCGCGGCCGCTCCAATGCAGAGCGGGAGCGGGCAAGACGCGAGAGGACGACGATGCGGCGCGCCGAAATCGTGGTATCGGGCGATAGACGGTCGTAGGGCTGGCAATCCCAGGCTGGAAAATCGAGGACCTCGATGTCCGGCGCGGCGAAACCCAGCGTCTCGCCGAAGGCACGGGCGCGCTGGCCATCCCGCGCGACATGCACGAGCGCGACAGCCTGGCTTTCCGCGTCTTTCGCCAGCGCGCGGGCGAGATCGGCAATGCAGAAAGCGTCGAAGCCATCGGCCACGGAGGAGAGCGTGAGCGAGCCGCCCTTGACGAGTCTGGCGGCCACACGTTCAAGATCAATCACGAACCCAAGCCCTCGCCCTGAAAAACGAGCAGAGACTCGTGTTTCGAAGGGCGAGGGCGCCCGGGAGCCTCGCGGCGCATACTTCGAGACGGCCTCTCCGGGGCGCTCCTCTCGATAAGGGCGAGGATTTTGAAACATGCTCTTAGCTATTGATTGGACCGGCACGCCTATGGAAAGCCCGGAATTTCCATAAAGCCGGTGTATGAATAAGTTGGGTCTTTCCGTTTCCAAGGTAAGCCTGCTGAAAACGTCGCGGTCCTGCGCTTCCGGCAAACGTTCATAATCGGCGCGCTTGCTTTCGCGAAGGCTGGCGATTTCGGCGCCGGTGAATCGGCCAACAACGGAACTGAACACCTAAATAGCGAAGCTCGATCCGCAGCCACAGGACGCCGTCGCCGCCGGATTGTCGATTTTGAACATCCGGCCCATCAGATCGTCGATGAAATCAATCCTTGATCCGCGCAGCAGATCGAGCGAGACCGGATCAATCGCGACCGTCGCACCGTCGCGCTCGATCACGAGGTCGCCGGCAGATTGTTCTGTCGAAATGTTGTAGGTATAGGTAAACCCCGAGCATCCGCCGCCGTCGACGCCGATGCGCAGAAAGGACCCCGCCGGTTCGCTCTTCAAAATCTCCGCGATGCGCCGCGCAGCGTTTCCGGAAAGTTCAACAGGGGTGTCGACTGTGGCTTCGGTCATTTTGAATACCTCGAAAGGCACGCTAGGAACAAGCGGCACGCGGGACCCGCTTGCCTCCTCTTGAAATAAATACGCCCGGAGGCCCGCCGCTGCAACGTGTCGCACGGCACAATTCAGGTTTGCATGCCAGTTTGCCACTTTTCTCCCGATTTCGCTTGTGTCCTTTCGCGCGCGCCATACGCCACCGATGCGGCACAAAGCCGCGGACGGTTGATCGCGGAGCCTCATTCCCCATTGCGCTCGGTTTTTCAGCGCGACCGCGACCGCATCCTCCATTGCACGGCGTTCCGCAGGTTGGCCGACAAGACGCAGGTCTTCGTTCCGCACGAGGGCGATCATTTCCGCACTAGGCTTACGCATTCGCTCGAAGTCGGCCAAATCGCGCGCACCCTTGCCCGCGCGCTCGGCCTCGATGACGATCTCGCCGAGGCGCTTGCGCTTGCGCATGATCTTGGCCACACGCCGTTTGGCCACACCGGCGAGGATGTGCTCGACGAGCTGATGGCTCCTTACGGCGGCTTCGATCATAATGCCCAGGCGCTGCGCGTCGTCACCAAGCTCGAACGCCGTTACGCGGCCTTCGATGGACTCAATCTAACTTGGGAGACCCTGGAAGGGCTCGTCAAGCATAATGGCCCGCTTTTGCACGCCGATGGCAAAGCGGCCGCGCGCTATGCGAAACGCGGACTTCCCGCGGCTATCCTTGAATACAATTCTGTTCATAATCTCGAACTTGCGCGTTTTGCTTCCGCCGAGGCACAGGCCGCGGCGCTCGCCGACGGCATCGCCTATAACGCACATGACCTCGACGACGCCTTGCACGCGGGGCTCGTCGATTTTGCCCAAATTGACGAAACCGATTTCCTCCGTGATATCAATGGTGAGATCGCGGTGCTTTATCCTGGACTCGAACTTGTCCGTGCTGTTCACGAATTGGTGCGCCGGCTGATCACGTTCTTTATCGAGGACGCGATCGCCGAGAGCCGGCGCCGGATCGCAGCCTCCGGCGTCGCGAGCGTCGAGGACGTCCACTCGCAAAGCGCGCCCCTAATCGGGTTTTCGCCCGCAGCGATGAGCGCCGATAAGTCGATCAGAAGCTTTCTGTTAAAAAACATGTACCGGCATCAACGGTTCGTCCGCATTCGCGAGCGAGCGGGCCTGATCGTTCGCGATCTTTTTACTTGGTTTTTTACGGCCCAGGAACCGATGCCGGCCGATTGGGCGGAGCCCGCCGCGATGGCGGGCGCCGGCGAAGCTCGCCGGGCGCGGCTTATCTGCGATTATATCGCCGGAATGACAGACCGCTATGCCGTTGCGGAGCATCGAAGGCTTTTTGACGAAACCCCGGAATTGGAATAGCGCAAAATAGGGCAGCGCAAAGCGGAGGCGATCGTGGCGGAGGGGGACAAAGGACTCTGGGAGACCGTCAAACCGGATATCGTGAAACTGCTGACCGTGGGACTTCTTGGTTCCATTCTTTCTGGTGCGTTCGGTTTCGTGACATGGGTGCGCGACAAGCGTCTCGCCCGGCTCGAAGAAAATATCAAGAACGCGGAACAAATTCATGCGGACGCGATCGCCCTTGCGCATGAGCGATGGTACCGCGGGTTCCGGTTGCTCGACGAACTCTCGCAAAGCGCCGCGCCACACCCAGGACACGACGACCGGCTCAAGGAGGCCACGAAAATCTACGACGATCTGTTGACGAAATGGAATGTGGGCGACGCCCCGCTCCTGAGCCGTATCGACATGGCCGTAGACGGTGCGCTCGGCAATTCCGTCCCGGTCAGTTTGCGCGATATTTCCAAGATCGATTGCCACAACGCATTCTTCAAAAACTCGCATGGCGACGAGCTCCCCGAGCTTAACAGGTTATCCGTAAAGACATGGCACATTGCCATGTCGCATTGCTTCATTCAGCTGAACGACGCGATCCAGTCCGTGCGCAACCGTATTGGTGAAAACGGCAAGCCGGATGATCAGAAGGCTTTTCTCGAGGATTTGAAGACCGCGCAGGCGATGTCCGGAGACGTCTACGTAAACGCCTCGCTCTATCGAACAAATTTCCTGCAACGGCTGATGGAGCTGAAGGCGAAAGAAGTAGTCTATTACGGGGAACCGGGCACGCTCGAAGCCTATTTCAAACTCAAAAGAAATGCGGACAAAAGTCTTATTCCAGTCAATTGAGCCTTCTTTCTATGGCGCATCCGGCCATTCTCGATACTGCGCACTCGTTTGCACGTAATCCGCCGAACCGCCCTATTGGGACCGGTATGGCCGGTGTTGGCGACCCCGGCAGGGCTCGAACCTGCGGCCTGCCGCTTAGAAGGCGGCTGCTCTATCCAGCTGAGCTACGGGGCCGGCGCTGCCTTGCGCCGGAGCGGCGAATTCTCTAGTGCAAATTTAACCTGTAAAGCATTAACTTACATAACTATCTTCAGGTTAAATATGAAAAATGCTGGATCAGTGGGTCCATTGGTCGAGACGGGTCATTTTGAAATTATCGGAATAGCTTTGGATTTTCCGGGGACCTGGCTTTGTGTCTTCGACCCGGTAGCTCAAGCCGCACTTCCCGGCATAAGCAATCGCTTCTTCCTTGGTGGCGAACTTCAGCCGCACTTAACTCGTCATGTCACTCGAACTCGTCCAGCCCATCAACGGGTCGATCTGACGTGGCGCGGCGGGTTCAAATTCCAAAACCCATAGCTTGGACCTCGCAATACCGGATTGGGTCGTGGTCCGGGAGGGGCGGTAAATCCGTGCAGTCATTGTCGATCGCTCTTTTCTCGAAGCAGGCTGGCATTCACGGGACCTAGAGCGCTTTCTAATTTAGTGGAATCAGAAAGCGCGCTACGTTTTTGTTTTATCGCATTTTCTTAACGCGAACCGGTGTCCACTTCGCTCGAAAATGCTCTAGGCGAGGTTACTCCCACCTCGATTTGCTGTCGAGAGCCAGGCCGCTGTGGGAATGGTCGGGGCAGCAGGATTCGAACCTGCGACCTGAAGTACCCAAAACTTCCGCGCTACCAGACTGCGCTATGCCCCGCATGGAAAGGTCCCCCTGCCCTTTTGCCGTGCGTTCGCTATCATGCGGAGGCGCCGCGAACAAGGATGGTGTACCGTCACTTGGCGAACAGAGAATGGCGGACATCGTCGCCGATCCGCAAGCCGATACGGGCTGCCGTCCCGGCATTAACTTCGAGAACGCCGTAAGCTGGAGCGCCCGAGGGGATAATTTTTTCCGACAAGGGCTCGGTATTTTCGGCGAGTCCAGACACTTTGCCGCCCCGGCTGATGAAAATCATATCGAGCGGCAAGTAAGTATTTTTCATCCACATCATCACCGGCCGCTCGGTCCCGAAATTAAACAACATGCCACGGTCTTGCGGAAGAAACCGGCGGAACATCAGGCCCCGTTCGCGTTGCGGCTCGCTGCGCATGACTTCCACGGAAAATTCGTGGGTTCCGCTGGCAGTGACGATTTGCAGCCTTTCGAGATTGCCTTGCGGGGGCGGCGCGTCGATGGCGAGCGCAGCCGGACTCGCGCCGAGAAAAACCAAGGTTGCGCAAAGGCCAAGGAAGGGCAAAACCGCGCGCGTCAAACTGGCGCGGCCGATGGTTGGCGTATGATAGCGGAACGGCGCAGATTTTTTGGACGCAATCTGAGATGAAAACAATTTGATTAAAACCATGCGCCTTTCCTTCGAAGCTGCTAAGGTCTAGGTTACTGCGTCACTGGACGTGCGGCCGGGGTTGAGGATCAATCTGCACGGTGGCCGTCATCCCAGCCGCTAAGACCATGCCCTCGGGGACCGCATCAATGTGGATGCGCACCGGAATTCGCTGGGCAAGGCGCACCCAGGTGAAGATCGGATTGACGGTTGCAAGCCCTTGCTGGTTGGCTAGCGCGTTCGGGACGTTGATGGCGCGCGCGATGCTGTCGACGTGGCCACGAACGGTTTGGCTGTAGCCCATAGGTTTGATCTCGGCAGGGTCGCCCTCGTGAATCGAGCCGAGGTAGATCTCCTCGAAATAGCCGTCGACCCAAAACGAGTCGGCATCGACGAGGGAGATAATATTCTGCCCGACATTCGCATAGTCGCCGAGCTGCGCGAGCAGGTGGGTCACCCAGCCATTCACCGGAGAGCGGACCTGAGTGCGCTCGAGGTTGACCCGCGCCTGGTCCAGATTTGCCAAGGCTTGCTGATATAATGCTTGGTCGGCAACCGCCGTCGTCGCATATGTCTGCTGGTCCTCTAGTGTGACAGCATTCGGACCCAGTTTTTGCCGGCGCCGCGACTGTATCTCTGAGTTCCGCGCATTAGCCTCAGCTTGTTTCACAGCCGCCTCGCCACGACTGACGGCGATTGTATAGTCTCTCGGGTCGATGACCATCAACAAATCGCCCTTGTGCACGAACTGGTTATCGGCGACGGGCAGCCCAACAATTCGCCCAGCGACCTCGGGTGCCATGGTGACAACATAGACGCGCACGGTCCCGTCGCGCGTCCAGGGTGTCCCCATGTAGGCGTCCCACATCGCCCAACCCAGCGGCACGGCAAGCGCCACTGTCGCAAGAGTGATCAAAACTGGAATTATGGTTAAGCGCGGTCTGACAGGCGCGCGGGCAGCCGGCTGGGGCGACCAGGCGGCGTCGCGTTCAATTACCGCCTTGCCACCCTTCACTTTGGTTTGAGTGTCGCTCATGGCATGTTTAACGCGCGATGATAAGCGTTATGGACGAAAGCACGATCATGTAAATGGCAAACACGAACAAAGCCGGATGCCAGACGTGACGCAACACGCCGAAACGGTCCGCAACACGGCGCAGTGTGATTGTGACGAGCCAGGCGGCGACCATCATCAACGACATCGGCGCAACATAGACGCCGAACAGGTCGATCTCGGTGAACCTCACACGGGCGCTCCTGCGTCGAAGTACGCGGCATGCGTGATGAGCGCCTCCGAGAGTGCAAGGATACTCCCGCGCGCTTGGAGAGCAAGGGACGCCTCTGAGCCGCCGTCGGGGAGAGAGGCGAGGCGCTCATCGAGCCGGGCAAGCCGTGTGGCCGCGACCGTACAGTTTCTTCGCGCCAACGCCTCGAGTACCGCACTGAGGTCCGTCCCCAAACCGAGCCGGGGGACGATACGGCGAAGTTGAATGATTTCGATCCCCGCCGCTAACGCTGCCACGAGCTGCGAGCGCTGCAAGGGCTCGGCCGAGTCCGGCAGTACTGCGAGCCGCCCGTATATTCGGCCCTCCCAATCGTCGGCCGTCAATGGGACGCGGCCGGTTGCGAGGCGGCGCAGATCGCGCAATGTGAGTTCCAGGAGCCGGCGGGTTCGAAACGCTGGCCGCAAGGGAGGCAATAAGCGAAATGAGAACGCCGCGGTGCCGAGCCCTGCGCAGATAGCAAGCGCGCCGTTGTAAAATTGCTGGGTGTCGTAGCTCTGCTCGTTCGCGGGGGCGAGCAGCGGCACGAAATAGAAGACCATGGCGGAAAACATCGCCGCGTGCCATCGCTGGGTCATCATCGCACCTGCGGGTATCAGGTAAAGACCCAAGACGAGGCTGAAGGCCTCGAAGGTCTCAAGCCCGGGCAGCACCGCAAATGCGATGATCGCCGTGAAGACAGTTCCAAGAACGGCGCCGGCCGCAAACTCGATCGCTGCCGCGTAAGCGCGGTCGCCTTGCGGCGATAACAGCAGAACCCCGATCGCGGTAAAGGTAACGGCCAAGGCGCCATTCGGCCATTGGGTAAAAATCCAGAAGATCGCGACTATGCCGATTGCGACGAACGCGCGCCCCGCATTGACGAGAGAGGGCAGCCAATCGGGCACGCGCACCCTAAAGCCACGATGGGGCGCAAGAGGCCGGACGGGGCTGTCAACGAGCAGCGCCAGCCCGTTGAGTGCATCGGAAGTGCCGGCCAGCACCTTGGCCGTCTGGTCGGCAAGCAGCCGTACCGCTGGTGTTCCGGCGGGCAGAGCGATCAGCATTCGCACCGCCGTCTCGCAGGCCCGGCGCGGACGGACGGGATCGGCCATCCAGCCCGGCACGCCGCATTCCGCCGGTCGCAGTTCCTGGGGAATGTTTCGCATGACGGCATCAGCCTCCCGCCGAGCGTCTTCTTCCGGCAGCCGCGCCAGCAGCACCGCAACCGTGCGCCAGCTGGCCACAGCCGCGAATAAGCCATCAACGGCCGTCTGCAACACTGGCGAATGGTAGCGGATTTGAGAGCATTCTCCCTTCGCTTGATCGATGACCGGATCGAGCGCGATGACCCGCCGGACCAGCTCGCGCCGAGCCGGTTGCGTCTCCGGCATTTCCGGTCCGGCTAGGGCCAGCATGCCGGTAAACCGGCCGGCGATTTCGGCCGGCAGGGCCGCGAATAAGCCGGCGAGCCGGCCCTGGGCCCCGCCGAAATCTGTCCCGGCGAGAACGATGCCGGCGCTTACGATACCGATCCAGGTTTCGCTGGCGCGGGTGACGGCGAGCAGGAAGACCGCATCTGCGTTTGGGCCGCCCGTCGCGCCGAGCTCGTCGGCCGCGATGATCGCGGCCGTGTAGCCGGCCAGCGCAGCCGCGTAGGACGCAAAGTTATGCAGAAGCGTGGCGACGAGAGCACATGCAGCGCACCACAGAGCCAGAACGACGAGAAACGGTGCACGGTCCTGCGGGAACCACGCCGTCAGAACCACGATCGCCACTGCGCCCACCAAGGTGCCGATCATGCGGTACCACCCCTTGCGCAGCGAAGCGCCAAGCTGAGGCTGACAGACAAACGCGGCCGTGGTGCCAGCCCAAAAAGCTTTGTCGAGCTCGAGCCAGAACGCGACATAGAGGGCGAGGCAGACCGAGGCCCATAGACGCAGCCCAAAGAGCAGCGGCGGACCCGCGGCCCTCGCCGCATTTTTCAAATCTGTGCTCAATCGAGCTGCAGCCCTCGTCCCCCGGGCCCAACTCGGCTCGTTGAAGACGTCCGTCATTGAATTTGTCCGTGATGACTCCTTTGACGGTGCACGCCGCGTAGATGTCGCAAGCGGTCATTGAGCAGTCAACCTTCCAAAAACTAGCCGATCGAAGGGCCGAAAGCGAGCCACTTGCTGTCCGCATCGGACCGGCCCACGCCAACGACCTTCAACCGCAACGTCTGGCTGGCGGCCGCAGTGGAGTTGGCCGCCACTGACCCGCCAACGGATGCCCTCTCAGTGCGGGATGGGCATGGCCGCATCGAGTGGCCGCACTTCGGCCGCCATAAGTCCCTTCGGGCCATCCCCGAAACGCACGAGGAGGCTTTCTCCCGGTCGCACCTCCGCAAGCCCGTAACGGCGCAGGGTTTCCATATGGACAAAGATATCTTGTGTCCCCTCGCCTTGGGTCAGAAAGCCAAATCCGCGCGGGCGGTTGAACCATTTGACGATGGCGATTTGAAACCCGCCCACTGGCGCCACCTCGGTATAGCCCTGCGGCGGCTTCCATTCGGGGCGGCGCCCGGCAGCCGGTTCATCCATTGAGATAATTTTTAGAACCTGAAGCCCCTTCGCCCGGAGTACGGCCTCGCAGACCACGCGGGCACCTTCGCACGCAGCGCTAAAGCCGTCCTTGCGCAAGGTGGTGACATGCAAAAGAACGTCGGCGCCGCCGTTATCCGGCACGATAAAGCCGTAGCCTTTCGCGATGTCGAACCATTTAACGCGTCCGGCAATTTCGACGAGGCCGACAGTTTCGATCGCCGCCAACTCGAAAGCGGGATCGAAATCGAACCGGCGAGAGGCTAAATTTTTGCCATCCAAGGTTCACCTCCAAAATCGCGCGCGCGGCCGCAAATTGGTTTCCACGCGGCATGCGGACTAACCGCGTACAACGCGTACAAACAATTTCTAGATAGCTGCTAGCATAGCATCCGGATGCAGGTGCAAAAGCCCAGTCCCGCAGGAAGTTGTGGATGACATTCAGAAAAACAATTTGTGCGGCTTTGGTGTCACTGGTTTTCGTACCGGCACGCCCGTCTTGGTTGTGGGATGAAGGATTGGGAATCTAATACCGCCGGCAACGACCTCTCACTCAAGCGGCAATTGCGAACGCCCGCCCGCGTAATTCTCCGCCCTTGGGCGGGTTTCACGGCGGAGATTTTTTGTGCCAAAAGCGGCTGCTGTCACACGCAAGGCGAGGCACAGCGGCCAGCCTGCGGGAGGGACCGGGAGAGCTCGCGTGACGAAGCACCAAACAGAGCCCGCTGGAAGGCTAAAGCGGCTCCTCAAACGCGCTAGCTTTACCGCATAATCACGCTTTCGAGGCCGCGATAGCATCGGCGGCGAAAATTATTCGTCGTCGTTCATCGGTTCGAGAACGGTGCTTCGCACGCTGACCGCGCGGGGTTCCGGCGGCGGTTGCACTTGCGGGAGCGGGGCCGAGGAAGCGTCGGCCGTTTCCGGCCCGAAGCCGTCGCGCTGATAAATATCCTCGCGGAATTCGGCAAGACCCTCCGGTGTGGCCCACGCCGTGATGTACACCCAATACACCGGAACGGGGACGGCGAGCTTGGCATCCACGCGCTCGCCCGAGCGGATCACTTCGTCGATATGGTCGCGATCCCAACCCGGCGTGTCCTTGAGCAACCAAGTCACATAATCGCGAACATTTTGGACCCGGATGCAACCGGACGACACAAACCGGTCATCGTCGCCGAAAATGCCTTTCTCGGGGGTGTCATGCATATAGACACCATAGGGATTGTTGATGTTGATGCGCACGACGCCAAGCGAATTGAGATCGCCACCCGGATCCTGGCGGAATTTATAATTGACCGCGTCGAGCGAGTTCCAATTGATCTGATTGGATTGCAGCTCCTGGCCGTCCTTATCGAAAATCCGGATCTTATGGTCGGAGAGATAGTTTTGATCCTTTTGCATGCGCGGGATCAAATCCTTGCGGATGATCGAAGCGGGCACGGTCCAATACGGATTGAAATTAATGTCGATCGCCTTCGTCATCATGACCGGCGATTGGCGGTCGATCTTGCCGACGCCCGCCGCGTGATGTGTCACGACAACACCGTTCTCGACCGTCTCGACAGCCATCGCCGGGATATTCGCCATGACGAAACGTTCGCCAAGGTTGCCGGAATAAGAGCGCAATCGGACGAGGTTCACCTCGAGCTGGTGCAGCCGCACATCTGCCGGGATATTGAGCGCGATAAAGGTCTCCTTTGAGACCACCCCGCTCTGGAGCAGACCGTGGCGGGCCTGAAAATGTTTCACCGCGGCATCGACGTAGGAATCGAAGACCGGCGAAGCGCCTGCCGAGGGATCGAGATCGCCCGACGCCACGAGCCGTTTGCGCAGCGCGACCACGGCCTGGCCGTTTACGCCGAGTTTGAGAGTCTGTCCCGCAGGAACCATGACCCAACCGCCATTGGCAACGATTTGACGGTAGGATTCGATCGCTTGTTCGGTCGCCGACATGGATTCGACAGAGAGAACCGGCGTGTTCGAGCGGTGGACCGAAAGGCGAGGATCAGCATCGTAACGTTGCGCCCATTCGGCCTGCTCGCCGAACGCTGCGTAGCGCGACTCGGCGGCCGCGCCGGCAGCATGGATTGACCCGAAGGCGGTGACTACAACCGCCACCCGCCCAATTCGGCAACAACGATGATTCGCCAGGCGCGACAAATCTTTTTTCGTTTTAATTCCCAATGTCTCGACCTCCAATCCTACGCCCCCCAATGCTTTTCGGCGCTGTGGCTGCGATCCGGCGCGGGCGGACAATATCCCGGTCTCGAACGAGCCGGCGCGGCCGTGCCTCCCGGCCCGATGCGTCAATTGGTTTGGAAGAGTTTCGTGAATACCTAGTTAACATCCAAACTTAAGACACGAGCAGCGTGACCCCTTCTTCTTTCGAGGTGGCGCCGAGGAACGAGAAAGGCACAAACAGGACGGCGAATTTGTGGCGATTATGTTCGAAATAACACCGTGTCCAAAATAACCCGGGGCAAAGGGCTCCCGCAGTCAGATTTAATCTTTAGCTTCGCATCGTATCCTGCGGGTCACAGTCTGTACCTTATCTGGTCTGTCCAGAAACGTTCGAGCCGGACCAGCGATTGGTTAAGTCTTGCGAACTCGCCGGAGTTGATCCCACCGATTTGCTCCACCGTGGCGGCATGCTTGTCGTAAAGCCCGGAGACGATGGTGTGGACGTCCCTGCCCTTGTCGGTCAGGCTGATTCGTACGGCGCGGCGGTCGATGCGTGAGCGCGCATGATGCAGATAGCCGGTTTCGACCAGTTTCTTGACATTATAAGAGACGTTCGAACCAAGGTAATAGCCGCGCGTCCTTAATTCGCCGGCGGTCAATTCCTTGTCGCTGATATTATAAAGCAGCAAGGCTTGCACGGAGTTGATGTCGCTGCGGCCGCGCCGGTCGAATTCGTCCTTGATCACGTCGAGAAGGCGGCGATGCAGCCTCTCGACCAGAGTCAAAGCCTCGAGATAGGCTGGCCGGACCTCGGCAAGCATGGCGCGAGGCTGCGCGGCCTCGCTTTTCTGGGCACTCATCATGGGATTAACCTCTTCGTTTGCATTGCGGCGGCTTGCCTGCCGGCGCGTCGATGCAACCAAAATACGAATCACAAATGAAAACCAGTTTAAGCAACACGCTGAATCCAAGCTTTATATGCTTAGGCAAATCAAATATTAAGTAAAGACAAATTTTACGATTCGAGTTTGTTAACACTACGTTATTCTATTAATTAATTTATTGCAAGTATTATGACGAGCATGCACTCAAGGCTGTCTACGTGGGTAGAAATTAATTCCTTGGAAATAGTCGGGGTCAGCGTTACAGCCGGGCCTTCATTTTTTCCGGCCGCGCTTGGGTTTGGCGGCGGCTGCGGCGAGCATCGGCGCGGTGAGCTTTTCGTATAAGCCGAAAAGGTGCTCGACCCTTTCCCGGTCGCTCGCGAAAGGCTCCTTGCGATAGAGGCGATCCACCGCCTCGTCGAGCGCGCGATGCGCCTTGCGCAGATACTCCGGCATGACATCGGGATCGTAGAGGTCGGCGAGCGTCGCACCCGCATGGGCCGCGCGGGCATCGAGCACGGCTTTCGCAAGCTTTTCGAGTTTTGTCTTGGCGGCAAGATCGAGCGCCGGCCAGGGGAAGGGATTGTAGACGATGCCAATCGAATATCGGTAATCGCTCTTCAAGCGGCCGCCGATGTTGCGCAGCCAGGCCATGTGCATGCGCGAGGTGATGAGGGCGAAGTCGGATAGGGTGGCATTCTGCAGTACGAAAAGGAGATCGCTGGGGATAGTCGGCGGCTGCAACCAGCCGATCGGCACATAGTTGCGGCGTTCAGAACTGACCTTTGGAATTACGAGAAAAGGTCGATCAGGGATTACCTCAACATTGTAGCGATCCGGGTAATCAGCTATCGCCAAGGTGCTTTTTCGCTCACTCTTCGCGCGGAACGCCTTCACTTTTTGCATGCGTTGAACGACTTGTGGCATTTTGCGAAGTTCGCCCGGCGACGCACCTTTCAAGCATAGAATCCAGCGCTCAAGTCCGTTGATGTATTC
This sequence comes from uncultured Alphaproteobacteria bacterium, assembly GCA_963718265.1. Lineage (GTDB taxonomy): Bacteria > Pseudomonadota > Alphaproteobacteria > Rhizobiales > Beijerinckiaceae > Methylocapsa. Next base: position 94,946 of record CAVQZL010000020.1, on the reverse strand, counting down.
AATTGCCCCGATATAAAGGCGAAGGTAGTTTGCGGTCATTGGCTCGGATGCCAGAAGCGCCGATCTTTCGTCCGAATCGAAGATGTAATTTCCGTCATCAATCGGCTGTGTGCCGCTGATGAGCGGAGCGATGTCGCAAAGCGGCAATGAGCGTTCGTGCACTAGCAAATGTCTGTCGGTCACCTTGCTCGCATCGAAAAGATATGGCGATAGCGCCGCGTGCCTGCTCTCTTTCGGATCGCCCTTGATATCGTCATAGGAAAACAGCCGTTTGTCCTGCGGCTCGTCATCACGGCGCGTCAGGCCGATGATGACGCAATGAACATGCGCCTTGCCCTTCGCATCGCTCATCCATTCAAAGGTGCGGTGCGCAAACGCGATCTCCAGTCCGTAACGGTTGAACAGCAACGGCCAGAGCTGCGCCACCTGCTCGCCCTGTGTGATCGAATTCGTCGCGACGAGTCCAATACGCGCTTTTGAAACACGAAGATATTCGCCAGCCGTAATGAACCAGGGGCAAACATAATCGAGCGTGCCGCCAGAACCGCCAAGCGATGCAATGCTCCGGACCTGCGCCCGTTGCTTCGCCGATTGATATTTGGCGCCCCCGAACGGCGGATTGCCGAGAATGTAGGAACATTTTTCCGGCGCGAGCACGTTCGCCCAATCCGTCTCCAGCGCATCGGCGTTAACAATGTTCGGCGATGTCTTTAAGGGTATGCGCACAAAACTTTCGCCGAAGGCGGCGGACAGCCGCGCATTCATGATGTGGTCCATCATCCACATTGCAACCTCGGCAATGCGGACCGGGAATTCCGAAATCTCTATCCCAAAGAACTGATCAATGTTGACCTTCGTGTAGAGTCCAATGTCGGTGACGCGCTGTGTGCCGGGATAAAGTTCCTTCAAAACCGCGATTTCGAGCTCGCGCAATTCGCGATAGGCGATGACCAAAAAATTTCCGCAACCGCAGGCCGGATCGAAAAAAGTGAGATTGCCGAGTTTCTCATGAAAGTCCTCGAGCGCCCTCCTCCGCCCGGTATCTTTTCGCGCTTTCAGCCGCGCAAATTCGTTCTTGAGATCGTCGAGAAACAGCGGTTCGATGACCTTGAGAATGTTTTTCTCGCTGGTGTAATGGGCGCCCTGCTTGCGTCGGGCAGCCTTATCCATGACCGACTGAAACAGCGACCCGAAGATCGCGGGCGAGATTTTCTCCCAATTGAAGCCGCAGGCGTTTAAGAGTTTGTCGCGCATGGCGCGGTCGAAATCGGGCAGTGGCAGGCGTTCGCGGAACAGCTCGCCATTGATGTAATCAAAGCGGGCCAGATCGCCATCGAGTTTGTGGCCGCGCTCCGTCTCCGGCGTGTCGAGCACCTCGAAAAGTTTTGAGAGCATCGGGCCGAGGTCCGCGCCATCCTCACGTGTGCGATCGCGCAAAAACTCCTCGAATATGCCGAGCGGTTGGAAAATGCCGGTATCGTCGGCAAAAAGACAAAACAAAAGGCGGACCAGGAAACGTTCGAGCTTGTGGCCGCGATAGCCCGCCTCGTCGAGCGCGTCGTGCAGCGCGCCCATGATTTCCGAAGCGAGAATATTTGCTGGATCTTGATCGCGGAAAACTCGCCGCTCCTGACCGGCGATGAAACCAAAATCCTGAACGTGATCCGGCAGCTCCGCGAGCCGGAAGCACACCGGCCGGTCCAATGCGATGTCGAGATCGTAAAGCTCGAAATTTTGGAAATCCGGCAGGAGAATATAGCGCGGCAGCTCGTGTTCCTTGAGGCCCGGAAAATAATCCAGCGCCTGCCGTCGCGCGGGCGTCAGACTGCGTCCAGCGGACTTTTGCTCGACGAGCAGCTTGCCCTTCCAAAAGAGATCGAGATAGCCGCGCTTCTTTAGCAGCTTGACGGGGTGCTCGAAGCTCGCGACGCGCCGCCTGGTAACACCGAACAGTTGGAAAAAGTCGTTGTAAAATGTTTGCGTCTCGCCGCGCTCGTATTGGGCGTCCTTCCACTCCGCGGCGAATTTCGCCGCGCGGGCTTTGATGTCGTTCCAATCGAGGCGCATGGACTAAGCCGAATCGCGGATGCTGCGCCCATCCTAAAGTGCGCGGGTTCCTCGCGGCGAACAAAATCGCACCGTTGCTTCGAAAATCCCGCAAGACCCCGGGGCGGAGCCCTGTTATTTCGATAGCGGCCAGTGTAAGCAGGTATCGGCCGAATTTATCAAGCGCCATTGGGGCTTGGTTGGTCTCCTTGTTCAAGCGGCGAGATCGGCGACGACCGCGTCAAGCACCGGAAAGCCTTCCGCGCTTACCCTGAGGCGTCCCCGTGACGTATATTCGACCATGCCATCGGCGATGAGCGAGGCCACGCGGCGGGGATCGAGACTCCGGCCGGACATCGCTAGGAACTCGGCCGGCTCAATTCCTTCGGCAAGACGCAAGCCCATCAGCAGGTATTCGTCGCCCTGCTCCTCCGCCGACAAATAATCGTCCTCGACCAAGGCATGACCTTCGCTCTCGACCACGGTCAGCCACATTTCAGGATGGCGTTCCGTCGCTTGCGCGCGGCGGCCTCCTGCCGTCAAAATCCGGCCATGCGCGCCGGGCCCAGCGCCGACATATTCGCCATATCGCCAATAGATGAGGTTGTGCCGGCTCTCCGCACCAGGGCGCGCGTGATTGGAAATTTCATAGGCGGGAAGCCCGGCCTTCGACGTAACATCTTGGGTCACGTCCCACATTGCGCGGGCGCGATCATTATCGGGGACGCTCAGCTTGCCCGCATCGCGCAAGCGCTCGAACATCGTGTCTGGCTCGATCGTGAGCTGATAAAGCGAGATATGATCGCGCACGCGGAGAATCGCGCGTTCCAATTCCTCACGCCAGCCGGCCGCCGTTTGGCCGGGCCGCGCATAAATCAGATCGAAGGAATAGCGCTCGAAGATGGACGCGGCAAGTTCGACCGCCCGCATCGCCTCCTCGGCCGTGTGGCCTCTGCCAAGCGCCTTCAAATCCGCGTCGTTCATCGCTTGGACGCCAAGCGAAACACGGTTGACGCCGGCTGCCCGGAAGCCGCGCAACCGCTCTGCCTCGACGCTGGTCGGATTGGCCTCCAAGGTGATCTCGGCCTTGGGCGCGACCGGCCAGAGCGCGGCGATCGCGTCGAGGATAGCGGCGGTTGTTTGCGGCTTCATCAAGGATGGCGTGCCGCCCCCAAAAAAGATTGAGGCTACCGTGCGGCCTTGCGTCAACGCCGCGCGGTGCGCGAGTTCCGACCTTATTGCCGCGACAAAACGGGCCTCGTCGACCGGCTTCGCGCGCACATGGCTGTTAAAATCGCAATAGGGGCATTTGGAGAGGCAAAACGGCCAATGCACATAAACTCCGAAACCTGGACTGGCGGCGATGTTGTTTTGCAAGGACATCTTTTTTGCTCACGCCAACCTGGACAGCCGCCGGGTTCCCGGCATCACCACGGATTAATCCACGCGGTCAATGTCGCGCTTCATTTAAAAGCAAAATCGCCCTCGGATGATCGAATATCGAGCAGGCTGCCAGAATCCGCAGTTTCGCCGCGATTTGTTAAGAATGGGTACACCACGTTTGCTTATGTTGGAGAGGCACTGGCTCGGAAAGCATCGCATTAAGTCCCGGCGAATATGAGTTGCAAGGTGGGTATTGAGTTATCTTGAGCCGCCGCCGATGCCGGCGCCCGTCGTCGTCATGAAGGATGTTGGGGGTGTCGTCGCGGATTACCAGAGTCAAACCGCGATCTACCGGGAGTCGGAACGCGAGGTCAGACTGCACGAGTGCCGCTCGGCTTGCACCATGGCGCTCGGCTTGCCCAATGTTTGCGTCTATCCAGCCAGCACGCTCAAATTTCATCTTGCCTACGATCCCCGCAATCATCAAACCAATCCTGAGGTTTCGCAACAGCTATTTAAATCCTATCCGGCCGCCGTGCGGGCTCGGCTAGGAACCTTGACGCGCAATTCCAAGGTCCTGAGCGGAAGTGAATTGATAATGTCTAATCTCTTGCAATGCTTTACAAAGCGAGCCGGGCGGTGGACATCGCACGGCATGGAAGATTACGCATAACCCTTGTTGGTTCGAGCGCCGCCACGTTTTGGCGGCCGGCCGTCAACCCTTCACGCAAGGCCGCGCGCCCATTATTTGATAAAGTCTCACGTTCCCCGTGGCCAATGCCGGCATGAAAAATTATCGCCTAGCTTCGCAGGGGCTTTTCACAAAACCGCGCAACCATTTGCTTGGTTCATGGTTCATGGCGCACATGGATCACAAGGCTCGGCGGCCCCAGGCCGAAGAGGCTTATTCCGGCTCGGATCATGACCAACTCCGGCACCTCCACCGGGCCTTCGGTCAAAACCACCCCCTTCTCTCCCGGCCTGGAAACGACTATATTGCAATGCAACAACAAGGTTCCGGCAGTTCTACCGGCGCATAATGGCGGATTTCGAAGGACATTCGAATGGGGCGACAAATCGCGCAAGAGCAAGGCCCCCCGGCCGCGCGGGGGGATGTTTGCGATCCCGCAGTCCCGGTCCCGCGAAAAACCGCCTTTGCCGCGATGGCGCTCGGGTCGCTCGGCGTCGTCTATGGCGACATCGGGACGAGCCCTCTCTATGCGCTGCGCGAATCGCTTCATCATATCAAAGCCACCGGGGTGACCGATACGGGCGTGATTGGAACCGTGTCGCTGCTGATTTGGGCATTGTTTTTCACGGTGACCGCGAAATATGTGCTTTTTCTTATGTACGCCGACAACAAGGGCGAAGGCGGCACCTTGTCGCTCATGGCACTGGCCCAATCGGCGCTCGGTCGTGGTGTGGCGCCGGTTTTTTTCCTTGGCGTCGCGGGCGCGGCACTGTTTTCAGGCGACGCGGTCATCACGCCGGCGATCTCAGTTCTTTCCGCGCTTGAGGGCCTTGAACTCGTCACGCCGGTTTTTAGGGCCTATGTCCTGCCGCTCACCGTCGTCATTCTGATTTCGATCTTCTGGGCGCAAAGGCGCGGGACCGCGCGCGTCGCCGCTTTCTTCGGTCCGGTCATGGCGGTTTTTTTTCTGACGATCGGCTTTCTCGGTGCGGCCCACATTGGCGACGCACCACGCATCCTTCAGGCCTTCAACCCGATTCACGGCTTAAGGTTTCTGATCGACCACGGCATGCTCGGATTTGTCGTACTGGGTTCGGTATTTCTTGCGGTGACCGGAGCGGAGGCGCTTTACGCGGACATGGGCCATTTCGGCCGCGCCCCCATTCAGACGGCGTGGATGGTCTTCGTGCTGCCGGCGCTAACCTTGAATTATCTCGGCCAAGGGGCACTCGTTCTCACCGATCCGATGGCGGTGGAAAATCCGTTTTTCCTGCTCGCGCCGCACTGGGCGCTGCTGCCGCTGGTCATCCTTTCCACGATTGCCACGGTCATTGCGAGCCAGGCGGTCATCACCGGCGCCTTCTCGCTCGCCCGCCAGGCGATCCAGCTCGGACTGTTGCCGCGGATGCTTATCTTGCACACTTCGGACACCCAGGAAGGCCAGATCTTCATTCCGCGCATTAACCGTCTGCTCTTGCTCGGGGTTCTCCTGCTGGTGATGTTGTTCAAGAGTTCGAGTGCGCTGGCTTCCGCCTATGGCATCGCGGTCACCGGCACGATGGTGGTGACCACCGCGCTCGCCTTCGTGGTCGTGTGGAAATGCTGGCATTGGCCGGTCTGGCTCGCGGCGCTGTTCGTATCCGGGTTCCTCGCGATCGATCTTGCTTTTCTTGTCGCCAATCTCATGAAGATCGTCGATGGCGGCTGGGTGCCACTGTTGCTCGCCGGCGGCGCGATGATCGTGATGTGGACCTGGGTTCGCGGCTCCCATCTTCTCACCGAAAAACTCCGCCGCGATTCGATCCCCCTTCCCGATCTCATCCGGATGCTGGAGAAATCGAAACCGATACGGGTGCCCGGAACTGCGATTTTCCTCACCAATTCGCCTGAGATCGCACCCCCTGCCCTGCTGCACAATCTCAAACACAACAAAGTTTTGCACGAGCGCGTCTGGCTTTTGTCGGTCACGACCGAAAACACGCCCCGTGTAGCCTACAGCAAACGCTATCAGATTGAAAAACTCTCCGAGGATTTTACCCGCGTAATTCTGCATTTTGGTTATATGGAAAGCCCGCGCATTCCGGCGGCGCTGGCCTTATTGCGCAAGGCGGGGATGAAATGCGACATCATGACGACATCGTTCATCCTGGGCCGCCGGACGATCAGACCTGCGCCTAAGTCGGAGATGCCTTTATGGCAGGACCGGCTTTTTATCGCGCTGTCGCGGCAAGCGGCGAACGCGACCGACTTTTTCTCGATACCGTCCGATCGCGTCGTCGAGCTCGGCGCCCAGGTGACGGTGTGATTTTTCTGGCCGCTCTCATGCGCGGCGTCTAAGGAACGACTCCAGCATGCCCCTCGTCATGGCCGGGCTTGACCCGGCCATCTAAGCACAAGAGTCTTGATGCCCGGATCATCCCCGGGTTTAACCCGGGGACCGGGCATGACGTCCAAGTCACGCACTACGGGACTTGGCATAAGACGCCATCGAAATTGCGTTTTTAATAAAATCAACTCTCGCGAAAAGGGTGGTTTTTGGACTGCTTGAAGCAGGTTCCATCTTGGGCTCATTCGGCTTTCGCCGTCCCGCTAGTATATCCGGGGGACATACCGTATTGATGCTCGATAGAGTAACATCTTGAAGAGTTCTATTCACGTGGCGAACTGCGCGCTTTAAAAATCGGTGTGGCCCGCGAGGGAGGCAAGCATGGCTGACCCAAAGGATCACGAGGCCGTTGTTCGATTTATGGTTCTTTACGCAAGGCTGCGCAAGTGGACCCACGACGATCCCGCCCGCGTTGTCAATCTCTTGACAGAGGACGACGATTTTGGAGCTCTTTGCGGGGATGTTGGGAAGGCTGCATCGGACCTTGCGGAGGCAGAGAGGCGCGAGCGTCGTTTGTTTGCGGCACCTGTTGACCCCAAGTTCGTGAAGGCTTGGCGGGACTACGAGCAGCGATATTCCAATGTTGTGAATGCCATCGACCTAGCCGAACTGTTCGATGTCAGCCTGGATGTTGTTATCGATAGCATTCCGCAGGAGGGGCTCGATGAGCGTCGCTGGCAACTTGCAGCCGACGAAGCCCGGGAAGCGAGCGCTGCGATAGGTGCTGCGTCCGACTTCGCCAAGGAGCAGAATTCGGTGTGAAGAAGAGGAGGATTATCTTCCAGCGGGCTTTGTCGAGCAGATCAAAATCGGAATTTCTGAGTGGGAGAGTCTCAGAGGCCAAGCTGGTCTCGATCTCGAAGGGATTATGCGCCGCCGCAAGCTCGTCCCTTTCGTGCTAATTCCGAGGCATATTTCGCAGCATCATGGCAATTCCGAAAAACTCTCCCTACTTACACACTTGCAAGAGGCTCACGAAGCTTTTGTGTACGGAGTTCCGTTTGCAGCGATTGCCTTGCTGCGATCCATTTTGGAAGTAACGTTGAAAGAGCACTACGGAGCAACCGGGGGGAAATTAGAGGAATATATCAAGAACGTTTCTGGTTTGCCTTCGACCGTTAGGCGCGCGACGTTACATAAATTACAACACCTTGCTAACGATATAATACACTTCGACAAACTGCAATTCAAAATGCCGAGTGATATGGAGAGAGAACTCGTTAGCCATCTTGATATGCTTCGCTCTTTAATCGAGGGCGCGCCGCCTAATCCGCACGCGACAGCGCGTATGAGATGACTGGACGCGTCTGGAGAACCACAGATAGTCGAAAAATCACGGGATAAAATCAAATTCCGTCATCCCTTCTTCATTTAAGAGCAAGCTGTCGACTTCTGTCGCCGTACCTTCAAGGATCACCAGCTTTTTTATTCGCTCGATTGCTTCACGAGTGGCCATTCGGCGAGAAATGTCGTAATCTCCTGCCTGCTGATTCCAGGTTTTCCATCTATAGACTAGGACAGTTCTCATTATGTATTCCATTTCTACGTACAGCGTTTACCCGCGCCGTGACAGATGCGGCCATCGAAACCCCACGCTAGTAGATTTTGGTCGTCCGCTTGGGATTTTCCAGCAGGCAGGTTATCCGATCGCGAGACCCCGTCAACGACAGCCTGTTCATTTGCTAAGACATACACGCCAAAACAGGCCCTTGATTTTTAAGGGCTTCCTCGTTGCACAAGTGCAGTGTGGACCATTCCGCCGTTTGCGGACGGGGTATTGTCAAAGGCGGGGGACGGACGCGGCAAAGCGGCAGCGGCTCGGGCATCCCATGTGACAACCTCGATTCCGTTAGCGAACCTTACATCGGGGATGACTTCCCGCAAACCAGCTAAGCCATCGAGGCGCCACCACCGCGCTTTCGAATTGTACAAAAAAATCGATCGATCTTACATGATCGAAGAAGGCGCCGCTGTCTGACACCCTGTAAGGTTTCCGGCCCCAATCGTACCAAAATGTTTCACGTGAAACATTTTGGTACGATCCAAACCGCCGCGAACGTGCTGCGGCCATTTCACGACACTCGAAACGCCCACCCGCAATTTCGCGGCAACCGGGCGAAGCGTTTCTCCTGCACATGATCTAGGCGAGGGGTAATTGACGAGCGAACCCGTGCTCCTTATCGTTTGCGGACCGCTCGCCGTGAACTTCTTTTCCTTCCCAAGGTCTTGTCATGTCGTTCGCCGGAGCGCTCGATCAAAGCAATGCCTGGCCATTCGAGGAAGCGCGCAAGCTCATCCGGCGGATTGCGGCAACCGGCCAGACCGAGGTGCTGTTCGAGACCGGCTACGGGCCTTCCGGCCTGCCGCATATCGGAACTTTTGGCGAGGTCGCCCGCACGAGCATGGTGCGCCACGCGTTCCGGGTCTTGACCGGGGACAAGATCAAGACCCGCCTCCTCGCATTTTCGGACGACATGGACGGCCTTCGCAAGGTGCCGGACAATATTCCAAACAAGGAGCTTGTCGCCGCCCATTTGGGCCGGCCGCTCACAGAAGTTCCAGACCCTTTCGGTACGCATCCAAGCTTTGGCGCGCACAACAACGCGCGGCTGCGCGCCTTTCTCGATCAATTCGGCTTCGACTACGAATTCGCTTCGGCGACGGATTACTATAGGTCTGGTCGCTTCGACGAAGCACTTCTCCACATCCTGGAGCATTACGACGACGTCATGGCGATCATGCTGCCGAGCTTTCGCGAGGAGCGGGCCGCTACTTATTCGCCGTTTCTGCCGGTACATCCAAGGACCGGCGTCGTGATGCAGGTGCCGATCGAAGGAATCGATGTCGGCGCGGGCACGCTCACTTGGCGCGATCCGGACACAAAAGAGTTTTTCGAGACCCCGGTAACCGGCGGCGCATGCAAGCTGCAATGGAAACCGGATTGGGCGATGCGCTGGTATGCACTCAAGGTGGACTATGAAATGGCCGGCAAGGATTTGATCGAATCGGTCAAATTGTCGGGCGCGATTACCCGCGCGCTCGGCGGCACGCCGCCGGAAGGATTCAACTATGAATTGTTCCTCGACGAAAAGGGCCAAAAAATCTCGAAGTCGAAAGGCAATGGACTGACGATTGACGAATGGCTCGCCTATGCGAGCCCCGAAAGTCTGTCGCTTTTCATGTATCAGAAACCATCCGCCGCCAAGCGGCTCTATTTCGACGTTATCCCGCGCACGGTCGATGACTATCTTGGCTATCTCGACGCCTATCCAAGGCAAGCGGCCAAGGAGCGTCTCGGCAACCCGGTCTGGCATATTCATTCGGGCGAGCCGCCCCCCCCCGAAGTCTTGCGCGGGCATGGCAGCCAAGCCACGCTCATTACCTTTGGCATGTTGCTAAACCTTGCCACTGTCGCGAACAGCGAAGATCCGCAGGTTCTCTGGGGTTTTCTGCGCCGTTATGCGCCGGATGTTTCGGCCGCGACGCATCCGCGCCTCGACCGGCTGGTCGTGTATGCGGTGCGCTATTTCCGCGATTTCGTGCGCCCCGCGAAAAGCTTTCGCGAGCCGGACGACATCGAGCGCGAGGCGCTCGAAAATCTGTCCACCGCTCTCTGCGCCCTGCCCCCGGACGCCAGCGCGGAAGCAATCCAGACAGTGCTCTACGATGTCGCGCGGAAATTGCCTCGCTATCAGGATATGAAAGCCAAGGGCGCGACAGCCGATCGTCCCGGCGTCTCGAACGATTGGTTCGCCATGCTATATGGCGTGCTGCTCGGCGAAAGCCGCGGCCCCCGATTTGGGTCTTTCGTGGCGCTTTACGGGATCGCCGAAACCCGCAAACTCATCGCCGATGCCTTGAGCGGCGATCTTAAGCGCCAACATGCAGCATATTTAGCCTGAGGCGGAGCAACTATGATTTGGCGGATGCCTATCCGATAAGAAAGTTGGCTCAAACGTGATCCTTGCAGTTGTGGCATTTACGACACTGCCCGAAATCCGCCCTTCCTTGACATAACTGCGAGGCAACTTTAACAAAACCCAGATAATTGCCATAAATCATCCTGGAACAAAAATTATTCTAAAACAAAACGCACCCTTTCGCCCAACCGGTGCAACCTCCTAACATGGATCGGAATTGCAAGTTTCCTGTACAGGGGCAAGCGAAGGATACTACGCCAGAAAAAATAAAAGCATTAGTAACCAGATAGCATTGTTCACCTGCGGGGCACTCAACGATGTCTCTCTCAACTCTGGTCGAGCAGGCAAAAGATAATACGCGCGTCATTGGACTCGATAATCCGGGCATCTGGAAGCAGCTTAATTCCGCGCCTTACCTTTTTCGCCATACTCTGGCGAACCATCCCCTGTTCGATATCTCGAAGCTGCTCACCCTAGCCAAGGGAGCCATCGACAGAGGCGATCCAACAAAATTCGCGCTCACGGTTGAAGGGGATGCGAAATTCAATTGCGCTCCGCTGCGAGACAGGCTGCTCCAAGCCATACATCATGTCGAAGAGGGTAAGATTTGGTTTAAAATATCTAGCCTTGAGGAATTGGACCCCGATTATGACCACATCCTCCACAAGACGATTGGCGACATAGAGGACCTGACTGGGCTGCCCTTGCGGCACGACATTGGCTTGTCGGGAATCACAGTTTTCGTGGCGTCTCCCAATATGGTGACACCCTACCATTTCGATCATGATTCGAATTTCCTTTTTCAGATTCGAGGCGAAAAGGATGTTCGCCTCTTCGACCCCCAGGACCGCTTCGTGCTAACCGAAAATGAAATCGAGCGGTTCTACGCGGGGAATCCCATGGCCGGAATCTACCGCGAGGAAGTCCTGGAGTCTGGTAAAGTGTTTCATCTGACACCTGGAACAGCTGTCCATCACCCGCCCTTGGCGCCTCACATGGTGACGAACGGGAACAACGTCTCCGTGAGCGTCAGCATCTGGTTCACGCTCTCCCCCATGATATATAGGGCGAGGATTTATCAGGCGAATTATTGTCTCCGCCATCTCGGATTCCGGCCGCTGCCGCCTGGCCAATCGCGGATCAGGGATAAGCTGAAACATCGCACCTTCGAAATGCTTACAAAGGCTAATCCGGCAAGTACCGATGAATTGCTATATTCCGGCATGAACAAGCTCAAGGCACCCTTCAGGCTTGCCAAGCGGATGAGCCAAAGGACGAGCAGGCATTGACGAGTGAATACCTCGAATGCCCCTTCATTTTTTGGCGGAAACCGAATCATAGGATCGCGGCAGATTCAGCGCTTCTGCCGTTTGTCCCGGAATTCTTCACCCAATTGCCCGGCTCGGAGACCTGCTCCGCCTTGACAAAAGTGCGGGGCAGCTTTACAAAAAAACAGAGTATTCAAGTATAGCTTGAGGCGAGTCGTGGGGACAGCGCTTCGCAGATATAGAACAAATGGCGTGATTGTCGAACTGCCTGGTGTTTTCACACGCCCCAATCATTGTCGTATAGAGGTTAGTTATCTTCATTATATCATGTGATTTGTTTTCTTCGATAGATTAGTTCTATGTGGAGATTTGTTCTGTGTCGGCCATAACCTTTCATGAACGGCCGCTGCTAGAGGCGGACCCTGCGGTGTTTGCCCGCGACTTCGACAAAAATTGCTTTACTTTCGCGCATCGGCTTTCGGATAATCCTCTTTTTGAGACTTCCCGGCTGCTCGCGCTGGCCCGCCGGCGGGCGCGCAATTCCGATGATGTGTACTACGACGCGGGCGAGATCCGCGTCGATCAGCGCTGGGATCAGACGCCGCGTTGCGACGTGCCGGTCGATGAACTTTTGCGGCGCATCGAGACGGCGGGGGCGTTCATTGTTCTGCGCCATGTGCAGGATGATGCCGAATACGCTGGACTGCTCGACACTTGCATGGACGAAATCGTCGCGTTATCCGGGCGAGACCTTGGACAAGTCATGAAGCTTCGCGATGCGATCATCTTCATCAATTCGCCCAACCGGATCAGTACCTACCATATCGACCGCGAATGCAGCTGGCTGTATCAGATCCGGGGCCGCAAAACGATCAGCATTTTCGACCCCATGGATCGCGATGTGTTGCCGGAGCAGGAGATTGAAAAATTCTGGGCAGTAGATAACAATGCAGCGGTCTACCGGCCGCAATATCAAAGCCGCGCGAGCGTGATCGAACTCCTTCCCGGACAAGGCGTCCACATTCCGGTCGGCGCTCCCCACTGGGTGCAGAATGGGCGCGAAGTGTCTGTCTCGCTGAACATTAATTTCCACTATCTCGACGCGATCACGGCGGATGTCTACAGAACCAATTATTGGCTTCGCCGCCTGGGGTTTAGTCCTACCCCGCCGCGGGTTTCTGGCTTCAAGGATTCGGTCAAGCGAAGCGTCTACGGCGCCGTCAGGCGAACCGCTCTTAAGCCCGCGCGGGCGGCGCGCGACGCGATCAGGGCAATGAAACGTCCCGCGCACACGACTTGACAGGCCGATTCGAGGCGGCAAGCCTTTTTTGGTCAGCTAAAGCAGCTCCGGCGCAGTGGCATCGGCGCCGAAGAGCCTTTTGTGATGCGTAAGTATCTGAAAGAGGCGGAAGCGCAGGCAACCAATAGCCGGTCTTTTTCACAAGAACCAACCCGATATCGGAGATTTTCTTCGAATGGTAAAATCGCCCCCAAACTTGGGTCGCCCTCGCGGCGGTCTTTGTATTAAGAAAGGCACCAAAGACTTGGCCGGGCCATGGATCTGATCTACAAAATCGCTCCTGCCTCCTTGTGGCGCAAAGCCCAGGACAAGGGCCGGTTCGACGGCGCGCCGGCCGATATCGCCGACGGTTACATCCATTTCTCGACGGCGGAGCAGGCCGAAGCGACAGCCGCGAAACACTTTAGCGGCAAAGATGATTTGCTGCTGATAGCGGTAGCCGCACAACGGCTCGGCGAGGGCTTGCGTTTCGAGCAATCGCGCGGCGGCGCACTTTTTCCCCACCTTTATGGCGACTTGCCTCTCGATGCCGTGGTCTGGGCAAAACCGCTGCCACTCCGGCCAGACGGCGGGCATGATTTCACTGGTCTTTTGGAATGATCGGCTTTCTGGGTGCGCTGGCGCGTCCGGTCTTGTTCCGTCTCGATCCTGAGGAGGCACATGGATGGGCAATAAAGGCACTTAAGGTACTGAATGAATTTCCGCGGCCGGCCCAGCGAGACGACCGTTGCCTCGCGATCCACGCGTTCGGCCTCGATTTTCCAAATCCGCTTGGACTCGCGGCGGGTTTTGACAAGAATGGCGAAGTTGCCGATGCCGTATTGCGTCTGGGTTTCGGCTTTACCGAAGTCGGCACGGTCACGCCGGAGCCGCAGGCAGGCCAATCCCGCCCACGCCTGTTTCGTCTCACCCGTGATGGGGCGGTGATCAATCGTCTTGGCTTCCCGAGCCATGGACATGCGGCCGTCCACACGCGCATTGCCTTGCGCAAGCAAGGGCCGGGAATTATCGGGGTCAACCTCGGCGCGAACAAGAATTCGCCCAATCGTATGGACGATTATGTACGCGGCATCGAGGTTTTCACGGATGTCGCGAATTATTTTGCGATCAATGTTTCTTCGCCGAACACGCCGGGGTTGCGTGATATGCAACGCGCCGATGCGCTCAACGATCTTCTTGCGCACGTTCTCGATGCTCGGGACATCGCAGCAGAACGATTTGGCCGCAAGCCCGTGCTATTAAAGATCGCGCCCGATCTTGCACTCCGCAAACTCGACGAAATCGTCAATTGTGCCCGCGCGCGGAAAATCGACGGCCTCATTGTCTCGAACACCACGATCTCGCGGCCCGTGACATTGCGGGACCGTTCCGCTAATGAACCCGGCGGCCTCTCGGGCCGGCCATTGTTTGGGCTTTCGACACAACTGCTCGCGGCCACCTATCTGCGTGTGGAGAAACAGTTTCCCTTGATCGGCGTTGGAGGCGTCGATAGCGCGGAAACCGCCTTCGCTAAGATCGAGGCCGGCGCAAGCCTCGTTCAGCTCTATACATCCTTTGTGTTCAAAGGGCTTACACTTGCAGACGACATCAAACGCGGCCTCGTCCATCTCCTCGCGCGAAAGTCCTATCCCCGGGTCACTGACGCGACCGGCGCCGCGGCCGCGGATTGGGCGAGTGGAAAACTCAACGCGGACAATTTTCGATAGCGCCACGCTTGTGTGAGGCCGCGCGCGAGAAGAAAAAGCAGAAGCGAGAGCCATAGACCGGCGTTGCCGAAAGGCCGCAGCAGATAAAAGCTTGCGATATAAAGCGCGAGCGAGACGAGCATCATGTTGCGCATGTCGCGCGTCCATGTCGCGCCGGCGAACACACCGTCGAGTTCATAAGCGAGGGCGCCCGCAAGCGGGGCAAGTGCTGCGAACAAAAGATAATCGCGGGCATAGGCCCGCACCTGCGCATCGGTCGTAAGGAAATCGATGAACGGTTTGCCGGAAATAAGCGCCACGGTCGCCAAGCCGGCGGCGAAGGCGAAGGACCAAAAGGCCGTAATGCGCACCGCCGAGCGAAAACCCTTGGCGTCCCGCGCTCCGATCGATTGGCCACACATCTGCTCGGCAGCGGTTGCGAAACCGTCGAGAAAATAGGCCGCGACGAGAATGAGATTGATCAAAATCGCATTGCCCGCGAGAACGATATCGCCGCCCCGCGCGCCCTGGGCGGTAAAAAACGCGAAGGCAAAAAGCAGCGCCGTGTTGCGGACAAAAATATCGCGATTGATCGCAAACATCCGTGCGATTTTTCCGCGATCGAGAATGAGTTTGCTTTTCATCGAAAGAAGGTCGCCGTACATGCGGCAAACGACAAAAACACCAGCGAGCCCGCCCAATCCCTCAGCCGCCAGCGTGCCCGCCGCCGAGCCCCGCACGCCCAACGCCAAGCCGTATACAAGAGCGACGTTGAAGCCGACATTGACCAGATGAATCAAGACTTGGAGGACGAGCGCCATACCGGTCCGCCCGCGTCCAACGATTGCGCCGAGCACCGCGTAATTGACAAGAACAAAAGGCGCCGACCAGATCCTTATGTCGAAATAAAGCCGCGCCGCGCCGGTAACTTCGGGGCTGGCATCGAGTGCTCCAAAGCTGATCCAGGCGATCGGTACCTGGAACAAAATCATCGCGGCTCCGATGCAAGAGGCAACGATCAGGGCGCGGATGAGCCTCGCGCGTTGCTCGGCCGCATCGCCGGCGCCAAGTGCTTGCGCGGTGAGCCCCGCCGTTCCCATGCGCAAAAAACCGAAACTCCAGAAGATGAAGTCGAAAATGACGGCGGCGGCGGCAATCGCGCCGAGCAAATGCGCCTGGCCGAGCCTGCCAATGATCGCCGCGTCAGCGATGCCGAGCAACGGCGTCGACAAATGGGCGAGCGTCATCGGCAGCGCAAGCCGCACCACGCGGGCATGGCTCACGCGGGAAGGATTTCCAACGGCATTTGCATTGGGGGACACCACACGGCCACCGCGTTCAGCGAGCGTTGCGCATATTCACGAGCCGCGCACTGCACAGAACATAGCGCTTCATACCTCCTCATCCCCACGAAAAAATAGATGTAGATCCGATATTTGCGTTATATCGGGCCGCAGAGCTTATCCACCCCAGCACACCCGATTTAAGAGCCAATAAACGCCAAAATTCCGATTCACTGACCTTTCCATCAAATCACTCCCGCCCGGCGTGAAATTTGACGAACGCACGCCGTCATTCGGCATCCGCATTGTTCCGTATTCGCCGGATAGCATTCTAATTTGTGGCGGTAGGACCGCGATTTAGCTCACATCATCAGCATATTGTTCTGGAGCACGTAAGGCGACCGCTGGAGAGCGGGTGGTGCATCGAATTGGTGAGGTACTTCGACTGGAGTTTGGCCGCCGGCAAGTGCTCCAGTTTCGTAGACTGGGGGGAAGTTTCGACGATGCGATTTGTCACAGCCGCCCGAACCAAACGGCAGCGGCTGCGAGACCGGCGGGAGCTGAAAGTGGCGCGCTGAAAAAAAGCTTCTTCACGCGGTTATGAAAAGTGCCGTACCCCTCGGCCCCGGCAAGAAGATCCTCCTCGCATTTGGCCCTCAAAAAGAGACCCAGGCCGAATATAGCGGTCACGATGAAGTTTTGGAGAGTCGGCATAAGCACCGTGACACGCATATCGCCAAGTGCAAATATGAAGAATATATCGGGTGCCGTACCACGGTGTAAGGGCCCCCCGTGACAAGTGCGCGTGCCGAAGGAAAAATTGCAAAGCTTCGTCTAATTGTATAAAATGCCCACGCTAGAACTATTATATAAAATACTATAGTATATAAAACAACAGTTCCCGTATAACCTGAGACAGTTTTACCAGGAAATTCTAGAAACGATAGAGTTGGATAGCTCATTACCAGTCCAATTATCCCCAACAGTGGCGGCGGAGGCCCGGCCAAGAGCGGGCTGCGAAAAATAAGGACCAGAAGAAATAGCGGGAACGCCAATCCGGTAATAAATAAATCCAGCGGTTGCCCGTATAGACGGACAACTACTATAATGAATGAAAGAAGTATTAAAATTCGATCCGCCCAAGGCCAGAAGACTGCACACCTGCCGAAAATTTCCTTGAAATAAGCCAACAGACCAAGTCGCAGTTTTGATAGTCGAGACCTCAAAGAATTTAGCTTTTCCGGCATTGTATTACATCTCTATTATGTTGCCTTGGGGGACCAGTAACCGTCGCCGCCGGCGTGCCGTAGGCTTGGAAGTCACCGTTGCTTCCGAACCGCCGGGGAGGAGACATCTGGCACGGACCAAATAGGTCTGCGGGCTTGCGCGAACCTGACCTAAGCCTCGCCTCACCCAGCATCGCAGGCGAACGAGCTTGGGACGGCCGTGCCGGGAGGCACCGTTAGTTCCGCACTCTCTTTTTTCGCCCGCCGCCGGAAGTGCGAAAATAAGTGCCGGCAAAGATCGTGCAGCCAGTTGCCGCCGTACCGCCGGTTGTCCAATCGCTACAAATCTGCTTTGATAGCGTCACAAATCCCAGCCGCCGGCGCGGACCGTCCTGCTCGCTGGACTGAAACCCCTGGAGAAGTCATGGCTGCGCCGCTTTTTCCGGACTACCTTGCCGAGCGCCGTATTTTGCGGCGAAAATTGTCGTATTGGCGAATCGCTGCCATCGCGGCAGTGATCCTCGCCGCCGGTGCCGCGAGCTTCCGCCTGCTTGGGCCGGATGGGTCGATGGGTTTCACGCCGCATATCGCGAGGCTGGCCATCGAAGGCATCATCACCGGCGATCGTGAAACTCTGAAACTGATCCAGAAAATAGAAGATTCTAAAGCTGCCGAAGCGGTACTGATTTCGATCGACAGTCCCGGCGGCACAACAGCGGGAGCGGAGCGGCTCTACGAAGCGCTCCGGCGTCTCTCGGCCAAGAAACCGGCAGTTGCCGTGGTCGGAAGCTTGGCTGCCTCCGGCGGCTATGTGGCCGCGCTGGGGACCGACCAGATCGTCGCCCTGGGTAATGCGCTGGTTGGTTCGATCGGCGTGCTAGTTCAATATCCAAACTTCGCCAAATTGCTCGACACCATTGGGGTGAAAGTGGAGGACGTGAAGTCTTCCCCGCTGAAGGCTTCGCCAAACGGATTCGAGCCAACGAGCCCGGAAGCGCGCGCAGCGCTCGCCGCGCTCGTCAGTGACAGTTTCACATGGTTCAAGGCGCTGGTGAAGGAGCGCCGGAATGTGACGAGCGAGCAGCTCGAAGTTGTCGCGGACGGACGCGTCTTTACCGGCCGCCAGGGGATCGAACTGCACCTTGTCGATCGACTCGGCGGCGAACGCGAAGCCATCGAATGGCTGGAGAAGGAAAAAAATATTAAAAAAGGGCTACCGGTAAGAGACTACAAACAAGAACGTACGCTGGAACGATTGGGGATCTTGAGCTTTTCCGCGCGGGCCGCGGAATTGCTCGGGCTTGCCGGGCTGAGCGGCGCGCTTGATCGTGCCGCGAGTGCCGCCCAAGAGCGTATGCTTGACGGCCTTGTTTCGATTTGGCAAGTTAATGGCGCCAACTGAAGCGCGGCATCCCACGGGTTAGTTATGGCCAAAATAGGGGGAGGGGCCGATGATCAAATCCGAGCTCGTACAGAAGATTGCCAGCCGTAATCCGCATCTCTACCTTCGCGATGTGGAAAAAATCGTCAATGCAATTCTCGGGGAAATCTCCAGCGCTTTGGCACGCGGCGCCCGGGTCGAACTGCGCGGGTTCGGCGCCTTCTCGGTGAAACACCGGGACGCGAGAATTGGACGCAATCCGCGCACCGGAGCGCATGTTCCGGTGAATAAAAAGACGGTTCCTTTTTTCAAGACCGGCAAGGAAATGCGGGAGCGCTTGAACCAGGGCCATGGCGGCTGACGCTTTCCCCCGCAATTGCACGATTAGATGTTCGATTGCTCGCCTTTAAGCTTTGGCTGGCTGCGAGGGGAGCGCGCCCGACCGGCCCAACCGGCCAGGCGGTGGTTCTGGCGTTTGGCATTCGTCAGGGTCTTACTAACGTGCGAAAAATCCTCTAGAAGCGCGCTTTGAACGCGCGCGAATTCACCGGCGGACCTACATGAAGCAACTTTTTAAACTCTTATTTCTGGTTCCGCTTGCGCTCGCTGTGGTGGCAGTGGCGGTTGCCAACCGCCATCCGGTGGTTATTTACCTTGATCCGTTTGCCGGGCCCGCTCCCGAGGGCACCCAAATCACCGTGCAGCTTTTCGTAGTTCTAGGCGTTGCCGTCATAATTGGGGTTATTTTCGGCGGCGTCGCGACCTATCTCGAACAAGGGAGGCACCGCCGCGCGGCGCGCCGGGCGAGACGCGAGGTGGAACTCGCTGCGGGCGGAAATCGCGCGGCTATCGCTTCCGCGGCCGGGCGAAAAACGAAAGATTCCGTAACATTTTCAAAGAGGACCGGCTGGAAAACGCCAGAGCGGTTCGCCGCGCCCGCAAAATGTTGCCGCCAAAGCCTTGCCACTTTAGCATAAACGAACCATTCCGCTTGAACGATACCGGCAGGGCAGGCCGATGAGCGTCATCGTCAAAATCTGCGGCCTCGCGACGCAAGCCTCGCTCGACGCCGCGCTTGACGCCGGCGCCAGCATGGCGGGTTTTGTCTTTTATGAAAAGAGTCCGCGCCACGTCTCCCTGGAGCTCGCCGGAAATCTCGGCCGGCGCGCGGCGGGCCGGACGTGCAAGGTTTTGGTGACGGTTGATGCAAGCGATGCCTTGCTCGCGGCGGCGATTAAAGCGCTCGATCCTGGGCTCATTCAATTGCATGGGTGTGAAACCCCGGAACGAGTTGCCACCGTTCGCGCCTGTTTCGGCCGCCCCGTAATGAAGGCGATTGGGATTTCTGGGCAGACCGATCTTGCGCTTATACCGGTTTACGATGACGTTGCCGATTTCCTGTTGTTCGATGCCAAACCGCCCCGCGCCGGCGGCCTTCCCGGAGGCAGTGGGACAACTTTTGATTGGAGCCTGCTTGCCACGAGCAAAACCACAAAGCCGTGGCTCCTCGCGGGTGGCCTCGATGCCAACAACGTGGCGGAAGCGCTTGCCCAAACTAACGCACCGGGTGTCGACGTTTCGTCCGGCGTCGAAAATGCTCCGGGGGTGAAAGACGCAAACAAAATCGCGGCCTTCATCGCGGCAGTCCGAGGCGCCGCCGGAACGCTCGATCCGTCCGCGCGGGCGGGCTAGAGCGCTTTCTGATTCAGAAGGATCAGAAAGCGCTCTCTACATTTTTGTTTTATCGCATTTTTTTAGCGTGAACCGGTGCTCACTTCGCTCGAAAATGCTCTAGAGCGTATCCCCATTAGGCAGAGCCATATCCGGCGTTGCGGAAGTAATTTAGACATTCGTTGGGAGGGAAGTCATCGAGGGCGCTGCCGATGCCTTCCCAAAGGGCATCGACGGTTCGGTGAGCCATTTTACGCAGCGTGTTTTTGAGTTTGGCAAAAACCTGTTCGATAGGATCGAGGTCAGGGCTGTAGGCAGGCAAAAAGCGCTGCGTCGCCCCAGCGGCTTCGATGGCTTCACGAACGCCGGCGACTTTATGGGAACCGAGATTATCCATGATGACTATGTCGCCAGGCGACAATGCCGGCGCGAGGGCCTGCTCAACATAAGCGAGGAATGTTTCGCCGTTGATGGGGCCATCAAAGACACAAGGAGCCGTGATGCGATCGTGACGCAAAGCGGCCACGAACGTCGTCGTTTTCCAGTGACCGAAGGGCGAGTAAGCGAGCAACCTTTTGCCCCTTTCGCAGCGCCCATAACGGGGCGTCATGTTGGTTGAGGCCCATGTCTCGTCGATGAACACAAGCTTTTTAGGATCAAGAGCTTTTTGCATCTCGCGCCAAGCGAGGCGGGCCGCCTGAACATCGGGCCTTTCCTGTTCCGCGGCGTGCAGAGTTTTTTTTATAGGTCAATTTCAGATGCAGCAAAAAGCGTCCGACGGCGGACCGCCCGACTTTGATGCCGAGCACCGTCAGCTTTTTCCACAGCGCCGTGATCGTCAGATCGGGCTGCGCCGCGACCAAAGCCCGCACCTTATCTTCATGCTCAGCCAGCGCGTGCCGCTTATGACCGCCAAACTTGCGCGGCAGACAATCGCCTGTTGTTTCCCACTGGTGCATGAGTTTGATCACACAGCTCGCACTGATCTCAAAACTGCACGCCGCCTTGCGTCGGGACTGACCAGCCAAAACCGCCCGCACCACGCGGTCACGTAAATCCTGCGAATAGGGTTTTGCCATCCATGCCGGCCTCCTTTCCAGCCAACATGCTGAATCATGATTCGGCCGATTTGGGAATCCCTTACCGATTCTGACTCTTCGGGACCCGCTCTAGGGCATAATCGCATCAAGCTGCATCGCGGATGGTTTACAATCTTTGTTTGCTGCATGGTCTTTTCGAAAAAGCCAGCGCCTTTTTCGAGATCAAGCCCGCGCCATTTTTTGCCGGCGAACGCGCGGAGGCTTCCAGTGGGCACAGAACTACCTTGCCCGCCGCACTTTTCCCTGTACGCCTTCGAAGGCGCCTTCGATGAGTTCGCAATAAAGCAAACGCTCCGGATCCACGGGCCCCGCGAAAACGAGCCTGCCCGGTGGCACCGGCGCGAAACCCATCCGGCTATAATAAGACATATCGCCGACGAGCAAAACCAATCCATGCCCGGCCGCCCGCGCGGCATCGAGCGATTTCATCACAAGCTCTTCGCCGATTCCACCCGCCCGAAATGGCGGGTCGACCGTCAGTGGGCCTAGCAGCAGCGCGGGCCGGTCGGCGCAGAAAATTGGCGTCATCCGGTTGGCGCCGACCAGCAAGGTGCCGACCCGCGCGACGAAGGACAAGGTGTAGTCCGGCTCGCCCCCTTCGCGCAGCCTGTACGCCGAGCGGGCAAACCGGCCCGGCCCGAAAGCGCGCTCGTCAAGCTTTTCGATTGCCGCGAGGTCGGCCGGCGTTTGCGGGCTGAGGGTGAGGGAAAGATCCGCCATCGGCTTGCCATTGAATCCGTGTGGACCGGTTCGCCTTTCGCGGCGCCTTTCGTTCACGATTCAACGATATATAGCCCAAAGGAAGTGGCGTTGTCATCGGGCGGCGACGTTTCCGGCGGCGGTCCTGGCTTCCAGTTCCGCGCGAGACAATTCGGTTCTAGAGACAGGAGAATTGCTTGACATGAGGGAGCCTCCGAATCACCTCCCGAAACTGAATCACCAAACCTCATTGTTGCCCGATCAGCGCAGGACTGCTTAGAACTGCCGGTTGGTCTCACGACGGCCAAATGCCGCGAAGCAGGCGCAGAGACTCCTTTGTTTCAATGCCAGTCGCAATTGCGGGGACCACCCTCCGCCAGTTCAAAAACTTCTTCCGGCGCAGTGGCGCTGCCGACTCGCGCGCGAATTCAGTGATTTCGGGAGCTAAAGTATGAATGGTATTTCCATCGCGGGGGAGACCTTCAACGTTTTGATCGAGGGCGGCGAGAACAAGCACGTCTTGATGCTCTCCAACCCGATGGGCACCAATCTTCATTTCTGGGACCCGCAAATTCCCGCTTTGGCCAGACATTTCCGAGTCGTGCGCTACGATTCGCGCGTGGCTGGAGCAAGCATTGCCAATCGAGGCCCCTATTCGGTCGAAGGCCTTGGCCGCGACGCGCTCGCAATCATCGAAGCGCTTGGGCTGGCAAGAGTCCATTGGCTGGCTCTTTCATTGGGCAGCATCGTCGGATTATGGCTCCTCGTCCATGCGCGCGAGCGCATCGGCCGGGCGGTGCTTGCAGGCGCGGCTGCCCAAATACCGGGTCCCGACCTGTGGAACAAACGCATTCAATCGGCTCGAGAGAGCGGCATGAATGACGTCGCCATCGCGGCTGCCGGGCGTTGGTTCACCAAGACTTTTCGCGATGCCAATCCGGAAAAAGTGGAGCGCGTGATGGAGATGGTCCGCACGACGCCCCTGCATGGCTACTTGGCCGCTTGCGCTGCCGTCCGCGACATGGATCAGCGCGAAGCCATTCGAAGCATCACCAACAAGGTTCTCGTCATCGCCGGGCGGCACGATCTATCGACGCCGCCAGGGATGGGCGCTTTGGTGGCCAGTTCCATCGAAGGCGCCGAATTCATCACGCTGGAAGCTTCGCATATGTCGAATATCGAGAATGAAGCGAATTTCACCAGAACAGTCATCGATTTCCTGACCGCTCCTGAAGCCACCGCAGTCAGGTCCCCTCCCCGTCCAAAGGGCTCCGGCAAAAAAGGCGGCGGCGAAGAAAGCACTCGCAAATTCGGTCAAAAAAACGGCCCGAAAACCGGGCGTGAAAAAAAGTCGCAAAGCAGGAAAAAAATTTGAATAAATGTGCGTTCCGGCCCGCCTCACGCCGTGTCGTATTTGCGGTGAGCGTAGCCTAAATTGCCTCCTTTTGGACCAAAGTCCGCCGCTTCGACAGTGCCAATCATAACGAAATGCGTCATGACGCTCTTTGCCTCGACAAGACGGCAGTCTAACGCCACGGCCGCGCTTTTAAGCACCGGAGCGCCGGTTACGAGCTTGGTCCATTCGCCGCCCGCGAATCTTTCATCGAGACGGTGACCAGTACGGCCGGCAAATATATCAGCAAGCGCCTCGTGCGAAGGGGCAAGCGTGTTGATGCAAAATACGCCGTTCGCGATCATCCTTGCCGCCGAAGGCGAGGTTTTGTTGATGCAAAACAACATCATCGGGGGTTCGTCCGTGACCGAGGCGACGGAAGTCGCGGTAATTCCGGCAAGACCTGCCGGTCCATCGGTCGTAACAATATGAACAGTGGCTGCGACACGGCTCATCGCGTCGCGAAACCGCGCCGGGTCGACACCCTGACCTGGCACGGCGCGTGTCTTCGCGTGTCCATTGTTGGATTTGGCCATGCCCTCGCCGGGGTCCTTACTTCATCGCAGCAATCTTTACGTCAAATAACGGCGTGCGATGGTTCGTTTTCATGTTAGCAAATGCCGCGGCAAAAAACCTATGCGCCACGCGCGAGAACTCCAAGCCACAGCCATTCATCGTAGCGGTTGCTTTGAAAGCCGTTTATCCCAAATTGGCGAGGCCGGGAAAGGTCTGCAAGAGCCAGGCCGAGAAATCCCCAATCGATCCAGTCAAAAACCCTATTCCCGTCGCTACGAGAAGAACGCCGGTCACCCGCTCCATCGCGCCAAAGTAGGGACGAAACCGCTTGACACCGCGAACAAAGGGTTCGATTGCCAAAGCCGCTAGCAAAAACGGCAGGCCAAGCCCCGCCGAATACGAGGCCAGCAACGCGATGCCTTTGCCGACCGTCTCCTCTGACGCAGCGACCGCGAGAATCGCCGCGAGAATGGGGCCAATGCAGGGCGTCCAGCCGAAACCGAAGGCCACCCCAATGATATAGGCGCCCCAAATTCCGGCCGGCTTTCCCACGGAGGGCCGAACCTCACGATAAAGAAAAGCAAACCGGAAGACGCCTAAAAAATGCAAGCCCATCGCGATGATCGCGACCCCGGCAAGAAACGAAAGCGTCAAGAAGTATTGATGTAGCAGTCGGCCGAAAGCCGAGGCTGTCGCGCCGAGGCCAACGAAGACCGTGGAAAAGCCCAACACGAAAAGCGCCGCCGCGAAGAAAATGTCGCGCCGCGCGCGGGCTTCGCGGCTGGCAACCTCCTCGATCGTCGTTCCGGCAATAAACGTAAGATAGGGTGGAACCAGCGGCAGCACACAGGGGCTCAAGAATGACAGAAGACCTGCAAGCGCGGCGGAGGGAAGCGTGACATCATGCGTCATCCGCCCTTCTAGCTTGTTGTGGGATAAGGGAAAAGCCCAAGTCCTCGCGGAGGCGCCGGCAATTCGGCGGGTTTCGTAAAATTAACGTGAGCCCTTATGGTTATTGCGGATAAAATCTCCACGGTGCTGGAGAGATTTATGACGGTAACAAATAATTTTGTTGCGATGCCCGCCGTAGCCGCGTGGCTTTTGGATCCCAATAATGTCCAGGTCGGCGCCAGCACATGTGCGGCCGCGCAACGGCCCGGCGCGCTCCTTCGATGACGGTTTTCCTGGTATCTCTCTGCAATATCCTGTTCAATTTCGCGATCGGGCTTCTTGTCGCGAAATTTCTTGGCCCCGAGGAATATGGCCGGTTTGCGCTTGCCTACGCGACCGCGATTTTCGTGCAGACCGGCTTTTTCGATTGGATCCGGCTTGGGGCCACACGGTTTTATTCCGAACGGATACGTGACGAGGAGCCAGCGCTGCGGGCGACGCTCGATTTCGGCTTTACAATGATCGCCGCCGGGCTTGCGGCAGGCGCGAGCCTTCTTCTCTTCACCGGCGTCAGATTTACATTAACTAACGGCTTGATCGCCCTGGCGCTCGCCACCGCCGCCGCCAATGGGCTGTTCGATTATCATACCGCGCTGGTTCGCGCCCGCTTCGACGACCGTCTTTTTACCCGGCTGCTTCTTGTCAAGAATATTGTGGCGTTCGTCCTCATGGGCGGCGGAGCGTTCTTATTTGGCTCTGCCAAGATAACTCTTGCCGGCACCATCATCAGTCTCGCCGGATCGGTCGCCACCGCGCGCGCAGCGTTGCACGATCCGGCCTCGCAACCTCATCTCGCGCGCCTTTCTGTTGCCCGTTCGCTGATGGCCTATAGCCTGCCCATCGTCGGCGCCAACGTGCTTTACCTCGCGATCCCGCTTGCCAATCGCTCGATCCTAGCGATCCTCGATGGGTTTTCGGAAACCGGACAATTTTCCTTGGCCTATGATTTTGGAACCAAGGCGATCCAGGCGATTGGCTCGGCCCTCGATATTGTGTTGTTCCAGATCGCGGTCGCGACACACGAATTGCATGGTCCGTCCGAGGCAAGGAGGCAGATCGCCCGCAACATGACCATCGTTATCGCCATGGTCTTGCCCGCGTGCACAGGTCTTTGGCTGACCCTTCCATCGATTGAGCAAATGGCCGTGCCGGAGGCATATCGAGGCCATTTCGACTTGTTGTTGCCTTTGATGATGACCGGTCTCTTCTCAATGGCCATGATTTAATACGCCATAAATCCGGTCTTCCAGATCGAAAAAAAAACCGCGCCTTTGATTGTCGCGGCCTTGGCGGCTTGTGCCGCCGACCCCCTGCTGCTCCTGTTCTTGCCGAGAGGTGGCGGCGCCGTCAACCTCGCGATCGCCCAGGCCGGCGCGATGCTTGTCGCGCTCATCGTGCTGACCGGTTTCGCAAGCCGCACAAAACGGCAATGGCCGCGTCCACGCGATCTCGCCGTCACGATTTTCGCCAATGCGTTGATGTCTGCGATCATTTTGCCAATGCGCGCTCAAGAGCCAGGACTTGCGACGCTCGCCGAACAGATTGCCGCCGGCGTGGCCATCTACTCTGTCGTCGTTTTGGGGTTCGATGTCGCCGGATTGCGCAGCCTCACGATTGCGCACCTGCGGCTAACGTTTGCGCGGATGAAGACGCTGTAGGTATTCGCGCCGGCCGCCGCGGCGCCGCATGAGCAACGTCGCCCAGCCGTCGATGTCGATTAGCCGCGCCAGGGCAATGCCTTGCACCCCATAGGCCGCGATGACACCAGGGACATCCCGCGCGATGAGCCCCGAGAGAATAATGTCCGCGCCGGGCGCCGTTAATCGCGCAATTTCAGGCGCGAGATCGTGCAGAGGACGTGCGAGAATATTGGCAAGCACCAAATCGTAAGGCACCCCTTGCTGCAAAAACGGATGTGCGGCGCCTTTCGCGAGAACGAACCGCACGAAGCGCTCAGCGCGATTGCGCCTTGCGTTTGCGGTGGCCGCTTTCACGCAAACGGGATCGATATCCCCTGCACGCACTTCGCATTTGAACAATCTTGCCGCCGCGATGGCGAGGATGCCGGAGCCGGAACCAAGATCGAGAATCGCGCGAGGCCGGCGCTTGCGTGCGACGAGATCCAACATTTGGAGGCAGCCGCGAGTTCGAACCATGGTGGCCGGTGCCAAAGGCGAGCGCGGCCTCGATCTCGATTGCAATGTCGTTGGCCTTGACTTCGCCGCGTCCATGCGCGCCATGCACAAAGAAACGCCCCGCCCGCACCGGATTCAGCCCTGCGAGGGAAGCGGCAACCCAGTCGCACTCATCGACGCGGCCGAAGCTTGCCGCGCGGGCGGTGGCGGCGCCGACGACAACAGCGACGAGGGCACGGACATTTGCCTCATCAGGGGGCTTGCCAAAATAGGCCTCGACGACCCAAGGAGCATCCTTCGATTCGGCTGTGTCCGGCGTCTCTTCGAAGGCCGCGGCGGCGGTCGTGGCCGGATCAAAAGTCTCGACAATGATGTCCGCGATCCTGCGCGCCGCGGCCTCGCCGCAGGAAAGACGCATCACATGCGTGGCGCTATTTGGGGGCAGGCCTTCGAGCATGGCGGCAGCTACCATGCAGGCCCGCGAACGGCAACGGGAAGTTTCGCTGGCCGGACAGCGGGTCCGGTCTCTAAACTCTTTGTCCGGATTTGCCTGCCAATCGTACCAAAATGTTTCACGTGAAACTTTTTGGTACGATCGGCGCCGTCAAAAATATACATGCGCGAGGCGCAGCGATTGTCTTTTTGCCTAGTTCCGGTGGGCGGTCGGCCTTATCAATAGAGCCTGCTGTTCTGTTATGTCTGCCTTTGCGAGAAAGGTCTGTGATGCACAAAGGCCGCCTAGAAGCTTTCACCGATGGGGTGATCGCAATCATCATCACCATCATGGTGCTGGAGATGAAGGTGCCGCATGGCCCAGATTTCGCCGCGCTAGCATCCAGCGCGCCCGTATTCCTTGCTTATGCGCTAAGCTACACCAATGTTGCGATCTTTTGGAACAACCATCACCACATGCTGCAGGCGAGCGAGCGGGTCGATGGCCGGGTGCTGTGGCCGAACATGTTCTTGCTGTTTTGGCTTTCCCTGGTGCCGTTCGTGATCCGTTGGATGGACGAGACCGGTTTCGCCGCGCTGCCGACCGCGGCCTATGGATTTGTTCTCGTGATGGCGGCGATCGGCTATCTTTTTCTGGAACGGATGCTGATCGCCATCAACGGCGCGGATTTGCGGTTGGCCCGCGCCGTTGGAAGCGACTTGAAAACCAAGCTTTCCCTCTCGGCGTACGCACTGGCAATTGGGCTTGCCTTCGTTCAGCCGTGGATCGCGATCGCGCTCTATATTGCCGTCGCACTCATGTGGTTTATTCCCGACCGGCGTATTGAAAAGATCATCTAAAAGGGCCTCCTGGTTACTCCCCATGCCTCTGACCGTCACCTTCGACACCAACGCTCTTAACGACGTGCTCTGGCCGGATAAGGCACAGCACCCGACGGACCCGGCAGATGCAGCACGGGTCCGCGCTGCGATTCAGGCGGGAGACATTCAAGGTTTTTTCAGCGAGACCCTCGTCACGCTCGAAGGAATCCAGAAAAAAGACCGCCGAGCCGTTGTCGGCAGCACGCGGTTGCAAAGCGAGAGCGCATCCACTGACAACAACACGATCACGATTTCTATCGGCGTCGTGCAGGATCGAAAGCCGCTCGACCTGGAATTCAGCGCTAAAATTCAGTCCGCGAAGAGCCTCTACCTCCGTGCGTTGAGAGCGCCGGCGCGTATTGGCTGGGTGCGCATCCGTGACGAAGACGGTACATTTTTCGAGGCCGATGTATCCCCGTCGGACCTTACGAACCGCATGGACAAGGTCAATGAGTTGGCGAGATTAATAGCCGGGCGAGGCATCGGGTACGCGAAGGCCGTGGAGCTCGGTTGCAAATTCGCCGATTGCGCTAACGCATCCAACCCACAGCCGTGGTTCAAGGGGCTATCCCGGGCGAGCCCCAGACAGGTAAAGCTGGCTCTTAACGAATGGGCGGATGGTGACAGCGTCGCAGCTCATTATGGATACGGCATCGATCTATTTTGCAGTCGGGATTTCGGAAAGAGTACTTCCGGCGCATCGATACTCGACGACAACAATCGCAAATGGCTCAGCGACACATATGGCATCCGGTTCGTGACGCTAGCTAAGCTTGCGGAAATGGCGACGCGATGAACGACAGCGTTCTCTTGGCCGGCGCCAACTTCCCAACGCTGATCGCGACCGCAGGCGAGCGCGCCTCCGCCCGAGGCATTGTGAGCTTCATCCGAATTGCTTTAAGCTGGTCGCCATCCGTATTATAATTTTTATTAGTAGGCATTAGGTATGATCGGACCATGACCCGTACCGAAGTCATCGCTCGAACTCAAGACCGTCGAACCCGCCCTGCGCCAGCGCGGGGTGGCGGCGCTGTACCTGTTCGGCTCCCACGCGCGCGACGAAGCGCGGGCCGGTTCTGATCTGGACGTCTTCGTAGACCCGGCCGATGAGAACGCATTCGGCCTCACGTCCTTCACGGAAACTCTCGCGGTCTTGCAGCAGACCCTTCCCGGCATCGAACTCGGCTATAGCACCCGTGGCAGCATTGTACCTTGCTACCGCCCCTATATCGAGGACGGCGCGATCCGGATCTTCTGATGGTTTCCGCGAAACTACCGCAAGCCCGGCTTCAGCACATCCTGGAGCAAATCGACGGCATTGCCGCCGCCACGCAAGGCCTCGCCTTCGCCCAGGTAAACAACAACTACCTTTACGAGCGCGCGGTCGAACGGGCTGTCCAAATTATTTCGGAAGCCGCCAAGGAACTCCCTTTGGAACTGCGCAACAAATATCCGGACGTACACTGGCAACCGATCATCGCAATCGGCAATTTGCTGCGGCACGAATATTACCGGATCAAACCGCGCGACATGTGGGAAATCGCGACAGTCCACCTGCCCGCCCTGCGCCCGGTCATTGTGAAAATGTTGGCCGCGCTCGACAATTGAACCGGCGGACGCGCTCGCAAGCCAACGTCGTGCTCGCCGATGGAACACTCGACGAGCCTGGCTTGTCCGCGTGGATCGAAAAACACATGGAGCGGCAAGAGCAATGAAGGAGGCCGCAACTGCGCCGGGGACGCAATTCCCGCCCGCCAGCGAGGCGGAATGGCGGCGACTCGTCGAACGCGTGCTCAATGGCCGGCCTTTTGAATCCCTTGTCTCGACGACATTCGAAGGGCTGAAGATCACGCCGCTTTATCCGCGCGCCACAAATGAAAGCGCGCGGGCGCTGCGGCAAAAGCCGGGCGCGTGGAAACTCTCGCAACGGATGGATCATCCCGAGCCCGAGACCGCCAACGCAATGGCCCGCGCGGATCTCATTGGCGGCGCCGATGCGCTCACGATCACAATTACAAACGCGCCCGCTGCACGCGGCTTTGGCGTGCGGATCGAGACCGAGCGTGATCTCGATGCCGCGCTTGCCGGGATCGACCTCGATTTCATATCGCTACGTATCGATGCGGGCGCGCGGGCACACGAACTCGCGCCTCTTTTCGCCACGATCGCCAGAAACCGCGGTTTGACTCCGGCTTCACTCGATGTGGATTTCGGTCACGATCCGGTTGGGCATCTTGCGCGAACGGACGTATTGCCCCCCCGGTGCGGCTTGGCGGAGACGCACAAACTCTTGCGCGGCGCGGGTTTCGCTGGGCACCTCTTCCTCGCCGATGGGCGGCCCTATCACGAGGCAGGCGCTGGGGAAGCCCAAGAACTTGGGTGCGTGATCGCCACGGGAATCGAATATTTGCGGCTTCTCGAAACAGAGGGCCTTTTGCTGGAAGAGGCGCGCGACGAGATCGCATTTCTTCTCGTGGCAGATGCCGATGAATTTTTGTCTCTCGCCAAATTCCGCGCCTTGCGGCTGCTCTGGGCACGCGTTGAGGCGTCATGCGGTCTGACGCCAAAACCCGTGCGCCTTCATGCCGAAACCGCTTTCCGGATGATGACGAAATATGATCCGTGGGTGAATATCCTGCGCGCGGCGATGGGCGTATTTGCGGCGGGCGTCGGCAGTGCGGATGCGGTCACCGTCTTACCCTTCACTCTAGCGCTCGGCCTGCCAGATGATTTCGCGCGGCGCATCGCGCGCAACACGCAGCTTATTTTGATCCATGAATTGAAGCTTGCGAAAGTCGCCGATCCCGCCGCCGGTGCCGGAAGTTTCGAGGGGTTGACGGACGAGCTCTGCGCGCGCGCGTGGAGCTTGTTGCAAACTATCGAGGCGCAAGGCGGCATGACCGCTTCTCTGCGAGCAGGCGTGCTACAAGGAGAGATCGCCGCGGCGGCGGCGGCGCGGCGCGCGGCCATTGCGCGCGGCACGTTCGCGATCACCGGGACGAGTGCATTTCCTCACCTTGGCGAGGCGCCGGTCAATGTGCTAGAACTGACGCCGGCCGGCGCCGGCGAGAGTCCGGCGGCAGGGGACTGCCTTCCCCTGCCCTCACGCCGCGACGCAGAGCCTTACGAAATCTTGCGGGCGGTTTCGGATGAGCAATTCCGCAAAACCGGGGAGCGGCCGAAAATATTTCTCGCCAATCTCGGGCAGCCGCAAGGCTTCGCGGCGGCTGCAGCTTTCGCCATGAATTTCTTCGCGGCGGCAGGGATCGAGGTTTTGAGCAACGAGGGATTCGAGACCGCGCAAGAGGCGGCCAGGGCGTTCCGCGCTTCTGGCTGCAAGATCGCCTGCATCTGCGCGCCGCCAGCAGTTTCAATGCAAACTCTGAGCGAGGTCACGCGGGCGCTGCTCGGCGCAGGAGCGGCGCGCGTTTATCTCGCGGGACGCGAGCCAGGAGAGACGGGAATAACTTTGCGGGAGGCGGGGGTCGCCGAATTTATTTGCACTGGTGGCGATGCTCCGGCTATTCTGAAAGACACACTCGCGGCAACGCTTGGCGAACGGCAGGGCTAATGGATGCATATTCAAGGAAAGGACAGTAGATGACGCCGGCAAGATATTGGGGTCTCGCCGCAACGCTCATTGGCATGGCCAGCACGGTGCATGCGCAAGGCGGGCTGGCGATGCGGCAAAGTCAAGATGGCATCTACGCTGTCGATATCGTCACGCGGCAAGGCAGTTGCGACAGGGGAATCCGTTGGATGATTGCCGTAACCGATGGGCGCGTCAGCTCGCCGGGAGCTGCGCTAATGGAAGCCTCGGGCCAAATCAGCCGGGGCGGCATGGTGGAGTTGGCATTCCAGCGTTTCGGCCAAGTCGCCAAGGCAACCGGAAGACTTGCGAGGGGAGCAGGCTCGGGCACCTGGTCTTCAACGACGATGCAATGCGCCGGTTCGTGGCGGGCAACGCGCCAAGGCTGACCGGTAAAGCCGTGGGGCGTTGCCGAGGATGGTTTTTTCGCACGGGCCAAACTACACTCACGGGGTAATGCTGGCGCCCGGAAGGCAGCCTCATGAGCCGCGTTCCCGATTTTTCCAAGCTGCCGTTTGCCCCGGCGCCGCTCCAATTCGAGCATCTCCACGCGGAGCCCTGGCTGACTCCAGAGGGCATAAGCGTCGCGCCGGTCTATCGCGAAAGCGACATTGCCGGGCTCGATGGCCTCGATAGTTTCCCCGGCATTGCGCCTTATGTGCGCGGCCCCTACCCCGCCATGTATGTCGAGCGGCCGTGGACCATCCGGCAATATGCGGGCTATTCGAGTGCCGAAGAGTTCGAATGCCTTCTACCGGCGCAATCTCGCCGCCGGGCAAAAGGGGCTTTCGGTTGCTTTCGACCTTCCGACACATCGCGGCTATGATTTGGATCATCCGCGCGTTGCCGCGGATGTCGGCATGGCCGGCGTCGCGATCGATTCGATTTACGACATGCGGAGCCTTTTTTCGGGGATCCCGCTCGACGAGATCTCGGTGTCGATGACGATGAGCGGCGCGGTTTTGCCGGTGCTCGCGCTCTATATCGTGGCGGCGGAAGAGCAAGGGGTCGCGCAAGCAAAGCTCGCCGGCACAATTCAGAACGATATCCTCAAGGAATTCATGGTGCGGAACACTTACATCTATCCGCCGAAGCCATCGCTGCGGATCGTTTCCGACATTCTTGCCTATACGGCGCAACACATGCCGAAATTCAATTCGATTTCGATCTCCGGCTACCACATGCAGGAGGCGGGCGCGACCGCCGGTCTCGAACTTGGCTACACGCTGGCCGATGGGCTCGAATATGTCCGCACCGGACTTGCGGGCGGTCTTGCGATCGATCGCTTCGCGCCGAGGCTGTCGTTTTTCTTCGGCGTCTCGATGAATTTTTTCATGGAGGTGGCGAAGCTGCGCGCCGCCCGCCTTCTTTGGGCAAGGCTCATGCAGAACTTTCATCCGGCTAACGAAAAATCCCTCGTCCTGCGCATGCACACGCAAACATCCGGCTGGTCGCTCGCCGCGCGGGATGTTTTCAACAATATCGTGCGCACGCAGATCGAGGCGATGGCGGCAACCCAAGGTCAAACCCAATCCTTGCACACCAACGCGCTCGATGAGGCGTTGGCGCTGCCAAGCGATTTCTCGGCCCGCGTCGCGCGCAACACCCAGCTTTTCCTGCAACAGGAAAGCGGCACCATGCGCATCATAGATCCGTGGGGCGGCTCCTACTATGTCGAGCATCTCACCGCCGCCCTCGCCGCGAGGGCTTTCGCGCATATCGAGGAGATTGAAGCCTTAGGTGGCATGGCGAAGGCGATCGAAGCGGGCATCCCGAAACTCCGCATCGAAGAAGCGGCCACCAAGACCCAGGCGCGCATCGACAGCGGGATCGAAGCGGTGGTTGGGGTCAACAGATTTCAAGCCTGAGATCGAGGAAGATGTTCAGATTTTGAAGGTCGATACGGCCGCCGTTCGTGCGCGGCAGATCGAACGGCTCGAACGCTTAAAGGCCGAGCGAGAGTCTCGGCCGAGTTCAGCGTGCACTCGATGCCTTAACCGAGTGTGCGCGCGGAAACGCCAATGTTTTGGCGCTCGCGGTTGAGGCCGCGCGGGCCAAGGCGACCGTTGGCGAAATATCCTTCGCGCTCGAAAAAATGTTTGGCCGCCATCGCGCCGGGAGCGCGGCGGTTTCTGGCATCTATGCCAAGGAATTTGGTACCGACTTGCAGGCCGTCATGCGCGCCAAGGATTTGGTCAAGGCGTTCGGCGAAAACGAAGCGCGGCGTCCGCGCATCCTTGTCGCGAAAATCGGCCAGGACGGGCATGATCGCGGCCAGAAGGTCATTTCCTCCGCGCTCGCCGACCTTGGCTTCGAGGTCGAAATCGGCCCGCTGTTCGCGACGCCCGAGGAAGCCGCGCGGCAAGCGGTCGAAAAGATTGTCCATATCATTGGTGTTTCATCGCTTGCTGCCGGGCATCTGACTTTCGTGCCGCAGCTCCGCGCGGCACTTGCGCGGGAAGGCGGCGCGAAAATCATGATTGTCGTAGGTGGCGTCATTCCGAACCAGGATTTCGACGCACTGCGCGATGAGGGCGTGGCGGCGATTTTTTCTCCAGGCACGGCGATTCCGGAAGCGGCGGCGCGGCTTATCGAGGAGTTGAACAACCGCCTCGGCTACCGGCAGAAGGATGTGGGGGAATAGAGAACCGCCTCGATTTTGTTTCGCGCGCGGGTCATTTTTTGTTGCGCCGGAACCAATACTCGACCCAAGGCAATAGGGCGAGGGCAACGAACCAGCTGAGCTCATAGCGGCCCGTTAGAATAATGAACACGATGCCGCCAAGCGTCAAACCGAGACTAATGCCGATGATGCCTTGGCGGCTTTTGAGGTAACGTATGATCGCCTTGTCTCTCGGGGTCATGGCTTAAGCCTGTTTGCGCCGGTCCACTAACAACCTAGACACCTAGAGCCCATTGCAAAAGCCCCCTCTCTCGATGAGCTCAGAAACCGGGCGTCTTGAAGGATGCGCCGTCGCCCCCTCATCTTAAGTTTACCGAAGGAAGAGACGGCCCTTCGGGAATTCTCAACCAAGAGCATCGCCTCAACCGAAACGAGACACAAGCCTCACACATCCAAATTCGCGACGTTCAACGCGTTTTCCTGGATGAATTCGCGCCTAGGCTCGACGATATCGCCCATCAATTTGACGAAAATATCCTCGGCGTCGTCGCCTTCCTTGATCTTGACCTGCAAAAGCGTCCGCGCTTCCCGGTCGAGCGTCGTCTCCCAGAGTTGCTCCGGGTTCATTTCGCCGAGTCCCTTGTAGCGCTGCATCTGGGAAATGCCCTTTTGCCCTGCCGCCATCACCGCGTCGAGAAGATCGCCCGGCCCCGCGACCTGGACCTGATCGCCCCTGCGCAGAAAAAGCGCGGGCCTTGCGAAGACATCACGCAGCGATTGCGCATGCTCGTTGAGGCGGCGGGCCTCGGTCGAAGCCAATAGCCCGGCGTCGAGGCTCGCTGCCTGGCGCACCCCGCGCAATTCGCGGGTGAAGACATAGCCGCCGTTCCCGGCCGCGCCGCTCCAGCCGCGCTCCATATCCTCGGCGCGCTCGTCGAGACGGGCGGCGATCG
The DNA here is from genome assembly GCA_963718265.1 of uncultured Alphaproteobacteria bacterium. Classification (GTDB taxonomy): domain Bacteria; phylum Pseudomonadota; class Alphaproteobacteria; order Rhizobiales; family Beijerinckiaceae; genus Methylocapsa. The sequence continues at coordinate 59,433 of CAVQZL010000020.1, read as the reverse complement.
TTGCAGCAATACCCGTGGCCTCGGCCTCGTTGCCAGGCTGCACCGGCTTCAACGCGCCTTCTATTGCAGCCTGTTCCACCGTTTGGCGATCATAGCGCGAATGGAGCGAAGCCAACACCTGCCGCACGGCGCGCGCCTCTTCGACGATCGCGCGGAGGTCGGCGCCGGCCCGCTCCTCGCCGCTCGCAAGCCGCAGGACGGCGGCTTCGAGACCGTTGCCAATGAGATAATCTTCGCGCGCCCGCTCGTCCTTCAGATACTGCTCGGAGCCGCTGCGCTTGACTTTGTAGAGCGGCGGCTGCGCAATATAAAGATGCCCGCGTTCGATAAGCTCGCGCATCTGGCGGAAGAAAAACGTAAGCAGTAGCGTGCGGATATGCGCCCCATCGACATCCGCGTCGGTCATGATGATGATCTTGTGATAGCGCAGTTTGTCCGCATTGAAGTCGTCGTGCCCGACTCCGGTGCCGAGCGCGGTGATCAAGGTGCCGATTTCCTGGCTCGATAGCATCTTGTCGAAGCGCGCCCGCTCGACATTGAGGATCTTTCCCCGCAAAGGAAGCACCGCCTGATATTCCCGATTGCGGCCTTGCTTGGCGGAGCCGCCCGCCGAATCGCCCTCGACGAGAAACAACTCCGCCTTGGCCGGATCGCGTTCCTGGCAATCGGCGAGTTTGCCCGGCAGATTGGCGACATCGAGTGCCCCTTTTCGGCGGGTTAGCTCGCGTGCCTTGCGCGCCGCTTCGCGTGCCTGCGCCGCTTCCATCACCTTGCCGACGACGACGCGCGCTTCCTGCGGATGCTCCTCGAACCATGCTCCAAGCATTTCGTTGACGAGGCCTTCCACCGCCGGCCGCACCTCGGAGGACACCAACTTTTCCTTGGTTTGCGAGGAAAATTTCGGGTCGGGAGCCTTCACAGAAAGCACGCAAGTCAAGCCTTCGCGGCAATCGTCTCCGTTGAGATCGACCTTCTCGCGCTTGGCGAGACCGGCACGCTGCGCGTAACCTGTTACCTGACGGGTCAGCCCCGCGCGCAAACCGGCGAGATGCGTCCCGCCGTCGCGCTGCGGAATATTATTGGTGAAAGCAAGCACATGCTCGTGGTAGGAATCGTTCCACCAAAGGGCGGCTTCGACCGCAATTTTTTCGCGTTCGCCCTTGATCACGATCGGGGTTCCGATGAGCGGCGTCTTGGCGCGATCGAGGTAGCGCACGAAAGCCTGAAGCCCGCCGTCGTAGTAAAGCTCCTCCCGCTTGACCTCGGCGCCGCGCGCGTCGGTGAGTTCGATGCGCACTCCGGAATTCAGGAAGGCGAGTTCGCGCAGACGATGTTCGATTATCGCATAGTCGAAATCGATCATCGTGAAGGTCTTGGGCGACGCCAGAAAGGTGACTTCGGTGCCGCGTTTGGGTTTTCCGGCGATGTCCGGCGCGGGCCCCGCGACTTCAAGCGGCATGACCGCGTCGCCATGTTCGAAACGAAGAATATGCTCCTTGCCGTCGCGCCAGATCCGCAGCGTCAACCAGCTCGAAAGCGCGTTGACGACGGAAACGCCCACGCCGTGCAGCCCGCCCGACACTTTGTAGGAAATTCTGATCGAATTTTCCGCCGGCGTGCAGCTGGGTCATGATGACCTCCGCCGCCGAGACACCCTCCTCGCTATGAATATCCGTCGGAATCCCGCGCCCGTCGTCGGTGACCGTGATCGAACCGTCGGCATTGAGCGTCACCGCGACGCGCGTCGCGTAGCCGGCCAGGGCCTCGTCGATAGCGTTATCAACGACTTCATAGACCATGTGATGGAGGCCGGAGCCATCGTCGGTATCGCCGATATACATGCCTGGGCGCTTGCGCACGGCATCGAGGCCGCGCAGCACCTTGATCGAATCGGCGCCGTAATAGGCTTCTATCTCAGAGGTCAAAGGAACCGGCGGCACGTGGTCGGGTTCGTCCATGGGGAATGCGAACTTTCTGCTCTGGGCAAAGGCGGATTCGGTTGCTCAAATTATAGCCTATTCCTCTTTGAAGGTCATGTATTTTGGTTCTATTTTCGTGCCTATCCCGGCGCCTGTGGAAAGTCGCATTCCTTCAGATCAGAGCACGATTGGCGAACGCCAATCGCCAAACTAGGGCGGGCTAAACCTGGCGCGATGCGCGGCAGCGGTCCAGTTTATGACCACCAGCGAGTCAAGCCGGATGCGGCCCACTTGTACGAAGAGGCATGTATCCATTTCACGGCAGCGTCTCTTTTGAATGGCAAACTGGTCCTTCGCGCTCGGCTATTTCATCCAAACTTTCCCGAGGGATGACCCAGTCCGCTCCATCGGTTGCCGTTTGGCCTGGTGTGCGGTTGAATAGTGGCATACTTTCGTCGCACCGGCTCAACGGAAGCCCGGTCTTGCATCGAAGGCGCGCGTAGCAACCCCTAAACAGGGGCGCGGAGTTTGGCGGCGCCGAGATGTTGGGTCTGATCGTAGAATTGCAGCCGCATCTAGCAGCATTCACTGCATATCGGTTGCAGCCAGATTCCGCTCAGGCGGCCAAATGCCGCCAAAAACCGTCTCCCTACGACACCCGGCCTCTGGTCCAGTCGGAAAAAAAGGAACCATCCGTGCCGGTTGGGCGTTCAGCAAAGTCGGGGAAGACTGCTACGAAGCGCCGGAGCATATTCTCATTTCCGAAGCTGGGGGGCATATGTGCACATCCTTGAATCAATTGACGAAAATTGCGCTTTTGTTGACTGCTATTGACGTGACAGGGATCCTCCTTCCGGTGACGGCTCATGCGGGCTCCGTTCTCGTCGACATCGACAAAACAAATCAACAAATGACAGTTTCTTTAAATGGAGTAGAAAGATATCAATGGCGAGTATCCACTGGCCGAGCGGGATATTCAACTCCGTCTGGAACCTATATTGCCACTTCTATGAACGAAATTTGGTATAGCAAACAGTGGGACAACTCTCCCATGCCCCATTCCATTTTCTTTATGAAAGACGGTCATGCCATCCACGGCAGCTTCGAGGTAAAGAATCTTGGCCAACCCGTCTCGCATGGCTGTGTGCGTATCTCGCCTAAGAATGCCGCCATACTTTTTGCGCTGGTGAAGGAGAACGGCCTGGGGAATACCCAGGTCGTGGTGAGCGGCGATACCCCGGGGGGCGAGTACAACGTCGCTGAGGATGAGACAGATGCACGCGGCGAGTATAAGGTCGATAGGGGTCAGCCAAGTCCACGCAGGGTCAGACGCTCATCCGGCGTTCCCTTTTACACTGGATCCCAGAGTCGCTATGGATCTCCGTGGCCATGGACCTATTCACCTTGGTGAAGGCCAAGCCGTCGCCCTTATAGGAGACGACCTCTAAGAGTCCGTCCAAGAACATCAGGAAGGATTACAGAGTTTTCTGAGCATGAGGCGGATTGAGGCAAAGCGCAAGAAAGCGAGCGCTTTGACATTCAGATTTTCCCAATCCTTGGCGAGCCGGCGACATCGATTGAGCCAAGCAATCGTGCGTTCGACGATCCAACGTTTTGGTAGGACGGCGAAACCCTTGGCCCGATCGGAACGTTTGACGATTTCGATGTCGAGTTGGGGCAGGATTTTGCCAACGGCCTTGTGAAAGATCGGCCCTTGATAAGCGCTGTCGGCGAACAGCTTCTTCAAGAAAGGAAACAGGCCAAACAGCGTGGCCAGCAGAAGAACGCCTCCGTCGCGATCTTGAATGTCGGCGGCATGCACGATGGCATGCAGCAGCAATCCCTCGGTGTCGGCGAGAATGTGCCGCTTCTTGCCCTTGATCAGCTTGCCGGCGTCGAACCCAGGTGGATCGATGCAGGCCCCCCTTTTTCGGCGCTTTTCACGCTCTGACTGTCGATGATCGCGGCGGTAGGGCTGGTGTCGCGGCAGGCTTGCTCGCGACACGCTTCGTAAAGCGCGTGGTGCATGCGATCCAGGGTGCCGTCATAGATCCATAAATCGAGATAGGCGAACACCGTGCTCTTCGGCGGCAGGTCTTTCGGAATCGCCCGCCATTGGCATCCCGTCGAGAGCACATACATGATCCCGTTGACGATCTCGCGAAGGTTCACCCGGCGCTTGTTGCCGCCACCCTTGGCCGGCGGGATCAGCGGTTCGATCAGCGACCATTCAGCGTCAATCAGATCACTCGGATAACGCAGCTTGTCGCGATTGTAGCGCACGCGGTTTTCCTTCGTCCACATCGGCGGTCCCTCCTCGAATCAGGCCGCCATCCTTGAATCACAAATGATTCATCCAATTCAATATGTTTCTGGACGGACACTGAGGAGTGCGTTGGCGAACAAGCAACAAGGCCGATTTAGCGGCAAAGTTGTCGCAAATTCAGCAGCTCGCGGGTCCGCCTTATAGCATGTCTTTTTGACGGGCGAACGCCGCGCCTGCCTTGGCTTTGCTGTCATTTTGCCCAATCCATCGTTTAAAGGAGCTTACGGAGTCTGAAGGGCGCTTTCATTGCGGCGTCAACCGAAAGCGCTCTCAAACGTTCTCCGCCAACACACAGAAGGATCTCCTATGGCCAACGAGCAAAAGAAGTTCCTCGTCCTGTTCCTCATCCCGGCCGCGGTGATGGACGGCTGGGCGAAGACCGATCCGACGGAAAAGAAAGCTGCCGAAGACAAGCTGAAAGGTGAATGGGACGCCTGGATGAAGGAACGCGCCGCGATGATACAAAGCACGGAGGCGGCCGGAAAAACCAAGCGCGTCACCGCCGCTGGCGTCGCCGACGCGCGCAACGACATCATCTTGACCTCCATCGTCTATGCCAAGTCGCACGAAGCAGCCGCGAAGGCATTCGAAGGCCACCCGCATTTCCAAATCCCGCAAGCCTCCATCGAAATCATGGAGCTCAAGCCGATGGGCGGTATGTAGGGCGATCACGCGGGGTGACGGCGCAACGAGGAGGGTGACGCGTTCTTGTGCGGCCGAGGCGTTCATGCAGTGAGACGGGATCGCCTGTGGCGGAAACGGGGCTTCGAGCCCCGACTTCCTTTTCAAGGGAGGAGGGTGACTGTAGCGCTCTCTTATTTTTTGAGCGATCTTGGACCGCTGACGAACGGGCTGTCCCGAAGATAAAATCGCAGGAGGCGGTTCGCATCCCGCGAAATGCCGATCCTAATGCTCTGCCCGATTTCGACGAATTTGTAGTCCCCACGTCCAAGCCATAGAGGGCCTTCCCGGCAAAGATCGAGCCCATCGAGCGAGCGATCAACCCGCAACGCAGCAGCGAGCCTACCTGGTCCTCGCGCCAATTCGCGCAAGCGCTCAATGCCGCGATTTAGCTGCATGATCGGGATGCCTTTGAGCGGCTCGAGCGCCCTGATCAGGACGCCGGCTGCGATCCCGGGCATCTCGCTCGAGACATTCAGCATGTATGAGCTGCCGTAGGCGAAATAAATATAGGCGTGCCCGCGTTCGAGAAACAGCGAACGATTACGCTCAGTCATCCCCCGGTAGGCGTGCCCAGCCGCATCGCCGACGACATATGCCTCTGTCTCAACAATACGACCGCTGGCGACGCCTTCCGGCAACTCCCGCACCAATACCTTGCCAATGAGACAGCGAGCGAGACAGATCGTATCAATCGGCAGCTCCGAGCGAGCAAGCGGCAGATGGCCATCCTTACGCCAGGCAGGTTTCAAGGGATCCGTTCGACCCACTGCGTGCGCGAAGGCCCCGGCTCGAACGGATCGCCGAAATACTGGGTCTCGCGAGCCACCTTCCCATCGAAGAACTCCATGATGCTCACGGTGTAAGACGGCCGCCCGTCATAAGTTAAGACATATTCGGTGACCCAGAGATCGCCCGCGCCAATAATCCGTCGCACCGCGAAGCGTTTCCGGTTCGGCTGCGCGGCACGAGACAACTGAATCTTGTGCCGCCCGTGGATGCGCTCGCCCGATTGCGGATATTCGAGCACCGCGTCATCTCGATAAATGTCGTGCTCCGCATCGAAATCGTTCGCGTCGGAAGCGGCCCAATGGCGATCCAATGCCGCTCGAATCTGTCGGTCTTGCATATCAATCTCCTTGACCATCGCCTTCGATGTCGAGCCGTCGTGCCATGCGCTGGGCTGGAACAATCTTCCAGATGGCGTATCCCAAATAACCACGGAGCGGGAGACTTCATGTGACTGCAGATCGGCTAGCGGAGTAATCTATGGCTAGCGCCTGAGACAGCTCTCCATTACCTTGAATTCTGATCCACCTATCGGAGTGGCCATGGATACTGTAGCGTCAGTGGGTGTGGTCGTATCGGTGCGAGGCGCCGTCGTGGACGTAAGATTCAACGGCCAAGTGCTGCCACCAATCAACTCTGCCTTGGTCGTCGAATGGGACCGGCCTGAGCCGCTTGTCCTCGAAGTGCATAGCCATATCGATCCCGTGACGGTCCGCGGTATCGCGCTCCAGGCGACCGCGGGCCTCGCCCGCAATACGCCGGTGCGTGAAACAGGAGCCTCCATTTCGGTTCCGGTCGGTGACGCGATACTCGGACGCCTTCTCGACGTGGTCGGCACTGTGCGCGACCGCGGGCCTGCCTTGCCATCCGATACCCCGCGCCGTGGAATTCACTATCCACCGCCTGCGCTCAAGGACGAGACCGCGACCACCGCGGTCTTCGAGACTGGCATCAAGGTGATCGACCTTCTCGCGCCGCTCGCCCAGGGCGGCAAGGCCGCGATGTTTGGCGGTGCGGGTGTTGGAAAGACTGTCTTGGTGATGGAGCTCATCCACGCCATGGTTGAGAAGTATCAAGGCATCTCCGTCTTTGCCGGAGTCGGCGAGCGCTCCCGCGAAGGCCATGAACTCTTGACCGACATGCAGGGCTCTGGCGTGCTAGAGCGTACGGTGCTTGTCTATGGGCAGATGAACGAGCCGCCGGGGGCGCGCTGGCGGGCGCCACTGACCGCGCTAACAATTGCGGAGTACTTCCGTGACCAGAAGCATCAAAACGTTCTCCTCCTTATGGACAACGTCTTTCGCTTCATCCAGGCGGGGAGCGAGCTGTCGAGCCTGCTGGGACGTCTGCCGTCGCGCGTAGGCTACCAGCCGACGCTCGCAACCGAAGTGGCCGCGCTGCAGGAACGCATCGCTTCAGTCGCCGGCGCGGCGGTCACAGCTATCCAGGCCGTCTATGTCCCAGCTGATGACTTCACCGATCCAGCGGTTACGGCCATCTCAAGCCACATGGACAGCATCATCATGCTATCTCGCAGATTGGCGGTGGAGGGCTTCTACCCGGCCATCGATCCGCTCGCGTCGTCATCCGTGCTGCTTGATCCCCTGGTGGTGGGCGAGGAGCATTATCATATCGCCGAGCGCGCCCGCGAAGCGCTCGCTCGCTTCAAAGATCTCCAAGACATCATCGCTCTCCTCGGTGTGGAGGAACTCGGTGCAAGCGACCGTCTCATCGTCAAGCGGGCCCGCCGGCTGCAGCGTTTCCTCAGCCAGCCTTTTTCGGTGACGGAAGCTTTCACTGGGACGCCGGGCCGCAGCGTCCGTCGTGCCGACACGCTCGCAGGCTGCTGCGCCATCCTCGATGGTGAGGCCGATAATTGGGCGGAAAGTTCCCTTTACATGATTGGAACCCTGGACGACGCGCGCCAAAAAGAGGCTACCGCCGCCAAGACGGAACGATTGTCATGAGGCTACGCATTATCACGCCGCTTTCAGTAGTCGTCGATGAGGACGAAGTGCTAGCATTACGCGCCGAAGACGCCACCGGCAGTTTCGGCATCCTGGCGCGACATGCGGATTTTCTGACCAGCCTTGCGATTTCCGTCGTGCACTGGGAAAGAGCCGATGGTACTCGGCACTACTGCGCAGTACGCCGCGGTGTCCTCTCTGTCATCGGCGGGCAAGACGTCTCTATTGCGACGCGCGAGGCGGTCCCCGGCGACGACCTCGTGACGCTCGATAGGACAGTCCTCAACCGCTTTCGCGCCGATATTGAGATGGAGCGAACCGAACATGTCGAGAGCACCCGCCTGCAACTGAACGCGATTCGGCAAATCATGCGCCATCTTCGGCCCGGCGGGCATGCCGGGGCGGGTCTCTTCGCATGACCACGCCGGAGACCGGGCCAGGCGAAAAAGATCCGCTGGTAAAAGAAACCCGGCTGCGCGGCGAACGCCACCAGCGCTGGCTACGCGACGGCGATCCGTCGGTGGGCCGCCGTCTCGCTCAGATTGGCGTGCTCGGCTGGATTATCGTCGTGCCGATGCTGACCGGTATCTTCGTCGGCCGTTGGCTCGACCGGACATTCAATTCCGGACTATTCTGGACCGCGCCGCTCCTTATGCTGGGACTGGCGCTCGGATGCTGGTCTGCCTGGAAATGGATGAAGAGCGCATGAGTTTTCTTTCGTTCGACGATTTGCCGGTCAGGACGCTGGTCTTCAGCGCCGCATTGCACCTCACCGCCGGAATGATATTCGGTATTTTCTATTTCGGCAGCCTGTGGTGGAACACTTGCCAGTTCGCGAAGGGCGTTCGCGTGACAACAATGATCGCTTTGATGGTCGGCCGTTACGCTCTCCTCGCGGGACTGCTGACGCTGGCAAGCCTGGAAGGCGCGCTGCCCCTGCTCGGAATGGCACTCGGCGTCCTCATCGCCCGTTCCTTTGCCGTGCGCCGGGTCTGGGAGACCACACCATGACCTCGCCACTCGAAAGCGTCGCGTTATTCCATTTGGGTCCTGTGCCAATTACGGTGGGCGTGGTAGTCACCTGGGCGATCATGGCTGTGCTGGTTTTGGGCAGCATCCTTGTCACGCGCCGCTTATCCGTCATGCCGTCGGCGGCCCAGGCGGCCATTGAATTGATCGTTGACACGGTGGATGCGCAAATCCGTGCGACGATGCGGGTCGAGCCTGCCCCCTACCGCGCGTTTGTCGGCACATTGTTTGTTTTCATTTTCGTCGCAAACTGGTCGTCGCTGGTGCCTGGCGTCGAACCGCCAACGGCGCATATCGAGACCGATGCCGCGCTTGCGCTCCTCGTCTTCGCCGCCGTGATCTGGTTCGGTGTGCGGGCGGGCGGCGTGCGCGGCTATCTCGCCACTTTTGCCTCGCCCAATCCGATCATGATCCCACTCAATTTCGTCGAGAGCCTCACGCGCACCTTCTCGCTGCTCGTCCGCCTGTTCGGCAATGTCATGAGCGGCGTGTTCGTGATCGGCATCGTTCTCTCGCTCGCAGGCCTCCTGGTGCCGATCCCGCTGATGGCGCTCGACCTCCTGACCGGGGCAGTCCAGGCCTATATTTTCGCGATTCTGGCGATGGTCTTCGTAGCCGGAGCCGTCAGCGAAGTAGGACAACCCGCCCCGGATACCTCCAGCCAAAGGACGCTCCCATGAACTGGTTAGCCTTCATCAGCATCATATCGGCCGCTGTGGCGGTCTCGTTCGGAGCGATCGGCCCGGCGCTTGCCGAAGGGCGCGCAGTGGCAGCCGCCATGGACGCCATCGCCCGCCAGCCGGAAGCCGCGAATACCATTGCGCGCACGCTTTTCGTCGGTCTCGCTATGATCGAAACTATGGCAATCTATTGCCTCGTGATCGCTCTGCTTCTGCTTTTTGCCAATCCGCTGCTGAAATGACCCATGACTATCGATTGGTGGACATTGGGGCTCCAGACCGTCAATGTCGTCATCCTAATCTGGCTGCTTGAGCGGTTCTTTTGGCGGCCGGTCGCGGCGATGATCGAGGAGCGCCGCGCGTCGGCACAAAGGATTTTAGTGGAGGCGGAGGGCAAGCGCAATCAAGCGATCACAGAGCTTGCCGGAATCGAACAGACGCGCGCCGGCTTTGCGCGCGAACGCGAGGCGATTCTGCTCGCGGCGCATGAAGCGGCGGACAATGTGCGGATCGCGCGCTTGGACGAGGCGGCGAAGGAAGCAGCATCCCTAGAAGCAAATGCAAAGGCGGTGATAGAAAAGGAGAAAGCGTTGGCCGAAAAGGCCTGGGCCGAGCGGGCAAGCCGCCTTTCCGTCGATATTGCGGAACGCCTTGTCGCCCGACTCGATGGCCCGGCGGTGCGAGACGCGTTCCTGTCTTGGCTTCTCAAGGAGATCCGGGCTTTGCCAGAGCCAGTGCGGCAGGCGGTGACGGCGGACGGCAGCACGCTTGAAGCGGTCAGTGCGATAGCGCTCCCGCTGGCCGACCAGGAAAACTACCGAAAGCGTATCGGCGAAGCGTTCGGGGCGCAGCCGCATATCGTTTTCAGGACGGATCCGGCCCTTATAGCTGGCCTGGAACTGCATTGCCCCCATCTCGCTGTAAACAACTCTTGGCGTGCCGATCTTACACAAATCCTCGCCGACCTCACGCATGACAACCGACCCTAACACCTGGGCGGACACCTGGCTCCGCCATGCTCGCGAAAAGCTTGTTGGCGCCGCGCTTGGCCCGCGCGCCGAACAGATTGGCCGCGTCGAAAAGATTGGCGATGGCATCGCTCTTGTTTCTGGGTTGCCCGATGTACGGCTCGATGAGCTCCTCCGCTTCAAAAAGGGACAGTTCGGCTTCGCCCAAGTTCTTGGACGCGACCATGTCGGTTGTGTCCTACTGGACGATGTCGACGCAATCGAGGCCGGCGATTGGGTGCGCCGCACGGGGGATGTGGCGCGGGTGCCGGTGGGACCGGCACTCCTCGGCCGCGTCGTCGATCCACTTGGCCGGCCGCTTGACGGAAAAGGACCCGTTGCCAAAGGCTTGTTGGAACCAATCGAGCGCCCGGCACCGGCGATCATCGACAGGGATCTCGTGACGGAGCCGGTGCAGACCGGTCTAGTCGTCATCGATACGCTCTTCGCTCTGGGCCGCGGCCAGCGCGAGCTCATCATCGGCGACCGGGCCATCGGCAAAACTACCATCGCGATTGACACGATGATCAATCAGAAAACGAGCGACATCGTCTGCGTCTATGTCGCCGTTGGCCAGAAGAGTTCGAGTGCTCGGCGTGTCATCGACGCAATCCAAGACAGCGCCGCACCCGAGCGCTGCATTATCGTCGTGGCGGGGTCGGCGAGCTCTCCCGGACTGCAGTGGATAGCACCATTCGCGGGCTTCACCATGGCGGAGTATTTTCGCGACCGCGGTCAGCATGCCCTTGTCGTCATCGACGATTTGACTAAGCACGCCGCCAGCCACCGTGAGATTGCCTTGTTGACCCGCCAATCGCCCGGACGCGAAGCTTATCCAGGCGACGTGTTCTATGTGCATGCGCGGCTTTTGGAGCGTGCCGCAAAACTATCGAAGGAGAAGGGTGGTGGATCCCTGACCGCGCTGCCTATCGCAGAAACCGATGCGGGCAATCTCAGTGCTTACATCCCTACCAATTTGATCTCGATCACCGATGGCCAGATCGTGCTTGACGCAAAGCTCTTCTATGAAGGGCAAAAGCCCGCCGTGGACGTCGGCACCAGCGTCAGCCGTGTCGGCGGCAAAACCCAAGCGCATGCGCTCCGCGAGGCGGCGGAGATGGTGCGTCTCGACTACTCTCAGTTCCTCGAACTCGAAATATTCACCCGTTTTGGCGGGATGCCGGACACGCGGGTGCGCGATCAGTTGATTCGCGGTGCACGGATCCGCGCGATCCTAGAGCAGTCGCAGCACGCCCCCCTGCGGCTTGCCGATGAGGTGGGTCTGGTCCTGGCTGTCCAGTCTGGCCTGTTGGATCCTCTCCCTGTGCCAGCCGTGGCCACATTCCGGCAAGGATTGCGCGATGCGCTCGATCGCGGTGCGACTGACGCCGTCCGCTTGATCCAAGCGACCGGCACCCTCGATGGCGCGCGGAAACAGGAACTACTTGCGACTCTCCGGCGCTATGTTCAGACCCTCACTCCGGCGGCACGGCTTGACGCGGTCCGCGAGCCATGACTGAACGCCTCGCGGACATTAATGCGCGTATCGATGGGACCCGCCAGCTCGGTGCAGTGGTCAATGCGATGCGCGGCATCGCGGCAGCACGTGTCCAGCAGGCCCGCGGCCAGCTTCTCGCAGTTGAAGGCTATGCGGCGACGATCGCAATCGCCATTGGGAAGGCCCTAGCGATGCTCCCATCCGTTCATCCAGAAGGCGGTCGCCGGGCGACCCGGCCGGCGCTGGTGCTCTTCTGCGCCGAGCAAGGATTTGCCGGCGCTTTCAGCGAACGTGTCCTAGACGCGGCCGCTAGCGATCTCACCGTCAGCGAACTGTTCTTGATCGGAACCAGAGGTAGCGCGGCCGCCGCCGAAAGGGGTATCAATGCCTGCTGGAAAAGCCCCATGCCGTCGCATTCACTTGGTGTGCCCAAACTCGCCGACCGCATCGCCGAAGCGCTCTATTCGCATATTTCTACGGGAGAGATCGATCGGCTCGACGCCGTCTTCAGCCAATGGCAACCCGGTCACGGCATCCATGTCGAACGTGCCCGCTTGTTTCCCTTCGACATGTTAGCCTTTCCCCGCCCGACGGACGCCAACGCGCCTCTTCTGAACCTGGCGAGCGAGACGCTTCTGAACGAGCTCACCGCGGATTACATGCACGCGCAGCTTTGCAACGCCGCACTTCACGCCTTTGCGGCGGAGAACGAGGCGCGCATGGAAGCAATGGCCGCGGCGTACAACCAGATCGGGCGCCAACTTGCCTTGCTGCAAGCGCGGCAGCGGCTTTTGCGGCAGGAGGAGATCACTGCGGAAATCATAGAACTTGCTGCGGGCGAGACAGCGAGCCGGTCTAACCAAAATTGACTGGCCCCGAATGCGCGTCAAGCGATCAAGCGGCACGGCCCGCATGAATTTGCACTACCTGGCCGCGCCGATCGTTGACTGCGCGCCTTTTTTGCGCACATATTATTTAAGCAATCGAATTCGCGCCCTGGGTGTCCGTCATTATGGAGGGGAGCATGCCCATACCGACCCGATCCAGCGATGAGGGCATCACGCGGACCGACCTCGACACTGTCATGGAACAGGTCCCAAAAGGCGCGCTGGCGCTTGCGGGCATTGCGCTCTTGCTCCTATTGGCCGGCTGGTTCTTCGTCTATTTCTTTATTTTCATTCCGCGTGGCTCTGTGGGGTAAGCGATGGCCACCTCCGAAGAAGACATCCTTCGGTCGGAGCTCCGCTGGTCAATGGTCGTCAGCGGGGCCGTTGCCCTGATCTTCGCGGCAATTCTTTATGCTGGCCTTGTCTTGCATGTGAACCCGCCTAGCAACATCGAGACGATCGATCCTAAGACCCTGCACCTGTCTGCCGAGTTCACCGAGTCTAACCTTGGCACGAAGGTCGAAGCGGGCGGCCAGGTGACATCCAGAATTGTTGCAACGCAGTTCGCGTTCGATCCGCAATGCGTGGTTGTTCCGTCCAACGAACCCGTGACGCTGCGGCTGGCAAGCCCAGATGTCATTCATGGCATACTGGTGACCGGAACCAATGTGAATACAATGGTCATTCCCGGTTACGTGTCCCAGATTCATACCGTCTTCACCAAGACCGGCGATCTCTTGATGCCTTGCCATGAGTTCTGCGGATTTGGCCACAGCCAAATGTGGGCGACCGTGCGCGTCGTGCCGCGTGAAAGCTTCCGCCCCAACGCTGATGGAAGGGTCGCCTGTGAAAAGTCTTGAACGACTCACATTGGCCCATCTGTGGGTTGCTTTCGCTGCCTTCATCGTCGCGTGTTTTTTCGGCGTCTGGCAGATGTGGGCGCGAAGCCCGCTGCCTGCCCCGTTCGTCACGCCGGACCACTATTTCCTATCCGTCACGGCGCATGGCGTATCGATGGCGTTCGTATTGACGACGTTTTTCATCATGGGGTTTGGCTACTTCACGGCTGAAACCGCGCTTGAGCGCCCATTACCTGGCATACACTGGGCTTGGTTGGCATTCGTTATCGCTCTTGCCGGCGCACTGATGGCCGCCGCCGCCATTTTGAGCGGCCGGGCCTCGGTTCTGTATACTTTTTATCCGCCTTTAACAGCCAGCCCAATTTTCTATATTGGGCTCGTCCTCGTTGTCGTCGGGTCCTGGATCTGGTGCGTCCTGATGATTATCGCAATGTCGCGATGGAAGCACGCCAATCCTGGCGCCCCTGTTCCACTTGCAATGTATGCCACCGTCGCCAATGCGGTGATGTGGCTTTGGACAACGATAGGCGTCGCGGCCGAACTCCTTTTTATCGTCCTTCCCGCCTCGATGGGGTGGAACGATACTGTCGATGTCGGACTGACGCGCACGCTGTTTTCCTGGACGTTGCACCCGATCGTCTACTTCTGGCTGTTTCCAGCCTATATCGCTTTCTACACAATGGCGCCGCAAGCGGCCGGAGGCCGACTCTACAGCGACACCTTGGGCCGCCTTTCGTTCGTACTGCTGCTGCTCTACAGCCTGCCGGTTGGCATGCATCACCTCTTGATGGACCCTATGCAATCAACCGGGTTCAAATTTGTTCAGATGATGCTTACGATCCTAGTGGCCGTACCGACACTTCTCACGGTCTTTACAATTGCGGCCTCAATGGAGATTGCTGGCCGTCTGCGAGGCGGACGCGGCCTCTTCGGTTGGATTCCGGCTTTGCCATGGGAGCGCCCTATGGTGCTCGCAACCGGACTATCGTTCGTCATGCTCTTCTTTGGTGGCGGTGGCGGACTCGTAAACATGGGCTACGGCCTCAATGCGCTCATACACAACACGTCCTGGGTGACGGCGCATTTCCATTTGATTTTCGGTGGCGCCGTCGTGATCATGTATTTCGCTATTGCCTATGAAATATGGTTTCCGCTGACCGGCCGGGTGGCGAGTTCTGTGCTCGCACAAAGAATTCAGCTCTGGCTTTGGTTTTGTGGCATGATGGTGATGTCGCTTCCTTGGCATTGGCTTGGCCTGCAGGGGCAATGGCGCCGAGTCGCGCAGTTCGACTACTCCAATCCAATCATTGCCGCGTGGGGGCCTTGGGTCATTGTATCCTTGGTCGGGGGTCTTTTGCTTCTGGCGAGCGCAATTCTCTTCATATGGAATCTTGCCTCTTTCCGTCGCAGACCATTCGCTGCCGTACCGTCGTTCCGTTTCGCGGTTGCGGTTCACTCGCCGACGCGCGTGCCAGCGGCGCTCAACGGCTTCGGTTTGTGGAATGCGCTGGTGCTATTTCTGATGGTCGCGGCCTATGGTTGGCCAATTGCGCAGTTCTTTGTGCTCCAGGCTCCGCAGGCGGTAGTCCATCGCGTCGACCGGGGTGGGTGACATGGCATTGCAGCCTCATGCCGCCGATCGCCGGTGGCAGGTTTGGTCCACTGCTATCGTCATTTTCTTTGTCGTCGTTGCGGCGCTGGTCGCATTTGTTGTTCTGCCGATCGTACAAGGCCAGTCTGCTGGCCTTACGGCCTTTGCTGCGATCTGCAGGTCTCTCGGCTTGCAGGCCGGGTCTCCCGCCGCGCGACAGCCGAGCAGCGAATCCAAAGCGCAGCCCGTCTCTATGGTTGCCTGGACCCCGCAGGTTATTGACCGGCTCCATCATCCCAACTTGAAGAATGGCGCCGAAATCGCCGCAAACATCTGCGCCTCGTGCCATGGCGAAAAAGGCGTATCGCCTGATGCTCAATTCCCACATATGGCTGGACAGTCGGCCTTTGCAATCTACAAGCAGCTACACGACTTCAAGAATGGTGCTCGCGTCAATGAGCTCATGGGGAGTATCGTTGAGAGCCTCGACGACGAGCAGATGGCGGACGTTGCGGCGCATTTTTCGGCGTTGACTAAGGGCGCCCTAGATCCGAGAACAATATCCTCGGGTGATCCAGACGTCGTTCGCTTGGTTGAATACGGCGTTTCTGGGCGCGGGATCCCTGGCTGCGCCTCCTGTCATGGCGCGCATGCCGGTGGCCCCATCGAAACGCCGACGCTCGCGGGACAAAGGCAGGAATATTTGCTTGCGCAGCTCACTGCCTTCGCAAACGGGGATCGGCACAACGATATCTTCAACCGCATGCGTGGGATTGCGGCGAAGCTGCGCAAGGATGAGATCGAAAAGCTCGCGGAGTATTACGCCGCCGTGCGCTTGTTTCGGCCGCAAGACTGATTCCGGCCGCGGATGTTGCCACAGCAATTTTGGCCGGCAGTCCCGCGGGCAGTTCGGTATGGCCACGGATGACGAAAAGTCAGCCGAAGTACTGGTTCTTCCGTTTGGTCCTATAGAAACAGACGTTGCCCCCAAGTTTCGTCCAGTTGGGGCTAGAGTCTAGCGGTTGTTGGCATCATAATTGGATATAGCCAAGGGTCAAGGCGCGGAGCCGTTGCGGAGCGCAGCGCCTCCTCCCCGTGGCGGTGAGAATCGGCTGGCGTAGATGGCCGGCGCAAGCCAGCCGATGCTGGAATGCGGCCGAACCCGATTGTAGAACATGATTACGGACAAAGCAGCATGAGTTGCAATTCAATATCTAGCGTAGCGCGAGAGGAAGGATTGTGACGAGTTCAAACCAATGGCAGTCATCACGGTTGGGAGCCCCGTTGCGTGCTGGTACACGCGGCAAGCCAGCCGGGCCGCCAGACAGCACAGGATCTTTGCGGCGCCTTCATTTGGTGTTTGGCCGAGCTGCGCGCTGCGCAGTCTTCATGGCGCCGATGGTCCTGACTGCATGTCAGCCGGCCGTCCTCGACCCGCAAGGGGTCATTGGGCAAGCCGAAAAGAGCATCCTGATCAACTCGCTCGCCATTATGCTCGCCATCGTTATCCCAACGATCGCCGTGACCTTGGGCGTCGCCTGGTGGTTTCGAGCATCCAACCTGAAAGCACGCTATCTGCCGGATTGGGTTTATTCAGGCCGCATCGAGCTGGTTGTCTGGTCAATCCCCCTCCTCACGGTCATGCTCCTGGGTGGCGTGGCCTGGATCGGATCCCATAACCTCGATCCCGCAAAGCCATTGCCGTCGGGCGCGCCACCGCTCGAGGTACAGGTCGTCTCGCTGGATTGGAAATGGCTCTTCATCTACCCCGGCCAGCGTGTCGCGAGCGTCAACCAGCTTGTGGTTCCAGCCGGCGTGCCCTTGCACTTCTTCCTGACGTCCGCGAGCGTGATGAACATCTTCTTCGTACCGCAGCTCGGCAGCATGATCTACACAATGAATGGCATGAGGACGCAATTGTACCTGCAGGCGGATGCACCAGGCACCTTCCCCGGCCTATCGGCCCACTTTAGTGGCGATGGTTTCCCGGACATGCATTTCGATGTGCTAGCGTTGCCAGCGGAGCGGTTTGCCTCCTGGATCGAGGCCACGCGCAAGGCCGGCCCAACTCTCGATTCCGAAAGCTATGCCGACCTCGCCACGCAGAGCATGGACGTCCAGCCGTTCACCTTTCGTGCTGTCGATCCCGAACTGTTCCAGCAAATCGTCACCCAGAAACTGGCGCCTGGACCTGGCCCGCAGACGGGGCGACCTCATCCGAGCGTATCCCCGCGGACGGAGGACTAGAAATGTTGGGCAAGCTCAGCTGGGCCGCGATCCCATTCGACCAACCGATCCCGTTGGTCGCAGCGGGCATAGTCGGCCTCGTGGTTATTGGCGTCCTCGCATGGGTCACCTTGAAAGGATGGCTTCCCTATCTTTGGCGGGAGTGGATCACCAGCGTCGACCATAAACATATCGGCATCATGTACGTGCTGCTCGCGGCGGTGATGCTGCTGCGCGGCTTCATAGATGCGATCATGATGCGGTCGCAACAAGCGCTCGCGTTTCAGTCGCCGGGCTATTTGCCGCCCGAGCATTACAACCAGATCTTCACGGCTCACGGCACCCTGATGATCTTCTTCGTAGCGATGCCCTTCGTTATCGGGCTGATGAACTTTGTCGTGCCGCTCCAGCTCGGGATTCGCGACGTTGCGTTCCCCACGCTCAACTCGGTCGGCTTCTGGCTTACCGCCACCGGTGCGCTGCTAATTAATATCTCGCTCGTCGTAGGAGAATTCGCGCGTACCGGGTGGCTGCCGTATCCCCCCCTTTCCGAGCTCATCTATTCGCCCGGCGTTGGCGTCGATTACTACCTCTGGTCGCTCGAAATTTCCGGTGTGGGGACATTGGTGGCAGCCATCAACCTCGTCACGACGGTCCTCAAGCTCCACGCGCCGGGCATGACCTACACGCGGATGCCGATGTTCTGCTGGACGACGCTCGCCTCCAGCCTGCTGATCGTCGCCGCCTTCCCCATCTTCACGGCGACGCTGGCCATGCTGCTGCTGGACCGTTATCTCGGTTTCCACTTTTTCACCAACGATGGCGGTGGCAACCAAATGATGTTCGTGAACCTCATTTGGGCATTTGGACATCCGGAGGTCTACATCCTCGTTCTTCCCGCCTTCGGCGTATTCTCGGAAGTGGTCTCGACGTTCTCCAGCAAGCCGCTTTTCGGCTATCGCTCGATGGTCGCCGCGACAATGGTCATCTGCATACTTTCTTACACGGTTTGGCTGCACCACTTCTTCACGATGGGTGCCGGCCCCGACGTCAATGCGATCTTCGGCATCGCTTCGATGATCATCGCGGTGCCGACGGGCGTAAAGGTCTTCAATTGGATCTTCACGATGTATGGCGGCCGGGTCGTTTATTCCACGCCAATATTGTGGTCGATCGGTTTTATGGTCACGTTCGTAATTGGCGGCATGACCGGCGTTTTGCTGGCGGTGCCTCCGGCAGACTTCGTGCTTCACGAGAGCCTCTTCCAAGTAGCGCATTTCCACAATGTCATCATCGGCGGGGTGCTTTTCGGCGCGTTCGCCGGCTACACCTACTGGTTCCCGAAGGCATTTGGCTTCCGGTTGCACGAAGGGCTCGGCAAGGCCGCGTTCTGGTGCTGGATCACAGGTTTCTACGTCGCCTTCATGCCGCTTTACGTTCTCGGCCTCATGGGAATGACGCGTCGCATGCAGCACTATGATGTCGAAGCTTGGCATCCGTGGCTGCTGATTGCGGCCGCCGGCGCGGCGATTATCCTGCTCGGGATAGGCCTGCAAATCACGCAGCTCGCCGTCAGTATTCGGCGACGTGAACAATTTCGCGACGAGACAGGTGATCCCTGGAATGGGCGCTCCCTCGAGTGGGCGACACCGTCGCCTCCGCCGGCCTTCAACTTCGCGGTGCTTCCCAATATCCAGGGCGAAGAGGCCTATTGGGGCATGAAGCAGCGCGCCCTCCAGCAGGCGAGGCTCGGCGAGGAGCCCGCCTATGCGGAAATTGAGCTGCCAAGAAACAGCCCAACCGGCTTCATCTGCGCCTTCTTTGCGACCTTCATGGGTTTCGCGCTGATCTGGCACATCTGGTGGATGGTTGGCGTTGCCGCGTTGGGCGCCTATGCGACCTTCGTCGTCTTTGCCTGGCGGGACACGGATGAGTACATCGTTCCAGCGGAAACAGTCGCGCGCATAGATCGAGCCAACCGTAGCGCCCGCAGCGCGGCGATCGCCCGACGACAGGCAGCACTATGACCACCATCGAGGCGGCCGCCGGCCGCGAAGATCCCAATCGCCTTGGACATGACTGGGAGACGCCGTACCTCCAGCATACGCTGGGGCATGCCGACGGTGGACTGGCATCGAAGCACATTGTCACCGCCTTCGGCTTTTGGATTTTCCTGCTGAGCGACATCGTCATGTTCTCCGCTTTCTTTGCCACCTACGCGGTGCTGGTTGGCAACACGGATGGGGGACCAAGCGGCCGAGAGTTGTTCAACCTGAGTAATGTCGGGATCGAGACGGCGTTCCTTCTCGTTTCGAGCTTCACCTGCGGCATCGCAAGCATCGGTGTCCGGGCGCATAGCGGGTCCTGGTTCTATGGCGCGATGGCCGCGACTTTCATCCTGGGAGCCGGGTTTCTTAGTATCGAGCTCCGAGAGTTCGCGAGCATGATCGCGCGCGGGGCAGGACCAACGCGGAGCGCGTTCCTGTCGGCCTTCTTTACGCTGGTCGGATGCCACGGTCTTCATATCACCGCCGGCCTGCTTTGGCTGCTTACGATGATGGCGCAGGTGTTTGCCAAGGGGTACCGGGCGGACATCTTACGGCGCATGCACTGCTTCAGCCTGTTTTGGCATGCCCTGGACATCATTTGGGTTGCGATATTTACGGTAGTTTATTTGATGGCGGTGACACAATGAGCTACTCCGAGCCAACAGATAACCTCCATCCTACGGATATCGCGCCGGGCGACCAGCGCCTCGACAGAGCCGAGATCGCCGGGGCACTCAAGAGCTATCTGATTGGACTCGGGCTCGCGACGCTACTCACCATCGTATCCTTCTTTATCTCGGGCACGACCCTCGTTTGGGGCCCGAGCATTCCTGTTGCCCTGGTCGTTCTCGCATTAGCGCAGATGGGGGTTCACCTCGTCTTTTTCCTCCACGTCACGACCGGCCCGGACCACGTCAACAACGTCATGGCGCTTGCCTTCGGCGTGCTTATCGTCCTGCTGATCCTCGCCGGATCGCTCTGGATCATGGCGAATTTGAATCACAATTTGGCGCCCATCGATCAATACATGCAGACGCAGCGCGAACCTGGTCCGGCGGTTCGCACCGTGACTACAAGGGGCGTCGTCGGTCCCTCGGTGACCATGCCGGTTGGCGCGCGGGTATCGGGCGTGGTCCAGGCGCTCTCTTGCGACGCCAACATGCAAGTGAAGGCGGGACAGCTCTGCGCGAAAATCGATGCGCGCCCCTATCAAATCGCGGTCGACAAAAGCAGGGCTGAACTGGCAGCAGCCGAGTCTCGGCTCGAAAAGGCCAAAGCGGATTTCGCGCAGGCGAAAGCAATTCTTGAGAGCCACGAGGCCCAGGCGAAGCGTCCCTCTATTTCCCGAAAAGCGATTGACAAGTCGCGCAAGGCCTTTGAGCGGGCGCAGATGCAGACAAAACGCGACGAGGCAAAAGTCGCCGAGCTGCAAACCGCACTTCGTGCCGCTGAGACCAACCTCGGCTACACCGATATCGTTTCGCCGATTGATGGAATAGTGGTCTCGCGCAACGTCGAAATGAACCGGACGGTAGCGGTAAACTCAGAAGCGCCGCCGCTATTCGTCATCGCCGCAGATCTCGCCCTCGCTCCCATTGAAGCCGTTGTCAGCGCGACGGACAGCAGCGAAATCAAGGTCGGTGCCAAAGCGATGGTCACCATCGAGGCGTTTCCAAACCGTCAGTTCTCCGGCACGGTGACACAAATCCGGCCATTGACTCAAACATCTGGGCACGCCGCGGCCACCGACGTGGTCATCAGTGCGCCCAATCCGGATCTTTTGCTCAAGCCAGGCATGGCGGCAACAATCCGGATCGTGAAGGAATGATAGGTTCGTTGGCAAAGTTCTTTACGCGGCCCAATTGTGGTGTCTTGCTCACCAAGATGATTTTGCCAGCAAGCGCGAACCGCGGGGACGCCGCCCGCCAGCGACATGAGGATGAGCAGGCCTTCGTTGGCTCGCAGGCGTGGCGTCAGCGGCCCCATCCTTCCGCATTGAGCGGTTCACATCGTTAAGCCCCCCTGCTTGGTCGCGGGATATTTAGATTGGTCCAGGCAAAAACCTTTGTGCGAGCCACCAAGCCGTGACCCGGTCATGCCAAGGAATGCGGCTGCCTTGGCCGTGAAAGCCCAAATGGCCACCCCGCGGAGTCAGCAGCGCCTCGACCATCGGCAGGCGCGGCCAATCGATTGCGGCGTAGCACGCCGCGGGAATCCAAGGGTCGTCCATCGCATGCAGGATCAGCGCTGGCCGTGCGATGCGGGCAAGGAAATGTTTAGCGGCATTGCTTTCGTAATAGTCCAGGGCATTCCGGTAACCGAAGCGCGGCCCGATGAAGTGGTCGTCGAATTCATAGACGTTTTTGGCGGCGACGATGGCCGCCCGCTCAGCGGTACTCACCGCCGCGCCCGGCGCCAGCGCCTCGCGTTTCATCGCATCGAGCATGTAGCGGTGATAGGCGAAGTTGCGGTTGGCCATCATCCGGGCACAGGTCGCGGCGAGATCAATCGGGGTGGACACCGCGACAGCGCCAAGCACCGGAAGACCGTGCCCGCCTTCGCCCATGAATTTCAGCACGAGATTACCGCCTAGCGAATGGCCGAACAGGATGATCCCAAGACGGATAAGATCGGCTGGCAGTCCGCGTAGGGCATCGGCCAGATCCTCGGTTCGGCCGGCATGGTAATGCCCGGCGGCGGTTGGGCACGACGGGAGGGTGCCGCGCAAGTTCAGGCGCAAGACCGGCCAGCCTTGGTCCACCAAATGCCGCGTGCTTGCCACCACCGACCTGCTTACCTCGGAGCCCGCGAGGCCATGCACAAGAACAATGAGCGGCCTGGCATTGGAGCCGGCTTGCCGGTTGAGCCGCGCCGCCAGCCGCTCGCCGCCGGACACCGGCAGCAGCAGCCGCTCGCCGCCGGGCAGGTCCGGCCGTGTGCCGCGCAAGACATTGCGTAGTGTTTGCAAATCGCCCCCGAACCAGGGCGCCCGTTCACGGAATGGCGGAACCGTTCCGGCCGTGCCATCCTGAAGAGGCGGAGTCGTCCAAGTTGGCGCCAAACCAACCGACGCCTGCGAGCGCGGACCCACCAAATTGGAAACCTTCCTCCATCGCACCGGCCACATCGCACCGGCCACATCGCACCGGCCACATCGCGCCGGCCACATCGGCGCAAACCCACAAGCTGGGGCGCGTTTCCGGCGGTTTGGATTGTACCAAAATGCTTCACATGAAACATTTGGCAAACAATTTCCTGTCGAGCCTGACGCGCGCCACAATGCCGTCGAAAATCTCTTCGTCCAATTCCATCGCCGGCGCGGATTTCTGTCTCGTCTTCGCTCCTTGAAAGGCTACAAGGGGCCAGAAATCCTCTCTTTCTCAACCCGCCGAATTTGTCTTATGGGTGCTGACGCACCGCGCGACAGTTTCTTCAAGTTCCGACGGTCTATAAATCGCGCAATAACGTGCACAGTTTGCCATAAAGTCTTCTCTGAGCATCCTCGACTGATCGATCGACAAAATTGAGCTTGCAGCCAACCACTACATCAAAATGGTCGAACCGGTGCTGGACGATATTTTCGGCTCTTTCGTAATACCATTGGCCTTTTTTGATGGTCTTGATGTCGCGGTCAAAAATCCCCTCCTCGGCCACAGGGCGAGCGCCGGCCGTGAAAGGAAAGCGCTGCGAGATCGAACTTACGGCGCCATCATTTTCACGCCATTTGTCGATCGCAAGATCGCCCGCACCCCACTCGGGTATAGGTGTGAGAGCCTGGTTGTCGAAAGGATCATCGACGCCTTGATAAAGCGCGAAAGGTTGTAGCAGAGGGTTCATCTGCAATGCTGGGCGTTGCCTGCCTAGCAGCGGGTCTGTCTTCGACGTAACGATTGAAAGGTAATACGTACCATCCTGAGTATGGAAGTTCTCGTTTGCCTTGCAGCATCCTTGTAGAGTTAAATCAAAAGCGAGGTTGTCGTCTCCGGTTACAAAATTGCTGTCATCAATGGGAATCGTGTCTCGCGTCCATTGATCCAAGTACCAATCAATGACAGGTTTGGTTGTGAACATCTTTAGAATATCAAGAATTTTTTGAATGAAAAAGCTCGGTTTTTGCTTGAGTGTTCCCTTTGCCGGGTCGCAGCCCGCGAGATAGGTCAGCGTCGAACCGTTAATGACGCCGGCGATGGAAACGATGGCCTCGACCCATCGTGCATCCGGCAGCAATTGTTGCAGTTGCAAGCAGGTCTGCGCGCCCGCGCTATGGCCAATCAGGATGACCGGATTGTCGGCTGACCAATTCGGGACGAAAGGCTTTCCCGAATAATCGCGGCCGGGCGGCTTTTGGTCATGCCCCGCTGCCGCGCTATGCGCCGCTCCATAATCGACCTGCGCGCCCTTAATTTGCGCGAAGAGCTCGCAGGCCCTATCGTGGAACGAGCTGATGGGACCGCACTTGGCCCAATGGGTGGTGAAAACACCTTCAAATTGCGCCAAGGCGCCGCCCCAGTAATCGAGGCCATCGAGTTCTCCGGGACCCCAACCGAATAATCCGGGAACGAAAACTATGTTTTTCGATTTCATAGAAAACCTCCGAAATTAGCAGCCTTAGGCCGTTGCTCAATGAAGTCCGGTTCGACTGGACCGGATCATGCCCTAGCCTGGCTACTCTCCCTCTTCCTCCGAAAATAGCGGCAGTGGCGGCCTCTCCCCTGCAGGCTCCGGGAGTCCGAGATGGCGGAAGGCGTGCGGCGTCAATATTCTGCCGCGCGGGGTGCGTTGCACGAAGCCGCGCTGGATCAAAAAGGGTTCGATAATATCCTCGATCCCATCGCGCGGCTCGGAAAGGCTCGCGGCGATCGTCTCGATCCCGGCCGGGCCGCCGCCGAACGAGACGGCGATCGTCTCAAGATAGCGGCGGTCCATCGTATCGAGCCCGATCGCATCGACGTCGAGGAGACGCAGCGCGTTGTCGGCGACACTGCGGGTGATTTCCGGCTCGTTGCCGACGATGGCAAAATCGCGAACCCTGCGTAGCAACCGCCCCGCTATCCGTGGCGTGCCCCGCGCGCGCTTGGCGATTTCATTGGCGCCGTCTTCGGAAATGGCGATCGCGAGCACCCCCGCGTTGCGCCGCACGATCCGCTCCAGTTCCTCGACCGTATAGAACTCGAGTCGCAACGGAATGCCGAACCGATCGCGCAGCGGCGTCGTCAAAAGACCGGCGCGGGTCGTTGCCCCAACCAGGGTGAAGCGCTTGAGGGGAAGTTTCACGGAGCGCGCGCCCGGCCCCTCGCCGATCATCAGATCGAGCTCATAATCCTCCATCGCCGGATAGAGGATTTCCTCGATCGCCGGATTGAGACGATGAATTTCGTCGATGAAGAGCACATCGCGCTCTTCGAGCCCGGTAAGCTGCGCCGCGAGATCGCCCGCCTTGGCGATGACTGGCCCGGAGGTCGAATGGAACGCCACGCCAAGCTCGCGCGCGACGATCTGGGCAAGCGTTGTCTTGCCGAGCCCTGGCGGCCCAACAAAAAGCACATGATCGAGCGCCTCGCGCCGCGCCCGTGCCGCCTCGATGAAGACTTTTAGATTTTTTCGCGTCGCCTCCTGACCGGTGAAATCCGCAAGGGCCAAAGGGCGCAGCGACTTCTCCGCGTCATCGCCGCGCTTTTCGGGAGTAACGAGTCGAGGGCCTGCGGGCACCGGACGAAGCCTTTTGCGAGGGGTTTTTCCTACACGATATGTTCGCAATGGACAATGATTGTGCCGTTGCGTCCACCGGCATAACCGGCGAGGTCGCGGGCATAGCCATCGCGCGTATTTTCGATGCACTGTGTTCGGCCGCGATCATGTGGAAAACTCGCGCCATAGCAGGGCCTCCCCTATTTGTTAAGCGGCGCCGGGGGAATCATTTGGATCATCTCGCGCGGCTGCGGTTCGATGAATGTCACCAGCGCGATCATGCCGCCATAAACGAGCCCCGCGAGAATACCGGCGAACACAAGAAATTTTATGAGTGAAGGCACGGGATACTCCGTCAGCGGTATGCTCTTATCGGGCAAGGATACGAAGGAGGCAAGCGCGCAAAGTCTGTATGGAAATCTGAAAATGTTGATTTACGCGCAGGTGGCAAAGGGGCGACTATTGAGCCGAGCATATCCTTGAAAATTCGCTCGAAAACAAACAAATAGCGTGGTGGTAGAAGATGATTTCCGCAGGTTACTATGTCTCTCGATAAGCCAAAATACGACGTCGCCATCTCCTTCCTTTCGAAAGATGAGCCGACTGCCGCAGCGCTGTATGAGCACCTTTCAGATGGGTTGGAAGTCTTTTTTTATCCACGGAGCCAGGAAGATTTGGCCGGTACAAACGGTCTGGAGTCGATGAAGGAACCATTTGCGGATAATTCTCGTGTCAACGTCGTATTGTTTCGAGAGCCTTGGGGACAAACTCCTTGGACAGGGGTGGAGCAAAACGCAATTACAGAGCGCTGTATAAATCATGGATGGGATTCTTTGTTTTTTGTAACCCTCGATGCTGCAAGCATTTTACCGAAATGGCTTCCGTCCACGCATATTCGATTGAACTTTTCTAGCTTCGGGCTTGAGCAGGCCGTCGGTGCCATTAAAAATGCGGTGCAACGGTGCGGCGGCATTGTGTCTCAAATGACCGCCTTGAAACGGGCTGAGCGTTATAGACAGGAAGCACTATATATCGCCGACAAAAAACAGATTAGCTCCGTCCAAGGAATGGCAAAAGTATGCGAGAAAGTATTGGAACTATTTGCTGAGATTGAGCGGCTCTGTGCCGAAATACAAGCGAATGGACATGTGTCTATCCGAGTTAAGTCGAACGCAGACGAATGTGTTTTAACAAACAATCGAATTAGCTTAAACGTACGCTGGAGACAGCTTTACTCAAATAGCATGGAAGGCTGCGCTCTGACGATACTTGAATATAATATGCAGATGGGGCTATCCAATGAACGGCTGTCATTTTTTTCGGAGCCCAAACAGCTGCGCAAAGCCGATTTTTCGCCTGATATATCTCGAGTGCGCGATTATGGCTGGATTGAGAATGGAATGCCATCGACGTTTTTATCGTCAGTCGAGCTTGCCAAGAAATGCGTGATCCAGTTCTTCGACCTAGCTGAACGTGCCGATCGCGGGGAAATCGAGCCTCCACGGTGGTGGTGATCGGCGAAAATGAAAACCCCGGTAGGGCGGTCGCGCCGCAACCAGTCCTCCTACATTTCGCGTGTGTCCGAACTCATTACCAGTCGTCGTATAGGCCGCGTCGCCGCTCACGGTGACCGCGCCGACCGCCGTCCTCCGAGCAGGCTTGTCATTGCTTTTGAGAAAAAGTCTCGGTGAGCCTCGCGGCGTAACGAGCCATCAGATCGACTTCTAGATTGATTTCGTCGCCTTGGCGTCTTTCGCCCCAGGTCGTGACTTGCAGCGTATGCGGAATGAGCAGCACCGAAAAAATATCCGCTTCGACGCGGTTGACCGTCAGCGACGTGCCATCGAGCGCGACGGAACCTTTTTCCGCGATAAAGCGCGCGAGGCCGTCCGGAGCGCTCAAGTCAACGCGCCGCATGCCGTCGAAATCATCAATTGCGACGATTTTTGCCACTCCGTCCACATGCCCGGTCACGATATGGCCGCCAAGTTCGTCGCCAAGCCTTAGCGCCCGTTCGAGATTGAGTCGCGTGCCTCGCATCCAATTCCGTGCGGTCGTGCGCGCAAGAGTTTCCGCCGCGACATCAGCCTCGAACCAGGTCCGAACGCCGCTTTCGCCACAAGCGGTCACGGTCAGACAAGGTCCGCCGCAGGCGATCGATGCGCCGGGCACGATCGTCCCGGCCGGATAGGAGCAGGCGATGCGCAGACGGTGTAAATTGGCCCCTGCGTCAACCCGTTCGACCTCGCCGACGTTGCTCACAAGGCCGGTGAACATTTGACTGCTCGTTCGTAACTGGTCAGCCGGTCAGCGCCGATCGTCCGTGTCCCGGCCAGCCGATAATTTTGCGGATCGCCAAGCAAGGCGGCACTTTTCGGATCGAGGCCCAAAACGCCGTCCTTTCCCAGCAATTCCGGCGCGGTAAAAATAAGGACTTCATCGGCGAGCCCCTGCCCTATCAATGCCGCCGCGACGCGCGGGCCGCCCTCGCAAAAAACCCGCGTCAAACCGCGCGCGGCCAGATGAGTCAACGCTGCATGAAGATCGACGCGCCCCCCGGCGTCGCGGCGCACCTGCGCGACCTCGATATGCGCCTCGCGTAAGCGTTCGGCGTTCGGTTCGCTCGCCCCTTCGCCGGCGATAACCAGGGTAGGAATTTTTGCGGTCGTGGCAGCGAGCCGCGATTGCAGCGGCAGTCGCAGATTGCTGTCGAGCACGACGCGCAAAGGCTTGCGGTCTTCGAGGCCGGGAAGCCGCACGTTCAACAAGGGATCGTCCGCCAAGACGGTGCCGATGCCTGTCATCACCGCGTCGTGCATCGCGCGCATGACATGCACGAGCCCATTCGCCGGCGCACCCGTTATGAAAAGCCGGGGATCGCCGGCCGGTCGCGCCGCAAAAGAATCCGCCGTCACGGCGAGTTTCAAGCTAACCATCGGGCGCTTGCGGGTAACGCGCAAGAAATGGCCGAGATTGGCCCGCTGCGCCTCCTCCGCGAGCACGCCGCGTGTCACGTCAATGCCGGCGCCGGCCAGGATTTGCGCGCCTCGGCCGCAGGCGCGGGGATCGGGATCGTCAACGGCATAGACCACGCGGCCAATTCCCGCCGCGATGATCGCATCCGTGCAAGGCGGCGTTTGCCCATGATGGCTGCAAGGCTCCAACGTCGCATAGAGCGTCGCGCCCCGCGCTTGCGCCCTCGCGTCGCGTAAAACCTCGGTTTCTGCATGCGGACGGCCGCCGGGCTTGGTCCAGCCACGCGCCACGATGACGCCATCCCTGACGATGAGGGCGCCGACCGCCGGGTTCGGCGCGCAAAGCCCGAGCCCGCGCCGGGCAAGCGCAAGTGCCGCCGCCATGAACCGCGCGTCCACGCCGGATTGGATCATGCCAGGCCCGGCGACCGTGCATTTGCCGGAGGCGGATTTGCGCCGTCTTCCAAAGACCTCGCCCTCGCCATTCGCTAGTTCGTCGATGAGCGTATTGAAATCGCGGGCCTCGCGAAAATTGCGATAGACCGAGGCGAAGCGTACATAAGCGATGCTGTCGAGCGCGCGAAGACCTTCCATCACGAGTTCGCCGATCCGGCCGCTTTCAATTTCGCTATCGCCCTGACTCTCAAGCTGGCGCACGAGTCCGTTCACCATCCGCTCGACGCGATCAGGGTCCACCGGCCGCTTGCGCAAGGCAACCTCGATCGAGCGTGTGAGCTTATCGCGGTCGAAGGGCACCCGCCGGCCAGATTTCTTCAAGACCATCAGTTCGCGCAATTGCACGCGCTCGAACGTCGTGAAGCGGCCGCCGCAATCGGGACAGGCGCGGCGGCGGCGAATGGCCGACGCGTCGCCGGCCGGGCGAGAGTCCTTCACCTGGGTTTCGAAACTGCCGCAAAATGGGCACCGCATGGCGCACCAGCCTCACCGCATGTGGCAACCGGCGCAAATGGCACCTGGCCTTAATAAATTGGGAAGCGTTGCGTCAATTCGCGCGCGTCTGCCATTACCTTGGCTTCGACAGCTGCATTGCCCGCATCGCCATTCTTGACCAAGCCGTCCAAGGTCTCGGCGATGAGTTCGCCAACCCTTTTGAATTCGGCGATGCCGAAACCGCGCGAAGTCGCGGCCGGCGTGCCTAAACGAATGCCGGAGGTGACCATGGGGCTCGCGGTATCGAACGGCACGCCATTCTTGTTGCACGTGATCCCGGCCCGCCCGAGCGCCGCTTCCGCCGCCTTGCCGGTGAGGCTTTTTGGCCGCAGATCGACGAGCATCAGATGATTGTCGGTGCCGCCGGTGGTAATCGCGTAGCCGCGCTCAGTGAGCGTCGCGGCAAGCGCCTTGGCGTTGTCGGCAACGGCCCTCGCGTAAAGCTTGAATTCGGGCTGGAGCGCCTCGCCGAACGCGACCGCCTTGCCCGCGATCACATGCATCAGAGGGCCACCCTGGAGGCCCGGAAAGATCGCCGAATTGATTTTCTTGGCGATCGCCTCGTCATTGGTGAGTACCAGACCTCCGCGCGGTCCGCGAAGCGTCTTGTGGGTCGTCGAGGTGACGACATGGGCATGCGGGAAAGGCGAGGGATGCACGCCGCCCGCGACGAGCCCGGCGAAATGCGCCATGTCGACGAAAAAATAGGCGCCGACCGAATCGGCGATCGTCCGGAACCCCGCAAAATCCCAATAGCGGGGATAGCCGGAGCCGCCGGCGATGATGATCTTTGGCTTGTGCTCCGCGGCAAGCCGCGCGACCGATTCCATGTCGATTCGATTGTCGTCGCGGCGCACGCCATAGGGAACCGGCTTGAACCATTTTCCGGAGAGATTGACCGGCGAGCCATGGGTCAGATGGCCGCCCGCGGCGAGATCGAGCCCCATAAAGGTATCGCCCGGCTGGGCCAGGGCTAGAAACACCGACTGGTTGGCCTGGCTGCCGGAATTTGCCTGCACATTGGCGAATTTGCAGTCGAACAGCCGCGTGACGCGTTCGATCGCGAGGGCCTCGACCATATCCACGAATTGGCAGCCGCCATAATAGCGCCGGCCGGGATAGCCCTCGGCATATTTGTTGGTCAAGACCGAGCCCTGCGCTTCAAGCACGGCTTTCGAGACGATGTTTTCGGAGGCGATCAGCTCGATTTCATGTTGCTGGCGGCCGAGTTCCAGCCCAATCGCCTTGGCGATTTCGGGATCGGCTGCAGCGAGCCCCGCCGCGAAAAATTGGTTTGGGTCTGGGCGACTGGCGACGGTCTGGCTCATGCTGAAAATTCCTGCGAGGACGGACCCGGCGCGGGGCCACGCCCGCGCCCGGCACGAGAGATGGCGGACAGGCTTCGATAGCATGCCGTTTTGCCCGCGTGAAGCCGCTGGCGCGGGTTCCGGAGGCCAAAAAGCCGCCGCGAAATTCGCTGCCCAAAGCGCGGCCGTGTGGCTTTGTCCGGTTTTTTGATGTAATCTTACCAAAATGTTTCACGTGAAGCATTTTGGTACGATTGGCGCAGAAAAAGCGAATATGGTCTTGCACAGCCGCCGGGCTTGAGAAGTGTAAGGTTGCGCAAAAGAATGGTCCTGCCCGGCTCCGGCGGCAAAGGAAAAAGCAATTTTCGATGGGAGGCGACCGGGGGGATGCTTACCTGGCTCAAAGGCAATATTAAAGACCCGGAAAAGCGGGAAATCCTTAAATTTCTCGGTGGCGCATTGGCTGTTGTCTTCGGTGCATTGTGGGCCGTCATTACCTTTTACGTTGGCAGCAAAGAGCCGCACGACAAGCAAGTCACGTTTGTTATAGTTGCCGATCCACGCGCCGCTCAAGAACTGACAACCCAGCTTATCAGCTCGCATCAGATGCCTGAGGGTCCCGGAGAGAGAGCCGTTGTGAACCAGGCGGTTACCTCAATCATTCAAGGCGCGAACGAGGGCGACAAGCAGCTGCAAATAGCCTACGGACTTTTAAAAGCAAACAAAATCAAGGATGCGATCGAAGCCCTAAAAGTGGTCGCAAGTAACGAGGCGGCGGTCGCGAAAGACGCGCCGCCTCAGCAAAAGGAACAAAAGGAAACTGCTGCGGCAACGACCTATCGTAATCTCGGAGCGATAGCTAATCTTGCCGATCCCAAGAAGGCGGTAGAAGCCTATGCGAAAGCGCTAGAGCTTTATCCCGATGACCGGGAAGCTCTTTATTGGCATGGATGGTTGAGCCTGCTCGCCGGCCATTTGCCCGAAGCCGAAACAAGTTTGGAACGGTTGCTGAAAGTCGCAACCGAGGCGGGTGATCAACGCGGAATTTACCGTGCCAATCTTCGCCTCGGCGAACTTGCCCAGGAGCGCGGCAATTTGGCCGCCGACATGGAGTATGAGCAAAAGGCCAAGAAAATCGCGGTTGAACAATCAAAGGCCAATCCAAGCGACACAGAATGGCAGCGTGATCTCGAGGTAGCGGTCGAAAAAATAGGAGACGTGGAGGTGCCGCGAGGCAACCTTAGCCCCGCATTGGAATCCGATAAAGTTGATCGAGACATTTGCGAGCGGCTGGCGCAATCCGACCCCAGCAATGCTCTTTGGCAGCGCGATCTCTCAGTGAGCTACAACAAGATCGGCGACGTGCAGGTCGCGCAGGGCGACCTCTCTGGCGCGCTCAAATCCTATTCCGATAGTCTCGCGATTGCCGAGCGGCTTGCGAAATCCGATCCCGGCAATGCGGGTTGGCAGCGCGATCTCTCGGTTTCCTATGACAATGTCGGCGGCGTGCAGAAGCATCAAGGCGACCTCTCTGGCGCGCTCAAATCCTATTCCGATAGTCTCGCGACTGCCGAGCGGCTGGCGAAATCCGATCCCGGCAATGCCGGCTGGCAGCGCGATCTCTCGGTTTCCTACAATAATGTCGGCGGCGTGCAGAAGGATCAAGGCGACCTCTCTGGCGCGCTCAAATCCTATTCCGATAGTCTCGCGATTGCCGAGCGGCTGGCGAAATCCGATCCCGGCAATGCCGGCTGGCAGCGCGATCTCTCGGTTTCCTACAATAATGTCGGCGGCGTGCAGAAGGATCAAGGCGACCTCTCTGGCGCGCTCAAATCCTATTCCGATAGTCTCGCGATTAGAGAGCGGCTTGCGAAATCCGATCCCGGCAATGCCGGCTGGCAGCGCGATCTCTCGGTTTCCTACGAAAAGATCGGCGGCGTGCAGAAGGATCAAGGCGACCTCTCGGGCGCGCTCAAATCCTATTCCGATAGTCTCGCGATTGCCGAGCGGCTTGCGAAATCCGATCCCGGCAATGCGGGTTGGCAGCGCGATCTCTCGGTGAGCTATGGCAAACTTTCGTTGGCGCACAAGCAATCCGGCGACGCGGCAAAAGCGCGCGACTATTTGCGGCAAGGCCAGGCGATCATGGCGCGCTTGACAAAACTCTCGCCGGACAATGCCGTATGGGCAAAAGACCTCGCCAGGTTCGACGGCGAGATCGCGGCCCTTGATCAAGAGAATGCCGAGGCGCCGCCGCCGGGTAAAGGCAAACGCAAAGCGCGTTGAAAGAGCCCTCACCCGGCTCGGCTTCGCCGTGCCACCCTCTGCCGCAAGCGGGAGAGGGATGCGCCCCCCTTCTCCCCCAGCGCGGGAGAGGGGATGCGCCCCCGCTTCCGATTCACCGCATTATCTTAATCTTAAGCCTAAACCAGCGTTTTTGTGCCCACGCTGCGAAGAACGGGGTAGAGCTTGCGGCTATTCATCCTCCTGCCACGGGCAAGCTTTTGCGTGTGAGTATGGCGGTGGAACAAAAGCGTGCGCTGGAAGTTCTAGGCGTAGAAAGGGCGAACGAATGAGTGGCACAGCAGCGGCCGGCAAGCCACCAAAAAATTGGGAGGGCGAAACTTTGCGGACGTGGCCGCGAACGCGACAGGCGGTATTTGGGACGATGATCATGCCGGAGATTAATCGCTTTCGAGGCGACACCTTGGCGCCGGGGGAAAGCAAATTCGAGAACCCCGAGATCGGGTCCTTCCGGGAGACAGCAGTGCGCGCCCATTTTGGCCGGAAGCTGCAAAAAATATTCCCCTTGCCGTCCGATGAATTGGAGCCGGAAGACGTCCGCATGCTTCTGCAAAAGATCCGAGAGGCGTTCGGCACGCCGCGCATTCCTCGAAGCGAGTGAGAGCTTGGCAATCGAGGAATGCACCCGCACGGACGGTGGAGCGCGGGCGCATTAAGCCTGCAGCAGGCTTAACACCTCTTCGTGTATGCCGGCGCTGCAAGAGGCGATGACGTCGCCGCCTTTTGCCGGGCTGCCGCCGTCCCAGCATGTCACAATTCCGCCGGCACCTTCGATGATCGGCACCAGGGCAACAATATCATAGGCGTTAAGATCTGGTTCGATTACGCAGTCCACATGGCCCGACGCCAGCATCGCGAAAGCATAGCAATCGCCGCCATAGCGCGACAGGCGCGCTCTTGCCTCGATCCGGCGGAATGCCTTGAGTTTTGTGGCGGAGTACAATAGCGGCGATGTCGTCATCAGCGTGGCCTGCGCGAGCGTCTCGCAGCGCCTTGTGGCGAGGCGGCGTTCCGTCATCTTATGGTCGCAACCAGGACCGCGCCAAACCGCGCGCCTCCCATCGCCGGTAAAACGCTCCACGGTGAAAGGTTGAACCATTATGCCATAGACCGGGGACCCTTTGTACAGAAGCCCGATGAGACACCCCCACACCGGCATGCCGGAGATAAAGCTCTTGGTGCCGTCGATCGGATCGAGCACCCAAACATAGTCCGCTTCGCTTTGCAGCGGACCGAATTCCTCGCCGATGATGCCGTGATGCGGGAACGTCGCCTGAATGAGGCGCCGCATCGCCGCTTCCGCGGCACGGTCCGCCTCCGTCACGGGATCGAACATGCCTCCCGCGTTTTTGTCCTCGGCGCTGAGCGCGGTACGGAAGAACGGTAGAATTGTATCCGAGGCAATATCCGCAAGCTTCTCGACGAAAGCGGCGAAATCCACGGTTGTCATTGGCTGCCGTTCCGGTCGCCGTGTCCATCAGCCTCTGGTTGCCATGCCGGCGGGCTGGCGGCAAGCCAAATTCCGGACTTGGCCCTGGATTAAACCGGCATGTCCGCGCTAGACTTCTCCCGCGTCCGCGCGGCGATCATGCGCCTCAGTTCGGGCAGGCACGATCCGCAATTTGTTCCGGCCTTGAGCCGCGCGCCGATCGCGTCTGGCGAGCATGCGCCATCGGCGATCGCCGCTAAGATGGCCCGCGTTTTCACGCCAAAGCATGCGCAGATCGTGGGGCTTGCATCGAAATCGGCGGCCTCGTTTTTGCCTGACAAAAGAAACTGACGCGTCGGTCGCGTCGAGCCTCTCCAGCGGCCATGCTTCGACGAGCTTGTTCCAAGGCGGCACCTCCCCATTCCCCCAGACCAGCACCGCATCGAGCCGGCCGCCCAAGACGAGCGCGCCCTGGAACACGCTTGTTGCCGGATCGTTGTAGGTCGCCGGTTCGGCTGACTTGGAATGGGCAGCAACTGCCTCGAACAGTGTTGCGAAGGGCTCATTTGTCGCAAAACGCGCGGCAAAACCGCCTTCTATTGCGCTCCAAGCAAACACTGTGTCGCCGGGCAGTGGCAAGCGCCTTCGAACCAGGACAAAACCATGCGCTGCGAAGGAAACCGGCGCGAGTGCCGCCGGAATGCTCTTGGAGTCAGGCTGTCCCGAGTGCTGATCGGTGAAAGAATGAACGAGTGCGCCAATGCGCGCGCGGGCGGAAGTCATATCGTTCCAGTGGATCGGAACGAAAATCCGTCCCCGCACTTGCGCAGAAGTTATGTGGACACGCAGCACCGCGCTCCCATGTACCGTACTCACTTTCGCAAATCCGTCAGTTGCGAGCCCGAGCCTTTTCGCATCGTCCGGGTTAACCTCGACGAAAGGGTCGGGCATGTGGCTGGAAAGCTTTGGCGAGAGACCGGTGCGGGTCATTGTGTGCCATTGATCGCGCACCCGCCCGGTGTTCAAGAGGAATGGAAATGTCTCGCTCGGCGCTTCGGCAAGCACCGGCTCGGGAATGGCAATGAAGCGGGCGCGGCCCGAAGGCGTATAAAAACATCCATCCGCGAACAAGCGCATCCTGCCGCCGGGGCGGCCCGCAGGTGCAGGCCATTGCACGGGAGCAAGCGAGTCATAGGCCGCTTCGCTTAGGGAGGCGAGGCTTCCGATATCGAAGTCGCGGGTTCCGTTGTTCTCGAATGCTGAAAGCGCCGCATGCTCGCGGAAAATCGCGGCCGGGCCGGAATAGTCGAAGGCCGCGCCAAAGTCCATCCGCTTGGCCACCTCCGCCACCGCCCACCAATCCGGCTTTGCTTCGCCTGCAGCCGGCAGGAACGGGCGCTGGCGCGATATCCGCCGCTCGGAATTGGTGACTGTCCCGTCTTTTTCGCCCCAGGCCCGCGCGGGCAGGAGCGCATGCGGGCCGCCACCGATCGTGTCGGTCGCGCACACAGTGTCAGAGATGACTAAAAGATCGAGCCCGCGCAGCGCGTCGCGCACATGATCCGCGCGCGGCAGGCTCACCGCCGGATTGGTACCCATGATCCACAACGCCTTGATGTCGCCGCACGCGACAGCCTCGAACATTTCGACGGCCTTGAGACCCTCATGTATGGCCATTTGCGGCGCACTCCAGAAGCGCCGGACACGGTCGATTTCCTGAGGCGAAAACCCCATGTGAGCGGCAAGCTGATTGGCGAGCCCGCCGACTTCGCGCCCGCCCATCGCATTCGGCTGCCCAGTCAAGGAAAATGGCCCCGCGCCTGGAATACCGATGCGGCCAGTTGCAAGATGGCAATTGATAATCGCATTGACCTTGTCGGTTCCCTGCCAGGATTGGTTGACCCCCTGGCTATAGAAGGTAACGACCTGTCTTGTCGCTGCCCAGAGATCAAAAAAAGCCGCGATGTCCGAGCTCGCTGCGCGGCATTTGTTGGCAACGGTGACAAGGTCTGGCGCGATTGCGCGTGCCGCGGCAAGCGCCGCCTCGAAGCCTTCAGTATGGGCGCCCGCATAGGCGCCATCGACAAAACCGCTATCGGCGAGGTGCACCAGAAGGCCACAGAACAAAACGCCGTCCATGCCCGGCGCAATCGTCAGCGCGAGATCGGCACTCTCGCTCGTCTCGGTGCCACGCACATCGATGGTCACGATGCGCGCGCCGCATTGCTCGCGCGCGCGCACCATCCGTTGATAGAGCACGGGATGACACCAAGCGGCATTCGATCCGACAAGGACGAGGAGATCCGCCTCGTCGAGGTCTTCGTAGCAGCCTGGCACGGTGTCCGAGCCGAATGCCCTCTTGTGCCCGGCCACCGACGAGGCCATGCACAAGCGCGAATTGGTGTCGACATTTGCCGAGCCGATGAAGCCTTTCATCAGCTTGTTGGCGACATAATAATCTTCGGTGAGCAATTGGCCGGAAAGATAGAAGGCAATTGCGTCCGGGCCATGATTTTTCAAGGTCCTCCGCAATCCCTCCGAAATCCGCTGGAGCGCCTGGTCCCATGTCGCGCGTGCCCCGTCCACCATTGGATGCAGGAGCCGCGTTTCGAGGCCCAGGGTCTCGCCAAGCGCAGAGCCCTTGGAACAAAGGCGGCCGAAATTCGCCGGATGGCTCTTGTCGCCGGTGATAACTGCACTGCCGGCGCCTCCGGGCGTGGCCACGACGCCGCAGCCAACCCCGCAGTAAGGACAGGTTGTCTGGACCTCCTTCATAGGTCCGGGGTTGAGGAAAACACGCCGGTTCCTGATTTGAACCGGCACCTTGCGTGTGCAGCCCTGATCAGGAGCCACAGCCTCGCCGGTGGAAAGATCGACGACCCAATTGTGCAGCGGACAGGTCACATGTTTGCCATGGACGATGCCCTGCGACAAGGGTCCGCCCTTGTGCGGACAGCGGTCCTCCAGCGCGAAGATTTCGCCGGCCGCGGTCCGGAATACTGCGATGTCGCCCAGCACCGTCGCGACAACGCGCGCGCCCAATTTGGGGATGTCATCGATAGTGCCGACGTCCCGCCAGCAACCCGGACGATCAAACTCATCCATTTACGAATCAACTTTCGCAAGCGCGCGGAATTCAGCGGGCTGCGCCACCGCGTTTGCGCGCCCGGCCCACGGATCCCGCTGGAAATATTGTTGTGAATGCAGGGTTGAGGAAAACCCGCCGATCCCTGATTTGAACCGGCACCTTGCGTGTGCAGCCCTGGTCGGGAGCCACAGCCTCGCCGGTCGGGAGGTTGATGACCCAGTTATGCAGCGGGCAGGTCACATAAGTGCCATGGACGATGCCTTGCGATAACGGCCCGCCCTTGTGTGGGCAGCGGTCATCAAGCGCAAAGATTTCGTCGTCGGCGGTCCGGAAAACCGCGACATTGCCCCGCGCCGTCGCGACGACGCGCGAGCCCAATTTGGGGATGTCATCGATAGTGCCGACGTCCCGCCAGCCTCCGAGGCAGTCAGAACCAGCCATTTTACGAATCGACTGTTGCAAGCGCGCGGAATTCAGCGGGCTGCGTTCCGCTGCGCGCCCGTTCTTCCCACGGATCCTGCTGGAAAAATTGTTGCGAATAGAGGAATCGGTCCTGGAGCAATTTCCTGCCGGCGGCGTCTTGCACGATGCGGCCCTTGACGTAGTCGAGGCCGACACGTTCGATCCAGGGCGCGGTGCGCTCGAGATAGCGGGCCTCCTCGCGGTAGAGCTGCAGAAAGGCCGCGCAATATTCGAGCACCTCGGCGTCGGTCGCAACCTTGCACAACAGGTCGGTGGCGCGAACTTTGATGCCGCCGTTGCCCCCGACATGCAGCTCCCAACCACTCTCTACGGCGACGACGCCAAAGTCCTTGATGGTGGCTTCGGCGCAATTGCGCGGGCAGCCAGACACCGCCAGCTTGACCTTGTGTGGATGCCATGATCCCCATGTCATCTTCTCAAGCGCGATCCCCATCGCCGTGGAGTCCTGCGTTCCAAACCGGCACCATTCCGAGCCGACGCAGGTTTTCACGGTACGCAACGCCTTGCCATAGGCATGGCCCGAAACGAGGCCAGCTTCATTGAGTTCGCGCCAGACGGCCGGCAATTGGTCTTTGCGGACGCCCAGCATGTCGATGCGTTGTCCTCCAGTGATTTTGACCGTCGGGATAGTGTGCTTATCGACGACATCGGCAATCGCGCGAAGTTCCTTGGCGCTAGTCGTGCCGCCCCACATGCGTGGAATAACCGAGAACGTCCCGTCTTTTTGGATGTTGGCATGTGCGCGCTCATTGATAAAGCGCGACTGCGCATCGTCGACATATTCACCCGGCCAAGCGCAGAGCAGATAAAAATTAAGAGCTGGCCGGCAGGAATGGCATCCATCGGGAGTCGACCAGGAAAGCGCCGACATGACACGCGGAATTGTCTTCAGCTCTTGTTCAATAATCTGGCGCCGCACTTCGTCATGAGTATGCTCGGTGCAGCGGCACATCCCCGGCTCTTTGGCCTTACAGAAAGCATCGCCCAGTGTCGTCGCCAACAGGCCTTCGACCAGCCCGGTGCAGGAACCACACGATGCCGATGCCTTGCTGTGGGCGCGCACCTCGGCGAGCGTGCTGAGACCTTTGTCCAAGATTGTCTGAACAATTGTGCCTTTGCTAACCCCGTTGCAGCCGCAGATTTGATAGTTATCGGACAGGTCTTCAACGCCGACCGGCTTGATTTTTCCCATTGCGGCGACGATTGCCTGGCCAAACAGGATAGCATCCTTGAAGGCCGCAACGTCCTCCTTGTTTCGCAAGAGTTCGAGATACCAGCCGCTATCGGTCACATCACCATAGAGCACCACGCCTTCGACGCGCCCCTCGCGCATGACGAGCTTCTTGTAAACTTGATTAGTCGTGTCGTGATAGGTCAACTCGCCACAATCCTCGCCGCCACTGAAATTGCCCGCGGAAAAGAGGTCGACGCCGGTCACCTTCAATTTGGTGGCCAACACCGAGCCGGTATAACTGGAATTATCTGCATCTCCCGCGAGGTGGTCGGCACACACTTTGGCCATCTCATATAAGGGCGCGACAAGGCCATAGGTCATGCCACGGTGCTCGGCGCATTCGCCGACGGCGAAAATATCAGGATCGGAGGTTCGCATGTCGTCGTGGACCACAATCCCCCGGTTGATCTCGATGTCGGCGGCGCGCGCGAGGTCGGTGTTGGGGCGAATGCCGATTGCCATGACGACGAGATTGCCGGGGACCTCGCGGCCGTCAGACAGCCGGACGCCTTCGACTTGCGTGGCGCCAAAGATTTCCTCGGTCTGGCCATTCATGAAGAAATTAATGCCCCGCTCGTCGAGCTCCCTCTGCAGCAACTTGCCAGCCTGGTGATCGAGCTGGCGTTCCATGAGCGTGTCCATAAGATGAACGACCGCCACATTCATCCCACGGCGAAGCAGCCCATTTGCCGCCTCCAGGCCAAGCAAACCACCGCCAATAACGATCGCCTTCGCGTGCCGTGTCGATGCATCTATCATTTGCTCGATATCGGCAATATCGCGAAAGGTACACACGCCTTGCAGGTTCAAGCCTGGAATAGGCGGCACGATGGGGCGGGATCCCGTCGCCACGAGCAGCCGGTCATAGGGTTCCACGCGCCCATTTTTTGAGGTGACCGTATGCGCGGCTCCACTAATCGAGATTATCGGGTCTCCGGTGAAGAGCCGGATACCGTTTTCCTCGTACCAACTGCGCGAATTGATGACGATCTCATCGATTTCCTTTTCGCCGGCTAACACCGACGACAAGAGAATTCGGTCATAATTGACGTGCGGTTCGGCTCCGAAAACGGTGATCTGATAGCGGTCTGGCGCGCGTTTCAGCAATTCTTCAACGGCCCGCATGCCAGCCATCCCATTGCCGATCACGACGAGCCGTTCTTTGGGAGGAACGTGAATATTCATTATGAAAGGTTCCTTGCCGTTGAAGACTTAGATGCGCACCGGTTGCGCCCCAGGGCCGGCGCCCCTCGTCCGTACCTCACACGCGTGCTTCGGCGAGGCTCTGAGCGCCGCCTAGCTGCCTGCCGCGCAAATAGTACCGCCAGGTAAGCGCCACGCAGGTCACATAAAACGCCAGGAAGACTTCCAAAGCCAAATTGGGTCCACCCGTGGCGGCAATCGAGGCGCCGAAGCCGCGCGGAATGATGTATCCGCCGCAGGCACCGATCGCCGAAGTGAAGCCGAGCACAGCGGCACTTTCGATACCGGCCGCCTTGAGGGCCAGCGCCCGGGCAGCGTCGCCCAAGCCCTTTGCTTCCCTGAGCTTCTCCGCGCGGAAAATCGAGGGGATCATCCGGAAAGTCGAGCCATTGCCGACGCCGGTCGTGATGAAGAGAATAAGAAACATGGCAAGGAAGCCGGCAAAATTCTTGGTCTCGACATAATGCATGACGCCAATGGTAGCAGTGCCCATGACAACGAAGTTCCAGAAGGTCACGCGCGCGCCGCCGATCTTATCGGCAAGCAGGCCGCCGAGCGGACGCGCGATCGAGCCGACCAGCGGTCCCAGGAAGGCAATGCCAATGGTAATCGCCGGAAACTGCGTCTTGAGCAGCAGAGGGAACGCGGCCGAATAGCCAATAAACGAGCCGAAGGTACCGATATAGAGCCAGGACATCACCCAAGTGTGCTTGCGCTTGACGATAATCAGCTGATCCTTGAACGTCGATCGCGCAGTGGTCAGATTGTTCATGTAGCGGTAGGCGCCGAATACGGCGAGGGCGATCAGCGGCAGCCACATGAGCCCTGCATTCTGCAGGTACAGCCCTTCCAAACTCTGCGGCGAGGCCCAATAGAGGCTGACCCATCCGAACCCAATCAGGATCGGCGTCAGAAATTGGACGCTGCTGACGCCGATATTTCCACCGGCCGCGTTGAGGCCCAGCGCCCAGCCCTTCACGCGGTTCGGGTAGAAGAAGGAAATGTTGGCCATGCTGGAGGCGAAATTGCCGCCGCCGAGGCCGGACGTAGCAGCCACGATCAGCATCAGCCAGAACGGAGTGTCCGGCTGGGTGACAAAATATGCCAGCGCGGTCGCCGGGATAAACAGCAGCGCCGCACTCACCATGGTCCAGTTTCGTCCGCCGAATCGGGGCACCGCAAACGTGTAGGGAAACCGCATCAGCGAGCCGACAAGCCCGGGGATAGCCACGAGCTGAAACAGCTGGCCGGTCGTGTAGTTAAAGCCGGCCTCCGGCAGCTTGGTCGCCACGATGCTCCAGATCAGCCAGACCGAGAAGCCGACGTGCTCGGCCAAGATCGACCAGATCAGGTTGCGCCGGGCAGTGAACTTGCCTTCCGATTCCCAGAACTTCTCGTCCTCCGGGTTCCACTCCGAGATCCAGGTCGAACCAGGCAACGGCTGACGGTCCGGTCCAGGCGTGGCGGGCGAGGTTTTGGCATTCATTAGCAAGCTCCATGAAAAAAATGCCGCTGGCGGACCACCACATTCGTGGCGGCCAGTCAGCGGCGTTGCTGGATGCCCGGGCCCGTCGTTGGACCCGGAAAGGACCGTAGGGAGTCGATCCATAGAAACATGGGAGCAAGCTCCATGCCAAATATTGTTGACGATGGTTTCGCTCGTGGGGCAGCGCTAGCCCTCCCATTCTTGCGCGGGCTAGCGAATAGCGGGGCGTCAGTTTGCTGGAATATTGCACGCGCTGCGCATTTATTACGCAATGCAACAACCGATCAGCATGAGCGCCCCGTTTTCAATGCGGTGAGGTAGGAAGGGATATCATTTTGCGAAAACGCGGGACCGTCGAACGCAATAGGAATTGCCGCCGGGCGCGAAATCGGCGGTCCGAGAGCTGGAGCATAGACGGCGGCAGCGGCTTTGGCCTGGTCATGCGAATAAGCGGTCTGGCCGGCGGCTGCCATCTGGGCGTAGAGCCAAAGCGCCTGGCCGGGATCGGCCTTGATCGCGTCTTGGTCGAGCCTAAGCCCGGTTTCCGTTAGAGCGGGGCCGGAGGCGCAGGCAGGAGGGCTTTCTAGGACCCTTTCGATTGTCCTGGCGCTCACGTCGTGCCCCGCCGTGTCTGTCAGCAGCGCCACCAGAGCATCGCGGTTGCTTGGTGCTACCGCCCAGCGCGAGGCGTCGCCGACGGCTTCCGTGAGGGCGCGGACGTCGTTAGCATGTGAACGCGCCCATTCGGCCCGGAAGGCCAGGACTTTCTCGGGGCAGTCGCGGACGATGGCCGTCCCTTGATGGAGGATGATCCCGGCGCCGGCCGCGACAGCGACAGCGTTCCATGGCGCGCCGACGCAGAAGCCGTCTAGTTGGCCCTTGCGCAGGGTCCAGACCATGAGCGGAGGTGGCACGACGACGAGCCGAACATCCGCGTCGGGGTTAATGTGGGCGGCTCGCAACCACAAGCGTAACTGGTAGTGATGACTGGAAAAAGGAAATACATGGCCAAATGTCACTGGGGATTCACCACTTTCGCGGCGTCTTGCCACGATCCTGGCGAGCGCCTCGGCGGTAACGCGCGGATCGGCCATGTCGCCTTGCGCTTCTTGCCGCAAGGCTTCGAACAGCGCTTGCGAGACCGTTATGGCGTTGCCGTTAAGTCCGAGCGCTACCGGCGCTACCAGCGGCGCCTCGATTTGTCCGATGCCGAGCGAAACCGCGATGGCGGCCGGCGCCAACATATGTGCCGCATCGAAATGGCCGGCCACGAGCTTGTCGCGGATATTGGCCCAGGAAGAGTCAGCCAGGAGTTCAATTTCGACGCCCCGCGCGGCGGCGAAATGCTGGGCTTTCGCGACGTGAAGCAGCGCCGCGTCGGTCAGCGGCACATATCCGATGCGCAGTTTTTTTGTCATCGCAACAGCTCCGCTGCGGTAAGGATGGAACGGGCAACCTCGGCGATCTTTTTGTTTTCGTTCATCGCGATTTGGCGCATGAGGGCATAGGCCTGCTCTTCCGTAATTCCCTTGGCGCGCATGACCAGCGCCTTGGCACGGCCGATGGTCTGGCGGTCATCAAGCTGCGACTTCGCTGTTTCAAGCTCGTTCTTCAGCTTGGCGAAGGCATTGAAACGGCTGATCGTGATGTCGAGAATCGGCTTCACGCGGTCCTTGCGGAGGCCATCGACGATATAGGCCGAGACTCCGGGCATCGATCGCAG
Source organism: uncultured Alphaproteobacteria bacterium (assembly GCA_963718265.1). Classification (GTDB taxonomy): domain Bacteria; phylum Pseudomonadota; class Alphaproteobacteria; order Rhizobiales; family Beijerinckiaceae; genus Methylocapsa. Next base: position 16,054 of record CAVQZL010000020.1, on the reverse strand, counting down.
CGTCGATCGTCGCGGCGTCGGACCGGTCGACGAACACAGCGATGGGCCGCGCGACCGAACGGCTAACCGTGAACATTTGCTCGAGAACGTCGCGGCTGGGGCTTTCAAGATCGATGAGGATGACGTCGGGGTCGATCGCCCGGATGCGGTCGAGGAGCTCCGCCGTGTCGTCGATCCGCACGACACTCGTGTGCCCGGCCGCGCGCAATCCTTCTTCGATAATGGCGGCGCGCAACGGATTCGCGTCGATGACAGCAATGCGTAAGTCCCGGCTCAACAAAGCTCCATGGGTTTCATGGACGCTCACTTGCACATTGCGGGCCAAGGCGAGAATTCTCGTCTGGGGCTTGCCCGTACCGGGCCATAAAAATACGGTCTTCGGGGCAGAGATCAGTGAGAGTGATTTTCGGTGGCGCTCTCGCCGCAAAGGGGGTAAGGGACCCAAGGCCGCGCCGCCACCGTTTGGCGGAACGGGTCTCTATGTCAGCTTGGTACTCCTATTTTGGGTCTTGCCGGGCGGGTACTTGTTGCGCTATTGGGACGGAAGTTGGAGCGGCGCGGTGAAACGGACCTATCAACCAAGCAAAATTGTTCGCAAACGCCGGCATGGGTTTCGCGCCCGGATGGCGACAGTCGGTGGCCGCAAAGTTATCGCGGCGCGGCGCGCGCGCGGCCGCAAACGGCTGTCCGCGTGAATCCTTCGACAGTAGGTTTCGGATCTTTCGATGTTTCCATGAAATATCGGCAAGCTCCGGGGTTTCGATGGTGCGGTTTTCGGGGGGAAACCGCTTGGCTTCACAAACTTTTAACGAGCGTGCCTCTAACCAGCGCGCTCATGCAACCCAGCCGTCCGGGAAGCATTCGCCGCAATAGTCACGTGAAGAAATTGGCGGTCATTCACTCCCGCCGGATATAACGCCATGCGAAAGCCTCGCGCCGGGTGTGGCGGTCAAGCCACGGCGGTGTTTACATCCCAATTCCCGGCTGAGCCATTGCACCAACCGGATGGAGGCGCCGTGACGGCGCCGGAACGGCTGCGACGACGGGCTGACTTTCTGCGCGCGGCGCAGGGAAAGCGGTTTTTCGCGCGGGGACTGACATTGCAAGCGGCGCCGCGCCCGATCCCGTCCGAGCCGATGGAGACGCGCGCGCCGGTCGATGGTCCCCCTTGCCGGGAAGCCGCGCCGCGATTTGGTTTCACTGTGACCAAACGCTCCGGCGGCGCAGTAGAGCGCAACAGGATTCGCCGCCGTCTCAAGGAGGCGCTGCGCCTGCTCGACCCTCTTCCGGCACGGCCAGGCCATGATTATGTAATCGTCGCGCGGCCCGAGGCCCTCAGCATGCCGTTCCAGGCCTTGCAAGGGGAGCTTGTCCGGGCGCTTGGCAAGATCGATGCGTGGAAAAACCAGAAGCCCATCGGCCGGGGCAGTGACCGGGAGGGCCGCGCCAAAGTCGGCGCGGACGCGATGCGGCGGCAGAGTTCAAAAGGCAGGACACTCAAGTGATTAACAACGAAGTCAGAAACATCATTCTCGCGACCTGCCTGTCGCTGCTTGTCGTTCTTGGGTGGGACCAGTTTTATAACCGGCCGCATCTCGACAAGGAGCGGCAAACCCAAGCCGAGATGCAAGCGCGTTCAGCGCCTGGCGCCCAGCCGGGATCCCAAGCGGTCCCTTCCCAAGCCACACGTTCGCAAGCGCCCAGTGTGAGCACGCCGATGCAAGAGGTGGCAGTGGCGACGCAAAAGAGCCGTGCCGAAGCCTTGGCCGAAAGTCCCAGGGTCAAGCTCGACGCGCCGGCGATCTACGGTTCGATCGCGCTCAAGGGCGGTCGCATCGACGACGTGTCATTTAAGGCCTACCGCGAAACAGTCGATCCGAACAGTCCGAATATCGTTTTGCTCTCGCCGGCGGGTTCGCCGGCGCCTTATTACGCCGACGCGGGCGTCATCGCCGATCCTGGTGCCAATCTTATCCTGCCTGGGCCCGATACATTGTGGCAAGCCGATCATGATATGCTAACGGAAACATCGCCCGTGACGCTGACCTTCGACAATGGCCAGGGCTTGGTGTTTCGCCGCAAAATCGCGGTGGACAACCATTACATGTTCACGGTGACCGACAGCGTTGAAAATAGGTCCAGCCAGGCGGTCACGCTGCATCCCTATGCATTCGTCAAGCGGCATGGCAAGCCCGCGGCTAATGGCATTTACAGAGTGCATGAAGGGTTCGTCGGGGTCATCGGCGACTCGGGCGTGCAGGAGATGAAGTACGATAAGATCGAAAAGGAAGATCACGCGACGAAGAATTTCGCGGGTACCGGCGGCTGGCTCGGCCTCACCGACAAATATTGGGCCGCGGCGGTCATTCCGGACCAGACTATAGCTTTCGAGGCAAGCTACTCTGGATCCGGCGGCGCTCCGGTGATTTATCAGGCTGGATTTGCCGGAACAGAAGGAAAGACGCTGGCGCCGGGCACATCGAGCGAATTCACGTCGAGGATCTTTGCGGGCGCCAAGGAGACTGCCACGCTCGACCATTATGAGGCCAATTTGGGGATCAAGAAGTTCGATCTTCTGATCGACTGGGGCTGGTTTTATTTTATTACCAGGCCGATGTTTTGGCTGCTCGACCACATTTACAAGTTGGTCGGAAATATGGGCGTCGCGATCTTGTGTATCACGGTTCTGGTCAGGGGGCTCGTATTCCCGCTCGCCAACCGGAGCTATCGCGCGATGGCCAAGATGAAGATGGTGCAGCCGCAGATTGCCGCAATCAAGGACCGTTTTCCCGACGACAAGCCCAAGCAGCAGGCGGAAGTCATGGCGCTTTACAAGCGCGAAAAGATCAACCCCTTGTCGGGGTGCCTTCCGGTGCTGATCCAGCTTCCGGTGTTCTTTTCGCTCTACAAGGTGCTCGTCATCACGATCGAGATGCGGCACGCGCCGTTTTTCGGCTGGATAAAGGATTTGTCGGCGCCCGACCCGACCAATGTCTTCAATCTGTTCGGTTACATCCCGTTCGATCCGACTCAAATACCGATGTTTGGCCCCTACCTTGCGATTGGCGTATGGCCGCTTATCATGGGTTTTACCATGTTCATTCAGATGAAGGTCAATCCGGAACCCACCGATCCGATGCAAAAGCAGCTGTTCACCTGGATGCCGGTCATCTTCACGTTCACGCTTGGCAGCTTCGCCTCGGGCCTGGTCATCTATTGGAGCTGGACTAATATTTTGTCGGTCATTCAGCAGATGACGATCATGAAGCGGGCCGGCGCCAAGATCGAACTCTGGGACAATTTGACCGGCATGTTCCGCAAGAAAGCGACAACCTGAGTTGGTGGGCGCGCCGGCCATAAAGGATCAGGCGTGTGTGCCCTCTTGATTTTGCCGAATTGGGACGCAAGCTTTTCGCAGGCGAATGTACGTTTCTATGGGCGGCTGGCGACGCCGCCCAATTGCCGCCGCCGGGCCCTCCGGAGATCGCCTTCGCCGGCCGGTCCAATGTGGGAAAATCCTCACTCCTCAATGCGTTGACCAACCGCAAGACGCTGGCGCGGACGTCGCATACGCCGGGACGCACGCGCGCACTTAATTTTTTCGCACTTGGCGGCGACATTGATTCCGCGAAATTGCGCTTGATCGACATGCCGGGCTATGGCCATGCCGCGGCATCGAAAGAAATGACCGCGTCCTGGACTCGGCTGATCGGGGATTTCCTGCGCGGCCGGGAGCCATTGCTGCGCGTGTTTCTTCTTATCGATGGCCGGCATGGCGCAAAACCGGCCGACATCGAGATGCTGGATTTTCTCGATTCTTCCGCAATCTCGCATCAGATCATTTTGACGAAACAAGACGAGGTAAAAGCGGCCGAGCAGGAAGAACGCCTCGCTGCCACCCTCGCCCTCGCGAGCAAGCGTCGCGCCGCGTTTCCGGAGGTGATCTTTACCTCGTCGCGGAGTGGCGAAGGCATCGCCGAGCTACGCACCGCGATCGCGAAGCTAATGGCGGAACGCGGCATTTTAGCGCGGATCGCCTGAGTCATCGAGTCATAATCCGCGTCATTGGCGCGATGCGATGCTTCAAGCCAAGCGCCGGAATCCATGTTCCGCAAATCAAGGAGATGCCCCGCAGCACCGGAAAGCTGTTTAAGTGGCTTTATCCCCTTTAATTCATAAGGACCGAAGGAAGTCGAGGATCGCTTGCTCATCCGCCGGCGAGAGCCTCACGAAATTGGATACGACCGCGTTGGCTTCCGACGCCGGATAAGCCACCGTTTTCGGCGAGAAATGCTGCTTGATCGCGACAAGCAAGTCGCTGGTGCGGCCGTCATGCAGGAAGAATAAACGCTTTCCCACGCCCCACAGCGGCACCGTGCGAAACTCGTCCGGCCCCGCCGCCCCTTGGATGACGTCATCGGCGAGGCCGCCGCCCATGTGATGCACCAAGAGATCCGAGAAAAGATTGACCGGCCGATCTTGCAGGACGGCGCTGTTCATCACAGGCGCGGTCTGCATTTGCGGCGTGTGACACAAGCTGCAACCCGTGTCGCCAAAGAGAACCCGGCCTCGAATCGCGCTCGCGCTCGGATGCGGGTCTGGTTGCGGATCGGCCATGAACCGCATCAGGAGTTGAAACTGCATCCAATCGGCCAGGATGTGTTTCGGATTGTTAAAGGACTGGTTGGCCGGGGGGCCGGTATCGTTTTGTTGCGTGCGGGTCACATCGTTGGGTTCGGGTTTACCGGGTCCGTTGCAAGCCGGATCTTCTTCCTTGGCCTGGGGGAAAAGCTCATTGGTGATCCCCATTTCCACATTATAGGCCTCGGCCGCGAACATCGTGATCGACTTGTTTTGTGCCTTCCAGCCGAACCTTGTGATCGTGTTGTCATTGCCGCTGCGGTTCGGATGGCCTTGTATGCCAAGTGGCGCACGCAACGAAGCCGTGGCGTCGTGTTGGGCGAGGATCTCCCGGTCTTGAATCGAGTTCGATCAACCCTAATCCGAACATTTGCAGGGGAATCCGGAAGGAGAGGTTGTTCTTGGCTTGTTCCGCCGTGAAATTCGGCTGCGTGATCGCACAGTCGGGAATTGTCGGATCCCTTGTGAGGCCGCGCACGGTGAAGAGTTGATGCACGCTGCCGTCGCGGGTTCCGTCTGAATTAAATTTGAACCGAACCTCGCGAATGGGGCCGAACTGTTGCTCGAAGGCCGGAGCGATGTTTTGTTTGCCGAAGCGATGCGGAACCAGCCGGAATAAGGGATTTTCCGACGGCAAGGGCGTGCCCTAGCCCGGATTGGAAACGAGAAATCCACCCGAGCCGCCCAACGTCGGCTGGGCGTGGCACAAGAAGCACTGGTCCGCATTGTGCCTGGCGCCAAGGCCGTTCGAATTCGTGTGGAACTGAGGGAACAAAGGATCAAGTTCGCCCAAGCCGACGACAGGACTGCCATCCGGCACGTCGGCACATGCGTCGCACGTGGATTCCAACTGCCCGGCACGGCTGATGCCTTCCACGAACGAGATCACTTCGTTCTCTTGAGCCGGGGCCCCGGTCCCCGGGTTGGGGCTGATAAGGGGCGGGCGAGGAATATGAATTCCCAGGCGTTCTAATTCACCCGCAGTTTTGGCGAAACCGCCCCGCACCCCTGGATCTTGCTGTGCAGGGGCGGGAGCCGAAAGCAGACACCCCGTCGCGATTGTGGCGTATACCGCCGCCCCAAAAAAATTGCTTTTCATGATCGCACGAGCCCCTCTAGCCGACATTCACCAGATCGCTGCTGGGCGATTTACCAATTTGCCCCGTTTCCGCGTTTAAACAATCCTGCGCCGTTCGGTAATCCGGCAGTTCGAGGCGGGGGGGGAAGAGCCACGGGGACCCTCGAAATTAGGTAAAATTTTATTAATTCCAATACCTTATGAAGATTGCCAAGCCCCAAAATTCGACGATCACACGCCGCAAGATGGGAAAACCTTACACAGATTTACTTTCGGGTACATTAACTGGCGATCATCGCGAGATTCGATAGCCGCCGTGTAAGTCGGAGGCGTGAAAGCAACTCATCGGAATGCTATTTTGTACTGGCTTTAATCGGTGCCCACGCCACGCGCTCGGAGCCCGGCACACGGTCCTGGCCCCAGCGCGATACGAGGTTACCGGGCCTCAAATAGGATCAGTCAGGAAAGCCATAGCCAGGTTTGTCACAGCCCAGCTGCCCAGCATGATCGCCGTAACGGCAAGGGTGAGAACAATGCAATACGGCGCAGGCGCGGGCCGCAATAGGTCGGCGCGAAATGCACGAGGTGACAAGAATGCCCTGCCGCAACGCCACGTTCGAAAAAGAAGTGCCAGGATATCTCGACGAAGCCGCGACCCCTTGCAGGATCACATGATTACCCCCAACGCAGCCGTGATCATCGTCGATTTGCCAAACCGCAACGGATTTCTCATCCATTTCCCGGAGAGAACCTTACATGGATAGTGTGCGTGACGTAGCCGTCTTCGTCGGCAGTCTTCGAAAGGATTCAATCAACCGCAAAGTGGCAAATGCGCTCGCAGAGCTCGCGCCTTCGTCCCTAAACCTCACAATCGTGGAGATCGGCCACCTTCCTCTCTACAACCCGGACGAAGAAGGCATCCCTCCGGCGGCGTGGACAAAGTTTCGTGAGCGGGTCAAGGCGGCCAACGCAGTTCTATTCGTGACCCCTGAGTATAACCGCTCAGTGCCCGCCGCGCTGAAGAATGCGCTGGATATTGGTTCGCGGCCCTCTGGACAAAATGTGTGGAACGGTAAGCCAGGGGCAGTCGTCAGCGCGTCACCCGGCGCAATCGGCGGTTTTGCGGCTAACGTTCATCTGCGGCAATCGCTCATGGCCGTGAATGTTCCGGTGATGCCCCGACCCGAAGCCTACATCGGAGGCGCCGACAAGCTCTTCGACCCAAATGGAAAGCTGTCCAGTGAGGAAACACGCAAGTTTCTCCAAAGCCTCATGAATTTATTTGCCGCATGGATTACCGCGAATTCTCCTAAGGAAACATGATGCCGATGAAAACCGCGGCCGTCATTCGGCATGTTCATTTCGAAGATCTCGGTTCCTTCGAGGAACCTTTGACGCGGGCGGGCTATGCGCTCTGTTATTACGACGTTGGCCCTGGCGGCCTCCCAGTACCTGATCCCATCGCACCAGATCTCGTCATCGTGCTCGGCGCGCCCGTTGGTGTTTACGAGGACGACAAATATCCGTTTCTGGGCGAGGAAATCAATCTTCTCAAAGCCCGCGTGGGCGTCAGCCGGCCGGTTTTCGGGCATCTGTCTTGGCGCGCAGCTCGTCGCCCGCGCGCTCGGCGCGAAGTCTATCCGTCCGGCGTCAAGGAGATCGGCTGGGCACCGGTCGATCTGACGGATGCCGCCGCATCCTCGCCGCTTCGGCATCTGGCGCGAACGCCGGTGCTGCATTGGCATGGCGACACCTTCGATCTGCCGCAGGGCGCAGTCCTTCTCGCCTCGACAAGTTTGTGCCGCAACCAAGCCTACTCGTTGGGCTCCAACGTACTTTGCGTGCAGTTCCATCCCGAGGTCGACCCAACTGCCGGGATGAAATCATGGCTCGTCGGCCACGCAGCGGAACTCGCCGGTGCCGGGATCGATCCCCGCGATCTGCGCGATGGCGCAAAGGCCGCGGGACCCTCATTGCTGGCCCAAGCGCGTACGATGTTCGAGGAATGGCTGGAAGGGCTGCGCCCATGACCTCGAAGGAGAAAGCGCCGTCGTGACGGTCATCGCAATTCAGTCGCAACTTGTCCACGGCCACGCTGGAAACAGCGCCGCTGTCTTTCCGCTGCAAGCCTGCGGCATCGAGGTCGCGGCGGTGCCGACGGCGCTGTTGAGCAATCATCCGCGTTATACTTCGATGCGCGGCGGCGTGCTCGACGCGAAATTTGTGCGCGATCTGCTCGTTGGCGTTGAGGAACGCGGTCTTGTCGAAACGTGTAAGGTCTTGATCTCCGGCTATTTGGGCTCGCCGGCGATCGCCGCCGCCGTTGTCGATTTTGTCCGCCGGGCGAAGGCGCGAAACCCAAACCTGCTCTATCTTTGCGATCCGGTCATGGGGGACGCCGGTCCCGGCCTTTACGTGGACAAGGATTTGCGCGCCCTGTTTTGCGAAGGCCTTGTCCCCTTGGCGGATATTATTACGCCGAAATCAATTCGAATTGGAGCAGCTGGCGGGCCGCGCACCCGCGACACTCGAAAGCATTGCCGCAACCGCCCGCGGACTTGGCCCGGCGACGGTTGCCGTAACCGGCGTGCAGCTCCAAGACGCTAATTCGGAAATCATTCAGACCTTGGCAATCGAACCGCAGGCCGCTTGGATGGTATCAAGTCCCAAGCTTGCCTGCCGCCCGGCAGGGACCGGAGATCTCTTTACCGCGCTTTTTGCCGCCGCGTTGGTGCGGGGCCTTTCAACCGCTGCGGCGCTCGGCCGGGCTGTTTCCGGGGTCTACGCTGTTCTCGAGGAAACCGAGCGGCGGCAGTCCTATGAGATGGCGCTGATCGCTTCCGCGGAGCGCATGTTGCGTCCAGATCGCCTCTTCGAGCCGACCGGCTTCCCCGCGCGTGCCGGCAGCAACTCCTCGCCGGTGTTTCCCGCCGCGATCTCGCGATGATTACGTCCGCGCGCCCCCCTGCCCTATCGGGAAGAAACAAGCTGGCCGGCTGGTAATGCCTTCGCCGCTCCAAAACACCAGGCAAGGATTCCTTTTTGCACATGCAGCCGGTTCTCGGCTTCGTCGAACACGACGGATTGCGGGCCGTCGATCACCTCGCTGGTGACCTCCTCGCCGCGATGGGCTGGCAAGCAATGCATGAAGATCGCGTCCTTGCCCGCAGCGGCCATCAGTTTCGCGTTGACCTGGTAGGGCGCAAGCAATCTATGCCGAAGGGCCTCGTCCCCGTCGCCCATCGAAACCCAGCAGTCCGAGACGACCGCATCGGCTCCCTTCACCGCCTCATGGGGATCGTGGATGAGCTTCACGCGGGCGCCAGAACTGCGCACCCATTCGACGAGGCCCGCTTGCGGATCGAGTCCGGCGGGAGTTGCGACATGCAGCGAAAAATCAAATCGCTGCGCCGCGTGAACCCAACTCGCGAGCACATTATTGGCGTCGCCGCTCCAAGCTACCGTGCGCCCCTTGATCGGGCCTTTCTTTTCCTCGAAAGTGAGAATGTCGGCCATCACTTGGCAGGGATGCGAAAGCTTGGTCAAGCCATTGATCACCGGCACACCGGCATCGCGGGCGAGTTCGATCATTGCGGCATGATCGAGAATGCGAACCACGATCGCATCGACGAAGCGCGACAAGACGCGTGACGTATCGGCGATCGTCTCGCCTCTGCCAAGTTGCATGTCCTGGCCGGTCAACATGATGGTTTCGCCACCAAGCTCGCGCATCGCAATGTCGAAAGATACCCTGGTCCGGGTCGACGGTTTGTCGAAGATCATCGCCAAGACCTTGCCCGCGAGTGGACGGTCTGGCGGACTCTGTCCTTTGCGGCGGCGCGCCTTCATGCGGGCAGCGGCATCGAGAATGAGGCGGAGTTCAGCGGCCGGAATTTCCGGAAGATCGAGAAAATGGCGGGGCGCGGGGGATGCGCCTGGGCTTTCGGGAATGCTCATAAGGCGGTCCCGCTTAGCTTCGCGGAAAAGCTTTCAGGTTCGCCGGTTTCGATCCGTTGGCAGGCGGCGCCTAAACGCGCGGCGGCTTCGAAAATTTCTTCCTCGCCGACGATAAGCGGCGGCAGTAGCCGCGCGACATCCTCGGCCGCTGGAATGACAAGGAGCCGTTCGGCCCGCGCGGCGGCGGCGAAATCGGCGACCGGGATACGCAAGGCGAGACCCTGCATCAGACCTTCGCCGCGAACCTCCTTGATGATCCCGCCATGCCGGTCCTTTAGCCGGGCGAGGCTTTGTTTGAGGATCACGCCCATCGACGCGACGTGTTCGACAAACCCCGGCGTCAGCACCACGTCGAGCACCGCATTGCCAACACTCGCTGCGAGCGGATTGCCGCCAAAAGTGGTGCCATGCGTGCCGATGGTCATGCCCTTCGCCGCATCGCGCGTCGCGAGAAAAGCGCCGAGCGGATATCCGCCGCCGATGCCCTTGGCGATCGCCATGACGTCCGGCGCGACGCCAAAGAGTTCGTAGGCAAAGAGCTTGCCGGTGCGGCCAATTCCGGTCTGCACCTCGTCGAATATCAAAAGAAGCCCATGCTTGTCGCAAAGCTCGCGTAAGCCACGCAGGAAGCCCGGCGGCGCGACACGGATCCCGCCTTCGCCCTGAATAGGCTCGATCAAAATGGCGCCGGTTTGCAGGCCAATCGCCGCCTGCACTGCGCCCATGTCGCCGAAGGGCACCGTATCGAAGCCCTCGACTCTCGGACCGAAGCCCTCAAGATATTTGGGATTGCCTGCCGCGGCGATTGCCGCGAGCGTGCGTCCGTGAAAAGCTCCGGTGAAAGTGACAATGCGGAACTTTTCCGGATGACCACCCGCCGACTGATATTTGCGCGCCGTCTTGATCGCGCCTTCGATGGCTTCCGCCCCCGAGTTGGTGAAAAACACGTAGTCCGCAAAACTGACCTCGACGAGGCGCTGGGCTAAGCGTTCCGCTTCGGGGATTTCGAACAGATTGGAAACGTGCCAGATTTTACCGGCCTGCTCATGGAGCGCCTTAAGAAGATGAGGATGTCCATGGCCCAGCGACGACACCGCGATGCCGCCGCCGAAATCGAGAAACCGCTCGCCTTTCGTTGATGTCAGCCAGGCGCCCTCCCCCCGCTCGAATGCAAGATCGATTCGGGCATAGGTGGGAAGCAGCGGCGAAGTCACGATCTCACTCCGAGCTTCCGGCCGGCGCAGGCGCTGCTTCAATGGCCTATTTTGGCGGTGGCGCGGGGGATGCAGCCGGCGGCGTCGGCGCGGCTGACTTGGCGGCGTCCGGTTTGGCCGCTTCGAGGCGCTTGCGCTCATCTTCGGCGCGCTTTTGCAATTCCTCCTGCAACTTTTTCTGCTGCTCTTCGAGGACTTTCGGATCGATGGGCGGACCATCGAAGGCCCTGCCGAAACCTGCCACCGGGATCGCGAAGGTTATTTCATTGTTAACTTGGTTCTTGACCGCGACACTCATAATCGAACCCTTCTTAATCTGGTCGATTGTCACGCCCTTAACCTTGGCTTCTGCAAAACATCCGTTCGGGAAGCAAATTTCGAAGCTTCCCTCAAGCTCCACGCCCTTGTCGACGTTGAAACGGAATCCAGGCCGCAACATGAGGCCGACCGGCACAAGGAGGCGAATGATGCGGGTTTCGTCGCCTTTAACATCGTAGACGGCCAGCGCAAGAACCGGCGGCTCCCCAGCCTTGGCACTGAAATCGCGCGTCGTGTAACAAATGTCCTTGTTTGCCGCCTGATCCCGTCCGCACACCTTGGTCCAGTCGTTTTGCGTCGGCACGAGATCGATTTTGATGGGGCCTTGCGGCGCCGCCGGCGGCGAGGCTTGATCCTGCGCAGGCTGGTTGGGCGCGGGCGCCTGAGGGGATGCCGCGGGAGCGGGATGCGCCGGCTTCTTGGCCTGCGCGAAAGCACCGGATCCCCCAACCAGAATAAGGCTAGCCAAACTGGCCGCGCCGAGGCGTTTCAACGAGAACGGCATCAAATTTCCTTTCCAATAAGCAGGCCTTTCACAGCCGCCTTCGCTCTGGTCACCTTGCGGCGGCAAGCGATGCCGCAATGAAACCACCCTTGCGGATCCGCCGGACACGCGGAGCGCCGTCGAGGCCGAGGCATGACTGCTCCGTGCCGGTGCCTCGGTTTACCGCCTCGGTAAGCATATTAGGACTGGCTTGCAAGCCCTGGAGCGGGTTCCCTTTAGTGTCATGTTAAGGGAGCGAACTTTCCGTCCAAGCGCGGCGCAAAAACCCCGCCGCGAAAAGTGTGTTCTGGAGATGAAGGCTGTTCGTGGCCGCATTCCGCGACAAGCAACTCCAGCTACCACGGCAGCCGGTTGACTTCGAACAGAGGGGGGCGGCGGGTTTACCAGACCTCTTCGTCGCCCGTCGACGAGAAACCGGCTACTCCAACCGCCACACCGGACCTTCCGCCCTCGGCGTGACCGCCATTTGCGCTCACCATGACGGCTGGATCCGGAAGCGTCGAAAATAAGCACTACCAATGCGGCCTGTCCCGCTCTCGGGCGCCGCCCTGTTTTGCAGCTAATAGCCCCCCTCGCCTGCCGCCGTTTTCCCGGCCGTCTCTAATATTCAAAGGCGAGGTGGCGCGGCCACTTACGCGGCCGCGCGCTCAAAAATTCAGGATACCCAAATTTTCACTAGGATAAGCTGGACTACTATGGTGGCAATGAGTATGCCGTTAACGATGGCGACTGCGTGATCGTTCATGGTCCTCTCCCGGTCGGTACTGATCTTGGCGCCGCGAATTCGCGGTCGCAATGGGTACGTCGAACTTTTTGCCGGAAAAGTCAAGATGGCTCCGGCAAACACGGCGTTAAGCCTTGCCGACACCTCACCGCGCTCCGGCCGATCTGACCGCGGCGGCACGTGCCCAGCATCACAAAAGCAACGACGCGGCGATACTCATAAAGCATTTTCCAAGCTAAAGGAAGCTTTATTCTCGGGCTCGCTCGCGCCGCCCTTGAAGCAGAATTCAAATCAACGGTTTAAATTGCGCCAATGACATCTCGTCTGCCTCGGATATCGCCGCGGGCCTTTGCTGTTTTTGCATTGGTTCTTCGTGCCACTTGTAGCGCCGCCCTTGCCTCGGAAGCGGCAGAGGCGGCCGGAGCGCCAGCCATCGCCATGCACGGCACCCCCGCGCTCGATGCTCGCTTCGATCATCTGCCTTACGCCGATCCCGCGGCGATGAAAGGCGGCCGTTTGGCGATCGGATTTCCCGGTACTTTCGACAGCCTCAATCCGTTCAACCTGAAGGCTGGATCGACCGCGCAGGGGTTGAACACCAATGTCTTCGAAACCTTGATGGCGCGCTCTCTCGATGAACCTTTCACGCTTTACGGATTGATCGCGCGCACCATCGAGACGGACGCCGACCGCTCATTCGCGACCTTCAGGCTCGATCCGCGGGCGCATTTCTCGGACGGCGTCCCAATTACCTCGGCCGATGTCCGGTTCACCTTCGAGCTCCTGAAATCCAAGGGCCGGCCGCAACAGCGCGCGGCTTATTCTCTTGTCAAATCGGTCGAAACGCCAGACGCGCTGACAATCCGCTACGATCTATCCGGTATCGGAGACCGGGAAATGCCCCTCACGCTCGCGCTCATGCCGGTGTTGCCGCACCTCAAGACGGATCCGTCGAAATTCGACGACGCGAGCCTCGAAATTCCGACGGGTTCCGGACCCTATGTTGTCGCCGGTGTCAAGCCAGGCGAGCGCATCGTTTTGCGCCGCGATCTTGACTACTGGGCCAAGGACCTGCCGGTCCGCCGCGACCTCTTCAATTTCGATGAGATCGACATCGAATATTTTCGCGACGCCAACAGCCTATTTGAGGCTTTCGCGGCAGGGCTTCTCGATTTTCGCGAGGAGACCAGTCCGGCCCGCTGGACCAGTGCTTATGATTTCCCCGCCATCCGCGATCGCAGGGCCATCCGGGAAGCCTTGCCTGCCGGAGGGCCAAAGGGGATGGAAGGGTTTGTCTTCAATCTGCGCCGGCCGCTGTTTGCCGACAGCACGGTTCGTGAAGCGCTCGGTCTTGTTTTCGATTTCGAATGGATCAATGCCAATCTTTTTAACGGGCTCTACAAGCGAACGAAAAGTTTTTTTGACGATTCCGAGCTTGCCTCGACCGGGCGCGCGGCAAGTGCCGCCGAGCGTGCCCTGCTCGCACCGTTTCCGGGCGTGGTTCGCGCCGACATTCTGGAGGGCCGCTGGCAGCCGGCCGCAACCGGTGGGATGGGAGCGGACCGGACGCAGCCAAAGCGCGCCCTCGCGCTTTTGAAAGAGGCGGGCTACGAACTCGATGGCGGCCGCCTGACTAAAGGGGGCGAGGCGATGTCCTTCGAGATCATGGTCAAGGACAGGAACCAGGAGCGGCTCGCCCTCAACTATAAGGATTCGCTTGGCAGGATAGGAATAACGGCGAATGTCCGGCTCGTCGACGAAGTCCAATATCAAAGGCGGCGGCAGAAATTCGATTTCGATATGATGATTGGAAGCTGGCTTGCTTCCGCCTCGCCCGGCAACGAGCAGCGCTCGCGCTGGGGCTCGGCAAGCGCGGATCAGGAAGCCTCATTCAATCTCGCCGGGGTTAAATCTGCGGCCGTCGATGCAATGATCAACGCCCTGCTCACCGCCAAGACGGACGCGGACTTTACTGCCGCCGTACGCGCTTATGATCGCGTGCTTCTCTCTGGCTTTTATATTGTTCCGCTGTTTCATGCGCAGGACCAATGGATCGCGGCGTCCGCCAAGCTTGCGCGGCCGCGCAACCTGCCGCGCTACGGCCCGGCCTCGGGTGGCGCCACCCTCGATACATGGTGGAGAATGGAACCTTGAATGCAAGTGTTGTCCAGGCGCGCTCAAGAATCGGGCCTCATGCTGAGGCGCCGCGCCTTCATGCGATGTATCTATCCTTCCAGATAGGCGCCCCTCGTTGGGGAGGGGTGTCCCACTGCCGGGAATAGGTAAATGAGTGCGCGGCGTCAAGTCACCGCGCGCTTCGCCGTCGATTGAGGCTTGACGATCAGTGAATGCGAGGCCTCAGGCGCGCGACGCCGAGAGGAACAAATACGGGCGCACTGTCGAGGTTTTTGCTCGCGATATGCTAGAATCTATATGCCGCGCCAACCCGCGCCGTGGTCGCTATCAGCATCAAACTGCTCGGCAAGTAGAACTCATCGAGTTCCAATTCCGCGCGTGCAAAGACGTTTGGCGTTAGCGCTACGTCAACACCGCCGCCCACGGCAAATCCATAGAGGACATCGTTGTTGTGCACGGCGCTGCCCGTAAACAGGAAGGGGATGCAAGCGGCCGCCACCGTGCACTTGCCGATGGTGCCCGAAGTGTATTCCGTTCCGGAAACCGTGGCGCTCACCGACGTGTTTGTCAAACCCGTGGCGAACCCGGCAAATCCATAAGGCATGAAATTGCCGACGACATAGCCGGCTCGCGCCTTGAAAGTTAGAAACTCCATCGTGTCGACCTCGCCCGCACCGGTCAAAGTGACGCTGTAGGCGTTGCCGGAGCTATCCGCGGCGGTCGTGCGGCTAATGGGATTGTTGGGCGACACGAGTTTGAATGCGGCGCGCTGCAAATTTGCTTCGACGCCGAAAACCAGATCCTCAAACTGAGTATTATACCCGATAAAGCCGCCGAAATTCGGCGCGCCGGTTGTGGCCCTGCCGAGGATCGGCCACTGTGACGGAGTGACGTTAGTTTGGAGATCAGTTTCCCGGAGCACGTAAGAGATGATCGACGCCGTCGATCCGCTAAAATCTGTGGTGGCCCAACCGTAGCCGACCTCGCCTCCGAAATAGAAACCGCTCCAGCGCGAGTATGTTCCGGGACCAACTGTCTCAGACCCGCGCAAGAAATCGAACTCGGCAGGGTCAGCGGCCATCGCCGGGGTGGCGAGACCAAAGAGGATCAATGCATAAAAGACCCGACGCATCAGCCGCCCTCATCCTTTTAGTAAGCGAACAGGCGGCGATCATCATTAAGCATTAACCTTAATGGATCGTTAGCTTCGAAATATTGCGGTCTAAGATCCAAAAAATCGGATCGGCCGCGCCGATTAAGTGTCCCTTAAGCGTTATCTGCAATCCTTCGTTAGCCTTAACAGCCGCACGCGCTTCGCTGACCGGACCGCGCTCGCTGTTGCAGCTAACGAGGACCGTAATATGCTTAAAGTGATAGTAACGGCCGTCTTCGCAGCAGCCGTGCCGTTCGCGAGTGCTTTTGCTGCCGATATGCCAGCCCCGGTGATGCCGGCGCCAGTCGAACCGGTTTCGAGCTGGTAT
>CAVQZL010000019.1:0-39034 GCA_963718265.1 uncultured Alphaproteobacteria bacterium | reverse complement strand
CCCGGGCTTTGATGGGGCATCCTTATCGAACGATTGGAAGGATGCGCTATGGGCCAAATTCTTCATGGGAGCGCCACGACGACAGAGGCAGTCCGTCGAGCGATACAACATAGTCAAGCGAGCCTGAGGGCGCAGGCGAAGCGCTACGGGATCAACCCGAAAACCGTCGCTAAGTGGAAGAAGCGCGGATCGGTCGCCGACCTTCCGACCGGCCCTAAAGACGCTGCTTCAACGGTTCTCAGCATCGAGGAAGAAGCGGTGATCGTCGCCTTCCGCAGGCATACGCTGCTGCCGCTGGACGACTGCCTGTACGCGCTTCAGCCGACCATCCCGCATCTGACGCGCTCGTCGTTGCACCGCTGCTTGCAGCGCCACGAAGTCTCGAGGCTGCCCCAGGTCGAAGGCGAGGCCTCGCCCAAGCGGAAGTTCAAGGCCTATCCGATCGGCTATTTCCATATCGACATCGCGGAGGTTCGAACCGCCGAGGGCAAGCTCTATCTCCTTGTCGCCATCGACAGGACCTCGAAGTTCGCCTTTGTCGAACTCCGCGAGACGGTCTCCCGGCGCGACGCCGCAGACTTCCTGCGTCGGCTGATTGAGGCCGTCCCTTACAAGGTCCACACGGTCCTTACCGACAACGGAACCCACTTCACCGATCCCACTGGCAACTCCTGGTCGCCGGTGGAAATCAGGGAGATGATCGCCGAGCGGAAGCCCTTCCGAGCGCATGCCTTCGAATATGCCTGCGCCACCAATGATGTTGACCACAGGCTGACGAAGCCGAAGCATCCATGGACGAATGGTCAGGTCGAGCGAATAAATCGCACGATCAAGGACGCCACCGTCAAACGCTACTTCTACGAAATCCCACGAGCAACTCCGAACCCACCTGCGCGACTTCGTCGATGCCTACAACTTCGCCAGAAGGCTCAAGACCCTCAAAGGCCTCACCCCTTACGAATTCGTCTGTAAGGCATGGACTTCACAGCCCCAGCGATTCAAACTCAACCCGCTCCAGCAAATGCCGGGACTAAACACCTAACCCGCCCCCACCATAGGGCGTCAGGAAGGACGGCCGTCTTTCGACGGCCTATCAGGGCGGGACTGCGCGCTACTCCACCATCACCTGCGTCTTCACCGAATTGGCGATGAAGCAGATTTCGTGGGCTTGGTGATGCAGGCGATCGAGCTCCTCCTTCGAAGGCGCCGCGCCCGCCCACGCGATTTTCGGCCGAAGCTTCACCTGGGTCACCGCCAGTCGGCCCGGCGCGACTTCGGCGGTCGTTCCCTGCGCGCTGTCCTCGTAGGCCGTGATTGTGAAGCCAGCCATCCGCGCCAGATGCAGGAACGAAAGCATGTGGCAGCTCGAGAGCGACGCGACCAACATTTCCTCCGGGTCGACCGCGGCCTCGACCGCCCATTTGCCGACCACATGAGGCGAAGCCGACGCCGGAACCTCCGTCCCGCCGTCGAAGCTTATCGCATGCGCGCGGCTGAAGCGGCCCTTGAGGATGAAGAAATAAGTTGTGCGTCTATCAGTAGCTTAGCCGAGACGTGGCTAGGTTCTGGTCGCCGTCGCAACAGCATCGCAACAAATGGGCGCTGGCGGTCGGATCGAAACCGTCTTCCGCAGTTGTCGGAAGACACCATCCTCGCGACCTCGCGAGGACTACGGACTCCGACGGAGCCCACCCCTCCCGAGGTCGGACGGCCGTCCTGGGCCATGCTCACAGCCTCGCCCGTCGGCTATCTCTATCCATCGGATTTCCGGTGGGAAGCGGAAATGCCATCCACTGGAATTCCCATTCGGAACGGAGAGGTCCTGTCGGCGCCTAATAGCGGAATCGGTTTGGCCCCCCATCCCTGGGCCTTCTTGGAGCTGGCGTCGGGGTGTCATCCCCGCTCGACATGAGAAAATCAAAAATAACATAAAAAATTAGAGAACATCCAACCTCAAAAATAACATAAAAACCAAGTTCAATAACACAATTCCCATCGGCTCTTTCCGACCCTAATCTTCGCGCCATGAAGACGGCGATCGACGATTGTCCTCACGTTGGCGTTTCCCGCCTGCGCGCCGCCGGCCTCATCGGCGCCGACGACAAAACCACCGTCATCGCTTTCCCACCCACCCCCGACACCGACCCTCCGACCGCCCCGACCTTCGTCGTCGCTGTCACTCACATCCATTTCCCCAACGGCGGCGGCTGGTCCTTTTTCCAGTGCCCCTGCGGTCGCCGTGTCCGCACCATTCGGCTTCACCGCGGCTCCCTCGCCTGCAAGCATTGTCTCGAGGCCAAAGGCTTCCGTTACCGGGTCGAGGATCTGTCTCGTCCCGAGCGCGCCGCTCATGTGGCCGCTCGCCTGGCCGCTCGCCTGGCCGCGGCCGAAGCCGGCGCGCACGCGCGGCTCAAGCCGCATCTGCGCTACAGCGCGCTGGAGCGGCGCGGCCGCCTCGCCGCAGCTTTGCGACGAGCCGAGTACGTCGCCTATCGGCATGATTTCCGTGATCTCATCCCGAAAGCGAAGGCCGGCGGCGACTAATGCACCGTCCCAAACCTCCCGCCGCCTGCGCTGATCTCGATCTGGCCCTGGTCGAGCGCACACTCTCGAAGCACCTTGCCGACATCCCCGCCTCCGCGCGCGAGCTCGCCATCCCCACCCCTGACCTACGCCGGCTGACCTGGGCCAGGCCTGATCTGCTTGAGGCGGCGGAGCTTGAGTGCATGGGCATTGTCCATCGCGCCATGAGTGTCCTGTTCGAGGCGCTTGACAGTGACGAGCCGCGGCGGCGCGAATGGGCCGCCGAGAAAATCCTGTCGTCCCATTTGGCGAGAAATCATCCATTCGCCCCCGCCCGGCGTGGAGTTGAGGCGCGCGCGGTCGCGGCGGACCCCATCTCGTTTCGCTGGGCTGACGCTGACGCCAGCGCGGTTATGCCGCCGGCTGAACCCATTCCCGCGCCGCCGCTGTTACCCATTTGGCCGGGACGGGATCCGCCGCCGCCGCTGGTTTCAGGCCAATATGCGCCTTGGGAGCGCCGCTGACGCGCGCGACGATCGTCGCCTCCAATTCCGTGTCGGCGCAATCTGAGCACTTTCCACACACGCAAAACACGGCCTGGCGATCCGGCGTCTGAAGCCATCCCATGCGGCTGGGCGGCGCGGCGGGGCCGTCGCACAGGATGCGATTGGGCGGCGCGACGGTTGCGCGGAGTCGTTGTGGCATTGCACCTTCCTGAAACACGAACGAGATCGGCTCGAAAATGCGCACGTCCTAGCTGGCGCGGCGATGTTGACCATTCACCGGGATTACTCCGGCGGCTGCCGCGCCGACCAACCTGATTCGGACCGCCAGCGGGGCGCGTACGGCCGCCGGGGAGCCGCCAAGAAGCGGGTGCCGCTCTCCTGGCTCGCCGATGACGCCGCAAGTTGCGCTCAATGACCTCGGTCCTCATGTCAATTCGCGAGGGCGGCCTAAAGGCAATGAACCGGGGCTTGGCGTGTCCGAAATCGTGAGGCTGAACACCGCTCCATTGGGCACCGCGAAGGACAACCAAATCGCCTTGATAGGCGATGGACGAGTTGATCAGCATGTTGCCGGCACCTTTCCGACAGGCGCGCAAAAACCATCCGCCGCGCCAGCACTCGACCCCGCGTCCTGATCGGCTTGGGGGTGCGCCGATATGCCTCACTTTTAGAGATGCAACCTTTGGATTGCCGACTTTCGTAAGGGATTTTGACACGAGGATTTGTTGCATCCGAAGCACAGCCTCGCGACAATCGTGTTCTGTTCACGGCCCATTTCGGAATAAAATGTGGCCATTTGTAGCGGGATGAGTATCCCGTGGAGACGACTTCGATGGAGTCGCACAATGCTCACATCCCCGGACGCCGCTCGCGAGATTGCTCATTCTCCGGCCTTGGCCGAGCAAGGAAGTCTGACCGGATTTCCAAACCGGCCCCTTGGGAAGGGTAGCGTGGAGCGGCTCCCGCTTCGCCATATTTGGCGGCCTTGGACGAGCTTCCGACTTTGCCGGGTGTTTTCTTCTTTGGGGGCTTGCCTAGGTCGCAAAATGCGAGCCGCTGGCCCCATCGCTAGTTCGGGTGTCGTTTTGTGCGCTTTGCCGGGATTCGCCTCATCTCAAGGTACAGGGGGGCGAAGGGCGAAGTCACGGGCACGCGCTAGCTACGAACTTGTCTCGTCCACCTTGCTGGCGGCAATCGGGCTTTTCATAGCATCGACGGTTTCGACACACGCCCAGACCAACTGGACCGGAACGGATTCATCGAGTTGGTTTCTGAGTGGCAACTGGACTGCCGGTGTTCCCTCGAGTACGACCGACGCAAACATTGACACCGTGACGCCGTTTTCGACGGTGGTCGAGGAGCCGGGTGCACAAGCCCGAACTCTCGCCATCGGTCAAACCGGGACAGGAATGCTCGTAATCCAAAATGGCGGGACGTTGACCAATTCCGCCGCCGTCGTGGTTGGCCGCGCGGGCACGGGAACTCTTATAATCCGAGACGGCGGCATGCTGAACAGTGTTGGCGGGTCCATCGCATTGTTTGGCGGCTCGACTGGCGCGGTGACGGTGACTGACCCGGGATCCAGCTGGAACGGAACAAGCGGCGCGCTCACGATCGGCAATTTTGGCATGGGCACACTCACAATTGCGAACGGCGGGACGGTCACCAATTTCACCGTCCCCAACATCGGCGATGAAGTCGGCTCTCAGGGTACGGTGACGGTGACTGGCGCGGGCTCGAAATGGCTGAATAACGGAACCATGTCGGTTGGCCGCGAAGGCACGGGTATCCTCACTATTCAAGACGGCGGCGCTGTGACAAGTAACGCTGGCTTCGTAGGATTTGCCGCAGGCTCGACTGGCACAGTGACGGTGACCGGCCCGGGCTCCAGTTGGACCAACGGAACAGGCGCCGACGGTCTAAGTATCGGCAATTTTGGCAATGGCACACTTACAATCGAGAATGGCGGGAGCGTCATCAATAATAACCCGAGTTCCGTTGCCAACATCGCCCGTCAGGTCGGCTCGGAGGGCACGGTTACGATTACCGGCCCGGGTTCCATTTGGAGCAACGTGTCCGGGGTGAACATTGGCAATCGGGGCACCGGCACTCTCACGATTGCGGACGGCGGCGTTCTCGCCGGGCCCGTTGTGATCGCGACGGCTGCCGGTTCGACTGGAACGCTCAACATCGGCGCGGGCGCGGGCAGCCCAGCGGCGGCGCCAGGCACGCTCACTGCGCCGAGCGTCGCTTTTCGCCTTGGCACCGGTACGATCAACTTCAATCACACATCTTCCGACTATGTATTTGCGCCTGCCATCACCGGCAACGGCACCGTCAATGTGCTCGCGGGCACCACAATATTTACAGCCGTCAACACCTATGGCGGCTCGACGAACGTCGAGGGGGGCAGTTTGCGTGCAGGGGCGCTCAACACGTTCAGCCCGAATTCGGCGGTGACGGTTGCGAGCGGCGGAACGCTCGATCTCCATGGCTTCAGTCAGACCGTATCCAGCCTCGCCAATGCCGGCTTGGTGAACATGGGCACGGGCACTGCGCCCGGCACGGTCTTGACGACGACGAGCTACGCGGGAACTGGCGGCACGATGGCCATCAATACCGTGCTCGGGGGCAGCGGGTCGCCCTCCGACCTATTGGTGATCAGCGGCGGCGCGGCTACCGGCAACACGATCGTGCGCGTGACGAATGTCGGTGGTGTGGGCGCGGAAACGACCGGCAACGGCATTCAGGTGGTCGAAGCGGTCAATGGGGCGACGACCTCGCCGGGCGCGTTCGCCCTTCCCGCTGGCGAACTCCGCGCGGGCGCTTTCGACTATGACCTCTTCCGGGGAGGTCTGGGCCTAAGCAACCGGCAAGATTGGTTCCTGCGCTCCGACTTCGTGGGACGGTGGTGGAGGCGGTGGTGGAGGCGGTGGTGGAGGCGGTGGTGGAGGCGGTGGTAGCGTGCCTCTTCCGATCCCGCCATTCCCCATTGATCCGCCGCCGAACCCGCTTCCGCCCGGCGTCGCCTTTCCGATCATCGGACCCGAACTCGCAACCTACGGGGTGGTGCAGCCCCTTGCGCGGCAGTTGGGCCTTTCGATCCTCGGCACGCTCGACGACCGGAGGGGCGACACTTACGAGCCGGATGGTTGCGCCGTCGCGCCTGCGGTCGCTTCGCGGCGGCCGAGACTTCTGCGGTCGATCTGCCGACCAGGAAGCCGGCGGTGGTGCCGACCAGGAAGCCCGGGCTTGCGCCCTGTCCGTTCTTCTCGCCGTCGGTCTGGGGCCGCTTCTTCGGCCAAACAATCCACAACAACTATCAAGCCTTCGCCGCTCCCAGCGCCAGCGGCGATCTGGGAGGCTTCCAGGGCGGGATCGATCTTCTGCGCGGATCTCTGATCGCCGGCCAGTACGAGCGTGCCGGCCTCTATGGCGCCTATGGCGACGTGCACGCCGACGTGAACGGCCTGGATACCAATCCGGCGGCGACGGCCTATGTCCTCGCCCGCACCGGATCGATGAACCTCAACTCCTGGTCGGCGGGCGGCTACTGGACTCATACCGGGCCCGGCGGTTGGTATCTCGACGCCGTATTGCAAGGGACCTGGTATTCCGGCTCGGCCAGCACCCAATTCGCGAGGCTTAATACCGACGGCACGGGCTTCATCGGCTCGCTGGAGGGCGGCTATCCCTTCGCTTGGCCGCAACTCGGGCCGGGGTTCGTGATCGAGCCGCAGGGGCAGATCCTATGGCAGAAGGTGTCCTTCCGGCACGACTATGACGGGCTTGGCGATGTCGCCCTCGGCGACACCACGGGGCCGAGCGGCCGGATCGGGCTCAGGACCAAATGGACGATCGTCACTGCGGGCGGTCAGGTGTGGCAGCCGTATCTCAGTGGCAACCTCTGGCGGGATTGGGGGGCTCAGGAGAACACCACCTTTTCCGGCACGGACCTCGTGCCGCTGGCGAGTCAGGTCACCAGGCTGGAGCTCGGCGGCGGCCTGACGGGAAGGATCAACGCCGCCGTCTCTGTCTTTGCCAATGTCGACTATGAATTCGCGGTAGGCGGTGCCCAGAACGAGAAACAAAGCGGTGTTCGAGGCGCGTTTGGCGCAAAATATACGTGGTGACCTAAGCGCGAGCATATCAACGCCTCCAATGGGCAAATTCAAGCAGCCGTCTCGACTTGGCCGCGTCCTTCACGCAGAAGGCGCTCGCAATCACGAACCCAAGCAGCGTCCATGAGCGTGAAAAACGTTGACGCTCACATGCAGTCCTGGCGGATTATGTGCGACGCCGAGGGCTGTCACCAAGCTCGTTCAAAGTGGGGGTCGAAGGGCGGCCCGCAGGTGGGGATCTGCTCGATCAGGCGGTGTGCCTCAGACGCGAATCTGGCAATGAAGATCATCTGTTAAGTGCGCGCCTTCAAAGGTCCGTTTGACTTGCACCTGAGCTGCTGGGACCTTTGAAGAGATTTTGAAGGAGCGGGCCGAAAAAGCCGCGCGGGGTGGATGAGCTGGGGAACGAAATGGGCCAGGGAAAAGGTTGAGAGGGCCGGGCGCGCTGTAGTGGAAGCAGAGCAGCGGTTGGCGAAGGCCCAGGAGGCGGTCGCCAAGGCCAATGCGGGAGTTTTGCGGGCTGAGCGGGATCTCGGGAGCGCCAAGCGCAAGCTCAAACTGGCCGGGCAGAGGGCCGCCGCCTTGGAGGCCGAAAAAGCCGCTGTATCGGTGCGGGCGCGGGCGATGGCTGAGCGCATAATCGAGGGCCGGACGCTCCAGCAAATTGGGGACGAGTGGGGGATCAATAAAGACCGCGTTCGTCAGATCGTGGTCGGGACGGCCGGGCGTGCCGCTGGGTGGCCGGCCGACTTCGACCGTAGCACCAAGAGCTGCGCCAGGCAGCTTGTGGAGCGCCGATGAAACGAGCGCGAATATCGCGATTGGGCAAAATTTCGAGGAGCAGTTGAAATCGCCTGGGTGGGCGGCGAAAAGCACCCCGGCTTTTTCGCCGCCGAATGCGTCCCAACGTCCGCTACCTTGGGACGGGTGGCCCAAAGTAGGCGTCAGACAACGCTCCTGCGGACGGCCCTTCCTCTTGTGGCGCTGCGGCGGGCGGCGTCTGGCTTTCGCTGAAATTATTCTCGCGATTGAAAATGACGGACGTACGGCATTTTGAGGCCAAGCCCGCGCAAGAAATTTCCCCACGTGGGGGCTTTGCCGCTGTACGGTCGTCATTCCGTCTTTGCCAATGCGGCTTGGATGCGCTCGCCAGTTTGCTTGAGCTCCGGGCTGGCCTCCTCAATCGCCCGCACGCTGGCCGCGGTGGCTTCGTCTTCAGCCTTGCCGATCGCTCGACCTGCATCGGTCAGTCGGTAGGTTTTACAGACGCGGGTGTAGCCCTTGCAGTGGTAGCGACCGGGGCCGCGCCACCGCTCCACATGCTGTAGCCTGCATCGAATGGATGGCTGTCCCTGCCTCCTCCATCAGGCCGCGTCGGATAAGGGCTCTGGATGAGCCGCCGGGTCTGGAAATGCTGCGACCGCTTGACCGAGGACAGGTAGTAGTCGTCGCGGTCGTAGTCGAAGAACACTTCGTTCAGCTCGGTGATCGGCGCGGGCTCGCCGTCATGGCGCTCCGCGTAGCTGTACGCCAGCGCCAGCGCCCACTTCTGCTTGTCGCTGAGGTTACGGCTCATTGTGTATCCCCAGAATTAAACTAGGGATACAGATCGAGGCGGTCATGGCGATCATCCCGCCTTCGCCATCTTGGCTTTGTCGGCAACTTTGAGTTCCGCGAGTTTTTCCGTCATCGCCCGCTGCAGGCTTTGGAACCGGCCTAGCGGCACGTTGCCAGCGATGGTGTCGACGATCGTCTCAATCGAATCTCTGCGGAGATCGAACAGCGAGCCGTCGCCGGCCTCGACCTGGCGTTCGAGTTTTTTGACCTTGGCCCACAGGTCTTCGTTCTCGCGTACTAGGGCTTCGCGGCCTGTCTCCTTCTTGGGCGCGTTCGGATCCTTTTTGCTTATGGATTGATGATAGGATTCGTACTTGCGCCGAACTGTGGTCGGGTGGGCCATTTTGGCGCGTTCGTTAGGGTCTCTCTCCTCCCGCCAGCGTTCCACGTCGTTGCGGTGTTCGACGATCCACAGAAGGTTAGAGCGAGTGCCTTTGTCGATGTTCTTCGCCCATGGGCGGGTCGATAGCCATTTGCCAAACGCTTTGGTGTAGCCCCGGCCGTACGGCCCATTGCTGCCGGACGAACGGATCGCCTCGACCTGGCCGGTCTCAAGACCCTCGGCGATGTCCATCCAATCGAGCCAGTGCGCGCCTTTATGGATACGCTCCACTGCCGCCTCCGCTTTGCGTTCCTTCTCCGCCGTGCGTTCGGCCTCACGGTCGATAGACGCTCCGTCAACCGCCTCATTCATACCTGAACTCACATAATCCTCGGTTATCTGGGATGCGTATCATGTTTAGGTTGGGCCGTCCAACCTTAAGTTCAGAAATTAATACTATACTCATTCTGAAAATCGATAGACTCTGCATAGGGCTGTGCAGAGTGTCATGGGGCCACGCCCGCCGATTGAAAATGCACCACGTGGTGCATTTTGCGGCCAAGCCTTTGCAACTGAAAAGGCGATACGTATCGCATTTCGCCGCTGTCGCGCTGTTGACTTGCGGCAAGTCAACAGCCTTTGCGTCCTTGGGGTTGCTCACGACTAAGTCGTGAGCAGAATTTGCACTCTCAGGGCTGTTCACGACTAAGTCGTGAACAACTGTTGCCTTCTCGGGGCTGCGTACTACCAGTGTGTTAATGGCTTTTACAATCCTCCTGATGTCGGGAAGCTTCTCGTCACTAACTTTTCTAGTGACGAGGTCGATCTCGTCAGCAAGGAACGCAGCAAAAGCTGTTGACTTATTTGAAGTCAGCAGACTGAAGAGGTTTGTGGACGTCCCCAAAACAGCAAAAAGGGGTACTACGGAAGACGGAAATTCGTAGGGCCTTGCGATTTGGGGTGGACCTGAGGTCAGCAATTCGGACTCCCTAAGTCGGCAATTCGCGTCGCCACATGGCATCGCTTTTCCGCCCCGATCTTCAGCTTTCGGCCGCCTTCACTAGCCAGTTTCCACGCCTCGTCAGGATCGACGCCTAGCGCGAGGAAGTTGATGTCGAACAGCGTCTCGGCGCCGTCCCACACAGTCGAGTGCTTCTGCGTGGTCACGATCCGCCACGGCCGACTGGGCTCGACCAACTCGGCAAGGCGAAGATTGAAATTCACCACCCAATGGCAACCACTGTGGACGGCGTAATCCCAAAACGCCGGCGCCCGGCCGCGCCGTCGAAGAACCGCCAGTCGCAGCCATCGACTTCGAACGGCTTCATGCCGGGCCGGAAGCGCGGGCTGAACCTGGCCATGTCGCGCGCCAGGACGCGCTGCAGCCTTGGATCGGCGAGGTGCGGCCGAATGCGGCGCCAGTTCTCGCGGACTGGGAAATATCTCAGCGCCGCGCCTCGGCCCACTCAGCATCGATCATCCGCTCGATCGCTCCCACATCAGGCCAGCGGACGGCTGACCGCTCGAAAGCCGGCCAGGCGACGATTCGAGACAGCTCGACCCCCTCATGGCCGCCGCGCCGGTCGGCGTTGCGAATTTGGCTCTGGGACACTGAGCGCGGCCGCAATTGCGAGCGGATCATGAGCGCGCCGAAGAGGAACCTCATCGTGGCGTCCATCGCCCCGGCGGCGGGCGGGAAGAAGTTGCTGGTCGGGAAGAAGCGGCCGTACGCCGCCGTCCAATCCTCGGCGATCGCCCTCTGCGCCTCCCTCGCGCGAGCCGACGATAAGCTGAGTGAGCATGGCGCCTACAATGGCGAAAGAAAAGCCGCTAGGGTCAGGACACAATGCGGCTGTCCCCGCCCGTCTCAGGGCTATGCGCGGGCCAGCGGAGAGCTACAGCGACGCCCTTCTGCGGCTGGTCGGGATGGAGGGCGCGTGCGCCCCATAGCTCGGCGGGGCCAAGGGGTCCTCTGGTCGGCCCACGGCCAGCGCGATTAGAACGGCGTTCTGAGGCGCAGTCTCGGCCCATCTTCTATTCCCTCCCTCCGCGACGGTGTTATGCTGGGCACGGCGTGGATAGACCGGCCAGTCGACACGCAGGGGCTGCGCTCCCTGCTTCCACGTCCTTCTCAGCGCAGCATGGAAGCGCGGCCATGCTCAAGCCAAGGATCGACATTCCTCTTGCGTCTTTGCGATGCGCCCCAGAGGCTTTGCCCGGACGACCCGAAACGGCTGACACGGTCGCGGCTGCTTAAGTGCCGTGAGCGAGACTCGAAAGCTGGCCGCGATCTTGGTGTCCGACGTGGTCGGCTACTCGCGGCTTGCGGGTGCGGATGAAGATCGAATCCTCGCTCGGCTTCGGACGCTTCGCAGCGACCTGATCGACCCGACCATCGCAGTGCATCATGGCCGCATCGTCAAGCGCACCGGCGACGGCGCAATTGTCGAGTTCCGCAGCGTTGTCGACGCGGTGAGCTTCGCCATTGAAATCCAAAGAGCGATGGTCGAGCGCAACGCCGAGGTCGCGCCCGACAAGCGCATCGAATTCCGTCTCGGCATCCACCTCGGCGACGTGGTCGAGGAAAGCGACGGCGATCTCATGGGAGACGGCGTCAATATCGCGGCGCGGCTGCAGGGCGTCGCCAAGCCCGGGGGAATCTGCATCTCCGACGACGCCTATCGGCAGGTCAAATCGCGACTTGATCTGAAGGTCAGCGATCTCGGCCCCGTCCCGCTCAAGAACATCGCCGAACCGATGCGGGCCTACTCGCTGGAGGTCGGCGCTGCGTCGGCGGCTAAGGCCGCTGCGCCAGCCGATCACCGGAAGCTACTTGCATCCAAGCCGCGTTGGCTCTCCGCCCCGCTCGCCGCAGTCGCCACGCTGGTGCTTCTGGTCGCCGCGAGCGGCTGGTACGTCCTCGGTGGCCGCATCGTGAAGCCGACGCAAGCCGCCCATCTCTCCATCGTCGTGCTGCCTTTCACCAACCTATCCAACGATCCCGCTCAAGACTATTTCGCCGATGGCGTCACCGAGAATCTCACCACCGAACTGTCGCGTCTCCACAACAGTTTCGTCATCGCCCGCAACACTGCCTTCACCTTCAAGGGCAAAAACATCGACGCGAAGGCCATCGGCAAGGAGCTTGGCGTGCGCTACGTCCTCGAAGGCTCCGTGCAACGCGACGCCAACCGGGTGCGCGTCAACGCCCAGCTCATTGCCGCGGAATCCGGTGCGCATCTCTGGGCGGATCGATTCGAGGACGACGTCGTGGATCTGTTCAAGCTCCAGGACGAAGTCGTCGCCCGCCTCGCTCGGACGCTTCAAGTCGAACTGGTGAACGCCGAAGCCCAACGCAGCCTGCACGACCGCCCACAAAATCCCGACGCCATCGATCTAACGATGCGCGGTCTCGCGTTTCTCAACCAGACCCTCGCGAAAGCCCCGTCTTACGAAGCGCGAGACTTATTCGAACAAGCGTTGAATCTCGATCCGGCCAACGCCGACGCGCTTGCGGGCGCCGCTAGGATCGACGCGCTAGACTATAGTCAGGGTTGGTCGGACCAGAGTGTGGACCTGTATGCGCGGGCGATGCAGCGGGTTAACCAGGCTCTCCTGCTCAATCCGGACCAAGCCACCGCGCATTTTACCAAGGCGCGCCTGGTTATGTACAAAACGAAGCCGAACGACGCGGCGTCGGCCAACGAGATCATTGCCGAGGCTGAAGCAACGCTTCGTGCCGATCCCAGTTTTGCCCAAGCCTACCATCCGATGGCCGTCGGGGAAATGTTTCTCGGCCGCTACGAGCAGGCGATATCGCATCTCGAACAAGCCATGCGGATCAGTCCGCGCGATTCATTCGTTGGACTTTGGCACATGGAAATGGGCAGAGCGTTCCTGGGGCTGCGAAGAACCGACGCGGCGGTCCAGGAAGGCCTGAGGGCCATCGACTCGGGGTATCGACAACCGTTGAGTTACATTGCCCTTGCGGCGTTCTATGGAGCCGCGGACAAAATACCGGAGGCGAGGGCGGCGCTGGCGGAGGCAATGAAACTGAATCCCAAACTCTCTGTGGCTTGGTTGCACACGCGCCTGCAAAGCTTTATCGACTCGCCGCCGGGTTTCCGCGAAGGCCTGATCAAGGCGGGGCTGCCGGAGGAATGAAGCAAGGTTGAAGTCAGCTTGCAGGAGCGGGTGCGATGCTCGTCGCTTGTCGATTGGCCGGTCTATCCGCGCTTGGCGCATACTATGCGGGCGTCAAAGGACACGCAATGCGGAGCGGATGCTTGCGTCCGAAGCCCTCGTTCCGTGGCTCGGCGGGCTGAGATCGCGATGGCTGTCGAAAAGGTTATTGAGGTCACCCCGCAGGGTTGGGCGGATCGCGGCGCGGGGCGTGCCGCCCGCCCCTTCAGTTTGCGCCAAAGAAGAGAACGGGCGGCGAAGGCGCGTCGGAATAGATGGGTTAGCTCCGAGCGCCTCTCACACCACGGGATAATGCGAAGTCTCCCTCTTCGAACATTCTGACAGCGGCGCGCACTCCGGTATTCGGGATGGCAGCCGACCCGCGCCTGCTTTTTCAGGCCAAAAGCCTGCCAATACCCGCGGTTCATGGGAAGACGCGCGTCGTCATCGCGTATCTCCTCGCGTCACGTCCCGGAACCATGCACCTCTCGCGAACCCGAAGGACGGCGTTCTTGCGACATTCCCCGGCGCGGCCCCCGGCGGGCGTCGGGGTCGCGGCTGGCGGTTCGCCTCAAGATCCGTGTCATCTCGGGGCTCATGACCGGCGCCGACGAAGCCGGCCATGGCGCCCCTGATTTGCTAGATCTCCGCGACTGTCTCGAGATCCATGGGGAGGGGGAAGTAGCGGAAGCCATCACCAGCCTTCGCCACATGTCCGACGCCCGGCCAAGCGAAGTGGTAAGACAATATGGCGACGCGGTTGGTGGCCAGCATGTCGAGCATCCGAACGCGGCTCTCCGCCGCCTGCGCTGAATCGGTATCGAAAGCAAAATGCGTGCGCGGATGCTCCAGCAGCAGCACCGGATGATGGGCTAAGTCGGCAGTATAGCAGAGCTGATGCCCGCTGTGATCGATCATGAAAATCGTGTGGCTAACCGTGTGGCCCGGATCGGAGAGGGCAGTCACCCCCGGCAGAATTTCTTCATGGTCTTTATAGAAATGAATACGATCCTTGACGGGCAGGAGGTTCCTCCGCGCCTGGTTTAGGAAATGCGCGCGCGCCGGGGCGTCGGCCGGTATCTTCGAGTCGCTGGTCCAATAGTCGAAGTCCGGCTCGCCAATGAAATATTGCGCGTTGGGAAAGTTTAAACTGCCGTCCGCGGCAACGAGCCCGCCGCAATGATCGACATGAGCATGGGACATCACGACAGCATCAATGCCGGCTGGATCGATTCCTGCCCCACGCAACGACGACATTAGTTTGCCAGGCGAGGTCCCAAATAAATCGTCTATGCCCATTCCGGTATCGAACAACACGGCTCGATCACCGAGGTTAGCAATGAGTATGTTCTGCTCCAGCACCCACTTGTCTGCGGGTAAGAAGTTGTCGTGCAACTCGCGCGCGATCTCCTCTTTCGTGATGTTGGAGAAGTCGTCGACTGGATTGCCGAGCGGCAGTTGACCGTCCGACACGACCGTACATTCCGCCCCGCCCAGCTTGAATCGGAAAAAGTACGGCGCCTGCGGTAGACCCGTTGGCGTCTTCGCAACGGCCCGAGCGGGTAGCGCGAGTGATGCGGTTCCGAGCGCCGCGCCGGCCATCAGCCCACGACGGGTTAGGGCGATCCTTCGAAGGGATTGCATGCGATTCCTCCTCAATGTACTTTTCTTGCGGTTTGCCGAGCGGCCAAACCGTGCTGCTTACTCTACGCTTCGATGGGGGCGGTAACAATCCTGAGAGGATTTGAACAACTCATATCAGTTTACTATTCACACGCCCGAGCGTCCGAAGCCCCCGTTCCGCCAGGGCCCGCCAAACCTTGGGCGAGGGCGGCGTGGCGCGTTCTGCCGACGCTCCCCAAGCCGAGGCGGTGTGTCAGGCGCTACTGGCGGCGCTGCGGCGGGTATTGTTGAGCTCTCGCGGCTGGTTTCCTGCCGATAGCCATTGGCGCAGCGAAGCAGTTAATTGGCTCGAAATAGCAAGACGGCCAACGCTCAGTAGCCTATCCAAGACGTTCACGAGCGCGCCGCTCCAAGGCCCGCACCGAGGCTGACCAACGCTCGCTCGCGTTCATGGTCATGCAGGTCTGCCGCGAGGAGATGGCGCGCGAGGCGAAAGCGGTGATCCTCATCGTGACCTCACGCGCAGCACGAACTGCGAAGACGGAACGCCGCCGCGCTTAGCCAGCGCACTGCACCTTTCGCAGTACGGACGCCCCGAAGCCTGAGGGCGGCCGCAAAACAAATGACGGCTGTCCGGCGCCTCGCCCATCGGCCAGCGGCAGCCACGCCAATCCAGATCGATCAATAGCCGTGGGCCCGACGGCTCGGCCGCCGGCGGCAATGGCCGAGAATTGCCGACGACCTCATCAATCGGTTTGACGACGCGGCGTTGCTGCTTAGGCGGAAGCTCTCTCGGCTTCGACTTTCTCGGTCTAAACCGCGGATCGCCGGCCCTTCTTGCTCTGTCTATGCGGCCAGCAATGACGTTACGACTCTCGCCAAGCTTGAGCCCCATGTCCGTGAAAGACGCGCCGGCGGCCCACAACTCGGCCAGCTGATCGTCGAGATTCACGATCGCCTCGCCGGCGGTTTGGGCGCGTTCCGACACTGCGCATCACGCCACGCCTCACGACGCTCACACGCAGCTGGCGACAGGAGCTCGTAGTCGCGAACGGTCAGCGGTCGGAGCCTCAAAACAAACTGCGACGGCGATCGGTGCGAGGAGGAACTCAGTCACTCGGCGCCCGCTCCCCACGCGGCCCAGTCAGGCCTCATCTTGCCGCGCGCAAACAAATCGATCTTCGGCAGATTGGGGAAATATTCTTCGATCAGCCGGTAGAAGCTCTCGGGCTTGGCCGAATGTCTGCCGACGGGAGCCTTGATCATCGAGCGCTGCTGCGTTCCGGACGCGGGCGTGGGGATCTTGCCTTTCTTCCCGACAAGAAGGGTCTCGTGCCGGTTGATGAACCAGTAATCGTGGCCGTCGTCAGCGTTTTTATCCCATATGACTTGCGTCACGTACGTGAAGCCCCACGCCGCCATGACTTCAAGCGCTTGCGGCAACATCGGCGGTGTCGCCCACAGGAACAGCACGCAATCACTGGTGGCCGGAACCGGCAACGCCTTGATGTCGTCCAGGGTCATCGTCGAATAGGGCGGGTCGGCGTAGATCACGCCGAAAATCTCTTGTCGGCCCCATGCCAGCTGCTTGCCCGCGAGTTGGTGTTCGCGAATGCGCCGGCGGTGCTGCTTGGCGAGGACATGAGCGCGATCGGGAGCGGCTACGGCCTGACGCTGGGCGGCCTTTGGCGCACCTAGGAGGGCCTCCGCCACCGACACCTTGATCTTTCCTTGCTCGACGGCTTCGATCAGTTCCGGCGTGGCGTAAGCGCGCACTCCGACGGCGGAAGATACCGTCCGTTCGGACACATTCAGCTTCGCCGCCGCTTCTGATTGGGAAGTCCGCAAATTTGCGGACTTATCCGCTGGACGATGAGCCGGCATGTTGGCGAGCTTGGCGGCGATCATCGCTCGCTGCGATTCATCGAGGTGTCTGCGGTGGAGATTCTGCGACAGCACGAAGCTCAGGGGATCGCCGCCGCCATATTCGACGAAGCGAGGCTCGATCCCCGCGGCTTCGCACGCCCGCAAGCGATTGCGACCATCCAGGATCATGTTTCCGTGAATCGTGATCGCTTGCAGGAGCCCGTTCGCCTTGATGTCGGCGACTAGGTTGTCGAACGGTTCGCCCTCGAGCAGCGGAAAGATGTTGGCGAACGGGTGGGGTTTCATTTTCATGCCGTGATCGCTTGAGTGGAAAAGACCGGAGGACGTCGTTCGCAGCACCGCCTTCGGTCGCCTTTTCAGGCTTTCATTTTCGCAACTGTCTCGGCGGCGTTTGCCGCGGCAGGCGACGGGCCAGGGTGGCGCACGGCCGCGCCCGCGAGCTTTGCATCGGCGAATTTGTCCAGGTCGACGACTTCATAAACCGCGTCGCGACCAACCACCCGATATGGAATTTTCCAGAACTCGAATCGTGTTGACTGAAACGGGTTTCCCCATCTTCGCGCCAAGGTAAGCGGCCGCTGGGCGGCGCGACAACCGCGCCCGCGCGACTTCAATGCTGGGAACCTCAACGGGGTTATTGCCGACTTTAGCGGGCATAGGCGGGGAAATAACACCGTTCACCGCCATTTGGCAAGGTCTAGCTGAAAAATAAATCCGAGCGAGCAGGCTATATGACTAGTAACTGGACTAGTAACCTTGACTGTTAACTGGACTGTTAACTGGATCGTTAACTGGACTGTTAACTTGGCTGTTAATTAGGACTGTTATGTGGACTACCAAGAAAACAGCGCTGTCTGGCGAACGCTTGAGCTGGAGAAGAGGTAAGGATCCCAGCCGCCGTTCCGCGCTGTCTGGGCATGACGGCGCTTATCGCCCCACCACCTAGCGCGCTTGCGGACATGCCGTTGCGGCGCCAACCAAACGGTCCGCATCAGCGCCGCTGAAAGTCCGGGTTCAGGCGCTTCAGCCAATTGCGGGTCGTTCCGCTCCGGTAGAGGCTCGAGGCGCGCTTCGATACGATCCCCTCGAGGCCCAGCTTGCAGGCGTGGGCGAACACGATCGCGCCGTCGGCCGTCGCCACGGCTTCGCTGAACCGAATGCCGTCGACGCCTGCGACCAGCCTCAAAAGCGCCTCTCGCCGCTCTTCCAGAGGACGCTGACGAAGATCGTCGCCATCAAGACGGAGAAGGTCGAAAGCGACCAATGAGGCGTGCTCGCCGCCGGCCTTGGTGCGCAGCGCGACAAAATCAGAATGCCCATCCGGGCGAAACACCACGGCCTCGCCATCGAGTAGAGCGTCGTCGATGGGCAAGACCGCACCGCCTCGAGGATTCCCGGCAACTTGTCGGTGAAGTCGGTTCCATATCTGGACCAGAGGGTGACGCGCTCACCCTGCTTTCGGGCCAGCAGCCGGTAGCCGTCGTGCTTCATTTCATGCAGCCAGCCCGGACCGGCGGGCGGGGCGGCGACGAGGGTGGTGTTTAGTCCCGGGCTTTGATGGGGCATCCTTATCGAACAATTCGAAGGATGCGCTATGGGCCAAATTCTTCATGGGAGCGCCACCAGACCAGACAGAGGCAGTCCGTCGAGCGATACAACATAGTCAAGCGAGCCTGAGGGCGCTGGCGAAGCGCTACGGGATCAACCCGAAAACCGTCGCGAAGTGGAAGAAGCGCGGATCGGTCGCCGACCTTCCGACCGGCCCTAAAGACGCTGCTTCAACGGTTCTCAGCATCGAGGAAGAAGCGGTGATCGTCGCCTTCCGCAGGCATACGCTGCTGCCGCTGGACGACTGCCTGTACGCGCTTCAGCCGACCATCCCGCATCTGACGCGCTCGTCGTTGCACCGCTGCTTGCAGCGCCATGAGAGTCTCGAGGCTGCCCCAGGTCGAAGGCGAGGCCTCGCCCAAGCGGAAGTTCAAGGCCTATCCGATCGGCTATTTCCATATCGACATCGCGGAGGTTCGAACCGCCGAGGGCAAGCTCTATCTCCTTGTCGCCATCGACAGGACCTCGAAGTTCGCCTTTGTCGAACTCCGCAGAGACGGTCTCCCGGCGCGACGCCGCAGACTTCCTGCGTCGGCTGATTGAGGCCGTCCCTTACAAGGTCCACACGGTCCTTACCGACAACGGAACCCACTTCACCGATCCCACTGGCAACTCCTGGTCGCCGGTGGAAATCAGGGAGATGATCGCCGAGCTGAAGCTCTTCCGAGCGCATGCCTTCGAATATGCCTGCGCCACCAATGATGTTGACCACAGGCTGACGAAGCCAAAGCATCCGTGGACGAATGGCCAAGTCGAGCGGATAAATCGCACGATCAAGGACGCCACCGTCAAACGCTACTTCTACAAGAATCCCACGATCACCTGCGCGCGCATCTGCGGGACTTCGTCAGCGCCTACAACTTCGCCAGAAGGCTCAAGACCCTCAAAGGCCTCACCCCTTACGAATTCGTCTGTAAGGCATGGACTTCACAGCCCCAGCAATTCAAACTCAACCCGCTCCAGCAAATGCCGGGACTAAACAGGTAGGGCGACAAGGTTCGATGAAACCGGCGGACGGGTCGCGCCTGGAGATACGCCACAGCATGCGCCGGTATATAGAGCCGCCGAAGGGATTGGAAATCTGACGCACAGGACTGAGGCCCCTCGCGTGCGCTACCTGAGGTTTTTGTTCCACTCAGTCAGCGCTTGCGATCCTCGGCCGAGCGCCGCGTCGCGTCGCGCTTGGTCGCGGGACATGGTGCGGCCGCTGACGATCGGCGCGATGGGGTGACGACCGCACGCCGATCCGGTCTGTGAGGTGCTGACCGAGCCGGTTGCAACCATTCCTTCGCCGCCCGAGCTGCCATTTTGGCCTGGGCTCGGGTTGCATCCGCCGCCATTGGCGGCAGATGACTTCCGGGTGAGGGAACCACCCCAATCGACTGCGCCGCGGTCGCTGGCAACGCCAGCGCGGGCCTCGGCGGCGCAGTCGGAGCTGTGATTGTGATGCCGTTCAAGCCGAGGTTAACCAGGTCACATCTGTGTGTTCATAATATCTTAAGGGTTTTATAGCCTTACGTGGGGGGAGGAGAGCTCTATGGACGCCGTAGTTTGCCGTGCTGTCGGAGCGGCAGTGAAAACGCGATGAGGAATATCCGATGCAGGATTTGATGCAAAGCTATGCAAGCGATCTAAACAAACTCCGAGATGCCTTCCATAACGAGCTCACTGCCACCGCGGAAGAGCTGTCAAAGGCAATGGCCTTCTACGCTAGTCGCAGTGATGCGGCACTGGCATCATTCATGGAAAAAGCTACGACTCGTGGCAAGGAGCTCGAAGGGGCGGCGGCGGCGAGGCTGAACCAGTTCTGCGGTCTTCCGGCAAACGGCGCTCAGCCGAGCGTCGATGACGAACCGCCCAACACTCTAAAGGACTCTGCTGCGCTGAAGATCGCGGCTTTCGGAGAGCGGGCGGTTGCGGATGGTCTGCATGTCGACAGCGATCGAGATCGTAAGCCGCAGCCTGCCCGCTCGATACCACGGTCAAATCAGGGCAGGCCACTTGAAGCATCTCACCTTCAGCTTCAGGAGGCGGGGACCGAAACCGCGCACTCAGAGCAAGGTGAGAACCGGCTCCTGGCGTAGACCTCGCCTTCGGGACTCTGTCGTCCGGTTTTGGTCGTAAACACAAACGCCGGCGGCGTACGTTCAGGCTCGAAGAGCACGACGCTCAACCGCGATCGCTGCGGAGGCCGACGCGGCGCTGGTGTATTTTCGACGAGGCGCCTTTCCAGTTCGGCGTCGGAGCAGTTTGAACACGAGCCGTAACAGACGAACACCGCCTGGCGATCCGGTGCCTGAAGCCAGCCCATGCGGCTGGGCGGCACGGCGGGACCCTCACGTCGGAAACCTTCATCGGCAGCCCTTCCGATACTTAAATGGTCTGGCAGCTAAAGCCTCAGCGCCCAAGCCGCGCTGACGAAGGTGGCACGCTGACAGCACCGCAATTTCAGATTTGATGTTGGCCAGTTCAGAGCCCCCGCCCTAAATATCTCGCCATGATCCGCATTTCGATCACCCGAGCCGCGTTCGACGCCATCGCCTCGACGCTCCCGCTCGGCAGCGTGGGCTACGAGAACGAGATCAACGAGCGCGGCCCATATTCTATTCCCTCCCTCGGCGGCGGTGTTATGCTCGGGGCGGCGTGGATAGACCGGCCAGTCGACACGCAGGGGCTGCGCTCCCTGCTTCCACGTCCTTCTCAGCGCAGCATGGAAGCCCGGCCATGCTCAAGCCAAGGATCGACATTCCTCTTGCGTCTTTGCGATGCGCCCCAGAGGCTTTGCCCGGACGACCCGAAACGGCTGACACGGTCGCGGCGGCTTAAGTGCCGTGAGCGAGACTCGAAAGCTGGCCGCGATCTTGGTGTCCGACGTGGTCGGCTATAGCCGACTAGCGGGCGCAGACGAGGACCGGATTCTGGCGCGGCTGCGGGCGCTCCGTAGCGACCTGATTGATCCCACAATCTCGGTGCACCGTGGCCGTATCGTCAAGCGGACCGGCGACGGCAGCGTGATCGAGTTCCGCAGCGTCGTTGACGCGGTGCGCTGCGCAATGGAAGTGCAGCACGCCATGGTCGAGCGGAACGCAGGGGTCGCGCTCGACAGGCGGATCGAATTTCGGATCGGGATTCATTTGGGGGACGTCGTCGAGGAGAGCGACGGCGATCTTATGGGCGACGGCGTCAATATCGCGGCACGGCTGGAGGGCATCGCCGAACCGGGGGCGATCTGCCTGTCCGAGGACGCCTATCGGCAGGTCAAGGGTCGGCTCGACTGGGAGGTCACTGATCTCGGCCTGAAGCAACTCAAGAACATCGCCGAGCCGATCCGAGTCTACTCGCTTGGCGTCGGCCATCCCGCGCAGGCGAGGCCCGCGCCGGCCCCAGCGGCAGAAAAATCCACGCCGCCGCGCCTCTCAATGGTCGTGCTCCCGTTCGCCAACATCGGCGGCGACCCAGAACAGGAGCATTTCGTTGATGGGGTGACCGAGAGCCTGACGACCGATCTTTCGCGCATTCGAGGATCCTTCGTGATCGGGCGTAATACGGCTTTCACCTACAAAGGCAAGGCGGTCGACCTTAAGCAGATCGGCCGCGAGCTGAACGTCCGCTACGTCCTCGAAGGGAGCGTCCAGCGCGGCGGCAACCGCATGCGGGTCAACGTGCAGCTGATCGACGCCGAAACTGGCAATCATCTCTGGGCCGAGCGGTTCGATAAGCCCCTCGCCGACCTCTTCGACATGCAGGACGAAATCGTCGCGCGGCTGGCGAATGCGCTGAACGCCCAGCTCGTCGCCGCCGAGGCGCGACGCGCGGAACAGGCGCCGAACCCCAACTCGATGGACCTCTATTTTCAAGGTTTGGCGTGGATGAATAAGGGTCGGATCCCTGACAATGTCACACGAGCGCGCAGCTTTTTCGACCGCGCGCTCACCGCCGATCCCGACAATGTCGACGCGCTCGTTGGATCAGCGTACGCGAACGGAGCCGAAGGCGCACATCTCTTTGTGACCGATCGCACAGCGGCCTTTGCCGCGGCCGAAGCGAAGTTGACCAAAGCCTTGTCCTGGGTCCCCGACCATGCGCTTGGTCATATGTACTTGGGACTTGTCCACATATTCACCAAGCGCGCGGCGGAGGGCATCGCCGAATGTGAGCACGCGCTGCAGCTGGATCGAAATCTCGCCGTCGCCCATTTTGCTATTGGATTGGCTAAGGTTTTTATAGGCCGCGCCGAAGAAACAGAGGCTCACATTGCCGAGGCTCTGCGCCTCAGTCCGCGCGATACGACGGCTTATATATGGATGACTACCGCGGGCAGTGCGAAGCTCCACCTCGGCAGTTACGAGCAAGCCATCGCTTGGTTTCGGCGGGCGATCGAGGCCAATCGAAATAACCCGCCAGCATATTTAAACTTGGCCGCCGCCCTCGCGCAGCTTGGGCGACTTGACGAAGCGCGTTCCGCAGTCAGGGCCGGTCCCGCGC
The DNA here is from genome assembly GCA_963718265.1 of uncultured Alphaproteobacteria bacterium. GTDB lineage: Bacteria > Pseudomonadota > Alphaproteobacteria > Rhizobiales > Beijerinckiaceae > Methylocapsa. The sequence continues at coordinate 16,160 of CAVQZL010000019.1, read as the reverse complement.
TCAATCCGGCCTACACCGTCTCCCGCCGCCGAGCCTCCTGGACGGCACAGAGCGACGACCCAACATATCTGGCCCAGCTTGAGCCCATTTTCGACGGCATGCGCATGGCGGGGCTTCCGGAGGAGTAAAGCAAGAAGGCAGCCTGCGGGAGCGGGTGCGATGCTCGTCGCTTGTCGAGTCTATCCGCGCTTGAAGGGCACTATGCAGGGGCCAGCTTGGGCGCGCAATTCGGCGGGGCGTGTGGCTGCGCGACTCGTTTCATTTGGGTGTCGGCGAACGGTGCCGCCCACCGCTTCCCAGCAGACGCCGGCGACAGTCAGCAAAGCCCTAGCGCGCTCCCTAGAGGCTAGTGGTGGCCGAGGCTTTCGTTGGGGAGTCCTAAACCAACGCCGGTAGCGGGAGGTACGTACTGGGACGCCTCGGCAACAGTACCTGACGCAAGACATGGGCCAATGGGCCAACATTGGATAAACTTGGACCACCGGCCCTGGCGCGCATCTAAGCTTAGAGTGGCCGGGCCCTGAAGGGGGTTCCATCTCATCCCGGCCACTCTTCGCCGATGCTCTCGTTGGGAGGAAGGCAATCCTCCAACGCCAGGGGTTTGGCGTGCTGGTACGCTCGGCGAATAGACTAGGGTCCGAATCACCTGTGGAGTAAGAATAGCATAGCGCCGCCTTGTGTATGCTAGATGGCAAGGACGAGTGAAGCCACGTGCTCCTCGTCCTTTTTTTGTCGTGCTCAGCTGATCGAAGTTCCTCGGGTCTAACCATCCAGCATCTACCCCATCTGCGCAGCGTTACTCGGCGGCTCACAAACGACAGTCACTTACTGGGCAAGTAGTCTACGCCATTGACTTTAGTCGTCAGGCAGTAGCTTAGTCCTTTGAGCCAGCGAGCGTGAGGACAAGCGCTCAAGGGCCTCTCGCGAATCCCAGCCCCCTAGCGAATCGCGAGAACTGTGAAGCGGATACAGTAGACCTCTTGTTTACGAACATACTTACGGACGAGGAGAGCATGAGCTTCCCTCGTCCTTTTTGTTTGGTGCAGCTTGCGTTGATCGCTATTGCGTCGGAGCTGGTGCAGCGGCGGGCGCAGGTTTACCGGTGCGGCGCGTATGCCGTCGTTCATGGCGAGCGGTGCGCCGCTCACTACGATGGCTGCGGCGCGATGAACGTCGTTGCATCCCGTGTGTCCCTGTAGCTTTCTCAGGGGTGGCAGCGGGTGCCGCAGGGGTAGCAGGAGCAGCCTCCTGTGCTTCGGCCTCCAACGGTGTGAGCGCTGCTGATAGCGTCAAGCCCAGTGCCGCCCCAAGGCCAAGCAGTGGAAAGCATCTTTCGGCGCGAAACGTCTTCAATCATGTAATCCACCTCGCTGTTTCGAGGCTTCCCCGCCCCGCGCGCCGATCAAAGACCATTTCGTATGAACACCGGCTGAACATTGCTCGGCGGCTCAAAGACCCCCGCTCAGTTTCATTGGCACGATCTGACAGCTGATTGGCTTGAATTAGCAAGACGCCCAACGCCCAATTTAATACCAAGTTAACCACTGGCAGTTCCGCAGCGCCGCTTCAGACCCTCTTGAAGAAACCACTAATGCCATGTCAACCAAATACGAGGATAATTTTGGATTCTATTGTATCGATGACGATGATCCAGAAGAATTAGAGTTCTTCTGCCATATCAAAGCGCAAAGTGAGCCAACAATATGCGCCCGCTGCAATCAGAAAGTGCGACTGCTGAAGCACATCACGTTGTGCGCCGCGTGTTCACAGGCTCTTGAATACGGTGCGCCGTCAGATCCAGCTTGGGTCGTTCCCAGTCTTTGGCCCGTCGTGAGGCGCGAGGTCGCCCGTAGTGTGACGCCGGTCATAGTCGGAAGTCCAGACGTGTGCGCAAACTTGCTTGGATACATTCGGGGCAAATCCCCGCCTTAAGGACCTGAGGTTAGTAAGATGGGCGTACCGCTAAAAGCTACCGACTTTCACACAACAGAGCACCTGCTCGAGCTTGCTCTCACAATGCTCGACAGCGCCAGACATGAACAAAATAATGACCGATTGCCAGCGAACAATTGGCTAACAAATAACTTCACTCTCGAAATCATTCGCGCAAAGGTAGCGGCCAACAAGACTAACGCTATCCTCAACACATAAGCGCGGCCAGGTTCCGTAGCCAAGGACCTGATATTGGTCGGCGGCTCAAAAACGACCGTCGCTACGATCCCGCACGCTGGACACATCAAACGTCCCTCTAGCCGTGAAAGCGGAAGTTAGGCCCGCGCGTAGCAACCAGCGTCTCGAAGTCGAGCTGCTTGCGATAGATGCAGCGCCGCATGGACCTGGTGCCCTCGCGATAGCCGTTGGCGCAGCGCATGTGCACCTTCCAGCCAAGGCTCCTCGCCACGCCTAGCGTCTCGACTTCCATGAGAACGAAAGTGGAACATTTGGCCGCGTTGTCAAGCCCGTGTCTTCGGGCATTCGATCTTCGGGATGTTTGCTCTTGGTATTTCTAACACATCACTGTGGACAGGCTGTACAGGCGCAAGTTGCACCAGCTTGGGCAGAAGTTTTGGCAAACAATTCGCTGATAATTTCAACGCAATACTGTTGTTAGCCTTCGCGCAGGCCAAGAAAACGCGACTGAAATTAACATGTTGAACAATCGACGAGGAAAACAACCCCATCCCACATAAATCACCCTAGAAATGTTGTATATTCCCTAGGAAGAGGTGGCAATAAACCTTGAAAATTAATCCTTCACTCTTGCCACACCGCCAACACGGCCTTGGGCGGGCCACAAACAAGTGGTTAACAGCTTCTCAACAACTTCGAGGGCGAGCCGAGTGACAGGCGGCTGCAGGCCCAGTTAAGAAGAAAAGGTAGGAACAAGGAGGCGACGATGCGGAAGTCCCTCATTCTGGTTCTCATTGCAATTGGCGGCGGTGCGAGCTACGCAGCGGGAGTAACCGAGGTGGCCACGGGTCCAGGTGCGGATGACCCATCCACTTGGCGCTGGCAGGTCAACACAATTCTAACTGAACAGAGCGCTCCGGTTTGGCCCGTTGCGGCCCTCAGCTCTTTCGACCAGGGTTTTGAGCGCTATTCGCCCTTAGGACTTCTCGAACCCCAACGAGACCATTCTCGATAAGCGGATTCTTCGGTCAGCGTGATTTCGGTGCCGAAGCGGACGCCCGCGGAAAGTTTGCGGATTGTCGATTGGCTCGTTCACCGCATGGCCTCATCTTTCGACGGCTCCACAATCCCCTTGGCCGCCGTCACTTCAGACTGGAGGGTCTCAAGCCGAAGTCGCTTCATGGCGCGGCCTCCTTGATCGCGGCCAGCACTGCGGCCTTGGCTGTATCGATGTCGGCGCCTGAATGATGGCTGACGTAAAGGCGCGCGACCGCCTCGAGCGCATGCAGCTTGACCTCTTCTTCCCGACCTTCCTTACGAGCGTCCTCGCCTGCCATCTTGATGCGCGCGCGGTAGGCGACGCCGTAGTCGACCTGGGGCTTGCGATAGAAGGCCAGCGACGAGCCCGAGGCGGTTTTGATCCGGATCTCGTTCGCTGTGATTCCGATCACTTCGCGGTCGCCGATCAGCAGCGCAACGCCGCAAAGATCGACGCGGGACCACAGCGGCGGAACAGCATAAAGCTCATCCCCGGGCCAGCCTAGACGTTCCGCCTCGGCGTCGCGGCCGGCCTCTAGGAAGACCTCCAAACCACGAAGCGCGGCCTCCCAATGGGCGTCTTTGACATCGGGCGGGCGAGCGCGTGCAGCCACTTCAAGAAGAGCGCGATGATCCTCCTGAGGAGGTTTTGTCAGTTTTGTCAGTTCACTCCGAGAGGGAAGATCTGTCGTCTCGGCGGTTTCGTCAGTTTTGTCAGTTCGATTTTCGGAATAGACCGTTGTTTCTAGGTCGCAGAAAGGCACAACCTCTGACGCAACCTCTGGAGTGACCCGTTCTCCTTCTGGTTGTGTCAATTTTGGGTTTTGGATGGTTTTGTCAGTTTTTCGCTTAGAAGCGTATATTTTTTCAACGAGGCTTTTTGCTTCGTCTTCTCCGAAAGGCGGGAGGTAATCGGGGTCCAGCCTTGCCTCATCAAGCCCAAGCCGCCGGCGCGCTTTCTCGATCCAGTCGATCACGGCTTTGGCCTCCCTAGCTCTGGATGGAGTTCGTAACGAACGGTGGGGCGACCCCCTGCTGGACCAGCCTGCTCACGCACGCTGCGAACCCAATTCTCAATCTCAAGCCACTCAAGAGCGCTGGTGACCGCCTCCGCATCGTTCAGGCCCGCCCACTGACGCCGAAGGACGTCGCGGGCGGTGAACCGGTCCTCAAGCTCGCCGCGCTCGATCTTCCTGGCCAGGTGGCGAGCGTTTCGAAGCTTGTTATGACCGAGCAATGCGTAACAGCGACGGGCATGGCTCTCGAGGTACAGGCACCACTCAGCGGCCCGAAGGGCGCAAACCTCCGACACGAACTGACCCGCGCACTCTTCGCTCCGATCAATAAGATGGAAGATTAGCGCCAGCGCCGGAAACAGCTTGTCGTACTTCGCTAGATGCTGACGAATGAGTAGATTGTCTTCGTTTGGGATGCGTTTGGTGTGGAGATCATGAGACCACTGGATGAAAACTTGTTGCGCCCTCTCGTCGAATGTGAACCAGGGGAATTTGCCGCGCCCTTTCTCGCCTGCGCCCCAATCAAGAGGATTAAAGTTGGCCAGCTTCTCGAACACCTTGCTCGCACGATCATAAGCAAGAAGATCAGGGGACTGGTTAGTCCACTCCCACTTCACGTGGTCAGGGAAAACCAGCAGTTGGAATCTCTGTATTGTTCCATCGTTGCCGAGGTCGTTGGAAGCCTGCTCAAGGAGGGCCGCCAGCATGTCTGGCTGGATGCCGCCGAAAATAGAGATGTTGAGCACCGGAATAAAAACACGCCCTCGGCCAATACGATCGGTATTGAACGACCCGATGCCAGAGTGCGCCTCAAGATAGAACGCCCGTTCGCCCTTATGATCTTCGCGGTCCCATTGCGCCAGCATCCCGGTCAGCTCGTCGCGCACATAGAGGAGCCCTCGGGGAGTGTTGTCGCGGACGATTTCCCCGACCTTCTCGACCGATGGATCATTGGTTGTAAAACGGCGCTCGACCGGAGGTTTTGGTCCTTTCTCCTCGAGCTGCCGAAGAACCTCAACCGCCGCGTCGATCTTCCCGTCTTCGTCTTCACCCTTCGCCCCCGCCTTCGCTGCGGCCTTTAGTTCACCCTCGGCGGCCTTCACTTTTGCGCTGTGCGCCTTCTGAGCCACGGCGTGATTCAACGTCGCTTTTTCATGGAGGGTCATCGCCGCATCGATAAGGAGAGCCAGCAGAGCCATCGCGCTATCTATGGCTACCGTTTTCTTGTTGAGCGCAGGATCGCCGACAATGGCGCCCCACAAATTAGAGGCGACGATCCAATCGTCGAAGTTCTTGGGGCGTATTACGCAAGCTGCCCCAATAACGGCGCCAAGCGCAGCCAGGACAGCCACAGCGACGTAGTCGATCGGACAGACCTTCCGCATAGAGTTATCGACGCAAAAGTCGCGGAGAGCCTCGGGCAGCAGCGCCTCTGGATCAAATTTGGCGACCGGAGGAAGCGGCGCCACTAACGGCCCTCGAGTCCCCCAAACACGGCCGTCTGGAGCCTGGGCCCGCTCAGCCCGCATGGCGGCGATAAGCGAATAGGGCGCCGGCCGCGTGCGTGGTCGGTCGCAGCCAAATCGATAGGGCTGCAAAGTATCGGGGTGAATGGACGGCGGCATAGGATAGCCGTGACGCGGGCCAAACACCTCGATCATCCAGCGCGGCCTTGGCGCGCCCGGCGGCAAGGCGGCGCGTTCGCCTTCAGCCCTTCCCTGTCGCTCAATCAAAAACGCATTGCCGGCAGCGAACATCTCCGCAACGACAGCAGGAGCCGCACGGAAATGATAGTGTCGGCCACCAGCGCCGGTGATTATGGTCGGCTGAAGATCTCCGAACAGCCGCCTCTCAGCGGCTGCGCAATCATCATGATCCTTCTGATCCGTAACCCCATGAAGATCGACATCGGCAATGAAACTCGGCGCATCGCCTTGCGGATTAGAGGCAATCACACCACCTGCGTTGAAGTATTCACCGGTAGGAGAACGGAGCGCCTGCTTAATGTCGAGCGGCTCCTTATCCGCAAGGTCCGCCCATCCGAAAAGAAAACCCCTCTTTCCTCTCAGTGGTTGAAAGATGTGGCGCTCGTCGCGGGCCTTTAACGCCGCCGCGAGGATGGCTGGATGGTCCCGACGCACAGCATCATGATATTCCGGCGATAATTGAGGCTTATTGCGGGGAGCATCGTTCATGGCCGCCACGCCCCAAGCGATTGGACGGCCTGCTTAAAATCAACGCCAGTGCGAAACATCTCGAAAGAGACGATGTCTCCGCCCGACTGATCACATGTGTGACACCTCCACGCCCCGGATCGATGAACGCTCAGCGAGGGGTGGCGGTCGGAGCCATGCACTGGGCATTTGGCCATGGCCCATCCGGCGCCGTTAAAGCGTAGCGGGCCAAGCAGGTCTCTAAAATAATCTTCCGCAATCGGAAGCAAGTCTCTGTCGAAATGCTGGCGCCCGGAATAAAATGCTTGGCCCCGGGGCTTTGTGTGCATGCGCTGGCGAAACATTTTGCGCGTTTCCCTAGATTAAGAGAAACCGCCGCGGAATGGTTGAGGGTGAGACTGAATTACGTTAAAAGGACCGGTGTCCTTGTGGCATTCAAAACGCATATCCGGCCGTCGTGGTCTCAACGCAGCGACGGTCGGAGCGTTAGGCGCTCTCCTTGACATCCTTCGGCTTTGGGCTGGCGTAATAGAAATCCACGCGCCCAAGACCCTTAAGCAAAAGCCTCTTCATCGTCGCGCGACTGATCTTGGTGCGGCCGCCGACATCGACCAGTTCGAGCATGCCTGCGCGCCGCGCGCGAAAAATAACCGGGCACGGACGGGCCGCCGAACTTCTTTGCGTCGGCGATATCGAACAACGCCAGATCGCCGAGAAGACGATCAATCTCCTCCTCTTCGGGCGATTTCGCGGGAGAAGGGGATTTTAGGGCTGCTTTCATTTTGATGTCTGACCCGCTCGACAATGATTAACCGGGGTCAAATAAGCACAGTTAAAGCATCAGGGCAACTGATTCTTCTGGGCGTAGAGTATTGATAAGCTTACAGTCCCATTACCAAAGTAACAGTCTTATTGCCATGGTCACAGTCCCAAAGTCTTTAGCCTCGGCGGAAGAGTTATAACCTCAGCCGTCTTGCCACAGAGATGGCGGGACCACAGATCGAGCAGCCCACGACGCTCTGAGACCAGGCCAGTGCGAATGTATCGACCCTCGACATCGCCATGGACCTTGTGCCCGAGGCAGAGTTCGCCGTGGTCGGTGGCGGTGGGATGTTTTTCCGCGACCCAAGTGCGGAACGTCGCGCGAAATCCATGGACGGTGAAAGGCCGCTCACCGTCGCTGGAATCAACCCATTCCGGGTGGCGCCGACGAAGCCCGCGAAGGAAACTGTTGAGAAAAGATTCTGAGAGTGAACCGAACACAAAACGCGACGTGCACGGGCGATTGAGCACATCGAGCGCCACATCATTGAGCGGCACGATGAAGGGGCGTTTGTGATGCCGCTCTTTTAGATCGGCGAACGGCGGCGTCCATGTACGGGCTTCAGGATTGATGTTGGCCCACTTGGCCAGACGTGCGGTTTTAGCGCGCATGCCCGTTGCGATCATAAGGATGACGCAAGCTGCTGCGGCCTCGTCCATGTTTCTAAGCGCGCTGACGACAGAAGGCATGATGCGCCAGTCGACAGCGGGTTGAGGCCTGTTCTCGCTGCGCGATTTCGGCGACCAGCCGAGGTGGCGCAACAACCGCTTGTCAGCGGGGTTGTTGAACCGGACGCCGTGCGGCTCAAGCATCACTATGGCGTAGTCGAAGACAGCGCGAACAGCCGTGTGCGATTTGACCGCGGTTTCGGGAGCAAGCTGTCGCAGGACCCCGGCAACGTCGGCGACGGTGATTGATGCGACGTCGCGCGCATGCAGCGGAGCGAAATGCTTGTGGAGCGCAAGCTCGCGGATCCGGTCGGATTTGGCGCTCTTGTTCGGCTGGGCAGCCTTGGCGAGCCAGCCGTCGATCGCCTGGCGGAGGGCGAGCTTGCGCGCGGCCGCAGAAGCCTGCTGACGGCGTTTGGCGCGTTGGCCAGGCTCATCCCCTTCAGCCGCGGCGCGATGGGCGTCCTGAGCCAGCTGACGGGCTTTGGCGAGGCCGACGGCGGGGTATCGACCAAGGCCGAGTCTCCGTCGGCGGCCGTCGACGGAGACGCGCACGATCCACGTCCGAGTGACGACGCTGTTCTTCGCACGGTGGACACGCAGAATAAGGCCGGCTGCGTCGGCGGTCACCATGTGCTCGCCAGGATCCGCCGCCTGGACGGCCGCATCGGATGAGACGGGCTTCCGCTTCTCGGGGCGCATGGAGTGGACCTCTGTGTGGATCGTTTGAGACGATCTCTACTAACACACCATGAGAGATGGTGATAGCATCTGAGAGATGCAACAGGCAGGATTGCTGGGGGTGGAGAGGGTAGAGGGCCCGGAGAGAGCAGGGAACGCCAGGGGACGATTGCGCCACTGCTCGGCGCATTCGCGACGTGAGAATGCTGGAACTTACGTTAGTCTAACCACTGTGTGGACCGCGGTGTGGACCAACTGTCCACCCTATAGTACAACCGAAAAACTAAGGGGCACAACCGAAAACGGGGCTTCTGGCGGTTCAAATGGCAATGGTGGGGTTGGGTTTTCCAGGGGGGTTTTGTCACTTCCAGCAAGAAGGCGTTTATACTATATACTACTACTATTTTGTGTATTTTTTATCAATTCGTTAGCCGAATTTTCGCAACCACCAGCAGGTTGAAGGACCAGGCGCTGACAGGGGAGGGACAGCTGCTGTTGTCGTGCGTGAAAAAATATATGCGTCTAAAGCTAAAACTGACAAAACCGGACGAAACTGCGTTCCGGTCGGGTTGTGGCAAAAGGGAGATGCAACCGCCCATAGGGGCGTGACAGAACTGACAAAACCTCATTGGGCCAATAGTCAAATGGTGCGGAGACCATTATAATTTGTGCTGGAAACGGAATTGTTTTATCCAGCAAAACGTGGGTAGACGGTTAGTGCAAGAGGATTTGCCTTCGGCGAGGTCGCCTCCCTTGCGTGCGAAGCGAATTATCAATCCGTCTATGTCATCTGCAATCGTTGATTTTGTTGATGTTTCTGGTGTGGTTGTTGCCGCTGTCGAGCTGCAGCTTCATCACCGCACTTTCCCTAATGGCGGTGGCTGGACTAAATTTATTTCGCAATGTTGTGGGCGCCGGGCTCGGGTGCTTCGGTTTTACGGTGGGGTTCCCACATGCGTGCGATGTCTTGTGGCCCAAGGTATTCGGCCGCGGAGTTCGACGCAGTCGCCATATCAGCGCGCTCTCGGTTCTGTTGTGCGTTTGACTAAGATGCTCAACGAGCCGCAGACTTTTCGCAAGCCTATTTGGGGCGCGATGGAACGACGTAGTCGTCGTGAAGCTGAGTTGGTCGAGGCTCAGTTGCGCGTTGCTATGTATCAGCGGCGCTGGCGTAAGAAGCTGGCGATGGTGCTGGAGCCTCCGCCGGAGCCCGTGCGCATTAAGAGGCCAAACCGCGTTGCCGTACATTCCACAAAGACCGCCCGAACTCGAGCATCTGACTGACGAGCAGGCGTCTGCTGCGTTGGCCCGTCATTACGGGAATTTTTTGCTTGCCGCGCGCGAGCTTGGCGTCGACCACAAACTTTTGCGACGATTATTTTGGCACAACCCGAAGGTCATGGCCACGGCCACTATGCGGACCGAAGTTTTTCATAGCATGGTCATCGGTGAGTTGATTAAACAGCTCAACAGTCGGAGTCACGGGAAGTATCTTCGCGCAGCTGCGGAGTTGATTGATTATCCTACGATCCGGCCGGTTCCTGGACTGGGGAAACTACTGACCAAGGACATTAAGAAGGGCAAGCCGCGTGGGCGTCATGCTCGCAAGCCGGCGCCGGTGAATTTTGATGCTGTGGTTGCTCTCGAGGTGGAGCGCAAGGTCGAACTCGACGCCGCTCGCCGACGGGAGCAGAAGGCGGTGATTGCTGAGGTCGAGCTTCCCCGAAGCTTCAGTACGGCGTCGCAGATGCAGGGTCGCAGTTTGTGGGCTGGGGTTGGGAGACGACCGAGTTGAGGCGGGTATCGCTAAGGCGCCCGGGCGGTTAATCGCCCTACGGTGGTCGCTGGCTGGCTTTGCCGATGAAACGGCTGTCTCAAACCTCTGCCGCGCACGCAGGGTGACGAGCGCTCCAAGCATGGTCGCTGTGGCGGTAATTATCGCAGCGGCCTGCCAAAAACTTTGGCGATCGCCGCGCGGGCCTCGTTGTCGACGAAGCTATCGGCTGTGGCGTCATGGACAGCGTCGGATCTTTGGTCCCGACCGTGCGGATGGGTTGGCGCGCCAGCGCCGAGCTGAAAACGGATGGGTGGAAGCGCCGGCTGGCAAGGTTGAGCTGGAATTCTGGGCAGCCGTCGGCGAAGAGTTGATGGCCGACGTTCCGGATTTTGATTGGGGTCCGGACGGTCCGCCGATCGTTGTGAAAGGCGCCGGCGCGAAACTGTGAAGCGAGACCCGGCTGCTTGGCGCCGTCAGTGTGAGGCGTCTGGTGGCCAGAACTCGAGGTCGAGGGCTTGTTCGATCGGCCACGGGCATTGGTGGGGCAGACTTGCTATTCCAGTTTCGTCCGCGGCGTGGCCTCGAGCTTCGACGTACGCTTCGTCGAGGCATAGGGCTGGGTAACTTGCCAGCGAGGGGGAGACTTGGATTAGCCTGGCGATCCGATACCGGCCCTCGCGGATTGATGCGCGCCAGCTGGGCGAGCGTTGTGTGGGCTGGAATTGCCATTTCAGCATGTGAGAGACGACTACGACTAAGCGGCTGTAAATTTCGTGTTTGTCACTCAGGCCCAATTGCTCAATCTCGTCTGCTATGTTTTCCAGATCCAGTTCATTGTAGGCATGGCGACGCAGAGCATCGGCCTGTGTTGCGCTCCAGGCTGCTGGATCGTGTTTGTAGCCGTGTCTTTGTTCGTCGGACATTTCGGTTCCGCTTGTAGGACTGCTTTGAGGTCCAATCTATCATGATTTGTTTGAGGGAACGACAGCTGTTAGTGGGCTTAGGCGTCACGCTGGCGCATGGCGTCAAGCGGACAGGCGACCGAACGCGCGGGCGATGCGATTGAGCTCTTCGCCGTTGAGGGCGCGAGGCGGCGTTGGGTTGGGAGTGTCTGGAATCAGCCGCTCTTCGCGCGCGATTTGGCGCTCGGCCTCGGCTAGCAGGTCGCGATCGATACGGCGCCGCTTATTTCCGAAGCGAAGCTCCCAGTCGTTCTTTGCGGGATCGGCGCCCATCAGCGCGCCTCCTCGAGCTTGGCGAGCGCTTCGCGGAAGGCGGCGTAACAGGCTGAGTATTTTCGGATTGATGTGAGATTAATCTGATTGGGATTAGTGTTCGGGCCTTGCAGCGCCTCGAGCTTCTCGCGATCGATCGTGTCGAACATTTTCCGCAGGTTGTCCTGCAGCGTGGTAACGGTCTCGGTATTCATATCAGTCGGCCTCCAGTGCCGGTTGGTGTGATAGGCCTCGTTCAGCGTTACAGCGCTGGGCGGGGCCGCTTATTCAGGTCGGATTATTCCGTGCCTGAAATCTCTGGGGTGAGGTTTCCGCGCGCCAAGATGCGCGCGATTTGCGTAGGGCTGTAGGGTTTGCTTTTCGAGGTGAAGTGACCTTCATCAGCGAGTACGGCGCTGATCGCTCGCAATGTGATTGTCGGGTCGTCGGTTCGCAGTTGAGTTATGCGAGCGGTAACCTCTGGCTTTGTCGCGGTCAGGGATGGTTGGCCGCCCGATTCGGCCGGTTCGCTTTCTTCCACCCGCTAATCGCGCGACCAGTGCGGACTTTTCGAATTGAGCTACGGCGCCGAGAACTTGCCGGATGAGAGTCGCCGTTGGTGTGTCGTCAAGAAATGAGCCGGGGCTATCGACTGCGATTAGATCGACGCCTCGTGATTTCAGATATTGGTATCCCGTCTCTTGCACGATGAGATCGCGAGCAAACCTGTTCGCTGTTTCAACTAAGATCGTGCGAACGCCGTTGCTCAAGATTGCCTTAAGCATGGTGTCGAAGCCGGGGCGTGTGTGGATCATGTCGGCGCCGCTGACGGCTGCGTCGTAGAACTCGTCGACAATTTCGATGTCGTTTGCGGAAGCATAAGCACGCACGGCGACTTCTTGCCGCACGCGGCTGTCCTTGTCTTCGCGCAATCCGTTCTTCTTTGCTTCGTCGCCGTCTTTGTTTTTGCTGACGTTGGTCGCGCTTGACGTGCGGTAATAGGCGAAGGCTTTGGTTGTCATTGGCTTGGCTCCTTAAGCAGCAAGCGCCAGCGGCTCAAGCGCTTCGTCATCTTCGAGCGCTAGGCCACGCATGAATTCGACTGCGCGCGATGCGGCTGCTGCAGCTGCGACGATGGCGCCGCTATGGTCGGTCAGGAATGAAACCCAGTGTGCGATGTAGTCAGCGTCGACGCCGTTATTGTCGAAGCCGAATTCGCCACACAGGAAGGCAGAGGTCAGCTCTGCTACGAGCTCTTCGGCCGAATAGGATTGGTCGCCAAAGCGCTTGCCGAATGTGCGAGCGAGCCGCTTCTCTGAGCCTGTCCAATGGCCGAGCTCATGAAACGCGACGCCATAGTAGGCGCTGGCATTGGTGAATGTTTCGAACAGCGGCAGATTCACATAGTCGCCGAGCGGCCGATAGTAGGCGCGAGCTTCGCCATGACGCACGTCAGCGCCGGTCGAGGCAACGAACGCCTCGGCGATTTCATCGCGTGTGTTTGGATTGACGACGTGCGCATCTGCGCTGGGCGCGACAATCCCTGCCGGCAGGTTGTCGCACTGTGCGACGTTAAAGACTGTGTAGGCCTTGAGGAAGGGGATCGCGCGATGCTTGCCCGTCTTTGTCTTCCTTAACAATCTTGGCCACGTAGATAACGGTTTCGCCCTTCTCGCCTTTGCGCACGTTGCCGCCGAGTTCCAAGGCCTGCTTGAACGTCAACCACAACGGCGCGGCGTAACCGCTTTCCTGAGCGCGCGACCAAAGCAAAAGAACGTTGGCGCCCGAATAGCCGCGCTGTGTTGCGGCGTTGCGCGGCATGACGCCATAGCCTTTGCCTGACCAAGGTTGGCGCCAGGGAACGACACCGGCTTTGAGCCGTGTGACGATACGATCAGTGATCTCTTGATGAAGGTTTCTCATAATCCGAAGCTCCTGTGTGTTGCTCATGCTCAAGGTAGTGCAACACGACACAGAAGTCAAGAGTACTGCAACAAAAAGGCAATGGCTTAGCCCTGAAAGGTGGATGGCGCCATCTCATTCATGTGCTGCCCGCGGCGCCTCGAGCATGTTGCGCCGCGCGCCAGGCAGCTCAGGTCGCCATGGTCAGATCGCGCCTGCTCGAGCCGGCGCACGCGCGTGGAGAGCTCGCGGACGCCGATTCATTCAGTGAAAGTTGATGCGGCCGCCCCGGAACACGATCGCATCTCAATTCCGAGCCGAGCCGACCTCGGTCGAAACGCCCATTAGGGAGATCGCGTTTACCCTCCCCACCCGGGGTCTGTCATGGTCGGGTACTAGGAGTCCCAGCAGGCTCGGCATACCCCACAACTATTTCACATATCATTATTGATTAACGTAGCAGGTTCGTCAGTTTTGGCAGTTCGACCTCCGCGGTCAAAGCGCCAGTCGCGTACAATCGCGGCGACCGCTTGGGGGATTGCTACGAAGGCGATACTGCCGTCCGCTTTGCGCTAGAAACGGGCGTTGCTGGACGGCTAGCCGAACGGACGAAATAAGCCTGTTTGCAGACGTTGCCGTTGGTGCAGTGCAGACCGTGCGAAAACTGCCGGAATTCGGTGTGAAGCAGCGCGAAGAGCGAGCGGTGAGGGAATCGGAGCGTTTGGGCCTCATCGGCCCGCCTGACGCGACGTAAGAGGCGCCCAGGACCCGAGTGCGCACAGATAGAGCCGCGTGACCCTCCTCAGGCGGCTACCGCGGCCGTCGGGGCCGGCTACAAACGTCAGCCCGGCGCCAACACGGTTGCAGAACGCCTGGAAGGGCGGCGATGCAACGTGGTAAGGAACGGAGAGTGACCGAAATCGCGACAACGGCGCACCGCCCGGAACGCACCTTCGCCGTCATCGTCAATGCGTCGGCCGGCGCGCTGATTGGTGCCTCCGGGCCCGAGGATGCCATCCGCGCGGCGTTCGCCGATCAGAGTTTGACGCCGCTGTTCATCGGCAAGGAGGCCGGTGACCTGCCGGCGCGGATGGCCTGCGCGCGCGACAGCGGCGCCGCGGCCATCGTGGTGGCGGGCGGCGATGGCACCGTGGCGTGCGCGGCGCGCGTATTGGCCGGTGGGGCGATGCCGCTGGGCATCCTGCCTTCCGGCACGATGAATTTGTTGGCCCGCGATCTAACGATTCCGGTCGGCGATCTGGCGGCGGCCGTGAGTTGGCTGGCCGAGGGGATGCCGCGCGCGATCGATGTGGGCGAGGTGAACGGCCACGTTTTCCTCTGCGGCTCGATGATCGGCCTGCCGACCCGGCTGGCCCGCTACCGCGAGGCGGGCCGGCATGGCGGCTGGATGCCGCTCCTGCTGGTGAGATTCATGCGCGCGATCGTGCGAACCATCTCCGCGTCGCGGCCGATGCGGCTCGATCTGTGCCTCGACGGCGTCGACCGCCGCGTGCGGACCACATCGCTGAACGTCACGGTCAACCCGCTGAGCGATGGCGCCGGGCGCCTTTTCGGCCGCGCCTGCCTCGATGGCGGCCGGCTTGGTGTCTACGTGGTCAATCGTTTGCGACTGGCCGACGCGCTGCGGCTGGGCATCGCCGCGCTGATGGGGCGGTGGAAACAGGACGCGGTGGTGGAAGAGTATCTGGGTACCGAACTGCGGATCGTGGCGCGCCGGCCCGCGTTATGGGTGATGAACGATGGTGAAGAGGCGCTGCTCGAAATGCCGCTCGTCTACGCCAATCGCCGCCGTGCGCTGTGGGTGATCGCGCCGCCGGTCGCTGCGCCGCACGCGCCGTGACCCGGATCGCCCACCTCGCCGACCTGCATTTCGGCGCCGAGGATCCGGCGATCGTGGCGGCGCTGATCGATGATCTGAACACCGATCGGCCCGATTTGGTGGCGATCAGCGGCGACCTGACGCAAGGCGCGCGATACGCCGAATTCCGCGCGGCGCGGGCGTTCCTGGACCAACTTCATGCCCCATGGCTGGCGGTGCCCGGCAACCACGACATCACGCCGTATCGGCTGATCGAGCGGTTCAGCCGACCGTACGCGCGCTGGCAGGCAACCATCCGCGGGGAGACCGAGCCCAGCTGGACCGATGGCGCCGTGGTGGTGTTTGGGCTGAACACCGCGCGCCGGTTGGGGTTGAACCTTGATTGGTCGCGCGGGCGGGTGACGCGCGGGCGGCTGGCGCGGCTGATCGCCCGGTTGGAGGCGGTGCCGCCGGGCGTGGCGCGCGTGGTGGTGGCGCACCACCCGTTGCTGCCGCCCGAGGCGGAGCCGGAAACGCCGGTGGCCGGCGGCGCGGCGGCGGCGCTGGCGGCGATGACGCACGCGCATGTGGCGCTGGTGCTGGCGGGGCATCTGCATCGGGGCTACGCCCGGCTGGCGGCCGCCGGCGGCCAGCCGCCGCTGGTGCTGCAAGGCGGCACCGCCACCTCAGTACGGCTGCGCGGCGAACCAAACGC
This sequence comes from uncultured Alphaproteobacteria bacterium, assembly GCA_963718265.1. Classification (GTDB taxonomy): domain Bacteria; phylum Pseudomonadota; class Alphaproteobacteria; order Rhizobiales; family Beijerinckiaceae; genus Methylocapsa. Next base: position 203 of record CAVQZL010000019.1, on the reverse strand, counting down.
CTATAATCGCGTGGCGGTTACCGCCAGCGGCGAGGTAATGGTGGCGGAGCGCGTATGGGGCGGTCACCAATGGACAACACGTGCCGCCGGCGCGGCGGCGGCCGGGACACTCACGTCGTTGGGCGGGCGGGCCATGGGCGACGTGGTGGCGGTGACGCTTCAAGGGGCGGATGCGCTGCCCGATCAGGCGCCAGGGCAATGAC
>CAVQZL010000018.1:0-258773 GCA_963718265.1 uncultured Alphaproteobacteria bacterium | reverse complement strand
CGGGCTTCTCATTGGCAAACTCAGGCGCGATGGCGGTGGGAAAGACCGCCGTGCTCGAGGCGGCGGCGGCGTGGGCGCGGCCACGGTAGGTGCCACTGTCTTCTTTCGCGGGTTTCTTGAGCGGATTGGCCGGAGGCGGCGTGACTTCCGGCGACGCGGCGACGGGCGGCGGCGCTGGTGCGGCGGCAGGCGGCGGCGGGGCGCCTCCACGACAGGAGCAGGCGCTGGAGCTGGGGGCGGCGGCGGGGGAGCCGCGGCAATTGGTGGCGGCGCCGCAGGGGGAGCTACCTCCGCCGCGGTGGCGAGAGCCGCCGTGGCGACGGGCGGGTTTGCCTTGGTTTCGGCCGCGCACTTACTATAGAATTGCGGCCACGCTTCGCCGTTCAATGTCCCCGCCGCCTTGGCGGCCTGGTATTTTTCGCTGCAAATGTGGCGGACGTCCGGGGGCGCAGGCGCCGCCGCGGCGTCGAATGCCGCCGCAGCGTCCCTGGCTTCAGCCGTGCACTTGCTGTAGAATTGCGGCCAGCTGTCGCCGTTCAATGTGCCCGCCGCCTTGGCGGCCTGATATTTTTCGCTGCATAGGTGGCGCACGTCTTGGGCCCAACTGTCCCCCGACAGCACCAAACCGAACGTGGCCGAAGCCATAGAGAACCCGAGAATAAGGAACGGCGAACCAACATCGGTATGCTCCTTGGAAGTCTTCATCGCGAGGCGCCCGGAGCCGCTGCGGCCACGTGGCTTTTTCAGAACTCCGCGAAATCCGCTGCAAGTCAAATATAAACAATAGGCAAGCGCACCGGCAAAAATGCCTGGTCTTTCCGCAACCAGCCGCAAATCGCGCACGCCTAACTGGCCGCACCGCCTGCGAAGCAGCCGCAATCGAGCATCCAGAATTAGCCGATCAGGCTTCGCCTCTCGCGGCGGCGACCTCCGCCGCGAAATCTTGGTCCGGTCTCTCAATTCCTGCCGCCGAGAGCATAGCGCACGAACGCTGTCACGCGGACCGGTGTCCCAACACTATTCCCGACCTCGGCCACGGCCTGCCCGATCGTCTTACCCGCATGTTCGGCATGGATCGAGGGCTGGTCGAGAAGACAAACTTCCTTGAAATATGTCTTCAACCCCAACTCGACGATTTTTTCGAGCACATGCGCGGGCTTGCCCGCGTTCTTGCCAGCAAGCACCTCCTTTTCCCGCGCGATGGTGGCCAGGTCGAGGCCCGCCGGATCCAGCGCGAGCGGATTTGCCGCTGCGACATGAAGAGCGATCAAGCGCCCGAGCGGCGCCAGCGCTTGCGGATCGGCCTTCAATTCAAGGGCAACGAGGACACCGATCTTGCCAAGACCTTCGGACACCGCATTATGGACATATTGGCCAATGAACCCTTGGCCGACATGCGTGGCGGCGGCGCGCCGCAATGTTATGTTTTCGCCGATCGTGGCGATGGTGTTGGCGATCGCGTCGCCGAGGGTCCCGCCGCCAGGATAAGCGGCGGCTTGCAAAGCCTCGACATCGGTCGTGCCGGTTTCTACGGCAAGGCGCGCTATGTTCTTTGCCAGCGCCTGAAAATCCGTGTTTCTGGCGACGAAATCCGTCTCGGAATTGAGCTCGACAACCACCCCGTCGATGCCGCGGACAAAAACCGCGACGAGTCCCTCGGCCGCGATCCGGCCGGATTTCCTGGCCGCCTTGGCGAGCCCCTTCTTGCGCAGCCAATCGATCGCCGGTTCGATTTCACCCCCGGTCTCGCCGAGGGCATTCTTGCAATCCATCATACCGGCGCCGGTCTTCTCGCGAAGATCCTTCACCATTGCGGCGGTGACGTTCGCCATTTTGCGTTCCTTCATTTTTTTTAAACGTAATGCCGGGCGTCCGATGAACTGCCCGCGTGCCGCCCGGGAATCCGGAACACCCGCAAATCACCCAATCGTCCGGCTAACGAGCCAGCATCAGCCAGCGACGAGACCGCGCGCGAGATCGATCCAGCCATCGCGTTCGATGCGGCCGGCGAGCCTCAGATCATGATCGATCTTGGTGGCGTTTTCCGGCGTCATGGCGGCGATTTGCCAATAGTGATAAATCCCGGCATCGTTGAGTTTCTTGACGATCTGCGGCCCGATGCCCGGCAATTTGGCGAGATCGTCGGGGGCGCCGCGCGGCGCCGTCAGGAGTTCGAAAACGCCTTCCACCGGCTCAGGGGCTGGCAACTCGAGGCTCGCCTGCGCCCCGGTTACGCCGCCAGACAGATCTTCCTCGGCGGGACGTTCCATTTCGCCCAAATCGACGCCGACGGAATCCTGCGCATGCGAAATGCCGTCGATCGCCGCGCGGGCGGCGAGATCGCAATAAAGGGCGATCGCCCGGCCTGCATCGTCGTTGCCTGGAATCGGATAAGTGATTCCGTCCGGATTGGAATTGGTGTCGAGGATCGCCACCACCGGAATGCGTAACCGCTGGGCCTCCTTGATCGCCAATTGCTCCTTGTTGGTGTCGATCACAAAGATGAGATCCGGGGTGCCCCCCATGTCCTTAATGCCGCCGAGCGCCTTTTCGAGCTTGTCGCGTTCGCGCGATATCATCAGGCGCTCTTTCTTCGTCAGTCCGCCGCCGCCGCTGCCAAGCAGGTCGTTCACCTTGCGCAGACGCTGGATCGAGGCCGAAATCGTCTTCCAATTCGTCAACATGCCGCCAAGCCAGCGCGAATTGATGTAATATTGGGCCGATTTTTTCGCGGCATCGGCGATTGCGTCCTGGGCTTGCCGCTTGGTACCGACGAAAAGCACCCGGCCGCCCCTCGCCACCGTATCGGAGATCGCCTTCAAGGCCTGATGCAGCAATGGCACCGTCTGGGCAAGATCGATGATGTGGATATTGTTGCGGGCCCCGAAAATATAAGGCGCCATTTTCGGGTTCCAGCGATGCGACTGATGTCCGAAATGAGCCCCGGATTCGAGGAGACCGCGCATAGTAAATTCAGGCAAGGCCATGGGCGTTTGTTCTCCGGTTAAGGCCGCCGCGGATCGTCATGGACCTCTCCCATCGAAATGAATGAGAGTGGCCACCGGGAGCGGCCCTTGAAGCAGGGCCGCGCGTTCCGCGTGTGGAATGGAAGTGCTTATAAGGCCCGCGCCGCCCGAAGGCAAGGCTCGGCTCGCTTGGGCGGGCTGTATGATTTTCGGTTTGAACTTGGTCTGTTGGGTGCCGATGGATTCCGCTACACAAGGCTGAGAATAATGATCGGGCGCGGCTCCATAATCCGATAAACCGTTTCCACATCCGCGCCCTCGCGGCGGCCCCGCTGGGCAGCCCTTCTTTATTTTGATATGGAGGACACGGATCTTGAGGGACGCGAGAACGGGCGATCACGCCGCATTCTGGCGGGGACGGCAAATCAGCGTTTCGATTGATGCAATTGAAAGGAATTCCAAATGACTAAGGGTGGGAAGTTCAGGACGGTCACGGCGGCAGCCTTTGCGGCACTCGTGTGGATGGCGAGCAATGCGTGGGCCGCGCAATGCGGCAATACGGCGGCTGGCTTCGAGGCGTGGAAAAACCAGTTTTCCCAAGAAGCGAGGGGCAGGGGTGTCAGCGGTTCAACGATCGCAGCTCTCATGGCAACTCATTATGCGACGGCAACCATCGGGGCTGATCGTGGCCAGCATGGCTTCCACGTGTCGCTCGATCAGTTTCTTGCTAGGCGTGGCGGCTCAGTCATCGCATCGCGCGGGCGAGCGCTCAAACAATCCAATGCGGCCCTCTTTGCGTCCATTGAGCAACGCTACGGCGTCCCGCCGGGACCGCTCATCGCCATCTGGGGAATGGAGACGGGCTTCGGGAGGGAACACGGGAATCAGAACACTCTGTCGGCAGTGGCGACCCTCGCCTATGATTGCCGCCGGTCGGCCTATTTCACCGACCAGCTTTACGCAGCTATAGACTCTGATCGATCGCGGGACCCTCTCGGCAAGCACGCGCGGCTCGATGCACGGTGAGATCGGCCAAACCCAGTTCTTGCCCAAGACGATCCTCGAATACGGCACCGGCGGAAGTCTCGATACCGCGGCCGGCGCACTGTCCTCGACGGCCAATTTCCTCAGGGCCCATGGCTGGAGCGCGGGCGCAGGATACCAGCCTGGCGAAGCCAATTTCGCTGCTATCCAGGCATGGAACGCCGCTCCCGTCTATCAGCAGGCCATCGCGATCGTTGGACGACAGATTGACGGAGGAGGCAGTTCTGGGAGGCGCTGAATGAGTTTCATCTGAAATTCTGCGAGGTTGTGCACCCTCATCTGAGCCCGGCGTGCGACCCTTCTTTTAGCGACTCCTCAACAAATCCGGCCGCGGAGCTTGATCCGCGGCTCAAAGGCCGCCGCAGGAACCGCGCGGCGCCGGCTGCAGTGTCCGGGTTGGGTCACAAATGACATAAGCGCAAAATTCATACCGAAACATTACCTTCGTTTGAGGGACCCATGATCGTAGAGCAAGAGCTTCGGCGAATTGATTGAATGCCATGAAACCAATGGACGTCGACGAAACCATTCTTGCGCGGCGGGCAAAAATTGTCGCCGCCTTGCAGCGCATTGTTCCAGGCGAAGGCGTCATCGAGCAAGAGATTGGCCGGCGGCCTTACGAAAGCGACGGCCTGACCGCCTACCGGGCCCTGCCCATGGTTGTCGTTTTGCCGGACAGCGTCGCGCAAGTGCGCGGAGTTCTCTCCTATTGTCACGAAAATAACGTAAAGGTGGTTCCGCGCGGGGCCGGAACCTCGCTCTCCGGCGGCGCGCTGCCGCTCGAGGACGGCGTTCTCCTGTCCATGATGAAATTCAACAAGATCAAGGAGATCGATTTCGCCAACCGGTTCGTGACCGTCGAGCCCGGCGTCACCAATCTCGCGATCACCCGCGCGGTCGAGGTGCAAGGCTTTTATTACGCGCCCGATCCCTCCTCGCAAATCGCCTGCTCTATCGGCGGCAATGTCGCGGAAAATTCGGGGGGCGTGCATTGCCTCAAATACGGCCTCACCACCAATAATGTGTTGGGCTGCGAGATGGTGCTGATGACCGGCGAGGTTATCCGGCTCGGCGGGCGCCATCTTGACCAAGCGGGCTACGATCTCCTCGCTCTAGTCATTGGCTCGGAGGGCATGCTCGGCGTCGTGACCGAGGTTACTGTGCGCATTCTCCGCTCACCGGAATCCGCCCGCGCGTTGCTGATTGCCTTCGATTCCAGCGAATCGGCGGGAGCTTGCGTCGCGGGTATTATCGCGGCGGGCATCATCCCAGGCGGCATGGAAATGATGGACAAACCCGCGATCGAGGCAGCGGAGGATTTTGTCCATGTGGGCTATCCGCGCGAGGCCGAGGCGCTTTTGATTGTCGAACTCGACGGTCCTCCTGTCGAGGCCGATTATCTTGTTGATCTTGTCGAAAAAATCGCCCTGGCGCACGGCGCCACGCAATGCCGAATTTCAAACTCCGAAGCCGAGCGCCTCGCGTTCTGGGCCGGACGCAAGGCGGCTTTCCCTGCAGTCGGACGCCTTTCGCCCGATTATTATTGCATGGACGGTACGATCCCGCGCAAGGAATTGGCAAAAGTTCTTGCTGGTATGCGGGAATTATCGGAGCGCCATGGTTTGCGGGTCGCGAATGTTTTTCACGCTGGTGACGGTAATTTGCATCCTTTGATCCTTTACGACGCCAACAAGCCCGGCGAACTTTTACGCGCCGAGCAGTTCGGGGCGGACATCCTTCGCCTTTGCGTTGCGGTCGGCGGCGTGCTGACAGGTGAACATGGCGTCGGCGTCGAGAAACGCGATCTAATGCCGGAAATGTTCAACGACATCGATCTCGCCCAGCAAATTGCGGTCAAATGCGCCTTCGACGAGAAGCAGCTTCTGAATCCCGGAAAAGTGTTTCCCGTACTGCATCGCTGCGCGGAGCTAGGGCATATGCATGTGCATGGGGGCGCACTGCCGTTTCCGGATATTCCGAGGTTTTAACCCTGTCTTGTGACGTCACGCCAAAACGTTTGCGTGAAACGTCACTTTTTGCTATCGCGCGGCTCGGTCTTTCAAGCCGCGTAATTTGCGATATTTTCCGGGAGTGAATATCGCGGCGCGTGCTACAATTGGTTTATCATGACGGAGTTTTTTACGCTCTTCAATACAGCGATTGGCCGCTGTGCGATCGCATGGCGCGCGCGGAGGATCGCTTGCGTGCAGCTTCCCGAGGCTACCGAGCCAGAAACCCGCGCGCGCGTGCTCCGGCGTTTTCCAGGTGCGCGAGAGGCGCCCCCGCCATCCGAGGTGGAGTTCGCGCGGGACCGCATCGTTGCGTATTTGCGCGGCGAGCCGGGCGATCTTGCATCCATTTTGCTCGACATGGACCTCGTGCCGCCATTCCATCGCCGCGTCTACGAGGCCGCGCGGAGCATTCCGCGGGGCGCGACGATGACCTACGGCGGCCTCGCGGCGGGGATCGGCGCCACAGGCTCGGCTCGCGCCGTCGGGCAAGCTCTCGCACGAAACCCGTTTGCGATCGTCGTGCCATGCCATCGGGTGGTCGCGGCCGGCGGCAGGATCGGCGGTTTCTCCGCGAATGGCGGCATCGTCACGAAATTCCGGCTGCTCGCGATCGAAGGTCATGAACAAAGCGCGGTTGGGCTTTTCGGCGGGCCGTCCGTTGTCGTCCGGCCGCGCCGCTACGGGTAATGCCGCTTCTAACCATCATCCGGTTAACTTGCGCCGGTCGCTGACTTGCCCGCCATGACGGCGTGCCGGGCAATTATTTGCAGGGAAGCGTGAGCGAGGTAGGCGTTGATCCGTAGCATTTGCGTTTGCGCGCTTGCCTTGGCCGCGGTCCTGGCTCGCGGCGGGGTTCCCCATTCGCTGCTGATTGACAATGGTTGGCGGCGAAGGCTGAGAGGATGCTCCATGCGATGTAGGTCATGTAGTTCTCCTGATAGCCAAGCCGGAATTAGACATCCGGCCCTGCTGCAATCTCTCCGGTTGCCGTTAGTTTAGCTTCGTAGCAATGTTCCCACTGTACGAAGTTGCAATCACAGAGACTTGGTGCTCAAGCCTATTGAGGCGCTCTGCAAGTGCCTCGCATCGGCGTTGTGTTTGGTGAAGTTCGTGTTCGAGGGCTTCTAGAATCGGCTTTGCATCGGCGGCACCTTTGGCCATTGGATCATCTTCTCTTGCGGGCACCACGACCCCCCCTTCAAGAGTACTCATTTGAATCGCTTAGCATTGCTAGTCGCGCAGGTCTTGGACCACCGCGAACAAAACCGGGCCAAATGCGAACTCTGCCGTGATTATTGAAATTTTTGCGAAACAGCGCGGGCCGCCTCCGGCGAGGGGCGAGTGATCTATCTCACCCCCGACTCGGCCATGATCGCTCAATGTTACAAGTGAGCCTGAATCGCTAGACTGCTTCGCGTCGTAAATTTGACAATTTTACACCGAAAAGTAGTCCCATTTGAAATTGTGTACGCGGACAGGGGGCAGATGGTGGCACCACCGGACGACGTGCTGGTTCTGCGGTTTTCGACCGACGAGGTGCCTGGGCCCGACCGGCTGGAGGTGACGCGCGACGTGGTCGGCCGCTCACTCATGCGTGCGGATTTCATGCCGGTTTGGGAGGGTCCGTTTCACTCTCGTGCCGTCGCCAGAGTCTTGCCGGGATTGGGCGTGATGTCAACCTCCTGCTCACCAATGATTTGTCGACGTAAGGGCGAGTACCTCACTGACGGCAATGATGATGTCGTGCTGTGCATGACAACGTGCACTGGTACTCATTTGAGGCATCTCGGTCGCGAGTTCGTGGAGCGCGACACACACGCCGTTCTTATATCGCTCGCCGACGCGCTCGTGGTCACGACGGTATCAGTGCCGCATTCCCTCCATGTTGCGCTGCCGCGGCGAGAGTTGACGCTTATGGTTCCAGCTCTCGAAGAGGCTTTCCTGCAACCCATTCCGATGAACAACGAAGCCCTGCGGCTGCTCACAAGTTACGTGCGCCTGCTCGACGGCGCGCTGACGCTGACCACGCCCGAAGTTCGTCGCAGCTTCGTTGGACACGTCTATGATCTTGCCGCGCTCGCGATTGGCGCCTCGCGGGATGCGGCTGAGACCGCGAAGAACCGCGGTGTGCGCGCAGCGCGCCTCCACGCGATCAAAGCCGATATTCTTGCAAGCTCAAGCCAGCTTGAATTAACGCTCGCTGCGCTCGCCATGCGCCACGGTGTCACCCCGCGCTACATTCAGATGCTGTTCGAGACAGACGGAACGACATTCTCTCGATTTCTGCTCGACCAGCGCCTGGGGCGCGCGCACCGGATGCTGAGCAAGCCCCAGCTGGCGGGGCGCACTATCAGCGCGATCGCCTATGACGCCGGCTTCGGCGATCTGTCGCATTTCAACCGCGCGTTCCGCAGCCGGTACGGTGAAACGCCGTCCGATGTGCGCTCGTCAGCATGGAGAAACGATAGCTGAGAGGAACGCGACATCAACGGGCCGGCGCCGGGCAGTATCTTTGCGGCCGCCTCGCCATATCCGCCGCCACGGTCTCGCGACAGGACCTTGATCTCGGGATGCTGGGCCAGCCAAGCTTCGACTGTCGCGACCTCACGATCGGGCAAAAGCGCCAGGATCCGCCGCCGCTCGAGGTCACAGACGATCGATCCGTCTCTTCCTGCTGATCCCATGCTGGGAGAGCCAACGGCTGATCCGGAAGAGAAGCGCGGGCTCGCGAGCGATAAAAATTGGAGTTGTTAGCCTGAAAACGCTTGACCCCCACCGCCCAAATAGAGAAGCCCCACTTAACCGCCGAACTTCGGCGAGCGTGACAGCCGCATGTCAATTCGATGAGTTTTATCTGACCTCAATCAACGAATCACCGCCCTAGCGTTCTAAATTGCGAGGTTCAGCAAGAGTTTTCCACGTTTATCCACAAGAACATTTGACATCTGGCCATTTGTTCCGTATATGTTCTCATTTTAAGTATGGAACATTCCGTGTACATGGAAGTTAACAGGATAACGCTCGCACGACGATTTTGCTGCGAAAACATGCCGGTAACAATTCAAAAAAATGACAGTGGCGAGGCGGGGCCATGGCAAAAACGCTGGAACTGGAAATAGACGCCTTCGCGGGCGCGCCGGCTCGTCCCCAGCGAGGCCGCGGCGCTTTGTCGAACGCGAGCGGACGCTTCGAGAAAGAGAGGCGCTCCCAGGAAGACGATGGCTGGGATCTGCCCGAGGATTTGCCGCCATCGCGGACGCAGGTGGCGCACGAGGCTGCCAAGACAATCGTCACCCGGAATAAGTCGCCCGATATTTTCTTCGACCGGTCGATCAATCCCTATCGCGGCTGCGAGCATGGTTGCGTCTATTGTTTCGCGCGCCCCACCCACGCCTTTCTCGGCCTGTCCCCGGGCCTCGATTTCGAGACTAAACTGTTTGCCAAAACCAATGCGGCAAGCCTCCTCGAGCGTGAATTGGCGGCGCCGGGCTATGCCGCCAAAACCATCGCAATCGGCACCAATACCGACCCCTATCAGCCGGTCGAGCGCAAGGAGCAAGTGATGCGCAAGGTGCTCGAAGTACTGGCGCGCGCCAATCATCCGGTTGCGATCGTCACCAAATCGGCGCTCGTCTTGCGCGATCTCGATCTTCTCGCTCCGATGGCAAAAAAGGGCTTGGCAAAAGTTGCATTGTCGGTGACGACACTTGATCCTGTCCTCGCCAGGAAAATGGAACCGCGCGCGGCGAGCCCTTCGCTGCGGCTCGATACGATAGGGCAGCTGGCGGCGGCAAATGTTCCAACGGCGGTCATGGTCGCTCCGATTATCCCGGCAATCAACGACGTTGAGATCGAGGCGATCCTCTCCCGCGCGCAAGCCTTAGGCGCGCGCGATGCCGGTTACGTCCTGTTGCGGCTGCCGCTCGAGGTCGGCGAACTCTTTGCCGAATGGCTGCGCGCGCATTATCCAGGCAAGCTCAAGCACGTGCTGTCCTTGATGCGGGCTTCGCGCGAGGGCAAGCTCTACGATGCGAGGTTTGGCGCGCGGATGATCGGAGCAGGCCCCTATGCCTCTATGATTGGGCGCAGGTTCGAGGCGGCCATGACACGGCTTGGGCTTGGACGAAGTCGCGTGCCGTTACGCTGCGATTTGTTCCAGCCTCCGGCCCGCGTCGGCGAGCAATTGCAATTGTTTTGAGAGGGTGGCACGGCGGCTGGTCAAGTGACATTTGTCGTATCGGATTGCCTACGAGGCAATCCCAAAGCGCACCTGAGACCCATGTGCATCTTCATGTTGATGGCATGATGACAATCAGATGGCCTCCGTTTTGCAGGCCGCCTTGGCCACCCATCGCCTGGTAAATTACGAGTGTCAGAAAGATGGTGAATATAATCGACCATGCGATTGTTTCAGTCCGCCGCCAGGTTGCTAGGACAGATTTCTCGAAGGCGACATTGTCGAACTCCGGTGTGTGCCAATCTGGCGGCTTCGAAAGCTTGCTCTGCGCGAGAAGCCAATCACTAAGACCGGCTTCCGTTGCGGAGAGATCGCTGGCTTGATCATCGAGCAGGTTCACTTCGTACAGCATCTTTCATTCCTCTCAGGCCAAATCCGCTTGAACGAGATAATCGTTATAGTCTATAAAGTAACTCTACTAAATTGTCAATTCCCATATCGGCCAGAAACCTGGCAACATTCCTGGCCGTGAAGCGCCACGATGATGAATTAGTTATGATCGACAGCGCCAGCGCGGCGGCCCTCGTATTATTCGATCGTGATCCTTGGTGCGGCGCGGGCACGGCCTTTTTCGAGCGCCGCCTTGACCTTCGCGGCGGCGGCGCGATAGACCTTGGCGTGTTCGCCATCGGGATCGACAGCCGTGATGGGGCGCCCAGAGTCGGAGTGTTCCCGGATGCCGCTATCAAGCGGCACTTCGCCGAGAAACGGCACGCCGAATTTTTCGGCCTCGTGACGCGCGCCGCCATGTGCGAAAATATCCGAGCGGCCGCCGCAATGCGGGCAAATAAAATAGCTCATGTTTTCGACGATGCCCAACACCGGCACCGCGACCTTCCGGAACATGGCGATACCGCGGCGCGCGTCGATGAGCGCGAGATCCTGAGGAGTGGACACGATTACCGCGCCGGCGAGCGGAACATTTTGTGCCAGGCTCAGCTGGGCGTCGCCGGTGCCCGGCGGCATATCGACAACCAGGCAATCGAGCTCGCCCCATAAGACGTCGCGCAGCAATTGCTGGATCGCCGACACCACCATCGGACCGCGCCAGATCATCGCTTCTTCTTCATCGACAAGGAAGCCGATGGACATGGCCTTGACGCCGTAAGCGACGAGCGGCCGGATGGAACGGCCCTCGGACTCGGGCTTTCCTTTGAGGCCGAGAAGGCGCGGAATCGACGGACCGTATATATCGGCATCGAGGACGCCCACCCGCCAGCCGAGCGAAGCAAGCCCCAGCGCAAGGTTGACGCAGGTCGTGGACTTGCCGACGCCTCCCTTGCCCGAGGCAACCGCAATGATGTTGGAAATTCCGGGAATGGCAATGCCGCGCGGCGCCGCGGGTTTCGGCGGCGCCTGCTTTTCAGAGGTTAGGCTGACCAATGCAGTGGCGACCCCTGATAATTTCTTGACCGCGGCCTCGGCGGCGGCGCGCATTGGCTCGAGCGCCGCCGATTGCCGCGGGTCGACGGCGATCGACAAATAAACCTTTCCGTCCTTTACCGAGAGACCGGAGAGCGCGCCCGACCGAGGCAGTGGCGTTTTGCCATCGGGACCCGGAACCGATTGCAGCGCGGCGAGAACGTCTTGATCGCTGACCATTCCGGGGCACGCTCCATTTGCCGTATCACCGGAATGCAATATAGGCTTCCCACGGAGTCCATTCAATCGATCGTTCGCTCTCGTGTTTCCAGACCATGCTCTGCACCTGTCTGTCTAGACTTAATTAATTCATGGAGATCTGTGATCATGATGGAATGGCAGCATGCGGAGGAGGACGGTGTCTTTAGCGGCAAAATGGTGTTTAAGCGCGGCCGCGACATGCAGCCCAATCGCCGCGATCAGAAGCTTCGATACGGCTTCATGAATGAATTTCGACCGCGCCTCCAGCAGCGTATTCGGGCCGGTTAGATTGGGCACGACGAAGCCGCCGGGAAGGTGCGCTGGAAGCGGCAGCGGCGACGCCGAGACCATGATCCAGCCCGATGCGATCATCGCCCCAATGAGGACATAAAAGCCGAGGTGCAGAGCAAGCGCGAGCCGACGTTCCCACGGACTTGTCCCTACTATGGGCGCCGGCGGGGGATTTGCGATGCGCCATAGGGTGCGCGCCAGCATTACTGCCAAGACAAGGAAGCCGGTCGACTTATGCAGCTGGTAGGTTTCGAATTTTGCGCCGGCGCCGAGAGTGCCGTGCACCATGGTTAAACCAAGACCGAGCATCGCAAAAATACAAGCCGCGGCGGTCCAGTGCAGGGTCTTGGCCACGCTTCCCCAGCTCTCGCGGGTGTTGCGCAGCGTCATGGCTCGGCGAAAGCTTCCGTAGTAACGGTCAGATGAATCGCCTCGCTGATCAGTGGATAACCCGTGTTCATGCCGAAATCCAGACGATTGATTATGCCGGTCGCCTTGAAGCCGGCGCGCTGCTTGCTTCCCGCAAGTTTACGGGCAACCTCCACGTCCATTTCGACCGGCCTTGTCAGGCCGAGCAAGGTCAGTTCGCCGGTCACCGTCGCATGCTGCTCATCGCGTTTTTCGACACTTGTCGAAATAAAGCGCATGTCCGGAAACTTCGCAACGTTGAGAAAGGCCTCGCTGCGCAAATAATCATTTAGAACCGCGGAGTTTGCGTCTACGGATTTTGCCGCGACTGTAAAGTCCACCCGGCTCCGGGATGGCCTATCAAAGTCGATCTCGATGCGGCCCTCGAATGATTTGAACTCGCCCTCAGTTCTAGGCCAGCCTATTGCGTCGACCCAAAAACCCACATGTGTTTGCGATGGGTCGATTTTCCAGGACGATTTCGCCTGCGCGGCGGCCGTCGCGGCGATAAGCGCCAACGCCGCCAGCAACGCATGTGCAATCCCCGAACCTTTGCGCATGGCCTGGCAACTCCTGCGGTGCGGAAGGAAAAGTCCCCGGCGGTTTGTAAGAACACGTTTTAGCTGGGTCAACTCGCGACCTTGCGGTCCGGGTGAATGTCTTGCCGCCGCTTGCCAGAAAGCCAGATCCGCGCCTATCCCTCGAAAAGCTGAACGGAAACTTGCCATATTTTCGTAACCCGGAACCGTTTATAAGTGCCCAATCCTCCAACCAACAATACCTCGATCGCTTCAACCAAACGGGGTTTTTCCGACGAAACGCAAGGAGAATGTGATTGTCCTTAAGCGTTCGCAATGGCCGCGTGCGAATAGCCTGGCTATTGGCGCCCAGTTTCGCGGCCTGCATGATATTGAACCTCGTTTGGCCCCTTGGCTGCCTCGCCGCGGACGCTTCCCGAGGCGCATGGCGAGTTGTTAGGATAGCGAGCGAAGGCGCGCGCCCCCCTTACAACTATCTGGACCACAACAAACTTGCCGGTTTCGAGATCGACGTTGCGCGCGATCTATGCGCCCGCATGAAGGTGTCCTGCAGCTTCATCGCCCAGGATTGGGATGGGCTTATTCCCGGCCTTCTCGAACAACGCTATGATGCGATCATGGCGGCGATGGAAATTACCCCCGAAGCAAACCAAAAAATCGCGTTCACCAAACCATACATCCGCATGCCTTCCGCTTTCGTGACCCTAAAGCAGCTAGCTTCTCTGGATACAAGTCCGGCAGGCCTCGCTGGCAAAACGATTGGCGTCGAGCAGGGCAGCACAAACGAGGCCTTTCTCGAAGATGTATACAAACAATCGGACATCCGCCTCTACGCAACGCTTGAAGAAGCCATTCTCGATCTTGCCGAAGGCCGGCTCGACGCAGTCATCGGCAATAAGGACGCTCTCGCCGATTATATGAAAACGCACAAGGAAGCATTGTGCTGCGTCCTCGCCGCGGATGTGCCGCGCGATCCGGCCTATTTCGGCGATGGGATCGGCATCGGTCTCCGCAAGGAGGACAAAGCACTGAAAGCGATGTTTGAGAAGGCCCTGGACTCTTGCGTGGCGGACGGCACATTTGCCAGGATCACTGCGAAATATTTCGACTTTAAGATCAATTAGCCGCGATTCCTGCCCAATTGGCAATCGCGCGGAAAGGAGCCCATGGCAAGAGTAGCGTTCCTCGGCCTCGGCGTCATGGGCTATCCCATGGCCGGGCACCTCAAGACGAAGGGACATGACGTCACTGTTTATAATCGCACGGCTACAAGAGCAGAAAAATGGGTCGAGCAGTTTGGCGGCCGCCGCGCGGCAGCCCCAAGCGAAGCCGCGAATGGCAAGGAATTTGTTTTTGCCTGTGTCGGAAACGACGACGATCTGCGCGCTGTGACGATTGGTGCGGACGGCGCCTTTACGAGCCTCGAAAAACCGGCGGTCTTCGTCGATCATACCACCGCCTCGGCGACCATCGCGCGCGAGCTCAATGCGATTGCGAAAGCACGAGGATTTGGCTTCCTCGATGCCCCTATATCCGGCGGCCAGGCCGGCGCCGAGACCGGCGCCCTCAGCGTCATGTGCGGCGGCGCGCCGGAAGACTACGCGAGGGCCGAAGGCGTCATCTATTCCTACGCCAAGGCCTGCCGGTTGATGGGGCCTTCAGGGGCGGGCCAGCTCACCAAAATGGTCAATCAGATCTGCATCGCCGGGCTCGTTCAAGCTCTGGCCGAAGGCCTCCATTTCGCCAAGCTCGCGGGACTCGATCCAGATCTAGCGATCGAAATCATCGGCAAGGGCGCGGCGCAATCCTGGCAAATGGACAACCGCCACAAATCCATGAGCGCCGGTAAATTCGACTTCGGTTTCGCGGTAAATTGGATGCGCAAGGATCTCGCGCTTTGCTTGGAGGAAGCGCGCCGCAATGGCGCAACCCTTCCCGTCGCGGCCTTGGTCGATCAATTCTACGCCGAGATTCAAACGTTGGGCGGCGCGCGCTGGGATACGTCGAGCCTCATCGCGCGCCTGGAGCGGTCCTAAGCGGCCGATATTTGGCGCCCAAGCGTACCAAAATGTTGCACAAGAAACCTTTTGGCACGAGAGCCGCGAGGCGCAAAATTACGTAGTATCTGAGTTAAAACATCCGCCTGGACGAAGTCCCATATAGCGGCCCGCCGCACGCCAAAATGCCGGCAACGCTTCCACAGCCGCGGGAGCCATTTTGCGCGCGGTAACACTGCTCATGTTCGCAAGGACTCATTCATGACACCTGAGCTCAAGTAACGTGTACGCTTATTCGTGAACTACATAATAGCCTGGCGTCTCGATTAAACCATGCATATCTAACGTAAATTCAAGAGCAGGTTCGATTTCTAGAAAACGCGTTCTTTCGCCTACTTGCCATTAAGCTAGAAGTAAAGCTAAATTGCTCAGGCAATTTGGAAAATGGCGGATCATGACAAAAAAATTAAGCGAGGCTGACCGCGCTCTATTACTGGACGAATTCGAGCGATTGAGCCAGGAGCATCGCGACCTCGATGCCGCGATCGACGCATTGCTCCATCTTGGGGGCGGCGACCAGCTGCAAATCCAGAGGCTCAAGAAGCGAAAACTCGCATTACGCGACCGGCTGGCATTTCTCGAGGATCAACTTACGCCCGACATCATCGCCTAATCGCACAACGCAATTCCGCGAGATGCTTCGCGCAATTGAAAAGGTCGCAAAATTTGCCGCGGCCGGCGAAAATCCTGGCACGCCGAGGGCCGTCCGCCCATAGGCCAAGGGCCAGAAACACGCCCCGCTTGAGCAAATTCCGCCCCGGTTCTATGCTGAAGATCCAATCCCGTTCAATTTGACCATTAAAAATGACAATCGCCAGCATGACGGGCTTTGCCCGGACCACCGGAGACGCTGGGCCGTGGCGCATCGCCTGGGAACTTAAATCGGTCAATGCCAAGGGTTATGATGCAAGGTTGCGCCTGGCACCTCCGTTTGACGCGATCGAGCCGGATGCGCGCGCAAAACTTTCGCGAACGCTCAGTCGGGGAACAATCCATGCGACCCTTATCGCACAGCGAGACGCAACGACCCCAGTTGTTCGCATTAACCAGGATTTGCTGCGAGAACTTGCCACGGTCCTCGCCCGGATTCCATTGCCGGAGAGGATCGCGCCCGCTACTCTCGACGGTCTGCTTGCCTTGCGCGGCGTCGTTGAAATCTTCGACGCGGCCGACGACGAAGCGGCGATTTTATCTGCGCGGGCGAGGGCTCTCGATTTGCTCGACGAGGCGCTCGATGCTCTGGTGGCCATGCGGCAAAGCGAGGGCGCCGCACTTGCCAAAGTGCTTTCGGCGCGGCTCGAAAAGATCGCCGCGCTGACGCAGACGGCCGATGCCTGCCCGGCCCGCAAGCCCGAAGCGATCCGGGCACGCCTCGCGCAATCGCTCGCCGTGCTTGCCGGGAACACGGCTTTCGACCAAAATCGATTGCACCAGGAAGCTCTCATGTTGGCGGCCAAGGCCGATATCAGGGAAGAATTGGACCGGCTTGCCGCACATACCGCCGCCGCCCGCGATTTGCTGGCAAAGGGCGGCGCTGCCGGCCGCAGGCTCGATTTCCTGGCCCAGGAATTTTCCCGCGAAGCCAATACGCTGTGCGCCAAGTCGAATGACGCGAGCCTGACGGGACTCGGCCTCGATTTGCGCCTCGAGATCGAGCAATTTCGCGAACAGATCCAGAATATCGAGTAAACAACCGAGATGTCGCTCGAAGACCATTTTGCAAAACCGCGGTTTGGCCGGCGCGGCTTGATGCTGATCCTCTCTTCCCCATCGGGAGCCGGCAAGACAACCTTGACAAGGATGCTGCTCCAGACCAAGGAGCTCGATCTTACGCTGTCGATCTCGGTGACCACGCGGGCGCGGCGTTCGAGCGAAGTCAACGGCATTCATTACGAATTTATTGGCAACAAGCAGTTTGATGCCATGCGCGAGGGCGGCGATCTGCTCGAATGGGCAGAGGTGCACGGCAATTTTTACGGAACGCCGCGCGAGCCTGCCGAACAGGTTCTGCGGCAAGGGCGCGACGTTCTTTTCGACATCGATTATCAAGGCGCGCGCCAGGTCAAGGAAACGTGTGGCGGAGATGCCGTCGCGATCTTTATCCTGCCGCCGTCGATGCAGGAATTGCGCGCCCGCCTCGACCGCCGCGCCGAGGATCGGCCGGACATCATCGACAAGCGGTTGAAAGAAGCGCGCAACGAAATCCGCCGCTGGACGGACTATGATTACGTGCTAGTCAACGATGATCTGCAAAGCACGTTCGCTGGCCTTCGCGCCATCCTTTCAGCCGAACACCGCCGCACCGCGCGGGCAAGGCAGGAGATCGCTGGTTTGGTCGAAAAGCTGCTTGGCGAGAAATGACTGGATGCGCTGGCGACAGGCACGCCGGAGCAGAAATACTTACGGTGCTATTCGATTTCTCTTGCGCCGGCGCCTTCCGCGATAAAAAATCGCGCGATCGATTCGAAATCCATCGCAAGGTCAAAGTTCATGCTTGCAGTCCCCGGAAAAGCCTGTGGCGAATGCAGCTTTTGCTGCAAGGTTCTCGAGATCGCCGAATTGGCAAAACCGGCCGGCAAATTGTGCGAACACTGTCTTAACGCCGGTTCCGGCGGCTGCGGCGTCTATGCGGACCGGCCACAAGTGTGCCACGATTACGAATGCTTGTGGAAGGGTGACCGGGACATGAGCCCGCGGCTGCGTCCGGATCGCACCGGCACGATCTTGATGGAAGATCCTGATTCCGACGAATATCGCGCCGTTTGCGATCCAGAAAAACCATTTGCGTGGCTAACGCCGCTAGTTTTCAAGCATCTTGTCGCGATGGCGAAAGGTGGGAGGATCGTGGTCGCCAAGGCGGGATTGAAATCCTGGCGCATTCGTGCCAGTGGGCAATGGGGTCCTTGCGTTTAGACTTCGCCGGACCTTAGATTCAAGTAGGAAGGCCACGGGGAAGGCGGCAATCCGCAGTTTGCCACGGTACCTGCGCGCCGCATCTTGCCTACGCGCCAAATCCTTGTATAAACCGATCAATAAAGTCAGCTTTGCGGCTCTTTCCGCGAGTGGACGGGAGCTCGCTTCGCGGGCAGGCTTAAAGGTTCCGCTTTCCTGGTGTTTCCGCCTTGGTTTGCCGGTTCGGGCCTCTCTTAGGCTTGAAGGGCTCGGCGCCGGAACATCGCGAGGAGTTGGAGGAAAGGCAACAGAATGGCTCTTTACGAGCATATCTATTTGGCGCGTCAAGACATTTCCGCTCAACAGGCGGACGCGCTAACGGAGCGTTTCAAGGCGGTCATCGAATCCTTCGGCGGCAAGGTCGAAAAGGTGGAATATTGGGGGGTGAAGTCCCTCGCCTATAAGATCAAGAAGAACCGCAAGGCGCATTTTTCGCTTCTAAACATCGATGCGCCACCGGCAGCGCTTGCTGAAATGGAGCGGCAGATGGGCATTAACGAGGACGTCATCCGCTTTATGACGGTTCAGGTCGAAGCTTTAGAACAAGGCCCATCGGCGATGATGCGTAAGCGCGACGATGATGACCGCGGCGACCGCCATGATCGCGGTGACCGCGGGCGGGGCGGCCCCCGCTCTGAACGCGGCGAAAGAGCCCCTAGGCGTCCGCGCGATGAGACCGTGGTAAGCGAGGAGGCGAGCTTCTAATGACAACCTCCGCTGCGCCGCGCAGGCCTTTCTTTCGCCGCCGCAAAACTTGCCCGTTTAGCGGCCCGAACGCGGCCAAGATTGATTACAAGGACACGCGTCTCCTTTCGCGCTACATTTCCGAGCGCGGCAAGATCGTCCCGTCGCGAATCACTGCTGTTTCGGCCAAAAAGCAGCGCGAGCTGGCAAAGGCGGTCAAACGCGCCCGCTTTCTAGGGCTTTTGCCCTATGTTATCCGTTAGTTTCGTGCGCGCGGGAGGGCTCCGCGCGCACGTTTAATAGCCGCGAGCGACCATTAACAGGGGCGATGACTGGCCGCGCAGCGAGACCGCCCGGTTTATAGGGGGTGTAGGGAGACTTCTCTCCTTTGGCCCCTAACCGTCTTTCGAGCGGGACGACAGGTCTGGATGAAAAAGCGCCTCCTCAAACATGGGCCGGCCGTCGCCCTTGGGATCGGGGCGGGAATCGCCGCCGCCCTCTTGTTTAGTCTCGCGGCCCGCGCGACCTTTGTCGCGGCCGCTCTTGCCAATTTAGCGCCGCTTCCGATCATGATTGCGACGCTGGGATACGGGGTTTTCGCCGGTGCCGCGGCGGTTGCTTCGGCCACGCTCACAATTGCCGGACTGTTTAATGCCCAGCAGAAATTTGGAAGTCTCGACACCGCCGCGCTTGGGGGTGTGATTTTTGCGTTTTCCCTTGGCTTGCCGGCTTTTTGGCTAAGCCTCCTCGCGGTGTTAAGCCGGCCGAAGGGAAGTCCGAATTGGGTCGTAACGAGCCGGGTAGGCAGCTTTTTTGCCCGTGAATATGTTTCGCTTGAGCGCATTCTTTCCTATGCCGCCTCTATCTGCGCCACCATCGGGGTGGTGATAGCAATTTATGTCAGTTCCCTCTATGGCGGTTTCGACATGGCGCTGGAAAAGTTAAGCGCAGACATTACTCCGTTTCGTCGAACGGCTGACCAGCTCCAATATGCACCTTCCAAGCGATTTCGATGCGCGTCATTTGGCGCGCGCCACGGTTTTGGCGGCGGCGCCGGCGGTGGCGGGTTCCAGCCTTGTCATGCTGATGCTCAACCTTTGGCTTGCGGGACGGGTGGCGCAGCTTTCGTCCCAACTCCCACGCCCTTGGCCCGACATAGCGGGGCAATTGCGGCTGCCGCAGATCTATCTTTTGGTTTTCGGCGCATGCGCGCTGGTGGGTCCAAATCTTGGCGGACTCCCAGGCCACATCGTCGTCATTGTCGCCGCGACGCTCGGCGTTGCCTTCGCTCTCGACGGGCTCGCGACTGCGCATTATCTGTCACGCGGATCGAGTTTGCGGATTCCTCTCCTCATTCTTATCTATCTCGGCCTGTTCGTCCCCGTGACATGGTTCATTTTTCTGCTTCTCTTGGTCTTGACAGGTGTCGTCGAGACAGCTTTCTCTCTCCGGGACCGCAAGGACAAGACCGCCTCGCGCAAACCTTGATGCAAACTTAAGGACCGTAATATGGAAGTTATTTTGCTCGAACGCATCGCTAAGCTCGGACAAATGGGAGAGACCGTTCGCGTGAAGGATGGCTATGCCCGCAATTTCCTGCTGCCCGGTGGCAAGGCCATGCGCGCGACCGAAGCCAATAAGAGCCAGTTCGAAAGGCAGCGCGTCCAGCTCGAAACGCGCAATCTCGAATCGCGCAATGAGGCGGCCGGCGTCGCCGAAAAACTTACCGGGCAAATCTTCGTCGTCATCCGCCAGGCTGGCGAGACGGGCCATCTCTATGGCTCGGTTTTGCCCCGCGACATCGCCGAGGCGATTACCGCTGGCGGCTTCAATGCCAACCGCAATCAGATCGTCCTGAAAGCGCCGATCAAATCGCTTGGGTTGCACGATGTCCCGGTGCATTTGCATCCGGAAATCGAAGCGCGGATTACCGTCAATGTCGCGCGCTCCGCCGCGGAAGCCGAACGGCAGGCTAAGGGGGAAGCAATCCATGCCGTCGAGGACACGACCATGGACGATCTCGGTCTCGAAGTCGGTGCCGCGCTCGCCGATGCGGGTGGCAGCCTTGGCGACCGGTAAGGAAATTTTGCGCTATAGCTAGATATTGCCGCTCGCTACTCCGCAAAGGTTAGCAAAACTGGTGCCGCAGTGAGTTTGGCCTGGACGGGAGTCCAGCGGATTGCCAGACTGCCGTCCCGTGGGCCAGTACCGGATTCAGATTACCTCTCCTGTCAGGCAGGCTTCTGCTTCCCGCCCAAGCGCCAAACCAAGTAAACCGCGGCGCCGAGCGCCACGACCATCGAGGCATAGATCCCGATGCTTTTGCCAAACCCCTTGCCTACCGAAAACGGGAACTGCGACACATAGGTCTGGCCGTGCTCGTTTTTCACCGTCACGATGCCGATGAATTTGCCGGTCTCGGGAAAGGTGTGCTCGAAGGTCAGCGTGCCTGTCGGGTATTTCTTGGGCAACACATGGGTGATGGTCACCGGGTCGAGAACTTGCGGGCTCGAAAGTTCCGCGTCGGTCAGGAACGGGAGCCCATTCATCGTTGTATGGTTCCCCTCGTCCTTGATGATGCGGATTTCCGTCAACATGTCGCGGAGCTCGGTATTTTGCATATCGAGCGCGACAACCATTTGCCCGGTGCTTGGGATATCGTCGCAGAACTCGTCCCGGGAATTTTGTGGTTGGTAACCGGTAAAGAACATGATGTCCGGGCCGATCCGCAACACGCATCTATTGTCCTGCATGCCCACCCCACCATGCGCATGCGCGGCGGAGGCATACAAAACCATGGCCAGGAGCCACGCGGCAAGTCCTCTTATCATCATTGTTTTGACCCTCCCATAATATTTCCCCCGCCGGAGCGTCTGCGCCAGCGGGGGAAGGCCTACGCTTACTTAATCCTCAACACACGAAGGCGCGTTTCCTTATTCCGCCGGCTCGAGACCGAGTATCTCCTCGTGGCCGTGCGCAAGCTCGACGACGCGGCCAATCAATTGCAGCGTCACACCGAACACCGCAAGCGAGAACCAGCCGAAGAACACGAACATCCAGTGCAGCGGCTCGACGAAGAGTTCTTCCATGAACCAGAAGGTGTGGCCCCATTCATTGAGGCCGACGTTCGGGAAGATCATGAACGGCCCAACGAACAGCAGAACATAGGCGATCGACCAGCCCTTGCAGGCATAGGTCGGAAGCCTGGTCCTCGCATACATGAAGCCGCCCACGCCAATCACGATATACATCGGGTAGCTCATGTAGAACTCGATGATATGGCTAGGCGTGAAGTCGGTGTCGCGGATCACCGTCATATGCCAGGTGCCGTCCTGCTCGGTGAAGTAGCTGGCGCCCCAGTAAATCGCGATACCGTACAGCATGATCCACATGATCAGGTTGAAGATACGGCGCATTTCCTCGCGCGGAGCGACATTCGCCACGTCGGTGTCGCGGGTTTTCCACATCCAGCCGACCAAGGCGAGGAAGGAGATCAATTCGACCGGCTCCTCGATGTAGAGGATGGTCATCCAGTAGGTGGTGAATTCGGGAGCGAACGAATCGAGCCCCGCGAATTGGCCGAAGACTTGCTCGTAGATACGAACACCAACATAGAAGGTGTTGATTGCGATCGCTCCGAGAATCATTGGCGCCGCGTTGAGAAGGGGCGCCTCGGCGGCGGCCGCGGCCTCGTCCGTGCGTGCAGTTCCTGTTACTAAGCTCATGTCACTTGCCTCTTTAAGCTCGATCATTGCTTGCCGGTAGCGAACATGCAAATTGACTCATGCTCGTCCGGCTTGCAGGGTGTCACAACGCTACGCGCCGCAAGGGAGCCGGGGAAATCATTTTTTGTTGTCCGCGCATTTAAAATATTCTTTCGCCGAGGGGCGCTCCTAATTATTGTGCTTTTCGCGAGCGCAAATCTTCGTGAACGCCAAACAGCCGCCTGGCCCCAACTCAACGATGGGTTGCTGGTTCACGGAATTGTGAATTCAAGGCTGCGCGAATTGCTTAGAAGAGCGCTAGCCGGGCAATTTGGAAGCCAGAACGTCGGCCTTGTGGATCGCGGCGGCTGGGCCAGCAAGTCTCCAGCTTTCGCCATCAACGCGGCGGCCACTTTCCCGGCCAAATGCGCTTGCCGCCCGGCTTCATCGGGAAAAGCGTCGAAAATGGCGAAGGTTGAGGGTCCGAGACGGACGCCGAACCAGGCAATCGTCGCCGATTCGGCCTCGACCAATGCCTTGCCCCCGCGCAAGAACTCGGCGACCGCCTCTTCTTTTCCGGGCTTGGCTTCGAGCGCAACATAAAGAGCGACAGTGACTTGCTGAGGGTTCCCGCCGTCAGTCTGAGCTAAGAGCTGAGAGGCGGATGAAACCGCCGCAGCGGTTCCCAACGCGGCAAGGAAGTTACGACGCTCCATGGTTTCCTCCTTTACGAAGCTTGACACCGATTGAGGAATTTCTTCTCGAATTTAGTAGTTCGACCGACGATCCCGAGATCGCCGCTGATTTTAGCCGCATCCTGCGTCCGTTCAACTCTCCTGGCAAGGGAGAGCCGGCACGCCCGGAAGCGGAGCCGTCGACGCAACGATAAACGGCAACTGCAAAATTCATGCCGGAATTTGCCTTCGCGCTCATCCGGAAATCTTGGAAAAATCGGCGACTAGATGCACTGCGCGGCGCAATCCGCTGAGAACGCGCAGCCGGTTCAATCGCAGAACGGGGTCCGCGGGCGTTCACCGTCACTTTGTCGAAAAATGAGTCGACCGGTCTCCTGAGTGCGGCCAAGTCGCGTATGGCACCTTCGTAATCGCTTTCAAAGTACTCTTCAAAGAGATAACCGATAGCCCGAATTTTTTTGAGCGTTTCCCTGAGCTTTTCGTGTGTTTCTTTGAGCGCTTCAGCCAACGCTCGCTCCTCGGGTTCTACGAGGAGGTGCTTCTCATAGTCTTTAGCGAAGGAAATCGGCTTCCTCGGGGCTCGATTTCCGCTCTTCGGCGCGGAGAATATTGGCGGCGCGGCGATAGCCGGCAAGCAGATTCTTGCCCGTCTTCCGTATCGAGAAAACGGCCAAGCGCCGCGACGCGGGATACGATCAGAAGGAGATCGTCTTGGCCCGGTAGCACAAACACCGCGTCGATGAGATCATATCTCGCGCCGCGCTCGCGCAAATAGACTTTTAGCCGCTCGCCGAAAAAGCTCATGAGCTCGCCGAACAGCAATTGTGGCTCACTCTCCTTCGCGTAGGCGGCCTGTTCAAAAGCCTTGTTGAAAAGCCAGCTCAGCCGAATACGCAGTTTGTTTTCGAGGACCAGAGCGACGATGCCAAGCGCGGCGCGGCGCAAGGCATAGGGATCTTTACTGCCGGTCGGCTTTTCGCCGATGGCGAAGAAGCCCATAAGCAGGTCGATCTTGTCAGCGAGCGCGACGCTGATCGCGACTGGAGAGGCAGGCACGCGATCGCTTGGGCCTTGCGGCTTGTAATGATCCTCGATCGCCTCAGCGACGCTTGGTAACTCGCCCTGCGCGAGAGCGTAATAGCGTCCCATCACGCCCTGCAGTTCGGGAAATTCACCGACCATCTCCGATGTCAGATCGGCCTTGGCGAGACTCGCCGCCCGTGCGGAAAGATCACTATCCGCACCAATTCTACTGGCAATTTCGCGGGCCAATCCTACTAGTCTTTTGGACCTCGCGCCTTGAGTTCCAAGCTTTTCATGAAAGATGATGTGATCTAGCTTTTCCAATCTGTCTTCGAGTTTGACCTTGCGGTCGGTCTCCCAAAAAAACTTGGCATCTGAAAGCCGCGCCTGCACGACCCGCCCATTGCCGGCGGCAATCGCCGCGCCGCCATCGGGCGCCTCGATGTTCGCCACCAGCACGAATTTGTGGCTGAGGCGTCCGCTCGCAGGATCCTTCAACACGAAACATTTTTGGTTGACGCGAATTGTTGTCCTGACAACTTCCGGAGGGATGTCGAGAAAAGCGGCGTCGAATTCGCCAATCAGCACCACCGGCCATTCGACCAACCCCGCGACTTCGTGCAAAAGCGCGTCGTCCTCGACGAGTTCGAGCCCTTGCGCAAGGGCGAGGTCGCGCGCGTCGTAAAGGATGATGTCACGCCGCCTTGCTGGGTCGAGCACGACTTTGGCTTTTTCCAGTTCATCCAAATAATCGTCGAAACGGCGCACTTTGAGTTTGCCGGGCGCCATGAACCGGTGGCCGAAGGTGAAATTGCCGGCGGTGACGCCATCGACGGCGAAACGCACCACTTCGGTCTCTTCGGTCTCCGGTCCGAATGTGGCAAGAATCGCGTGCAGCGGGCGCACCCAGCGCAGCGAACCGGCCCGCGTGGAGGCCTCACCCCACCGCATCGATTTCGGCCACGGAAAGCTTTTTATCACGGCGGGCAAGACCTCAGCCAAAACCTCGATCGTCTCCCTCCCTTTCTGCTCCACGACGGCGACATAGAATTCGCCTTTCTTGGAATCCCTTTGGATTTTGGCTTCCGCGAGCGATTTAAGACCTGTGCTTTTCAAAAAGCCTTGCACCGCGGCCTCGGGTGCGCCGACCCGCGGTCCACGCTTTTCCTCGCGTGTATCGGGCTGGCGCGCCGGCAGACCTGCTATGTGCAAGGCGAGCCGCCTGGGGGTTGCAAAACTCGCGGCGCCCTCATGCGCAAGGCCGCGCTCCTGCAAGGCTTCGGTAACGAGACGGCGGAGATCTTCCGCCGCCCGCGCTTGCATGCGGGCCGGGATTTCCTCGGAGAAAAGCTCAAGCAAAAGGTCGGGCATTGTGGCGTTTCACTGTGGCGCTTCGCTCGGCGGCGTGGGGTCCGGCAACAGCTCGCCTTGTATAGTCGGAGCTTGCCCAAGAGGAAATTCCTGCTCCGCGAAAAAGGCATAGCTTCCACGGTTTTCGCCGCGGCGGAACCACGGAGCCGGACAGACGTTTGTTGAACCTCATAGGACGTGGTGCGGAGCCTCAGGGTAGGCGCTGCAGACCACAAGGAACCTCAAAGGAGGTGTGTCATGGATTCGAAAAGAATTTCGTTGGTGTCGGGTACCGCCTTGCTCGCGCTTACCGGAACTGCTTCGGCTGGTCCCATGAGCGTGGCGAGCTCGCAGGTTGTATCGCCGCCGATTCAGGTCGAACAAGCCCACTATTACTACCGGCATCATTATAGGCACCATGGCTGGTACCATCACAGATATCATCACTACGGCTGGCGCTACCACAGGTATGGTTGGAACCCGGCTGCGGCGGCCGCGGGCGCTGCCGTTGGCTTGGCTACGGTTCCGTTCGCACTGGCAACGGGCGGCTGGCCCTATTATTACGGATATGGGTATCCCTACTATTACTACTAAATCGTGCTCCCCGAACTATTGCCCCGCGCGACGACCCGGCCGGCCGAACGCCGGCCGGGTCATATGCATGCGCCCCGGTGACCCCACAAACGAATTTCTGGCGGCTTGCTAGAAATTAATTCGGCTAAGTTTGGAGGCCAGGAACGATCGGTGAACAATCGGTTGGTACGGTACGCGGGTTGTTTGTGCAGACTGGAGATGCTGCATGCATGCGAAGTCAATTTCCGCAATTTGGGGATGACCCTACTCGTGCTGACCGGAACGGCGTTCGCTGGTCCTATGATCGAAATGAATCCGGCGGAACTCATGCCGCCCCAGATGCAGGTCAATGCCGTCGCCTATCATAATCACCACGAATGGCGTCACGGCTGGCACTATGGCTGGTATCGCAACAAATACCATCGTTACGCCTGGTGAGATGCCGGTGCCGTACCCATGGCATCCGCACTTCCTAGCGCCCCGCCGCCTTGCGTCTTCAGCCACGCCGCGCCGCACGCCTTGGCGAGATCGCGCACACGTAAAATCGTGCTTTGCCGCTCGGTGACCGAAATCACCCCGCGCGCGTCGAGGAGGTTGAAAATATGCGAGGCCTTGATGCATTGATCATAGGCTGGCAGCGCGAGCATATGGCGATCGCCCTCTTCCCCGCGATCGAGGAGGGTGCGGCATAGAGTCTTCCGCGTCCCTAAAATGACGGAACAAAGTCTCGACATTCGCGGCTTCGAAATTATAGCGTGAATATTCCTCCTCGGCCTGTTTGAAGACGTCGCCATAAGTGACCTTTTCAGACCCTTCGCGGCCGTTGAAATTCAAGTCGTAGACATTGTCGACGCCTTGTCCATACATCGCGAGGCGCTCCAGCCCGTAGGTTAATTCGCCCGAGACCGGCGCGCACTCAATTCCCGCGACCTGCTGAAAATAGGTGAACTGCGATACCTCCATACCATCGCACCAGCATTCCCAGCCAAGCCCCCAGGCGCCAAGCGCCGGGCTTTCCCAATCGTCCTCGACGAAACGAATATCGTGGCGATGTACCTCGACGCCGATCGCTTCGAGCGAGGCCAAATAAAGCGCTTGGAGATCTTGTGGCGAAGGTTTCAGGATCACCTGGAACTGATAGAAATGCTGCAACCGGTTCGGATTTTCACCGTAACGCCCGTCCTTGGGGCGGCGCGAGGGCTGCACATAGGCGGCCTTCCAGGGGCGCGGGCCGAGCGCGCGCAGCGCCGTGGCCGGATGGAATGTTCCGGCCCCCATTTCGAGGTCATAGGGCTGGAGGATGACGCAGCCATGCCCAGCCCAGAAGATTTGCAGCGTTAAAATGAGGTCCTGGAAGGAGCGTTCGGGACCGGGCAAGCCGGAATCTCTTTCCTCTGCCGCGCCTGCGATCATGATTTGGCCTGTTCCATGAGTAGAGTTTTCGATTGGCGTCATTGATTGCGCGCCCCGTGCCGCGGCCGCGGCGAAGCGAACTGGCTGGCGGGAGGTCAACCCGTATAATATCGTGCGCGATATTTCCATCCTTGGATCTGGGCAACGGTCAGGTGGCGCCTATATTGTCAAGGCTAACCCACGCTGGGTTTTTGGCATCCATGGTTAGAATAAATTGTCGCCATAGGAGGACGGCCGGCGGGCGGTGATTTACCGATTGAACGACCGTCGTCCCGAAGGAGGGAAAAATGAAGCTTTTGAGAATAGCGGCCGTTGCGGCCTTGACTGCCTACGGCGGGATATTCACCGGTGCCGGGAACGCAGCGCCGGCAGCGGGCCTATTTACCGGGGCGCCAACTGTGCGGACCCTGGCCACGCCAGCCCCCGAAGCCTCCGTCGAAAAGGCTTATTATTGGCACCACCACCCATTATTGGCACCACCGTCATTATTGGTATCGCCACCATTATTGGCACCGCCGCCATTATTACAGACATTACTATTGGAGGCCGTATTACCGTCGCCACTATTATCACTATTGGCATCCGTATTATTGGTAATTGCGAAGGCGAAGAAGTAAACTTGCATAAATACAGCGAGAGAAAGACCGCCGCGATAAGTCCAGTTTTTCTCTCGATAAGCAATACCGGCATCGATTTAAAGCTGCGTCCTTATCGATCAAATGACTGCATTTGGCCGGAGCGCGTGTTGACCGCGGGGCGCGCGCTAGAACCAAAAGACAGCTTGACCGCGAAACTCATATAAAGCATGTTCAATAAGCTGTTTGCAGTGTTGTAAGTGAACAACTAATTTACATCATGTTGTATGGCCGTGCAGCGATGCTGCCGGATACGAAAGCAAATGGCAATGCAACCTTCCGTCCTCGCGACTTTCTAGGGAGAAAACAAAATGCGGGTCCCAGCCAAATTCGGAATTGCCGCGGCGGCAATTCTTGCCTCAACACTCGGCTTTGCAACCCTGACCCACGCGACGCCTCTTGCCGGCACGGCCATCGTCGTCCAGAGCGCCCAAATGGCTACCGGGATGGATGGCCTGATCCAAAAGGCTCATCATATGGGTAAGATGAAGATGGATCATCATTGTCACCACCACCACCACCATCACCATCATCACCATAATCATCACCACGACGCGATGTAGGCGGTGCACCGGCTTGCATTGAAGGACATCGAGCGCTTTCGTGCGAACGAAGGCACTCTTTGCAACAGTTAACGCAACACCGGCGCGGTTCACCATTCGATCGTTGCCATGCCCCTGTGGATGGCATCGGCGGCTTCGGTGAAACCCTCTCCATCGTGAAGCACGAGTGGCGGCGCGATGGAGAGGGGCGCGCGGCTGCCTTTTTTCCCGCGCACGAGAATGCGCCTTGCCTTGGTCTCGCGCCGCGGATAAACCGGCAAGACCGCGATACCGCCGGCGCGCCCCTCCAGGGTTTGCAGGATAACAGGCAAGGCGTCTGGAAGATGGATCAGAATAAATAATCCGCCTGGCGCAACCAATGCCAGCGACGCCACGATCCAGGCGGCAAGAGTGCCCTCAGCCGGCAGCTCGCATGCGCGCGCCGCCTTCGAGGGTCGGGCGAAAGCCGCGCCCGGCCAGGGTCGAGAAAAGGCGGATTGGTAATGACGAGACCGGCGCTCTCATCCTGCAAGCCCGCACCGCGCCGGTTCGCCCTCGACAAAAGATCGGCTTCAACGACGTGGCCCCGTCCCGCGAGCTTATTTTGCAAGAGATTCGCGCGGGCCAATGCAGCGATGTAGGGGTCGTTCTCCAATAGGCCTATCCGCGCGCCGGGGCGCGTCACCGCCAGGGCCAAACCGGCGGCGCCGACGCCGGCGCCAACGTCGATGGCAAGGCCAGCAAAAATCGGCCGG
This sequence comes from uncultured Alphaproteobacteria bacterium, assembly GCA_963718265.1. Lineage (GTDB taxonomy): Bacteria > Pseudomonadota > Alphaproteobacteria > Rhizobiales > Beijerinckiaceae > Methylocapsa. The sequence continues at coordinate 229,270 of CAVQZL010000018.1, read as the reverse complement.
AGCCGCCGCCGCCAGAAGCACGGCGTCGGTGCCGCAACGGTGGCCAATGGCTGGCTGACGAAGCAGGAGCCGGCCACCGAGAAACGCATCGGCGATGACCGGGACCGAGCGATCGTCAGCTGCTTCAGCCATCGCGCAATTCCGCGCCGAGCCCCGCGTCCGCCAATGCCCTCCGCGCGCGCGCCGCGGCATCGGCCGCGACCAGCACCCGGCGCGGCAAGAAAGACAAAGATCCTTCGAGCGCGCTCATATGCCGATCGGCGACGAAAACCGCGAGACCGATGTCCGCGAGAATTGCTTCAACCCGCGAAATCAGCACAAGGTCGTTGGTGCGTAGAAGTTCGATCAATCCACCTCCAATAGAATCGCGACGCTGCCAAATCCGCCATACGGAACACCATCGCATTGGTGTAACGATTTGGGTCTTTTATCAGCCCCGCGCGGCACTTGCTTTGCCATATGTTCCGTGCTGAGCATAAAAGCAAACGAGGGTTTGCCCGTCAGTCCTTTGCGCAGGAAAACCGGTCCGGCGAGACCGGTTGGATGGCGCGCCTAGTTGCGAATTGCCAAGCCGCGCCCTAATAGGAGCGCTAAGCCGCGCCTAACTGAGTGCCGCCAATAGCCGGAGAATGCAATCTTGGGCGTTGTCATCCCCCTCGAAGAAAAAATCCAAGAGCCCGGCATCGACGGGCTGGTCGCCTTGGTCGGGCAGGATATGGAACGTGTTAATCAAACGATTCTCTCCCGCGCGGCCTCCGACGTTTCAATGATTCCCGAAGTCGCCAACCATTTGATTTCGTCGGGCGGCAAGCGGCTGCGTCCGATGCTGACCTTGGCAACCGCCGGGCTTTGCGGCTATGCCGGCGCGGGACATATCAAGCTCGCTGCTGCGGTGGAATTCATGCACACCGCCACTCTCCTCCACGACGACGTCGTGGACGATAGCGACATGCGCCGGGGCAAGCTCGCCGCGCGGATGCTATGGGGCAATGAGGCGAGCGTTCTCGTCGGCGACTTCCTCTTAGGTCAGGCTTTCAAAATGATGGTCGAGGTGGGCTCGCTCCCTTGCCTCGATACGCTCTCGTCGGCGGCGGCCGTCATCGCCGAAGGCGAAGTCATGCAGCTTTCCTCCGCCAAGGATACTGCGACGAGCGAGGACGATTATCTCGCGGTCATTCGGGCCAAGACGGCCGCCTTGTTTGGTGCCGCTTCGGAAGTCGGCGCCCTGCTTGGGCGGCGGCCGAAACCCGAGATCGCGGCATGCCGCGGCTACGGCCTGAATTTCGGCCTCGCGTTCCAGCTCATCGACGACGCGCTCGACTACGGCGGAACATCGGCCAAACTCGGCAAGAACACTGGCGACGATTTCCGGGAAGGGAAGATAACCTTGCCGGTCGTTCTGTCGTTCCGGCGCGGTTCGCAAAACGAACGGGAGTTCTGGCGCCGCACCCTGGAGCAAGGCCAAATCGCCGAGGGCGACCTCGAGATCGCGATCGCGACCATGCACAAGCACCGCGCGCTCGCGGATACCATCGAGCGGGCCCGCCATTATGGCGCCATGGCGCGCGACGCCCTGGAGCTGTTTCCTGCCTCGGTGTGGAAATTCGCTTTGAGCGACGTGATCGATTTCTGCGTCAACCGGGCCTATTGACCGTCCCGCTGTGCCGGTTGGCCCATGGCGAGCCGTTCCTTTCTTGGAGGGTGGCCTTGGACGAGATCGCTCCTCGATCCGCCCCATTCTGGCACGCTTCCTCCCCGCCCCCGGTAACCTGTTCTCAAGCTTACCCAGCAATAGACATTGCGGGCAGGCGGCATGCGCCGACGCCTGCGGTGAGGGTGAGACGCGCATGGGGAATTCGCGGACCGGTTGGGCGGCGGGCGCCATTGCGCCATGGTGCCTCGGCATGGCGCTTGCCATTTCGATAAGCGCGGATGCCGGCCAGGATGCCGTGGCAGGTGCGTCCATCGCGCCTATGTATTTGCTTTCTCCAGCGCCGCCCGCTGTATTGATCCCGCCACAACCGGCGGCGCTTGGCCTCGATTTTGACAGGTTCCCGGACGAGGCGCGAAAGATATGGCGAGAGGCGAGTTTGTCGATCGGAGACGACGAAGAATTCAAGCTTCTGCCTGATGAAATCGAACCGCGCGCCGACTTGAAACGCAACGCCCGGCGGTTTCCAGAAGTCGACCGCAGCAATAAGGGAGATCCCTTGGCCGGTCTACGGCCGGCATTCGACACGAGGCTTCTCGATTCCCATCGCCTCGCCAGCTTACGCGCCGAAGATCTGATTTTTCATCATGACGAAACTCAACCGGCGGGCGTCTTCGCGCTTCCGGACGGTAAAGCATCCGGCCCCGTCAGCGGCTTCGAACCATGGCCCGATGGCGATAGTCCGGTAACGGAGCATTCTAGCGCCGGGGCGTCGCCGGGACGGAACGAGTCCGCGATGACGATGCGGCCAGCTGCGATCGACGCGCGGCTGATGCAGGGAGCGACGCCCGCGATCCGCCGCGCGATCACACTCGGATCGGCGACGCCCGCCCTGGCGGATTCGGCACCGGTCGACGTCGTGGCACTCTCTGGGCTGCCCGCCCGGACGTCCGGCATCGACGAAATTCCGGCGCCGTGGGTGAAGCCAAATTACGCGGCGCTCATCGATCAGGATAAACCGGCGCGTGAAAATCGCTGCCTTGCAGAAGCCATCTATTTCGAAGCCCGCGGCGAATCCGAGGTCGGTCAGGCGGCGGTGGCACAAGTTGTCTTGAACCGCGTCTCGAGCGGGCTTTATCCCGCGACGATCTGCGGTGTTGTCTTCCAAAACCGGTGGCATTACAACGCTTGCCAATTCTCTTTTGCGTGCACGGGAAAATCCCTCCGCATCGGCGAACCCGATGCTTGGCAGCAGGCGGTCCGCATCGCCCGCGAAGTGACGAACGGCAAGACTTACGTGTCCGATATCGGCAGTTCGACCCATTTTCATGCCAATTATGTCCGGCCGCACTGGGCAAGAAGACTTGAAAAAATGGACGTTATTGGGCATCATATTTTCTATAAGCTAAGGCCTGGGCAGAGCTGATTGGTCGCGGTGTCGCACCAACGTCTTCGAAAAGCCGCCCCGATTCATTTGGGTTTGCCTCCGGCGCCGGAATTTAAATCTTACCGCGAAACCAGGTGCAAATTAGCCGGGGCAGCGCAAAATGGCCATGTTCGTGGCGAGACATCGCCTGATCGCGCCAAGGCGGCCGAACTATCGCCTCTTGCACGGAAAGACGTTAAATGCCGATTGAGTTGAAGTTTGCCGAGAAAAATCAAGGCCGGCGATACCGTCGCCGCACCCTGCGCGGGTTCGCGTTGCTCTTGGCTCTGGCGTTGGGTTTTCCGGCCGCGCTAGTGAGCGCACACGCGCGGGCGCGGGAAAATTTGGCCATCGCGGCCCCTTTTGAGGTCGGCGAAAGCCCGTCCGGTAATTATCTTGCCGCGCTGGTCGCGGGCTCCGAGCGCGATACCGTGGCCGCGGCGACTTTTTTTCGTGAGGCGCTGCGGTCCGATCCGCGCAATCCGAATTTGATAGAGCGCGCCTTCGTCGCCGCGGTCTCGAACGGCAATATGCAAGACGCCTTCAACCTCGCCGACCGTGTGCTCGCGCGTGACCCTAACAACAGTCTGGCGCGCCTCGCCCTCGGCGTTAAGGCAATCAAGGCGAATCAGTTCGCTGCCGCGCGCGCCTATTTTGCGAAGGGTGGCGGTGGCCAGCAACGCGACAATACCGCGACGCTGCTGACCGCTTGGACTTATGCGGGCGGCCGCAACGAGCGCCAGGCGCTCGACCTCGTCGCCAAGCTCCGCGGAGAAAATTTCGGTGTTTTCCGGGATTATCATGCAGCCCTCATCGCTGATACCGCCCATGATTTGCGCGAAGCCTTGAAGCGGTACAAGGCCGCCTACGCCGCCGACAAGAACACTCTGCGCCTTGTCGATGCCTATGCCCGTTTCATGGCCCGCCGCGGTGACCGGGACGAAGCGCTGCGGACCTATGAGGCCTTCGACCAAATTCTTCCCAACCATCCAATTATCGCCGCCGCGCGCGCCGCTATCAAGGCTGGCAAACCGCTTGATCCGCTGGTCAAGGATGCCAGGGAAGGCGCGGCCGAAGTGTTGTATGGCCTCGGCGCCGCCGGCGGACAGCAGGGCGACGAGCTCGCGGCCATGATCTATCTCAGGCTCGCGCTCTATCTCGCTCCGCAAAATAGCCTCGCCATCATCACCTTGGGCGATATCTACGAGCGCCTCAAACAGAACGAGCAGGCCATCGACGTATATGACATGGTGCGCGAAGACGATCCCTTGCGCACCACGGCCGATATCCAGACTGGCCAGATACTCGAAGCCTTGAGTCGGCCCGACGAAGCCGCGAAATATCTCACGCGCATCGTCGACGAAAATCCAAAAAACGAGGACGCCTTGTCGGCGCTCGGCAATCTGCAGCGCGCACACAAGCATTATGCCGAGGCGATAGAGACCTATTCGCGCGCCTTGTCGGAGACGGGCAAGCCCGAAAAAGCCAATTGGCCAATTTATTATTTCCGGGGGATTTCTTATGAGCGCGAGAAGAAATGGCCGGAGGCGGAAGCCGATCTCTTGCAGGCACTCGCCTTGTTTCCCGATCAGCCCATGGTCCTCAACTATCTTGGCTACAGCTGGGTCGATCAGGGCATGAACCTCGACGAAGCCTTCACCATGCTGCGCCGTGCGGTAGAACTGCGGCCGACCGACGGTTATATCGTCGACAGTCTTGGCTGGGCCAATTACAAACTTGGCCACAATGATGAGGCAGTGAAGCAACTCGAACGCGCGATCGACCTCAAACCTTCCGATCCTGTGATCAACGATCATCTCGGCGATGCCTATTGGCGTGCGGGGCGCAAACTCGAGGCGCATTTCCAGTGGAATCACGCGCGCGACCTCGATCCCGAGCCGGAGGATAAGGTCAAAATCTTGCACAAGATCGAGCATGGTCTCGACGAGGAGACGCGTCCAGCCGCTGCCCAAGCCGAACCGAAGAAAAACGGGGGGTGATCCCCTGATAGGCCGGGCGGGGGAGCCTCACGCGACATAGCGTTGAGGCGGAGAAGCTGCACGCGCTCGCGGATCCTTTTTCTCATGGCTTCGACTGCGGCATAAGCCTTGCCCCAAACCCTCACCGAGCGCGCGCCCGCGAAAATCAATCTGACTCTCCATGTGCTTGGCCGCCGCGCCGGCGGCTGGCACGCGCTCGAAAGTCTTGTCGCTTTGTCGCGCGGGGGCGATACGCTTGCCTTGACCTGCGGCGAACCGCTCTCGCTCTCCGTCGAGGGTCCGGCCGCTGCCGCCCTGGGCAGCGTCGAAGACAATCTCGTGTTGCGCGCGGCGCGTCATTTCGCGCAAATTTATCCCAGCGCCCGGCTGGGCTCGTTCCATCTTGTGAAACGCTTGCCGGTGGCGGCGGGGCTCGGCGGCGGATCATCGGATGCAGCGGCGGCGCTCCGTCTGCTTGCCCGCGCCAACGCGGTTGCGCTCGACGACTCGGGCGTACTCGAAGCCGCGCGGGCAACCGGAGCGGATGTCCCTGTTTGTCTCATGGGCCGCGGGCGCATGATGCGCGGCACGGGCGATGAGCTGGGCCCGCCCCTTGTGCTGCCGCCGCTTATCGGCCTCCTCGTCAATCCAGGCCAGCCGGTCGCGACGAAAGACGTTTTCGCGCTGATGAAAATCGCGCCTGGCGCCGCGACCGGCTTCGGGGGACACCCGGAGATTTCTTCGAGCATGACAGCCGAGGCATTGATCGCAGCCCTGCGAAAAGGCCGCAACGATATGGAGGGCGCCGCGTGCCTGCTCGCTCCGATCATCGGCGATGTGCTAACTGCTCTTGGTGCTGCGCCGGGTTGCCGCCTGGCCCGCATGTCGGGGTCCGGCGCGACTTGTTTTGCGCTCTTCAAGGATTGCCGGTCCGCCTCCCGGGCCAAGAAAGCGATTCGTCGCGCGCATCCGCTGTGGTGGGTGAAGATTTGTGTTTTGGGTTGACGCCTGCGCTTTTGTTTTGCGACGGTGGCTCAGCGTTTTGGGGCGCGAGCCTTTCTACGCGGGTCTCCATAAGATATGAATGTCGATCTACAAGGAGAAGTAACCAATGACGATCGAACTCTATGTCTTTCTGCCGAGCCCGCGCTGTTTCAAACCGATGGCAATTGCCAATCATCTCGGCCTCGATTGGGCGCCGCGAATCATTGATCTGACCAAGGGCGATCAGAAGACGCCGCAATTCGCGGCGCTCAATCCCAATATGCGGGTGCCCACAATGAAGGATGGCAATTATATACTGTGGGAATCAAATGCAATTTGCCAATATTTGGCGTTGCAGCGGCCGGAAAGCGGGCTGATGCCCAAGGATGATCTTGTCCGGATCGACGTAGCGCGCTGGCAGTTTTGGGACCTCGCGCATTGGGGACCATGCTGTGTGCCACTCATCGGCGAGTACGTTATAAAACCCCATGTGATGAAGACCGGCGAGCCGGATATGGCCGCGGTTGCCAAGGGTACCGACCTGTTCCATAGCGCGGCGAAGATTCTCGATGGCGAGCTCAAAGGCAAGCAATTCGTCACGGGAAACACGCTCACGGTTGCGGATTTCTCGCTTGGTGCCATGCTGAACTATGCGGGGATGGCGCATTTCCCGGTTGAGCCTTATGCCGAGATCAGGCGCTGGTTTGCAACACTAAGCGCGTTGCCGGCGTGGCAGAAAACCGTGACGCAGGCCGCGCTGCCGGCCGCTATCCCGGCCTGACTCTTGGCGGCGTGCCTTCATCTTGGCATTAGCTCGAAACCCGGTGGGGCAGAACTCGCGCCGCCTCGCGAAAGTATGTTTGCTATGATTGGAATCGTACCAAAATGATGGAGTGGATGCCCCCTCCTGACGGCATCGCAATGTGCCAAGGTGGTCATGTTTTCGCATTCCACGAACGGAGAGGGCATCCATGAAAAAGGTTAGCATCATCGGTCTCGACCTTGCAAAGCGGTCCTTCCAGGCGCATGGCGCCCTGACTGACGGCGGCGTGGCTTTACGGAAGAAGCTTTCCCGAGAGAAAGTTCTCGCCTTCTTTGCCGAGCAGCCGCGCTGCATCGTCGCCATGGAGGCTTGCGGAAGCGCGCACCACTTTGGACGCGCAATCCGTAACCTCGGGCACGAGGTTCGATTGATCCCACCCGCCTACGTCAAACCTTTCGTCAAGCGCCAAAAGAACGATGCGGCTGACGCCGAAGCGATCGCTGAGGCTGCAAGCCGGCCGACCATGCGCTTTGTCGCGGTGAAAACGCAGGAGCAGCAGGCGCGCGCCATGCTTTTCCGCACGCGGGATCTTTTGGTTCGGCAGCGCACGCAACTGATTAACGCGCTCCGCGGTCATTTGTCGGAGCACGGCGTCGTGGCCGCGCAGGGACCGGCGAATGTGAAAGGTCTCGAAGAGGCGGTTGAGGATCAAATGACATCGCTTCCGCTTCTTGTCGCGGAACTGGCGCGTGTTCTCCTCGATCAGATCGACGGGCTGTCGAAAAAGATCTCGGAGCTTGAGAAGGCGACGGCTCACCAAGCCGCATGCGGGGAAACGACACGGCGTCTGCAGACGATGCCGGGCGTCGGACCAATCACGGCCCTGGCGATCGAGACCTTCGCGCCGCCGATGGATGTCTTCAAACGCGGGCGCGATTTCGCCGGCTGCTGATCATCGGCGCGATGGCCGTCGTACGCTGTGCCTGTCGGAAAGGGGCGCCGGAGGGAAGCTGGCTACAGCGCATGCTGGTGCGCAAACCAAAGATGCTGGTGGCGATTGCGCTCGCCAACAAAATGGCGCGCTCGGTCTGGGCCATGCTCACCAAGGGCGAGGATTTTCGGGTTCCCGTGGCTGCGGCGGCCTGATCGAGGATCGGACACCGTGGCATGGGAAACGTCAGGCGTGTGAGGAGGTCAACGAACGGTAAGGTCGAAAGGATCGGTCCGATCCGGATCCGGAAAGCAAAGTGAAACAAAGAGCACAAAGCTCGCCAAAATGATCTGCACCGGGTTTTGCGCATCTCCATACCGGCCAGCGGCACGATCGCCGCGCGATAGGCCTGATACATGACCGCACCCGATCCCACGACAAAGCCGCTCAAAAACCTCTTGCACGACAGGGGGCATCCATACGTGTTTCACGTGAAACATTTTGGTACGATTGGCTGCTTTACCGTCCCCGCAGCGCGGTGAGGACCGAGACGGAGGCGCGGCCGTTTTGTGGCAAGCCGGAGCGGGATTGAAAATCGGAGATTGCCTGTTTGGTCTTGGTCCCGATGACCCCGTCCGCCTTGCCGTCGAGATCGTAGCCGCGCTTCATGAGCAGCGTTTGCATCTCGCGCCGGTCGGCGCGCGACAGGCCAGGGTCGTTCGTTGGCCACGCGGCGACGAGTCCGTGCCGCCCGCGCAGCCGGTCGGACAATAGCGCGATCGCTAGTGCATAGGACTCCGCCGCATTATAAGAATAGATCGCATCAAAATTGCGGGTGACAAGAAACGCCGGGCCCGCCGCGCCGGCGGGCAGCAGCAGCCCCGCGCTCCCGCCGCCCGGCAGCCGCCCGCCGTCGACGCGGGTAACGCCCAGCGCGGCCCAGGCGGCCATCGGCTGCTTGCGGGTTCGCCCCGAAGGACCCGCGTAATGCTCCGGCAGGCGGACCTCGAATCCCCATTCGCCGCCTGGAACCCAACCGCCCTTGCGCAAATAGGCGGCGGTCGAGCCAAGCGCGTCGGGAACCGAATTGATGAGGTCCTTGCGGCCATCGCCATCGAGATCGACGGCAATGCGCAGAAAAGTCGAAGGCATGAACTGGGTGTGGCCGAAGGCACCGGCCCAGGACCCGTTGAATTGGGCAGGATCGATGTCGCCATGCTGAATAATTTTTAGGGCGGCGAAGAATTCCGACCGGAAATAGCCCGCTCGCCTGCCGCCGCAGGCCAGCGTCGCGAGCGATTGCACCACCGGGCGCGTGCCAAAGCTGCGGCCATAATCGGATTCGACGCCCCAGACGGCCGTGACCGTCGCCGGGTCCACGCCGAACCGGCTTTGCGCGAGCGCGAGCGCCTTGCCCCAGCGCGCCATCATCGCGCGGCCATCGTTCACTCTTTCTTCGTCGACGAGGCCGGCGAGATAGTCCCAGATCGGCGTCTTGAATTCCGGCTGAACCTCGGCAAGCGCGAGCACGTCAGGGTTGGGCGTAAGCCCGCGCGCCACCTTGTCGAAAGTGGCGGCATCGACGCCGCCAGCAATCGCCGGGCCGCGAAGCCCCGCGAGGCAGTCCTGGAATCCGGCGGCACCAGCGCTCTCGGCGGCGAAGAGAACGAGGCAGAAAGCGAGGCAAGCGATAGGCCGGCGCATCCTGCGGGCATTGTTATTGAGCAAGGCGTTTAGGTTCCTGTCGAGCAACCGCATTGGCTCACGCGGTAGCGAGGCAACTCCCCATTGGCAACCTTCAAGCATGCCGGCGGTCAGGCGGCAAGCAGACGCTGAACCTCGTTTACAAGGTCTTTCAGATGGAAGGGCTTCGACAGGACCTTGGCCTGCGGCGGGGCCTTATTATCCGGGTTGAGCGCGACCGCCGCGAAGCCGGTAATGAACATGACCTTGATGTCGGGGTCGAGTTCGGTCGCCCGGCGGGCCAATTCGATCCCATCCATCTCCGGCATGACAATATCGGTGAGAAGCAATTCGAACGGCTCCTCCCGCAGTCTGTGGTAGGCGGACATGCCATTGTCGAACGAGGCAACCACATAGCCCGCGTTTTGCAGCGCCTTGCCGAGAAAGCGGCGCATGTCGTGGTCGTCCTCGGCAAGCAGGATCTTGGTATGGATTGGGAATTGCGGCTCGTGCATGGGGGTCCTCGCAGCTTTTGCCATCAAAACGCCGGCCGGGTAAAAATCGAGTGAAAATTACCAGATTTTACTTTATCCGTTAATTTTTTCGAATTGGGCTAGCGGATCGCGACAGAACTGGACAGAATGCGATGACCTTGACGGATTGGCTGGCATCCAAGGGTTTCGGACGCGAGCGGCGGCGGGGCGAGGAAGGCTTGATGACGTCAATGCTGTCCGGCCCGGCGTATGCGCGGGACGCCCCGGCGAAAGTCACCCAACCGCACGAGCCGGAACTCGATCCGCCGTTCGAGGTGGTGGAACCGGCGCGGCTTGCCTGTCCGCTGGTTTTTTCGTCGCCCCATTCGGGTAATGTGTATCCGCGCCGGTTTCTCGATGCCGCGAGGCTCGACGAAGCGGTGCTGCGCCGCTCGGAGGACGCTTTCGTCGATGCTTTGTTCGGCGGGGTTGCGGCGCTAGGCGCGCCGCTCATCAAAGCCCGGTTTCCGCGCGCCTATCTCGATCTCAATCGCGAACCCTACGAGTTAGACCCGCGCATGTTCGAGGGGCGGCTGCCGGCTTTCGCCAATACGCGCTCGCTGCGGGTGGCCGGAGGGCTTGGTACAATCCCGCGCGTGGCGAGCCAAGCGCAAGAGATTTACGCGCGCCGAATTCCGGTGGAAGAAGCGATCGAGCGAATCGAGAAACTCTATAAGCCCTATCACGCTTGCCTGCGCAGGCTCATCGACCGGGCGCGGCAAATGTTTGGCATTGCTGTCCTCGTCGATTGCCATTCGATGCCTTCGGGCTCTTTGCGCAGCGGCCAGCCATCGTGGGCGAAAGCACTCGAAATGCCCCAAAAGCCGGATTTCGTCGTGGGCGATCGCTATGGGACCAGTTGTGCCACGGATTTTGTCGATGCCGTCGAATATGAGCTGCGCCGCCGAGGCTACGATGTGCAGCGCAACAAGCCGTATGCGGGGGGCTTCATTACCGAACATTATGGTAATCCCGCAAGCGATTGCCATGCCATGCAAATCGAAGTGAGCCGGGCTCTCTACATGGACGAACGCGCCGTGCGCAAAAGCGAGCGATTTGCCGATGTTGCCACCGGTCTGGCCAAGGCCGCTTGTGTCTTGGCGGATGCGGTTGCCGCGCGCCGCAACCAGGATCGCGCGGCCGCCGAATAGCCGGCCATGTTTCTGGATTAGTGCCGCCGGGGCGGGACAACCGATTGGTGAGGGCTCTGTCAAAAGAGGTCCCAACCCCTGCGGCACAAAGCCAGCTGGTCATTGCCAGCAAGCCATCAAAAAGAGGCCGCCGGCGTTGCCACAAGCGGCCCAAGTCTAGGGAGGAAACGCCCAAGGAGGGCATTGGCGGCAAGAGGCTCGCCGTCAACGGAGTTGACTTATCATAGATGACAATAACCGTCAATAGATAACTTTTTTGCCTTGCCCGCCATGCGAGCCGCCTCGCAAGCACGCGCAGCCAAAAACAAATTAGTGGTCAATGGGAAACGAACAAAAAAAGAGGCCGCTTGCGTTGCCACAAGCGGCCCAAGTCTAGGGAGGAAACGCCCAAGGAGGGCATCGGCGGCAAGAGGCTCGCCGCACCGCACCAATATGCACGTGCAGTGCACAAAAAGCAAGAGGCTTTGCCCAATTTTTTTTGGAAAACCCAAAGGGCATGTAATTCATTGTTTTTGTTAGCTTTTTTAAAGAGCCATGACAATCCGTGGAGCAAATGGGCCCGAAATCAGGCAAAGCTAGAGTTGCGTCAGAGCGGTGGTAAATTGACCTCGCGCGGCGCCGGTATTATCTCACGCTCATGCCTTTGCTGACCATAATCACCCTTCCCGATCCACGTTTACGTCTCGTTGGCGCGCCGGTGGCCACCATCGACAATAGTATCCGCGCGCTTATGGACGATATGCTCGAGACCATGTATGCCGCGCCTGGCGTAGGCCTCGCCGCGATTCAGATTGCCGTGCAACAGCGGGTGATCGTTCTCGATGTGGCCAAACGCGACAATGAAGCCGCCGCGCCGGAGCCGATTTGTCTCGCAAACCCGGAAATTCTCTGGGCGTCGGAGGAGCTTTCGACCTATCAGGAGGGCTGCCTATCGATCCCCGACGTTTTCGAGGATGTCGAGCGGCCGGCGCGCGTGCGCGCCCGCTATCTCGACCGCGGCGGCCGCACGCAAGAGATCGAGGCGGACGGCATTTTGGCGACTTGCCTCCAACACGAGATCGACCATCTGAATGGCGTCTTGTTCATAGATCATCTTTCCCGATTGAAGCGCGACCTTGTCATGCGGAAATTCAGAAAGAACGCCAAGCACAAGTCCCCTGCCCGCAAGGACAGCGCGGGCAAGGAGCGTGCGGCCACCGGCGCATAGCTCGCTTCGCCCCGCCGCAAGATCGGCGCGCCCTTCAGTTCCCGATTCCCGCAACGGCGGCTGTGCGTCCGGGCGCTCGCGAGCAGAAGGCGTAAAGCAGCCAACAAATGCGCGAGCATAAATCAATGTTTTCGTAACAGCACTTATGAACTTGATATCATTGTGATTATGTTTGAAATCAACCGCGCTTGTCGCGTTGGCCGATCCCCAAAGATCATAGCTGAATATTGTCTGAGCCTAGTTAGAAACGGTTGAAGGAAACCCAAATGGACGACAATGTGATCCATATCTTTGGGTTTGTGATAAAGCCCATCCACGTTACAGTCTTTTACAACACCATTTTCTTGCTGATGGGTGCAGGAGGCATTTATGCCTGGTTCAAGACACGCTGGCAGTCACGCGGGAACCGCGATATGCACCGCTATGTGCACTCTGTGAATGAGGTTTCGGATGTCGACAGAGAAGGATACCGAACTTTAAAATTGAGGAATCTCGGTATGGTCGAGCATGTCGACACCATTATTCGTGGCGACAAGGTTCGTAAATGGCTCATTGCGGCAGCCTGTCGATGTAACTGGGTACATCGATTCATTAAGGATTTGAATCCAAAGCATCAGGGAGCGATTCTTGAAGCGGCGCGCAATGTTCTTGTAGCGCATTTTGCCGATGGCGTGTTGGCGCATCTGCTCGATTTATCAACGTTCGAAAAGAAAGTCATTTTCTCGCTGACCGGTTCTGACACAGAAATCGGCGGTGTTCGTATGATCCGGAATGTGATCGCCAGCGAAGATGTCCTGCGTATAGCGCAGGAGCATCCGGCTGACAAATGGCGTTTTGAAAACGAACACCACAAGGTACGTCTACAGACGTTGCGCGATATGGCGAAGGCTCATTTTGAAGATGGTGGATATCGCGTCGGAGAAAACGGCTCGAAGGTGCTCATCATCGGAGAAGCTTTTGCGCGCATAAGAATTTGAAAGGGTGGATCTGCGCGAGATCATCGCCATGATCCACATTTCCGGCGTCGCGGGCGCCGTGCCAAGCTACTTTGAATAAGTCAGCCGCGCGGTGTTAGTTTTTTGGTGTTGAGCTTTTGGGTTGGATCAAATTGGAGAAGCGCCTCTTGCGATGCGCGCAAGTAGTCTTCCAAGGTTGAGTCGAGCCGCTCATAAAGAAGGCGTTTGAATCCTGCGTCGCCTTGTCCGGCTTGTTCCTGTTGCAAAGCGCGGAGATAGGCGAGGCGATCGTCTGGGCGAACCGCGACCGGCGGATAGCCGCCCCGGAGCAAGACGAGATTCATGAGCAAGCGAGCGATGCGCCCGTTGCCGTCATCGAAGGGGTGAATGTCCACCAAACGGCGATGCGCTGTGAACGCCGTCTCCGGCATCGCGGGCGCCATGCCAAGCCATTTGGCAAAGTCACCCATCATCGCCGGTACTTCCGCAGGCGGCGGAAAAGTATGCCTCCCTTGACCGATGTTAACGAAGCGCCCTTGGGTGGCGTAGCTGCCCGCGACGTCCGGGTAGGAATGTTTGATCACCAAAGCGTGCAGGTTCCGCACAACGGATTCCGTCAGGGATGACTCCTGCCGTGCGATCGCACGGACATAGCGGATAGCGTCGTAATGGTCGATTGCCTCAATATGATCTCTGAGCTTTTTGCCGCCAATCGCGATGCCTTTTTCGATCACGAGGTTGGTTTCGATCTGGGTGAGCGTGTTGCCCTCGATTGCGTTCGACGTGTAGGTTAGTTCAAGGTCGTAAGCATGTTCGAGATTTCTGAGCGCATCCGGCGGCAATGGGCGCATGCGGTCAAGCTGCGCTTTCTTTTGGCCAATGCCGGCTACAAGAGGTTCAAGCATAGCGTAAGCGTAGCATATTATTGCGATTGCGTCACTCGGGGGGATACCGCGTGGGGGGCACGCTTACATCGCCGCGCCGCCGGGTGTAAGAATGAATCAAATCAATCCGCTAGCCCCCAACTTTCCTTTAATTTAAGGGTCAGGCATTTGGCGGCCCCGCCCGCGCGCATGAATTCTGATAGTGGCACGATGACGGGCGTAAAGCCGGCGGCGCGCAACCTTTCCTGCAATTCTTCCGATGCGCCATTGAGAAAAACATGGCCTTCGAGATCGACGGCGTTGCAGGCATATTGCAGGGCATCTTCCTCGGCAACGGCGACAAGTTTTTCCGGCGCGACTTTTATTTCGATCTTCGCCCGGCTCGCGGCATCGAAAGCTTCAGGATAATAGACGAGATAGCCACCTTCGAGCGGGCAAAAACAGGTGTCGAGATGGTAAAAGCGCGGATCGACAAGCCGTAGACCGACGACGGGACGTTTGAATACGCGTTCCTGCGCTGCGGGTGCAGTTTCATCGGACCGGAAGCCAAATCCGCACCAGATGAGAGGCTGCCCACGATCGAGCAAGGCATCGCCAGCACCTTCAAAAAAAATATTCTCGGGCCATTGCGCCAGCGGAAAACCATTCTGCTCAAACCATTGGCGGAAAAAGCGCTCCTCGCCTTGCCGCGCTGAATACCGGAAGCGGCTCGCGACCGCCAATTTGCCCAATACCATGCCGGCATTGGCGGTAAACACCATGTCCGGCAAATTGGGTTGCGGCTCGATCAGCGTGATGTCCGCATGCGCGGCAACCGCATCTTTGAGATTATTCCATTGCCTGACCGCGAGAGCATGATTGATGCGGCCGCAATTGCCGAGCATCCACGGATTGATGACGTAATTCACGCCAAAATGATCCGGCGCGCACATCAAAATTTTTTGTCTGCAATTGGGCGCGGCGACGGTGCCGGCATCGTTTTGCGGCACCGGCGCATTCGCGGTATGAATGTTCATGCTACACTCCGCTCGGCATGGGGCGTGGCTGTTTCCTCAAGCGCGTCATGGAAGACCTCGACCGCCTGCAGGAGATCGGCCTCCTCGATAACAAGCGGCGGCGCGAAGCGAATGACGTTTTCATGCGTCTCCTTGGTGAGAACGCCGCGCCGCAGCATGGCGAGACACACTTTCTTCGCGCTTACGCGCGCGGGATCGAGTTCGACTCCCGCCCAAAGCCCTTTGCCGCGCACCTCGACGATTGCCGTATGATCGATGCCGGTAAGCGCGGCGAGCAAAGTTTTCCCCAGGACGCGGCTGCGCAAGGCGAGATCCTCATCTTGGAGAACCTGGATCGCCTCGCGCGCGACCGCCGCGGCAAGCGGATTGCCGCCGAAGGTCGAGCCATGGCTGCCGGGATCGAAAACGTCCATGACGGCGCGCCGCGCGACAAACGCAGAGACGGGCATCAGCCCGCCACCGAGCGCCTTGCCAACGATGAGACCGTCGGGCTTGGCGTTCTCGTGTTCAAAACAGAAATTACGCCCGGTGCGCCCGAAGCCTGACTGGACCTCGTCAAAAAGCAACACAATGCCGTGCCGGTCGCAGATCGCGCCGCAGGCTTGCCAGATATCCTCGAAGGCGGCACAATAATCCCCGCCTCGCCCTGAATGGGCTCGATAAGGACGGCGGCCGTGTAGGGCGAGACCGCCGCTTCGAGCGCACTCGCGTCGCCGAACGGGACCATGACAAAGCCGGGCGCGAAAGGCCCAAAACCGCGCCGATAGGAGGGTTCGCTGGAAAATCCTATGATCGACGTCGTCCGGCCGTGGAAATTCCCCGCGGCGACAATAATCTCCGCCTTGCCAGCCGGGATTGAAAGCCGGTCGTAGCCATAACGGCGCGCGGCCTTGATCGCGGTCTCGACCGCTTCCGCGCCGGTATTCATCGGCAGGCACGCATCGAGCCCTGCGAGCCCCGCGAGTTCCTCGCAAAGCGGCCCGAGATTATCCGAATGATAGGCACGCGAGACGACATCCAAGCGATCGAGCTGACCTTTCATGGCGTGGACGAGCCGCGGATGCAGATGGCCGAAACTCGCCGCCGAATAGGCGCTCATCATATCAATGTAGCGCTTGCCGCCGGTATCGTAGAGATACGCGCCGGCGCCCTGCGCCAAGACAACCGGAAGTGGCGCGTAATTTTTCGCGCCAAAGCGGACTTCTTGAGTGACGACCCGTTCCGGGGAAATCGCTTTCGGCAAGGGCATCGGGCTTTGAAAGGACATGGTGGCCTCCTATCGATCGACACTCCCTCCCAATAAGATTTATCGCACGAAAGGCGGCGCTGTTGCCCCGGAACTTCGTCCGTTTTCGCGCAGAAAATCCGCGACATAGCCGCTTCCACGCACAAAAATGCGCGGGCGCGTATTTTTGGTGTTGCGTCGCGCGGACGCTGGCGTCCTCGGGACGAGGCGGGACAAATGCCGTGCTTTGGAGGATAGCGAGACCCGGTATAATCTGGCGCGGCTTGCGGGAAGCTCGGCGAAGGACATGCTCCCTTGATTCGTTCCAAGGGATAAAAACGCCATAGCCATGAAGATTTGGGAAATTTCCGGCCGCAATTTCGGTTCCACTCGTCGAAGACAAGTTCTTCAGCAAGAGCCGTCTTCGGCAATGTCGCAGCCAATCAGCCATTCCGCTTGAATTTTATAAAGTAGTGGCGGAAATAATTCATATTCCGTATGCTAGAAGTTCGCCAACGGCACCGGCGAAATGAAAGCACTTCAAATGTTGTTAGGTCAGCGCGAAGGTCATGTCGAACTTCCGGCGGACGCTCTCGCGGCCGCCTTCGAATCGGTTGCCGCCGAATTGCGATTGGTCGACGCGGGCGATTTCATCGCCTATATTCACGCCGGAAAGCTCGCCAATATTCAGGATATCGTAAATTCATCGGTGGAATTGTTATTTAAACCCGGAACATTGTCATTCGGCTGGGACGCGGAATTCGAACTTGATTGGAATAGTCTGCCGGTAATATCTCTTGGCATGGAGTTTCGGCACCGCTCCGTATGGCTCGTGTTCAAGCTCATCTTGCGCGCGCTGCAAACGAATGTGTCGGTTGAGTACCTTTCGCTAGGTAAAGCTTCGGGTGGCCCGCGACAAGATATGGCTGAGCTGATCGCAACAATAGCCGACGCGCGGGTGAGTTCCCATGGTCATTGAGGCATTCCGCAATGGCCGCTCTTGCAGTGTCCAACGTCAGTGGAAGTCGTCTGAGCTTTGAACGGAAAGCCGGACGCGGCGAATGGTTTGGCGTGAATCTGCCGCGCATCAGTCACCGCCAATTTCCGCATCTAATCTGGATTTTCGGGTTCCGCGGTGAATCGAGCACGCCCCAATGTTTCACCGGAAACGGTTTGATCTGATTTGACCCAGTTCAGGCTTGCGGACGCGCTACGCTCCCGATGGTCAGCTCGACCACTTCCGGCGGGCGCATGAAGCGAACCGGCGCGCGCGTTGTGCCAAGGCCGGCCGAGATGATGAGATGACGGCCTCCCTGAACGATATGACCATAGATCAGATCGAGCCCGTGGTGGCGCAGAAAATCCTTGGTGAAATTGGAAAGGTTCACTTGGCCGCCGTGCGTGTGGCCGCAGAGCGTCAGTGAAACGCGGTCTGGAACCCGCCGGAAAATGGCCGGCTCATGGGCCAGCAAGATGATCGGCGCCGGACCTTTAATTTGCGCCATGGTCCCGGCAAGATCGTCACGGCCCGTAAAAAGCCTTGGCCCCTCCAATTCGGCGATTTGATCGCCAAGGCCCGCGACCCAGAAGGGTTGGCCGTTTTTGGTTACGCGCAGCGCATGGTTTTCGAGAACTTCGATGCCGGCCGAACGCAAGGCACGGCGCACGCCTTCGGCGCCATCGGCGGGCATTCCGGGCAGGGCGCCATGCCACCAGTCGTGATTGCCGAGAACCGAGTAGACGCCGAGCGGCGCATTGAGAACCGAGAGGGCCTCGCCCCATTCGTCCGGCATCACTGGGCCGGTGACAAACCGGTGGCCGCCTGAGAAATCGCCGAGCAGAAAGACGATGTCGGGCTTAAGATCGTTGGTTAAATTCGCGATTCCGCGGACGCGGCTCGCGGGCATCCACGGTTCGCAGGCATGGAGGTCCGCCAGCACCGCGGCCTTGACGGTCAAGCCGTCCGGCCAGTGGGGCGGGGTAACGCGATAGGAAGTAACATTAAGACGCAGGCCCGGTTCAAACGCAAACGCATAGGCGCCAAGCCCGCCCGCCGTCCAAGCCAAGCCCCCGGCACCCCGCAAAAAAAGCCGTCGGCTTATGCTGGTCATAAATCAATCTACCGCAAAGCGGCAAAACCATCAAATTAAAAGGCAGATGGTCCCCCGCTCCGGGGACGGCTACGCCGCCTTGTTATCCCTGAGTACCACGGGAATGTCGTTGCGGCTACGGGGCGGTTTTTGCGGCTTCTGCGCGGTTGCCTCGAGCGCGGCGGCGACTGCGGAAATCCCGATTTCGCGGTAGAGCCTTGAAATGAGATCGAGGGGCCGATTTGAGGCGGCGGTTTTTTGCGAAACGTTCTGGTCGGTGTTCATTTCCATAAATCCATGTTGTAGGCGTCAACGCCGGCTCGCAGGGAATTTTCGCGAATGATTGAGCAACAATGTGGGGAGGAAGTTAACGCCATGTAACCCACTCCGTTCAATTTTGGTTAAATCGTCAAACCGCTGCGCTAAAGAGGCCATTAACGTGAGACCTTTGCGGCTTCAGCCGTGCGCGATCATGCTAGCCTGCCCGGCTTGCATGAAGCATTTGCCGCGATTGCGCCCGGCGTAAGCCTCGCCATTTCGATCAAGGTGAGATGAAGCCGACCGGTTTCGGTCCAACTCGACGCCGCGATTGAGCGTCCAGGTAGAACAAACAAGGGGCCGGCGCGTGCCGCAGTTTGGCAAGCATGGCGGCAATGACCGGCTCTGGGAACCCGGCGGCGAACAGCTCTGGACGAGATGATTGATGCCCTCGTCACAAATCACCGAGTGGAATTGCTTGCGGCGCCCGAAAACGGAATGGCTTAAGGACTTTTGCCGCGTCTTGGCTCAGCTCGGCGTTGCCGTCGGCAATTTTAGATGCCACCCGGCCATTTTTGGCTTTCGCCAATCTGAGCGCGATGGCGCAAGAATTGATCGGCGAGCACGCAGGCAACCATCGCTTCGCCGACAGGAACGGCGCGAATTCCAACGCAAGGATCGTGGCGGCCTTTGGTCGCGATTTCGGCCTCGGCGCCGAAGCGATCGATGGTCCGGCGCGGTGTCAGAATCGAGGAGGTGGGCTTGACAGCGAACCGCGCGACGACCGGCTGGCCGGTCGAGATCCCGCCGAGTATGCCGCCCGCATGGTTCGACAAAAAAAGCGGCGCGCCATCGTCGCCCCGGCGGATTTCGTCGGCGTTGGCCTCGCCCGAAAGTGCGGCGGCGGCAAAACCGTCGCCGATCTCGACGCCCTTGACCGCGTTGATCGACATAAGAGCGCTTGCCAATTCCGCGTCGAGCTTGCCATAGATGGGCGCCCCCCAGCCCGGCGGCACATGTTCGGCCACGATCTCGATGACGGCGCCGATCGAGGAGCCCGCCTTGCGAATGGAGTCGAGATAGGTTTCGAAAAACGCTGCCGCCTTTACATCGGGGCAAAAGAACGGATTTTTGCCGACCTCGTCCCAATCCCAATTGGCGCGATCGATCTTGTGCGGACCCATTTGCACGAGCGCGCCGCGTATTTGCACCTTAGCGATGATTTTCCGGGCGATCGCGCCAGCCGCGACGCGCATCGCGGTTTCCCGCGCGGACGATCGGCCGCCCCCGCGATGGTCGCGGATTCCGTATTTCGCGTCGTAGGTAAAATCGGCGTGGCCGGGCCGGTAGGTGTCCTTGATCGTGTCGTAGTCTTTTGAGCGCTGGTCGGTGTTCTCGATGATGAGCCCGATGGGCGTGCCGGTCGTCACCTGGCGCTTGGTTTTTTCGTCATGAAAAACGCCGGAGAGGATTTTGACTTGATCGGCCTCTTGCCGCTGGGTGGTGAACCGCGAGGTGCCTGGGCGCCGCTGATCGAGAAACTGCTGGATGTCTGGTTCTTCGAGCGGGATCAGGGGCGGGCAGCCATCGACCACGCAGCCGATCGCAATCCCATGGCTTTCGCCAAAAGTCGTCACCCGAAAGAGATGGCCGAAGGTGTTGTGGGACATGGGCTGCGGCCGACAGGAGAAAGGGTTGGGTCTCGGTTGTAATTTGATTGGTGACTACTTCGGCGGTTCAGGCGAAGGGCGGCGCGGGGCGGGCTTAACTGACGGAGTGTCAGAGTAGGTGTATGGTGGAGTGTCAGAGCTGTAGTCGTAACTTAAAGGCTCCCGAAGCAGTTGTTCTCGGGCCTCCGAAGAAAATTTTACTCCGCCCGCGTCGGCATCTATGAGGTTAAGCGCCCATTCGCGCGCCGCGCTAATCTGCTTTTCCTTGTCCGGATCAACCCGCAAAACACTGACGCCAATCTTTACGAGATCGGCGTTACGATGTTCCCGCCACGTCCACACGGTAAACGCAACAGCACATGCCGCCACGGCTAATGCAGCTATAGAGACGGACCATTGCATGAACGAAGTCATGGGGTGAGGTTGCATCTTAGTTCTCTCCGTCCTGTCCCTCTCAAAAGGCCAGCACATTCTTAACTGCTCATCGCCAGCCAAGCACTCACAATCCTTTCTGAAGCGCCCGGGCGCAGATGAAGCAACTTAAGCGGAGTTACGGTCCATCTTGATTGCAATGATATCATTGAATATAATACAATCAAACGAAAGGTTGTCATGGGCGCCATCATCATCCGCAATCTAGAGCCTACGATCAAGGAGCGGCTGCGCATCCGGGCGGCGGAACACGGCCGCTCGATGGAGGCTGAGGCGAGAAACATTCTGCAGGCGGCCTTAAGCGGTTCAAGGCGCAATAAGAGCTCAAACCTTTACGCGCGCATTCACGCACGCTTTGCGCCGCTTGGCGGCGTTGAGCTTGAACTGCCGCCTCGCGGACATGCGCGTGAGCCGCCTCGCTTCGAGTGATGTTCATCCTGGATACCAACATCCTATCCGCCATGATGGCCCCAAGTCCCCCATTGGAGGTGCGGGACTTTGTATCGAGACAGCCTGCGGAGCTCCTCTTCACCACTTCCATCTGCGAGGCAGAGGAATTCTGTCGGGTATTGCAATCATGCCGAAAGGGCGCCGCCGTCTCGGCCTTGAGGCCGCAGCGCGAGCCATGTTTTCGGAGGATTTCGACTGCCGCGTGCTCCCCTTCGATGAGGAAGCGGCGATCGCCTATGCGGAAATCTTCGCGGCCCGCAGGCAGGCCGGAAAACCGATTGCAATGGCTGATCTCATCGATTGCCGCCATCGCTTCAAGCCAGAAGGCAAGTGTTGTCACCCGCAACGCTGCGGATTTCGACTTGTGCAGCGTCACGGTCATCAATCCCTGGAGCACGAGCCCCAGTCCGTGATTGTGCGGTAGAAAGCTCACCCCTCCTCGCGCATCAGCCGCCCTTATCACCGCTCCAGTTTCGCGCCTTCTCTGTCTCGCGCTTCCTCCAGCGGGCGGCCTGAGCCATGCGCCATTGGACTTTCGCTCCAGCCCCCCGCATAATGCCGCCATGATCGCCATTTTGTTCGATACGCTCCGCCTCTCCCGCACGCTGCGGGACAAGGGGCATTTCACGGCCGAACAGGCGGAAACTTTAGCGGAGGCGCTTGGCGAGGCAAGCCAAGGCGATCTTGTGACGAAGGCGGATTTCGCGGAGCTGCGCACCGAAATCGCCGAGATAAAGGCTGAGCTCAAAGGCGAAATCGCGGCGGTAAGGACCGAACTTAAGGCCGAAATCGCGGCGGTGAAGACCGAGCTTTTGAAATGGACGATCGGCGCGATTGGTGTCCAGACGGTCGTCATCCTTGGCGCCCTGATGTCGATGATGAAAATCCTCGCGAAATAAGGTTTTGCTCGCGAACGCAGCGGCATGGCGGCCGCGGTTCCGCGATTGCCTGCATCACCCCTTCTCGCGCATCAGCCGGCCTTTTTCGCGGTTCCAATCGCGCGCCTTTTCGGTCTCGCGCTTGTCGTGCAATTGTTTTCCCCGCGCCAGCGCGATTTCGATTTTTGCCCGGCCCTTCTCATTAAAATAAATTTTTAACGGCACGATCGTCATGCCTTGGCGCTCGGTGCCTTGCGCGAGCTTGGCGATCTCGCGCGATTTCAAAAGCAATTTTCGCGGGCGTTTTGGTTCGTGGTTGAAGCGGTTGGCTTGCAAATATTCCGGGATATTCGCATTGACGAGAAAGATCTCGCCGGAGCGATCGACGCTCGCGTAGCTTTCCGCGAGGGTGGCCTTGCCGGTGCGCAAGGATTTCACCTCGGTGCCGGTGAGCATCAGGCCTGCCTCGAACGTCTCGCCGATTTCGTAATTGTAGCGGGCCCGCCGATTGTCCGCTGCGATTTTTCGCGGGCGCTCTGGCTTGGATGCCACTTATGGTCCCCCACACAATTTCGCTTTGTCACGCATGAATGAGCCCCGCGTGGATCATCGCCGCCTTGATCGCGGCTTGCGCCGTCTCCGTAGCGGGCAGCATGGGAAGCCGTATTTCGCCAAGAATCTTGCCGAAACTCGAGAGCGCATATTTGGGACCCGCCGGACTGGGTTCGACAAACAAGGCTGCGTGCAGTGGAGCCAATTTGTCCTGCAGCCTGAGAGCCGCGGCGAAATCGCCAGCAAGACACGCCTCCTGCATTTGCGCGCAGAGTTTCGGCGCGACATTGGAGGTCACCGAAATGCAGCCATGGCCGCCATGCGCCATCACCGCGAGAGCCGTCATGTCCTCGCCCGAAA
This sequence comes from uncultured Alphaproteobacteria bacterium, assembly GCA_963718265.1. Lineage (GTDB taxonomy): Bacteria > Pseudomonadota > Alphaproteobacteria > Rhizobiales > Beijerinckiaceae > Methylocapsa. The sequence goes on along the minus strand of CAVQZL010000018.1, from coordinate 206,191 downwards.
GCTGGATGAAATCAGGTCCGAGCGCGTGGCGCTGCAAGGCCGTGCGGGCGACATTGCCGGTCGCATCCTTGACGCCCGCGATATTTTTCAGCTCGAAAAGCCGCTTCATGGTATCGATCGACATATCGACGACCGAGCGCGGCGGAATATTGTAGATGATGATGGGAATACCCACGGCATCGTTCACCGCCTTGAAATGCCGGAAAAGACCCTCCTGCGACGGCTTGTTGTAATAGGGCGTAACGATCAGAAGGCCATCGGCGCCGGCGGCTTCCGCGAAGCGCGCGAGTTCGACCGCTTCGCGCGTGTTGTTCGACCCCGCCCCGGCGATGACCGGAACCCTCCCCTTGGCCTCGCCAATGCACGCCGCGATGACTGCACGGTGCTCCTCGTGCGACAAAGTGGGACTTTCCCCCGTCGTCCCCACCGGCACGAGACCATGCGTGCCGTTGACGATCTGCCAATCAACGAAGGCACGGAAACGATCTTCGTCGAAGCGCCCATCTTGAAATGGCGTCACAAGCGCGGTGATCGAACCCTTGAAAGCTGTCTGTCTCTCAATTGCCACAGTGTTGCCTTTCCGAAGATTCGCCCAAGTGACGCCTCAATTCAGGGTCTTTGTTAACGGTCGGTTGAATGTAAGAACTGCCGGGGGACGAAGACATAGCCACTAAACCAGCTTCGGGAAAGGGCTCTTTGTCGAAGCATCTGGCGTCGGCGCGACCGGGCCGGCGCACGTAGATGCTCGACGGTAGCAGTGTTGGATAAGGGCCATTTGCCATTTGTTAAGAAAGAATGGTTCAGATTTTCCGCTTCCGCGCCGCTTTGTAGGATTGGGTGGACCATGCTCACAAGGCAATTTCGTTTCGGGCGCATCCCTGGAATCGGCGCTGTAGCAATTTGTGCGCTTGCCGCGGGATGGACCGCGGGGCAGCGCTCGCTGTTCGTGACGGTCACCGCGAGGAGCCAGCGTCCATTTCTCCGCCACTCACGCCAGCGCGCGATTCCGAGGGATCCGCGTCTCCCAACGATGAGTCTCGTTCAAGCGAAAGCGGTCTCGTCAAGCCTGCCCCAATGGCGGCACCGCAAGCGAGCGTGCTCTCGCCGGACTTCACGTCGCAGAAGGAACGCGACCTGACCGGCCTTGCCGAGGCGATCGCGTTTTATAAAGCCGGCGACCTTGCGCATGGCGATATCGCGGCAATGACCGCAAAGGACCCAACCGTCAGAACGGCCCTTGAATGGATCGCTTTGCGCAGCTTTCCGCGTGAAACCGGCTTCGAGCGGTTGCAAGCGTTCATGCAGGCGCATCCAGTTTGGCCCGCGCTGGACTGGCTGAAGAAGCGCAGCGAGGAAGCCCTCTACGGCGATCACAAAAGCAGCACGCTCGTCAAGACGTTTTTTAGCGGCTCCGACCCCGAGACTCCAGCGGGCAAGCTCGCTCTTGCGCGCGTCTTGACCGGCGACGGCAAGACCAGCGAGGCTGCCGCCCTAGTGCGGGCGGTGTGGCGCGAAGCCGATCTCAACCCCCAGCTCGAAGCGAAGGTGAAATCGGATTTCAACGCCTATTTGAGCAGAGACGATCATAAATTCCGTGCCGATCGTTTGCTCTACAAGAATGAGATCGCGGCCGCTTTTCGCGCGGCCACCTTGGCCGGGCCGGATGTGCTGGCGCTCGCCAAGGGACGTGCCGCCGTGATCAACGAAGAGCCAAGCGACAAACTTCTCGCCGCGGTTCCCTTGTCCCTTCGCACCGACCCGGGCTATCTATTCGCGCGGATTCACAAACTGCGCCATGCCGAGAAAATCCGCGCAGCAGCCGATATCATGCTTGCCGCCCCACGCGATCCCTCGCGTCTCGTCGATGGCGATGCATGGTGGATCGAACGCCGGCTTCTCGCCCGCAAGCTCCTCGATCAGAACGACGCGGTCATCGCCTACAAGGTGTGTGCGGAACATTCCGCAGTGTCGCGCGAAATGCGGATCGAGGCAGAATTTCACGCGGGCTGGATCGCGCTTCGCTTTCTCAACGATCCGGTGCGCGCGGCCGGGCATTTCGACGCCATAGCCAAGCTCGCCGAGACACCAATGTCAAAGGCGCGAGCGGCTTATTGGCAGGGCCGCGCTGCCGAGGCAAGCTTGACGGACGGCGCCTGGACGGCGGCCCGCGCGTTCTATGAGCAGGCGGCGGTTCATCAGACAACTTATTACGGCCAGCTCGCGCGCGGAAAACTCGGGCTAACAACTCTACCGGTCCGCTCCATTGCCAACGAGGCAAAGGGAGAGGACCGCGACGACGCGATCAAGGTGATCGAACTTCTCTACGCCGCCGGCGACAAGGATTTGGCGGCTCCGCTTGTCTTCGAAGCGGCGCATCACCTTGCCGATGAGACGCAAGTGGCGGCTCTGGCAAGCGTCGTTGCAAAGCAGCGCGATGCGCACCTTTCGCTTAGCTTCGGCAAGATCGTAAGCCAGCGCGGCATGCCGGTCGATGCGCTGGCCTTTCCGGACTACGGCGTGCCTGCCTTCGAGCCTTTGGAAAATTCCGTAGCGCCGCCGGTCGTCTATTCGGTCGCGCGCCAGGAAAGCGCCTTCGAGCCATCCGCAGAATCAGCGGCCGGAGCCAAAGGCTTGATGCAGATGATTTTGTCGACCGCGAAAAGGACCGCCGGCCACGCGGGCGTTGCCTTCGACCCAAAGCGGCTCCTGACCGACGCGGCATTCAATGCGCAGCTCGCCGCACGCCATCTCGGCGAGCTCATGGCCGAACAAAAGGGCTCGTATATCCTGACCTTTGCGGCCTATAATGCCGGCGGCAAGAAGGTCAAGGAGTGGATCGATGCGTATGGCGACCCACGCAAACCTGGCGTCGATCCGGTCGACTGGGTCGAGCGGATTCCGTTCACCGAAACCCGCAATTACGTCCAGCGGGTTATCGAAAACCTCCGTGTCTACCAGGTTCGTTTGGGCGAGACCGGGCCAACGTCGAACGAGGCCCTTCTCAAGGTCTGAGGCTAAACTCTGAGTCCTGGCTTCGCGATGATCCCGCGAGCCGGCTTTTCCCCTTTCAGATTGAGCTGTTCATCGCGTCAGAATTCCGGATTTTCAATTAGTCATTCGCTTTTTGGATTGCAGACGGATCGGACTGAGAACATCAGCGTCCACGATAAAGAAGGAAAGTCGGGACCGTGCGTGGCCGGCTGATGAGGCTCCTGAGACGAACCGCACTGCTGCTCGCGGTGGCCATCGTAACGCTGCTGGGTGCCCGCGTCTACTATTCGCAACGTGGCGCCCCTCTCGAGCCGTGGCACACCTTCGTGCCGCACGAGTTGAAGGCCAAAGCCATCGATGGCGCCGATTGGATTGATTATCTCAAGGCTGAAGACAAGCTCTTCGTGGAGGTAAGGCAAGAAGTCAGCCAAAAGCTCGACCCGGGCGAGCGCATTCCGGTCAATCGCTATTTCGAGGGCAGCCCCGTCTATCCGGAAGGCTTTTCGCAAGACTGGAACAGATCCTATGTGCTCGAGCCCGATGGTGCGCCGGTCGGAGCCGTGGTATTCTTGCATGGGTTGACGGATTCTCCTTATAGTTTGCGGCATATCGCCCGGCGCTATCGCGAACACGGTTATGTTTCGGTCGCAATAAGGCTGCCAGCGCACGGCACCGTTCCGGGCGCCTTGACCGACGTCGAGTGGCAAGACTGGATGGCCGCGACACGTCTGGCTGTCAGAGAGGCGCGACGGCGCATCGGCCCATCGCTCCCATTGCATATGATCGGTTTCTCCAATGGCGGCGCCCTCGCGTTGAAATATGCGCTCGACGCCCTCGATGATCCACGCCTGACGCGGCCGGATCGTCTCGTGCTAATTGCGCCGATGATCGGGATCACGCGATTTGCGCGCTTCGCGGGATTGGCTGGCTTGCCGGCGATATTGCCGGCGTTTGCAAAGTCCGCTTGGCTCAGCGTGGTGCCGGAGTTCAATCCGTTCAAATATAATTCGTTTCCGGTGAACGGCGCACGGCAAACCTCTCTCCTGAGCGACGCGCTGCAGCAGCAGATCACGCGCCTTGCGCGGGAAAGGCGCTTGGATCGCTTGGCGCCGCTCTTGACTTTTCAATCCGTCATCGACTTTACCGTCAGCACCCGGGCAATAGTCTCGGCATTGTATGCCCAACTTCCATCGAATGGCAGCGAACTCGTGCTGTTCGATCTGAACCGGAATGCCAAGTTCGGCCAACTGCTGCGGACCACCTCGGACACCGCGTTGGCGCGTCTTCTGCCGCCGCCGCCGAGGCTGTTCAGAACGACGATCATCGCCAATTCGAACCTCGACACCAGTGAGGTCGCCGAACGCGTGACCGAAGCCGGCGCCGTCGCGGAACAATCGCGCGCCTTGGGGCTGTCCTATCCGCCGGGCGTCTTCTCGCTCTCGCACGTCGCCCTGCCGTTTCCAATCAGCGATTCGCTTTATGGGATGGAGCCAGATCCTGCCGAGAACTTCGGCGTCAATCTCGGCGCCATTGCCCCGCGTGGCGAGCGGGGCACGCTTATCGTCAGCCTGGATGCATTACTTCGTATGTCTTCGAACCCCTTCTTCCCCTACATGGTCGAAAGAATTGAAGAGGGAATTCGCGCCAGCGCAGCCGAAACGCCAATCAAGGCAGCAACGCCGCCGCCTTGATGCCTCGGTACCCGGGCGCCGCCGTCAGGACGAGGCGCCAGTCGCAGGCGGTGCTGCAACGGATTCCACGTGGCCCGCGAGAGCGTGGCGAAGTGCCTGTTCCTTGGCGTCATCGAGGGAAGTCTGCAACACGACACCGCCATAGTGTTTGATCTGCTCGATCACCTTGTCCGCCGTCATTTCCTTGATAAGCACAAACAAGGCAGATTCACCTGGATGGATGCTTTCCGCGAGTTTCTTCATGAACGGGTCATTAATGCCGAAGTCCGTCATCGCACCACCCAGCGCGCCGCCCGCCGCGCCCAAAGCCGCTCCGAGAAGCGGATTCAGGAAAAGCACCCCGATCAGCAAACCCCAAAAGCTGCCCGAAACAGCACCCGACGCCGTTGTGTTGACGACCTGGTGCAAATGTATTTGGCCATCGGTGGATTTGGTTGCGATGACAGCATCCCCGAGTTTGATGATATATTCCCTCTGCAGCTCGAACAGGCGCGTTCGCACCTCTTCGGCCTTTTCTAAGGTCGGATAAACAATAACGACGAGATTGGACATTGGAAGTCTCCTTACTTTCATCTGGGCCGGATCACGGAGCACTATGCGCCGCCATCCAGGCTCCTACACGTCACCGATCCTTCGTGCGCAAGAAAAGCGTGATGCTCCAGTCTAGGTGGCTTACAAAGATCGGGAAGGACGGGGTTAATGCTGCCCTTGCCCGGAAACGCGGTTCATGATCGCCAGCAGGACTCCCGTAAGTACGAGTGTAATTTGAATTCCTAAGCTCCATTCGAGTTCACGATCGCTTGTCTGATCGATATTCATGAAACTCTCCAGCAAGTGGACGGCCGAAATAGCGACAATCGAAGTCAAGAGCTTAATCTTGAGATCTCCAAAGCCGACATGACCCATCCAGGCTGGCTTGTATTTATTATCGTCGAGTTCGAAGCGCGATACGAAGTTCTCGTAACCACTGAACATCACGATCAGCATTAAGTTGGCTATTAAGGAGAAATCAATCAGAGACAAAACGACCGGAATAAGGTCATTGCCGCTGGAAAAGAGAGAATATGTAACAAGCTTGACCATCTTCTGGCCAAACTTAATCAACAACACGACCAGGCCGACGACGAGACCGAGATAGAAGGGCGCCAGAAGCCAGCGGCTGGCGAAGATCGTCCGCTCCACCAAGCGCTCGGCGCGCCCGTGCGGTTTACTGGATACCGGACGACAGTTGTCCATCATATGCTCTTGAGGGCGTTTCATGCTCACAGGCACTTACGCGCTGTAGCTTTTGCCCCTGCGCGGCCAGAAGCTGATGACGAGCCCGACGAGAAGGACAGCGGCCAGGAGCAAAAAGAGCGCGGACTGTTTGAGCCAAGCGATCGCCGGCACAAAAAGTGCCATGGCGAGGCCGAGAAAGCAGATTTCCAAGGACAAGAGATTGATTCCAGCAAGAAAAGTCCCGAGTGCAAGCAACATCAAAAGCACTAGGCTGTTTGCAGGCGCAGGCACCATCTTTTGAACGCCGGGCAACAACATAATGTTCATAATGACCAAAAAAGTCGTCCAGTGAGCTGCTTGTGTCCACATCAGCCGAAAGCGAGCTTTCCTGTCGTGAACGTTAGGCCATGCCGTGGTGACGCAGACAACTCCGATCGCAATAGCCAAAAACTCCCAGAACCCCGAAATAGGTTGATGAGACATGTTGGTAAAGGCCACGCCGGCAATTGCCAGCGTGAGCACCGCGATGTACGGCAGTTTCCGCCGCAAAAAGCTCGCTTTGCGGGGATGGTCCAGGGGATCGGCTGTATGTCGTGCCAGATTAGGTTCGATCATCGGCAATCCAATTCAGGGTAACGACCCCATCCATAATCGCACGAACCCCACAACCGCCGCATTACGAAATGGCGGAAATAGTATCAGCTACATTACCGTTCGCTTGTCGCCGGTGTCAATTGCGATCTCAATGAAAAGCCGCAGTGCAACATCAGCGGTACCGCTTCCGGACTCAGCCGGTCTTTGCCAATTGTTTGTCGGAAGCAGTGCCATTTGTTGCCATGAGGTCTGCGATCCAACGCGTCGAGGGATTCTGTTCCCAGATCGTAAAAAGTGCGATTGTGACGGGGAGCCCGATAAAAGCCCCGGGCATACCCCATAGAAAATCCCAAATTAAAAACGCAACCAGCATGATGAAGGGTGAGATGGCAAGAGCGGTGCCTGTCAGCAATGGCTCCAGGTAGTTGCCGATCACGAATTGGATCAGGTATAAACTTCCGAAAATGAATGCCGCCGTCTGCCAGGACTCGAATTGCGCGGTCGCGAAAATCACGGGAAGGATGACGGCCACGAGTGGCCCAACATAGGGAATGTAGTTCAACACAAACGAAATTACGCCCCATGCGATCGCGAGGTCGAGGCCTACCGCAAGTGTGAAGAGAAAGACCGCCACGCCCGTCGCTAAACTCGCGATGGTGCGAATGAGCATGTATTTCCGGATTTTCTCGGCGATTTGGCGGCTCGTTTCCAACAAGCTCCAGCCGCTTAATTTCGTGTCGAGCGCTGCGAGCTTGAGTTTGAAATCACCCATTTCAGCAAGGCCGAATATCAAAAATAAAAGTACCATGAGAGCAAAGCCAAGGAAATAATTGATGTAACCCGCAACGGTCTGGAACATTCCAACAAAGGAAGACGGCTTCAGATTTTCTAAATCAGCTGCAACGAAATCATGCTCTTCAAGCCATAGCGTTGTTCGCATGTACAGGGATTGGAAACGTTCCGTATTTGCCAAGCCCCAGGCAACAATATCACTAATACTCCAGACAATTGCCCATACGAGAATTGAGAGAAAAAGAAGCGTCAAAATAATAGTGAGGGTGAGCGCAACCGCCTTACCAAACCTGACCTCGGCCGCGTTTTGGAAAGGCTCGACAAGAGCCATCGCGAACAGCATGAACGCGATCGGCTCAAACACGATGCGACCAAAATAAAGAGCGGCGGCAACGAGAACCACGGCGAATACGGCTGTAACAAAGCGATCTTGTCTGGGGCCGGTTACAATTGCTGCCTCATCGCTCATCGTCCTGTCGCCCTGTCTTTTTGATCTTCGGATGGAAGCGAGGATTCGCTCCAAAGGATCCCCATCGCCGGACACGCGATCGTCATGTATGGGCTCGCCAGTTAGTACACTATCATTGCACTTTTTTGTCATGATACCAAGCGACATACGACGCCGTTGACATGAGTGGTTGGAGGAAATGGCGAGCCAATTCGCTTTGGACCGCAGCGTTTTCTTGGTGCGATGCAACAGATGCGGTCTCATAAATTGAGGCTTTCATGGTGAGGCTCCTTGGGATCGCTCGTTACGGCGCCTTAAAGCTCGCCGGTTTGCTCGATTGATTTGCGGCCATGGGCGATTAAGCCAGGACACGGTCTGTCGATAGCTAATTAAGTTGGCCGGATTTGGTAGCACATCATATGTCCGCTTCTTCTGTTTTTGTTCTCCTTTGGGCGGGGTGGGCAAGTCGTAGACTTGTCCATGCCGTCCACAGGCCGGCCGCCGAGCGGATTTAGGCGGCTTTTTGGTAGTCCATAGCGGCGCCTTTCTGGTCGTAGCGGCCAAGGCAGCGCGGACCATGAAAGATCGCATGCGTTCCGTCATGGTAGTGGCGAACCTTGACGCGCGCCTTGACGAAGTGCGCGCGCAGCGGGCTCGCCGGGATTTGTAGCTTCAACCGGTTGAACGTCACGCAATTATCGTTGCCGACGTGGCGGTCTTCCTGAACGCAGAGAATCTCGCCAAGATCGACGCCCGGGATTGCCACGAAAGCGCTGCCCTTCTGTTCGGCTTCGATGGCGAAACGCCCATTGTGCGCCGGGATATAGATATCCCGAAGGTATGCGTTGGCCGCATCGATCGTGGTGATCTTGGCCAGCGCCAGCTCCTTGATCAGACGGTCTTGCAAGGTCCGGAAGACACGCTCCGAGCGGCCGCGCGCTTGCGGCGAATAGGCCGCGATATGCTCGACGCCGAGATGATCGAGGGCACGGCCGACCTGCGTCAGGCGCGTCCGGTCGACCTTCCCGCCAGCCTCCGGCGTGTAAAAATAATGGCTGCCCCGATCCGTATAGAGGCTCAGCGGCAGACCATGCTGGCCAAACACCTCCTCCAAAGCCCGGAACGTCGAGGTCGTGCCTTCCTCCTCGACCAGAAAGGCCGAGAGAATCGCGCTCGTCGCAGCGTCCAGCGTCACGATCAGATCGAGCGCCCGCTGGCCGCCAAGCCACGCATGCCGCGAGGCGTCCTGATGCAGCAGCATGCCGGGCAGAGGCCGGCGCGGCCGCTTGCGCCGGTGCGCCCCGCGCCGCTTGGCCCGTTCCAGCAGACCCTTCGAATAGAGGAACGTCTTGGTCCAGGTGTAGCCCCACCCAAAATGGTGGTCGCGCACCAGATGCTCGTGAAAATGCTTCGCCGTGAAGCCGCTATAACGGTTGCGATAAAGCGCCTCCACCTCCGCCTCCCGATCAACCGGAACCCGCTTGCCGGACGCCTTGCCAAGCCGCCGGTCCAGCAGACCAGGCTCGCCCTCCTCCTCGTAGCGCTGGCGCCAACGCCGGAACGTCCGCTCGCCGACCCCCAAAAGCTCCGCTGCTTCCACCTGGCCGAACTCCGCCGCCGCGTAACGGCTCAAAATGCTCATAAACTTGATCATCCGCACACCTTGTCGGGCTTCCGTCCGGCGCATCCCATCCCCCAAAGGGCCGGAAACTTACCGGACAGATCGTGTGCTACCTAAACCGGACAGATCGTGTGCTACCGACACGGATTTTGGAACCGGCTTGCGCCGGTGCGACCGGCGCTATATACGCGTCCCGACCAAACCTAAGCATGCCGCGGCAAGGAGCCGGTCGAGTTTTATATCCAGGCATGTACTTTGAGTTTAAGCGCTTCCCGCGTGAACGGGAAGCGCGATGGGCGCGTAGCTCAGCGGGAGAGCACTACGTTGACATCGTAGGGGTCACAGGTTCGATCCCTGTCGCGCCCACCATTACAATCACAACTGACGTACCCTGCGGCGTGTTGCCCTTTCCCTGTTGACCAATCGAGTCTATCTTCGATCAACCCACTATCGCGGCAAGGGCACGCGCCGCGATTGCGTCGAGGAGATCCGAGGCGTCCACGTGCAGCCAGTCCACAGTGCCCGTTGGCTGTTCAGCCTGCGCGGACACAATATCGGCCGTGGCGTCCGATGCATCCTTCTTGCGTTTGGCTATTCGATCCATAAGCGTACCAATCGGCCCTTCGAGCCAGAGGCCGGTAAAATGGGCTTGGCCCCGGCTCGCGACCTGCTTTACCGCGACGCGCTCTTCCGGCCTTAAATGCACGGCGTCGACGACGACGCTCTGGCCAGCATTAAGCGCGGTTGCCGCCAAATCGCAAAGACGTTGATAAGTGCGTGTTGTGGCGTCCAGGCGATAGGTTTCTTCAGGCAAACGATCGAACTCATGGACACCATAGAGCCGCTTGCGTTCAATGTCGCTCCGCACATGCACGGCGCCGGGCGCGCGGCCGATCGAGGCCGCGAGCGCGGCGGCAAGCGAGCTCTTGCCGGTTCCGGACAGGCCGCCAACGGCAATTAAATCCAGCCGGTGGGAAGCAAGAAGGCCGCAAGCGGCTTCGAAATGGCGGCGCGCGTTTTTAGCATGGTCCGCGCCGCTTCCTGGCTGAAGAATGGTCACCTTGGCACGAATGGCCGCGCGCAAGGAAAGGAAGAGCGGAAGCAGGGAAAGGCCTTTGAGCTGCCTTTCCAAATCATCGCAGATCCATAAATACCGGTTGAACAGCAAATTCGCGTGGCGGCGCAATCCGCACGTCCACAGATCCATCAGAAGAAACGCGAGATCGTATAGCACGTCGCACGTCGCGATAGCCTCGTCGAATTCGATCGCATCGAATAACACCGGCTGGTCTTCGATCAAAACAATGTTGCGCAAGTGAAGATCGCCATGACAGCGGCGGACGAGACCTTGATTTTCGCGCTCCACAAGCAATGGGGCGAGGCGCGCGAATGCTTGTTGCATTGCGTGGCGAAGGCCCGCGACGGACTGTGGCGTGAAAACTTCGGGCGCCGCTTCAAGTGAAACGAGCGTCTCATCAATCTGGTTTTGCATTGCCTGGCCAGCATTTGCGTCGCCGATCATCGGCGCGCGCCGGTGCGACGCGGCAACAACGGCCGCCAATTTCGCGATGATTTCCAAGTTGAGCTCGTTTCGCTCGGCGAGCCGGTCGAGCGTGCGACTTTCGTCAAAGCGCCGCAGATGAACCGCCCATTCGACGATCGTGCCGCCGCAACCGAACTTCAAGTGGGAACCGTCTTTCGAAATCGGAACGACACCTAGGTAAAGGCCTGGAGCATCGGCTGTGTTGACGGCAAGTTCGCGCTCGCAAGCCCGGCGCCGCTTTTCGAGAGTGGAGAAGTCCATGAAAGGAAACCGCACTGCCCTTTTGACTTTGTAGACATTCTTGCCGGCGAGGAACACCGCGGCGCCATGCGTGTCGATACGAATGACGGGCTCGCTAAGTTCATGCGTCGCAGGGTCGGTGAGGAAAGAGAAGACGTCGCTTTGATCGGAGCAGATCTGTTGTTCCATGTTGGGTCCTTCCAGCTATGTCATGACCATTTTACTCCGCCGACTTGGCCATGATGGCTGCTTATCCCGAAGCACGGCCCGCCGTGCGAATCGTTGCCGCTCCGGTCTCAGAAAGCCCATATAGCGGACCCAAACTGGCCTTCACCGCTCCCGCAATGGCTCCGATCGTGTCTTCGATCGGCACATTCGTATCGACCCGTGTAATCGAGTAACATTTCTATCGACATTACTTGATGTCAGCATTCTATATTAAGTATGATTATGAGCAACTATATACTTGACTTAGCACGCTAGCTGTGCCATAGTGGCGGCATCAAAGGAACCGCTGCCATGACTTGCGATCTTATCAACCCAATTTTTACAGACGAAGCCAAAGCGACAGCGCACATGGAAGCTGATCGCTGGCCCGACGGCATTTATTGCCCTCATTGCGGTTCCTTTAACGTTCACAAGATGGCTGGCGAAACCCAAACCGGAATGTTCCTCTGCAACGATTGCAGGGATAAGTTCAGCGTGCGCACAAAAACGGTTTTTGAGCGCAGCCATATACCGCTTCACAAATGGTTGCTCGCCACTCATTTGATAGCCGCAAGCAAGAAAGGCATGAGTGCTTTGCAGCTCTCCCGCATGCTGGGGATCACATACAAAAGTGCGTGGTTCATGTGTCACCGTATTCGCGAAGCAATGAACCCTTCCAAGCCCGGACCGCTTGGCGGCGAAGGCAAGGTTGTCGAAAGCGACGAAACCATGATCGGCGGCAAAGCTAAGAACCGCGCATATGCGACCAAGGAACCGAAAAAGCATACCGTGCTGACGTTAGTCGAGCGCGACGGACAGAGCCGCTCGTTCCATGTCGCGAACGTCAAAGCGAAAACGTTGCGTCAAAAGATCGTCACGACCGTGAACCGCCAGTCACACCTTATGACCGATCAACTCACATCTTACGAAAGCGTCGGCAAAGAGTTCGCGAACCACGCTACCGTGAACCATTCGGCAAATGAGTACGTGCGCCTCGGCGGGTTCGTTCATATCAACACCGCAGAGTGCCGCTTCAGCCTTATGAAACGCGCCGTGTTTGGAACGCATCACTCGATCAGCGAGGCCCATTTATCACGCTACCTTATGGAATGGGATTTCAAATATAACACTCGGAAATTGAAAGACGGAGAACGTGCGGCGCTCGCGTTGAAAGGCGCGGAAGGTAAGCGCCTCACGTATCGTCAGCCTCGTGAAGCCGCGCATGCTTAATCAGCAAGTGCGCGCGTTCCTGCGCTGGCGAAAAAGCAGACTCGCGGACTTGCCTTGAGAGAGCTTCGATCATCTTATTGTCACCTTATGTCTGGCTGGTTCTTTATGGGCCGCCCGCGCTTTTTAAGAGCTACATTAGGTTTTAATGTCTTGTGCTTCGGCGGTGTCGAGAGCATGCGCTTTAGCGCAGCTTCGCGGCGCTGCTCAGTTTCCTGTTCTGAATAATCTTCATTATGTGTTCTAGCCATCAAGCCATATTACCGCATCTAAGGCACATATGAAAAGACCACAGCCAAAAGCTGGCGCCAGCCTAAATGGCGCAATTAACGAAGACGTCCGAAAAGACTTTTCCGCCGAGCAATTAGCTGGGATTGGCGCGGTTGCCATGGCATGGAATGAAGTCGAATATCTTCTGGATGTCATGCTCTACAGTGCTCTTGCGCTACCACCCTTGCATTGGCTTGATGTTGTCACGCGGATCAATGGCATCGAAGGAAAGTTAGAACTACTAAGGCAATGCGTTGCCCGCAATCGCCGCATTCCGGCAGAGGCACGTTCTATCATGAAGCAAAGCCTTGACGATGCTGCCCTATACAAAACATATCGAAACGCTGTAATTCACGCACGCATATATAATTTCCAGAGTGGTATTGGCCAAAGGATTGAACGGCAAGCGAAAATCAGCCAAGTCATGCTGATGAAGGCTGCATTAGATGGATTCTACGATCGGCTTGCCATGCTTCGCCAAGAGTTGCGAGGAATACTCGCTATTTTTGACATTTTACGCTGTAGTCAAGCGCTCCATCCCGTTCCCGTCGATCTAAGAAAAGTACAGTTTTCACCAGAAGCTCAAGCCTGGATCTCTCAAGTCCATACACATCAGAGCCAGAGGCAATGTCTTCCGCCGCTTCCAAAATTTCCGGACTAACTTCAATTTCGGGCGCGCCAGCCGCTTTTTCTGAAGCGACGGCAGAATCATGTGCCATTTTTGCCACGCTAAGTCAAGTATATAGTTGCCTGATTATGGCTCGTATTGGATGCCTCCTGTTAGAGTAACCATGGAGTGCGCCAATGAAACTACCAAGTTTGTAGTCTCACAACCAGGATCTAGCGTACGACCCATTCAGATCACTCCGGCGCGAAATGGAAGACATGTTCCGTATGTTCGATCGGAATTTGCCTTCGTTGAACGTTGGGGCAAGAGTGCCGTCTATCGACGTGGCCGAAACCAAAGACACTATTGATGTAAGCGCCGAACTCCCAAGTGTTGACGAGAAAGATATCAAGGTCAGCCTGGATGGCAACCGGCTGGTGATCTCCGGCGAGAAGAAGCAGGAGACCAAGAAGGACGAAAAGGACTGGCACGTGGAGGAGCGTAGCTACGGCTCAATGGGGCTGTCGAGGCTCACTTTGACAAGGGAGTTCTACACCTCACCATCAAGAAGCCAGCGGAAATCGCGAAAAGTCCCAAGACTATAGAAATCAAGGCCGGCGCGCCTCCGAAGGGCGCGGGATAAAGATTGTCCGTCGTCGTTAGGACTATTGGGACAGGCGGTGGCTTAAAATACCAAAGCCACTGCCGGTGTGCTGTGCGCTGCGGCGAGCGAGGATAACTGGGCATCGAGATCGCCCGGCAGGTAATAGTTCCGCGGGGCGGATACGTGGTTCTTGAGCTTCTGATGCCAGTGCTCGATCGTTCCCTGAGTCATCGGATGATAGCGCCCGCGCCGGACATGCTCCAAGCTCTAGCCATAAGCCAATTGACTATGTCTGCCGAGACTGTTGCGGGAACCAAAACGCCTCCGGAATAAGTTTAGAGGGTGACCCACTCGCTTAATCTACGCACCATCTAGCTAAGACACATGTGCCATGAGCCCAGTCACGAGCAGCGCACCGATGACAATTGCGGAAAACCACCCCTCTGCCGTTTTCGGTAGCTTCACGGTCAAGACGCCTTTCGCGAAATTCGCGTCGATTTTACCGGTGTCGACACCCTCAGGTACCCTGAAAGAGCGCATAAACGAACCATAACGGCGCTCCGAGAGGCGATGGTCCTTCTCGTGCTCCTCGTTCTCATTCTCCTTTTCGCCCATGATTGCCAGGGTGCGATTCGACAGCCTGATCTCGATGTTCTTCTCGTCCATCCCAGGCAGCATCGCGGTAATCTGATACTCTTTGTCTTTCTCCGCAACATCGAAGGCCGGCGCGACGCCCCAGTTCATCTCCCGCTGCCACGGCACCTCAAGATCTAACGTTCGGCGGAAGGGGAAATCCGACGTGCTCAGGCGGACGCTGTTGAAACGAAGGCTCTCAAAGGGCACCCTTTGCGCCGGCACCGGCACCCATTTCTCGGCCTTGACCGGAAGTTTCGTTGCGTCGTCCATCGCTTATCTCCTTCAATAATAAACGGGTAGATCGATAGAGTCTGAATGTCACCAGCTGATGCCAGAAGCCGCGGATTTTGGTGTCTGAGGAAGGCAAAATGTGACGCTCTGTGACAGGTCACTTTTAATCCCGGCCTTTGGATGGCTAACTCGCCTTCATGTTCTGATCGTCGAGGATGCCGATTATACTGCGGCGTTATCTCAGCAAGGAGAGCTCCAAAGTGAGCAAGAGCTGCAACGATGTACTTATTCTTTCGCAGCCGGCCGATCTCGCAGTTCAAGACACGGCGATGCAGTCCCGCTCCATTTGGATTGCTTGGCGCCCCGATGAGCCGATATGTATTTGGCCTGCCGACCATTTCAAGTGGTGACGGCGAATATCCCGTTTGCGCTTTGGTTCCAGCTCATCTCGATCCCATCCAACGTCGTGCCGATGTTCGCGGCGCCCGTCGCAGCGAGCAGCGGCGTTGCCATGCCGTCTAGCCTGCGAGAATCGCAAGAGCGGCGGGATGCTCTGCTTACGGGGTGGGCGGACCGGCGGTCTCATAGCGGCCCTGGGCGTGGCAGAGCTGGCAGCGCTGAAACTGGATTTGTTTCTGATCTCTTGTTGGTCCTGTTATTTCCTGACCGTATTCACATGCCCCAGCGTCGAACGAACCAGGTTTTGACCAAATGTGTCAGGATTGCGTAGCTCAAGAGGAAGCTTGCGATGATAGGCCAGTAGAGCGGCGGCAGTGGCGTGAACTTCAATGCCTCTCCGATGGGTGTGAAGGGCAGCGCAATTCCGACCATACAAATGAGCACCGACGTCGCGATGAGCGCGGCGCTGGCGCGGCTTTGCACGAAAGGGATCTTCGCCGTCCGGATGATGTGGATGATGAGCGTCTGCGTCAGCAGGGATTCGACGAACCAACCGGTCTGAAACAGTGACGGGTTATTCCAGCTATTGAAGACATAGAGCATGGTGAAAAAAGTCGCGTAGTCGAAGATCGAGCTGATTGGCCCGATGAAAACCATGAACTTGAAAATATTGCCGATATCCCATTTGCGCGGGACCTTGAGATAGTCCTCGTCAACGTTGTCCGTGGGAATTGCGGTTTGCGAGAAATCGTAGAGCAAATTGTTGGTGAGGACCTGAATGGGCAGCATCGGCAAAAAGGGCAGGAATATGCTGGCGCCGAGCACGCTGAACATGTTGCCGAAGTTCGAACTCGCGCCCATCTTGATATATTTGGTAATATTGCCGAAAACCTTGCGCCCCTCGATGACGCCTTCCTGAAGCACCATCAGACTCTTTTCTAGCAGGATGATATCCGCGGATTCCTTGGCGATGTCGACGGCCGTATCGACGGAGATGCCGACGTCGGCGGCTTTCAAGGCCGGGCTGTCGTTGATGCCATCGCCCAAGAATCCGACGACATGGCCATTGGAATGAAGCGCGCCGATCACACGCGCTTTCTGCGCCGGGGAAACTTTGGCGAAGACCGCCGTCTTTTCGGCAAGCTCAGCCAATGTATCCTCGCTCATTCGTTCGATGTCTGGGCCAAGCGCGATGCGGTCGACTTTGAGGCCAACCTCGCGGCAGATTTTACGGGTGACGATTTCGTTGTCGCCGGTGAGAATCTTGACCGCGACGCCGGATTGTATGAGCGCGGCAATCGCGGCGCCGGCGCTCTCCTTCGGGGGGTCAAGAAAGGCGATATAGCCGAGGAGCGTAAGGTCGCTCTCGTCCTCAACAGAATAGCGTGGCTTGAGACCGGTGATTTCCTTGTATGCGATGGCGACGACGCGGAAACCGTCCTCGTTAAGTTCTGCCGTCTTCGCCTGCACCTGGGTCAGATGGCTCGCGTCCAAGGTGCCGCACTCACTGCCGAGTTCATAATGTTTGCAGACCGAGAAAACCTCTTCGACCGCGCCCTTGCAAATGAGGACGTGGGTGCCGTCTTCGCGCGAAAGAATGACGGAGAGGCGCCGCCGCACAAAGTCAAAAGGAATTTCGTCGATGTTCTCATATTGGTGCTGCAAGTGAAGGTTCTTGCCGAGTTCGACATGCTGCAGGACCGCGATGTCTAGCAGATTCTTCAATCCGGATTGGTAATGACTGTTCAGATAAGCATATTCCAGCACCCGTTCGCTGTCGTTGCCGCGAATGTCGAGATGACGCTTGAGGATGATACGGTCTTGCGTAAGCGTGCCTGTCTTGTCGGTGCATAAAACATCCATCGCGCCGAAATTCTGAATTGCGTGGAGGCGCTTCACGATCGCGCGCTTTTTCGACATGGCGATCGCGCCTTTGGCGAGATTCACGGTGACGATCATCGGCAGCATTTCCGGTGTCAATCCGACCGCGACGGCGACCGCGAATAAAAGGGCCTCGAGCCAATCGCCCTTGGTCAGGCCATTGATCAGGAGCACCGCCGGAACCATGACCAAGATGAAGCGGATCATCAGCCAGGTGAAGCGATTGACGCCCTTGTCGAAGCTCGTAAGCTCACGCTGACCCGCTATCTTATCGGCAAGCTGGCCAAAATAGGTTTTAATGCCCGTATGAACGATGACACCGGTGCCGAAACCGCTGACCACGCTGCCGCCCATGAAGCAGAGGTTTGGCAGGTCGAAGGGATCGGCGATCTCGCCCGCGTAGGCCTTAGCCGATTTTTCCGATGGCATGGCTTCGCCGGTCAGCGCCGCCTGATTTATAAACAAATCCTTGGCGCTGATCAGGCGCAGATCGGCCGGGATCATGTCGCCGGCAGAAAGCCATACGACATCACCGGGAACCAGCCTCTCTATCGCAATTTCGTTGAAACCGTGAGATTGGTCCTCTCTGGCGTCCGGATGCGCGCCTTGCCTTTTGACGCTCGCCGTGGTTTTCACCATGGCGCGAAGTTTTGCAGCGGCGTCATTGGAGCGGTGCTCCTGGATGAAGGCCGTGGTGATCGCGAGAACGACCATGATTGCGATGACGACGGCGGCCCGGATATCACCAAGAAAATAGGAAATCGTGGCGAGCGCGAGCAACAGCGCGTTCAAGGAATTCTGGCCCGCCCCCCCAACTCTCGCAAGACGCTCGGGCGTTCCTCCCGGGTGATGACGTTGGGTCCGGCCGACGCCAGCCTTGCTTGCGCCTCGGCAGCCGTAAGCCCGTAGGGCGAAGTCCGAAGCCGCGGCCAGACCCCAGCTTCCTGCGACTGGCTCACAGCGAGAATCTCATTCGACAGGACGATATCAGTATCGCGTGCCTTGACGCGGCGCTCGGCCGAATGGCGAAAATTCAGACGATCAAGGAGAGTCGGGCCATTCATGTGCGCCGCCTTTTCAATGTCTCGTTAGCGTGAACCAATTCTGCCCGGGAATTGGCGCCAGGATTCCCTCGCCTTCGCCTGTTTGGCAAGCCCACCATCGTGTGACACCATGCCCGGCGGGCCGGACGCAGGAATAATAGCCGGACATGACCCGGAAACTTGTCTTAAGGGAGCTGTTGTTTGGTGGAACTGTCGCCCGCAGAATGGATGGCGATCTGGCTGTCCCTGAAAATCGCCGTCACCGCGACACTCGCCAGCCTTCCGTTTGGCATTTTCATCGCCTATGTGCTCGCGCGCTGGCGTTTCCCAGGCAAGATCATCCTTAACGCCGGCGTCCATTTGCCCTTGGTAATGCCGCCGGTCGTCACCGGCTTCCTCTTGCTCATTCTTTTCGGCCGGAAAGGCGTTTTCGGTGCCTTTCTCGCCAATCTCGGGATCGTATTGTCGTTTCGCTGGACCGGCGCGGCGGTGGCTTGCGCGGTCATGGGATTTCCGCTCATGGTCCGCGCGATGCGGCTTTCCTTCGAGGCGATCGACCAGCGGTTGGAACAGGCCGCAGGAACGCTCGGCGCGAATCGCATGTGGACGTTTTTTCTCGTCAGCCTGCCGCTCGCGCTTTCCGGCATAGTTGCAGGCGCCATTCTCGCCTTTGCTCGGGCGCTCGGGGAATTCGGCGCCACAATCACCTTTGTTGCGAATATTCCGGGCGAGACCCAGACCATCGCGTCAGCTATTTATAGCTACACGCAAGTGCCCGGCGGCGATGCGAACGCGATGCGTTTGACCGTCGTGTCGATTGCGATTTCGTTTGCTGCGCTGATTGCCTCGGAAATCGTCCAGCGGCGGATTGAAAAGCGACTTGCGGGATAGGAATGATCGAACTTGATATAGCCTTCAAGGCAGGAGCCTTCGATCTCGACGTGGCTTTCCAGAACGGCGGCGGAATTGCCGCGCTGTTTGGCCCTTCCGGTTCAGGCAAAACGCTGACGCTCAAGTTGATCGCCGGGTTGCTGCGCCCAGACAGCGGCACCATCAAACTCGACGGCCGTGTTCTCGCCGATAGCAAACGCGGCGTTTTTGTCGCCCCGCACCGGCGCCGCATCGGCGTCGTGTTTCAGGATTCGCATCTCTTTCCGCATTTGAGCGTGCGCCAAAATCTGCGGTTTGGGCGCTGGTTCGCGCCGCGCGGCGAGCCGGCGATCGATTTCGATGCGGTGGTGGAGATTTTGGCGATCGGCAAGCTTCTTTCGCGCCATCCGGCAGGATTGTCGGGCGGCGAAAGGCAGCGGGTAGCGATCGGGCGGGCGCTACTTTGCACCCCAAAGCTTCTTCTTTTCGACGAGCCGCTCGCCGCGCTCGACATGGCACGCAAGCTCGAAATTCTGCCGCTTATCGAACGGTTGCGCGACGAGTTCGCCGTCCCGATCGTCTATGTTTCCCACGCGATCGAGGAAGTCGCACGACTCGCCAATTTCGTCGTTGTCCTCGATGCCGGCCAGGTCAAGGCAAAAGGTGGGCCAGGCGAGGTTTTTGGCGCGCTCGGCGGCGACAGCCCATGGTCCCGGTTTGACCGTATTTCCGTTCTGACGATGAAAGTTTGCGGCGAGAATGCCGTCTATGGCCTCACCGAGCTGCAGCATCCGGCGGGCACGATTTGGCTCGCCGGTCCGGCCGGGCCTGCGGGAGGAAAAGTCCGGATTATCGTGAAAGCGACCGACGTCGTTCTTGCCACCCGCCCGCCGCACGACCTCAGCGTGCGCAGTTTCCTCTCGGGGCAAATCGGATCGATTGAAAAAAACGGTCCGCTGGCGGCCGTGGAGATCGTGCTCGAAGGCGAGGGGCACCTTTATGCCGTGACCACGCGCCACGCGCTCGACGAACTCGGTCTCGATCGCGGGGCGCGGCTGTTTGCTTTGATCAAGACCAGCGCGCTCGACGAGCGGCAGATCGCCGCGATGGACCGCGGCCGGACGGAGGCAAGCTTTCCGCAGCGGCCCGAAAGGGGGGAATAGGCGCCGGGAGCGCTCCGCCGCTCCCGCGATTGCGGCGGCCTTCAATTAAAATTGGACATCGCATGACAGTTCAGTTACGGCTCGGTGCCCGGCGCACGGACTTATTCAGCAATAAAGATCGCGCGGCGGTCCCGGCCGCGCTACGGCTGCTCTAACTGGGTCTTGTTTTCGACGGGGTGGAGGGACAGGGGACGTTCCAAGCCAGGGACACCCGGGTTTTAGGGAGGATGCGAAACCGGCGCTTCGCGGCGGCTCCAGCCATGCTTCCAACACTGTAAAGCACTCGTGCCTCGGCGCGGCCGAAGTAGGGGTATCCACACACGGAGGAGGAGATGCAGCACTCTTCCGGCGAGTCTAACCACGCAAGAAGAGAAACAGAATTATGGAAACGTCAAGATTGTACTTGCTATCCGTTCCGGTATTTATCGCCGTGTCGATACTATCTGGATGCGGTAAAGGTTCCACTCAACCTACCGTCATTTCATATCGCCAAGTCGGCATATGCAAAAATTATACGGCGGCATCGGGACCAGTCGCTTCGAAGGCTGACGAAGGCTTTGCCGTCTTCAAAATCGAAACCGTGGACAACAAATCCAACAAGACTTTCGCCTTCGATCCGAAGCTTCTTTACGTGGACCAATCCACTCCGGAGCGACACACCAGGCAGTTGTGGGAATGGGACCGCCGCTACGCGTCCACGGATTCGAGGTTCCCGCAGACGATGGGCATTTCCTTGGCCCCCGAACTCGATGATCCCGGCGGGCGGCAAGCTCGACGTAAATGGTTATCTTGTTATCCCGCTTGGCATCAACAATCCATCGGGCGGACCGGAAGAAAACAAGTTTGCCTTCCAGCTTTTGCATGACTCTGGGACCTCCGAGAACACCGCGAGTGGCCAGATTCGCGTGTCGGAAGGTATTCTCTTTGACAGAACAAATACGGACGAAACCAAATGGACGGTGGTGGAAAATTGTAAGGAGCTTCCCCTAAAATAGCGACGGCTAAACTCCACCCCTTGCCGGCCGGCATATGCAGATGTCGGCCGGCAAGGCCACAGGCGGTGAAAGCGCTCGGACAAGATCGCTCAGTCCGGGCGAGGCGTGTGTGCTGCGAGCGGCGTCGAATACCTAATCCCGGAATATCGCGGCCCGGAGGACAGGTCCGGTCGGCACCGAATCCCACGGGCGGTTCAGTCCCTTGGGCGCGCGTTTGGCTCGGGGCATCAATCCATGTGCATGCGCGCCGCCATCGCCATTTTGGTGGTGCCCGTCAGCTTCCTTGCGTCCGTGATCTGCCCGGCGACGATCCCCTCGCGGGTTCCGGTCAGGCCTGCCACCTGAGCCTGAGGCCAAATCTTGGCCTTTGCGCGGGATATTGGCTTGCCGCCAAAACATCCGGATAATCCTTTCGCCCGAGCTGCCGCCGTGCTAGAGCGTCCTTCGCGCCGTCGTCGGCCCGGTCTTCCCCTGTTGCCCCAAAATTCTCATGAAAACACGCATCGACCGCCGCTTCGAAGAGCTTGCGCGGCGAAAACCGCGCCGCGCTGGTGACCTTTGTCATGGCGGGCGATCCGGACCTGGAGACCTGTCTCAATATATTGAAAGCGCTTCCGAAAGCCGGTGCCGATGTGATCGAACTAGGCATGCCGTTCACCGACCCGATGGCGGATGGGCCGCCGATCCAGGCGGCGGGGCTGCGCGCGCTTGGCGCTGGAACGACTCTCGCCAAAACTCTGGCGCTCGCCGCCTCCTTCCGCAACAGCGATTCCACGACGCCTCTCGTGCTCATGGGTTATTACAACCCGATCTATGTATATGGCGCCGAAGCTTTCCTGCGCGACGCGAAGGCCGCCGGAGTGGATGGTTTGATCGTCGTCGATCTGCCGCCCGGAAGAAGATGCGGAACTCTGCCTGCCCGCGCTTGCGGCGGGGCTGAATTTCATCCGCCTCGCGACGCCGACGACCGACGATGCGCGGCTGCCCGCCGTCCTCGCCCATACCTCGGGGTTTGTCTATTACGTGTCGATCGCCGGCATTACCGGGGCCGCGGCGCCAGAACTTGCCAAGGTCGCCGCGGCGGTCGCCCGCCTCAAGGCGCATACGCGCCTGCCGGTCGCGGTCGGCTTCGGGGTGAAGAACGCCGCAAGCGCCGCCGCGATCGCCGCCCACGCCGATGGGGTGGTGGTCGGCTCGGCGATCGTCGAAGCCTTGCGGGCCTCGCTCGATAGGAATGGCAAGGCGACCGGGAAAAGCGTAGAAGCGGTAGCAGGAATGGTCGCCGCTATCGCCGAGGGCCTGCGGGCGGCGGCGCCCGCTCCAGTGTGACGCTCCCGCGACAAGTCCCCAATGACAAACGCCGCCGCAAAACTGGATAGCCCAGAATTGGATTGCCTATGAACTGGATCTCCAATGTCGTCCCGCCCAAGGTCAGGTCTCTGCTGCGCCGCCGAACTCCCGAAAACCTCTGGGTCAAATGTCCGAAAGTCCGGCGAACTCGTCTTTCACAAGGACCTCGAAGCGAACTTCTTCGTCGTGCCGGGCTCCGGCTATCACATGCGCCTTGCGCCCAAGGCACGTTTGGACAATCTTTTCGACGACGCGGCCTACGAAGAGATCGCGACGCCGGAAGTGCCGTTCGACCCGCTGAAATTTCGCGACGTCAAGCGCTACACTGACCGGCTCAAGGAATATCGCCTGAAAACCGGCGCGTCCGACGCGGTGAAGCTCGCCTTTGGCAAGTTGCATGGCATGGACATCATCGCCGCGGTGCAGGATTTCGATTTCCTCGGCGGCTCGCTCGGCATGGCGGCGGGCGAGGCCATCGTCACGGGCATGATGACGGCGGTCGAACGCCGCACGCCCTTCATCATCTTCACGGCCTCGGGCGGCGCGCGGATGCAGGAGGGCATCTTTTCGCTGATGCAAATGCCGCGCACGACGATCGCCGTGCAGTGTCTGCGCGACGCCAAGCTTCCCTATATCGTCGTCTTGACCAATCCGACGACGGGCGGCGTCACGGCCTCCTATGCCATGCTCGGCGATATCCACATCGCCGAACCCGGTGCGGTCATCGGTTTTGCCGGTGCAAGGGTGATCGAACAAACCATTCACGAACGCCTGCCAGAAGGCTTTCAGCGCGCCGAATATCTCGAAGCGCACGGCATGATCGACATGGTGGTAAAGCGGCACGACATGCGCGCGACGCTCGCCCGCCTTTGCGCGCTATTGACGCAGACCCAGCCCATCGAGCACGCCGCCGCCTGAAGGGTGCGAAGCAAGGCCATCATGGATTCGCTGGACGCGCTCCTCGCCCGACTGTTCACTCTGCATCGCAAGACGATCGAACTGTCGCTCGGCCGGATCGAGCGGCTGCTTGCCGCGCTCGGCTCGCCGGAGAAGCGTCTGCCGCCGGTCATTCATGTTGCCGGCACCAATGGCAAAGGTTCGACCATCGCTTTCATGCGCGCCATTCTCGAAGCGGCCGGAAAGCGCGTCCATGTCTATACCTCGCCGCATCTGGTGCGTTTTCACGAGCGCATCAGGCTCGGCGCGGAAGGCGGCGGACGCCTCGTCGGCGACGACGCGCTGTTCGATGTCTTGACCGCGTGCGAAAAGGCCAACGAAGGCCAACCGGTTACCTTCTTTGAAGTCACCACCGCCGCGGCTTTCAAGCTTTTCAGCGAGCATCCGGCCGATTATCTGCTGCTTGAAGTCGGGCTCGGCGGACAATTCGATGCGACCAACGTCATCGCGCATCCGCAAGCCACGGTCATAGCGCCGGTGTCAATCGATCACCCAGAATTCCTTGGCGCGACGGTCGATAAGATCGCTTATGAGAAGGCCGGAATCCTCAAACCCGGCGTCCCCGCGATTGTGAGCAACCAACACGACGCTGCGTTGGCGGTGATCACGCGGGAAGCCCGCCGCGTCGGTGCGCCGCTAATTGTCGCGGGCCAGAGCTACGACGGATGGCAAGAACATGGCCGCCTTGTCTTCGAGGACGAGCGCGGTCTTCTCGACCTGCCGCTGCCGCGTCTCGTTGGCCGCCATCAGCATCAAAATGCCGCGGCCGCGATCGCCACGCTGCGCGCCATCGCGCCAGATCTTCCGCCCGCCGCCTTCGAGGAGGGCGTGGCACGGGCCGAATGGCCAGGCCGCTTGCAAAACCTCGCCAATGGCCGAGTGGCGGCGCTTGCCCCGGCCGGCTCGGAGATCTGGCTCGATGGCGGCCATAATGAGGACGCCGGGCGCGCGCTCGCGCAAGCGATGGCGGAGTTCGAGGACAAGACGCGAAGACCGCTGGTCATCGTCTGCGGCTCGCTCGCCTCCAAGGATACGGGCGGGTTTCTAAGTGCCTTTCAGGGCCTCGCTCAGGAAGTTCTCGCCGTTCCGGTGAACGCGGACCAATATGGCAAGCCCGCCGAGGCGGTCGCCGCGGCCGCCAATGCCAATGGGCTCCGCGCGGCGGCCTGCGAAAGCGTCAAGTCGGCGCTCTCATTTCTCAGCGCGCGGGAATGGTCCGCCCCGCCCCGCATATTGATCGCGGGCAGTCTTTATCTCGCAGGCGAAGTGCTGGCGCTCAACGGCACGCCGCCCGAATAAGCGGGTATCAAAGCCTTGCCCCTGGACTCTTCCGGATAAGCGCGAGAGGCTTGAAACAGGCGCTTGGCCGCTGCCCTGCCCGCTGCCAGCTGCACGGAATGGGGCGCGCGGACTATCGCCACGAAAAGATCCCGGCACCCATGCGCCCATCGATCCTCAATCCTCTCTTCAGCGCCGCCGTGAGCCTGCCCGGCATCGGGACGAAAACATCCAAGCTCTTGGATAGGCTCCTTGTGAAAGACGCCGGCGAGGCCCGCGCACTCGACCTGCTGTTCCATCTCCCCTTTGCCGCGATCGACCGCCGCAACCGGCCAAAAATCGTCGACGCGCCGCTCGATACAATCGTCACGCTCGAAGTGAAAGTCATCGAGCACCGGCCGCCGGGTGTCCGCTCCAAGGCGCCCTACAAGGTATTGGTCGAGGACGAAACCGGTGACGTCCTCCTCGTCTTCTTTCTCGCCAATCCCAATTGGATCGAAAGAAGCTTGCCGCTTGGCGCAACCCGCTGGGTTTCCGGCAAGCTCGAGCTTTGGGAGGGTCATCGCCAGATCGTGCACCCGGACCGTGTGCTCGACAGCGATGGCTTCGCCAGAATGGCGCCGGTCGAGCCGATTTATCCGTCTACAGAGGGGCTCTTCCAAAGGACACTCGGCAATGCGATCGAGGCGGCACTGGCCAAAATCCCCCCCTTGCCGGAGTGGCATGACTGGACGGCATTAAATATCCCAACTCCTCCTTCTTTCGCCGAAGCGTTGCACGGCATGCATCGCCCGGAGACACCAGAAGCAATCGCGCCGCGGGCGCCGGCGCGGATGCGGCTAGCTTTCGACGAATTGCTCGCCTCCCAATTGGCGCTTGCCTTGATGCGCGCGAAAATCCGGCGCGCGCCCGGCCGCGCGAACCAGGGGGATGGCCATATCAGAGAGATGGTCGCCGCTGCCCTGCCCTTCGCGCTCACCGCTTCCCAGAAAACCGCGATGGCCGAAATCGACATAGACCTTGCCGCGCCAACCCGCATGTTGCGGCTCTTGCAAGGCGATGTGGGGTCCGGCAAAACGGTTGTAGCACTTCTTGCCATGGCGGCGGTTGTCGAGGCCTGGCGGCAGGCGGCTCTGATGGCGCCGACCGAAATTCTCGCCCGCCAGCATCACCGGACGCTCGCGATGTTCGGCGAAGCCGCGGGACTGAGACTGGCGCTCCTCACTGGCCGCGACACGGCGAGCACGCGCGAAAAAACCCTCGTAGGCCTTGCGGAAGGCAGCATCGATATTGTGGTAGGCACCCACGCCTTGTTTCAGGAAAGAGTGGTCTTCCGCGACCTCGGCCTTGCCGTGGTCGACGAACAGCATCGCTTCGGCGTCCATCAGCGTCTGGCGCTGGGGGAAAAAGGCATGGCCACCGACATTCTCGTGATGACCGCGACGCCTATTCCGCGCACATTGGTGTTGACCTATTTCGGCGACATGGATGTTTCGAACTTGCGGGAAAAGCCCGCCGGGCGGCAGCCGGTCGAGACCCGCGCATTGCCGCTTGAGCGCATGGATGAACTCATCGAGCGGCTGCAACGCGCGCTCGCGAACGGTGCCCGCGCCTTTTGGGTGTGTCCCCTCGTCGAAGAAAGCGAGGCGCTCGACGTGGCCGCCGCGCAGGAACGCTTCCTTCATCTGCAACAGGTTTTTGGCGATAAAACCGGGCTTGTCCACGGCAAGATGAAAAGCCGCGACAAGGATGCCGCGATGGCCGCCTTCGCGGAGGGAAAAACCCAAATCCTGGTGGCAACCACAGTCATCGAGGTCGGCGTTGATATTCCGCAAGCAACCATCATGGTGATCGAGCATGCCGAGCAATTCGGGCTTGCCCAATTGCATCAATTGCGCGGACGCGTCGGGCGGGCGGGCGCCAAATCCTCTTGCCTGTTACTCTACAAGGCGCCGCTTGGAGAGACGGCCAAGGCGAGGATCGCGATCATGCGCGAGACGGA
Organism: uncultured Alphaproteobacteria bacterium; assembly: GCA_963718265.1. Classification (GTDB taxonomy): domain Bacteria; phylum Pseudomonadota; class Alphaproteobacteria; order Rhizobiales; family Beijerinckiaceae; genus Methylocapsa. Next base: position 179,333 of record CAVQZL010000018.1, on the reverse strand, counting down.
CGACGGATTTCGCATCGCCGAGGAAGATCTTCGCCTGCGCGGCGAGGGCGAGGTGCTCGGCACAAAGCAATCCGGCCTGCCGGGGTTCCGTCTCGCTGATTTAACCGCGCACGCGCCGTTGCTGAACTCGGCGCGCAATGAGGCGCGCAAGATCGTCGAGGAAAATCCCCGCCTCGAAGGCCCGCGCGGCGAGGCGCTGCGGCTGTTGCTGAATATTTTTGAGCGCCGCGAAGCGATAAGGCTGTTGCGCGGGGGGTAGCAGCGGCCGCATTCGCGCGCATTGGCATCAATGTTCCGCGCGTCGTCCCTTCTCTAATAATTTTGGGATATTTTGGCCCGGACCTGTCGGCTTGCAGCCGCTTGCCGCGTTCCAGTTCTGGCAGGGGCGTCTGGGCGCTCGGCGAGCAGACCGCATAGCCGGGGAGCGGAATTCTTCGGCTGACAGTGCCTGACGGCTCCTGCGAACGGGCACAGCCGCAATCCTCCCCGGCTGGCTGGGCGGCGGGCCGGAAAGGCCCGCCGCCCAGCTGCCCATTGCATCGGCGATGGCCCGCGCGGGTCACCCCTCGCAGCCGCGTCCAAAATGCTCGCGCAGATGCGCCCGCGTCCGCGCCATGTAGCGGTCGATCGTACGCACCGACACGCCGAGCCTTTTGGCAATCTCGGTATGATTCAATTCCTCGATGCGGTTGAGCAGAAAGGCATCGCGGCAGAGCGGCGGCAGCTCAGTGAGGCATGCTTGCAGCCGCCGGAGTTCTATCGCACCCGCGGCGGCTGCTTCGGGACACACTGCGGGCTCCGCATTGCAGTCAAGTCCAAAGCCCTCGCCCGCGAAACGCAACCTAGTCTTGGTCATGCGCGCCAAATCCGCCGTCAGATTGGCGGCGATGCGAAAGAGATACGGGCGCGGTTGCTCGAGAGTTGCGGCGGTGCCTCGCTGGAGGAGACGGAGATAGGCGTCTTGCACGACATCTTCCGCCTCCTGGCGTCCAACGCGGCGCCGGGCGAACCCATGCAATTCGCTGGCGTGCGCCTGATAAAGGCCCGCAAGGGCAGCGTTAGCCGCGGACATGAGCGGCCTCCACGGGTTGCGTGCGCAGGAAGGTTTGGGAGAAGGGCATGGCACACGGCAAAACGGCGGCGCCAAAGTGGGAAGGCAACATCGGAGAACCTCGGGTCAGGGCCGGGGCTGCAAAGAGCCACGCCGGCCGCGCGAATGGACAAGTGTTCGGTTGCGAGAATGCCCGCGCTGTGCAGCGAGCGGCCAAGGCCGCATGCGGCGGTTTACCCAGGGCTCAAGTCCTCGGCCGCATGGCGTGAGCTTAGTTTTCCGACGCCCGCTGTCCCCGGCCGGACGCTTCCGCCAATTGGATGGCGGCAAGCGCGTCACGGTCCAGCGGCAGGCAGGAAATCACGCCATGGCGGGCAAGAGGATCGCTGTGCGGAGCCGGGAAACGGCGGGCGCGATCAGAGATCTTTGGGAGGACCGCGCGCGGCAAAGTAATATTTATGGGGCGCGCGCGCCGCGAGTGCGGGCGCGGGCGCGTAGGCAATCTTTGAGCCCGCGCGCGTGGGAAAAACCGCAATCGCCGAAGGCGTCGCGACATGGGCGCAAGCGGCAGCGGCGCAAGCCAGTATGCAGCAAAGACCGTGATGACGGACAGAATTGCCGCCGGTGCCGGATCCAGATCCGTCCTGGGCACAATTAACGCTGCTAAGGCTGCCCGGGAAGGCGAAAGCGGCGGCCGGCGCGAATGCGGCGAGGAAGCCTTGCAGCAAAAGCGCATAAAGCGCGAACACGCTGATCGCGGCGCGCTTGGCAATCGACCCTTGCCGGAACCTCCCCATACTCAAAGCCTGTATGCGCTGCGTTCGCAGTCTCATTCAGCAAAACAACAATGGCCGTAGCGAGACGATCGGATTCCTATGTCCCTTCGCCCCGGACCACTTTTCCGGCCCCATTTTGCTGCGTAATTCTTGTAACAGCGCCAAGCTGTGCCGGCAAGCCTATTGGACGAAAAATGCCCGGTTTGCTTGACTTCATTGCGGGCGGGCGCCTACAAGGCCTGTCCTTGATTTTAGGTTTGCTTCGACTGATCCGCCTTGTCGCGAGCGGCAAGCGGCGAACGTCCGGCGGCGTGTTGCGCTCCCGGGCGCGGTTTGCGTTGCAAGATTTGAACTAGGACTCGCGCGCCGCCGGCGCGGCGAAACCACAGGATAAGCGCATGTTCGAAGGGCTTTCGGAAAAGCTCTCTGGCATATTGGATAAATTGACGCGGCGCGGCGCGCTCTCGGAAGAGGACGTCGAACCTCGCGCTGCGCGAGGTCCGCCGCGCCCTTCTCGAAGCCGATGTCGCGCTCGATGTCGTGCGCTCCTTCGTGGACAAGGTGCGCGCCCGCGCGGTCGGCGCCAATGTCGTCAAATCGGTGTCGCCCGGCCAGATGGTCGTGAAAATCGTCAACGATGTGTTGATCGAGACGCTTGGCACGGAGGCCAATCAAATCGACCTCAATGCACCGGCGCCGGTCGCGATCATGATGATCGGCCTGCAAGGCGCGGGCAAGACGACGACCACCGCGAAGATCGCCAAGCGTCTTTCCGAAAAGATGAAGCGCAAGGTGTTGATGGCCTCGCTCGACGTCAAACGTCCGGCGGCGCAAGAGCAGCTCGCCGTGCTTGGTCGCCAGGCCGGTATCGACACTCTGCCAATCGTCGCGGGCCAGACTCCGGTGCAGATTGCCAAACGCGCCGAACAGGCGGCGCGTCTGCAAGGCTATGACGTCGTCATGCTCGACACCGCCGGGCGCTCCCATATCGACGAACCGCTGATGGACGAGATGGCGGCAATCAAGGCGGCCTCGCGCCCGCATGAGATTCTTCTCGTCGCCGATAGTCTCACCGGCCAGGACGCCGTTCAACTTGCCAAAAGTTTCGATGACCGCGTCGGCATCACCGGCATCGTGCTGACCAGAATCGATGGCGATGGACGCGGCGGCGCAGCGCTCTCGATGCGCGCGGTCACCGGCAAGCCCATAAAGCTTCTCGGCACCGGCGAGAAGATGGACGCGCTGGAGGATTTTCATCCCTCCCGCATCGCCAACCGCATTCTCGGCATGGGCGACATCGTCTCGCTGGTCGAAAAAGCAGCCGAATCGATCGATGCCGCAAAAGCCCAGCGCGTCGCCGAGAGAATGCGCAAGGGCAAGTTCGATCTCGACGATCTTTCCGACCAGCTCGCCCAGGTCGACAAGATCGGCGGCTTAGGTGGCATTATGGGTATGCTGCCCGGCGTCGCCAAGATGAAGGAGCAGCTCGCCTCGGCGCGTTTCGACGACGGTATCATCAAGCGCCAGCGGGCGATTATTTCGTCGATGACCCGCGAGGAGCGGCGTGCGCCCGATGTCCTCAAGGCCTCGCGCAAGAGGCGCGTCGCCGCGGGCTCCGGCGCCAGGGTCGAGGATGTCAATAAGCTTTTAAAGCTGCACCGGCAGATGGCCGATATGATGAAAACGATGGGCGGGGTCAAGCGCGGCGGCGCGATGGGCAAGATGGCTTCCATGTTCGGCATGCCCGGCGGCGGGATGGGCGGCATGCCGCAGCCGACACCGGAACAGCTTGCCGCCTTGCAAAGGCAGGTTGGCCAGAGGCAAATCGGGCCGGCGCCGGCGCAGCCAACACAAATTAAACCCGGCCCGCTACCGGCGGAGCCGCCGAAATTGCCCGGTCTTGGCGGAGCGAAGCTTCCGGGGCTCGGCGGCGGCCTGTGGAGCGGCCTCAATCCGTTCGGAAAAAAGAAATGATGGCGGCAGTTGAAAATCCTGTCCTCGATCATTTGCGTCACATGCGCGGGCAACTCGATCGCATGGAAGGCAATATTGGCGAGATCAAGAGCCGGCTCGGCCGTCTCGAATCGGATCTCGCGCAAATCCACGTCACGCTCGCCGAACTATCGCTTCGTCTCGATCGCCTCGATGCGCGCGTCACCCGCATCGAAAAACGACTCGACCTCGTCGAAGGCTAGGTATCAATCGCCATAATTCAAAAGGAAACGACAATGCCATTGAAAATTCGTCTGTCGCGCGGCGGCGCCAAGAAGCGTCCATTCTACCGGGTGGTGGTCGCCGACTCCAGGATGCCGCGCGATGGAAGGTTCATCGAACGCCTCGGCAGCTTCGATCCCTTGAAGGCCAAGGACGCGGAGGGACGGATCGTGCTCGACCAGGAAAAGGCGAAGGCGTGGATCGCCAAGGGCGCGCAACCGACCGATCGCGTCGCCCGGCTGCTCGACAGTCTCGGCGTCATGCCACGCGCGCCGCGCAACAATCCCAAGCAGGCTTTGCCGAGGAAAAAGGCGCAGGAACGCGCCGCCGCCGCGGCAAAAGCGGCAACGCCCGCCAGTTGAGCGGGGGCGCGGCTGCGGCACAATGGTCAAGGATCGCATTCTAATTGGCCGTTTTGGCGCCCCGCAGGGCCTCGGCGGCGAAGTGCGGCTCACTTCCTTTACCGCCGTTCCGGCCGCAATCGCCGCCTACAAACCTCTATTCGACGAGAGCGGAACCAGGCGATTTGCGATTGTTAGTCTGCGGCCAATCAAGCAAAAAATGTTCGTTGCCAAGATCGCAGGGGTTGGCGACCGCGCCAGCGCGGAGGCTTTGGTCAATGCCGCGCTTTATGTTCCCCGTGCGTCCTTACCCGATGTAGAAGCCGACGAATTTTATTCCGCCGATCTGATCGGACTTGCGGTGACAAACAAAGCGGGAGAGAGGTTCGGCAGCGTCGTCAATGTGCTGAATTTTGGCGGCGGCGATATTTTGGAAATCGCGTGCAGGGACAAGTGCGAGACATTGCTTTTGCCTTTAAGGAAAGAAATTGTCCCGCATATCGATATCGAGGCGGGCAGTTTGACCGTCGTGCCGCCTTTCGAGGTCGAAGCGAAACCTCCGGAGCGTTGAGGGCCTAAGGGGCCAAAATGGCAATGTGGCGGGCGACGGTTTTCACCCTGTTTCCGGAAATGTTTCCGGGGCCTCTCGGTCTCTCGCTTTCGGGCGAGGCCTTGTCACGCGGGGTTTGGGCGATCGAGACAAAGGACATCCGCGCGCACGGAAAAGGCCGCCATGGGGCGGTTGACGATACGCCGGCGGGCGGCGGCCCCGGTATGGTGATCCGCGCCGATGTGCTCGGCGCCAGCCTCGACGCCGGGCTCGAGTGAGGGCGACCGGCGGCCGCGCGTGCTGCTTTCTCCGCGCGGCGCGCTTTTCACGCAGGCGCGGGCACACACTCTTGCTGCGGGCGAGGGGGTCGTGCTGATCTGCGGCCGGTTCGAGGGCGTCGATGAGCGGATCGTTGCCGCGCGGAACCTCGAGGAAATCTCCATCGGCGATTATGTGCTCTCCGGCGGTGAGATCGCCGCTTTTGCCGTATGCGACGCCTGCGTGCGGCTGTTGCCCGGCGTGATGGGCGCGCAGGCCTCTAGCGTCGAGGAGAGCTTCGAGGCGGGGCTTCTCGAATATCCGCACTATACGCGCCCGCGCGAATGGGAGGGGCGAGCAATCCCGGACGTGTCTGCTGTCCGGCGACCACGCGAAGATCAAGGCCTGGCGCGAGGCGGAGGCGCTGAGGGTCACGCGCGAAAGACGGCCGGATTTGCTCAACGGGCAGTAAGTCGCGCCTCGCGCGGAACTCTTCTTCGGTCATGTAAGATCGATCGATCTTTTGATGCACTTCTAGAAGCGCGGCGGCGGCGCCTGGATGGCTTGACTGGTTTGCGGGAAGGCATCCCCGGTGTAAGGTTCGCCTGCGTAACCGAGGCTATCGCCAATGCTCCCATTGATCGTCCGTGTGACATTGATCATGATGGGCACCGCCGTATATTTGGGCCTTGCCGTCCTCGGCTGGGGCGGGCCTGCCGCCTTCTTCGCTCACCCGGCGCTGATCGCGCTTACGGTGCTGCTTTTCATCATGGCTGGCGCGGCGCTGTTCGCCGGCGGCAACATCAGTCCGGGGGTGCGCGAGGACCGTGGCAACCGCTGGATCATCGCGGCCATTGGACTGCTCGCGTTGCTCGCCGCCTATCTGCCGGCTTTGACGGACCGCAAAGAGTTCTGGACGCTCGACGGCGACACCATACGCTGGCTCGGCGCGGTCCTCTTCGCGGCCGGCGGCGCGCTGCGGCTCTGGCCCGTTGCCGTGCTCGGAAACCGGTTCAGCGGGCTCGTCGCCATCCAGCCCGGGCACACGCTGGTCACCAGCGGCATCTATGGCGTCATCCGCCACCCCAGCTATTTGGGATTGCTTATCGGTTCGCTGGGGTGGGTGCTCGCCTTCCGGTCGGGCGTGGGTCTCCTGCTCACGGCGTTCATGATCCCGCCGCTCGTCGCGCGCATTCGCGCGGAAGAGAGGCTGCTGCACGCCCATTTTGGCGCCGAATATGAGGTTTACCGCGCCCGCACGTCGTCGCGGCTGATTCCAGGTTTCTATTAGGAGCATAGGGTTCGCCGACCCAATCGAGGGCGCCACATTACGACGCTGCCCCACCCAAAGGAGTTGGCAGGCCGGGCCTCGAAGAGGTCTCCGCAACGGCATACCTTCCCTGGACAGATCGCGCCGGGTCTGTTATCGGCATGGTTTCGCCGTCCGGGTGCCTCGCAGCGCCAGGGCGGCTGTGTCTTTATCGCTCCCAAATAGGTTCGTCCCATCATGCGATGGCTGGCGCCTCACCGAAGGACTCCTGCGTGCAAGTTCTCGTTCGCGACAATAACGTTGATCAGGCCCTCAAGGCGCTCAAGAAAAAGATGCAGCGGGAGGGCATTTTCCGCGAGATGAAACTGCGCGGTCATTATGAAAAGCCCTCTGAAAAGCGCGCCCGCGAGAAGGCTGAGGCCGTGCGCCGGGCCCGCAAGTTGGCCCGCAAGAAATTGCAGCGCGAAGGACTTCTGCCGATGAAGCCCAAGCCCCTGGTGGGAGCGCGATGAGCGCTTACTCAATTCGACTATGCTCCACCGCCCGGCCGCTAGCTTAGCGGCCGTTTGAGCCATCGGCTGTTCCTTGCGTTGCAAATGGTGAAGCGGAAAAGTAGTTTCGCCCCGGGCGGCGGCGGCACCCCGTCTTTGTGTGAAGACGGGTTAGAGTGACCGGATGATGGTTTTCGCGGCCTTGGTCAAAATTCCGAATCGGGTCAGGCGGCGCGTTGGCGGCTGCTTCATTTTGTTGGCGGTTGCCCTGTCCCTAGCCGGTTGCGAATCGGCGACCAATCTCATGGGCAAACAGGGAACTGGTGTCGCCGAAGTGGCGCACCAATCGCCGCAGGAGGCCGAGGCCAACCTAGCGTCCCTGAGCGACGTCATTCAGCGCAACCCGGCAAGCGCCGAAGCCTACAATACCCGCGGCGTTGCCTACGCAAGGATCGGCAAGTTTCAAGAGGCGATTGCGGATTTCGGCCAATCGATCAAGCTCGCTCCCGGCAATGCGGCTGCCCTGACCAACCGGGCGCTCGCCTATCGCCAGATCAACCGCGACGACGCGGCGCTTGCCGATTTCGACGCTGCCATCGCCGCCGATCCCAGCCACGCGCCGGCCTATCTCGGCCGCGCCAACCTTTTGCGGGTTCAAGGCAAACTCGACGACGCGCGGGCCGATCTCGACCAGGCAATCAAACTCAACCCCGAAAATGCCCAGGCCTTTCACGCCAGGGGTCTGATCTATCAGCGCGAAGGCCAGCATGCGCAGGCGATCACCGACTTCGACAATGCGATCGATCGCGATCCGTTCGCCGGAGCGCCCTACCAGGCGCGCGGGCAAAGTCTGATCGCAATCGGCAAAAGCGACAAAGCGATCGAGGATTTCAACGCCGCGCTCAATGTCGACAACAAGAATGCCGACGCCTGGGCCGGCCTTGGCTTGGCTTACGAAAGATCAGGGAACCGCGCGAAGGCCATCGAATCCTATCAGCGCGCGCTCATGTTCGATCCGAACAGCCAGATCGCCAAGGAGGGCGTCGCACGCATCGGGCGGGGGTAGTAGCAAGTTCCTGAAGGCGTGGCGCGTCGGCCGCGGTCTGATTGGGGAATGGCAAACGGCGTTTGCGAGAATTGCCATGAGGGCTACGATTTTGAAACGGGATGATTGCGGTGGTCCGGCTCCGCGGCTTCTAGCGCGGCAATCGCGCGGTGCCGCTCAGACCTGGCGTCTCCCCCGCCCGCCGAAGGACTCTTCATGCTCAGGCATCACTGTTCGAAATTTTTCCTTATCGCTGCTTTTGCAGCCGGTCTCGCCCAAAGCGCGGCGGCCCACCCGCATGTGTGGGTATCGGCGCGAGCGCAGGTGATTTTCGACGCAAATGGCGAGATCGAGGCCATCCGCAACACCTGGACTTTCGACGAGATGTATTCGGCTTACGTGACGGAGGGGCAGGCTAAGGACGGCCAGCTCATGACCAAGGAAGAGCTGGCGCCGCTCGCCAAGACCAATGTCGAATCTCTCGCCGAATTCGACTATTTCACTTATGCCAAGGCGGCCAACGCAAAGATCGAATTTGGAACGCCCATCGACTACTCGCTGGAAGAGCGGGAGGACAAACGCGTGGTTCTCCGGTTTACGCTCCCGTTGAAATCCCCCGCCAGCGCCGCGAAAGCCTTCTCCTTTCAAGTCTATGATCCAACCTATTTCGTGGCTTTCGAGATGGAACAGCAGGATCCGGTCAGCATGGCCCGCGCGCCTAAAGGGTGCTCGGTCAATCTGCTCGGATCGCACCCCTTGGCCGCCGAGGACACCAAAAAACTGTCGGAATCTTTTTTTAGCGGTCTTTCGCCGGGTTATGATTTCGGGATCAAACTCGCGAGCCGGATCATTGTCGCTTGTCCGTGAGGCCGTGTTGAGCTCAATTCAGGTTACTTGCGCGGCGGTTTGGCGGCGTGCGGGGCAAATCCTTGCCGCCGCCCAGCCGGTTTTGCCCGTTGCATTGCTCTTTATGGCCGTCCTGGCGTCGTCCCAATCCTTGGGGCAAGGCGTGCATCACCCCTTCGCGGTCGGCGCCAATGAGGGTAGCGCTGGCGGGGCGCACGGCGCAATGATGGGCTGGATTCTGGCGCAGGAGGCAGGCTTTTATCGGCTGTTAAGCGGGGCCATCCGTGCCGCCAAACAAAGCGGCGCTGCTCCGTGGGGACTGGCGGGTTTAAGTCTCGCATACGGGATTTTTCATGCCGCGGGCCCTGGCCACGGCAAATTGGTGATTTCTTCCTATATGCTGGCCGATGAGCGCGCCTTGCGGCGGGGTCTTGCGATTGCCGCTGGCGCGGCGTTCCTGCAAGGCTTTAGCGCGGTCGCGATCGTCGGAATTGGCGCCGTGGTCTTCAAGGCGACGGCCAAGCATATGACGGCGGCCGCCAATACGGTCGAGATCGCGAGCTATGCCGGCATAGCGGTTCTCGGCGGCGCCTTGGTTTACGTGAAAGGCGCGGCCCTTCTTGCCGCTTGGCGCGCCGTGCCCGCCGTCGCCGGTGCCGCGCCGGAGGGAAGGGCCCGCGGCTTTCACGCCAGCGATTGTGCCGGGAATCACGTCCACGGCCCTGGCTGCGCTCACTTCCACGCGCCCGATCCGCGTACGCTCGGAGCTGGATTTTCTTGGAAAGGGGCTCTGTTAACGATGATGGCGGCCGGATCGCGCCCCTGCTCTGGCGCAATCCTGGTACTTGTCTTCGCCTTGGCGCAAGGGATTTTTCCGGCGGGCGTTTTTGCCGTGGCGGCGATGTCGCTTGGCACCGCGATCACCACGGCGGCCCTCGCTAGTGGCGCTGTCCTCGCCAAAAACGCGGCGGTCAAATATTCCAAGCCGGGTTCCGGACAGGCCTTAATTGCCGGACGCCTGTTCGAGGCGGGCGCCGCCCTCGCGGTCTTGGGTTTGGGGCTGCTTTTGCTGTTCGCGACGCTAGCGGGCGGCAGTACGGCCAATTGAACCCTTCCCCTTTAACCGGCCGGGGCGAAGAGATTCACCGCACGGCCCTTCCCCAAGCCAGTGCAAACAAATTTCCACCGCACGACATCGCCGCCGCGCCGAAGTGCTATCGCTAGCGCAAGTCTGCTATCTTTGATTGAATTCGGATGTTAGATCACCCGTATGGACCAGATTTTCCTTTGGGTGCTGCGACCGGTAAGACTTTGATTCGGAATTGCGGATAGGCAGAGCGTCCCGGCGACTTGGCCGAAGGTGGCGTGCGCAGGCCGAAATGCCGGAAAATATTTCTTCCATCGTTCCGCGAGCAGGGCGCCGGATATGAGCAACACGCAGGTTCAAGAGACGAAATTCAACCGGCGGGGCCGGCCCTTTGATATCGGTGCCATGCTGGCCGAAAGGGAAGCGGAACGCTATAGCCTGCACGCGCAACATCTGAACGAGATGATGGTGAGCGTGGTGCAGACGCTCGGGTTCGACGTCGGCTTCCGCGCTGGCCACGGCCAATATCTGTTCGATCGCGCCGGCAACCGCTATCTTGACCTTCTCAGCGGATGGGGCGTTTTTGGAATCGGTCGCAACCATCCCTTGCTACGCGAAACATTGAACAGCGTCCTTGCGAGCGATCTGCCCAATCTCGTGCAGATGGACGTGTCCGTTCTCGCCGGACTGCTCGCCGAGCGCTTGCTTGGTTTTGTTCCGTTTCTCGACAAGGTTTTCTTTACGAATTCCGGGTCGGAAGCTGTCGAGGCCGCACTTAAATTCGCGCGGCGCGCCACTAAGCGTCCCGGCATTGTCTATTGCAACCACGCCTTTCACGGCTTGACCTACGGCGCCTTGTCGTTGAACGGCGATGGAATTTTCAGGGAGGGCTTCGGTCCGCTTCTCCCTGGCTGCTCTGCAATTCCGTTCAACGATCTCGCTGCTTTGGAAAAAGCCTTGTCTGGGCGTGACGTCGCGGCCTTCATCGTCGAACCGATCCAAGGCAAGGGGGTCAATCTTCCGGACGATCTCTATCTTCGCGGTGCCCAGGCGCTATGCCGCAAATATGGAACCCTATTCATCGCCGACGAGATCCAGACCGGGATGGGCCGCACCGGACGATTCCTTGCAATTGAACATTGGGGTGTTGAGCCAGACATCGTCTTGCTCGCCAAGACGCTCTCCGGCGGTCACGTGCCTGTCGGCGCGGTGCTAACCCGCAAGGCAATCTTTGAGAAAGTGTTCAACCGCATGGACCGGGCGGTGGTGCATGGCTCGACCTTCGGAAAGAACGATCTCGCCATGGCGGCCGGCCTCGCAGCTCTCGAAGTGATCGAAGCCGAAGGGCTCGTTCAAAAGGCCGCGCAGACGGGAACCCGGCTTCTCGCCGCGTTCGAGGCCATGGCGGAGCGTTACGAGCTCGTCAAAACGGTGCGCGGGAAGGGCCTCATGATCGGGGTCGAATTCGGGCCTCCTAGTTCACTCAAGCTCAAGGCAGCCTGGACGCTGCTCGAAACGGTAAGCCCCGATCTGTTTTGTCAGCTCATCACAATCCCGCTGTTTAAGGATCACAAAATTCTAGTCCAGGTCGCGGGCCATGCGAACCACACGGTAAAACTTCTTCCGGCGCTCATCATAACGGATGCGGATTGCGCGTGGATCGAACGCAGCTTTGATGCGGTCATCGCTGATAGCCATCGCGTGCCGGGCGCGGTTTGGTCACTCGGCAAGACCTTGGCCGGTCACGCCATGAAAGCCCGCGCAGCGAAGTAGACGCGGGCCGGATGCGGGGGGCTTACCCCCCAGCCACTTTTGCAACGACGATTGGGATCACAGCGCGTGGAGCGCCGAAATTGTTTGCTCGACCTTCGGCAATTCACGATCGGCAATAGCTTTCAAGCCCGGATCCGCGTCGGTTAGTGAAAAATCGCGATACAGCGTTTGAAGTTGGACCAAAGCCTCCGTCAGAACGGAGATGTAGAGCGGATCGAAGTCGCGGCCTTGCGAGGCCGAGAGTCGCTGCAAATTGCTTCGTTGAGGCGGCAGCAGTTGCGGCGCGGTTAACTTGGCGGCGCCCGGCCCGATCTTTCCCGTATAGGGAGAGCGGAGGGTGACGACGGGACCGTTCACATTGACCCAAGCGTCCAGGGAATTGGCGACTGCCGTCTGATCCTTGGCAAGCGCTTCCGCGAATTTCCTGACCTTGCCGTTGTGCGAATTTGCGCTTGCGAGGCGGCTTGCTGCGGCAATGAAATTGGTGGTGGGGATTGCGCTTGCCACGAAATGCGCCGTGAGTTCCGAGGAAGATGCGGTGCCCGAGGCGGCCGGGGGCGGATTGGCAGCGTCGCCCGTCTGAGCGGCGGCCGGCGCGGCAAGCACCAAAACGGCCAGCGCTTTAGCCATCGATGCCCGTGCGGATACGAAGGTGGCTCCCACGTCATGCTCCTTGGTGCCGAGTGCCCTCGGCCATGACTATTGAAGCCCGATTTTTACTGAAAGGATAGCGAAATTCTGTACCGGCGTTCGACTGGCGATCAAATTGAGGCCGCGCGTAACTTCCGCTCTAACTTTAACTTATCCGCGTGTTGTTCTATGTGAAACAGCTCGGCTACATGGGCCCAGCGTCCGATTGGGGTACGGGGACGGGTTCAGGCCCGGGACTGGCGTTCGATTTTCGCTTGAAATTTGACGCGGGTTTCTTCGTTGCCTTCGCCGGTTTCGCAACTGCCTTCGCGCGCTCCTCAAACGCCGCCTGCAAGTGGAGCGCGCGAGCCTCTGTGATCCGCAGCGCGCAGAAGCCGTGAGTATCCTCGCCCAAGTAATTGCGGCAGATTACTTCGCGCTCCGATGAGAATCCCGCCTGTTCACCGGCGATTTGCTTGATGGCCTCTTTGTCCTTGCCGGCGCTCGTCAGCAACGCGCGGAACCTTACGCGCATATTCGATTCGGCACGGCCCCGCTCACGCTCCAACTGCTTCGTCTGATCGGGACCGAAAGCGTTCCCTTTGGGTCCCCAAAGCCCGGCTGGATCGGCCCGGCAATCTGCTGCCTGTACATCGCATGTGTGGGGCGTGCGGGTGACGAGGACGGCTCCCTCCAGCACATCAAGCGAAAACGGGCAAGCTTCGACCGCAACGTCATAGCGGGATACGCCATTCGGCCGCCCGGCGAATTTTGTTTGGATCGGGGCGTCCACGGCCACTTCGACCTGGCATTGTTCGCCTGGATGCGAAATTTCTTCTCCGGCGATTGCGAGCCTCGTGATCTCGAGCGCATTGCCGGACCCGCGCTGGAAGGCCATGACCCCGGCAAAACCGTCGCGCGACAGTTCCTGCCCGAAAATCGTTTCTTCCGAAGGCGGCTTCAGTCCCGGTGGTTTCACTGTTTGTCCCGGCGCGGCACCCGCTGTGGAAGGGGACGCCTGGAGGGCGCCCGGAAGCATCAATTGCGCTTGCACCAGCGCTGGGGTTAAGAGAGCCGCTAACAGCACAATCAAAGGAAAATAACGCAAGTGGAATCCCGCCTCGATCAAATGCCGCGGCACGATAGCACTTTCGGCGGCGGCGTGGCACATTTGCGCGTCCGGATCGTCGAAACAAGGCAAACTTACCGGATTCCCGTCTGGAATTCGGCGGAATGGCACTACCCTTTTTGGCGGCATCGGGGGGGAAAAATTCTGGGGAGCGACCGCTTCCGCCGAACCTTCGTCTTGCACACCTCGATCGTCCTCTTATATTCGGCGTATCTTGCGCTTATGCGCTCCCATACCAATTTGAACTTAATCGGGGACCGGGCGGCAGTCCGTCCGCCCATTTGCCGGATCGCCTCGGGATCCGGTGGTCTTGCGGATCGAAAGGAAGAGCAATCATGGCTAAAGTCATCGGAATCGACCTTGGCACCACCAATTCTTGCGTGGCGATCATGGAAGGTACGGCGCCGAAGGTTATCGAAAATGCCGAGGGGGCAAGGACCACTCCCTCCATCGTTGCGTTCACGGACGACGGTGAGCGGCTCGTCGGCCAGCCGGCCAAGCGGCAGGGAGTCACCAATCCCGAACGGACGTTTTTTGCGATCAAGCGGCTTATCGGCCGGACTTTCGACGACCCGATGACCAAGAAGGACATGGGCCTCGTCCCTTATAAGATTATTCGCGCCTCGAACGGCGACGCCTGGGTCGGGGCGGATGGCAAACAATATTCCCCCTCGCAGATTTCCGCCTTTATTTTGCAAAAGATGAAGGAGACCGCCGAAGCCTATCTTGGCCAGGAGGTGCACCAGGCGGTCATTACAGTTCCGGCCTATTTCAACGATGCCCAGCGGCAGGCGACCAAGGACGCCGGCAAGATCGCGGGCCTCGAAGTCTTGCGCATCATCAACGAGCCGACCGCGGCGGCGCTCGCCTATGGCCTCGACAAGAAAGGCTCGGGGATCATAGCGGTCTACGATCTCGGCGGCGGCACATTCGACATTTCCATCCTCGAAATCGGCGATGGCGTTTTCGAGGTGAAATCGACCAACGGCGACACCTTCCTGGGTGGCGAGGATTTCGATGTCCGGCTTGTCGAGTATCTTGCCGACGAGTTCAAGAAGGACAATGGGATCGACCTGAAAAAGGACAAGCTCGCGCTCCAGCGCCTTAAGGAATTGGCCGAAAAAGCCAAGATCGAATTGTCATCCGCGACCCAAACCGAAATCAATTTGCCCTATATCACTGCCGATGCCACGGGACCGAAACATCTCACCTTGAAACTCACCAGAGCGAAGTTCGAGGCGCTTGTCGACGATCTGATCCAAAAAACCGTCGAACCGTGCCGCAAGGCCTTGAAGGACGCGGGGCTTAGCGCGGGCGAGATCAATGAAATCGTTCTTGTCGGCGGCATGACCCGGATGCCCAAGGTGCAAGACGTGGTCAAAAGCTTCTTCGGCAAAGAGCTGCACAAAGGGGTCAATCCCGACGAAGTCGTCGCGATCGGCGCGGCGGTTCAGGCCGGCGTCCTCCAGGGCGACGTGAAGGACGTGCTTTTGCTCGACGTGACGCCTCTGTCCCTCGGCATCGAGACTCTTGGTGGCGTGTTCACGCGGCTCATTGAACGCAACACGACGATTCCGACCAAGAAGAGCCAGGTATTTTCGACCGCGGAAGATAATCAGACGGCGGTTACTATCCGCGTCTTCCAGGGCGAACGTGAAATGGCGGCGGACAATAAGCTGCTTGGCCAGTTCGATCTCGTTGGGATCCCCAGCGCACCGCGCGGCGTGCCGCAGATCGACGTCACTTTCGATATCGACGCCAACGGCATCGTCAACGTCTCGGCGAAAGACAAGGCAACCAACAAGGAGCAGCAGATCCGGATCCAGGCCTCGGGCGGCCTCAATGAAGGCGATATCGATCGAATGGTTAAGGACGCCGAGTTGCACGCTTCCGAAGATAAGAGGCGCCGTGAACTCGTCGATGCCAAGAATCATGGTGAGGCAATGATTCATACCGCTCAGAAATCTCTGGCGGAATTCGGGACCAAGGTCGCCGAATCCGACAAGAGTGCGATCGAGGCCGCAATTGGCGCCTTGAAATCGGCTCTCGAAGGCGAGGACGCCGAAGCGATCAAGGCCAGGACAAATGACCTTGTGCAAGCGTCTATGAAGCTCGGCGAAGCGATGTATAAGGCCCAAGGCAGTGAGCCGGGCGCGGAGGCCGCGCATGCCGAGACAAAAGACGATGTCATCGATGCGGACTTCAAGGAGGTCGGTCCCGACGACAAGAAGAAATCCGCGTAACTAGGCCGGAGGCGCGTTGGAATCGTGCCTCCTACGCGGCGGGTTACATTATTGGCGCTTCGAGGGGGATTCGATTTGGCTCAAAGCGGGTCAGCCTCGAAGCTGTCGGTTTTGGGGGGCGCTTTAGCGAATTCAGATTTCACTTATCGGCGATCATGCTTTAGCGTGCGGCGGGGATCTTTATCTTCGGCGTGGGGCGTGGTTCCGGCGCATCCCTTGCCTTGCCACCCGCGTCTTTTATGGCGCGGATACTTGCCTAACGGGCGTGGTGCTGGCATCGAGATGCGGTTGGAATAGCGCGGGGCTAGATATAGTTTTGGCGAGGGAATGAGGCGGCGCCAGGAACACAAAGCGAGAAGCTCCGGCGGGCGTACGGATTGGAACGCGAAGTACGATGATGAGACGGGACTATTACGAAATTCTTGGTGTTTCCAAAAGCTGCACGGACGCCGAGATGAAGTCGGCATTCCGGAAGGCGGCGATGCAATGTCATCCTGACCGCAACCCCGGTAATACGGAGGCCGAAATTCAGTTCAAGGAACTGAACGAAGCCTATCAGGCGTTGTCGGATTCACAGAAGCGGGCGGCTTATGATCGCTACGGTCATGCCGCCTTCGAACATGGCGGTTTCGGAACCGGAGGGGACGGTTTCGCGGCGTCGATGGCGGATATATTCGACGACCTTTTCGGCGATGTGATGGGCGGCCGGCGCGGCGGACGCAAGGGTCCGGCGCGCGGCTCGGATCTCCGCTACAATTTGGAAATTTCGCTCGAACAAGCGTTTCACGGAAAAACCGCATCGATTACCCTGCCAGCCTCGGTCGCCTGCGAGACTTGCGCGGGATCGGGTGCCAAGGCTGGCGCGAAACCGCGGCATTGTCCGACCTGCGGTGGACACGGTCGCGTGCGGGCGCAGCAAGGCTTCTTCGCGATCGAACGAACCTGTCCGCATTGCCACGGCGGCGGCGAAATCATCGACGATCCATGCCATGCCTGCAGCGGCTCGGGCCGGGTCACCCGCGAACGCCGCCTTTCCGTCAATATTCCGCCTGGTGTCGAGGATGGGACGCGGATCCGTCTTGGCGGCGAAGGCGAGGCCGGGGCCAAGGGCGGTCCGGCGGGCGATCTCTACATTTTCGTGTCGACGAAGCCGCATCCTTTTTTTCAGCGCGACGGCGCGGATCTGTTTTGCCGCGTTCCGGTCTCGATGGTCCAGGCAGCACTCGGCGCGGAAGTCAGCGTCCATACGCTCGATGCCACCGAGGCCAAGGTCAGAATTCCGGAAGGCACCCAATCCGGCAAGCAATTCAAGTTAAAAAACAAGGGTATGCCGGTTCTGAGATCGCGGGATACGGGTGATCTTTATATCGAGGTGACAGTAGAAACGCCGCAAAGTCTGACTAAGCGGCAACGCGAACTCCTTGCCGAATTCGAAGCGCTGTCCTCGCCAAAAACCCATCCGGAATCCGCTGGCTTTTTTGCCAGAATGAAAGACTTCTTCGAGAATTTGAGCGGGCAGTGAGTCCTCGTCGAGCGCAAACCTTGCTCGTTGCCTTTATTTATGTTTTGTGACGCCTCGCCCTTTGCTGGCGATTTTGCGCGGGAAAGTATCTCCCGCGTTATGAGGGAGGACTCTTTGTGCGTAGCCAACGCGCGCGCGCGGACCGGCGCAGCTCATCAAAGCCTAACACGCCGATCGAGGAACGGATCGCCTACGAGGCGCGCTTCTTTAGATCGTGGCTCGACAATCCAGCGGTGGCCGGCGCGGTCTCTCCATCGGGACGCTTTTTGGCGCGCATGATGGCGAGTTACGTCGATCCGCGCAAAGCCGGACCGGTTGTCGAACTGGGCCCCGGCACGGGCGCGATCACGGAGGCGCTTTTGGAGCGCGGCATCGCGCCAGGCCGGCTTTTCCTCGTGGAATTCGACCCCAACTTCTGCAAGCTCCTCAAGCAGCGATTTCCCGGCGTCCATGTCATCAAAGGGGACGCGTATCAATTGGCGCAGACCTTGAATGGGCAGCTTCGCCGGCCGGCGGCCGCGGTCGTATCGAGCCTGCCGCTCCTATTGAAACCGGAGACGCAACGGCTCGCGCTCCTCGCGGATGCCTTCGATTGCATGCGCCCTGACGGGTGTTTCGTCCAATTCACTTATGGCCGGGTTTCGCCGGTGCCCCGCGACGAAGCATCGGCGCTCGATTTTCACGTCGAACCCTCCCCGCCAGTTTGGTTAAACCTCCCGCCCGCGCGTGTCTGGATATACCGGCGCCAGCCACAGGCAGCCAAGAGCGTGGTGCAAAAGCGGCAAAACCCGGCGCAGGAATTCTTCGACAAACTTAAGCTCGGGACCGAAAAAATCCATCTCGACCTAAAGAAAGAGCTTGCGGCCGCCAAGGCCAGATTTCGAATCGAGACGCGAGCTGGCCAACCCTCGCGGAAGGGAGTGTGGGCGGAGACCCGGTTAGACAACATACGCAAGGCGCCCAGCATCGATCATTCGCGCTGGCCGTAAATGACCGCAGCGGCCCCTACCCTGCAACAGGCGGCCACTGCCCGCGAAAAACTTATCGTCGCGCTCGATTTTGCGACGCCGCAGGAAGCCCGGGCGCTCGTGGACAAGCTCGGCGATAGCGTGAGTTTTTATAAAATTGGTTTGGAACTCGCTTATGGCGGAGGCCTGCCCTATGCGCAGGAATTGATGAAGGATGGCAAACAGGTTTTTCTCGATCTCAAGCTGCACGATATTGCGGTAACGGTAGGCCGAGCATGCGCGCTGGTCGCTGGTCTCGGCGCAAGATTTTTGACGGTTCACGCTTATCCGCAAACAATGAAGGCGGCAAAATTGGCCGCCGCGGGCTCTTCGCTGCGCCTTCTTGGCGTGACGGTGCTGACATCTTACGACGACCGCGACCTCGCGGATGCTGGTTATGCGTGCGGCGTCGCGGATCTCGTTGCAAAGCGCGTGGAGCAGGCGCGCGCGGTGGGCCTTGACGGTTTGATCCTTTCCGCCCAGGAGGCGGGCGCCGTGCGCGCGCGGTTTGGCCGGGATATGATCCTCGTGACGCCCGGAATAAGACCGGCGGGCGTGGCGGCTGCCGACCAGAAAAGAACCATGACACCCGCCGCCGCCATCGCCGCCGGAGCGGACTATCTCGTCGTTGGCCGGCCAGTCACGCAGGCGAAGAATCCGCGTGAGGCGGCCAACGCGATCATCGCGGAAATTGCCGCCGCCATTTCCTGAAATGCGGAGATTTGAAACGCAAAACGCCGGGCGTACCTCCGGCCCGGCGCGTCGCCATGGCAGGTGGTAAACCAGCGTGCCATGAGCGCACCCGAACGTAGTAGATCACCATGACGGCGCGATGACAGAAACTGACCTCGCAGAATAAATCCGCAAGTAGCTTGGCTGTTCGCGCTTTTCCTTGCGGTTGCAGTGGAATATAAACAAAGCAAGGATACGATCGCGGGAGACCGGTCATGACTGATATGCGTCTCGTCGTTGCGGGGGCGGCCGGACGCATGGGCCGCGTTCTCGTCGAGATCATCCGGCAAACGCCGGGCGCCCATCTCGCTGGAGCGATAGAGCAGCCTGATTCCATTGCGATCGGCCAGGATGCTGGTCTGCTCGCCGGCTGTGGCCAAATGGGTGTCCCAATCAGCGGCGACGCTCTTGCAACCATCGTATGCGCCGACGGAATCCTCGATTTCACCTCGCCCCAATCGACGGTCGCACTTGCCGCGCTTGCCGCGCAAGCGCGTATCGTGCACGTGATCGGCACGACGGGTTTGAACGCGGACCATATTGCGAAGTTAGAGGCCGCCGCGCGCCATGCCGTCATTGTGCGCTCGGGCAACATGAGCCTGGGGGTCAATCTCCTTGCCGCTCTCGTCGAGCGGGTTGCCCGTGCGCTCGGGCCAGACTACGACATTGAGATCGTGGAAATGCATCACCGCATGAAGGTCGATGCGCCGTCCGGCACCGCGCTTCTCCTCGGCGAAGCGGCAGCGAATGGGCGTGGCATCAAACTCGAAGAGCATTCTGTTCGCGCACGAGACGGTCACACCGGCATGCGCGGGACCGGCCAAATCGGTTTTGCATCTTTGCGCGCCGGGACCGTGATCGGGGATCACAAAGTGATTTTCGCGGGGCCGGGCGAACGCGTCGAACTCGCCCATATCGCGGAAGACCGCAGCATTTTCGCGCGCGGCGCCGTGCAAGCGGCGCTCTGGGGTAGAAGCCAAAAGCCTGGCCTTTATGCGATGGCCGACGTGCTCGGCCTCGCCGGTTGAAATTTTGCCGGAATTCATGACGCTGACCAGGCTGCAGGCACAGCCCGGCCACCCCATATTTTAGGTTTGGCAGCGCTTGCAGAAAATGCCGCGCATGATTTAGGATTCCTTGCGTCCCGGTTTTTCGGCGCCCTACGCCCAAGAAGACGAGGTTTTAGCCGCCGAACTCCTCGCCGGTGCCGCGCTTCCGGGCGACGCCGAGGCGCGGATCGACCGGCGCGCCTTGCGTCTCATCGAGGCGGTGCGGGCGAAATCGATCCGCATCGGCGGGGTCGAAGATCTTTTGCGGGAATATTCCTTGTCGTCGGAGGAGGGTCTCGCCCTGATGGTGCTCGCCGAATCGCTTCTGACGGGTGCCTGACGATTTCACCGCCGACAGACTCATCGAAGACAAGCTCGCCTCGGGCCATTGGAGCCGCCACGCCGGGGATTCGGAGGCGCTCCTCGTTGGCGCCGCCGCCTGGGCACTCGGAATTGGCGCGCGCGTCATCGGCAAGGGCAAAACGCCGGAGGGAGTAGTTGCCGCGCTGGCGCACCGGATTGGCATGGGCGCCTTGCGCCCCGCCGCGCGGCGGGCTTTGCAGCTCATGGGGTCGCATTTCGTCTTCGGTCAAACGATCGAGGACGCCTTGGAGCGCGTGAACTCGCCGAGCGGCCGGCTTCACCGCTATTCCTTCGATATGCTGGGCGAAGGCGCGCGCACTGAGGCCGATGCACAACGCTATTTTGCTTCCTACGCGCATGCGATTGAAGCCATCGGTAGGTCCGCCGGGAGCAAGCCCCTGCCGGAGCGGCCCGGCATTTCGGTCAAACTATCGGCGTTGCATCCGCGCTACGAGCCTTTGTCGCGTCCGCGTGTGCTTGCCGAACTTACGCCACGGGTCGCCGAACTCGCTCGCGCGGCCAAACGGCACGATTTGAACTTCACCATCGATGCCGAGGAAGCCAGCCGGCTGGAGCTTTCGCTCGATATTGCCGATTTGTTGTTGAGCGATCCGACGCTCGCGGGGTGGGATGGGTTCGGTCTCGCGGTGCAGGCCTATCAGAAGCGCGCCTTGGCCGTGATCGATTATGCTGCCGCGGCGGCGCGCCGGCATGATCGCCATTTGATGCTGCGGCTCGTAAAAGGGGCTTATTGGGACACGGAGATTAAGCTCGCGCAGGAGCGGGGTCTTGCCGATTACCCGGTGTTTTCACGCAAGGCGATGACCGATCTTAATTACATCGCATGCGCCAAAAAGCTCCTCGGCATGCGCGGCATTGTCTATCCGCAATTTGCGACCCACAACGCGCTGACAATAGCGACAATCGTCGAAATCGCTGGAGATAGCGGCGGGTTCGAGTTCCAGCGCCTGCACGGGATGGGCGAAGACCTTTTCGCTGCCTTGCGGTTCGAAATTCCTGAGCTTGCGTGCCGGATCTACGCGCCGGTTGGCATTCATGAAAACCTGCTCGCCTATCTTGTACGCCGACTTCTTGAGAATGGCGCCAACTCCTCGTTCGTCGCGCGCCTCGGCGATCCGCATGTGCCAAGTTCCGAGCTAATCGTCAGGCCGCAGGCCATCATAGGCGACAAGGGCCGCGCCCGGGCGCCGGGCCTGCCGCTGCCCGCCGATATTCACATGCCCTCGCGCAAGACCGCTGCCGGAATCGAATTTGGCGATCGGCAAGCGCTTGCCGCCCTCACCCATCGAATCGCGAAGTCCGCGCAGATGCGGGAGGCAGCGCCCATCGTCTCTGGTGTGCGGCGGGAGGGAAGCGCGCGTCACGTCCTATCTCCGATAGATGGGTCGGCGATTGGCGTTGTGCGCGAGGCACCGCCCGGCTTGCTGGCGGAAGCGATGCGCGACGCGCGCGCCGGATTTCGCGATTGGTCGCATGTGCCGGCGGGCGCACGCGCGGCCTGTCTCGAGCGTGCCGCGGACCACATCGAGGCGGAGGCTCCAGCAGTGCTGGGCCTGCTGCAAACCGAGGCTGGCAAGACGTTGGAAGACGCGATCGGCGAATGGCGGGAGGCAATCGATTTCTGCCGCTACTATGCACAGGAAGCGCGCCGGCTGTTCGACAGCGCGGCTGTGTTGCCCGGGCCTACCGGGGAAGACAACCGGCTCGATTGTCATGGGCGAGGCGTGTTCGTCTGCATCAGCCCTTGGAACTTTCCCTTGTCGATCTTCGTCGGCCAGATCGCCGCGGCGCTTGCCGCCGGAAACAGCGTCCTCGCCAAACCGGCCGAACAGACGCCCTTGATCGCCGCCATGGCCATCGAGATGCTCCACCGCGCGGGCGTACCCGGCCCGGCATTGCATCTCTTGCCGGGGGACGGCGAGCTTGGCGCGAAGCTTGTCGCCTTGCCCGGAGTGGCGGGAGTGGCTTTTACCGGCTCGATGGAAACCGCCACGAAAATCAACCGTGCGCTCGCCGCCAAGGACGGGCCAATACCAGTGCTGATCGCGGAGACCGGCGGGATCAACACGATGATCGCCGACGCGACCGCCTTGCCCGAACAAGTTTGCGACGATGTCCTCGCCTCGGCATTTCGCTCGGCAGGGCAACGCTGCTCGGCGCTCCGGCTTCTTTGCGTCCAGGAGGATGTCGCGGACAAGATGATCGCGATGATCGCCGGGGCGACGCGCGAACTCATGATCGGCGATCCGCGCGATACGCAAGTTCACATCGGACCGGTGATCGACGCTGTCGCCAAGGCGAGGTTGGACGCACATATCGCAATGATGAAAAAGTCGGCGATGGTCCATTTCGCGGGCGAGATACCGCCACACGCGCCGCCCGGCGGATTTTATGTCGCGCCTCACATTTTCGAACTTGCCGCTGTAAGCGATCTGAAGCGCGAGATTTTTGGTCCGGTTCTCCATGTGGTTCGCTACAAGGCTGCTGACCTTGAGAGGCTGCTCGATGCGATCAAAGCCAGCGGGTCCGGGCTGACCTTGGGCGTGCATTCGCGCATCGACGCCACCATCGATCATATTTTGGGCCGTCGGCTGGCGGGCAATTGCTATGTCAATCGCAACATGATCGGGGCCGTCGTCGGCACCCAGCCCTTCGGCGGGTTCAATCTGTCGGGCACAGGGCCGAAAGCGGGCGGGCCGCATTACCTCAGCCGTTTTTGTGTCGAACAAACGGTCTCGATCAACACCGCGGCGGTGGGCGGCAACGCCAGTCTCATCAACACCACGCAATGAACTTGCAATTATACCACGTCTTTAAGAATATGACCCATCGGCCCCCCGTCATGGCCGTGCGGCGGGCATGAAGCCATGCCTGAATGTGGGTCCCGGCCGCCATGCGCTCGCGCGCACTAGAGCCGCGTCCATTGTTGAAGAACCTGGACCACCGCGCCGGTGAGGCGCTCGAGATCCTCCTCGCCGATGGTAAAGGCCGGCGTCAGATAAACGATGTTGCGGAACGGCCGCACGAACATGCCCGCCTCGACAAACTGGCGTTTTAGTGCCGAAAGATCATCGATGCGATCGAGTTCGACGACGCCGATCGCGCCTTTCACCCGCACGTCGCGCACATGCGGAAAATTTCGCGCGGGTTCGAGATCGCGGGCAAGCGCTTTGGAAATGGCCGCGACTTGGGCAAGCCGCGGCTCGCGCGCAAAAAGATCGAGCGAAGCAGTGGCGGCGGCGCAGGCGAGCGGATTGGCCATGAAGGTCGGGCCGTGCATCAATGCATGGTTTGGCGCATCCGACAAAAAAGCCTCGAACACTTTTTTCGTGGCAATCACCGCGCCAAGCCCCATGGTGCCGCCGGTCAGCGCCTTCGACAGAGTGATAATGTCAGGGGTGACGCCCGCTGCCTCGCAGGCAAACATCGTTCCGGTGCGCCCAAACCCGGTAAAAATCTCGTCGAAAATCAATAGAAGGCCATGCCGGTCGGCCGCCGCCCGCACATGCCGCAGCACGTCCGTCTCGTGAAAGAGCATACCGCCCGCACCTTGCACCAGGGGCTCGACGATAATGCCTGCAAGTTCTTGCGCATGACGTTCAAGAAGAGCATCGAAAGCCTGCGCGGACGGCGGATCAACGGGCAGCTCCGCGATGATCTGTTGCGGCAAGACTTTGGCGAAGAGGCCGTGCATTCCTTCCTCGGGATCGCAGACCGACATCGCCGCAAAGGTGTCGCCGTGATAGCCGCCCTTGAATGCGAGGAAACGGCTACGCTGTGTGATGCCTTTATTGAGCCAGAACTGCACCGCCATCTTCATCGCGACCTCGACCGCAACCGAGCCGCTGTCGCAGAAAAAGACTTGGGTAAGCCCCTTCGGCAAAAGGTCCGTTAGCCGCCGCGCCAGATCGAGCGCCGGTTCATGCACGAGACCGCCGAACATGACATGCGGCATAAGGCCGAGCTGCTCCGACACGGCTGCCCGGATATGCGGGTGGTTGTAGCCGTGGCAAGCGGTCCACCAGCTCGCGATTCCATCGATGAGCTCGCGGCCGTCGCAAAGAAAAATGCGACTTCCTTCCGTGCGTGCGACGGGCAGCGGGCCTGGCGCCGTCTGCATCTGCGTGTAGGGTAGCCAAACATGCCCAAGGCCGCGGGTAAACCAGTCTGGCGGTGTGCCGCTCATGTGCCGCCTCCAATACCTATGCCGCCGTAGCGTACGGGGACTACCCAAATCCCGCGCGGCCGCCTATGCTACGCGCTTACCGCCTCCGCGACCTGGACAGATCATGGCCACCCATAGCACGCCGCATTTCCATAACCAGCCGGGCGTTCCGCAAGTGCGGATTGGCGCCAAGGAATTCATGTGCGTCGGCGCTTTGCCGCCGTTCGACCACCCGCATATTTTCATCGACATGGGCGACGACAACGACGCGATCTGTCCCTATTGCTCGACGCATTATACTTATGACGCGCGTCTCAATGGCGGGTGCGAACCGCCGGAATGCGCGTTCGAGCCAGGTCTTGATTCTGAACCCACGACAAGGCCGGCGGTCGAACGCGCCTGAGCTGTTACCATGACCCCGCCGCATGCGGTGATCGCCGGAGCCGGGATCGGCGGGCTTTGCACGTCATTATGTCTCGCGCGGGAAGGCTGGCGGGTCAGCCTCTACGAAAAAGCCAAGGTTCTCGAAGCGGCCGGGGCAGGCCTCCAGCTCTCGCCGAACGCCAGCGGGATTCTGCGAAGGCTCGGTGTGATCGAACGCCTGACGCCCTTCGCGCTTCGCCCGGACGCGATTAGAATCCGCCGTGCGCGGGATGGCGCGACTCTCGCGCTCATGCCGCTCGACGACGCCGAGCGGCGCTGGGGCGCGCCATATTTTGTCGTCCACCGCGCCGACCTCCAGCGCGCGCTGCTAGACGCCGTCGCGTGCGAATCCAGCATCAAACTCCAAACCGGAGCCGCCGTCGCGGGCTTTGCGTCCGGCGAAAACTCTGTTGCGATTGCCATCGCGCAAGGCACGGTCCGGCTGCAGGCGGCGGGCGATTGTTTGATTGGCGCGGACGGTGTGCGCTCCTTTGTGCGGCAAAGGCTCGGCGGCTGTAGCGCAAGATTTTCGGGCTGGACCGCCTGGCGCGCCATGGTCGATGCCGCCGGCGCACCGCCAGAGATGCGCCGCGAGGAGACAAATCTCTGGCTCGGGGGCAAGGCGCATCTCGTCCATTACCCCCTGCGCGGCGGAACAATCGTCAATGTTGTCGCGATCGTGGACGAGGATTTTTGCCCGGATGGAGCGGATTTCTGGTCGAGCCCTGGCGAGCCGGGGTTTCTCGAAGCGCGTTTTTCGAATTGGGCCGAACCCGCGCGGAAATTGCTAGGAGCCGCTCCCGATTGGCGCAAGTGGCCGCTGTTCGATTGCAATCCCATCGCGAACTGGGTATCGGGGCGGGTGGCGCTGATGGGCGATGCGGCGCATCCGATGCTGCCGTTTTTAGCCCAGGGCGCGGCCCAGGCCATCGAGGACGCGGGCGCATTGGCCGAAGTTTTGGCGGGCGGCCAAAATATCGAGGCGAGTCTCCGCGCTTATCAGGAGGCGCGGTACGCGCGGGCCATGCGGGTGCAAAACGAGTCGCGCCGACAAGCCAAAATCTACCATCTTGCCGGTCCCGCAGCGCTTCTCCGCGATACGGCAATGCGCGCGCTGGGACCCCAAAAAATGCTCGCCCGTTACGATTGGCTCTATGGCGCGCAACATGCTGGCGGGCAAGATCGATGAGCGGCTCGCGTATCGCGCCTTCCTAAGCTCGCAAATTGGCTTCGAGTTAGTCGGATCCGGACCGCAGACCGTAGCGTCATTCCGTCCGCTTGATCCCAAGCCTTTGCAATTTGGCTTGCGGACTGGCGTAGGGCTCTTGCAGATCGACATTCCAATAGCGCAGATCCTCGAGCTTAATTTCCGCTCCCGTCACCGCGCAGAGCACGAAAGCGCCGGGACGCAAAATGCGAAATTCGCCATTTAGATATTCGATCTCGGCTTCGCCCGCGGAGATCGGGCGGCGTTCAAAACGGTTCATTGGAGTCTGGGGCTCGATTCGGACCAACTTGCTAACATGATAATGCCATTTTGCCAAATTCGTTATCATGTACGGCGGTCCAGAACTTCGCCGCAAGCGTATATTTATGAATGGCTTGGAACCACCCGGCGGCGGGCCGCCGGGGGTTGGAAGAAACAGGCGCCTGCCTCAGGCGTGCAGCAGAGCCGGTCTTTCGAGGGTTTCGACGAGGACCCGGCGGCGATTGCCGCGCATTTCGCGAAAGCGCTCAAGCGTCCGCCCATCGAAGGTGAGCGTCACCGCAAGCACCTCTCGTCCGTTAATCTTGTGCGGCAAGCCGAGAGGCAACGGTTGGAAATGAAGCTGGATCAGGGGGAGTAGCCCCATCGGTTCGATCTCGACGATGAACTTTGAGATTCCGCAGTCAAGGGCCCATTCGAGCAGGCCCGACCCAAGGGCGTTGGCAATCGGACTCTACGTAACGTCCGCCGCACCGATGGCCCGGTGCGACGCAATGGCGTGAAATCTCCCAAATATTGGCGCCAACTGGCTGTTCGACCTCGCAAAGCTCCGGCATGATGTCGGAGAGCAAATGCGGGCGAGTCGTGGGAAGAAGGCGCTGATAGCCGAGCACTTGGCCCTCCTCGATGTAGAGCATATGCACCGCATATTTGTTGTCGAATTGATCGATCTCGCGCCCATCCGGCTTGGCCATATTATGCCAGCCCAATTGCTCGACAAATATTTTGTGCCGCAAGCGATAGACTTGCTCCATCTCATCGCGGTAAAGATAGTCGTTTTCGGGGGTTACAATGTGAATCACTGACATTCTCCAGGTTAAGGTCTGGAAGATGCCAGGTGTCATTCGCTCCCGGCATCCTCCCATGCAGTGACCTGAGAGTGCCGCATTTTGGGAGGGTGTGGGTAGTACGCGTTCGCGTACCGTCAGGCAATCAATCCCCGGCGAATTGCCTCGGCGACCGCCTGCGTACGGCTATCGCTCCGAGCTTCGAGCGCACCCGCTGCATGTGCTTATCGGCGCCACGTTCGGAAACGGGTTTATGACGCTACAACCTAGCTCGGGCATTATGAACGTGCTATACTTTTGCACGTAAGGCAAGGGATTACGCTCGTGACGGCAGCTTCATTGATCCGCGTTGCCAACTTGGAGGAACTTCGCGGCGATGGCCCACACGCGCTGTCGGCGGACGGATTCGATGTCGTGGTCGTGCGGACGCCCGTTGGGTTGCGAGCCTTCGAGGGGCGCTGTCCGCACCAGGGCGCGCTGCTCGGAGAGGGCGAGCTCGACGGAGACACGCTAGTCTGTCGAAACCATCGCTGGCGCTTCAGCGTCGACTCTGGACAGCGCGAAGGCGGGCCGCAATACCTCGCCTCGTGTCCCGTCGTGGAACGAGAGCGCGCCATCTTCGTCGACGTTTCGGGGCTTTCGCGCGGGCCAGGCCGGATCGTGGCAAAACGCACGTTGGACGATCTGCCAGGTCCGAGAGGGCTGCCGTTTTTGGGCAACATCCACCAGATCGACTTGACGAAGGTTCACCTCATACTCGAACGCTGGGCCGCCCAACATGGACCGATGTACCTGTTCAAAATGGGCTCGGCGCGTGTCGTGGCGCTCTCGGACCCGAAGTCGTGTAATCAGGTCCTGCAGGCGCGGCCCGAAACCTTTGCCCGTTTTTCCGGCATTGCTCCCGTGTTTGCCGAAATGGGCGTTAGCGGAGTTTTTTCTGCCGAGGGCGACGCCTGGCGTCCGCAGCGGAGACTTCGCGATGTTGGCGCTGGCCCAGCGTCACTTGCGCGGCCTGTATCCGAAGCTGCAGACGGTCACCACCCGCCTGAAAAAGCGCTGGGAACGGTTGGCAGACGCCGGCGCGCCGCTCGATGTCGTCGACGAGCTCAAGCGGTTCACGGTGGACGTCACGACGCTCATTACCTTCGGCCACGACGTCAATACCGTCGAGCAGGGGGACGACGTCATTCAGCGCAAGCTCGAGCTCGTGGGTCCGGCCTTCAATCGCCGGCTGTTGGCGTTGTTTCCAGCGTGGAGGCTCGTCCGGCTCCCTCGAGATCGGCGTCTGGACCGCGCACTTGCGGAACTTCGTGCGTGGCTCGGCGAGCTGGTAGTCGCCGAGGGAGCGCGCCTCGCGGCGGAGCCCAGCCGAGCCGAGAGGCCGTCGAATTTCCTGGAGGCCATGCTGTCGGCACGCGATGACGAAGGCCGGCCGTTTTCCGACGACGTGATTTTCGGAAATCTCATGACCATGCTGCTCGCGGGCGAAGACACGACCGCGTTGACGTTGGGCTGGGCTGTCCATCAGCTGTGCGACAGCCCGGAATCGGTGATAGAATTGCGGCGGGAAGCGGACGAATTTTTCGGAACATTGGACGTGGCCGGCGATATCGAGACGACGAACAAGCTTGCCTGGGCCGGCGCGGTTGCCAACGAAACAATGCGTCTCCGTCCGGTAGGACCTGTCTTGTGGTTTGATGCCAAAGTCGAGGCCGTGGTCGGTGATTTGCTCGTGCCAGAGGGAACTCGAGTTTGCGTGCTCACGCGTCCGGCGGCGTGCGATCCTGATCACTTCGTCGAACCCCATGCCTTCCGGCCCCGACGCTGGCTCGGCGAAACCGTCGGCGCGCACGACGTTTCGGCGCATATTCCGTTTGGTTCGGGTCCGCGCCTTTGCCCCGGCCGCGTTCTCGCCCTGCTCCAGATGAAGATGTTGCTCTCGATGCTCTACAGGAATTTCGACGTCGAACGGGTGGGCGGCGCGGAAGGCGTCCGGGAAGAGTTCGCATTTGTGATGTCGCCAGCCGGCCTGAAAGCACGCTTGCGCCGCCGCTCCAGCGCCGTGGCCGACACGGAAACCGCCTGAATCGCCCAACCGCGCCAGGCCGTTTCGCACTCGCGTACCTTTACGCGATCAACCCCCGGCGGATCGCTTCGGCGACCGCCTGCGTGCGGCTGATCGCTCCGAGCTTGGCGCGGACCGACCGCATGTGCTTATCGGCGCCGTGCTCGGAGATACTCATGACCTCGCCAATTTCCCAATCTGCTTTCCCCTCAGCCGCCCACTGCAAAGCCTCGCGCTCGCGAGGGGACAATCTGATCTGTTTGCTTTCGTTCGACGATTCCTGCTGCAGTGCGATCGCGCGCCCTATGGCGTAACTCGCGATAAGGGTCAAGACGCCGCGCTTGTCGGGATCGATCTCAAAATGTCGACCGCCGATGGAAAAGCCAACGGTTTGTCCATCGAGCGTTGGTATTGCGGCCGTAAACCCTTGCACGAGCTTGAACTCACGAGCCTCCTCCATTATGAGGCGCCCAACTGGATCGGCGTCAATAATGGGAGCTAGCTCGTTCCAAAAGAATGGGGAAGCATTCGATTTTGCGCGGTTTATGATCGGATCTTTAAGGACATATCCCCGTGAGACATACCGTCTCATGCCAATCCGTTGGCCACTCAGCGAACAATGCGAGGCCAAGCTGAGGGCGCCGGTTGTCGCCGGTCTTGGGATTGTCCCAGCTACGACGTGTTCGGCCCCAATCTCCGAGAGGTGCCGCAAGACCTGCGTTGCTATATCACCGGTGTTACGGGCGCGGTCGAGATCGTGAAAAAATCTAACCGTGCGATCCAGCGAATTTCTAAAAGCGCGCTTCGGCACAACTTCCTCGCTCAACACACCCCGGCGGGTGCCAACCCTATATCATAGCGGTTCCAAATCGCGCCAGCCGGGAACTTGGGAAAATACAATTAAGCTTGATCATAGTCGCTAACATATACCTTAATATGATGCAAGCATGGAACCACCGTTTCAGGGGAAAAGGGTGAGTGAGCAAATGCCAAATCCAGTCGAAAAAGACGTGCGGCGGTTGTGTATCGCGACCCGGCCAGATGCAAGCAATGCCTGGGACACCATGGCGCCGCCGCCGGGCCCGACGCTTACGGAGTTACGGCAAAAGCTTACGCCGCTTTCGAGCGCATGCCGCCGAGCAGCAAAGGGCTAATTTTGCAGGGGAATCGGGTGAACAATCTGGCACTTCCTTGCGCGCAAGAATTTCTGACGCCGACGCCGCACAATGCCTGTCGTGCGTCCTGATGCTGGCATTGCCGGCCTCTGTTTCATTGGGAAATCCCCAGATGGCGTTGGCAAAGCCTCGCCAAAACGCCTTCCAGCCGGATTTTGAACTCGCCGCATGACAAGTAACTTCATGACGCCGGAGATCGCGCCAAACTCAATTCCAACCCAAATTGCGGCGGCATCAATTCATGGGCCCCGCGATCACCCTACCGCCGCGAGGTTTTGGGCGAGCGTATCGTGGACAAGGTTTGTCACGCCAACGTAATCGATCTTGCCGGATCCCAGCACGGGCAATTTGCCGACGACGAGGATCTCCGCTGGTATCATCAGCTCCGCCACGCCCTTGCTCTTCGCGAACGCCT
Source organism: uncultured Alphaproteobacteria bacterium (assembly GCA_963718265.1). Classification (GTDB taxonomy): domain Bacteria; phylum Pseudomonadota; class Alphaproteobacteria; order Rhizobiales; family Beijerinckiaceae; genus Methylocapsa. Next base: position 148,418 of record CAVQZL010000018.1, on the reverse strand, counting down.
GGAAGTCCAGGCGTTTGGCGCCCGGCTTGCTGCGTGATCAGCACCAGTTTCTCGCCCTTGCGCGGATCGGGGATGGCCGCGACCGCCGACAGCGCGCCGGGCCAAAGCTCCGCCGCGAGAGCTTCGACGGCGGCAAGCGAGATCATCTCTCCGCCAATCTTGGCGAACCGCTTCGCTCGTCCCTTGACTGTGACAAAGCCCTCGGCATCGATGGTGACGATATCGCCGGTATCGTGCCAGCCTTCTGGTGGCGGCTCGATGACCCCCGGATTGGAAGTCTTGAGATAGCCAAGCATAACGTTGGGCCCCCGCACGTGGAGTCGGCCGCCTTCAAGGACGCCCGGGACCTGCTCGAGCCGTGCTTCTACTCCCGGAAGTAGCCGCCTGACCGTGCCGAAGCGGTTGAACATTGGCGTGTTCAGCGCGAGCACCGGCGCGGTTTCCGTCACGCCATAGCCTTCAAACAGGCGAACTCCGAACTTCTCCATGAAAATCTTGCGCGTTGCTTCCCGCACCGGCTCGGCACCGGCGAGCACATAGCGCAACGAGCGGAAGTCATAAGCGTGCGCGGCGCGGGCGTACCCGGCCAGGAATGTGTCGGTTCCGAACAGGATCGTGGCGTTCACCCCATAGATCAATTCCGGGACGGTCCGGTAATGGAGCGGGGAGGGATAGAGATAGATGCGCACGCCAGAGACGAGTGGCAGCACGAGCCCCGCCGTGAGGCCAAAGGAATGGAATATCGGGAGCACGTTGAAGACTTTGTCGGAACGCCCAAAGTCGATCCGCGCGGCGGCTTGCGCTGCGTTGGCCAGGATGTTGCGATGAGAAAGCACGACGCCTTTCGGCAAGCCCTCGGAGCCCGACGTGAACAGGATGACCGCCGGATCGTCGGGGTTGCGTGGCACCAGAGGTTTCTTGGCCGCCAGAAACCCGCGCAGCCTATCGGCGAAACCGGCGCTCTTGCGGACGTCCTCGAGATAAACAATCTTCACATGCTTCGCGAGCCGCGCGACAAGATCGTCGAGCTTGCCTTTTGCGACAAAGCCGCGCGTGGTCACAATTGTCGCGACCTCGGCCGCGGTACAGGCCGCCAGGATATTGGCGGCGCCAGCGGTAAAATTGATCATCGCGGGGACGCGGCCAGCCGACATCAGGCCGAGGAGGGTCACGGCCGCACCATTGGCGTTGGGGAGCATCACGCCCACCGCCTTGCCTTCCGGCGCGAGCGGCATGAGCTTGGCGCCGAGGACGGCGGCGCCAATGAGCAGGCGCCTATAGCTGAGTGCGCCGGAAACGGGATCCTCCACCGCGATGCGGCCGAACCCATGGATCTTCGCCGCCTCGACCACGGCGTCAACCACGGTGCGGCCGGTTTCGGTGGTGCGGAAGACGAGATCGGACATGATGCCATAAAGCGCGGCGCCGGCGGCATGGCGGCGATGCTTGCCCTTGAGGGCCGGATCGACCGCGAGCTTGACTGGCTCTAGGACGGTCACGACGACCTTCGGGAGCCAGCGCCGCCGGACCTGGGTCTTCGACAGGCGCGAGAATGGCGTCGCCTCGAGGCCCTCGATGCGAACCGGCACGATCATTGCGTCCGACTTGTCGGCGATGAGGCCTGCCCCGTCATAGACTTTCATCAGGCTGCCGGTGACCGTGAGCCGCCCCTCGGGAAAAATGACCAGAGTCTCGCCTGCCTTCACGGTGTTGATCAGTGTGCGGGTATGCCATCGGTTTCAACGGATCGAGCGGAATTGCGCGCGTGATCTTCAGGAACGGCTTCACCCACCAGTGCTGTGCGATGCCATGATCGATAGCGAAGACCGGATCCTTGTCGAGCAGCGACAGCGCCAGCGCCGCGTCGAGGAAGCTTACATGATTGAGCGCGATGATAATGTTTTGTCCCGCTTTGCCGAAATTCTCCGCGCCCCGGACCTCAAGCCGGTAAACGGCCCGGAACAGGATGGAGAGAAAATCACGGAAGGCGCTTGCCGGCATGGTGCGGCCTATCGCGAGCGCGGCGGCGAGGCATGCGCCGCCGGTGATGAGGAAAAGGCTCGCGATTCCGAGGCCGGCCTTTTGCAGCAGGGCGACCGCGAGCCCGCCCGCGACCATAAAGGCGGCGTTGAGGATGTTGACGGCTGCTACCACGCGGGCGCGCCGGTCGGCGCCCGCCCAGGCCTGCACGGCGGCGAACGAAGGAACAATGTATAGACCGCCTGCGATAGCAAGGCCCGCGAGGTCGGCCGCGGTCCGCAAGCCGAGACCCGAGGACAGGACGGTGCCGGCGGCATAGGGGCGAAGGTTCCTTCTAGTGGTTCCGGCCTAAACTGAAGGTCGCGTTGATAAAGCGAGCTTCGCAGGTGCGATGCGGAACGCATCAGTCCGGCGGGACGAAAAGTGCGTCATCCCAAAAGCTTCAGCGTCATACTCCAATACATCCTCCAATACACCGGTTGCCCCGAGACGCGCGAAATAGCGGCAGGCACAGCCTTTGGGCGTCCGTTTCTCCGAATTGCGGCCTGCCGCCCCACGCGCTAGAATTTTGTGACTCGGAAAAACGGTGCCGTTTCCAATGGGGAATTGACCTACGTCTGATTTGTGGTCTGTAAGCTATCTTTAGTGCGGTTTATCTCTCATAAGGGTGCCCATGTTACAAACAAGCAATCCGGTTGCAAAATTGGCTCTTAATCGCCGCGAGGCGAAAAGCAAGCCCGGCAACCGCACAGATGGCAGACGCTTGGCGTTGGCGATTGAAGGAGGTGGAATGAGGGGCGTCGTCTCAGCAGGCATGGTTGCCGCGCTTGAGCAATTGGATCTGCTCGATAGTTTCGACGCTATATATGGTTCATCCGCCGGTGCAATTAGCGGCGCGTATTTTCTTGCTGGCCAAGCGCGATATGGCGTCACGATTTTTTATGAAAACATAAACAACGATCACTTTATAGATTTTCGGCGGATATTCCGGCGTCAAGGCAGCATTGTTTCCGTAGACTATCTGCTCGATGTCGTTTGCCAAAAGATTAAGCCACTTAATATCGAGGCTATCTTAAACTCTGAAATAAAATTTAAGGGGATTATCCCCTTGACGCACGTATGAACTTGTGAGATATTGGTGGTCATAGGAGATCGCCATGACTACCCGCAAGCGTGTCCGCCCCAGCCAAGCTGGAACAAGAGTCAGCAACGTTCAACCGTTTTCGGTTCGTGAGTTCTTTACCGAATTTGCAGACGATGACGCTTGCCTGAAACGCGTCATGGAGGTTCGTTACGGCCTTCGCCATGTTTGCAGCCATTGCGGCAAGGACGCGACGTTTCATAAGCTTGCCGGGCGCCCGGCTTATTCCTGCGCGGCTTGTGGCGCTCATGTCTATCCATGCTCTGGCACGATCTTTCAGGACAGCCACACGCCACTGCAAACTTGGTTCTATGCGATCTACCTCTTTATCGCTACCCGCCACGGCGTGAGCGGCAAGGAACTGCAACGCACGCTTGGCGTGACTTACAAAACCGCGTGGCGTATCGGGCACCAAATTCGCGCTCTCATGGCTTCGGCGGATGGCTTTGAAATTCTCAAGGGCCATGTGGAACTAGACGAGGCCTACGTCGGTGGTCGCCGTTCCGGTAAGCGCGGGCGCGGCGCCGAAGGAAAGACCATTGTTATGGGTATGGCTGAGCGCGGCGGAAAGATCGCGGCTCAAGTGATCCCGGACGTTAAGAAATCGACGCTTCGCGACGTGGTTCTCGATAACGTCGAGCCCGGCTCGATCGTCTCGACGGATGAACTGATGAGCTATGGCTTACTAACCGGCGACGGTTACAAACACGGCATGGTCAAGCATGGCGCGAAGGAATGGAGCTATTACGACTTTCGCCATGACGCGGTGCATAACACCAATCGCGTCGAGAGCTTTTGGAGGCTGTTCAAGAAGTCTGTTGCCTCGACCCATATCCACATTAGCTCGAAATACGCCGAGCGGTACCTTGATGAGTTCGCTTTCCGGTCGAACCATCGCGTAATGGGGAACGCGATGTTTGATCTTTTGATTGCGGCGCTTTGATTAGCGCCGCCGTCAAGGCATCGAGTTCGGCGCGGTCGATAGGGCCTATCCCACACGCCTCCTCTTGCGCGATAAAATCGCTCAATCGGTTGGTGCTAACTGCTTCTGCAAGCGATATCTTCATGCAGCTGCCTTTCGAAAAACATCATCCGACTGATCTTCCTGAATTACTCGACCGGCCTGTGATAAAAGACTTAGGCGCGCTCCTAGCGCAGTTTTGTCGCGAACCACGGCAACGAGCGTCGGGGGTTTTGGCATCGCCGCCAGATCGTGAAATGCAGAATTAGTTCTATAAATAGAACCGGCATGATTGCTAACAGCCTGAAACGCTGCTATTTTACTATCTAAATGTACAACAGCTGAAAAATCCCACTCGCTTGATGAAGAGCCACGTAATTTTTCCGCTACATGAACGTTATTGTCTCCAAACAAAAACACTAATTTATCAGCTAATGCAGTCGCCAGCTCAGATTGCTCTTCTTCTTCCAAATCCGAGAAAATCTTGTTCACAATTTGCCATGATGAAGTCCCAACGTCACATATTGCGCGCGCTAGATCATGCGCCGCAACATCAACGTAAATAACGCGACGATTCCGTTCTATTTGTTCTTGTTCCGCGATTGAAGAAGAAACACGGCCAAACGAACGCTCCGCACCTATCGACTCAAGTTCACGATATGCGAAACCGCTATCACTGACCCGGTAACCGGCCGAAACCTGCTCAATTTTAACGGTCACGGCAGATCCGCTTGGGAAAATCATGGGGAGATTAACAAAAGTAATATTACCGAGACGGCTCCCCGTCACAAGTTCTCCTATGGCAGCGCCTATTGCTGCATTGGGGTCATTCAGCCAAAGTGCCGTCGGCTCCATGAAAAAGATCATATACCCATTCCGGCGGCGTAACAACATGCATGTTCGAAATATTGAATCGATTACGGAGAAATTCTTTAACAGAATCAAATGTTTCAAGGCTACATGCAACATTGTCAGCGAAGGGCAATCCGCTGATCATTCGGTCGCGGGATGGCTGATAATTTAGGTCGAAACGATGGAGGTGTGTGCGCTGTGTACGGCTGGGTATCCCCGCCAGCCGCCGTCGCTTATTGCTATGACCTCCACGCAACGATCGCCAATCAAACCGCTCAATAACAACCCTCTTTGTCGTTGCCGATCTTGCCATGACCAATTCAAATGAGACGTTCACGTCGGGAAAATTTTTGAAGCAGCCGCCGTGCAGCTGAAATCCAGCCTCAACAACGCCGTCGATTTCTAACGGGGCCGAAAAACTGACCCAATCCGTCTCTGGCTCAGGCGGCAACCAGCCAGGAAAGAACGCAATCGATTTTTGGCATGCAAATAAACTTGGGAAATCAACCATAGGTCGAGAATACAGCACAAATCACGGGGTCGCGAATCGTACCTGCTTCAAGGGGATAATCCCCAATATGTTTGCGTAATATGTTGTCGCGACCATACCGAATGTTAACGCAACCATTCGCCCGGGCAGGTTTCCAAAGACATCACCTACGACAAATGGGTGATTGTAGAGCGCCGCCAGCTTCGCGGGCAGCAAGTCAATACCAAATCCAAAATTCAAGTCCTTGAAATATGCCAGCTTAAGGTCGGCAAACGTGAGACTCACAAAGGACGCCACGATGATTGTTTGAAAAATTAAATTCATCCTCGCGAAATTCAATAACGAGCGTGAAAAATTTCCGTAGACGTTGTGTTTTAAATTCGAAAGTTTTTTCAGAGTTTCCGAGAATTCCAAACATCCCACCTAAACGCTCTGCGAGCGTGCGCTTTGATATCTAGCCCCCTTTCAGATTCGAGGACTAACTCTTTGTATAGCGCTATTTGCGTGTTAAAAATTTCGTCTATGTTTGGATAAATAGGCAGTGCGTCTTTTGGCATAATGAGAAGCCGCTTTGAAGGGTCATCGTCAATCATATCTTCAATAACCTGCGCGGCGCCCACCGTCGCTGGATGTTGCCATATGTCCCTCAATTTTGACCCAACTATCTCCTGACGCAAAGGTTCGTCACTTAATAGTTCTAAACCGATCTTGCCGAGCGAATATAAATTGGACTCTTTCGAGGCATCGTTTTTGCCCCGAACTACTTCTGGTGCAGTGAACAATTCTACTCGCGAAAACGCCTCCGTGAAGCCACGACGACTTCCCGCGCGGTCTTTCAATACATAATTGATGCCAAAGTCGATCAATTTAACACGAATGTCGCGGTCTGTTTCGCCTTCAACCAGGATGTTGAAGGGTGTCAAATCGCCATGCACGATGTCGTGCTGTTCATAATATGCCAGAGCTTCAGAAATTCGATGAAATAATACGCAAACAATATCAACGTAAGTATTTGACAGAAATTTGCTTTTTTGACGAAGTGTCTGCAAAAATTGAAAAAGATTTACCCCGTCAATAAAGTCCATAAGGATCCAGGTTGGTTCAGATTGAATAATGTTGGGCGAATATTTTACATGAGTACCAAATCTCTCGCGGTAGCCTGAAGTCGCGACCCTGATGCCTTGCAAGTTGATAAAAGGCGCTTGTATAAGTTTCAGAGCTACAGGGTTAGAGCGCGCTATCTGGACTTTGAATATAAAGGACGTAGTCCCAGCCATATGAAACGAAAGTTTTGCTAATCCGATCTCAGATGGGATGTCATAAAATTTGATGATGAAATCACGAAACTCTTCACGTGACGAGATAGCATCTAGTAGCTGCCTATCGGGAGTATCACTCGCTGTCGCTGTATAATGAAAAATAATAAACAGGGCTGCCCCGCGTATCAAAGGATTTACGGCGACGTTTTTTCCAGCCGCAATATGGTCGGTTGGATTGCCAAGGGCCTCTGCGTACCGCCGTGTCAATTCGTCGGAAGTTAATACGTTAGACAAAGTCTTTCTAAGCTCGCGGAAATCTGTCGCGACGAGCAATGAAAATTGATTTTCGACTGCGTCGCGAGTTGATGGCAGAGCCTCTGCCGCTGTCAGGTCCGCAGACATACAGTCCCCTTTTCCAACCCACCCCAGGTTGCCAATTGATAATACTGCAAACCGGCACTTTGAAATATACCCCGTTCCCCGCGGCATTCAAATTAGATTCAGAGAATTCTCTCGGGATTTGATCGCTTGGACCGCACGCGCGCCGCCCTAGAGGAGGTGCCGACCGCTGCGGCGGGCGTGGACCTTGGTGAGACTGCGGCGGGGATGGACCGGACCGTGGGCCAGCTCATCCGCATGGCCGGTGCCTATCTCGACTTCGCCGCGGCTAACACGCCGCGCTGGCGAGCGTTGTTCGAGGGCCGCGTGCCGGAGGGCAAGCCCATGCCCGAGTGGTATAGAGCGGAGCAAACACGGCTCTTCGGCTATATTGAGCAACCGCTGCGGGATCTTCTGGCAAGCATGCCGCCCGGCCAACTTGCTATGCTCGCGAGATCGCTGTTCTCAGCCGTGCATGGGATCGTCACCCTGGGACTTGAAGAGAAACTCGGCGCTGTCTCGCTCGAAGAGCTGCGCAACCAAACGGCCTTGCTTGTGTCGGCAATTGCGAAGGGCCTGCTGGCGCCGGAAAATTAGCCTCAAAGCCCGCAAAACCTGCTCAGCGGGGGACAACCTGGTTGAAGCCAGTTGCAAAAGCCCGCCACCTTATGATTCCCTGGCTCCGCTGGCCAAGAATCGATTTTTGAGTCGCGCGTCGGCAGATGAGACCACCGGCTGGAAACGCGGAGGGATTTCGCGGTTGGCCGCTTACCTTTTGAGGCCATGAAATGCCGTTCTTACAGCTCGAACTCGATCATGCCGAAAATCCGCTGGACATCGTCGAAAGAATCGCTTCGCACAATCGCTGGTCTTTCGACCGGGACGAAGAAAACGAACTTTCCCTCTCGGTCACCGGCGGCTGGTCCGAGTACAACATCGCCCTCACCTGGCTCGCCGAGGTGGAGGCATTGCATGTTGCTTGCGCCTTCGACCTCACACTGCCGTCCGCGCGCCTCATGGAGCTTGCTTCTCTCGTCTCGCTCATCAATGAACAGCTTTGGATCGGGCATTTCGACATTTGGCCGAACGACGGTGTGATCATGTTCCGGCATGCCATTTTGCTCGCCGGCGGAGCCAAGCTAAACGGCGATCAATGTCAAACCATTCTCGCCAGCGCGGTGCGCGCATGCGAGCGCTACTATCAGGCTTTTCAATTTGTCGTTTCGGCCGGCAAAACCGGTCATGAGGCGATCGGCACGGTCATGCTTGAAACCCAAGGCCGCGCCTAACATGGACGCGCCGGGGACGATTCACACCAACGCGTCCTTGGTGCTCGCCGGAGCGGGCAAGATGGGCGGCGCATTGCTGCGGGCGTGGCTCGACCGCGGGTACGATCCGCGAACAATCAACGTCATCGAGCCGCGCCCGTCACAGGAAATCTGCGACCTCGCCAAGTCCAGAGGCTTTGCGTTGGCGCCGCCGGCGCAGCCGCCGCAGATTCTCGTGCTCGCGATGAAGCCGCAAAATCTCGACGAGGCGGTGGCCGGGCTCGCACCCTTCGTGGGCCCCGATACTCTGGTGGTTTCGATCCTGGCGGGAAAGACGATCGCCAACATAGCGGCGAGGTTCCCGCAAGCGAAGGCAATCGTCCGGGCGATGCCTAATCTTCCAGCCGCCGTTGGACGCGGCATGGCCGTGCTTGTCGCGAACGCGGCGGCGACGCCAGCCCAGCGCGCGGCGGCGGAGAGTTTGCTCAGGGCGGCGGGGCGGGTCGAATGGCTTGCCTGTGAGGAGCTTATTGACGCAGCGACCGCGATTTCCGGCTCCGGACCGGCTTACATCTTTTATCTCACTGAGGCCTTGGCAAGTGCTGGGGCCGACCTCGGTCTGCCCGCTGATATCGCCGCGCGGCTCGCGCGCGCCACCGTCGAGGGCGCCGGCGAATTATTGTTCCAATGCCCGGATCTCACTGCCGCGGAACTGCGCGAAAATGTGACGTCGCCCGGCGGAACGACCGCCGCCGCGCTTGCCGTCTTGATGGCGCAAGATGGCCTTACGCCTTTGATTGAGCGCGCAGCGAAGGCGGCAAAGCAACGCGCCGAGGCATTTTCAGGTTAGAAGATTTCGCGCAGCCGGTTCTCTTAATTGAGTGCGGGCGCGCGGGCCTCACATGGGTTTGGGCCCGCGCGACATGGCGGCGACGCCGGTGCGCGACACTTCGACGAGACCGATCGGGCGCATGAGTTCGACGAACTGATCGATCTTGCCGGCGGCGCCGGTAAGCTCGAACACAAAGCTTTCGATCGCGGCATCGATTACTCTTGCGCGGAAGGCCTCGGCGAGCCGCAAGGCCTCGTCGCGATCCTGTCCCGTGCCCGCGACCTTGATCATCGCGAGCTCGCGCTCGACGGCATTGCCGCGCAAGGTTAGATCGGTAACCTTGTGGACCGGCACAAGCCGTTCCAACTGATGGCCGATTTGCTCGATCGCCTCGGGCGGCCCGGACGTGACGATCGTAATCCGCGAAAGATGCTCGGCGTGGGCGACCTCGGCGACCGTCAGACTTTCGATGTTATAGCCGCGTCCCGAAAAAAGCCCGACGACGCGGGCGAGAACGCCCGGCTCGTTGTCGACCAGGACCGAGAGCGTGTGAAACTCGATATTTGCCTTGCCAAGGGCCGAGGAGTAGGGCGAGAGGGGAGCCGCCGGAGCGTTCATGGGTTACACCAGCATCTTGCCGGCGGCATCGATCGCGGTTTCGATCGCCGCGTCTTCACCTGGGAGAAGCATCTCGTTATGCGCTTTGCCGGACGGAATCATCGGCAAGCAATTTTCGGTTTTGTCGACGACGCAATCGAAGATCACGGTTTCCGGCGTTTCGATCATCTCCATGATGGCGTCATCGAGCAGCGCCGGGTCCGAACAGCGGATGCCATGCGCCCCAAAAGCTCCGGCAAGCTTCACGAAATCGGGTAGCGCGGCCGTATAGCTTTGGGAATAGCGGCCTTCATGGAGGAGTTCCTGCCATTGCCGCACCATCCCCATATATTCGTTGTTGAGGATGAATATCTTGACCGGCAGGCGGTATTGCGCGGCGGTTGAGAGTTCCTGCATATTCATGAGGATCGAGGCCTCGCCCGCGATATCGACGACGAGGCTGCCTGGATGCGCCATCTGCGCGCCGATCGCCGCCGGAAGTCCGTAGCCCATGGTGCCCAGGCCGCCCGACGTCAGCCAGCGGTTCGGCGCCTCGAAATGATAGTGCTGCGCCGCCCACATCTGGTGCTGGCCGACCTCGGTGGTGATGTACGTATCGCGCGCCTTGGTCAGTTCGTATAGACGCTGCACCGCATATTGCGGCTTGATAACGTCCTTCGCATTCTTGAAGGACAGCGATTTCCGCGCCCGCCATTTGTCGATTTGCGCCCACCATTTGGTCAAGGCATCGGCGTTGACGAAAGCATTCTTCGCACGGAAAACCTCGATCAGCTGACCCAGCACATGGGTGCAATCGCCGACAATGCCGAGATCGACTTTCACATTCTTGTTGATCGAGGACGGATCGATGTCGACGTGGATCTTTTTCGAGCCCGGCGAGAAAGCGTCGAGCCGGCCGGTGATGCGATCGTCGAACCGGGCGCCGATCGCGATCATCAAATCGCAATCGTGCATGGCATTATTGGCTTCGTATGTGCCATGCATGCCGAGCATGCCGAGCCAATTCTTGCCCGATGCCGGGTAGCTACCAAGCCCCATCAAGGTCGAGGTGATCGGAAACCCTGTGAGCGAAACGAGTTCGCGGAGGAGGCGCGAGGCCTCGGGGCCAGAGTTGACGACTCCGCCGCCGGTATAAAAGACGGGCCTTCTCGCCGCCGCCATCAACGCCACGGCCTGCGCGATCCGGTCGGGATCGCCATCGAGCTTCGGCCGGTAGGTCTTGTGCTCGATGTTGCGCGGGCCGATGTAGGTGCCGACCGCAAATTGCACGTCTTTCGGGATATCGATAACGACCGGCCCTGGACGCCCGTTTTGCGCGACGTAAAAAGCCTCGTGCAACACGCGTGGCAAATCCTCGATCTGGCGGACCAGATAATTATGCTTGGTGCAGTGCCGGGTTATGCCGACCGTATCGCATTCCTGGAAGGCGTCGGAGCCGATGAGATGGGTCGGCACCTGGCCGGTAATGCAAATGAGCGGGATCGAATCCATCAAAGCATCGGTCAAGCCGGTAACCGCATTGGTGGCGCCGGGACCGGAGGTCACCAAAAGCACGCCAACCTTGCCGCTCGACCGGGCGAAGCCCTCGGCGGCATGCGCCGCTCCCTGTTCGTGGCGCACCAGCACATGCTTGATGAAATTTTGGTGAAACAGGGCATCGTAGATCGGCAAGACCGCGCCGCCCGGATAGCCGAAAATGGTTTCGACTCCCTGGTCCCGCAACGCCCGGACGACCATTTCCGCTCCGGTCATCAAATTGGTCATGTCCTACTCCAACCCGTGCCTCTCGAACGATTGTTTGCGATTTCTCAAATTTGGGCAATAAAAAAGGCCCCTGAGGGCCTCGGATATGCGCCAGCTGAGGGAAATGCGGAGCCTATCTCCGTCCCGCCTCCGGCGCCCGCGCTACGCTAAGAATGATTTTCATGGGTCAAATCCCTATCACCTGCCAGTATGGCTTACATAGCCGAAGCGCACCGGACGGTCAATGAGGTTTGTTTCGGGTTCATCGGGAGGATTTCAGCGAGAATCCGGGAACTAGCGGGCGGCGGTTTTTCCGTCGTCTTGAAGGGTTCGCCGGTTCCGGCCAGGGAGCGCGAAACCAGTGGCATTGTCCGAATGAACATCGCCGCCGCCTTTGGTGCCCCGAACCATCACGGCGATGGTTCAACCTTGCCGGGGCTCATTCGAAGCAGCACGCGCAGCTTAGAATTCTGGTCATTGGGCGGATGCCGGTTAATCTGCATTCATGCGCTGGGCTTCTGCCTTAAGCGTCGGTGGTACGGCTTGAACTTCCCTGGCCGAGTGCGCGTCGGTCGCACCCATTGCGGAAGCGGCTTTGAGGCTTTCAAAAGCATCGACTATACCCGCGATGGACGCTTGATCCGGATCGCCCGAATTCAAATGTCTCGCTGTTTTGAAAAGAATCCTGCGAATAGCTTTGAGTTCGAGATCGGGTTTGGCGTCGAGCAGGAGGGCGACGACGCCGCTGACATGCGCGGCGGCCATCGAAGTACCCGATAGAAACCCGTAGGCGTCACCTGGTTGAGCGACGAGCACATCGACACCGGGCGCCGCGACACAGGTGGCAAAACAACGATTGGCGTCTTCAAAAACGCTGTCGCTACGATCCGTTGCGGTCACCGGAATGACATTCTCGTCGGCGGCCGGGTAGAGCGGCCCTGCCGACCGACCTTCGTTACCGACGGCCGCTACGAAGATTACTCCCCGGCGCGCCCCGTCGGCAATTTCGCGCGCCAGAGCAGGATCGCGCGGGCCCGTGAAACTCATGTTGACGACGCGCGCGCCATGCAACTCCGACCATTCTATACCGGGCAGAATGTCGTATGTCGTGCCGCGCCCGGCGATCTTTGGATCGGCGCTGCCAAAGGCTTGGACCGCGAGGATGCGTGCTTGCGGTGCAACGCCCGTAAGTTCGGCGTGGGCAGCTATGATTCCGGCAACCGCTGTGCCATGCAGGGCCGGTACCGCCTTTGCGCCGCCGGGGTCGAAACCATCTTTTACGGCGTTTAAAAGCTCGGGATGGTTCCGATCGATGCCCGAATCAATCACGGCGACCAGCGTTTTCGCGCCATTGGAAATGGCATGAGCCTCGGACAACCGCATTTTCGGAATTGCATATTGGGCCCCGGCAAGCACGCCCGGGCGGTCATTTTGGAGGGTATAGAGGTAGTTCGGCTGAACCGCCACGATCCGGGGGTCAGCTTCGAGCGCGGCGACGATCGCGCCAACGGAACGCTTACCTTCTGCGCGGCCTTCGATCCGGTAACGATACACGGTCGTGCCAGTCAGCACCAGGTGCTGCGGTGCGAGCAGCTGCAGCCTCTCCCGACTCGCTATCTCGTTGGCCGTTTGAGACGAAACGTCAGGACGGAGTTCGACTAAGACTTCGCCCGCAACAAAGCTATGTTCGCTGGCCGCCTGATTGGTGCCGTTGGAGCGGGAAGGTAAGGGTTGAGGCAACGGCTGACCCGGCGCCGCCGCGATGACTTTCTTGTCGACATCCTCGGTACTCGCAACCGGGGGAACGGCGTCGGCGCTGCTTGGATCAACTTTCTTCGCGCTCTCGACCGGTGGAACAGTGCTGCCTGGATCAAGCTTCTTCTGGCTGTCAACTGGCAAAACGGTGCCAGCACTGGACGGATCAACTTTTTTGGTGCTCTCGGCCGGCGGAGTGGCGCCGGCGCTGAATGGATCGTAGCCGTTCCTTCTGCGCAGCTCGCCCACGCACTTCGCGATAAGAGTTGTGCGAAGAACGCCATTTGCGATGTGGAAGTTCGGCCGACTTTCGCAGTATTGCTTGATTTGATCTTCGGTCGGCGCTGTCGCGTGTGCCGGGCGAAGCCAAAGACCGGGAGAAAATACGATCGAGCAAACGGCCAGCAAAACAAGCCGTAGCCTTGGTCTTGGGCGGGGCTGGTCTTCCCGAGGCGGTACGCTTGGCATGGCTTTATTCAACACTCCCTACCTTTTCCGGGTTCCCCGGAAGGGGACGCTACGTCCCGGTCCGATCAAATCCAAATCGGAACCCAATCCCACGCTCTAGTTGTAAGCGAGGTGTTTTCGATCAAATGAGCCCATTTCACCAGATAAGAACGAAGGTCCGTTTTTGCACGCTCTCGATGGTGAAACAAGTGGCCACATTCGACAATCATCAAAATTCAACTTGTGGGCGCCGCGAACCGCACGATGGCGCTTTCGTTTCGCATCGACGCGACAATAGCACTGAGGTCCTTTGCAGTAAGCGGCTTGTCGCTCACCCTTATGCGGAAGAGGCCGCCCGCGGCCGGCCCTCCGATGACCGACGTCTTGTGGGCCTCCAGAAAGTGCAGAATTTGCGCTGCCGTCGCGTCGGGGGCGAAGGCGATCAGAAGGATGGCACCATCTTGACCGGCGGTAGTCTTCGAAACGGAGGCGGTCTGATATACTGAACTATTTTGCGCGGCTCCAAAAAACGTCGTCGCGAGCAAACCGGCTTCGATCATTGCGATCAGGGCCGCGGCCATTCCCGCGAACGCCAGCGAGCGCGGCTGCCAAGCGGAAAACCGCGCAGCCAGCCAACTTCCGAGATCGAAGCGTCGGCTTTTCGGCACTTTTGCCGGGGCATTTTCGAGCCGCGCAAACAGCTTCTCGACAGCACGCGGCGAAGGCGCGCCGAGAGTTTGGTTTACGGCCACGGCTGCCGCACGTTCCTCAATGATGAGAGCGTAGCGCCTTTGCAATTCTGGCATTGCCGCAAGGGCACGCTCGACACGGGGGATTTCCTCGGAGGCAAGCGTTCCGCTTGCATACCAGGGAAGCAGGCTCTCGATTGGATCAAACTCCGCCTGATTTTCATTCGTATTCATGGCCAGCCTCTGTCCACCCCAGCAGCCACAAGCAGCTCCGAGAGGCGCTTTCGTGCATGAAACATCCGCGTCTTGACAGTGTTTTCGGGTATGCGAAGGATTTCTCCGACTTCCTTGATAGTCTTGCCGTGGTAGTAAACTAGATCAATGGCCTCGCGATGCGACGAGGAAAGAAGTTTCAAGCAATGTTGGATGATCTTGCTCTTGTCCGCTTTCTGCACAGAATTTTCAGGGTCATCACTGGGGTCTTCGACTATGTCTTCCATGGCTTTGCCGGGACCAGGCTCGAAATGCTGCCGCTCTCGCCGCGCTGAAAAGGCCTTGAACCTCGCAATGGCGAAAAGCCAAGTCGATACCGTCGAACGCGCTTCAAATCGTCCGGCCTGCTGCCACACGTCGAAGAAAACATCGCTGACGATATCTTCGGCCACCGTTTCATTGTTGGTAAGCCGGAGAAGAAAACGGTAGAGCTTCACCTGATGGCGCCCATAGAGCGCTTCGAAGGCGAGACGGTCACCCGCGGCGATTAGCTTGAGGAGATCCTCGTCCGGGAGCCTACTCATCCATCCATTCGCTACATGCAGCTTTTCTCCTTTGCATAACATCGAACCGCCGAACGCAAAATCAAGCGGCGCAGAAAACGATGGACGCCGTCACGCGCGACTGGTCACCGCGCCATTGCTTTCCGTCGCGCCCTTCTTGATCTTATCGACGATGCCCATGCCGGAATTCATCTGGTTTCGGATTTCCAGGCGAACGTGGTCATAGCCACGGCTGTTCGCTCTGTTGAGGATCATATGGGGCCACAACGTGAGAAGTGTATACTGGCAGGGCGTTCTCGACCTCCACTTCGACCGAAGCCAAAGTAAGAATAGCAGACAGCCGCTTGGCTTCGACCGAAGCCAACGTAAAAAGTGTTGATAGTCGCTGGCATTCCTCGGAACGCGCGGCGTTGGCAAGTTCATCGGCTATTGCACTTACGTATGACGCCGAGAATTGCGTACGCGGGCCCAATTTCGTGGGGTTTGAGAGAAACCTTGCTTCCTGTCTCATTGCCGTTGCTCCTCAGTCTATCATTTTTTCTATCGCTTTATAATACGCGCTGCTTGACCAGACGCGAAAAGCGCAGCTGCTTTCATGCCGAACTTGCGCATCTGGTCCTTTCCCTGCAATTTGGGACCGTGCTTTTGAGTTCCCAACCCTCTTTGGTCGCGCGACCATGAAGAAAGGTTCATCGGTGGCGCATTCTTTTTTGGATTTGCCCCGACAATAGCTACGATTTGGCTCGCCGAGACCGGCAGGTGATGGCCGTCCAGTTGGTGCGAGCGTTCCGCTTTCTCCGTTTCGGAGCCGGCAAGGGGCACCCGAACTGGCAACGCAAGCTTTGAGCGTATTTTCTCGTCGTTATTCGTGTTTCCATCGGCCCACACAATGAGTCCCGGCATTGACGTTGAAACGGACTTGCTACAGAAGCTACTTATCAACTAGAAGCAACTTCGATGTTTCACCACCTTATTGATTAAGGATAAACGTTATATAGTTTCACCGGTTAAATACCGTTGGAAAATGTTAAATGAAAGTTTTGAGCGTTTGACTTAATACTGGGACACAACTGCGATAACAGGTTTGCCGATTTCACAACCGGTTTAATAAGGAGTTTAGCCATGAAGCGAATTAATTCACTTTTTGAAGCTGCTTTTCACGATTGGGCATCACTTCGCGGTTTCACCAAAATTTCCTTTTGCATTTTTGCCGTCATCGTGGGCGCGGCCATCAATTCAGATGTGGTTTCAAAGACTTTGCATCTCGACCTACTTAGGCTGGAAAATGACAGGAAGGCCCCTGTAGATTACGGGTTCGGCCCCGGCGCGGGCAAAGGGCCTGCGAGGTCAAACCTCGTTCTCGGGCAGACCCCGGCAATCCCCCGTTCCATGCGTGCGGCCCCGAAAGCAGGACTTGGGACCATCCCGATTGGCGGAGGGGCGGGCGGGTTTTTTGGTCCCCCGTTTCCTTGGCCGATCATACCAATTCACATGGCACTGTTGCCGGATGGGCGTGTCTTGAATTACGGCACGGACGAAACGGGCGCGCAAGGAGCGCAACTTAAATATGACGTCTGGAATACCAGCCTTGGAATTGGAAGCAACGCGCACGCAATCCTGCCCAATGGGTCATCGACCGACATCTTTTGCAGCGCGGCGTCTTTGGTCGGGGAAGGTCCTGCTGTCCCCACAAGTCTGACTGGCAACGTGCTGATCACCGGCGGCGATCTCACCATCAATGGAGTGCGAAATTACTCGAACGAGAAAGTCAATGTCTTTAGCCCGGGGAATAATACGCTGATCGCCTCGGGGGCAATGAACTATCAGCGTTGGTATCACTCCATCATCACTTTGCGCAACGGTGACAAGCTGATCCTCGGCGGAAAAATCGGCGCAATCTCGCTCGGCATGGGCGTGGCGACGCCCGAAGTCTTCCATCCGGCATCGGGTGTCTGGACAACGCTGCCAGGAATATCAATAAGTGACTGGTTTTATCCAAAAGCCTTCGTTGGCCCAGATGGGGGGGTGACACATTTTCATTCTAACGGCCAAATATTCAAAATCACCACAGGCGGCGCGGGAACCATGACGGATACGGGGTCGCTGACGACCCCCGGGGACGATTCATATCCATCAGTGATGTTCGCCAATTTCAATGTGTTGACGGTGCGCGGCGGCCAGAGGGCTCAGATCGTTGATATCTCCAAGTCGCCGCCGTTGGTGACCGCCGTCCCCAATTTGAAGTATGATCGCAAATGGGGAAACACGACATTGCTTCCCGATGGAGAAATCCTCGTCACGGGCGGCTCTGCGGTCGACACTTCGAACATTAATGCGCTTACCGACGTCGTCTATCAAGCGGAGATCTTTAATCCGGTTTCCCAAACTTGGACTCTCGGCGCATCCGCTGCAGTCCCTCGTCTTTATCATTCGGCGGCGCTGCTCCTTCCGGACGGATCGGTGCTGACGGGGGGCGGCGGAGCTCCAGGCCCGGTAAACGAACTCAACGCGGAAATTTATTACCCCGCTTATCTCTACTTGAAAGACGGTTCTGGGAACCCCGCTCCGCGCCCGACAATCGTTGCCGCGCCGAGCCGCCTATACTTAGGCCAGAATTTCTGGATGACCGTTGGAACCAACGATCAGATCGGCTCTATCAACCTCATTCGTGTGGGGTCCAACACCCATTCGTTCAATCCGGAGCAGCGGCTAATCCCTGTGCCGTTCACTCAAAGCGGAACAACCATCATGGGGAGCGTGGATCCCGCTGCGGAAAAAATTCCGCCTGGCTATTATATGCTCTTTGTATTCAACACAAAGGGCGTGCCGGCAGTGGCGAAAATAGTCTCTGTCCCCCAAGCGGTCCCATAAGGCTTTTGGAAAGTACAGAGGGGGGCGTTTCACGCCCTCATCGCAGCGGCGCCGGGCAAAGTAGTCGCCTCGAATGGGATTTGTGCATTTTTTTGGGCCAGCGATCTGGCGACGGCGGCGGCGGCGCGGTCACCTGCTAGCACCGGGAAAGCATGTCCGAGCAGGCGGCGCAGGCGCGTGTCATTGCCAGCGCTTTACGCGCTTGCATCGGCGCATTCGCTGCGTTCATGCCTTGACCCTAACAGCGAATTGCGATATACGATACATATCGAACGGGCACAATTATCTAATGCTAATTCTCAGGATAATGATGAATATAATACAGTCGTCCACCGTACTAGACTCACTTTCAGTGTACGAGAGATTTCAATGACTTGAGCGGGAGTTTTGGGGACAGGAGTTGGCTGAGGAAAGCGCTTACTTGAGGAGGATTTGCGGCGGCGAAGATTTTACGCAACGCGGATAGGCCGAGGGCAAACAGCGACCACGCCCGGCGGCCATGCTTTTTGATGGGGATAGGCCGCCGCCGCGCCGCCGCCGCGCCTGTTTTAACGGAAAGCGCCACGGCCAAAGCCAGCACCGCCAAAAGGGTGGACAGCTTATCGGCGTTGGTCAGATGCGTGTCTTCCAGATTGAAGCCCTTGGTTTTCAGATTGCCGAACATGGTTTCGATGGTCCATCGCTGGCGATAGCGGGCCAGCGCATGTTGCGGCTTGCTGGAACAGGCCAGCGCCAACAGTTCGCCCGAGGCGATCCGCATGATCACCAGCCGCACGGGTGGCCATGACGCCTGCCCGTTTTGCCCAAGCCGGCAGGCGCCTTTGAGGATCATTGTCTGGCCTTTGTTCAGATGCCGCGCAATGGCGGCGATCGTCCATGTCTCGTAGCCCTCGCGCACGACATATTGGTTCTCGCGCAGCCGCAGAATGAACGGGATCTTCGCCGCATGCAGGTAAGCCATCCATGCGTCGCCAATGAACTCGCGGTCGCCCATGAGCGAGGCGATTTTCATGTCCGGAAACACCGCACGCAGACGATCCAGAAGACCGGTTCTCTCAAGCGTGTTCGAGTTCCCAGCCTTTGGCAGCAGCGTCCATAGCAGAGGTATCCCCATGCCGTTCCAGATCACCGAAACCATCAGGATGTTGATCGTCGTTTTACCAAACTCCCAGTTGGTCCGATCCACGGCCAAAACCCAAGGTTTGCCGCCAAGTCCCAAAAGATCGACGATCACGCACGCGGCCGCCGCGCCGTCCAGTTTGACATGCTGGAAAAATCGATAGAACCGCCGCCGCACGGAATCCGTTTGCGCCGGGCTCGCGACATACGCCGCCAACCGCCACAGGCAGATCGTGCCTTGCTGCATGATCAAGAGCGCCAGCCACGCCAGCGTCTCACGCCTTGTGTCCGACAGTTTGATGTGACTTTACGGCCTTGGATAGGGCGTTCGAGAATATTGGTTGCATGTAGGCGATCCTTCTCTTGCGGAAAAGAATCGCCTTTATGAATTATCTCAATGCCTTATCCAACCGCGTCTAGTACGATGACAGTCGTCATTATCTACATAGAATTGTCCGCATAGCATATTGTTTTCGGAAAGGATTTTAGCCGTGCGGCGAATAAAATTTGCTTTGAGGGCTGTTTTCCAGAGCTGGGCATCGCTCCGCGGTTTCACCAAAATTTCCATTTGCGTTTTTGCCCTCATTGTGGGCGCGGCAATCAATTCCGACGTGGTTTCAAAGAGTTCGAATCTTCGACATTTTCAGGCTTGAAAAGGACCGGAGGGCCTCAGTTGATCACGGATACGGTCCAGGCGCGGGAATTGGTAGAGCAAGGCCAAACCTCGTTCTTGGTCAAACCCCCGCATTCCCCCGTTCCGCGCGTGCGGCCCCGAAAGCGGGGCTTGGAACTATCCCGATTGGCGGAGGGGCGGGCGGCTTTTTTGGCCCCGCGTTTTCTTGGCCGATCATACCGATCCACATGGGGCTGCTGCCCGATGGGCGCGTCTTGAGTTACGGCACCAACGAAGATGGTACGCAAGGAGCGCAACTTTTCTATGACATTTGGAATCCCAGTCTTGGAAATGACGGCAATGCGCATACCACCCTCCCTAATACGACAGCGACCGACATCTTCTGCGGTGCAGCGTCTTTGGTAGGGGAAGGTCCTGCAGTCCCCACAAGTTTGACTGGGAACATGTTGATCTCTGGCGGTGATCTTATCGTTGGTGGCGCGCGAAACTACTCGAACAATAACGTCAATACCTTTAGCCCGGGAAGTAATACGTTGACTCCCTCGGGGACGATGACGTTTGCGCGCTGGTATCACTCCATCATCACTCTACGCAACGGTGACAAGCTGCACCTCGGGGGGACCCTCTCGCCGGGCGTGGCGGCAATGACGCCCGAAGTCTTCCATCCAGCATCTGGCTTTACAACACTGCCGGGAATTTCAATTAACGTCTTGCCCGAATGGTATTATCCACAAGCCTTCGTCGGTCCCGATGGCGCGGTGAGTCTTCTCGAGCATAGCGGCAAAATAGATAGGCTCACCATCGCCGGCGCGGGAAGCATGCAGGACACGGGATCGCGGATGGCTCCGGCGGCAGTTTCTTATCCGTCAGTGATGCTCGCCCCATTTAAGGTGCTGACGGTGCGCGCCAATCGGAGGGCTCAGATCGTTGATATTTCCAGCTCCCCGCCGACGGTGACCGACGTCCCCAATCTGAACTATGATCGCAATTGGGGAAACACGACATTGCTTCCCAATGGACAAATCCTCGTCACGGGCGGCTCCGCAGTCGAAAACCAACTCACCAACGTCGCCTATCAAGCGGAGATCTTTGATCCGGTTTCCCAAACTTGGACGCTCGGCGCATCCGCGGCAGTCCCCCGGCTCTATCATTCAGCTGCGCTGCTCCTTCCGGATGGATCGGTGCTCACGGGAGGCGGCGGAGCTCCTGGTCCAATTAATGAACTCAATGCGGAAATTTATTACCCCGCTTATCTTTACGACGGCTCCGGGAACCCCGCTCCGCGCCCAACAATCGTTGCCGCTCCGGCACGGATAATGTTGGGCCAGAATTTCTGGATTACCGTAGGAAGCAACGATCAGATCGCCTTCGTCAACCTCGTTCCAGTGGGGTTCAATACCCATTCCTTCAATCCGGCGCAGCGGCTGATCTCGGTGCCGTTCACTCAGAGTGGAACAACGGTCATGGGAGGTTTGGATCCCGCTCCGGAAAAAATTCCGCCAGGCTATTATATGCTCTTTATATTCAACACGAATGGCGTGCCGGCAGTGGCTAAGATCGTCTCAATCCCCCAAGCGGTCCAGTAAGCGGTGTCGAAGGTATAGAGGAGGGCGTTTTACGCTCTAGTCGCGCGCCCCGTTGCGAGCAAGCAGTCGCCATGGCGGTGGCCGCCTATTCAACTTCGCACCAGCAAGGCACGTCCGAGCAGGCAGCGCAGGCGCGTGCCATCGACAGTGCTTTACGCGCTTGCGTCGGCGCATGCGCCGCGATCAAGTCTTGACGGTGGCGGGGAGTTGCCATACACAATAGCGAGAAGACAAAGTTTCGCCATATAATGGCATTCTCGAAATAATGATGAATGTACTATATCATTATTTTTAGTATTGCAAATTGTCGGTGTTTGACTTAACGTATTGATTTAAATGGTATTTTGCTATGGGGCGAATTAAATTTGCTTTGACGGCTGTATTTCAGAGCTGGGCATCGTCCCGAGGCTTTACCAAGATTTCCATTTGCATTCTCGCCGTCGTCGCGGGCGCAGCCATTAATTCCGATGTGATTTCAAAGAGTTTGCGCCTCGACATTTTCAGGCTGGAAAAGGACAGGAAGGCCCCGGTCGATTACGGATACGGCCCGGGCGCGGGCATTGGCCCGGCGAGGCCAAACCTCGTCCTTGGTCAAACCCCGGCAATCCCCCGTTCCCTGCGTGCGGCCCCGAAAGCGAGGCTTGGAACTATTCCTATTGGCGGGGGGCGGGCGGCTTTTTTGGCCCTTCGTTTTCTTGGCCGATTATACCGCTTCACATGGCGCTGTTGCCGGATGGGCGCGTCTTGAGTTACGGCACCGATGAAGATGGTACGCAAGGAGCGCAACTTATCTATGACATTTGGAATCCGAAACTCGGAAATGGAAGCAACGCGCATACTATCCTGCCCAATACGACGTCGACTGACCTCTTCTGCAGCGCGGCATCTTTGATCGGGGCAGGTCTTCCCGGGATCGGGGCAGGTTTTGCCGGTAAGATGCTGCTTACCGGCGGCGATCTTACCGTCGGTGGAATGCGAAATTTCTCGAACAATAAAGTCAATGTCTTCAACCCTAGGAATAATACGCTGACAGCGTCGGGGACGATGACCTATCCGCGATGGTATCCTACTATCACCAGTTTGCCCAACGGCGACAAGCTGGTCTTGGGCGGGAGTGTTTCGCCCGGCGTGGGGGAGACGGTACCCGAGCTCTACCATCCGGCATCTGGCTGGAGGACGCTGCCGAAAATCTCAATCGGCGATGGAACCGATGTGGAATGGTGGTATCCACAAAGCTTTGTCGGTCCCGATGGCGCGACGTATCTTCTTGAGCATCGCGGCGTCATAAGCCGGCTCACCACTGACGGTTTGGGAACCCAGGAGGATACGGGACAGCTGATGCCCACGGCGGACGTTTGGTATCCTTCCGTGATGATGGCCCCATTCAAGGTGTTGACAGAGCGCCGCGGCCAAACGGCTCAGATCGTCGATATCTCCACCTTTCCGCCGGCTGTGACCAACGTCCCCAACATGAATTATGATCGCGTTTGGGGGTCCATGACATTGCTTCCCAATGGGCAAATCCTCGCCTCGGGCGGCTCTGCAGTCGACAATGAGCTCACCGGCGTCGCCTATCAAACGGAGATCTTTGATTCGGATGATTCCCAAACTTGGACGCTCGGCGCATCCGCGGCAATCCCCCGGCTCTATCATTCGGCGGCGCTGCTCCTTCCGGACGGATCGGTGCTGACGGGAGGCGGTGGCGCTCCAGGCCCAATAAACGAACTCAATGCAGAAATTTATTACCCCTCTTATCTCTACTTGAAAGACGGCTCCGGCAACCCCGCTCCGCGTCCAACAATCGTTTCCGCGCCGGCATTGCTAAACTTGGGCCAGACTTTCTCGGCGACCGTGGGAAGCAACGATCAAATTGGATCTGTTGGCCTCGTTCGCGTGGGGTTTGACACGCATTCATTCAACCCGGAGCAGCGGTTAGTCCCCGTGCCGTTCACTCAGAACGGAACAACGATTACTGGGAACGTGGATTCCTCTCCGGAAAAACTTCCTCCAGGCTATTATATGCTCTTCGTATTCAATACGAATGGCGTGCCGGCGGTGGCAAAAATAATCTCCATCCCGCTGCCTAAAAGCGGCACGGGTCCTCTCTAAGCACGATCATATATAATGCTTTAGTTGAAAAAATATCCTATTGCCGCTGCCGTAGTTTCGCCCGCTTGTGTTGCGACTGATCACCCATCTGCCGGACCGTTTGGCTGTAAGTTCGTGCGCGGCGTAAGGGTCACGGTTCGGGCTGACCTCATAAAATTAAGTTGGCAGGCGGAGAGCGACATCGCCCCCAAGCCACGGCTAAATATGATTGGCACCGCTCGATTTCGATGCCGCAATTTTTGAGCGTTCCTCAATCCGCGGGACGGATTTGTGGGGTATCCAACGCATCGACGAGCGGCGTCCAGAATAAAGTGCAAATACGGAACTATGGGACAAATTTTTGGTTGAGTTTTCGATGAACCCGGGCCTGCCGGATTCCGGCAACCAGTCTTAAGCCATCGGCCGGTAAACGTGAAGCGCAGCCTCATTTTCATTGCGGTGTTGACCGTGCTTGCAACTGTTGCCGGTGGCCTTGGATATTTCCACTTTGCCGTCAAGCCGGGGATGATCAAGCGATTCATCCTGCAGGCGCCTCCTCCGCCCGCTTCGGTCGCGGTTACCGCGGCGGAAATCGAGAGTTGGGCGCCGCGCCTGCCCGCGATTGGGACATTCAGGGCGGTGCAAGAAATCGATATCGCGCCGCAAATCGGCGGAGCGGTCGTCTCGGTTCGGGTCGACTCTGGCGAGGACGTTGAAAAGGGCGCTCCACTTTTCGAGATCGACAATACTGTGGAGCAGGCCGATCTCAAGAATAATCTCGCGGTGCTCAAGAACGCCGAGTTTGCACTCGAACGACAGCGTCAGCTGATGCAGCGCGGCAACACGGCGGAGGCGAATTTCGATTCCGCCGAGGCCGCACGCGATTCCGCCGCCGCCGCCGTCGAACGTGTCCGCGCGATCATCGCTCAGAAAATGCTCGCCGCGCCGTTCGCCGGGCGGGTCGGCATTCGCAAATTGGATCTCGGACAATATGTTTCACCAGGAATGAGCCTCATCACACTGCAGCAACTCGATCCGATTTTCGTCGATTTTCCCGTCCCCGAAAAGTCGTTCGGTCTCCTAACGCCGGGCGAGGCCATTGAAGTCGAGGTCGATGCTTATCCTGGCCAAATTTTCCATGGCGTAATCAAGACCATCGATGCGCGGATCGCCCGGGAGAGCCGCAATGTTTTGGTGCGAGGCCAGATTGACAACAATAAAAGGCAACTTTGGTCCGGCATGTTCGCCAATGTGAACGTCGTCGCGGGCGCGCCACAAAAGGTCGTGACGCTGCCTCGTACCGCGGTCACTTACTCGCTCTATGGCGAAAGCGTATTCGTGGTGGTGCCGTTGGCGCCGGATACGGCCGCGGCGCAGGGGGCACAGGCCAGCGACGGCAAGGTGATGCAAGTCGAACGCCGGGCGGTGCGCGCCGGCGAAACGCGGGATAACCGGGTCGCCATCGTCGAAGGCGTCGCGCCGGGAGAAACAATCGTGAGTGAAGGCCAACTCAAACTGCAATCCGGGGCGCGGGTGCGCATTGATCCCACCGCGCGCCTCGAGCCGCCCACGGTGCGGCCGAAGGAATAAGCGATGTCCTTCACCGGTATTTTTATTCGGCGGCCGGTATTGGCGAGCGTCGTCAGCCTTTTGATTCTGCTGGCCGGGATTCAATCCGCCTTGAAGCTGCAGGTCCGCCAATTTCCTGAACTCTCGTCGGCCACGATCACCATCACGACGGTCTATCCAGGCGCCAACGCGGACCTCATCAAGGGCTTCATCACGACGCCAATCATGCAGGCGGTGGCGAGCGCCGAAGGCATCGACACGCTGGTTTCCAATTCGCAGCAGAATACCTCGACGATTACCCTCAACCTTCTCCTCAACGCCAATGCGGACCGTGCGGTCGCCGATGTCTTGGCGAAGGTCAATCAAGTCAAATATCTTTTGCCCCGCGAGGCATTCGATCCTGTCGTCGTCAAGCAGACTGGCGATTCCACCGCCATCCTTTATATGTCCTTCAATTCGAAGGTTCTTACCCCCTCGCAAATCACCGATTATTTGAACCGCGTGGTTCAGCCGAGACTGCAGACAATCGATGGGGTCGCCAACGCCCAGATACTCGGTGGCCAAACCTTCGCGATGCGGGTGTGGCTTAATCCGAACCGGATGGCCGCGCGCGGCGTAACGCCCTCCGACGTCTCGGCCGCCCTGGCCATCAACAATTTCACGACCGCTGCGGGGGAGATCAAGGGCGATTTCGTCCAAACCAGCATCAATGCCGAGACCTCGCTCGATTCCGCGAAGGCCTTCGGCCAGTTGGTCATCGCGGCACACGGTGACGCGCTGATCAGGCTCGGCGACATAGCCGATATCGAACTGGGCCCGGAGTCGGTCGATTCATCCTCGGCTTTCGAAGGTCTCAAGGCTGTCTTCATTGGTATTTACGCGACCCCGGCGGCAAATCCGCTCTATGTGATAGACGATGTCCGCAAGGCGTTTCCGGAGCTCCAGTCGCAACTTCCCGCTGGCCTCAACGCCTCGATCGCCTATGACGCGACGAAATTCATCCGTGCCTCGATCCAAGAGGTCGAAAAGACGCTTACCGAAGCGGCACTGATCGTCATCGTGGTGATTTTCCTTTTTCTCGGCAATTTGCGCTCGACGATAATCCCGATCGTGACCATTCCGCTTTCTCTCGTCGGGGTGATGTCAATACTCTTCGTGCTTGGCTATTCGCTGAACCTCTTGACCTTACTCGCGCTCGTGCTGGCGATCGGTCTCGTCGTGGACGATGCGATCGTTGTCGTGGAAAATATCTACCGCCATATGGAAGAGGGGATGCGCCCCCGCGACGCGGCCCTGCAAGGCGCGCACGAAATAACCGCGCCGGTGATTGCGATGACGATCACGCTCGCCGCGGTTTATGCGCCAATCGGCTTTGTCTCCGGGTTGACCGGCTCGCTGTTTCGCGAATTCGCGTTCACCCTCGCGGGATCGGTCGTCGTCTCTGGTATCATAGCGCTCACTTTGTCGCCGATGATGTGTTCGCGTTTGCTGAAACCGCCCCGCGCCCAAGCGCGCGGGTTTCCTGCCTTCCTCGACCGGATGTTCGACGGACTGCGGCGGCGCTATCAGCGCCGGCTTCACAAGACTTCTCGGGTTTCGGGCTCTGACCGTCCTAATTCTCATCGGCATTTTGGCGCTCACCGGCGTGATGTTTG
This sequence comes from uncultured Alphaproteobacteria bacterium, assembly GCA_963718265.1. Classification (GTDB taxonomy): domain Bacteria; phylum Pseudomonadota; class Alphaproteobacteria; order Rhizobiales; family Beijerinckiaceae; genus Methylocapsa. The sequence goes on along the minus strand of CAVQZL010000018.1, from coordinate 121,707 downwards.
CCTCCACTCCGAACGAACTGGCGCCCGAGGAAGATCAAGGCATCGTGTTCGCTCTTATCAAGACACCCGAATACGCCAACCTCGACTATATGGAGAAGGCGACCGCGGAGGTGGGAGCGTCGGCCAGCGGCATCTCTGAAAGAGAGCATGTTTTCATCATCAACGGATCGAGCGGCGTGCACCAGGGTTTTGGCGGGCTCCTGTTAAAACCATGGGGCGAGCGCAAACGCAATCAGAAGGAGATCATGAAAGATTTTCAGCAAAAGCTCGCTAAGGTCACCGGTGCCGAGATCCTGGTTTTCGGCCGGCCGTCGCTGCCTGGTTCGACCGGCGGGCCGCCACTGCAATTCGTGATCCGGACCATCGGCGATTATCGTCAGCTCGTGAATGTCATGGCCGAGATCGAGACGGCCGCGCGCGACAGCGGACTGTTTCTCTTCGCCAATAGTGACCTCAAATTTGATATGCCGCAAATCGACTTCAAGATTGATGCGGACAAGGCGAACCGTCTCGGCATCAGCATGCAGGTTATCGGCTCATCGCTTGCCACATTGCTCGGCGGAAATTACGTTAACCGTTTCGGATTGCAGGGACGCAGCTACGAAGTCATCCCGCAGGCGCCGAGGGAATTCCGGCTCACCCCGGATTGGTTGACCCGCTATCAGCTGCGCACCGGTTCGGGCGCGTTGGTTTCGCTCGCGACGGTCGCGAGCCTCTCGACAAGCGTGCAGCCAAATGGATTGCCGACGTTCCAGCAATTGAACTCGGCGACGTTGCAGGGCGTGCCGTTCCCCGGCCATACGCTTGGCGAGGCGATCGCCTTTCTGCAACAGAAGGCGAAGGAACTTTTGCCGGAAGGTTACAGCGTCGATTACCAGGGCGAGAGCCGGCAGTTTGTCCAGCAAGGCAATACGCTCATCGTCACGTTCATCTTCGCGCTGATCGTGATCTTCCTTGTGCTCGCGGCGCAATTCGAAAGCTTTCGCGATCCATTCATTATACTCATCGGCTTGCCGGCGTCGATGTTCGGCGCGCTTCTGCCTTTGAACCTGCTTGGAATCGTGGGTGCGGCGAGCATGAATATTTATTCGCAGATCGGGCTCGTCACGCTGATCGGTCTCATTTCCAAACACGGTATTCTGATGGTGGAATTCGCCAACAAGCTTCAGGAGCAGGAAGGTTTTGGCCGCTTTGAGGCGATCGAACATGCCGCCTCCGTGCGGTTGCGGCCCATTCTCATGACCACGGCGGCCATGGTGGCCGGAATGGTTCCCCTGATTGTCGCCGAGGGTGCCGGTGCGAAGAGCCGCTTCGCAATCGGAATCGTCATCGCGGCGGGCATGAGCATCGGTACGGTCTTCACGCTGTTCGTGACGCCCGCGATCTACACGCTGATTGCGCGGGATCATGGCGGGAAGCGCGGCGAAGAGCCTTATGTCCTGAAGGAGGATGACATACCAGCCCGCCGGGCGGCGGAGTGACCTTTGGAAGCGGTCCCTCCGCGGTGTTCCAGCGGCGCGTGCTAAAGAGTCTGCCGCTGGGCAACGTCGAGGCATCCACAATGTGAATTTCTGCAATGGGTGGTTTTGCGACGGTCCGCTTCCGAGCCAGCAATTTGAAGAGCGGTCATACTGCCTATGAGCGCGAAACTCAGCAAAGCCTCATGTGCTTCATCGGCGGCGGTTTATGATCCGTGCTCCTTGCGGCGCAGCTTCGCTGATTTCTCGCCCATCTCTGATGCGATCATGGCCCGCCCGTTATGAGTATCGTACCAAACGCTCGCACATTGTCGAATGCGTTACCCACCGCCGCGAATGAATTTCCTCATCTCCTCAGGTGAAGGAAATTTCGTGAGTTCCATTGGTGAGCTCGGCAAACGGGCTCCAAACCTGTTTGCGACAAAGCGTAACTGATGGTCATCGACGCCAATGACGAAGCGACGAGCCTGTTTGACGACGCGATTGTTGACGAACGACACAAGGTCGTCAGGCCGCCGGCGCGCGACCTCCTGCACGATTTCATTCCGGTTCGACGCTATGAAAAGCTTTCTCGGGCCAATCGGCAACGCCAGATGTGATTCGGGCCTAATCATCCCATTCGTCATTATCAATGGCCGGTCGGACGTGAGAAGCGGATATGAACTCGGCGGCGAAAGGATCGTCCAGATCATGTTGTTCAAGTGATTTCCAACGGTATCGCTATCGATTATCTTCTGTATGAGCATCGCAGCGGCTCGCCCCGCTGGGTTTGTCGGGCGGTTTCGTTTGAACTCTTCGAAAGTCGCGGGCTCGGTAGGTAGCCTCTGCGTCGCGTAATTCTCCTCGAACTCGCGTTCGGCGTCCAGAACGTGCATTTTTATTTCATCGAAGAAATATCGGATCTCTTCCGGCGCTCGGAGAATGAGCGAGATCACGAACCGCGACCACCCGCTTCTCAGACGATTGTCCAATGCGATCTTTGGATCGCGCTCGAACTTCTGAAGGGCCTGCGCTGCGTCGTTGTCTGCCTGCTGAAAGAACCGACGCTCAAGGTGGCTAGCGGCCTCATACTCCACCCCCGGAATGGTGTAGAGATCTGGTTCGTAACCTTGGTAGTCCGGGTGACGCCGTTTCGCTCTCACTTCGTTGCAAGGCTTCTTGTAGACGCACACCTGCCCGTCGGCACCCGCCCAGCGCGCTTGATAGAAAATCGGTAGGTAATGATGCTTCTCCGGCATTGATGCTTTAGGGAAATTATCTTGAAAATCAAATAGTAGCGGCAGGTTAGAATGGTAGCGGGCTCTTTATTTGGCAGCGAGCGGCCTGCGTATCGGTGCGGGCTGAGTTAGCAGTTTCAGAGGGCTATGGGTAAGGCAATCGGGAAATCGCTTGTCGACATCATGTATCCCTTGGAGAGAATGTACCCTGATCTTATTACCTATGGGAAGAAATGTGCTGTTGCCGACCAAAATTGACGCGCTCTCGAACTCGGTTTGTTGGCGGCGAGCGCGTCCGCTTTGGGTAACCGACAATTGCCCCGGAATGACGAAGATGGGGCGCAGAGCAGTCGGCGGCCGCCACATTCCGAATGTCCGGTTCCGGGATCGCCTAGCAGGCGCACCAACGACGAAGTTGGGTCGGAATCGAAAATTCAAACTGAGACACTACCCAATCGCAAGGAGGCCGTGGACGCACGGACAAGCCTCTTGTGCTTTTTCTGATAGGCATGCGGCTCAACAAGCTTTGGGCAGCGCATAAATGGCTGCCCGTCTTTATTGCCATGCCGCGGATGCTCGCCGAGCTTGACAGCAAGCCAGAGGCGGGTCTGCTTTCGCGGCGGCTGTACTTTTCCGGGCGGGTAATCCTGGTCCAACAATACTGGAAGTCATTCGACAAGCTCATTGCCTACGCGCACGAACCTTCCGGCGAACATTTTCCGGCCTGGGCGGCATTCAACCGGTCAATCGGCAAGGACGGCACGGTGGGCATTTGGCACGAGACCTATCTCATCGAGCCCGGCAAATTTGAAACAATTTATAGCAATATGCCGCTGTTTGGCCTTGCCGCCGCGACAAACCATATCCGCGCCGAAGGCGGGCTTTCCGCTGCAAAGGATCGCATGAATGGAACATGACGTCTGATTGTCGAAAGGCGCTGAGAGGCTTCCTGGGCGGCCGAGAGCTTGGTTCGACGACGAGATTTTAGAGGTGCACCATGAACATGAGGCCAGACACAAACGAGATCCAGCTGTCTCACCATATCCTTCCCAGCGCGTCGACGATGCTTGGCGTGTGTCTTACCGGGATAGGTCTTGTCAAAGTCGCCGAGGCTCACATCGGTCCAAGCCATGTCGACGAATATCTTTCTTTGAATAGTATATGTTTTTTGATAAGCTGCATCTGTTCATATTGGTCTATCAGGCGTAACAACCACGTAAGAGACAACCGGAAAAAATTGGAGCAAGTTGCCGATATATTTTTTATCGTTGGTTTGGTGGTTATGACGGTGATTTCGATTACGTTCGCTTATGAGCTTGTCCAATAGACTCAATCGCAAGGGAACGCGCCCCACGCGTGGTCGCTTGGCACCGCGAGCGGAGCCGTCGATGGCAATTCCTTCGCTCCCAGGATATGCATTCAGGGGTATTTAAGTGCGTTCAGGGATCCCTCGCTATGCGCGATCCGATGAGGGCTTCCATCGGCGGGCGGTTCATGCCATGCCTTCGCGCCCTTCTTTCTGAGCAGGCATGATCGAAATGACCGAGTTTTTCCGCGAAGTCGAGGAAGATGTCCGCCGCGACCGCGTCATCCGGCTGTGGACCAAATACCGGTATTTGTTGTTTGCCGTGGCGGGTCTCGTCGTGGCCGGGACGGGGGGCTTTCGCCTCTACGGACATTACCGCGACGAGGCGGCGCAAGCAGCCAGTGCGAAATACGAAGCCGCCGCGCAACTGGCGCGCGAAGGCAAGTCCACCGAGGCCGCGGACGCTTTCGATGATTTAAGCAAAACCGCGCCAAAAGGGTATGCGATCCTCGCGCGTCTTCGCGCGGCGGATGCGCGCGCGGCCAGCGATCCGGAGGCGGCGATCAAGGCCTTTGAGGCGATTGCGGCTGACCCCGGCTTCGACCCGGTCTTCAAGGACTTCGCCAAGCTGCGCGCGGCCATTCTGCGTGTCGACCGCGACGATCCGCTGGAATTCGAACGCAAATTCGCGTCGCTCGCCGCGGAGTCTTTTCCCTATCGCGATCAGATCCGCGAGCTGCTTGGCCTTGCCGCGTTAAAGCGGAACGCTTTTGACGCTGCTGGGAACTGGCTCGATGGGATTGTCTCTGATCCGCGGGCTCCGGCCGGGGTGCATATGCGCGCCCAGGCTCTTCTTGGTTTGGTTCAATCCGCGAAATCGCCGCCACCGAATGCGCAAATTGGCAATCCGCCGCCCGGAGAAACACCGGCGAAGCAATAGTCCAGAGGAATGTTTACCGTCGCGATCATTGGCCGGCCGAACGTCGGAAAATCGACGCTGTTCAACCGGCTCGCCGGGAAAAAACTCGCGCTCGTGAACGACCGTCCAGGGGTGACCCGGGATAGACGCGAGGGAGAGGCGCGGCTCGGCGATCTCGCCTTTAAGATCATCGACACGGCAGGTCTCGAGGAGGGCGGCAGCGCCTCCTTGCCTGGGCGGATGCGCGCGCAGACCGGAGCGGCGCTCGAAGCCGCCGATGCGATATTTTTCGTGTTCGACTCTCGCGCGGGTTTGACGCCAACCGATCGCGCCTTCGCCAATCTCGTTCGCCGCGCGGATAAGCCATTGATACTTGTTGCCAACAAGGCCGAAGGGCGCGCCGGCGCTGTGGGCGCGCTCGAAGGTTTCGATTTGGGGCTGGGCGAGCCGGTGCCGCTTTCGGCCGAACATGGTGACGGTTTCGCCGAACTCTATGCCGCCTTGCGCGAGGCGTTGCCGGAAGCAACCGCCCTGCCGGGTGAGCGGGAGGAACGCGTCCCGCGCGCGCTGTTGGGAGAGGATGAAGACGGCTCCGAGCTGGATGTCGCGAAGCCGCTGCGGATCGCGATCATTGGCCGCCCCAACGCCGGCAAATCGACGCTCCTCAACCGTATTCTCGGCCAGGACAGGGTGCTGACGGGTCCCGAACCTGGCCTCACCCGCGACACGATCGGCATCGACTTCGAGTGGCAAAACCGCCGGATCAAAATGTTCGACACGGCGGGCTTGCGCAAGCGCGCAAGAGTCGCGGACGATTTGGAAAAGCTTGCTGGGGCCGATGCCCTGCGCGCCGCGAAATTCGCCGAGGTCGTGGTGTTGCTGCTCGACGCCGCGATCCCCTTCGAGAAGCAGGATCTGACCCTCGCCGATCTCGCCGAACGCGAGGGCCGGGCGCTCGTCATCGGTCTCAACAAATGGGATCTGATCGTGGCCAAGGGCGCAACGCTTGCGCAATTGCGGGCGGAGGCGGGGAGGCTTTTGCCTCAGATAAAAGGCGCGCCAGTCATGCCGGTGTCCGGCGCGACGGGGGAAGGTATCGAGAGCCTGATGGAGGCGATTTTCCACGTCCATGAAATCTGGAACAAACGGATTTCGACGGCGCGGCTCAATCGCTGGCTCGGCGAGGCACTCGAGCAGACCCCGCCGCCCGCGGTCGCGGGAAGACGCATCAAAATCCGCTACATGACGCAACTCCGCGCGCGGCCGCCTTATTTCATCCTCTTCGGCAATCAGCTCGACGCGCTGCCCGCAAGCTACGAGCGCTTTCTCGCCAATGGCCTGCGCCAGGCCTTCGATCTGCCCGGCGTCCCGATCCGCATCTCGAAAAAAACCAGCAGCAATCCCTACGCGGGAAAGAAATCGCGGCAAAGGTAGAGGCTGCCTCGCGCGATTCCATGAAAGTGGAAGTTGTTCCAAGCCGAGACGGACAATTATCGAAATCGATTGGCCAGCCGGTTTCTTCCCCCGCGATACCGGCGTTCTCGCCGGAGGCGGATATTTCACCGCCCGCGTGGATGTGCGGAACGGTAGGCCTCAAGGAGCCTTGCGCTATCCACGGCGGTGTAGATTTGGGTCGTCGACAGCGAGGCATGGCCTAGCAGCTCCTGGATCGCGCGCAGATCGCCGCCGCGCTCCAACAGATGCGTAGCGAAGGAATGGCGCAGCGCATGCGGCGTCGCGCCATCGGGAAGCCCGAGCGCGCCGCGCAAGCGCGCGACCGCGAGCTGGATGACGCGCGGGCCAAGCGGCCCGCCGTTGGCGCCAAGGAATAGGGGTTTGTTGGGCGCGAGCGCATAAGGGCAAAGCGCAACGTAGGCTTCGATGGCTTGGCGGGCCGGCGCGATGACCGGTACGGTCCGGGTCTTTTGGCCCTTGCCGGTGACGGTCAGAACGTCGCGCCCGCCAACCGGCGCTTCGGAGCGCTTGATCGCCAAAGCTTCCGAAATGCGCAGGCCCGCGCCATAGAGTAGGCTCAAAACCGCGGCATCGCGCGCGATGACCCATTTCGGCCGATTTTCACCGGCTCGGGCATCCGCGCGAACCATTTGGCGGGCTGCATCGATGCTCAATGGCTTTGGCAGGCCGCGCTTGATCCTTGGCGAGCGCACCGCCGCGAAGGCGAGCACCTTGCCCTTGCCATTGCGTTCAAGATAGCGGGCGAAGGAGCGCAGGCCCGCGAGCTGGCGCAGAAGCGACCGGCTGCCCGCGCCAAGCCCCCGACGTGCCGCCAAAAAGGCGCGCAGATCCACCGGTGCGAGGTTTTCGAATGTGGCAAGGGAAGCAGGCTCGCCGAAATGCGCTTGCGCGAAGTGCAAGAATTGCCGCAGATCGCGCGCGTATGAGGCCGCCGTGTGCAGCGAAACGCGGCGCTCGCCCGTAAGATAAGCAAGCCAGCCGCGTGCTTGCTCTGCAAGGTCAGGACCGGCGGGCAAGACATCGGGCAAGGTGCTTGCCGCCCCAGGGGCGCGGGAGATGGTCATGCTTGATCCTACCATGCGTCCGTCCTAATAATTTATTGCCGGGGCGAAATTCCCTGCTCTCATCCTGCGGGCATCAACTCATGCGGTTACGCGCCGATTTTTGGGTAGCAGCCTATCTCCGGCGTTGCGCGCATGAAGGCGCCTCTGCCGTGCTGCGCCGCCGGGGCGCGGCGGAGGCTGGCGCAATTTTTGTCAAGATCGACAGGCTTGACGGTTGCGCTGCTTTGTTCGGACCGGCGCCGCAGTGCGAAGTGAAGGATGGCGAAGACCGGGTTTTCGCGAGGCTCCATCCAGACCCTTGGATCGACCCGGCCGAAGCCGAGCAAAAACTCGCCCGCCAAATCCATTTCGACCCCGATGTTTGGATCGTCGAGACGGAGGACCGGCAGGGCCGCTGTTTTCTCGATGTCGCCCCCGTGATTTGGCGTGATTGACGGCGTGGGCAATTATACCACTTGCCGCGCCAGCCCGCGCCAGCCCGCGTCAGAGATGGGTGCTGGTTGCCGCGCAAGAACGGAGGTCGACTGCTTGAAGCGCATCATGCCCGCGCGAAAATCGCGCAAGAAAAGCGAAGCTACAATGCGCGTCGGCCCTGGCGGGATTGAACTCGTCAAGCAGGGCGCCTCGCGCTACGATTTCAGCGATCCCTATCACATTGCGATCGAACTGAGCTGGAAGGGATTTGCGCTTGCTTTCGTGGGATTGGAGTTCGGCATCAACGTCGTCTTCGCTCTTCTGTATCTCGCGTCGCCAGGTTGCGTTGCCAATATGCGGCCGGGCTCGTTCTCCGACGCTTTCTTTTTCAGCATCGAGACGCTGGGGACCGTCGGTTACGGTACCATGTCCCCCACGACGTTCTATGGCCACACCGTGTCGGCGATTGAAATCGTCTGCGGTATGGCCTTCACCGCGATCATGACTGGCCTTTTGTTCGTCCGCTTTTCGAAACCGAAACCGAAAATCCTGTTTGCCGATCAGGCCGTCGTCACCAGTTACAATTGCGCGCCGACGTTGATGGTGCGCATCGCCAATGGTCGTATGACCTTGCTGACCAATGCCACGGTGCGGCTGGGTGTAGTGTTGATTGAACAAAGCGCCGAAGGCCAAACCTTGCGCCGCCTGCACGACCTTGCTCTGTCGAACGCGAGTCTCTCTCTGTTTCCATTGACCTGGACCCTGATGCACGAAATCGACGCAATAAGTCCGCTCGCCGGCTACGACGCCGAGCGGTTCGAAGAGGTCGACGCGCGACTGTTTCTGAGCATCGAGGCACGCGACAATGCAATCGGCGCGCTAGTTCATGACATGCGCGTTTATACCGCCACCGACGTCTTGTTCGGAATGCACTATGGCGACGCGGTCACGGTCGACGAGCAAAAGCGGCCGGTCGCCGATCTCACCCGCTTGAGTTCTGGTCGAGCCGGACGACCGCGCCGCTCCGTGAGCTTCCGTTCACTCAGGAGCATTTTCGATCGGGTCGTAGCGCTTCACGTCGAAGCCAAACATGTCGAACGCGCGCCGCATGTGCTCCGGCAAGGGCGCGGTAACGTCGAGCGTCCCGCCCGCGGGATGCGGCAGGATCAGACGGCGCGCCAAAAGATGTAACTTGCGGTCGACCGCCTCCGGTATCGCTCGCAGCGGATCGTTGCGGCGCGGATCGTTGGCGGGGGTCATGCCATATTTGGGATCGCCGATGATTGGGTGGCCAATCGCCTCCGCATGAGCGCGCAATTGATGCGTGCGCCCGGTGATGGGTTTGAGCGAAAGCCAGGCCAGCCGTGGCGCGATTTTATCGACAGTCGCGTAATAGGTCACCGAATGACGGGCATCCTCGTCGCCATGCTGGGCAACCCGCATTTTTTCAAGTTTCTCGCGCCCCACTTCCTCACGGCGGGTAGACCGGACCTCCCCCATGCCCTCGCCCTTCGCCAGATAAAGCGAGATGCGGCCTTGCGCAGGCTTTGGCACGCCTTCAACAAGTGCCCAATAGATTTTTCGCGCCTGCCGCGAGCGAAAAATTTCGCCGAGACCAGCGGCGATTTTTCGTGTCTTCGCGACGAGCAAGACGCCCGACGTATCACGATCGAGTCTGTGCACCAGCACGGGCCGCTCGCCACGCTCGTTTGGCATCGAGGCAAGCATCCCATCGATATGACGCACCATTCCCGAGCCGCCCTGCACGGCAAGCCCAAAAGGCTTGTCGAGCACCAGGAAATCGCGGTCCTCGAAAAGAATCATGTCCTTGAGCGCGCGCAGATCGGTTGGCGAAATCTCGGGGGCCGGCGCCACCGGCGCATCGAGTTTTAGCGGCGGCACGCGCACGCTTTGGCCCGCCGCGAGCCGGGTCGCAGTCTTCACCCGGGCGCCATCGACGCGCACCTCGCCGGTACGCACGATCTTGTTCAGATGCGAAAGAGACAGCGTTGGCATGCGCCGCTTAAACCAGCGGTCGAGGCGCATCCCTTCCTCGTCCTCGCCGACCTCGAACGTTTGAACGCCCACGCGGCATCTCCTAGACAACTATTTCCTATGGCGTACGCGTGTCATCGCCGGATACTTTTTTGTTTTAACACCATAATCGTCGCAAATCATAGGTGAAGCAGGCTCTCAGCCAAGGAACAAAAAAACCAGCTAAAGTCTGTTCAAACCAAACTAATTAACAATAAATATATAGATAACCAATAAACTAGTTATTGGGCGTTAATATAAATGTTTAGACGTTCTATTGAGCGCTTTTCAAATTGTGGCTGTTTATTATCGCCGCATTCCAGAACACCCATGCAAATAGCTGGACTGGAATTTTTAGGCAACCGGGACTCAGGAGATTCAATCATGCGTAATTTGTTTCGCCGCTTTATGGACGATCAATCCGGCGTCACGGCCATCGAATATGGTCTCATCGCCGCTTTGATCGCGGTCGTCATCATCACCGCCGTGACCACGGTCGGTACCGACCTCTCGAAAACATTCAACTCCATCGCCACCGCTCTGGCTGGCTGATTCCCATCCCGTTCGTCTGACGCCGAGTTTGGCAGGCATCAGACGGGAGCAACATAAGGAGTATCAATCATGCGCAATTTGTTTCACCGCTTTATCGACGATCGGTCCGGCGTCACGGCCATCGAATATGGTCTTATCGCCGCTTTGATCGCTGTCGTCATCATCGTTGCTGTGACCACGGTCGGCACAGACCTCTCGGCGACATTCAACTCCATCGCCACCGCTTTGGCCGGCTAGTAAAGGCGAAATTGTTCTACCCCGCCGCGCCACTGCAAGGCACCCGCATTGCGAAGGCCGGGACACCAAACGGAGCGCGGCGGGGCGCCGGAAACCGCCAGGAGCCTAACCCCATGAAGAAGTTATTCCTCCTTTTTGCTGGCGATGAGTCTGGCGTCACGGCGATCGAATACGGCATGATCGCCGCTTTGATCTCGATCGGCATCATCGCCTCCGTGCAAACAATCGGTACGACTATTGCGGCCAATTTTTTTGGGCCTATCGCCACGGCTTTGGCTGGTTAATGGCGCCCAGAATACCCCCGCGATCCCTCGCGGTTGCCGCAAATTATTGCCGCTTGGCAATGGTAATGACGGTTAAAAATCATGCTTGAAGCTGCGACGCTGCTGTTTTTCTCGATCCTGATGGTGTATGCGGCCATTTCCGACCTCCTGACACTGACGATTTCGAATCGCATTTCGGCCGCGCTCGTCCTCCTGTTCGTTGTCATGGCGTTTGCCTGCGGCCTCCCCGTCAGGGAAATTTTGTGGCATCTCGGCTGTGGCGCGGCGGTGCTTGTTGTCGCCTTCTTTTTATTTGCGCGTGGCTGGATCGGCGGTGGCGACGCAAAGCTCGCGGCGGCGACGGCAATCTGGCTCGGATTCGATCATCTCGGCGATTACGCCCTATCCGCCAGCATTCTCGGCGGTCTGCTGACCGTCTCGATCATCGGGCTTCGCAAATGGCCTTTGCCGGGAATTTTCTTGGCACGCCAATGGGCCACTCGCCTGCATGACCCAGGCACCGGCATCCCCTACGGCATCGCACTCGCGAGCGCCGGCCTCCTTCTCTATCCCAAAACCGCGATCTGGCTCGCCGCTGCCGCTATCCATTAATTTGCATGGAGTTGCCTCGATGCCGATAGAGTGGGCCATCATCCTGGGGGCCGTTGTCGCCGATGCCATCCTCCTAGCGGCAACCTCGTTTCGCCTCGAAGTCTCCCCGCAGCTGAGGATCCTCGCCGGGTTCATCGTTCTTAACGTGGTTTTTGCGATTTGCCGGCGATGGAGAAATTTCCCCCGGATAGCCACAAGATTAGCCCATCTCACCCGCACTGTTCTTGCGCTGGTGCTGTTCACCAATGCCGTGTCAATTCTGAGTTTCATCCTCACAGGTATCCTGCCCTTGTCCACGTGGGATGGGGCACTGGCAACCGCCGATCGCGCGCTCGGGCTGAATTGGCTCGATATGTACCATTGGCTCGCCCGTTACCCTGCGATCGGCGCCTTCGCCCACGCGGTATACATGAGCCTCGGCCCGGAGACGCTGTTCCTATTCGTTGCCCTGGAGCTGCTCGGCCACCCCCATCAAGCAAGGGCATTTTTGCGCTGGATCATCGTTTCGACGATTGCCGTCCTAGCCATCGGGACGCTCGCCCCTGCCGCGGGCGCTTTTGTCTACCACCACCTCCCCGAGGCCTCGTCGACCGGCTACGTTTCCCAATGGGCTGAGCTGCGTAATGGCACGTTACGAACCATCGACCCGTTCGACAATCAAGGCTTGGTGGTGTTTCCTTCCTTCCACGCCGTCCTCGCCGTGCTGTGTGCTTGCGCCGCATGGCCGTTGCGCATCCTCAAATTCCCATTGCTGGCTCTCAATTTGGTGATCATCCTCGCCTCTCCCGCCATTGGCGGGCACTATTTCATCGATATCTTCGCCGGCATTTTTTTGGCTGCTCTGACCATAAGCTTGCCCGGGTACACCTTAAGCGGGCGCTGGAAGAAAATTATCCGCCACGAAGAGACACCTGTCTTCGCCTCGAAATGACGCGGGGCGGAACGGCCGGCAAGGGCCGCCGCCGCCATCCATTAAACGTACAGGGAGTTGCCGCGATGCCGATAGAGTGGGCTGCCATCCTGGCGATTGCTGTCGCCGATGCTATGCTTCTGGCGGCAACCCCTTTTCGTCTGGAAGTTTCCCCGCAGATGAAGATCCTCGCCGACTTGATCCCTCTGGCCGTAGCTTTCGTGATTTGCCGCCAATGGCGAACGTTTCCCCGGATAACCGAAAGATTAGCCTATCTCATCGGCACCATTTTCTCTCTTGCGTTGTTCGGCAACGCAATGGTAATTCTGAGTTTCATCCTCACCGGTATCTTGCCCTTGCCCACGTGGGACGAGGCCCTAGCATCCGCAGATCGCGTGCTCGGGCTGAATTGGCTCGATATGTACCAGTGGCTCGCCCGTCATCCTGCGATCGAAGGCTTCGCGCACACGGCATATAATAGCCTTGGCGAGGAGACGCTGATCCTGCTCATCGCCCTGGAACTCTTTGGCCACCACAGTCAGGCAAGGGCGTTTTTGCTCTGGTTCATGGTTGCGGCGCTTGCCACCACACTTATCGGGATACTCTTCCCTGCCGCGGGCGCTTTTGTCTACTACCACCTTCCCGCGGCCTCCACCACGGGCTACGTTGCCCAATGGGCTGACCTGCGTAATGGCGCGTTACGCAGCATCAATCCGCTCGACAATCAAGGCCTTGTGGTGTTTCCTTCCTTCCACACCATGCTCGCCGTGCTTTGTGCTTGCGCCGCATGGCCTTTGCGCATCCTCAGATTCCCCTTACTGGCTCTCAATCTGCTGATCATTCTGGCCTCTCCCGCCATGGGAGGGCACTATTTCATCGATATCTTTGCCGGCGCTATCTTGGCTGCTTTGATCATGAGCCTGCCTGGGTACATCGTTAGCTGGCGATCGAGGAAACATATCCGGCACGCGGAGGCGCCCGTCTTCGCCTCGAAATAACTCGGGGCGGAACCGGCCGGGAAGGACTGAATCGGGCACCCCGGTCTGGCCCGGCGCTGCCGCACGGCCGTGGGGCACGATTCCATCCGGATTTGCCGGCATTTCTGGCACAGCAAATGCTTCCAAGGTTCTGGCGAGCCAATCGCTGCGGTCCGCCGCAGGGATCGTATCGCGTCAATCTCGCGGCCCTTCTTGGCTGCCGGTGTCATCCTGACGATTTGCTTCTATAAGGGCAATCAAGCGGGAAAGGCCTTACGCCGCTAACCATGATCTAGTCCTTCGACAGCACGGAGCGGAGCGCGGGTAAATGCCAGAACCTCGTTGTTTCGATGAAATGACCCTGGCCGACGGCGCGATCCGGCCGGTCTATGGCAAGATCGCGAGCTGGCTCGCTGCGACGCCCGCCGGGCTTCTCGCCGCCCGCCGCGCACAAGCAGAGCTGTTGTTTCGTCGGATCGGCATCACCTTCGCGGTCTACGGCGAGGGGGAGAAAGACGGCGCCGAGCGTTTGATCCCCTTCGACATCATTCCTCGCATGATGCTGCGTTCGGAATGGACCCATCTCGAAGCAGGCCTCGTGCAGCGGGTGAAAGCCCTCAACCATTTCCTAGCCGATATTTATGGCGCGCAGGAGATCGTCAAGGCGGGACGCATCCCGTCCGCTCTTGTCGCGCGCAATTCCGAATTCCGCCCGGAAATGGCGGGCTTCCGGGTGCCGCACGATATTTACATCCATATCGCCGGCATCGACGTGGTCCGCACCGGCGAGGACGATTTCTACGTGCTCGAAGATAATGTCCGCACGCCCTCCGGGGTCTCCTACATGCTAGAGAATCGCGAGGTCATGATCCGCCTCGCGCCCGATCTTTTCGCCGAGCACCGCGTCGCACCGATCGAAAATTATCCCGATGCCCTGCTCGCTACCTTGCGGTCACTGGCGCCGCCGGCGGCGGCCGGCGAACCAACAATCGTGGTGTTGACGCCGGGGCGGTTCAACTCGGCCTATTACGAACATTCCTTCCTGGCCGATAAGCTTGGTGTCGAACTCGTCGAAGGCGGCGATCTCCTCGTCGAGGACGATGTCGTGTATATGCGCACCACGGAAGGCACGAAACGAGTCGATGTCATCTACCGGCGAATCGACGACCGTTTCCTCGATCCGCGTGCGTTCAACCGGGAGTCGATCATCGGCGTCGCCGGCCTGATAGGCGCTTACCAGGCCGGCAATGTGACCCTTACCAATGCCGTGGGCACCGGAATCGCCGACGACAAGGCGATCTATACCTATGTGCCGGAGATTATCGAATTTTATCTCGGCGAAACCCCGATTTTAAACAATGTTCCGACATGGCGCTGCCGCGAGCCCGGCGCTTTGCGGTACGTTCAGGAACATCTCGCCGAACTCGTCGTGAAGGAAGTAAATGGATCGGGCGGCTACGGCATGCTCGTCGGGCCGCATGCCTCGCAGGCCGAATGCGAGGTTTTCGCGGGCAAACTCGCCCGCGATCCCGATAATTTCATTGCGCAGCCAACCCTCGCGCTCTCCACAACCCCGACGTTTTTCGATGCCGGCATCGCGCCGCGCCATGTCGATTTGCGGCCCTTCGTTCTCGCCGGCGCGAATGGCATCAAGGTCGTGCCGGGCGGATTGACCAGGGTGGCCTTGAAGGAGAAATCGCTCGTCGTCAATTCGAGCCAGGGCGGCGGCACAAAGGATACCTGGATTGTCGAGGATTCGCTCTTTGACGAAAATCTCCCGTTGCAATGCCAAAATCAATCGCAATGATTTTCACAGCGGTTTGTTGATCATAGTCGGCTCAGATCTAACCTCTTATTTACGGTAAAGCATGGTTCTCCTCGCGCGACTAACATAAAAACGGTGCATCTATGGATCAGTCAAACTCGGCCCGTTTATCTAGAACGGCAACAGTTCTGCCTTGTGTGGAAAGCCGAATAGAGCCAAGGTTGGGTTCGTTGGCCATCCATTTTTCCCCTCTGCCAACCATTTGGAACGCTTACGATGAATGGGCGATTTTTGGTGATCCCGACAGGACTTTTGCTACCGATGGTTCTTTCACCTTTTGTTCAAGCGCAAAGTCTCGATCCAAAATCGGCCCTTGAACTGATCACGACTGCTGCGGACCGACTTTGCTATGTCATCAATGACAGAGGAAGCTCTTCAAGTAATGAAGTAAATGGTACTGTTGATGTGCATCTAAATGTTTTAGCTGCTAAGCTTGTGGATGCGAATATAAGAGGCGCAGGTAAGATTACGAATGAGGAATTTCAAAGTGTGTTACGGGAGCAACTGGCGACTTCAATTCGTGACAGCGCAGCATGTAAGCTCACGGTTTTCAAGGAATTAGTAACCAAGTTTGACTGGACTCGCCCGGCGAGGCCGATTGCAGAGGATGCGCCGACGGATGCGCCGGCGATCTACCCCGAAACAGATGCTACGCGGGTTCGAGGGTTCCAGTTTACATCGTCGCCAAGCGAGATAAAGCCCGGCTTGCGGAAGTGGGCGCTTCTTCCATCCGATGTATGGGAACAAACGTATCCGGACGGGACGAAGGAATTTAATTATGTTGTTAAGCGGATACACTTGGCCGAGTGCGATGGAACTGTTGTCAGCAAAAAAGGAGAACCGGAGTTTCAGGGATTTTTTCCCGACAAGAATTGTGACCAAAAGACCTTTATGTTTCGGCATCTCTCCCAAGGAAATACGTGGTACCCTTATGTTCCTATTGATACGATGAAATAGAATTACAGCAGTGTGTGGCGACAGCCGGGGTATAATCGTGTGGCGGTTCTACGCACCCAGAAGCACAGTAAGGTGGCCTACTAATTGGATTAAACTGCCGGATCGCTTCATTTTCGGGGTCATGCTCTAGAGGCAAGCAATGCTTTCCCGCACGGCGGACAATCTCTATTGGCTTGCGCGCTACGTTGAGCGCGCCGATTTTCTGGCCCGAATCATCAAGGCGGCGCAACGCCTCGCTACCCTGCCCGCGGGTTATTCCGGGGCCGGCACCGAATGGGAAAGCGCGCTTGAATCATCGGGCGCGGCGCAAGGTTTTCGGGCGACCCGCGGCGCTGCCGGGGAGGCCAGCGTCGTCGATTATTTGACCTTTGCGCCGGATAATCCATCCTCGATCTGCAATTGCATCAAATTCGCCCGGGCCAACGGTCGGGCGGTTCGCACCGCGCTCACCGCCGAAATGTGGGAAGCGATTAATGGCGCCTGGATCGAACTTGGCAGATTCGAAAAAGGCAACAATGGTTCCAGCCGCTACGACCGTGAGGCGCTGTCGCACTTCTTCGAGTTCGTCCAAAAGACGTCGCTCGACTATGACGGTTGCGTCGACCGCACCATGTTGCGCAACGATGCCTATTGGTTCTCGCGCCTCGGCCTCTATATCGAGCGAGCAGATAACACCGCCCGCATCCTCGATGTGAAATATCACGTGCTCTTACCGGAAACCGAAACGGTCGGCGGCTCGCTCGATTATTTTCAGTGGACCGCGATCCTGCGCGCGGTGTCCTCGCTCACCGCCTATCATTGGGTCTATCGCGAGAGCGTGAAGCCATGGTTGATCGCCGATCTTCTGATCCTCAAGAAGGAAATGCCGCGCTCACTGATCGCCTGCTATGACAATATCGTCCATTTCCTCGACGCGATCGGCGGCGCTTATGGCCGCGTCGGCGCGTCGCAAAAACAAGCGCATGAGGTGCTGGCGCGGCTCGCGAGTACAACGACCAAGGAAATTTTTAAGACCGGCCTGCATGAATTCATCACAACCTTCGTCGAGGACAACGACCGTCTGGGGCAAGCCATCAATTCCCAATATCTTTTGCATTGAAGTGTTTGTTTGGTTTAGCCCAGCGTGGCGCCCGGGATGACCCCATGCGCCCAGTGCAATCACGGCAACGTGGCGCGGCCGCAAAGTCGCCCGGCGGGTGGCTGCGACCAGCTCGAAACCCACGTTCGGGAAGTTGTCCGAACCTGCAGCGTTTCTTATATTGGAATTGCTCGGCAAACCACGTTGATGCCCTGCTGTCGCGTTTGCGCGTTGTCTCCAGGGAGATTGAAAACTTATGATTTTTGAGACCTTCGCGCGCCGGAAGCGCCAGCAAAATCGTAACGGCGAGCCGGAAGTGTACACCTATGATCAAGCCCCGGGGCAAATGCGGTACCAAATACGCGAAGCCCTATCTGAGGGGATCGGGAATTATTACGGGGGTCACGGGTATCACCAACTACCGCCAAACGCCAACTCCATATGGGAGCAAATAGACCGGATATGTAGAAAGGAGTTACCTTCCTACCTAAGCTTCGCTCAAGAGGGCAACTTATGCTCGAGGTTCCTAAAATACGTTCTCCAGGTTGAGGACATAGACGACTTCCTAAGTGCGGTTAAAATCGGGTGCGCAGGTCTTTCTATTGTCCGTGACGAATACGACGGAACCGCGAGACGCGGTGCAAAACAGAAGGGCGTTGATGCTATTACCGAGATCAACGGCAGATTCGAGCAGCATTCCGTAGGCTATCAATTCGAGAACGGCCAAATCATCAGGGTAGACTCCAAGCTGACGCATTCTGAGATTATAAAGCCCGCTCTGGTTCTGCTAACGGCACCTCTATTTACCAAGGCGAACGAAGATTTTATGACGGCACACAGACACTATAGAGCCAATGAATTTAAGGACTGCGTGACGGCGGCAAATCGCGCCTTCGAGAGCATGTTGAAGGCGATTTGCGAGACCGAGAGGTGGGAATATGGCAAGGGCGACGGTGCCGCCGAACTGGTGACGAAAGTAAGGAGCAACGGCCTTTTTACCCACGATTTCGACCGCAGCTTTGATAGCTACGTGGCTATACTCAAGGCGGGGCTTCCTGGGGTAAGGAACAAGGCCGGTGGCCATGGCGAAGGATTGGCAGCGGCGGCTGTCACCACCGGGATCGCGCGATTTGCTATCAATATGACGGCAACTAATTTGGTTTTGCTGGGGACGCTTACAGCGCCCTGAAAAGCGGGCAACGGCGGCGCTGAGGTCGGGGCTAGGCATTCCGTCTGGGAATTGGCGAGCCGATCATCGACAAGCCTGCAAGGGTTCCTTTTACGCCACCGATCTCGACATGCTTTTGCATCAGCGGCATATTCAAAACATCGTCCTCGCGGGCATCACGACCGACGTGTGCGTTCACACAACGATGCGCGACGCGAACGACCGTGGCTTCGAGTGCTTGGTACTTTCCGACTGCACCGGCGCGACCGATTACGGCAACTATCTCGCCGCTTTGAAGATGATAAAAATGCAAGGCGGGTCTTTGGCGCAGTCGCCGATTCGGCAGCCCTCATCAAGGCGATAAATTCTTAACCCGCTGACATCCTGCAACACTGGCATTTCGAAGCGCGATGCTGAGACATTGGCCGCAGCATTCATCGCGTAGCTCTTGAGAAACCATAAATGGCGGGTAATTCGTATCCCTTGGGCGATCGGATTTACCCGGTACCTTTCAACCCAACCTGTGGATGCAAAACTGCAGCACGTAAGACAAGGAATTCGCGTCCAATTCTTGGTCATGACTTAGTGATTGCTCAGGGTTTTGAAACGAATCTTACGTGAAAAAAATATCGCCTTTACCGGTTATCTGGATCAACGTTAAATGACGTCCGGCTGCGAAATGGATTGCGCGACTGACAACAGAGGCATTTTGGACCTCAGCTTTGGTTTCGCCGATAAAAATTGGATTGGCGAGATCGCATGTCAGGATGGGACCGCGATTTTCGCCGCGCTTTTATTCCGCCAGGTTTTGCCTGTGATAGTACACAGTTGCCGCTGCGTCAGTTTAGCTGTCAATGACAATTAACATCTGTAGGTTATCGTAATTTTATTTTGGAATTAACGATAGGGTTCTCGCCACGAACCGTCCAGCATTGATCGCCAGATAATATTTGATACTAGTTGTCTTATATCGGCACTCAAGAGTTAAACTAAACAGCACTTATCTATTAACTGTAGCTCAAGATTGTCGTAGTCTAATTGCTACGTTTAGGAGCTTGCTTAAGCCATCATTCTATGCGAGAAATTTTAGTCTGGATTGGCAGATGGCCAGCCTCAGCTGACAGTGTGGGGGTGTTCTATCGCTCAAGCGAGACTAATTTGGACCGATGCAGCCTCTGGCAGAGCTCTATGACGCGCCGTTCTTCGAATCGCTTCGGGATGGGACCCGAAGGTCCGCGTCAGTTGTCGTGCCGCTCCTAATCGACTTTTTCCGGCCCCAGAATGTCGTCGACATCGGTTGCGGTGCGGGACTATGGCTTGCGGCATTCCGCGAGTGCGGCGTTACGGATGTGCTTGGTGTCGACGGGGCGTGGGTTCCCGCCACGGAGCGGGAAATTCCCGAAGAATTATTTTTGGAACGCGATCTCGCGCAACCGCTCAGCCTCGACAGAACCTTTGATCTCGCCCTCTGCCTCGAAACCGCGGAACATTTGCTTCCCGAGGCAGCTGTTCCTTTCGTCGAGAGCTTAACTCGTGTTGCGCCGATTATCGTGTTTTCGGCGGCAATCCCTCGCCAGGGTGGTACCGGTCACTTCAACGAGCAATGGCCAAGCTATTGGGTAAAGCTTTTCGCATCTTGTGGGTACGAGTGTTTCGATTTATTGCGCGAGCACCTGTGGACCAACGACGCCGTGGAGAGCTGGTACAAGCAAAACATGCTCTGCTTTGTGGCCTGTGACCGGCCCGAACTTTGCGCACGCCTCGCGGGCGCCGGTTCCGTGGCGCGGCCCCTCGACATCGTTCACCCAGGCGTATTTCTAGCAGGGACGATTCGCTGAAGCAAAGGCTGGAGCATTCGACGCGTAAGCTGGAGAATTTAGAGTATAAGCTGCGTCAATGCCGCGACGAGCTCACTTCGATCAAGGAGAGCAGGAGCTGGCGCTTCGTGGAGGCCGTGCGCCCAGCCTTAAATACCGCCAAATGGGTCTCGTCACACCTTCGCTTTGGGGGGTAGAGCCAATCAAGCCAATCCACTTATGGAACATCCATGGAACAGCTGATTGAGCGACTGATTGCTGAGCGGCCGCATTTTCACGCGTGGCCCGATGGCAAGCCGGCAAATTGGGCCGTGGCTCCCGATGTGCTGCGATACATTTTTGAGCAGCTTACGCCCGGAATGCAGACGCTTGAGACGGGCGCGGGCCAAACGACCGCGGCCTTCGCGATTGCCGGAACCGAGCACATTGCAATTACGCCCGATCGTGCCCAGGCGGACCGTATTCGTGCCTATCTCGATGAACTTAATGTTCCCAAGAAGGTGACTTTTATCCATGAAAGCTCAGATGTCGTCTTGCCGTCGGGCCAGGCCATACCAGAGCGTCTGGACTTCGTCTTAATTGATGGCGCGCACCGCTTCCCATTTCCTATACTCGATTGGCACTATACGGAGGGCCGTGTCCCAATGGGCGGAATTGTCGCAGTAGACGATTATCTCATGCCGTCGGTTCGGATTTTACATGACTTCCTCCTCGGCGAGGAGGATTGGGAGCTGCTTATCACATTTCAGACCACATCTTTTTTCCGCCGGGTTCACGAGACCGTTAACGTCTGGGATTGGGCCGACCAAAAGATCAACAAGCCGCATCTGGAAAAGGTTGCGCTGAAGTCATCGACAAATAGTCAACACGAGGGATTTTCGCGTTTTATTAGAAGGTTATTACGTTCGGAGAGAGTCAGCAATTGACTACTACGGTTAGGTTAAGTAACCTCAGTCAATTGAATTGAATTGCGGCTTCTGTATGCGTCAGGAACGAGCACATGCTGCACAATTTACTCGAAAAGACACTACGATCGCCATTAGCTACCCTGTCGAAGATTTAGCGACGGAAGCCCGGCAATGGCGAGCGGCTCTTCTGCGCTCAGCCTTTTACCCGCTTCGAAGTCCTGGGCGGGGGTGGCCAGCGCGGCGATGTCTTCTTCTGCTGCCAGAGTTGGATCACGAAGTCTCTCGGCAATATGACCGAAAAATCCGTCGAAGAGGTGTGGAACGGAAAGGCCGCGCGAGACATTCGCCGCTCGATCCTTGATGGCTCCTTCAAATATTGCCGCGCCGATGTGTGTCCTTATCTGCAAAGGATCGATGGCCCAGTCCAGCGTGTCGAAGACGTCAAGGATGAGAAACTGCTCGACATCATCCGCAAGGAACTGACGATCGTTCCATTCGGCCCGAGCGACATAATTTGCTGCTTCGATCAGTCGTGCAATCTATCTTGTCCGAGCTGCCGGACGAACACCATCATGGAAACCGTGCATGGCAAGGCCATTCTCAACATCCAGAAGCGCCTCGAGAGTGAAGCTCTTGCCGATGCGCGCCTACTTTACATAACTGGCTCCGGCGACCCTTTCGGAAGTCCATTTTTCCGGCGCTGGCTGCAGACCATGAGCCGTTCGGCGATGCCGAAACTCGAACGCATCTATCTTCACACCAATGGCCTTCTTTGGACAAGGCGGATCTGGGAATCCATTCCGAGTGATACACGCGCGCTGATCCGCAGCGCAACGATTTCGATTGATGCCGCTACGCCACAAACCTATGCCGTTAACCGGCGTGGCGGTGACTTCGAAACACTGCTTGATCGCCTCGCCTTTATTGGCGAGTTAAGAGAACATGGGCCGCTAGAATATCTTGAAATCCACATGACGGTTCAGGCCAACAACTACAAAGAAATGCCGCAATTTTTAGATCTTGGCCGGCGTCACCATTGCGACCGTGTCAGCTTCCATCAATTGCTCGATTGGGGAACGTTCTCGCCGCGGGAATATGCATCTCGCGCCGTGCATTTCCCCGAGCATCCAGAGCACGCGGCATTTCTCGCGATGCTGAGCGACAAAAGCCTCGACGATCCAATTGTTTATATGTCCAATTTGACCGAAATCAAGCGCCATTCCTTTGGCACTTTCATGCCGTCCACTCTCGATGCGACCGGATAAAAACGTTTTGCGAGTTGTGGACCGTTCACGCCGCGATCCGGCTTTTTTTTCCAAAATAGAGCGCGAATTTCAAATTTTTCGCGAGCTTGTTGCCTTGGCAGGAGGACAGCTTCGGTTTTTACCCCTCATGGCGGTGCTTGCGCTTCTCACATCGCTATTTGAAGGCATCAGTCTGACGCTCGTCATTCCGCTGGTGCAGGCTCTCGGTGAACCGGCTGAACCGCAAAGCAACGGTTACTTTGTTAGTCTGCTCCATGATGGCTTGGCCGCCATTCCAGTCGAGTCTCGTGTTTTGGCGATTCTCACGGCGATTTTGGCCGCTGTTCTGGTCAAGAGCGCGGTCAGTTACGCAAACATGGCCGTTCTTGGTGTGATTTACGGCCGTCTCAGCCACAAGCTGCGGACGCGCATTTTTGCTGCCATCGTGACGCGACCGCTCGCAGAGATGGAGCGCGAGCGCTTAGGGAAATTCCTCAATATCCTGAACAACGAGACGTGGCGGGCAACCGACGCCCTCAACTGTATCTTTACGATGATCACTAGTCTCATGGTTCTGATGGTCTTCGTAACCCTCCTGTTTCTCCTAAGCTGGCGGCTTGCACTCATCGCCGTCCTTTGCATGGGGTTCATTCCACCGGTCATTCATCTGATTGCGCTGCGGGCGAAGAAGCTGAGCAAGCTTGGTCTTGCGGCCAGCGAGACTTTTCTGCTCAGCAAACATGGTCGACATTCAATGGCCTTCGCACCATCCACGTTTTTGGACGGGAAGGCCTAGAGGTCGAACGCTTCAATCAAAGCTCCGACAAAGTCCGGCATCTGTTTCTGAGGTTGGCTTTGATTTCGATGACGACTGGGCCGATCACCGAAGTTTTCGTGACCGGCATCGTGGGGTTGCTTGCGTTCGTGGTCACCACTGGCCAGATCGGCGTCAGTACGCTGGCCGGTTTTCTCGTGATCCTTTACCGGCTGCAGCCACGGCTTTTCTCGCTTGTCTCGGCTCAGACAAGTCTGCGTGGCCTGCATGCCTCGATCTCTGCCGTGACCGAAGTTTTGTCCTTACCGGCACCGCCAAAGGACGCAGGTGCGCTGATCCCGTTCACGCATATGAGGCATGGCGTATCGTTTCAGGGCGTGACCTTTACCTACGACGGCGCGCCATCCCCGGCACTCTTGAATATTTCATTCGAAGCGCGAAAAGGCTCCATGGTTGCAATTGTCGGCGCCTCTGGAGCCGGAAAATCGACGCTGCTCGATTTGATCTTGCGATTTCAAGAGCCGCAACAAGGGTTGATCCTGGTCGACGGCGTTCCCTTGAGAGAAATCGAGCCCACCAGTTGGCGGTCTCGCATCGCAGTCGTCACCCAGGACCCCTACATATTCGACGACACGGTGCGCGCTAACATCCAGTTTGGCCGCCTGGATGCAACGGAAAACGAGTTGATCGAGGCGGCACGGCTTGCTTGTGCCGATTCCTTCGTGCGCGAACTCCCGAAAGGCTACGACACCATCGTTGGGGAGCGGGGAACACAAATTTCGGGAGGCCAACGGCAGCGCATTGCCTTGGCACGCGCGCTCATTCGAGACCCTGACATGATTTTCCTCGATGAGGCGACGAATGCATTGGATACTTTGACCGAACGCACGCTTCAAGATGTACTCAAACGTTTTGCTGAAACGCGTATCGTCATAGTCGTCGCGCACAGGCATGCCACGATCGAACACGCCGATCACGTCGTAGTGCTTAAAGGTGGTCAGCTCGTCGAACAGGGCCCCCCGCAGGCACTGTTGAGAGCAGACGGACTTTTCTCAGCGATGTTTACGAAGCGGCGCTCGGGTGTACAGCATGGCTATGCCGAACCCTAGGCGAATGTAGCATGAAAGCGCTCGACACGTTCCTCCCGGTAGCTACGAAGAATTGGCTTGCCAGAACGGCGCTCAATATTAGGTCCTTGACTGGGTCTTCGCACTACAGGAAGTTTGTGATCGTCGGCACAGCTCGGACGGGCTCGACGCTACTCATCAATCTGCTCAATGCCCACAGCCAGGTTTTGGCGTTTGGCGAGTTGTTCAGGTCACCCGAAGGGATTGGCTGGGACGTACCGCCTTTTCTTACGTATAAGAGTGCAAAGCTCCTTGCGCTTTACAAGGCGGATCCACAGAAATTTCTCCACACGAGCGTTTTCCGGAGGTGGCCGCAAAGTTACGTCGCCATAGGATTCAAGCTCTTCTATTACCATGCACGTAATGCTCCGTATAGCGCTATATGGGACTACTTGGACCAGAATACGGACATACACATCCTCCACATCAAGCGGCGTAACATTCTTGAACAATATTTGTCGCTCAAGCTTGCTCATGTCTCCGAAGTGTGGTCGATTACAGAACCCGTAAAGCGGGAGCCCAAGCCTATTTGTCTCGAAATCGAAGATTGCAGAAAGCATTTTCAATGGGTTCGTTCGCTTGAGAATGAGTGTGAAACCTTCTTCGCAAGACACGAAGTTAAGAACATTTATTACGAGGATTTAGCATTGGACAGCGGCGCCGAGATGGTAAGCGTCGAAAAGTTTTTAGGATTGAATGAGGAAAGGCTTAACACCAGGATGGTGCGCCAGAGGACGCTTCCCCTGTCCCGTGCCATCGCGAACTATACTGAGCTCGAGCACGCATTCGCCAAGACAGAATGGGCCGGCTTTTTCGATGCGGTTGCTTGAATGGGATCGAAAGCGAGATAAAACAGCGGGACGGGAATGGCGGCCGAGTATCAGGAACCGGACTGGCGGATAGTGGATTATGAGCCATTCTGTCTGGACGAAAGAGTTATCGACCGATCAACCAAACGTCCGCTCTTCATACGCGGGCCTCGCCCGGAACAATTGCATAAGGACGGCTATTTTGTCTGTCTCGGGGCCGCCCAGACTTTTGGACGATTTTGCCCGCGCCCCTTTCCCACCATCCTGAACGAGCGGCTTTCTATGCCGGTTCTCAATATCAGCCATGGCGGTGCGGGTCCGGCGTTCTTTTGCGGCGAGAATGAGCGCCTGCTTACATATCTGAACGGAGCCTGTTTTGTCGTGATCCAGGTGATGTCTGGCCGCTCAGATAGCAACTCTCTCTTTGTGAGCGAGGGGGTCGGTTACTACAAGCGGCTGAGCGATGGCACCGACATCGGTTGCGATCAAGCCTTCGATGAAGTCCTAAGAACGGAGCCAAAGGACTTCGTCTTGAAAATTGTCGAAGAGACGCGACAGAGTTGGCGCGCAAGCTATGCCACGCTCCTATCGGCCATTCGCGTTCCGAAAATCTTATTGTGGTTTGCTACGCGCAATCCGGCCTATAAGATCGGCTGTGAAAGTTTGTCGAATCTGTTCGGGGAATTTCCGCAACTTGTGAATAAGGAAATGGTCTCCGCGGTGCGGCGGCAGTGCGACCATTACGTCGAGTGCACCACGAAAAGAGGCTTGCCTCAACTCTTGGTCGACCGGTTTACCAAGGAGAAGACCACAATCTCCGATCCTTGGCAGCCAAAGCCCTGGACCCACAACTGGTATTATCCCAGTCCTGAGATGCACGAAGACGCCGCGAATGCACTTGCGCCGGCATGCCTCGCGCTCACCCGCAAGGTCGCACGGTGACGCCATGAAACATCTCATCGTCAGCCGAGAATATCCACCCGCATCCTATGCGCCGGGCGGAATCGGTGCCTATGTTGCTAATATTGCCCGACTGCTGGCCGAGCGGGGAGAGATAGTACACATTATCGGTGAACGCTGGTCAGGGGCGCCGAATGAACACGAGACGTTTTGGGATGGTCGCCTCATTGTTCATCGCATTGGCGCTAATGATCTGCCAAGGCATGCCAATCCGAATACGGCGGAACGGCTATTGCGCGAGCTCGAAGGTTTAAAGAGCTCCACATTTCCCGGTCAGTGGTTCGCGTGGCGCGCCGCATTTCTCGCAGAGCAGCTGATCGCCGAAGAAGGCATCGACGTAGTGGAAGGCCAGGATTGGGAGGCGCCACTCTATTACCTGCTCCTACGGCGCGCGATCGGCATGGGACCGCGGCACCCGCCGCCCTGCATCGTTCATCTCCACTCAACGAGTTCACATCATTCGTCGTTTCAACGGGGCGCAATCTGTTCCCCGCTCCTACATGTTGATGAAACGGATGGAGGAGTTCTGCATCCGATCCGCGGACGGGCTGCTGTGCCCGAGCAACTATTTTGCGAGCCAATGTAGCAAGCACTATGATTTGGCGCTGCCTAGTATCAAGGTCATTCGATTGCCTGTCGGCTTTACGCCCATGATCGAGCGCAGCACTACAACATGGGCCGACGGCAGCATCTGCTATGTAGGCAGGCTCGAGCCGCGCAAGGGTATCGTCGAATGGATGGAGGCGGCGACACGGGTGGCGCTCGAAAATCCAACAGTTCATTTCGATTTTGTCGGCGCGGATATTTGGGGCCTTCGATCCGCCCTGCGCGGCCGGCTGCCGCACGAGCTCAAGCCCCGATTCCGCTTTCACGGCTCGAAGTCACGGGAAGACCTTGGGCGTTATTTGGCCGCCGCAAAGGCAGCCGTTGTCCCGTCCCGTTGGGAGAACTTTCCCAACGTCTGCATCGAGGCGATGAGCTCGGGTCTGCCGGTCATTGCAACGAGCCTCGGTGGAATGGCCGAGCTCATTGAAGACGGACGCTCCGGCTGGCTTGCACCTGACACTGGGGTTTCCGGCATGGTCGACGGACTCGCAACCGCCCTGCGGCGATGCCTTGCCGCCGCTCCCGACGAACGCGCCGCCATGGGCCAGACCGCCGCTCAATCCGTTCGGAGGATCTGCGACAATGAGGCAATTGTGAGTGCGCAGCTGACTTTCCGGACGCATTTGGTCAGCCGTGGTGCACAGCGCTCCCTTTCTCTTGCCGCGTCGCCTCTGATACGGCCATCGCAGGAATTCGAACGTCCCAATGCGCTGTCCTCAGCGAGGGGCGGCGCCATCGTCGTGGGTGTCGAGGCGCTTGAGGATGCCGAGCCCGTTCTTCGATCCATCGACGCTCAGACGACCTTGCCGCGCGCCACTGCCGTGGTTTGCGCGCTCCAGTCCTCCAGCGCAAGCCATGCATTCGTCCAGCAATTGGCTGAGCGCGGGGCCCTCGTCCTGTTTCAACCCCAATGTCGTGGAACGGAGGCCTGGAATGCTGGCTTCAAGGCATTATTGTCGAAGGGCGAAGTCGGCTACTGGGTGTTTCTTGATTCTCATGACCTGCTCGCCCCGCGCTGTCTTGAGTGCTACGAGGCGACACTTGCGCATCGTCCCGAGGTAGGGATTGTTGCGCCGTGGACCGAACGGACGGGAGGAGTGGAATCGCTCGAGGCTCGGCCCTGCCCCGAGCAAGCAAATCAGCTTGTGGGAAATGATGTGCCGCCCGCGAGCGCGTTCCGGGCCGAGGCGTTGGGAGTAGAACCCCCGTTTCGTACAGGCCTGGCGCGCGAATTTGATATTTGGGACGCAGCGAATGCGGTCATGGTCAAGGGCTGGTTGGCCGTCACCGTCCCCGAAACGCTTGCAACCCGGCATTCGGACAAGGTCAAGGCTGATTGGCCCCGAGCCTCGGCGCTTCGCGCCATTCGGGCCGAGGTCCTCGCCCGGTTTGCAAGCCCTGACACGCAAACCGCGCTCAACCTTGTTGATGATCATGTGCCTCTTCCAGGGTCTGCGTTTGAATTCGAGCCTTCCCTTCGGCTTTGTTATCACTGCATCAAGACAGTAGTCCTTCATCCGGGGCGGACTTTGCGCGCCATTGCCCGCTACACGTTGATGGCTCTGAAGATGCTCAGACAAAGGATAGGCTTACCCAGTAAGGGAGCGCGACATTGACGACCCTGGACCATGCGCGCAACGTCGAGGCCCCCTTGATCTCAGTCATTCTGTGCACGCGCAATCGGGCGGATCTATTCGAGAAAGCCATGGCTAGCCTCGTCCGGCAGGAGTTCCCGGCGACGGATTATGAGATCATCGTCGTCGACAATGCCTCGACCGACCGAACGCCGGAAATCACGCGGTGCTTTCAGGAGATAGCCCCTGTCCGCTACTTTCGGGAAACCCGCCTCGGACTCTGTATCGCCCGAAACACGGGCTGGCAAAATGCAGCCGGCCGCTATATCGCTTTTTTCGATGACGATGCCATCGCCCGGCCTGGGTGGCTTCGAGCCATCTGGGATGCTTTCGAGCGCTGGCCAAAATCGGCTGGTGTGATAGGCGGGCGCGTCGAACCCATTTGGCAAGGAGCCCGTCCACCCTGGCTTTCTAACGAGATTGTCGGCTCGCTCACGATTGTCGATTGGGGCCCGTCGGAAAAAATCATTGAAGACATTGGGCGCGAGTGGCTCGTCGGTGCTAACATGGCCGTCCCGAAAGCTGTTCTCTTTGAAGTGGGTGGGTTTCATCCCTGGCTCGACCGTGTGGGTGACAAGTTGATCTCGAGCGGCGATGTCTTCTTGCAGAAAGAGGTGATGCGGCGGGGCTATCAATGCCTTTACGTACCGTCCGTAGCGATCGAACATCTCGTACCGCCGTCGCGCCTCAATCGGAAATGGTTCCTGCAACGGTTTTATTGGCAGGGAGTCTCGGATGCTGTCATGCAATTGATCGAGCGGACACCCTCGCCTGCCGGACGCATTTTGCTTGCGCTCGCCAGAATCAGGACGTTCATGTGCTCCCGCAGTCGGATTAATGCGCTGATCTTTCCCGCTACAAGTCCGGATGCCTTTAAGCTCAAATGCTTCGCGCTCATCGACATCGGATATATCTTGGGCCTTCTCGGTGCCGCCCATCGCTGAACAGCCGCTCCGAATTAGATTTGAGCACACGCTTTATCCCCATTGGGGCGGTCACTCGGGCTATGCGCAGTTCGTTCGCTACCTCGATCGTGAGCGCTATCGCACCGTCTTGCACGGTGTGCCCGATAGCAGCGACGGCCTTCCGCTCTGGCTAAAGCCACTGAGGCCAGGGATCAAGCGCTTCATCCGCCGTGGACAGATGCCCTGGTACAAGGAGAGCGATCTCAATGCGGAGCTTATCGCCTTTGCCCATTGTCTGGCTGGTCAAGTCGACATTGTCCACTTTCTCGACGGTGAGCACTCTGGGCAATTTCTGCCTCGCCTCTTGAAGCTCGCCCGTCTGACGAATGTCCGAACTGTGGCGACTTTTCACCAACCCCCGGATGTTGCAGCCGAATTGCTGAATCCGAAGCTCTTGCACCGGTTCGACCAAATTGTACTCGTATCGCCCTCCCAGCTGCCCTATTTCAGACAACACGTCGCCGAGGACCGGCTGCATGTCATCCTGCATGGAATCGATACCGAGTTCTTCCATCCGGCACCTACACCAAACCGGACCGATACCATTCGCTGCATAACCGTGGGGCATTGGCTTCGAGACTGGGACGTGTTCCGTGCTGTCGCAAGCGCTATGAAGACAGTCACTTTCGATGTCGTAACGAGCAGGCCCATGGCAATTGACGGCTTGCCCAATGTCCGCACCCACAGCGCTATCGACGATACGGCACTGGCCAGCCTCTACCGCACGGCTGACGTGCTCTTCCTTCCGCTCGTTCAGTCAACGGCGAACAATGCGCTACTTGAGGGCATCGCGAGTGGCCTGCCCGTCGTAGCGACGGACCTTGAAGCGGTGCGTGCCTATCTTCCAGGTGGCGAAGGTGTAAAAGTGGACGGTAATCGCTTGCATGGGTTCATTGAGGCGCTGACGCAGCTCGCCGAAGATGTAGACGCGAGACTCAAAATGGGCCATTGCGCTCGCACCCGCGCCGAAGCACTGGCTTGGTCCCGCCAAGTCCACCAATATGAGACGCTCTATCGCGAGACGCTGGCCCGGCCGCCGAATTGTTAGTGAGGCTCTCCAGCGAAGAAGATACGATGCGGAAATACGCTCTGATGCACTGCCGTTCTTTGCGGACTGAAGGCGGCGTTGATTATGTCCGACGTCAGCACCCATGAGACGGCTGGGGCGGGTTGAAGAGGGGAGGATTTCTGGCTCATCATAGCCTTCCAAGGAGCGAAGATGAGACAGAAATCCGGGCCGGTTAAGGAATCGGCGGAAAAGGTCGTGAAAGACATCCGGCGACACGCCGGCAATTCTCGGCAGAAAAGAAGATCCGCATTGTGCCTGAAGGCCTGCGCGGCGAGGAAAGCATCGCCGAGCTCTGCCGCCGTGAAGGGATCGGCCTGGTGCTCGACAAGCCCGTGGCGTCGGAAACGACTCTCCACGAAATTGATTTGAGCGTTCGCGATACGCTTGCCACGGCCTTTGAGGAAGCACGGTCAATTTTGACAAAGAGGCGTGCCGACCTTGACCAGGGCGCAGAGCTTTTGCTTTCAAAAGAGGTCATAACAAGTGACGATTTTCCCGCGCTCCAGTAGACCAAAGCCGGCGAAAGGCCAGCCGTTACCCCGGCTGCCTCGGGTTGAAGGCTTTTGGCCGCGAATCAGTCGGTAGGCCAGTGTCGCGTTTCGCCAAGCGGTGATGTTGTTCAATTATGATGGGGAGCTTTGCGGTGAACCATCACGTGCTGGGATCTGAATCACTGGACGTCACGAGCTACACGGTGGAACGGATTGAAGGCAGCTTCGATGCAGGCGTTCTTTTTCTATGAGACCATACGGCAAATGCGCTGCCAAAAGCCTGTGGCACGCTTGGGTTTGCGAAGGAACCACTCGACCGGCACATTGGCTACGATATCGGAGTGGCGTCGCTTGGATCACATGCCGCCTA
The DNA here is from genome assembly GCA_963718265.1 of uncultured Alphaproteobacteria bacterium. Taxonomy (GTDB): domain Bacteria; phylum Pseudomonadota; class Alphaproteobacteria; order Rhizobiales; family Beijerinckiaceae; genus Methylocapsa. The sequence continues at coordinate 90,445 of CAVQZL010000018.1, read as the reverse complement.
GCTCGTTTGTTCGGCGCCCCTGCGATTTTGTCCCGCTTTTCGTGACTCCTTATCGATCTCAATCGCGGCGCCGATGATCCAACGTTGGTGATGCGTATTGCAGACGGCGCCGTTATCCCCGGTTGAGTCGGCTGGATTGCCGATCTCGACCCCAAAGCAATGATCTCGCCAGGAGCCGGTCCGGAAGTTTTTTTACAACAATTGAAAGGCGACTCATTTGGCCCTCAGCACGAGCGATCATAGCCCCGGATTTTGATACCGTCGTCCGCTCGTTGGAGGCGAAGCTCACTCGCTATGATAAGTCGTTTCCCCTTGCCGGCGCGCCGCAAGGCCGCCGCGAATCATCGCGGCGAGCCGAATCCAAATACCGCCTCGCGCAACAGGTTTTTTTGTCCCTTCAACGAATTGGGGGTATCATGGTATTTCGTGACCCAAACCAAATGGTGCTTGCAGTTCCAGATCGTATGATTGTCGGCCGTATAATCCTGCGTTTCCGCAGGATCGCATCCCGGTCACCTAAAGGCGAGGGATTTACAGGTCCCTATCGGAGGCTTTAAAGCCAAGAAATAGAAAATAACAACACTCGTGCTTGTTCAATTGGTTCGATATGAATGATATACTGCCTTTTTATATTGGAATATTTGTGGTAATTCAAAACTCTGCCATGCGGCAAGCGTTGACAGTCCGGGCACCAGCAATTAGACTATGCTTCGGCACGTTAAAAGTCATTCCTTTCAAGGCTTTTGCGGGGATCGGGTGGGGGATAGTTCAACGGTAGAACAGCGGACTCTGACTCCGTCAATCTTGGTTCGAATCCAGGTCCCCCAGCCACAGTTTTTAACTTACTGACATTGCTTGAGTTATTGTCTTCCTGGGAAACCCATTTTCACGCGTATTTTCGGGGGTTAGCGGTCTCGTGTCTTGGAGTGGTTTGCGGCAGAGACGGTTTGGCAGGCGATTTCGGTGGCGGCCGGCGTGAAAATCTCTTCAGGGCCATTTCGTGGTTGACTTTTTTGCAGGTGGAACAGGTTTTTCGAGCGCCGTCGTCGCCTGACTTGGTTCACACCTCCGTTGATGGTGGCGGTTCCGGTGGCGTCGCGGTTTCATCCCGTCCCGCTTTTCGGCCCGCCTCGTACCCTTCGGCATGGCCGGCTTCGTATCCGGCCTTTTGGCCTGCCTCGTACCCTTCGGCACGGCCAACTTCATGTCCCGCTTTCCGGCCCTCTTCGTGCCCCTCGGTACGACCGGCTTCATATCCCGCCTTTTGGCCTGCCTCGTACCCTTCGGCACGGCCGGCCTCATGTCCCGCATTCCGGCCCTCTTCGCACCCCTCCGCACGGCTTGCCGCACGCCCAGCCCGTTGGTTGGCCTCGTCGGCGAGGCCCTTGAGGCCTATTCCAACGCCGATCCAGCCCGCCCCTGCGAAGACGAGATCAATGCCGAGGAATAGTCCAAGTATGTAAATGCTCGACACTGGCCAGTGCGCCAGTACGATGACGCCAAGCAGAAACGTGACGATACCCGAGAAAACCACGGCGATCCACGGTGTCCCCTCCTTCATACTGAAGGCCAGAATGATTCGCATGATGCCCGAGGCGACCAGCGCCGCCCCAAGCACAAGGGTCAAGGTCGCTGCCGCGAGAAGCGGGTTCTCGAATGTCACGAATCCCGCAACGATGTACAGTAAGCCGAGAGCGACCCAGAGAAAGAATTTGCCCCATGATTTGACTTGGAATGCGTTGATGACCTCGGCAACGCCGGCGATTAGCATCATAATGCCGACAAAAAATACGCTCGCGATGGTCGCGGTGACGACGCTGTAGAGCGCAAGCAGCCCCACGAGAAGATAAATGATGCCAAGTGCAACGATCCAGCCCCATTTGGCACGCAGCGCCTCGACTCCCTGACCAAGGTTGGTATGCCTTCCAAAATCATAACTGCTGGTCACGGCATCCTCCGTTTCAGCCTGTTTATCTTTTGCCAGATTGGCAAATTTTATCACACGATGGATCTGATTGGCAGCCCGTTATACAGTTCACCAAGCCGAGGTGCGAGAGCAGACTTTCGGTGTTCAGCCAGCCGCCTGGACGTTTACAAGGCTCTGAGTCAACGATTTGTTTCCGGCGGAAGCTGCCAAGACTCGCCGTTCATGACGAAGCGGACGCGCGAAGCCAAGGTGACGCGCGGAAGTTTATAGTGTCCGGAGTGATCGGCGATTTCGTTTCAGAGAAAGCCGAGGATCTTTCTCTGTTCGGCCCAGTTTGCCGGCAGCCGTGGCGTCAGGCGCATCAACGTCTGGGCAGTGAGTTGCGGCGGTTTGCGGCCATTGATGATGGCCGTGGTGATGTCGGGCGCGAGCCAAGGAAGACGCAACAGGGTGTAGAGGTAGGCTGCTGAGACTTGCTCTTCGCGCGCGATGTCATGCACCGTCAGCTTGGGGTTTTGGCTCAGGCGGGCTTGGATGTGGTGCGCGCGGACAATGATTCGGAGCAAGCTGGGGTCAGCCGCCGTCTGATCATCGGCATTCTCGACCAGCATACGCATTTCGCGACCGGCGCGCTTCAAGCCCGCCGGCACTGCCAACGTCAGCCTATCGCCGGATCGAATTCGGCAATTCGTGATGCGGCATCTTGAATCGAGCGACCCGGCGAGCAGCTCGGTCAGCCGGGATTGAGAGAGCGTGATGTCGACGCGATCGGATCGGATTTCCACCCGGCAGAGGAGGGCCATGAGTAGAGCTTTGACTTCGCCTGATGCATGGCCTCCCAGTTCCTCGGCGATCTGACGGCTACGTTCGATGAGTTGGCTTTGTGCCGGACCGCTGTGCGACTTCGCTGCCGACCGCATCAAGAATTGCTCCAGGGTCGGCCAGAAACGTGCGAACCTTGTTGATCACCAGACCTTCCAAATTGCCGGCCGGGATGCGTCGGCCGCTTGAACCTTTCTTTCCCGTGCCGGTGACGAGGGAGGTCGAAACATAATAGCGGTAGCGCGTTCCCTTCTTAACCGCGTGTGTTGGCGTCATGCGCTCGCCGGTCTCGTCAAAAACCATGCCTGTCAGCAGACTCGGGTGCCTACCGCGCGCTCCATTAGCCCGCTCAACCCGGTTTGCGGCCAGCACAGTCTGGACCTCCTCCCACAGCGGCTTGTCGATGATCGCCGGGTGTTCTCCGGGATAGGACTGTTCCTTGTGAGTGACCTCGCCGAGGTAAAGCCGGTTCTGGAGGATCAGATAAAGCGCCCCGCGGGAGAATTTTTGGCCCCCATATTCGGTGCCGTCGGGCCGCATGCGCCGCTTGCTCCTGATCCCGGCATCCGCAAGCTCGTCCCGCAGGGCATGCACCGATTTCAGCGCGAGATAGCGCCGAAAAATGTCGACAACGATTCCGGCTTCGGCTTCATTGACGACGAGCTTGCGGTTTTCGACGTCGTATCCGAGCGGCGGCATGCCGCCCATCCACAGGCCTTTTTTCTTCGATGCGGCGACTTTGTCGCGGACCCTTTCACTGATGACTTCCCGCTCGAACTGGGCGAAAGATAAGAGCACGTTCAACGTCAGCCGTCCCATGCTGGTGGTGGTGTTGAATTGCTGGGTGATCGACACAAACGAGACGCCGCGGCGGTCGAAGACCTCGACGAGCTTGGCAAAATCGGAGAGCGCCCGCGTCAGCCGGTCGACCTTATAGACGACGATCACATCGATCTGGCCGGCCTCGATATCGGCGATCAGCCGTTTCAGGGCAGGGCGTTCCATGGTGCCGCCGGAAAACCCGCCATCATCATAGAGCGTTGGCAACACCGTCCAGCCTTCGTGCTTTTGCGAGAGAATATAGGCGGCGCAGGCTTCCCGCTGGGCATCGAGCGAATTGAACGCCTGATCGAGGCCCTCCTCCGAGGATTTTCTTGTGTAAATCGCACAGCGGGCCTTTTTGGCGAACTGTCGCCGCGTCTTGTCTGATTCACCCATCGCGCCCTCCCTGGCTCGGGCGCTCGCCACCCAGCGCTAACAGCCCAAAGAAGCGGGGGCCCGACCAATGCGCTCCGGTGATCTTTTTGGCGATTGTGGTCAGGGATGGATAGTTTGCCCCGGCATATTCGAACCCTTCTTCCGTGACCGTGACGGTGTGTGTGCGGCCGCGCCATTCGCGAACCAGACGCGCGCCGGGCTTTAGGCCGACGCTCGGTATGGGGCCAACCCGTCCCGTTGTTTGCAAAACCTTTGCCATCGTTTGCAGCTTGCGCCGGGTCGCCTTGCTGAGCCCACCGTGGGCGACTTCCTGAAGTCTGTACCCGAGCGCAAGGGCAAGCAGATCGCGGCTGATCCGCGGCGGCTCAACGTGGTAGAGCCGCCGCCATTCGCGCCGCAATTCTTCGAGGCCGAGCGAGCGAAGGCGAGCAATCTCACCCTCGATCGCTCCAATGTCGATCGAAGCCATGGCTAGGCGGCCGGTTGCGCGGAGAGCTTCGTCTTCGATTTGCTCGGCTGGCCGACAGGCACACGATAAATACGTTCAGCCCCGGCCTTCTCCGAGATCAGCGTCAGGCCGAGCTTCTTGCGAACCACGCCGGCAAAGAAGCCGCGGACCGAGTGCTCCTGCCAGCCCGTCGCCTTCATGATGGCGGCGATCGTGGTACCTTTGGATTGTTTGAGCAAAGCAAGAACGGCCTCCTGCTTGGTCCCGCTGCGGGCCGAGCCAGAGGGAATGTTCCTAGAATTTGCAGGCCTTTTCGTGCGGCTGTTTGCGCGTGCAATCTTGGTCTTTGTGGGGGTTTTGCTGTGCGACATTTGAGAATCCTTTTCGGTTGCAACGGTACCAGCACCGTCACCACCGAAGCCCCGCAGCGGCAGCATCACCAGCGGGGCAGGGATCCTTGATGGGCCACCGGCCCTAATCTCGGCACGGCGACAGTGACGCTCTCTTCGCTGCGGAAGTCCACTCCTTTCTGCGAGGAAAATTAAGCGCCGATCGCCGCAGATTTGTTACATCGCGGGGGTTCGAGTCGGAGGAGCGCTACCGTCAATATCGCGCCGCAACGGCGTTCACCTGTTAGCGTGGAGAGCACTCCCTTCACACGGGAGGGGTCACAGGTTCGATCCCTGTCGCGCCCACCAGCAAAATCAAATAGTTGCGTGATAAAAAACGAAACGGGTCGCGAAGCGAGTCACTAAATAGTCACCAACCCAAGCCAAGTCGCGGGAGGGCCAACGGGTGACACTCAAAAAATGAGCGCCTGAGCTTCACCGTCTCAGTCTCATAGCCTGGGTTGTCACGGTGAGCATGTCTAGGGCTTGGCTATTTCCTGCAAGCGCGCTCGTTCTGCAGGAGCATCGAGCGGACACGTGACCCCATCGTTGCCTATTTGCTGAAAACCAACCCCACCACCTCGGCAGGGATCGGACGCCCCCCAAGGCGGAGAACGGCGGTACCTGGACGGACGGCCTTATCAAGAATTGCGATTGGTTCCCCGTTTCGATCGAACCTGACCGCCTGATTCGGGGAATAATTTATCACAAACCCAATTGATTTGCCGAACGCGGGGACCCCTTCCGGAAGGCGATCGAGCACCTGCCGCACGAAACTCACCGGCCCTTGAGTGGCGTCAAGGTCAATGCGGAGGAGTTTCTCGACACCGATCATCGCGGCCACGAAAATCGGGCTCGGCACGGTCTGCTCTGTGAGGATGATGGCATGCGGACAAAAATTCTCCCGCCAGATTTTGTCACGCGCTTCGCCTTCTTGATTCTCCGCCGATTCAATTTCGCGAACCGTTTGGTCTAGTGCACGCTTCACGGTTTCCGCAGATGTTTCCATGGCTTGCGGCAGTACCTCCAAAAATTGTTTCGTTCCTTCGAGGTCGCCGGCGCACAAGGCGTCAATCCGGCGGATCCCTTTTGCAATGTTTTTGTAGCCAAGCCGCTTTGCAAATTCGCCGCGCGAGAGACCGAGCTCGGTCATCCGAGATTGGATAAGAGCGGCAATGGCCAGATTGGATTTCATGCGAAAACCCTCCTTCGGTTCGACGCCGAGGAGGGCTGACGCGTGGCTAAAATCCCGTTTTGTTGCTGGAACGGCCACATCCCGCTTTTTGCGGAAACCACCTTGCCCGGGAGGGCAGGTTGGCGAGGGCGTCAGCCCTATCTCTTGATGCAGTGTGTATTTTATACAGAATTTTTCGTTCGTCAAATCGGACAATAAATTGGTAGTAGGTCAGATTGAAATCGAGTGCTACCTGGCGAGGGCGTCGTCACGTTGTTGAAAAAAGATCACGAGAATTTTGTGCTCCTAGCATTTTCAAGCGACCGCGGCTGCCTCGCGCCACATGTTCATAGCCGACGCACGAAAGGCTCGGTGCGTTCTTGCAGAAATGAGATGACGTTGGACATTGAAAGTGTTGTAGTGGCTGCGTGAGCTGAGAGAAATCTTTGGGCTGACCCCTGGCATTTAAAACGCTGCATCTTGTGTTCTCGTCGTCGGGTCGGTTGATGCGAGTTCTCAGCTCGATTGTTGCGCCACCGACCACGTTCATGACGTCTTGCGAGTCTAAGTTCACTGGCTGCAGCGGTATAAGATTTAAGATCGTCTGTGACCAGCTTGTCTGGGACAAAGCCATACTTCTTTAAGAGCTTGCGCATCAATTTGAGCGCCGCCCGCTTGTTGCGTCTGGTTTGGACCAGAACGTCGAGCACTTCGCCCTCAGCGTCGACGGCGCGCCACAGATAGACCAAGCGACCATCGATTTTCAGATAGACTTCGTCAAGGTGCCAGGTCGTATGGGGCTTGGGTCGGCGTTTGCGCAGGTCCGCTGCGATCTTCGGCCCAAAATGGTTCACCCAGCGCCGAACGGTCTCGTAGGAGACCATGATGCCGCGTTCGGCCAATAAGTCTTCGACATCGCGAAAGCTCAGGGTAAATCGGAGATAGAGCCAGATCGCCTGTTGGATGATTTCAGGAGGGAAGCGGTATCCTTTGTAGCTGATTTTCTTCATTCCCCTGGCTACTTGACCGCCAGCGGGGCCGCAAGCCAAAATCGCCGTGACAATGCCCTGCTGATTGACAGCGTGCGGTCCAAACCGCCGTTTCAACCGGGTGAGACGGTGCGGCTTTCCAAGTGAACTTGAGCGGGGACTGGCTTGGAAACACCCCATACCTCGTAAGCCAAGGACGCAAGGTTCTGTTGCCGTTCCCCGACAGCCTCCCGATTCCACTTGGAGTACGTCGGAAGCTTCTTCATGGTTTTCGTGATCTGGTCGTTGGCCCCAATGCTCTGGTGCGCCGCTTGGCATCGAACAAGCAGAAACTGCGAACTAGGATAGACTCCAACTTTCTGTGTGTATGGCTTGTTACCAAGGGACCGGTTGACCGATTTCTCGACAAGCATCAAGTTCCCCAGCCGCTGGATCAACTCACTGTCGGCGGCGCTTTCCCCAAATTCCTGAAGCGCTTCCGTACTCGGCGTATCGGGCAGTATATGTTCGATATCATTGCCACCGTCCATATAATGCGAAAGATCGGACCGTGGACCAGTCGCACCGTAGGCTTCGAGATCAATGTGTTGAGTCAACTTCGCCAAGAGGTACTTAAGACGGAAGCCACGCATTTCGTTACTATGCAATCGGAGCAAGGCGTCGTTGAAGGCACCGGCGAGCGCCAGTTTCTGTGCCGTGAAGAAGGTTGTCGAGAATGTCTCAAATTCGGGCGCCGTTTTCATCCCGCGCAACTGCTTGGCACCGTCCATGATGGCGCGCTCATAATCCTTCGTCGGCTTGTTGGTGACGAGCCAGACAAACATAAGCTTCTCAATCTCAACGGCTAGCGCGGAGAAGACAGCGGTGGGCAGTTGCTGAGCGGCAAGAAGCAAAATAAAATGTTGCCGGACTGCCTTCCCGCCGAGCGCGCGGGTATTGGCAATTCCTGGTTCGTGTTGCCCGCTTGCGTTCTTACTCTCGACGAAACAGCGATACGCTTTCGCTGCAACAAGCAACCGCTCGGCAAAACGGAGCGGATCGCTTGCGTGCCCGGTTTGCTTCTCGTTCTTGCGAAACCAGCCGTATATGTCGTCCTCGTGTAGCTTGGCTTCGACTTCAAACGAGGCCATGAGATAATAGCGCAGGAAGCGCAACGGCTTTTCCCGCGCCTCGTAAATCTCGTCCGTGATTGCCTTCCACGTGTCCTTCAGCTTTGAAAAAGAGGCGGGCGGCGCGTTCATAAAAAGAAGGTTCTTCAGAAGGTCCATGGCGTCGAGCCCGACGCCACGATCATTTATCGTCTCAAAAATCTTGAGCGCCTTATCGATGCTTGGCGTTTGGATTCGAATCAGTTTCACCTTGTTAGTAAGATATCCATAGAAGCGCCGAAGCCCCGCATGATCACCTTCGAACTGGGTGATCAGGAACTCGTGGATCGTATCGTAGGCACCGCCGAGGTTGGTAATCGACCGCGTGCCCGTGTGACGAACCTCCTGCCCTTCCCCAGCCGCATAATCTTCAAGAACACCTCCCGCATCCTCATATTGCAGGTCGAGCCGCAATCGGTGAACAGTTTCGCCTCGCCAGTCCGTCGAACTCGCCGCGATTTGCGAAGGAAGGTCGTCCGGTAGATTCTCGCCAGCCTTCACAAATATATCGCGGATTACGCAGAGAATGAGAAAAGCGGTTGTCGTGCGCTGCTGGCCGTCTATCAGATCGAAGACGCTATCCTGCGCCGGGCAAACCACTATGGTTCCGATAAAGTATTCAGGCGCAAAATCCTTTGTTGCTCCTTCAAACTCGCTGTAAATGTCTTTGAGAAACTGCTCTACTTCATCGCCGCGCTCGTCCTTGGCATCCGGCTCGCCCCAGACGTATTCGCGCTGATAAGCTGGAACACGATAGAAGTCTTGGAAGACACGTTTGAGCGTCATGTCATCAGAATTCGATGGATTGCTCAGTCACGAATGAACCTCCATGATGGACGGCAATTGCTCGGAAATTGCGGCGGCCGACACTTTGCGCGCTCATGTGGCTATGAATCGGCGCCCCCCGTTTATGAACAGCTCCCTAGCCTGACGCCTTGCTCCGTCGTTGCCCTCTCAAAACGCAAATCAACCCTACCACTAAGGCGGTTACCTGACTAGAGACCCGTCGAGCGGTGTTCGAAGTCCGGATTTCGCCGATCCCAACCATTGAGGCCGAGTGCATGCTCCAATCCGAAATCAGACGGTCGGCTCTCTATGAATGAATGTCTGCTTGTTGCAGTTGTGCGCTCCAAACCGACCGTGGCGGTTTCGGCCCAATCTGGTCGTCCCGCGCCTTTGGCAGGAACAGCTGCTTATGGCGCGACCCGGACCTTCCGTTAGGTCCGCAAACCCGTCGCTATGGGATGGTCAGCGGACCTTGAGGAAGCCGTACGCAACCAGCTCGACGTATGAGTACGCGCGCAAACAAAAGGGCCGGACGGCGAACCGTCTGTAAATTCCCGGCACCCACTTTAAATCTCCAGCATCCGGCGAGGAGCCACACCACGTCGATCGCCATGTGCATCGTGTCACGCCAGCCGCGCGCCGCAGGGCGACACGCTCACACTCACGACCTGGCGCGCGCGCAATGTTCTGGGCGCGCGCCCCCGCTGACGCGCTCGGCGTCAAACAGGAACTCGAAAGGCGCTGGCGCATGACGGCAAGCCAGCAAAATAATCGCCCACGCGAAAGGCACGGTGACAACATGACCGGAACAGCGCAGCGCGAGATGCCGTAGGTGGGAATATTCTGGGTGGTGCAAACGTCAAATGGCGAAGCGAAACTGCTCGCCGCAGGCTGTCCGCTGGACCAGGCCGAGCCGTACGGCGATTGTCTCACCTACGGTCGGGGCCATTACGAAACTTGGGCGAAATGGCGACGCGACAGGACTGTCGATCCTGCCCTGCGCGCCCTGGTGCGGTCCTACGAATACGAAGACTGGCCGCGCGGGCGCGTCGACTTCGACCGGTCGCGCGATCTGATCATCCTGTATGCTGATCGCAAGCTCCTGACACCAGAAACGGTCGCGCGCATTGCAACAAAATTTAATTTGTCGGCGGAACGCACCGAAGTCAGAAGCGACTTGCACTACCAGAGCAAAGAGAGGCCGAACGGGCTAGAGACATGATTCCTGCCTACTTGCCGATGGCAAAGGCGGGCGCCGCGACGATCGCGTATCAGAAGATGATCAACCGCTTAGGCCACATACAGAATTCGAGACCGTCCCGCCGGCTGTCATCAGGTCACCACCGTGGCTGCATCCGCATCAAGATTCCCGTTCGAGCCTGATGCGGAAGGCTCAAGCCATTTTTCAAAACCCAGATCACAAAAGAAACGCTCGTACAGCCAAAGAGTACGTTCCTCTACCGCAGCCTGAAAAGCGTTGCGCGCGGGCACGGTCCATTGATTGCGTTCAACCGATGCGGCAAACCATTGCGGCAAGCTCAGGTCATCGAAAGCGAACTTGATAACGTCTTTTAGTCTGTCGTCTTTTAGTCTGTCGTCTTGAAGCTTCTGTTTTATCGGGACGTCGCCAAGGCTTCGGTTCAATCCGCTATCAATCCACCAGTAATTCCCGATGCCGTTTCCCAGAACATAGCGCCCTTCACGAGCAGATTTGATCGTGCTTTTGTCGTCGCCACCGTTCTTCCCCTCATATATCGAGTTCAACCAAGTGCTTCTTGGGCAAATATGATCCAAATCATAGGGCTTGTCGTCGTCCCTTCCCGATGACGGGTCATAGTCTGAGAACATCTCAAAAAAATATGAGCGCTGTATCCAGATCATACCCTTGCCTTCACTGTGCCACCATTGACGAAAGCAATCCTGAGCGGAATCCTTGCACTCAAATCTATCCTTCCAAGCAAGCCAACCACCCTTGGATCTATCAGCCTTGGTGGAATAATCACGCATGTCTTTGGGCAGAGACAGACTGTAGGCGAATCGATCCGAGTCATTTTGTCCGGTCAAAAGCTCATAAAGCGCCTTGCCCGGAAAGCCATTCTCCATGGATGACGCACCATTATTTACTTTGAGATATTTGAACGCGTATCAACTCGCCTTGTAATCATTAAAGCAGCACAAGTGCCAAAATAGAATGAAGCGTACCAACTCCTGGCGGCTTGCCGATGTGATGTCGTTCTCCTTTTTAACGTGCAAATAAATCCAATAAGCGATTACGTGGATAAGTTCATGCGACAGATCGGCAATCATAACGCGCGGGAGTCCGTAATCCTCCCCTCCGGTATAATCCAAGGCGCCATACAGGAATTCGAATATCTGCGATAAACGCCCGCGTTGCTCCAGTTCTGATGACGCTTTTGGAATCAAGCTGCGCAGTTCGTTTATAACGCCTGCATCGCTGGCCATTTCCTTCGCAAATAAATTTACATCCGGAATATCAAAGCTATTTGTTCGGGTCTCAACCGAGGCAATTCTCAGGGCGCAACTTGCGATTCTAGTTGATGGAAGCACGCGACCTACGCGCTTGTGAATGTCTTCAATCGCATTATGCACATAAGGCTCGTAGTACTTATAGATCGAATATAGGCGTTCTTCTCCCACCAAGGGTGTGCCGCCAGCGCCGATGCGATCAAAGAGCTTCAGGAGATTGATCGAATTTTCTCGGTATATGCTAGGTTTGACACGTATCAGGGCAATCTCTGAAGCGTCGAACATTTGCAGCCCGTCGAAAATTCGATCAGTGAGAACTTGGGGTTCAACAAGCGCATTTGTTTCACCGGTTTTCTCACGCATGTAATCTGCAAACTCAGAACGACCTTCCTGCCAAGCTTCGAAGACGCTGATAAATGGGATCGCTCGCTCAGCCTTGTATGGTTTTGGCGGAAAACCGTGTCTTTCAATGTGTTCATTGAAAAGGCAGTGATCCGCCATCTTATACGGGCGCTCTTTGTTTTCTTCGTCGAATTTCATGCGTGCCTTACTGCGATCTTGCAACGGAAGTTTCTGACCGGTCTCGTGATCATAGCCAAACGGTTGGCTGACCGACGTTAGATGCAACGTAAAAACTTTGTCGTCATCCAAATTTTCTAGATCAACCCAAAGGCACCGGCCTTCCGTTATTGGCTTACTGACGGCGAGCAGCATCGCTCGCATCCGCTGTTGACCGTCAAGAAGATCGTAACCGCGAATTAAACTCGGCTCCATTTTGGCTGATGGATCGATAGTGCGGCAATCTTCCCCTGCCTCTGCCTCGATCAGATAGAAGCATCCTATGGGCAAGCCGCGTAGCAGTGAGTCCCACAGGTCGAGGATCTGTCTTGGAGTCCACAAAGACGACCGTTGGACCGGAGGCAAGCGCAACGAGTTTTCGCTGAGTTGACGAGATTCAACCGACCAAAGAAGGAAGTCATGCACGTTCATGGATCCGATTAACGCGTCGCCATCAAACGTCGGGGAATATTGTGCCATCAAAGGCTCCAATGGAATTGTTCTACTTTGACCTCCGGCCGCGGCTTAACGCTAAATTAGGGAGCCCGAAAACCACTGAATTTTCGTCCGGCGGTCGAAGCCTTCATTGCCCGGGGCTTTTTGATTTATCATCATTGGGTTTATATTTATAGCATCTCTGAATTCTTGTCGTTGAATTGATCTGACGCAATGAGCAAAATCGTTACTCGAATCCTGCGCATCGCACTTGTGCGACAAACGGAGACACTCAGGCCGCCTGGCGCTGATACTGTCAACGTCGGCAGTTACAATCTGACTTCTTGACGAGAATTCTTCGATCCCTCACGCGGCCTTGTCGTTTCGACAATGGTGGTGCTCGGCGGCAGCCGACAGCCCGGCGAGTTGCGCGCAATTCCTTTGGCGCCACGACGGCCACGACTATTACCAAAAAAGCCCGGCAAGTGTTCTCCAGTCGGGATCCATAGCCGGAAGTTGAGAGAGGATATTGAAGACGGCGGTAATTTAGTAAGACAGGGCTGCACGGATGTCTGAGCAAAATTGAACACTATCGCTGGTGATGCATCAGGCCTGGGATCGCAGGGAACGCAGCCTCGACAACCATTTCCCTTTGAGCATGGATTTGTGGCCACCGATGGCGTTTTGAACGTCGCCTTCTATAACGGCCGGGTCGTCTCGTTAGCGGTGGTGCGTGGTGGCGGCGGCAGCCAATCCGGCGAGTTCGGCGCGCAATTCCCCCGGCGACACGATGGTCACCGCCGTTCCCCATGTGAACAGATGCCAGCACATCTCCTGTACGCCGCCGGCGCGGAAGCGCACGATCAGCGCGCCGCCGGAATCGCGCTCGATGTTCTGTGACGGGTGAAACAGCCAGCCGGCCGCGTCATCCGCCGCCTCCGGCTCGAACCGCAGCACCACGTCGATCGGTTCCTCCTGGAATACGCCGAATGATTGCGCCGCATAGGCCGCGAGATCGAAATCCTCGCGGCGCGCAAACCCACGATCGAGCAGATCGATGGAGAAGATCCGGTCCAGCCGCCACAACCGCATGTCCGGCAGCTCGTCCACATGCGCAACCAGCCATCCGCGTCCGCCATAGAGAATCCCGTAAGGGCAAAGAATGCGTGCCGCCGGCTTGTCTGCGTCGCCGCCTGCGTACCGAACGACCACCAGCTGCATGCCGAGGATCGCCCGGCGCAATGTCGGCAGCACCCCCGCGGCGATGATCGGCCGCGGCCCCGGCCGCATCGCGATGCCCTCGGCCTCCATCAGCGCGGCGATATCCGGCTCGGCACGGCGCAAAGCGTCCGGTCGCATCACAGCCTTCAAAGTGGTCGACGCCTCCCGCAGCAACGCCGCGCGATCGGTCTCGCCGCGCATCGCGCATTCGCGCGCCGAGATTTCGATCGCGGCCACGGCCTCGGGCCGGGGCTCGACGACTCCGACCAGGGCACTCCCCGGCAGCCGCCAGCGCCGCACCCGCTCGTCATCGTCCCAGCATTCCAATTGCGGGAACATGGCCGCCAAGGAATCGCGCAGCCGCTCCGCCGTTCGGCGCCCGACTTCCAGCTCGGCAGCCATTTCGTCGAGTGTCAGACCGGTCCGGCTGGCCGCCAGGTGACGGGCAAGGCGCAGCAGGCGTTGCGAGGGTTCGTAGCGCATCGAACGACGGTGACACCTTGCGGGCGCCACCGCAATCATTCTCCCGCCCAGGCGACAAAGCCCACCGGGGGACGCCCGCCGGTCCGGCCTTCGCACTCGGCGGCGAGCAGGCGCAGCAGCGTGGCTGGGTCCGACATTCGTCCCGTTACCGCCGCACGGCGACGCACCAGGGCAAAATCCGCCGGCGTCAGCGTGCGCAGCCCATCCAGGGTCGATGGTGCGGCCGTGCCGAAAAAGCGCTGGAAGGCCAGTCGCGCTTGCGCTCGAGTCATCCAATCGAAACGGAGTTTGATCAGAAACCGGCGCAGACTGGCGCGATCCAGCCGGGTAGCCAGATTGGTGGTGCAGGCAAAAGGCAACGCGTGCTGCTCCATCCAGGTCAGCATTTCGTTGACTTGACTGATCTCCCAGCTACGTACTGCCCGAGCCCGCTCCAACAATAGGCTGTCCGCCTCGTCGAACACCAGGAAGGCATGGGTGTCGCGCGCCTCCGCAAAGGCGCCAGCGATATTTTGCTCGGTGCTGCCGACGTACGGATCGAGCAAATCCGAGGCGCGTTTGTGCAGCACCGGCAGGCCCATCCGTGCCGCAAGATGGCGCACCCAGGCGCTTTTGCCCGCGCCGGGCGGCCCGGACAGCAGGAAGGAGACGGTAAGCGGTGCTTCGGGGCGCAGCAGGTCCGCCGTCAGCGCAGCGAGGTCGCAATCGGCGTTGACCAGTTCGGGGTCGTAGAAAGTGTCGTGCTCCGGCTCCGGCGCCGGCAGGCCGCCACCGTGCACCGCACGGGCGACACCCTCGACGATTAGCCGTGCCGTTTCTGCTCCACCTCCGGCGAGCCGAGTGGCCCGGAGCGCCGCGGAAGCGACGGCAGGCGCGGCGGGCACAAGCCGGGCGAGGCGCGCGGCGTCCGTCTCCGGCAGGGCCACACCTTCGGTTTCACCCATCCGCCGCCATAGCCGCGTGCGCGTGACCAAGTTCGGCACCTTCAACTCCAGGCACATGGTCATCCGGCGCACCACCGCTGGGCCAAGCACGCCGATATCATTTGCTGTCCAGATCACCGGTATCGCCATGCGTTCAAGCAAGCGATGCATGAACACGCGGGAGCTGGTCACTGGCGGTTCGTCGAATCCGCCGCTGCTACGGCCAATGAACAAATCCTCCGCCTCGTCAAACAGCAGCAGCGTCTTTCCTGGCGCGGCAAGGCGCTGCGCCAAGCGCAGTCCCGCCAGCCGCTCATGACGAAAGGGTTCGCCGCCCTCCTCGTCGGCCTCCGCCACAGGCCGCAGCCGGGCGCCCGTTCGCGCCGCCAAGGTCGCGGCGAACGACGTCTTTCCGGTGCCGGGCGGACCATAGAGCAGGATGTTGATTCCACTCTCCCGGCCGGCGAGCGCGGCTTGCAGGATGGAGGCCACCACCTCCGCCTCCCGGCCGAGATGTGCGAACGAGTCCCACGGCAGAGGATCCGTGGCAATGGAGCCGAGCAATTGGTCGTAGAAATCTTTTGCGGGCGGCACGTCCTGACGGATCAGCGACACGAGACGTTCCAGCACATGCAGCTCGCCATCCCGCTCAAGGTGGTACAGACCGCTCGCCCGTAGTTTTGCGTCACTCCTGAGGCGCACCTCGATCTCGGCCGGCGCCGCCTGCAACAGCAGCGCGAACAGCCCGGTGTCGCGATGAAACCGGGAGACGCCGCCACGACACTCGCTCATTGCATCGAATAACCGGTCGACCCGCTTGTCCAGTCTATAATGTATGCCGAGCGCAAGCATGCGTCCTTCCAATGGATCGAGCGCAAGGGTCCCGGCAATTGCCGCGATCCAGCGATCGGCTGGTGTGTCAGTGTTGTCCGAAAGGGCCGCCTCGGCCGACGTTATTGCCGACCCGATCTGGCGCCAATCCAGCGCAGGGACGCCGCGGCCCCGTGACCGGCGAGGTGTATCGTCGTCCGGGATGGCCGTGTCAGGCAGGCCGAACGCCGCCGCGCTCTGTCGAAGCCAATTCGTCAGTGCAGCTGCTTCCGGCATGCGGCGATCGACCGCTTCATAGACGTTGCGGGCGCAGTCCAACGCCAAGCGCATACCGCTCGATCCGGTGTTGCCTTTACGCGCGGTGGCATAATGCCGCTTAAATGGGGCACTCAAATCGGTCTCTCCCTGCAACGAATGGAAAAGGAATGCGCTACGTCCGCGTCAGAAGCGGTCGCACGTTTAAAAATTGGGCGTTCCCTGACGGGACCGAGCCGGACCGCCACCGCCAAGACAATTCATGCTCCAATGGATACGAAGCAAATTCGAATGATGGCGGCAGAAATTTACAGATGGGGATGGTCGGATCGATTGGGTGGCGACAGCAAGAGGATTAATTTAACTGGATCACGCGCTCACGCCGAAACAAGCCTCTCCCGGATTAACCGGAGTGCGCTCCGGCGTGCAGTTGGGTGCTGAGCCCAATGCTGCGCCCGGTACAAGAATTCAGCCGACCTAACCAGCGTAATGCCGTCCGCGCCAGTGGCCATAATGGTGGCGATATGGGTGGCGGTAATGCCCATAATGACGATAATGCGGTGGACCGCAGTACCGGTAGGGCACATAGGGATAGCCGTACCAGCCATAATAGTGCCAGCCGCCAGTCGGGCCGGCGATCGTGCCATCCGGGACCCACCCATAATCGCCATGACAGCGATAATAAACCGGCTCGGTCTGTGCTTGCGGCGGCGCGATGAGCTTCGAATTTGTGACGCTCATAGGACCCGCCGACGCGGTGGCCGTAAGGGAAAGCAAAACAGCTCCGCAGACTGTTAAAAATCTTTTCGTATCCATGACAGACCAAATGCCTAATCAGGTTCATTTGTTCCGGTCCCGCTAGAAATTGATCATGCGGTGAAGGATTTTATGGCCAGGGATTTTCCTCCCGGACCGCAATACAGCATTGGCATGGTTAAAAGAATCCACGTTAATACGCACGGGCCGGCCGGCATCGCGGCTCCTATACGCAATGTTTTCCGAGCACGTATGTTGGGTGGTGAATGGATTTGCCGAATTGGGGGACCATGCTTCGCGCTCCAATGGATACGAAGCAAATTCAGGTAAGGGCGCCAGAACTTTACAGATGGTGTGGTCGGATCGATCGCGTGGCGAGAAACGTTTTTGGAAAACGGGGACCGATGGCGTGGCGATGAGGGGAGGAATCTAGCATCAATTCTCCGCGCCGACGCTGATGGTGTGGATCGGTTTCGTTTGGCGTTCGTTGAATATTGCCGCCGAAAGGGGCCCATTCATTCCAGCGCCCGTATCGACGTTGCAGCGGTTGCCGCGCACATCCGGTGTCGTTTGCTGCGGATCAAGATAGATCGTCGGCGTATGGCCGTGGACAATGTATTTCGGAAACGGTCCCCTATGACGAAGGAATCTGTCGCGTATCCAAAGTTTTGTTTCGACGGTCTGCTGGTCGAGGGGCACGCCCGGACGAATTCCCGCGTGAACATAATAACGGAGTTCGTCTTCATGACTGATTGGGAGCGCGCGCATCCATTCTTGCACTTGCCGGATCGCGGCCGGTGTGCGCAAGGAAGTGACGGTTGCATCGCCGCCGTTGGCGAGGAAGTCTGAAAGGTCGCCTTCCGATTCCGTCGCTCGAAGCATGAGCTCTTCGTGATTGCCCTGAAGGCATATAGCGCCCTCGGCTTGCAGGCGTTGGACGATTTGGACGACTTGACGCGAGTCTGGGCCGCGATCAATGTAGTCACCAAGAAAGATCAACTGGCGTAGCTCGGCCTTGGCGTTCGCCGCACACCACATGTCGATTTGGCCGAGTAGATTTTCCAGTTTCACGGCCATCCAGTGAATGTCGCCGATGACAATGGTCAGCATCTAAGTCCTCGCGTTGGTCTGCATACTGCGGAAGCCATTATTATGCTGTCTCAACATTCATCCGCGAAAATGCAGTTGCGCTGTGTGAGCTAGAACCGGGCAGAGGTGCCACACGGCGCCTCTGCCAAGAGACTTAATGCACGCGCGCTGGTCGGCCGCGGTGCCCCACGCCGATCCGTGCCAGAGAGGCGATTTTGGCCTGCTGCATCTGGGCGGCGGTGAAGGCGCTTTTCGGCAGACGCGGGTCGCCGAGCCCCATTTCGATTTCGACGATGCCGTTGCGCCGCACGCGAGAGCACACGGCCAGCGTCAGACCACGGAAGACGAACTGGAGATGCGCAATCTCCAGCCCCTTCGCCGCAAGGGCGATCTCGCGATAGGCGGCGAGGCCGGCCGCTTGGAGATGGACGCCGACTGCGACCTTGGCGTCGGAGGTGGGAACGATGAGAATGGGAGCCTGAATCTGAAACATGGGAACCTCTTTTCAACGAACGCGTTCGGATCGTCCCGCCCGGATGGAGTCCGGGTGGAGATGATCGAAGCGGTCGAAGAGGTTCGCGGTCAGATGTGCATCGCAGCTCAAAGATAGAGAAATAACGATCCGTCGGGCTTGATGGCTCTACGGGACACGCAACTATTGGCGGGTCCGTACGTCAAAATAGGACGTGGCCAAAAACTAAGTATGAATTTTCGAGCTTGGCCGTGTCTCTACTCGCCCACATGTCCTTCTTCCCGGCGAGTCTGAAGCGAAGCCTTTGCACCTTTAAACCCAGCAAAGACCAGACGGTCCGTATAGCCGCCGGCATGCCCTTCTATGAGTTGCGCGGAACAGTTCTTAGGATTCTTCTCTTGCTCGTACCATTCCCATGAATAGTGCATCCACTGCATGCGAAAACAACGGATCGTGACGCCGTGGCTGACAATGATAAAGTCAAAGATCGGATCGGTTCGGTCGTCCGAGGCGTCACGCAGGATCGTCCCGAACACGCCCTTGATCCGGTCCGCGACATTGCATCGGCTTTCACCCAGCGGCATCGGCGCGAAGAATTCGCCTTCGAAGCGCTTATGCTTATCGTAGTGCTCATATTCGAGAGGGAAAATCTTCGGCAGGTCCTTGTCAGCTATGCCGTCGAAGAGACCGAACTCGAGTTCGCGAAGTTCGGTGGCTTCCCGCCTATCGAACTGGATTGCCGCGTCGGCAAGCGCCCGCTCGATTGCTGCTCCGGTCTGCCGCGCGCGAACATAAGGGCTCACCAGAATGCGTGCGCGCGGAACGCTCCTCAATTGTGTTGCGAGATAGGCCCCGACTTCGCCCGCTTGCGCATGGCCCCCGGGTGACAAAGCGACTCGATGATCGGGAAGTCGAGCATTCACGGACTTGTCGAGATTAGCCTCCGATTGCCCGTGGCGCACCAGAAAAATCCGGATCGATTGTGCTGGCATAAGCCGTTTGTCCTTCGATGAGAATAAATTAGTTCTTTAATTTCGGACGAAACTCAGGGTTTAATGGCGCCATGAGGCCTTCACTTTGCCAAGGCTTTGAACGCTTCATGCATCAACCTATTCGAAGTTGCATCCACGCCAACAAAAAGGAGGTGCAACGTTGCTATCGCAGCTGCCCGGGGGAAGTGCTGGGAAAAGCCGATCGAACGATCGTAGCAATGGCACGTCTGGCGTCAATACGGGACGTAGCCGAGCGCCTAGTCTAATCGTCTTGTTGCAGAACTGGTGACGATGGCGGATGATATCGATCCATCAGCCGGGGATTGCCCCAATGACGAGCGAGCGCCTCACCAAATCGCGTTACATCGCCGGACTGCAGTGCCTGCGGCGCTTGTGGCTGATCGACCATGAGCCAGCGCCGTACGAGGAGCCTGCGCCGGGCACTCCAATGGACATCGGACGGCAAATCGGCCGCAAGGCGCAAATACTGTTTCCCGGCGGGGTTCTAATCGACGAGGAGCCCTGGCGGCACGCGCAGGCTATCGCCCGGACGGCCGCCTTGATGGGCGACGAGCAGGTTCCCGCCATTTTCGAGGCCGCTTTCGAGTACGATAATATCCGCAGCCGGGTAGACGTGCTCGAACGTCTCGCGCATGGGACGTGGGGGCTGCGTGAGGTGAAAAGCAGCAGCGGTCCCAAGGATCATTACTATGATGACATCGCCCTCCAGACCTTCGTTCTCGAAGGGGCCGGCATTGCGGTCTCTTCGATCGAGCTTCTCCATGTGAATACTGCCTATGTCCGCGGGCCAGGCGGCATCTGTTGGGCGGATTTCTTCGCCCGCGTGGATGTGCACGACGCCGTCGCCGCGAGGCTTGTCGACCTGCCGAGCCGCCTTCCCGTCATGCGGGATTGCCTCAGTATGGTCGCGCTCCCCGACGCCGAACCAGGGAGCCAGTGCGGAACACCCTACGCGTGCGAGTTTTGGGACCGGTGCACGGCAAACAAGCCCGCCGACTGGACCTTCTATCTTCCCCGCCTGTCACAAGCCAGAGTGAGCGAACTCAAGGTGCGCGGCGTCGAGTCCATTTCTATGATACCGGCGGATTTTCCACTCGCGTCGAAGCAGATCATCATCCGGGATGCCACGGCCAGCGGACATCCCTACGTGGCCCCCTAACTCACACGTTTGCTCGGCTGTTGCGGGCCCCCGGCCTGCTATCTGGATTTCGAAGCGATTATGCCGCCGATCCCCCTCTACGAAGGCACACGGCCCTACCAGACCATTCCTTTTCAATGGTCCCTGCATGCGACCGATGGCGAGGGCGTGCTTCATCACCGGGAATTTCTCGCGGAGGGGGACGGCGATCCACGGCGCCGATTTGCAGAAACCCTGATCGAGACCATCGCAACCTTCGATGGTCCGATCCTCGTCTATTCGGCCTATGAAAAATCAAGGCTGAAACAATTGACTGGGGAATTTCCCGATCTCAGCGAGTCGCTCAACGCCCTGATCGCCCGGCTGGTGGACTTGTTGCCAATCGTGCGCGGCGCCATCTACTTCCCGGAATTCCACTTCAGCAACTCAATCAAATCCGTCGCCCCGGCCCT
Source organism: uncultured Alphaproteobacteria bacterium (assembly GCA_963718265.1). GTDB lineage: Bacteria > Pseudomonadota > Alphaproteobacteria > Rhizobiales > Beijerinckiaceae > Methylocapsa. Next base: position 69,431 of record CAVQZL010000018.1, on the reverse strand, counting down.
CTGTCCTTATTTCGGCTATGACGACCTCGAGGGCATTGCTGACGGTGCCACGGCATCAGCCGCATTCCTGCAACTCGCATCCGGCTACCTCACGGTTCCCGAGGAGATCGATCATCTGCGGGCTGGGCTCCTCGCATATTGCCAGCGCGATACCCTTGCCATGGTAGAGGTGCACCTGGCCCTGGCACGCTTGGCACTTCACTGAATGGAATAAAAACCAAAAAAAGCCAGGCACTCCGTCAATTGGAGACATGTTAACGCATTGAGAAATACGGCATTGACACGTTAACGAGCGGGCCACAAAAACCCTGCCCGCGGAAGGTCAATTTATGCGGCCGCAACTGTAGCATCACTCCAAGAATTATGCGCTGCGGTCCGAAATTGTCTATGGATCCGTCGGCTGATCAAATGCCGTTGCACGTTGAACGTGTTGTAAACAACCGCGTGGATGGAAACAAAGCGCTGAGCTGACTTGATCGATTTGAAACCTTGCATCTTTCGTTCGCGTCGTCGAACCGGCTGATGTGAGTTCTCCGCTCGATTGTTGGCGCGCAGTCCTTGCTCATGCTATCCCGGGAAGCCAATTTCCCGGAGCGCCGCGCCGTAGGATCTCAGTTTGTCCGTAACGATCACCGTCGGAACAAAGCCTTGGCGGCGAAGTAGTTTCCTGAGTAGCCGCATCGCCGCGACCTTGTCGCGTTGGGGCTGGACTATAGATCTCGAGAACCTCGCCTTGCGACGATGGATCCGAATTTGAGTACCCATCGACGGATCGACTCATTGCTGATCATCAGCCCACGCTCGGCCAGGAGATCCTCGAGGTCCCGATAGCTCAGGGTGAACCGGAGGTAGAGCCAGACAGCGTGTCGGATGACGTCGGGCGGAAATCGGTGGCGGGCGAAGGAGATGGGCTGCATGACCCACCCTAGCACATGCGCTGGCTCGTCGGTCGTTAACGTGTCAATGCCTACAGGTACCGTTCCACAAAACCCCGCCATTCCAAGGAAAGGTACAATTCCCCCAGAACAGAAAGCGGGGTTCCACCCGCTCAGCTACCTTGAAGCATCCCACGAGAAGTCTTGCGGGACTCGACGTGGCCACGTCCACCTTCGAGGTGTTCGGGGCCGGATATGCACCGAAAGGCATCCCGCGGGGACGCCTCGCCATCCCCATTCATTCGAGGGACGGCGTGTTGTTGGCTTACTGCGGCCGGACAGTGAAAAACGAAAGTCCTATAATGCTCTTTCCGTCGGGCTTCGATCCGCACTCGACGATCTTCAACGCGCACAGAGTGGCCAAGGGCGAGCTCTATCTCGTCCGTGACCCGCTCGACGTGTTGAAAGCGTTTGAGAACGGCATCGAAAATGTCGTGTCTTTCTTGACCGAAGGGATCACCGCTCAACAACTCGAACAACTCGCCTCGCTGATGGACGAAAAGAAAATAGACATCCTCTCACTCTCTTGTGCTTCTAGCCTCGCCGCGCGCGGGGCTCTTTTTACGAAAAAGGAAGCAACTATATGTGGCTACGAGATTATGCGATCAAAGGATGCCGCAATGTGCGATATTCACAAACGAAGATTGGAGTTGTACCGATGACCCGCCGCTCCGACATCATCAAGATTTTCGTCATCGCCGCCATCCTAGGGATCGCATTCTACTATCTCGCGCATTACGGTTTATCCTGGCCGCCACGATAGGCCAGCGATCGCGATCGCCCACCACCACGCGCAGCCATCCATCATCCGTGGCCACCTCGTGGTGTACAATAACTAAAGAGAAATTCGTCCGCATTTTCCGGCGCTTCGATGATCGAAACGCCGGTCGTGTGGAAGCGTTCGTGAACAAACAGGAAACCGACTGCGAAGCCGAGACCCTGCCGCAGCCGGCCGACCCCGTGACAAGGATGGAGCGTCAGCGCAACCGGCGGGAGGTCTTTGCCATTGCCCCACCTATTCCGCCGCTTCGCCTTGGAGCCGCGGAATCTCGCTCAAGTAGCTTTCCCGAAGCTCGCTTGCCTTCGCCTCGAACACCAAATCGGCGAGGCCGAGCTTTGGCGCACTGGAGCCTTGGACCGCACATAGCCGGGCGGCGCCGAGTACCGGCACATCTTGGCGATCGTATCCCGGCTCAGTCCGAAAACCCGCGCCGCTTCCCGCCGGCTCTTCCCTTCAATGAAAACAAACCGTCGAACCGCCGCGTAAATCTCCACTGCAAACATCCCCGGCCATCCCTGTTCGAAAAGGTTCGGCCTCGAAAGTGGCCGGGTTTTATGCCGCCACGCAGCCGCATAATGCCGCCGCTCCGTGGCCTACTATTGCTCCGCCGCGTACAGACACCGAGGCCTCCCCGAAAACCTTTGCCCTTTAGGCACCGCCAGAGTGCGCTTGCATTGTGACACCCCGCGGCCCATTGCTCATCGAGGAACGCCAGCCAGCCTTCGAGTGAACTCTGGCGAACCCGAAAGACATCGGTCCGCTGGCCGCGGATCACTTGGCGCACGAGTTTACGGCTATAGCCTGTGCGGCGCGCGATCTCCTTGATGGAGACACTTGCTCCGACGAGCTCCATGATGGTTGAATTTGTCTCCTCGCGCCGCAAATATCCTTCATACTGCAGCTTTTCCGCGTAGGTGAGCAGATTGCGATTGATCGTCGTCGCGCCGAGTGAAATCCGGATCGCGTGCATGGATTTGCACACCGCGTTCAGAAAAGCGGCGCTCGCATTCTCCATGAGGTGCCAGCGATCGGCCACCTGAGTGACGCTGGGCAACGCCTTTGCGGCGGCCTCGCCATATCCACCGCCGCGGTCTCGGGACAGGATCTTGATCTCGTGATGCCCGGCCAGCCAGGCTTCGACTGTCGCGACCTCACGGTCCGGCAAGAGGGCTACAATCCATCGCCGCTCGAGATCGCAGACAATCGACCCATAACGATGATTTCGGCGAAAAGCAAAATCGTCGATCCCGACTATGGTGAGAGGCTCGGTTCTCGGCCTGGCTCGGCGTCGGACGACGCGCAGCAAGGTATCGTTGCTCACGGGCAACATCAGTCTCCATGCGAAGCTCGCTGCCGGCCTGCCGCCGAGCGCGAGACCCAGATGATGGACGATGCAATCCAACCGCGCCGTTCGCCGGGCATGGCCGGCGAGAACGGCCTTATCGAAGCGTTCGGCGAAAATCCGCCGCCGACAGTTTTCAGTGCAACAGAAGAAGCGGCGTGCGATCAGGCTTAGGCCGACACGGCGGCCGGCGCAGGGCAGATCTGCCACCTGCCGGATATAGCGACTACGAACTCGTCGCGACATCAATCCGCACGATGGACACCGTGCTTCGATCGCCCGTGACCGTGCCGTGACTTTGATCATATCCTCAGATTCGATGATGCTCTCGACAGCCAACCCAATCGGAACAAGGGACGAAATCCGAAAGCTCGACGCCATGGCACTGATTCCTTGATTGAAATCCGCGCCAAGCCACCAGCAAATTTCATCAAATCTGAGTCAGAGCCCTTTTTGAGCGAACACCATAAGCACCAACAGCGGCCCTCACTCGTCCGAAAGGCGTCCCGCGGCCAGGCACCCAATCCGTTGCCGTGTCATTGGACGGCACAATTGCCGTCGCGCCGACAATTTTGGTCCGGTTCGGGTCTCGATCGACAGCGGCGCGACATGGCCGTACGGGCCACGTCAGGCCGCTTTTAAAATGCGCTTGTCAGCAACGACGGCTCCAAAGTCCTTCTGAATGAAGCTTATCCCCAAAGCCAATTCACGACCGACACGTCGTGCTCGTGACGACCATAGGCGCAGTACTGGCCCCGCCCTCGCCAGAGCCATGGTTTGGTCCTCAAGGTGGTATTTCGAAGAACCGCCTTCGTTCGCAGTCGAAATCGATCACTAGGCCATCTTTATCGAATTTAGGAGAAAAGCCACTGAGTTGAGACGACGCTGGGAATGCCTGCTTTTCCAAGAGGGAATATGCTCCGTATCCTCCATAACTGACGCAGCGAGCGCCCTCGATCGTGTGCATTACAAAACCGCCAGCGCGCGGAAAAATATCGAGCGTGCAGCGTTGGTCCGGGTTGCTGTCGGACTTCTCCTTATAACGCCATCCTCCATTATGAGCGATCGCAACGCCCTCGACGCTGATGATATGCTGCCGCTCGTCGGCGCTCATCACTTTGAAGCTCATAGCCATATTCGGCTCGAGCCGTTCGATGAAGGACATGGCGCCCTTGCAGAAAATACCTCCCTCGGCGGCTTTCGCGGCGGCGCAAGCGATCACCAATGCCGTCCCGACGAAAAAGCCGCCTATAGGTCCGCACCTCAGCATCTGACAACCCGCAAACCTCAATCCTGTGTCGTCATATAACTCGACAGTGATAGCGGCCAATATGGAATCCGTTGCTTCGTTCCGAGTTAGTGCAACCGGACGATAAAGGCCATCGGATCGTCGTCGAGCATATCAACAAGGCTGCTTGTGTCGACCAGTCCGGGTCCACTCGCGCGAGCCCTCTTCGTTATACCCCGTTTACGTCATTACCCAAAAATGTTTGGGTTGATGGCGCGAAAGTTATCGGTGATCGAATCACAAAAATCCAGCCAGTTCCTTGGAACATTTTCACGCAAGAAAGCAAGCGTCGCCTCGGCGAACTCCCGGCTTGTGGCGTAGCATTTGTTGTGCGTGGCATGCTTTTGCATGAGGCCCCATAGCCGTTCGATCGGATTGAGATGGGGCAATAGGGCGGGACGAAATGCAGCCGGATCCGCCGCCCCGGATAGGCGAGCCATTCCTGCACGAATTTGGCGTGATGGTAGCGTGCATTGTCGAGAAAGACATGGATGAGTGCAGCATCGGATAGAACGCTTCGATCGATTCCAGGAGCCTTATCGTCGATAGGGCGTCGGCGGTTTCGGCCTGGACCATGCGGGTTTGCCCGGTCTCCGGGTCGATCGCGCCGTGAATATTGATGCGCTGCCGCCCGCTCGTTTGCTCGATCGCGAGCTTCTCTTCGCACGGCGCCCAGTAACCTACGGCCAGCGCCGCATGCGTGGGATGCACGGCGTCCACGAACAGAACCGCCTCGTTGTCGGCCAAGGAATTCATAATGTTTTCATAGCTCGCGATGAAAGCTTTCTGCTTTTCTTCGTCGGGCTTGTGCGGAATGATTTCCGTCTTGTGATATTCGAGCCCAAGGCGATGTAGCAACGCGATCAGTCCCGCGCGGCTCACGTAAACGACGCCGAATTCCTTCTCGATGAAAGTGCCAATCTGGCGCGTCGAATGCGGCAAAGTCGCCACGATCCAGGTTTTCAGCGCCTCTTGTTTGCGCGCCGGCGAGCTGGCAGGCGAAACCCTCATGGCCAAACCACGCCAACCCGTCGATTCCGTCTTCCTCATACAGACGGTACCGGCTTCGGATCGTGTCGTCGTCGACGAACAGAACCTAGGCGACATCCTCGCAATTCCAGCCGTCGACCAGCAACACAACGGCGTTCGCCCGCCGCCCCAACCGATGCGCCGCCGATCCATCCCGCGCCAAGGTGATCAGGTCAAAGCAGTCTTCACGCGATAGAAAGCCAGCGCGAATTATCCCCAAAGACGAATCCAAAAATCCTCTCGCGGCAACCGATTTTTCGCGTTCTCAATGAGTTGGGGTATAGATGGCGTCCAAACAAAAAAATATTTTAAAATTAATTTACCGGTATAGCTTCCAATGAGCCGTTATCGAGATAGGACCTGGATCAGTTCTCCGGGCCCGAGCCGGACGAGATTAAGCGCTAACGAGAAAAGCGCAGCTTACCAGTGTGGTGCTGCTAATTAGCACGGCTGACCTCTTCAGTTAAACGTGGGCGGTAAGCCGATCCCACGAAAGCTCCGTGGAGAAATTTCCAGGGTCATCCCAACCATGGGGTGTACTTTGGATAAGTCGAGCCATTCTAAATGCGTGTGCAAAATCGATGTCCCGGAGCAAAAACAGGCGAGCAAATGATTAGGTATGGCGCTTGCGGGATTGTAGCAATGGCCTGTTTCACTTTGAACGGAGCCATTGGTCAGGCACCATTCGACATTCAACATCAGGGTGGCAATCCGCTGTGGGGAATTCCCATCAGTTCACTTTCCGCCACGCGTGAGCGGCCGATCTTTTCCGCGTCCCGGCGCCCACCTGCCTCGCCACTGGGCCCTGTGCCAATTGCCGAAGCCCCGCCGCCCAAGCCGGCAGAATCCGAGCGACCTCCTTTCACACTGGTCGGAACCGCGATCGGCAAGCCACAAAATGTCGCGCTTATTCTCGTGCAAACCACGAAAAATCTCGTTCGTCTGCATGTTGGTGAAGCGACCTCGGGCTGGTATTTGCGTTCGGTCGATTTGCGGGCCATGACACTTGAGAAAAACAGCCAGACCGTGACCCTAAATCTCCCCGCGCATGTATCGGTAAATAGCGTGAACTAGGTGTTTAGTCCCAGCATTTAGTCCGACGGGGAGGGTGTCCTTTTTCTTTGCCCGCATCGAACCAAGTGACGCGAGTAAATCCGCACGTCTCGGTCCCTCCCGCATTGTCTTGCTGAGCTTCTTGATGAATATTGGGTAAACTTGGCTCCGCCTCGGCGTGGCTGTGTCGAAAGTGAGACTGAAATGGACAGATCGCGGCCAATCGTTTTCCTGATGACCTTGCTGCTGGCCAGCTGGTTCGGCCCCGCCGCACGCGCGGCGGATGCCGCATGGGAGGTCTGTGTGAGCGTCAATCCCGACAACAGAATCGCGGCATGCACGCAAGTGCTCGCACGCGGCGCTACGCTGAGCGCGCATGATCGCGCCATGGCCTACGCCTATCGTGGCGATGCTTATGCCACCAAAGCGAATCACGACCGCGCCATCCAAGACCGCAACGAGGCAATTCGGCTCGATCCGAAATATGCCTATGCCTATACCGTTCGTGGCGCTTCCTATGCCAACAAAGCGAATTACGACCGTGCCATCCAAGACTACAACGAGGCAATTCGGCTTGATCCGAAATATGCCCATGCCTACACCGTTCGTGGCATATCTTATGCTAACAAAGGGAATTACGACCGTGCCATCCAAGACTACAACGAGGCAATTCGGCTCGATCCGAAATATGCCCTGGCCTATACCCGCCGTGGCGATGCTTACTACAACAGGCACGCCTACGCTGAAGCCCGCGCCGACTATGACCAGGCGCAGGCTCTCGACCCAATTGACAGCAAAGCCGCGCAGGGACCCGATTTGGCCCCCGGCTTGTGTCATGGGGAATTTGGAAATCGGTCGCGTCCGACCACATCCCCAATAAATTTCCACATAAGAAATTCAACTACGAACACCATTCGTGTTTTCTGGATAAATTTCGAAGGGCGAAGGCAGTGGTATGCAGACATTTTGCCAAGTCATGACTATAATGGACGTTCTTATATATATCATCTATGGGCCATCACCGATGTGGAAGATAATTGTCGTGTGCTATTAATCTCAACCAAGGAAGATATTGACACTGATATAAGAGACTGAACATGAACCTAACGAAAAATGTTAAAGCCCTCTGTCGCGCGCTTGGTCAAAACGGGACGAAATCGCCGACCATGTCGTTGCGGGCGAACCAGGGGGTTTGGCGGCCTTCCGTGGCCTCGACCACCGTGCGCTTGACGCTGGCATAAAGTTCGGAGGCTTCGATCACGCCATTGTGGTTGCGATCCGTCTTTGGGTCTGAAAGGGCGTCGATGACGGCGGTGGTGAAGATTCCGCCGCCGTGATCGGCGGATTCCTCGGATAATTCCCGGCCCTTCGAGGCTGAAAAGATCAGGATGCCGGAGGGCGCGCGGTCGATCAAGGCGCTCACCGAGGCGTCATTCGTGGCGAAGAAATCCGTGCCGGCGGCGCCGCTCTGACAGGTGTCGAGAAAGACCGCGATCCGCGAATGGGCTTTCGCCAGCGCGTTTGAGAGATCGCTCCAGCGCAGCGAAGTGTGCTCGATATTGTCTACCCGCGTCGCCGAGGTCGCGAGATAATAGGTCTTGGTGGCGGTGTCTTGGACGCCGTGGCCGGCGATGAACAAAAGGATGCTGTCGCCGGGCTCGGCTTTGGCGACGGTTTCATTGAGTTTTGCGAGAATCGCTTCGCGGCTCGCGTCCGCGTCTCGCAAGAGAGTTTGCGAGACGATCTCGACGGACGTCCCAGCTTTGTCCTGGAGGGTTTTGAGGAAGCGCGCGGCGTCGCTGCCGGCGAAGTGCAGCTGCTGAATCCTGTCGTCGTCATAACGGTCGATGCCGACGCTGACGATATGCACACGGCGGCGCGCACCAGGAAATCGACCTGCGTCAAAGGTAGACGGCTGGCTGTAAAGCCCCGACGGGCCCCGCGCGAGAAAGGCGATCCAACGCGAGCCAGGCAGACGTTTGGCGTTCACGTCAACGGTCTTCGCATCGCCCGACACCGGCACGACGTTCGTCATCAGCCCGTCTTGATAGACTCGAATTTCATCGACCGGGTCGTCGCCCAAGACGTCTATTTTTGCTGCGATGGAGTTGGCCGCGAAGGATGGCTTTGCCGTGATCGACGGCGGGAAGGTTTTGACCACGGGCGGTTTGAACGCTTCCCCGGCCAAGGCGCGTTTGAGGAGATCGTTCTCATGAAAGAGCTTATGAAATTGATCGAGCGCATATTCGCCGCTGCGGCCGGGGAAGCGCACAGCGACATGGCTCGCGCCTTCAGGCGTTGAATCGAAGCGGCCGGATGGTGTCCAGACCACGACTTCGTCATCGACAATTCGGCCGGACAACCGGATCGGCAATTTTTTTGACTCTTCGTCCATATACCCTTGTGAGTCTCGCTGTCCACGCTGTAGATTGATCACTTGAAAGCCGCCGCCTTTATCGAGCTTAACAAGTTCCCTTAGATTATGCGAAAGCGACATCCGGCTCATAGCGTCCGGCGAGGGTAGCCCAACGAGGCCACAGACAACCTTTTGCTTTTCGATATCGTAAACCGATGCAGTGAGGTCTTCGCGCGACGAGATGACGAGATAGCGATCGAAAAAAAGCTCCGCTTCATACTCGCATACCTGGTTGCGAGCTAAAAGGTTGCAATCAAGATCTCTTCTTTCGACTGCATGCTCGTAGTTATTGTTTCGGCTAAGCATATCGACGAGCTGACCAGGATGCCGACTGTCGTGCAAGTAACTGACAGATGCATAGTCCTGGCGGTTAATGCAACCACTTGAGAACAACGTAAGCTGATAGTCCAGAGCCTGAATCTGCACGACGGATACGGATGCATCTGGACTGACGAGTAGTTCCAGCATTCCGGTCGGGGCCCACTTGGCTTTTCCGCATTCCCAATCGCCTTCTGACGTTATCCTTATTTTCGGGTCATCCACAAATTGAAAGCTCTTATTTCGGCCCGCGCCCATCGGCTTGAGCACATGCGCTTTGTCGACCTTGATTGAACTGATTCCACGATTGATCTCGATTCCGAAATCACCCAATCGTCCCTCTTGCCGTAAAGCGAACGTCGCGCCAGGCAACGCGAGTTCGCCAAGGCCGCGGCTGGCCACGCGCAAAGGATCCTTGTCGGCAAGCGGGCTCTTCGCATCGCCTGGAGTAGTGATAATCGGCGGTATCACAAAGCGTCGTAGAGCAGTGGCAAATTTTTTGTCTTCCTCGGTCTTTCGGCCATCCCAATAGGCCTTGTCGATATGGATTAATTTCAACCCGTCGATCATCTCCCAGCCCGTGGACCTGGAAAAGGCGACGACTTGAAAATGCTTTTTGACGAAATTGTCAATCGTTGGTTCGTCGCCTTCAAATGCGGCGCCGGGCGTAAGTGGCGCTGCCCCGGTACCAGAAGCTCCCCAAATAATGATGTCGTTCTCTAAATCGATCTTCAAACTCGAAACCTGGAGATCGGGCATGTCTGAAACCCTGTCGTCCCCCCAGCTAATGCCTAATCCGTCCTGAAGGTGGTCCTGTAGCGAGTTCTACAAGTTCGCCAGCTCCGCCTCCTGTATGCTGGTCCGGAACAATAAAGCTATCACGATTATCCCACGCTATATCCATGACAAATTTCAACCGTTGCGCTACGTTACCGTCGATGGAATCTCTGACTTCAAATTCGTTTTCTATGCGCGCGATGATGAATCTGCCCGTCGGCGAAAAGCGCGGCTCCTTACCAACCTCGTCGGCGAGCAACGCTCCGGTTGCCACATCGATCAAATGGTAGCGTGGACCATAAATCTCCAGTCGCCGCGTGCCATCTGGCGACGCGATGATCTGATCGGGATTCGCTAGGTCGAACCTGTCGGCGACGACGATTTCCGGCGCGCCGGGCTCCACCGTCAGATCAAAAACGATAGGCACCGGATCGGGATTTTCGCCGCATTGGGTGTAGCCGATGATCGCGGCAGACACTTTTAGGGGCCCGGCGATGAGCGGCCGGATCTTGACCTCGCCATTTTGTGGCGCGCCTTTCACATGCAGCGGAATAATGACGCGAGTTTGTTTGACGAATTGCTGGATACGGAACGGCGCCTTCGCTTCGGGCGTCAAGGCGTAAAAACCCTCTCCGCGGACGCGCACGGGTCCATCCGCTGCGAGAACGAGGTAGGTGGGGCCGAGGGGCGGCGCGCCGCCCGTCTTCCATATAAGAGCGTGCAGAGTTTCCGCCTGAACCGTCAACCCATCGGGCACAGAAACCGAAACGCTTTTACGCAGCCGTGCCAAAGTCGCGGCGGCCACGTCGCAGGGCTGATCCGCCCGCCCGATCAGGCGAATGGGATTGGGCAATTGTTGCACGGTCCCAATCGGTCCCTCAGGCCGCGCTTCGGCCTCTGGCTGCGGCTTCTGCTTCGATGCTTGTTGAACCGGAGGCGGCGCGACCTGCGATGGTTGTGGGATTGCAACCTGCTGTGGCTTTTGCTCCGGCGCCTGCTGGACGGGAGGCAGGTAAGTGTGGCCTTCAAATTCGGCGATCCGGCGCAAATAAGATTGTTCTATGCAGGCGGTGTCCGCGCCGCATTGGTTGCGCGCGGCTCCCCAATCATATTGCCGGCGCTTCTCCTCATCGGCGCTCGAACCTTTGAGTTTCGCCATCTTCGCCCAAAAGAGTTTGGCGAGTTGAAGATCGAGATTTATAAGTTGGGGCGAGCCGCAAATGGTCTGCGAGGTCTCGCTCTTCGCCTTGTGGCAATCAAAACTCGGTTTGCCAGCAATGGTGATGACGCGATTTTGTGTGGCTAACAGGGCGCTTTGATCGGCTGCCGACCGCCCTTGCTCTAGCTGCCATGACTGGGATTGCCCCGGAAAATCACCGAGGCGACTTCGATAGATTTGTTCCAGGCAAGAGGTGTTCGCGCCGCATTTTTTGCGTGCGGCCAAAAATTCTTTTTGGTGGCGCTCTGAGACGCTGGCGGCTGCGCCAGAATGGCTGTCTAGCCAAGTGCGATAGCGGTTTGCCAGCTCGCTATCGAGTCGGCTAAGAGTTTGGGAGATGCAAATTGCCTTCTCCCCAGGGGCGTGCGCTTTAAGGCAATCAAAGCTCGGCCTCGTGGCTGGCGGCATGCCGGTTTGCGCTATGGAACTGCCGCTTCTTTGGTTCACAACACCTGTAATGGCGGGTTCGCGCGTAGGCGTCAGTGAACCAATCGCCGTTTTCGGAATGCAGGTGGTCTTATTGACGTTATAGGTATATCCGGCACATGATGGATCGGTAAGGCAAAGATTTTCGCATTCCTCGACGCTGGCTATTGCGTGAACCCACTTCGCGTCGTTCCCCCGTGCATCCATGTTCCTAAATCGAATTATTTTAGTGCCGTCCGAACCACCCGCCGCCTCAGCGCCTCCGGTTCGCCGCTCCACGACGCCGGTGATGGCTGGATCCGTGGAGGGTGAAAGCGCGCCGATTGCCGTCTTCGGAATGCAGGTCGAATATTTGGCGTTGTAGGTAAATCCCGCACAGACTGCATCAGCGAGGCACAAGCTTTCGCATTGCTCAACGGTATCGATCCCGCGAACCCATTCTGCATCGTTCCCAGGCGCATCCATATTGGAATATCGAGTCACCTTGGCGAGGCTCTTTTGATATCCAGTCGAGTTCAAACCATTTAAATTGCCAGGCTCAGACCTCTGCTCCGAGGAGCTCACGGACGCTGGCGCAGAAACCGCCGATACTTGACTCTTTTTCAATTCGTCCAAGCGGGCACGTGCAATATCGACGTAAGATGAACCGGGAAACTGTTCGATGAAACGCTCGATCACAGCGATGCTAGTTGTGTTTTGAATAGTGTTCCAAACCTGCTGCGCCTCATCCGAATGTTCGGTAGGCGCGGTTGCCATCGCGAGCGGAGCTGGCTGCGCTACAAACGGTCCAGAAAAGTAGAAACTCCCGCCGATCGGAGACGACGACACCCACGGTTGCTGGGAACCGCCGGTCTGCTTTTTGACCGCGAGCCCCACTTCGTTGAATACGTCGAAAATGCCCAGACCTGGCCGTTTGATTGTTTGCGCCAGGGCTTTGGTGTAAGGGCTATCGCCGTCCTCGCCATCACTTGCAACATTGCCGGGCTGGGTTGCGAAGGAGATGAGCGTGCCTTCCGGCGCGATCATTTGCGCAAGGCCGCGGCTAACGGCACGCAGCGCCCGCCCGCCAAAAGGATTGTTGCGGCAGGCATCGAGGATAATGAGGTTGAGTTGCGTGCCCGCGCCCTCCATCTGGCGCATCACCACGGCCGTGTCCAGCATCTCAAAATCAACATCGGCTTCGCGTTCCGGATTGGCGGAGACCGGCACAAGATAATTTGCTCCGCGCACTTGGACGCCGTGGCCTGCGTAGTAGAAGAGGCCGACCTCCGCGCCCTGCATCAAAGTGCCAAAGCGTTTGACGATCGCCTCAAAGCCGGGCTTGTCGAGATCGAGCTGTGCGCTGCCGCCGACGAGCTCGAAGCCCAACGATTGCAGCGTTTCGGCGATCAGCTTTGCGTCGTTGACTGGATTGGCGAGCGGGGGAACGTTGCGGTAGGCCGAGTTGCCGACGACGAGCGCAATGCGCTTTTCGGCATTGGCGGGGAGGATGGCCGCCACGGACATGGCCGCGCAGAGGAGAAAAGCGCAAAGGGCCATTGCTAAGCGATGCAAGAACTTCATTGGGGCGCCCTCCAGTTGCTGCGCCGTCTCGCTTATTTTAGTTCTTTATTCACGATCTGAACGCGGCGGTTTTCTCCAGAAAAGGATTGGCCCGATTTTTTGAGCTTTGGTATTAATGACCTTCAAGACCGCTTCGCTTCCCCCATAAGCCCTCAACCCAATGGCGAGCCGACATCTCCAGGGACCACTGAGGACTTTCCCGGCAGAGTACTCCAATTTCGGCGGCGGCCGCTTGATAATCGCCATCATAGCCCGCGCTCGACAAATAGCCGCGCAGCCATTGTCTGACGGGTTGCGGATCATGCGGCCGGTTGAGCTCGGCGCACGACATCGCGCCAGCGCTATAAGGGGCGGGGCGGGAGACGGACGGGGCGGACGCTGCCGACCCGGGTGGAAGCCGGATATAATGACTATGCACCCAGCCTGTCGTCGCGTTTCCGGAGCGTATGTATTGAATGCGGAACCAGGTCCCGTCGGAGCCGACAATGCAGATCGACTCTCCAGTAAATAGTTCGTCAATTTCGTGCCGAACCCCTTTAGGAGAATATGGTCCGTCGCGAACGGACAAATAATTGTCACCCTGAGGATCGAGTCCGGTGACATATCCAACGCGCCCGGAGCACTCGCGAGGCGGAGCGGCTGCTGCCGACCCCGGCGGAGCCGATTTTGGAGCCGCCGATGTCGGCGCGGATGGGGCAAGCGTTTGGGTCTTTTTCAGTTCCTCCAGCCGGGTGCGGGCGATATCGCTATAAAATGAAGCGGGGAACTGCTGGATAAAGCGCTCGAGCACCGCGACACTGTTTGTATTCTGGATGGTACCCCAAACTTGCTGCGCCTCATTCGGCTGCTCGGCGTGTGCAGGCGCCGTCGCGAGTAGGGCTGGCTGCGCCTCAGAAGGTCCCGAAAAAAAGAAACTCCCGGCAATTGGCGACGACGACAGCCAAGGCTGCTGCGAGCCGCCAGTCTGTTTTTTGACTTCAAGCCCTACCTGGTTAAATACTTCGAAAACGCCGAGGCCGGGCTTCTTAACTGTTTGCGCCAGGGCTTTGGTGTAAGGGCTATCGCCGTCCTCGCCGTCACTTGCAACATTGCCGGGCTGGGTTGCGAAAGAGATGAGCGTGCCTTCCGGTGCCTCCATTTGCGCAAGGCCACGGCTCGTTGCACGCGACGCGCGCGTGCCAAAAGGATTGTTGCGGCAGGCATCGAGGAGGATGAGATTGAGCCGTGTGTGTGCACCTTCCATCTGACGCATCACCAGGGTCGTGCCAAGCATTTCGAAATCGACATCGGCTTCGCGTTCGGGATTGGCGGAGACTGGCACGAGATAATTTTCCCCGTGCACCTGCACGCCGTGACCCGCATAGTAGAAGAGGCCGACCTCCGCTCCTTGTAAGAGCAATCCGAAACGTTTGACGATTGCCTCGAATGCCGGCTTGTCGAGATCGATTTGCGCGCTGCCGCCGACGAGCTCGAAACCAAGCGAGCTCAGTGTTTTCGCTATCAACACGGCGTCATGCGCGGGATTAGTGAGCGAGGGAACGTTGCGGTAGGCCGAATTGCCGACAACGAGGGCAACGCGTCGTTCTGAGTCGCGTTGGGACTCACTTTGTCCTAAAGACCCTGGCGGCACGTGCAAAGGAGAACTCTCGACACTCTTAGTGACCGCAGGACGCTCTGGCTGAGGCGCCATGTTCTCCAACGCAGAAATGACCTCCTCATCATTTGGCTGTAATCGAAGGAAGAAGGTGAGATCGGCGCGAGCGGCGTCGAGGTTGCCGAGTAACCGATAAGCAAAGCCTCGCTCGCGCAAGGCAACTGTCATATTTCTATCGGTATCGAAAGCCTGTGTGAAATCCGCGATGCCTCTGTCGATCTGTTGCGCTTTCACATAGACTTTCCCACGGTCGACGAATAGACCGGCGTCTTTTGGTTCGAGCGTTATCGCTTTGTCATAATCACGGAGGGCGAAGTCATATCGCCCCATATCTACGTAGACATTGGCACGGTCTCGAAAGACAAACGCATAGGTCGGAGCGAGCTCAATCGCTTTGCTTGCATCACTCAACGCATCAGATAATTGCCCCATGGCCTTGTAGGCATTCTGGCGGTTATCAAAATACCCGGCAATCCCTGGATTTATTTTGATTACTTCGGTGAAGTCTTTCGCGGCCTCTGCAAATCGCTGAAGATCCATATATGCAAGGCCCCTCCGATTAAAGGCTCTCTCAAGGATCTTGCGATCTCTCGACCGTGAAATGACGAACGAACAGTATTCGATCTTTTCGGATTGCACCTTTGACTTCCCGCATTGTTCTAGCGAGGGGCCGAAATCTCCATGTCCGGGGGACCCGCCGGCAGCGTGAGCCGGTGCGGTATTGAAAAGCAGAGGAATCTGCAGGCAAACGAACGACATGACCGCGCAGATGAGCGAAGCGCCGAATTGTGCCAAGTGACGCAGGAACTTCATGGTGCACCATCGCGCAGCCGCGCCGTTTAGATCATTTAATCTCTGTATTCACGATTTGAACGCGGCGATTCTCGCCGCCAAAAGGATCGGCCGGATTCTTCAACTGCGTCATGCCGTAGCCGATGGGAATGAGGTTCTCAGGCGCCAAGCTGAATTTCTCAACGAGAAAGCGTCGAACCGCGTCGGCGCGCCGTTCCGAAAGCGTCTGATTATAGGCATTGCCGCCTTTGGCGTCGGTGTGACCACCTAAAAGAAAGACAGTGCCTTTCAACTCGCCAGAACGCAGCGCCGTGCCGAGATTGACGAGAGCTGGAACTGCTTGAGGTCCGATCACATCGGAATTATAGTCGAACGTGATTTCGAGATCGATGCTCGGTCTCGCTTTGGCGATTTCGGCAGCCTTGGTGCGCTCCTCGATCGAGATCATACGCGTTTGGCGATTGCGCAAGCTGTCGACAAAATTTCGGTCCGATGCGGGCTGTGGTTCCGCCGTAAGCGATCGCATGGTGACACCTGAACCGCCCTTCGGCTTCAAGGCCTCGATGATCTGAGCGGCCGAAGGCTGCTCTTGTGCCGAGGCTATATTGAGCGTCAGCACCATCAGGCAGCTGGCTGCCGCAAGGCAAACCATCCACGCGCTTATGTGCTCCCGTGCCATGCTCCCTCTCCCTCTATCTTGATCAGCGCACCTCGACCTTGATGGCGGTGCGCGAAATTTCAAACTTTGCGTTCGGCGACGATGCCAGGGTTCCCGCAGCAGTCTTCGCCTCGATAGCAATAATCCGTGTAACCGAGCGGGTGTAGTTCTCCACCACTGTAAAGTCGGACCTGCCGAAATCATGCTTGATGCCATCGACATCCCTAGGCTGTTCGGTGCAGACGCCGATCACGGTCTCAAAACCCTTGTCTTTCATGCGATATTGGAACGGCGCAGCAGCGGCAGGAAATTGGAGTTCCACATTGGCCCGGATCCGATTGTCCTGCTGAAACTTGTTCGGAAAGAGCACTGTGCCTGCACCGTTTTCGTCGACGTTGGTGAGGGTGAGGAAGCAATCTTTATCGGAGAAAATGGTGAAGATCGGCGTATCACCTCGCTGGTAGGAGTTTCTATCCGACGTGATCGACAGGCCGCCGCGATGTGCGGGCTTGGCGGTGATGTCCTTATCATTCAGGGTGGCCACTTCCAGGGGCGAATCGTCGGTGATGTCCTTGGCAAGCGCCTTGAACGTGGCTTCAAATTGGTCGCGTGGCACCAGGCTTTGATCGAGCCGGCGAAGCATCGGCTTGAGCCGTTTGTCGAAATCATTCGCCGCATTGCTGAACTCGTCCTTGGTCAGGCCAAGTTCTGCAGCGGCGAGCGTTCCGTCGACGTCATCCTCGTAGCGTTTCGACAAGGCGTTGATCATTTCGACGCCGTTGAACTTCAAGGCTGGATCGAGCCCCGCGCGCGTCACGGCGCCGGTGAAGCGCTTGAGATCCTCTTCGATCACCGCATCCATGATCTCGGTAGGGGGATAAAGCGCGGCGACGGCGTCCTTGACATCCTTTGAAAAGGCTCTGCCGGCCAGAACATTCGCGCGAATATCATCTTTCGCTTTCCGCATGCCCTGGTCATGGCAGCCCATGCAGGAGATGCCGTTCGTCACGGCAAAGTCCTTGCGGGACGGGTCCCGGACGATGTTTGTGGGTCCTTTATCGAGTGGTTGGCCTTTGGCGTTGTTCAGGAAATAGGCTTGAAACCCGTTCGGCAGGCTGAAAATGGTTTCTCCGCCGTCGTGATTGAAGCCATGCGGGCCGCCCGGCCCAAGAGGGAACTCGTACAGGCTCTGTCTTTCGCGATTGCCGCCAAAATCATAGGAGGTCCAGAAATAGCCGTTATGCGCCACGTGCCGCTCGATAAGCCGGTTGTTGGCACTGACCCCCGATTTCTGGAAACCGGCGCGTTTGGCCAGGGATCGGCGGATATCGTCGTCGACGTCAACTCCTTCCGCCTGCGCTAGTTGCTGAAATGAGGATGGATAGTTGAGGAGGCGGTTATAAAGCGGCGGCCTTGAGGCCGCGAAGGCGAACCAGTCCGCTCTCACATAGGGGAGCTTGGTCCCAGTCGCGCCTTCGAGAACATTGGTGAATTGCGTGTCGGTCACGGCGGCGTAAGGATCGTTCGCAAGAACCAAATCCCAGTCGCTTGCGCGCCACCCGATATCATCGAGATTGATCCGGAGGATGGAATGTTCGGGATCGATCGTCTCCAGCCGGACGACATCGGCAGAATGGCTCAAGCTGTTGACGAGCTTGATCGCGCCTTGCGCGTAAACTTTTAGGGCTTCAGGATCGGCGCAGATATTAGTGAAGTGTGTGAGCGTGAGATAACGCGTTCCAGTGGCACGCGGACGAGGCAGTTTCTCAAGGTCGGCGGCGATCAGCGCCACGATGTCCTTGTTGCTCACGAACTTATGAGTTTCGCATGTCGCAGCCTGCGCGGCCAGCGAATTGATCCACGCTTCGAGCGCCTTGATGTCGGCCTCGTTTGGGCCTGGCGCGGTGGTTTCTCCCATGATCACGTCAAGCGGCATTTCCCGGTCGACAATTCGCTTGAAGAGATAGGAGCCATAGGGATTGCCCGGAACAATCAGGGCGCGGTTTTTGCCGATCTCGTCGAGCTTCAAAATATTGCCGAAGCCGCTCGCCGGGCTTTCGCGCTTGACGAGGCGGCCCTGTTGATGACAGCGGGCACAATTGCGGTCCAGGACCTCGAAAGCAGCCTTCGCCAAAGGATCGGCTGGCACGGGGATGGTGTCGCCAGCGTGCGAAGCCACGATCCCCGCGCATGAGACGAAGAGCGTTGCTGCCGATCCCATCAGCCAATGACGAACCCCGGAGCCAGATTTGCACGCCATCACCTTCCCCCTCTCAACACTATCTCTCATCTTAAAAAAGAGCTTGTGGCCCCGGTCCCGTCCACTTTAAAATCATTTTACGCAATTTGGAAAAACAAGGATGACCCTGCTGTAAACAATCCAATCGATGAGCGACTGCCCCAAACGGGGAGCTTACGCTTTTCTGGTAGGCTTGCAATTCTGTCCGGTGCCGGTGCTGAAAACGATCCGGCGCCTAAACGGGTAACGGTGCTTTGGAAGCCAAACCGGCGACCGGGCTCGAAATTTTTTCCGCTAAAAATGCTGGCGCGGCGGCACGGCTATTCCTCACCACGGATCATTGGGGCGCCACGAAGCGCTTTGGTTCTCCCGTCCGCGTAGGACATTTCAAAGCGATCCGCGCCCGGAGTTTTCCGGGCGCGGGGGTATGAACATCGACCTATGCCGCTTCGCTCAAAGCGATCTTATTGCAGCCTGTAGGTAATGGATTGGACTGGGACGTTATGGTCCTTGCCATCAGAATAAGTGGTAAACGAGGCAATGGTGAGAAGACTGCCCGATTGCGAAAAACCGACGAGCGCCCCCGTGAGAAAACTGGCACCACTGTAGGAAGAGCATCCTGCCCCCGCCCCTATAATTCCATAGCTATATTCGGTGCTCGTAATTCCAGCGGCTTTCAGCCGAGTAGTGGACGGATGAGCGCTGAGCGGGCCGGCATAGAAAACTGCCGGTGACCCGCAATACTGGGATTTTGTTGGCGTCGCATTAACCTCCCACTTAGTCATGACGCTGCCCGGAACGGCGCCGGGACCGGTCATTGCAAACCCAGAACTGGTAATGCTAGGCAATACATAAGTTCCCGCCCTGAAATTGGCGCTCAGCAAGTTGGGCGAAGTAGCCTGCACAATCGGCGAGACGTCGCTGACAAGACCGGTCGAATCCGAATTCAGCTGGATCGTCACGTCTTTGTAGATGATCGTACCACTCGGCAGCTGGATCGGCAGCCGATTCAAAAAGATGCTCGAGCCCGTGGCGATTACGTTGGAATAGTCGAGATAGATAGTTGAAGATGCCGCGATAGCGGCAGTGGCGCCAACACCCGCCAAGGCGGTCCCGGCAAGAACGGCAAGCGATAATTTTCTCATGGTGAACACTCCTTCAAAAAAGACCTTGTATGATCCGGCGAAGCGATCTCAGGCACATCCTGGCGGAAGTACGAAGTTGAAAAATGATATTCGTCATCCGCATCCAGACTGGCCGAACACCCCTTTCAAAAGCCAAGCTTTTCCGCGAAAGCTTTTGTTCTGTTCAGGCTCCGGCCTGTGAATCGGTCCGGCTCCGTCCCGGTAACGCCTCTTGGGAGCCCAAACCGGCGGCTGGTGTGCAAATATCTTTTTAATTTTTTGCGCCGGATTGGCGCTCGACGCGCCGTTAGAACAAAATATCCCGGCTGCGGGGGCCACGCGCATCGCAGTCTCTTCCAGACTTTGAGGATGGTCATGAGAAAGACATTTGTACCCGTCGGGATTGCCTTGATGACATGGTGCGCGCTGTCGTTCGCGGCGCTGAGTTCAGAAGTTTACTGCGGAAGACTATTGGACATGCCGGGCAGTTTTGAGTTGCTTCATAAAAATATGAACATTTGGATTGAGGACACAAGAGATCCAAAAAACTTGACCGAGTACCTGAATACTCAGGTAAAGCGACTTAGCTGTTACTGCATTGTGGGAAGCATCAAACCAATCGTGGTTCAAGGCGACAAAAATCGTTATTTATTCACGGAAGTCTCGGGTCTAACAACGTGTCAGGGAAAAGTCATAAGGTAGCTCTCCTAGGCAAAGGACGTCATTGCTACCGAGCGCAATAGCCCCGCCGCTCCTTCACGCGCCGCTGCATGGCAAGCGCCTCATGCGCTTCCGTGCGCGCGCCGGCACGCATGTCGCCCACCAGCGCGCTCAGGCCGAGCGCATCGTCGAGTTCCCGATACGCAATCAATCCAGCGTAGGAAATCACCGCTGATCCGCGAAACTGGACCCTCACCCGTCGGATTCGCCATGATAGCCGCTTCCAGATCAGCATAACATGCTGATTGTTACAGCTTAGTCGCGGCTATCGCGCCAGGCGGCAACGCATCACTTGCCGGATGCGGGGCTCAATACCCTGGAATACTACCGAGAACGCCTCCGAGAATCCCTAAGGCCAAGCCGGCCGCGGCAGCTCCGTCATCGCCGCCCCCATCATAGTAACCGCCGCCATAGTAGCCGCCACCCCACCCTCCGTAACCGCGGTGGTGACCATAGTAGCCACCGCCACGGTGATAATTGTAACCGACCGAACGGCCTTGATAGCCATGGAAGCCGCCGTAGCCGTGGGAACCATGGAAACCGCCATTATGGAAACCGCCGCCGTGAAATCCTCCGCCATGAAATCCACCACCGTGAAAACCGCCGCCATGGAACCCATTCGCAGACACTGGAGTGGCAACCAGCAGCGCCAACAAAGCCAACTTTTTCATCTTAAGCATCCTTCCTTTGGGGTTTGATAGTAATGGAAAGCTATAATTACTCTACCAACCAGGTGTTTGATCCGAAACGCGTGGGCGAAATGACCTGATTACGACGTCCTCTGTCGCGTATCGATCTACTCACTTAAACACGCGCCCACTTCAAAAGCCAAGCTTTTCCGCGTAAGCTTTTGTTCTGGTCAGGCTCCGGTCCGTAGAAACGATCCGGCTCCTATCTCGGAAACGACTCTTCGAAAGCCGAACCGGCGAATGGGATTCAAAATATTTTTTTGTTTTCCCCGCCGGATCGGTTCTAGACGCGCCGTTGGAGTGAGACATCCCGGCCCGTGGGTGTCTCGAGCACGAAGAACTGGTTCGGCCCGAGGACGTCATGGTGGCTGGGGAAAAGCATCGGCGCGGTGAGATGGCTCTGCTTGTGCTCCATTCACTTCCGGCGCGGTACGAGATGTATTTCTACCGGGAAATGCGAAGGCGGTGCATGGATCACATGATCTCCCTCGGTGTGCCTCTCGCTGACCGATCGTCAACAGCGGGAGAACTGCTGAGCGAGGTGATGGCAAAACTTCTCGGCGTTGGCTCGTCGAGTGGCGCTGAAAATGACCTGCAACAGGCGGACCAAATCGCGTGCGTCTCTGATGATGCGCAGTTGCCTTCGGTGCCATCGTTTCAAACAAACGCGGATGATCCAGAAAAGGATGAACGCGTCCGCTGGCTGATTCAGGAGGTCGGTGGGCGGCGCGCTCTCAAACACCGGTTTGAAGACATGCGAAGGCGCCGCTGGGGACGCGCGCAAGGCCTCGGCTATCGCATGGTGCAGATTTCGGCACTGAGCAATGCCGATTCCGAGGCCGACCGGGACGAAGACATCTTGGCGAACCAGGAAATGCGAGACGGCCGGTTACAAGAGGTCCATGAAGACCCTCATCACGACCAGGACGTCCGGCGCGCCTGGACCGGCATGCTTGTGGCGGCGTCTAGCCGGTTCAAGCCGCACGAGGACGTGCGAAAGCTGCTGGACCTTCTCGCTCGCGATCCGGATGTCCAAGCGGGCTTCGGCGCTGAATGGCCGGTGCGAAAAATCGCCGACGCCTTGAATAATATCGATCCGGACCCTCCTTGGAACGATGACCGCATAGAAAATGCAAAGAAGCGCCTGCGGAATTGGATTGGCGGCCTGAAGCGTGATCACGGCCTCGATCAGACGGATCTCATGGCCTTGTTCGCGCGCTGCGGGCGCGCGGCCGCGTCGGGTGCTGGCGGCATAGCGCCTCCGGCAAGCGACCTTGGGACGGGCACACCTTCCGCGAAGGGAGCAGCTCATGACTGAAAGCAGCGCCGAGCGTGCTTTGTTGGCGATCTTCGCCCTGGAACCCGAAGAGGGTTCTCCGTTGGACAAGGAGGCGCAGGCTTTTGCCAAAGGGTCCTTGCCGACGCTCGACGCACGCGTGAAAAAGTACATGCGCGCGATGCGTGATGGCGATTCTGGCGCCGAAGATCCTGCGCGAGCCCGCGAACGAATCCTAGCGGCAATGGCGACAGATCTCGTAAATGGGTCCGAACGGAACCGCGTGGGTTGGGGTCCCGCGCTGTTTGAAAATCTGACTCCTCGTTTTAACCGGGCTCGAAGGCCTTCCCGTTCAGGTTTTCGGGCTTCGGCTTCCGTATGGTCCAATCGCGCCGTTCGGCGGGCCGGCGCATTTGCCGCCTCGGCGGCGGCGCTTCTGATGGTTGGCTGGAGCGGAGCATGGGTCTTTGCTCTGCATTCATTAAACACCACCGTCGCCGAATGGCGAGAATGGGAGGGCAAGTCTGGACGCCAATATAGTTGCGCCTCGGAAGGCTTTGGCGGCTCTCCCCTCCGGGTCGAGATACTGTGCGGCGGCCTCAAGTCGGCCGTCACCACAGAAAACGGCAAATTCATCGCCGAGGCGAAACAGCTTCGGGTCGCCGTCGATTTGTTTCATCCAAGTGTGATTGTGTCCAAACTCGAGGGTCCGCTATCCTTTGCCGAACTCGGGCAGCCGTACAGTTTTATGGGGAGTTGGAGCCACGCGGAAGCGACAGTGACTGGTCCGAAGCCGACGCCCGACGGTTTGTCTATCGAGCTTGCAAATTTCAAGCTAGATCGCGTCGCTAACGATGGCACAATGCCTCAGGCAAGCGCTGAACGCATTGCGTTCCACGCTCGCCTCGATCCGATAGCGACGGCCGCGACAAGCAAGGCGGTATATGGTTTGACGAGTGACATCACGGCGGGTTCCTTGCCATTGGGTCCACCTATCATGGAGCGGCCTTTTGAAGCGCGCGTGAAAGCCGTCTTGCATGGCGTCGGAGACATGACGCCGAAGCCATTGCCTGCACGAATTAAAGGTTGGCAGCGCCATGGCGGGCTCGTCGAAATGACAAGTGTTGAAATCCGTGGGGCCTCGGCGGATGCGAATGCTCAGGGAACGATCGCCTTGAGTGAACATGGTGGCATCGAGGGACTCTTGGAGCTATCCGGGGCCGATTACGATCGTCTATTGGAAGCCCTGACAGGAATGAACCCAGCGATTAGGATGAGCGATCAGGCAACTCCCGGAGCGGCCGAACGTGCTCGCGAGTTCGCGACGCGTCGTTTGCCCGGCGGTGATATCGAATCCAAACCTCCGCGGAGTGGAGCGCCGGCGTCATCGCTGGAAGAGAAGAACGCGGCAAGTGGGGGTCGAATGCTACCCGCGCTTCGCTTCGCGGATGGCGCGGTCTATTTTGGTTCTATTTCGCTTGGCCGCCTGCCAGCGCTCTTTTGAAGGCCAAAGCCATGATCCCGCCGGTTCCACGAATTTGCATCTGGGTCTGCTTTTTCTTGCTGGCCTTCTTATTCGGCGACGGCAGTTTGAGTGTGAAGGCCGAAACTTCCCATGGTCCGGGCGGTGTCAAGGTCAATCGCTATCCGAACATGGATGCGCCGGGTAACGACGCGAAGTGGGTGCGCGGGATCGGGAGCGTCGAGCAATGCGAGAGCCTCTGTCTCGCCGATGCCGCCTGCGCGGGATATACCTACAACATCAATAAGAGCACCTGTATTCCCAAGACGGCGATTGTCCCGCTTTCCCCAACTCGGGAGCCGGCTGTCACCGGCATTGTGGACCGGCGGAGCGGCGGGTTAGCGGCGCAGAATCGCGCCGTTACGGTGGAAGGCAAACCGAGCTTTGATTGCGCCAAGGCCCACAGCGAGACCGCACAGGCGATTTGCGGCTCGACAAATCTCGTCCAATTCGATCTTCAGCTCGCTAAACTCTTTTGGGCCAAGATGGCAAAACTCAAAGGTTCCAGCGCCGAGGAGGAGAGGCGCCGTCAATATGATTGGGGCGTCGCCCGCAACCAATGCGGCGCGGACATCGCCTGCATGGAACAGTCCTATCAGCGGCGGATCGCCGAGCTTGGCGGGCAAGTTCCAGTCGCGGCGGCCCAACCATCGCAACCATCGCAAGCTCCGCCGCCACCGGTTCAGCAGGCGCCGGAGCAGAAGCCGCAGCCGGACGCCGAAGCGCGCCCTAAGGGGCTGATTGCCACCGTGCAACAACTGCCAAATCCCATTCGCCTGATTGGGCGGGCGGATCAGCCTTGCGATGTGGCGTCGGCGACCTTGGCTCGGCTGCGCAAAAATCTTTCCGTCTCGGTTCCTGAAGGGCTGACGGTCCAGGCCAAGAGTTTACGCACTTTTACTTGGAAGGTAAGCGGTGCGCCGCCGCTTGGACCTGCCTATCTTGTTCTTGCAGCGGATGCGCCTGTGCGGGTTCAGGGAATAGGCTTTTATGCGCTGACACCCGAGGCGAAGGCGCCGTTTCGCATCAAGCAATTTTTGAAAGACACCCGCGTCATTATTCCGCTGCATGTGAAGGGCGCGCCGCAAAACGGCGAGGTCAAACTCCGGCCGCTCAGCGCCGGACCGCTCAGAAGTCTCGGCGGCAATCATCGGCTACACCCAATGCGGTGAAAACCCCGATCCTGCGCCTGTTGCCTTTGATCTGACGGTCGAGCCCGGCGCACCGGAAATTGTTGTTGCCGACCGGTTTGATCTCCAAAAACCCGATCAGATCATAGCATCGCCGGACGGCACAAGGCGGATTGAGATTTATGGCCCGCGCTATCGATTGATTGATGTTGCGACCGGCGGGCAGCTTGCTGATGAAGTTGGCGTAGAGCCACGCTTTTCACCAACGGGGCGGTTCGTGATCGGCTTCAAGGAAAGCACATATGCAATCCTGGACGCCGTCGACGGCAAATTCATCCAATCTATAGACAATCGTGAACCCGACGAGGACTATATCGCCTGGGATGATGGCGACACATTCATCATCGACGGGACAATTGGACACTTTGGCGTTGTCCTCCTAACGAATTCCTTGAAAGAAAATGGTGTAGATCTCTTCACGCGGGGCATTTGCTCACATGTGACCGACTCGCTCGAGGGAGAGAGGTTCAAGCTCGATCTCGAAAACAATGTCCTTGGCGCTAATTGCGTCTTTGACGCGGGCGATGGCACCTCGATGCAACTCTATAGCCTTACGATCCCATTGAGCCGTGATGATGAGCCGGATGAGGGCCCGAGCTTTCCGCGCACAACCATGACCACGTCTTTTACAAGTCCCAACCTTTGGGAGATGATCGACGGGTTAAAGCTCACGCATCTGCCAAAATTCGGCATTGCTGACGCCAAGCAATTCGTGATCGCCTCAAAGACCATCACACCCAAGCGTGGTGGCAACGACATCGCAAACGGCGAGCCGCTCCGTTTGGCCAGCCGCAGCCTAGAAACCAACTTGTCCTCTGCTGGTTCTCCTCGGGCAGAACAACGGCTGCGCGATTTCAACGTGCAAATAGGACGCGGAGCTTCGGCAACGAAGACGACCGCCATAAAGCTCTTGAAACCGCTCAAAATGCCGGACAATTCCAAATTTGGTGAGAACTTTAGCTTGATCGAAGACCAAACGATCGAGATCAATACTGGATCTGGTAGTTTGTTCAGCTGCGGATATGAACCCCACGAGCAAGGTGCCGGCGGCAGCGTATATTTGCAATTGCCTGGGCCGGACAAAATGAGACTTATGCAGTTTACGACCGCGAGAGCGAAGCTCACGCTCATCAACGCGTCTTGTGAAGAAGGAACTGCTCGTGGCATGAATCCTTACGCTTATCTCCATGATACGCGCGCTCCGGGCCGGCTTTTCGATCTGACAGCAGAGTTTACGGATAGCGATCTCAGCTGGCGCTCGTGTAAGGGTCATTTCTACTCCTGCGACATTGAGGCCGAGCTTTTCTTCGACCGTTATCTCGTTGTGTGGTCTCGGGAGAGTACGGCCGCCGCGATCTACGACGTCGAAGAACGCAAGCTGTTGCATCAGCTTGTCGGCCTTCCGTCATCTGATGTGATGCAACGTCTGTCGTTTGCGCAGGACCTCAAGACGCTTGTGAAGCTCGACACAGATGGCGGTTTCCAGGTGATCGCGCTGAAGCCGGCCGAACGGGACAAAGATGGGCGTGTCACCGAAGCGTCGACGAAAGTGAACACTCTTCTCTTTGGCCGCGTTGTTGACGACGAGGTTGTGGTCTGGACCCCGTCCGGCCAGTTCGATTCAACTCTGGAAGGTGCGAGTTCACGTCGCTGTCCGCTTCCCCGGCCGGAGCGGGGAATATACGCTCGATCAATTTCATAAGCTCTTTCATGAGAACGACCTTGTGAAACGCGCCCTAGCCGGGGAAGCGTTCAAGCCGCCCATGGTCAAAATATTCCCGCCTTCGATCAATGTGAAGCCGGCCTTTACGGCCGAATTCCGTCGCGGCGAAAATAGACATCCTGGGCGACGATCCGGTCGATGAAATCCGGGTCTATCAAGACGGCTTGATGACGAACGTCATACCCGTGGCGGCCGACGCGAAGGCTTTTGACGTGAGCGCCAAGCGTCTGCCCGGCGCGCGCTGGGTCGCCTTTCTCGCGCGCGGCCCGTCAGGGCTTTACAGCCAGCCGTCAACCTTTGACGCAGGGCTATTTCCCGGTGCGCGCCGCCGCGTGCATATCGTCAGCGTCGGCATCGATCATTACGACGATGACAGGATCCAGCAATTGCACTTCGCAGGAAGCGACGCCGCGCGCTTCCTCAAGACCCTCCAGGATAAAGCCGGGACCTCGGTCGAGATTGTGTCGCAATTTCTCTTGCGAGACTTCTGAGGCGAGCCGCGAAGCGATCCTCGCAAAACTCAACGAATCAATCGCCAAAGCCGAGCCCGGCGACAGCGTTTTGTTGTTTATCGCCGGTCATGGCGTGCAGGCCGCCGATAAAAACTATTATCTCGCGACCTCGGAGACAAGGGTGGACAATATCGAGCACACCTCGCTGCGCTGGAGCGATCTCTCGAACGTGCTGGCAAAAGCACGTTCACGGATCGCGGTCTTTCTCGACACCTGCCAGAGCGGCAATGCGGGCACGGATTTTTTTGCTACGAACGATGCGTCGGTGAGCGCCTTGATCGACCGCGCGCCCTCCGGCATTTTGATCTTTTCGGCCTCGAAGGGGCGGGAACTCTCCGAAGAATCGGCTGAACAAGGCGGCGGAATCTTCACCACCGCCGTCATCGCCGCCCTCTCCGACCCAAAGACGGATCGCAACCACAATGGCGTGATTGAGGCGTCCGAACTCTACGCCGCCGCCAAGCGCGCCGTCGTCGAGGCCACGGAAGGCCGCCAAACCCCATGGTTCGCCCGCAACGACATGGTCGGCGACTTCGTCCCGTTTTGAAAAGGCAAGCGCGTTTTCACTACTGTGTAACGTGCAAGTTTATCGCTGCTGTTAAGGTGGCGTCGAGCTAATTACTCGTAGAACCTGAGACTTCATTTGCTGACTTCTCGAGGAGGTCATGGCTGCAATGCATTGTTTCTGATGTGGCCACCTCGGTCTGGCTGGCATCTTTTTCTTCCTGATCGCTTTGCTCAGCATCGGCTTCGTACTCGCCGAAACCCGAGTTGCGCTCGTTATTGGCAATGGACGATATGAGCATGCTGATAAGCTCGCCAATCCCGTGATCGATGCGAGCAACATGCGCGATGCGTTGCAATATCTCCAATTCAGCATCGTGTGCGGGGAGAACCTCGACAAGCGTTCGCTCGAACGAACAATTGACCGCTTTGCTAAAGAAGCAGAAGCAGCCTGGCGTGGTGTCCGGCGTCAGCGCCTGTGAGACATCGTGCTGAACGGTTTGGTCGGCCGCGGTCATACATCCGGCCTGGTGGCGCGGCGCTTATGTCCGCTGGCCCTGATGAAGTCCGACGACCAAAATTCCTATCAGATTTGCGAGCCTCAAGCTCATTTCTCACAACAGGTTGTTCCTAGTCTTCGGTGGCGACCGTGTCGTTCATCGCATGGCAATTCACTTGCCAAACTTCAAAATATGATCTGTGTAATACGATTTCCGTCTGATTGACTCGATGTTGAAGGGGATTCACACGGGCTTGCGAAGCAGATAGGTTTAAGCGCCATGAGTTGGGAGGCAGACACATGGCGACGGTCTACGATCATTTGAGTGTCGAGGAGTTGGAAGAGCGGTTCGTTGGATGTCAGGGCGCGACAGCCTCGCGGCATTTCCAGGTAATCGGGCTTTTGGCGCGGGGTCACACTGTTTTGCAAGTATCGGCAACGACGGCCTTCGGCGAGTGATGGATCGAACAATTGCTTGCCCGCTACAATGCCGAAGGACCCGAGGCTCTCGGCGATCTGCGCCGCCGCAACGGCGCAACGACAACGATCCTGAAACCCGAGCATCTGGCGAGGCTGCGTGACCGGCTTCGCGAGCCTCCGGCCGATGGCGGACTGTGGTCGAGCCGCAAGGCGGCAGACTGGATGGCGGCCGAACTCGGTCTCAAATCGGTCGCGCCGCAGCGTGGCTGGGAGGCATTGAAGGCGATCGGCTGGTCGATCCAGACACCCCGTCCAAAGAACACCAAATCGGCTTCGCCCGAAGAGGCGGCAGCGTTCAAAAAAAACTCGCGGATGCACTTGCCGAAGAGGCGGCGAAACATCCTGGCAAGCCAATCGAAGTCTTCGCGACAGACGAGCACCGCATCGGCCTGAAGCCGGTCACCCGCCGCGTGTGGGCGCCGATCGGCGAACGTCCAAACGCGCCTGGCCATCACCCACCGATTCGATTGGCTCTACGTCACGGCGTTCGTCTCACCGGCCACGGGCGAAACCTTTTGGTATCTTTCCAACGGTGTGTCGAAGGAATTTTTCGTGGGCCTGCTTGAAGCCTTCGCACAGGAGGCCGAAGCGGGCTTGAGCCGCATCATACTGCTCGTGCTCGACAATGCGGGGCGGCATGGGCCGGCCAATCTCAAAATCCCCGATGGCATTCACCTCATTTATCTCCCGCCCTACACCCCCGAACTGCAGCCCGCCGAAACTCTTTGGACTCTCGTTGACGAGCCGATCGTCAACCAGCACATTGCAACTATCGAGGAACTCGACGCGACAATCGCCCGCCAATGCGTCGCCCTTGCCAAGCAGCGCGAACAAATCCAATCACGCACCAATTTCCATTGGGGGCCAAATCCGATCATCCCGAATTAATCAGCCCGAAACCATATGACTGCTCCGTGGATATGCTTGCAGGAATGGCAACGTCCTTACGCCATCGCGAATATTTCGGCGCGGAAGACTTCGCCGGCTTTCATTATTGCCCGGATGATCCCGGCGAGCTTGACGAGGTGAGCCGGCTTTTTCGCCAGAAGCGCGCTGATCCAGTCGCCGAACGCGCCGTTGCGCTTGCTCACGCTACGCAGCAGTGAAGTTGCGGGGAGAAGCGGCGACAACAGAGCGTATTGCGAATCAGTCAGTTCCATCAATGCTGATGGAGCCGTTAACCTTTCCTTTGTGTTAACAGGCCCACCAGGTATGTGGCCGAACAAACAGGATTCGAACCAAAGCATGCCCTTTATATGCATCGCGTTTGGCCGACGAAAAACGCGAGCGAAATTACGTCACGCTCGAAGTGGGGAGTTCACGGCCCTAAATTTAATGTCGGGGGAAGACGAGCCGGTTGTAATTCCGACCACGTTTACCAAGGACGTGTGAGCGGATTTCGGGGTGCAGAACCGACTGGACTTCCGCCGCATAGTACGCATTGCTATGTGTGTCGGCCGGTGGATGGACTTGGCCAAACCTCCGGCGCACCTTAGGGCTCGCCTCGCGATTTGCGGGGCTTTGGGTCGTGCGAGCGTCAATTCTGGCGCCGCGATTTAACAAGGAGCCCATACCATGCCGACCATTTCCGTCGAGAAGACCCAGAACTTCGAGAACACAGCACCCAAAAAGGGGGGCACCAAACCAAATGCACCCTCGCAACGCAATGCACCATCTGTTGCGGCCAGCCCCAAAAAGCCGCTGCGGTCTGTTGGATTGAAGTCTGCGCGGGTCACCGCCGTGAACATGTCACCGGCGCCTGATGAACCAGGGGCCGGGCGCGTTATCAGGCATAAGAAACCGCCGCACTCACCTGAATCCCAGGACGCGCGAGCCGCCGCGGCGAAGATCCCACCGAAGTCTGACGAACCAAGTGGTGAGCGCGTCACCAAGCAGGAGCGGGTTCTCACACTGCTGAGCCAACCCGAGGGGGCGAGCATCGAAGAGATGATGCGGGCAACAGACTGGCAACAGCACAGCGTGCGCGGGTTCCTGGCGGGCACGGTGAAAAAGAAGCTTGGTTTTTCGCTGACATCCTTGAAGCCCAGCGACGGCGTTCGCCGCTACCGCATCGAAAAGCGGCGCGGTCGCTGAGATGGACAAATCGGCGATCGATATCGCAGAGACGCTCGCCCGGCTCTCGGCTCTGACGATCTTCGAGTTGCGCGAGGAATGGCGGCGGCGGCATCGAATGCCGCCGCCGATGCGGCTATCTCGCGACCTGTTGATCCGAGGGATCACATACAAGCTTCAGGAGAGGGCCTATGGCGGCCTCTCCAAGGCTACTCTCCGGAAGCTGGAGCAGTCCAACGTTGTTCTGCCGATCCGCGGCGCGGCCAAACCCGCGCCGCCGATATCGCTGAAGCCGGGCACGCGGCTCGTGCGGGAATGGCGCGGGATCACGCATATGGTCCTCATCCATTCCGACGGCGTCGAATGGCGTGGCCTGCGCTACCCCTCCCTCTCCATGGTCGCCCGAGAGATCACGGGGGCCCACTGGTCGGGCCCGAGGTTTTTCGGCCTTCGGCGGCGACAGACGGTATCTCTTGCTGCAAACGCCGGAGAGGGCCATGGCGAGGTCTGATCCCACGCGAGCCGCGTCCGCGATCCGCTGTGCGATCTACACCCGAAAATCGTCCGACGAGGGGCTCGAGCAGGAGTTCAATTCTCTCGACGCCCAGCGCGAGGCGTGTGAGGCCTATATCGTGAGCCAGCGTCATGCTGGATGGGCCGCGGTTCCGGACATGTACGACGATGGCGGCCTCTCCGGCGGCACGATGGAGCGGCCGGCGCTCAAGCGACTGTTGGAAGACATCAAGGCCCACAAAGTTCAGACCGTCGTTGTCTATAAGGTCGACCGCCTGACCCGATCACTGGCCGATTTCGCCAAGATCGTCGACATCCTCGACGCCAACAATGCGTCCTTCGTGTCGGTGACGCAACAGTTCAATACGACGACCTCGATGGGGCGTCTGACGCTGAACATGCTGCTGTCCTTCGCCCAATTCGAGCGGGAGATCGCCGGCGAGCGCATTCGCGACAAGATCGCGGCGTCGAAGCGTAAGGGCATGTGGATGGGCGGGAATGTGCCACTTGGTTATGATGTCAAGGACCGGAAGCTGATCGTCAATGAGACCGAGGCGTCGACCGTCCGCCTGATCTTCCAACGTTATGCGGAACTGGGGTCGGTCACGCTGCTCGCAGCCGAACTCGACCGACAAAATATATTGAGTAAGCGCCGCGAGGGAGCCGGCGGACAGTTGGCCGGGGGCAAAAGATTCTCCCGCGGCGCACTCTATCTGATGCTGCAGAACCGGATCTATCGCGGCGAGATCACTCACCAAGGCGTCCCTTTCCCCGGCCAGCACGAGGCCATCCTTGATCCGGAGCTTTGGCAAATCGTCCAGGACAAGCTCGCGGCCAATCGGCATGAGCGCGCATTGGGAGTTGGCGCCGAGGTGCCGAGTCTGTTGTCGGGCCTGATCTTCGACGCCGAGGGCGATCGGATGACGCCGACCCATGCGACAAAGAGAGCCAAGCGATACCGCTATTACGTCTCGGCGTCGCTTCTGGCGGACGATCGAACGCAACCACAGAAAGGGATGCGGGTCCCGGCCGGCGATACCGAGGGCTTAGTCCTCGACCGGCTCAGGCTATTTTTCTCGTCGAGGACCGAGGTTGGCGACGCGCTCGCGCCCCTCGATCTTGATGCGTGCATGCTTGATGTCGCCCTGCGTAACGCCTTTCAGCTTTCCCAGCGATGGCTCGCCCTACCGTCCATCGAGCTGGCAAGCCTCGTCCGGGAAATCGTTGAGCGAGTCACCGTCACCTCGGATCGCATCGACATCCACATGAGCCGGGCGAAGATCGCCGCGGCGTTGGGAGCGCAAGCACTCGGCCAACGGCCTGGTCTCGCTCCCGTCGTCCTGTCGATCGAAGCGAAGCTCCGCCGCGCCGGCAAAGGCAAGCGCATCGTCATCGAGAATGGCGCCGAGGCTGAAGTCAACACAGGCCTTGTCGCCTTAATCTCCGAAGCGTTCATGATCCGCAACCAGCTGTTGTCCGGACCCGACGACAGCATCGAGGCGATGATCGAACGGCTCGGGATCGCTCGGGGCCGCCTCAGCTCCCTTGTGCGGCTCTCCTACCTCGCGCCAGATATCGTGCGCGCCGTCCTTGAGGGTCGCCAGCCCATCGAGCTGACGCCGACACGGCTTCTGCAAATGAGCAAGAGCCTGCCTCACGACTGGAAAGAGCAGCGGCCTTTCCTCGGTTTTGCCGCCTGAGCTTCACACAAATCCGTCCGGGACGCTCTACATCCGTTCACCCCAAAACCGCCTCCGGAGACCCGTCGGTCGTTGGCGCCCTAACTCGTGGCGTTTTCCGTCTCTGGATGACGGCCACAGGATCAACAGTAAACTAACCCCCGGAAATGGCGTGGCTATTCCGGCACCAACCGGAAGTGCAAATACGAGACGGTATTCTGGGAATTGGTGGCTGACGAGGCAGTCCAGAGCGAACCAGTCTGCGAGGCAAGTTCCCTGCTATCAGGGAAAATAACAGGGAATTTTCAAAAAAAATGGGCTTCAGGCCGAATTTGCTCTGCCAAATCGCTTACAAATCAACCGTTTCTGAAAAAATTCCCTGAAATCAAAACAGGGAATTAAAACAATCGGAACAGGGAAAAATATTCTTTTGCAGGCGGAATAACAGGGAACTGTGGCGCGGGTCCGAATCCTCACTGCTGCTCCCAGAATCCGCGTATTTTGTATCTTGGACAGTCGCATGAATTCAAACAAATAAGGCGTAAGATTCGTACGTAATGAAAGCACAGACTATGGCTACGTTTCAGAAAAGCTCTTCGAGGAGCGATGAGTCAGCCTATCCTGCGAAGATGCTTTCTGGCCTCGACCGCGGCGAGTTCCGTATTGTGCTCAAGGATCTCATTGAACGCAATTTTGACCCTATCGTGCAATTTGCAAACAAGTTGTCTGAAGCGCTGTCCCGATTGTTCGAAGCAATTGCACGGGAATTTAATTGCGTTCGTGCAGAAAATCGAGGCGGCTCCCGAAATACCGAGTTATGAAAAGCTGTTGATCGAGAAGGCCGGATGCGACCCGCTTTTCGCAAGGTTCATGGCACATCAAATTTGCCACTGGGGCAGGAGCCTAGCGGCGAAGATAAAGGAAGGCCGCAAGGTGCGCGACAAACATAGATAAGATGGCGGATCGCTGGAGGCCGAAGCACGTTGGTAATGTCGCGACGCGCGAAAAAGTTTCGGGACCAATGTCGCAGCGTCAAGGCGCGAAATCTGATTGAAGGCGCCATCAAGAAGGCCAATTTGTCGCTGACGGCAGTCGAATTCGACCAGCTCGTTGAGCGCGCGTGCGAACGCGATGAAAACGCCTGTCGCAATCTTGGAAGGCTTTCCCAGCAATTAGCGCCCCATCTGCCCGAAAAGCGGGGACGGCCAATCTCCGCCGAGACCTGCACTCATCTCATTCTCTTATGGTGGCTCGAAAGTTCAGGGCACAAATGCGCTTACACGTCTTCCCCAGATAACGCAGGCTTCACGGACCCTGTAGACTCGAGCCACGCAATTGGCCTCGGGCAACGGCGGCTTCAGCCCGCTATATGCGCACAGGCTGCACAAGAGAGAATTTTTTTCCTCCGGTTCATTGTTCGCGGACTGATTGAGGACCGTGCCTCGCGCCGACGCGGCGCACGCGCGATTGGGGTGCCGAAATTTTGGCCCATTTTTCATTTTTCGAGCTTCGCGCGTTTTACGGCATGCTTGTCTCGTCTTAATTGTTAAGGGCGCGACAGGATGCCGATCGGCAAGACTTTAAAAGCGCTTTGCGAGGGCTCTAGCCTCGGGATGAGCCGATCTGACGGACGTCAAGTCCATCGCCAATTCGGACGAAGGCGGGTAGAAATGGCTCCCTTCGATAGGGTCGCCGATCAATCACCGGCATTCCGAGCGGACCTGAAGGCTCAAAGCAAACGCCGCCGCGAGCGTCTTTCATCATTGGCATCCACTCCATCCTTGCGGCGGCGCAACGACCTTCGGCCTCCTTTGGCGCTCGAAGAGGTCTCCCCCGCCGATCTCGTCAGCCCGGCGCGCAATGTGAGACGTCGGGAAGCGGCTCATATTCGGGAAGTCGCAGCCTCGATCGCCGCGCTCGGCTTTTGCGATCCTGTGCTGATCGGGAGCGGCAATACCGTCCTGGATGGCGTGATTCGCGCCGAGGCCGCCAAGCAATTGGGCCTTCCTATAATTCCATGCATTCGAGTCGAGCATCTTACCAGCGGCGAGCAACGCCTTTTACGCCTTGCCTCCAACCGGCTGGCGGAAAAGGGCGGCTGGAACCTTGAGGATCTCAAGATCGAGTTTGAGGAGCTCATTATCGAACAGACGCCAATCGAGATTTCGGGTTTCAGCGCTCCCGAGATTGATCAAATTCTGCTTGGCGACGATCCGCCGCCGCACGAAAAAGGGCCACTTGCGCCCGCGCCCGGGGCCATCGCGGTCGCACGGGAAGGCGACATCTTTCGTCTTGGCGAACATAGGATCGCTTGTGGCGACGCCACCGAGCACGACGTCTTCGCGCCGCTCATGCGGGACGATGGTCCAGCCAGGCTGGTCCTAACCGACGAGCCCTATAATGTTCGCAATCTGCGGCAATGTTACCGGTGGATCGCACCGGGAGTTCGCCATGGCCTCGGGCGAAATGTCGGGGCCGGAGTTCCTGACCTTTAACCTCGCCTGGATGAAGGCGGCTCTCGATCACCTTGCCGATGGCGGCCTGTTTGGCACCTTTATCGATTGGCGGGGCCTGCCGACCGTCCATGCGGCCGCGACGCAACTCGGCCTCGTCCCGATCAATCTGATCGTTTGGGCCAAGACCAACGCGGGCATGGGCAGCCTCTATCGCTCTCAGCATGAACTGCTGCCCCTGTTCAAAAAAGGCAAAGGCGATCATCTCAACAATATCGACCTCGGCCGCAAAGGACGCTGGCGCTCCAACCTTTGGGTTTACCCAGGCGCCTCTTCGATCGGGTCGGATGCGCGCAAGGGCCTCCGAGACCACCCGACCGTGAAGCCGACCGCCTTGCTGGAGGACGCGCTTCTCGATGTCACGGCGCGCGGCGATATCGTGATCGATCCCTTTCTTGGGTCGGGATCCACGCTCATCGCCGCCGAACGGACGGGGCGGCGCTGCCGTGGCGTCGAAATTGATCCGCTCTATGTCGACGTGATTATCCAGCGCTATCAGGCTGAGACGGGGCGCGACGCGATCCTCGAGCGCACCGGCGAAACGTTCGCCGCTTTGGCGGCGCGCCGGCGCGACGAGGGGGCGAACAGCGCTGGCGACAAGGGTTGATTCCTTGGTGATGATAGAAAATCGCTATTGGAGGTGACGACGAAGGAGGGTACCGCGGGCGGATTGCTTGAATCGGAGGGCGACCATGTCTAATCAGAAAAGGTCAAAACCGGCGGATTACACCATCGGCTACCAACGACCGCCAAAGGCCTCGCAATTTGTGGCAGGCAAAAGCAGCAGTCCGAAGCAGCGTCCGAAAGACTGTCAGCCAGTGGGGGCTGTCCTACAGGATATCATTCGACAACAGAACGCCGTGAAAGCCATCCCGGCCATTTGCGTCACAAACTTGAGCGACGAACTCGTCCGCGTATTCGGGCGCGCCACCACCAACCTCCCGGAGGCAATGCCTTGAAAGATTCGAGGCGCCCCTCTTCGACCGGCGGCGCCTACACCGTCGGCTATGGCCGGCCTCCACAGCACACCCGATTCCTGCCGGGCCGCAGCGGCAATCCGAAAGGCCGCCCAAAAGGGCTCGAAGAATTTTAGCACACTTTTCGCCGAAGAACTGGCGCGGCCCGTCACCATCATCGAGAACGGAAAGTGCAAGAAAATTCCAAAACGGCAGGCGCTGGTAAAACAGGTCATTAACAGGGCTCTGAGCAATGATGTGAAAGCGGCGGCGCTGATCTTCGACCGAGATTCAGCGCCGCGAAGGCTTGGCCCCTGTGCAACAGGTGAAGATGAACATGACGGCGGAGGAATTTGAGGCCATCGTGAGAAAAGTGGCAAACGAGCTTTGACGAGGTGGAGAGGACGTGACCTTGCTCGTGTTTTTACTCGACGGCAAAAGCTACTCATCGGTCATTAAACAAAGATGCGCCGGTACGTCGCGCGATTCAACGGATCGGGCGTGTCCAAATCAAAACCAATCCTTGGTGGACTTCATCACCATTACGTCCGGATGTAGTTTTCGGTATAGACAGGGTATACACAAAAAAGTTTCGCCATCGCCGCACACCTGGCAATCGCGTTCTCAACAGTGGCGCGCCTACGCCCCGCGCACCAGGCTAAGGAATTCCTCGCGCGTGCGGGGGTCATCGCGGATTACGCCGAGTAGGCGGCTGGTGGTCAACGTGGATCCGAGCATGTTGACGCCGCGTAACATCAGACAGCTGTGCTCGGCTTCGATCACCACGCCCACGCCCTGCGGTTTGAGAATGTCTTGGATGGCTTCGGCGATCTCGGCGGTGAGTTTCTCCTGAATCTGCAACCGACGGGCGAAACCGTGCACGACCCGCGCTAGTTTGGAGATGCCGACCACCCGGTTCGTCGGCAAGTAACCGACATGTGCGCGACCGATTACCGGAAGCATGTGATGCTCACAAAAGCTGACCAGGCGGATGTCCCTCAGCACCACCAGCTCGTCGTAACCACCGACTTCCTCGAAGGTGCGCTTTAGATAGTCAAAGGGATCGGCGTCGTAGCCGGCAAACAGCTCGCGGTACGACCGCGCGACCCGTCCAGGCGTGTCGATCAGTCCCTCGCGGCTCGGATCGTCACCGGCCCATTCGATGAGCACCCTGACGGCGGCTTCCGCATCGGCCTGGGTCGGTTTGGCCATCCCAATGTCTCCAGAGTTGTTCGTCAGGCCCCACCAATGTGGCTAGCCGCAACGCGATGGATTTGTCCGTAGTAAAACCGCTTGCATCGGCTTCTTAGCGTTTTTCTGGAGTAAAGGCGACCAGACGCTATGTGCGACCATGCGGGGCAGCATGTCGCGCGACAGTGTCGCGGGCGTGTTGGCGCGATTTTCCAACAGAGAGCCCGATTCCGGTGATGCTGCGCGCGATGGTCGAAAGACTATCAAGCGTATCTCGTCCAACTCCGGCCTCTCAAGCCAATGAGAAAAGTAGATGGCCGTTCGTAGGAGATCACCGCGCCGTAGCGGGATTGTAAAAACAAAACCGAAACGGCAAAGGATAGACATCAGACCTCGAAGACGGTCGGTCTTACCGCGCGTGTGACCCAATTCGCTTGCTTCATGCGCTTCCGGCGCGCGATTAAGGAAACATGTCAGGCTTATTGTTGGCCGGGCTTTTCTTTCGTCAGCCAGCTGGCCGAGGTAAGCGAGGTCGTGCCCACTCGGCCGGACCAGTATTCCCTTTGCGCGTTTCGCGTTCCTGAGAATTCAGATAATCGATTGTACGCCACTCCAGAAAAAGAGGCTCGGCGTAGGCAGCGTCGTCACATAGGTTCCGCCGGTCGCGAGGAGCGGCCGGCAACTGACGAACGAGCTCTTGCCCACGGCGTCAAAGATCATATCAAAGCGATCCACGCCGGCCATGAAGTCCTTGCCGCTATAATCAATGACGTGGTCGGCCCCGAGCGATTTGACAAATGCAATGTTTGAAGGTCCACAGGTGGCACTTGTCTTTGCTCCAAGCGCCTTGGAGATCTGAACGGCGAAGTGACCGACACCTGTCGCTTCCGATATTCTGTCCACATGACTCGCGGTCAGCGGCGAATCGTTCATTCAACGGTTCCCGACCTGATCCGAACCGCTTCGGAAGCCCCCTGATCGCCACGGGCGAAGGGAGAATAATTGAGCCAGTCCTCCGGACTCTCGTTACGTTTTATACGATATGGTCATATGGATTGCGCGCTGTTAAAGGTTCATGCCATCACGTCCCGCGCGGCTTCGCCCGCGAGGTCGGAACTGCCGAGGCTGGATCGTCGGGCCAGTGGTGCCGCGGATAGCGGCTTTTCATCTCGGCCTTAACGGCCGTCCACGATCCCTTCCAGAAGCCCGGAAGATCGCGCGTGATCTGAATTGGCCGGTGCGCCGGTGAGAGCAAATACAGTGTGAGCGGCAGCTTACCGTTAGCGATCGAAGGATGTTGCGTCAGCCCAAACAACTCCTGCACGCGGATGTGTAGGGCGGGTGCGCCTTCCGTCTCGTAATCGATGGTGTGACGATTGCCCGTGGGCGCCTCGAAATGCGTCGGAGCTTGTTCCTCCAAGCGCCGCTTCAAATTCCATGGCAGCAGGACGTCGAGCGCGACGCCAAGGTCATCGGCGCTGATCTCGGATAACTTCATCTTACCAGCGAGGAAAGGGGCGAGCCACTCCGTGGCCGTCTTGGCAAGTGTCTCATCGGTCAGGTCCGGCCATTCGTCCTCTCCGTCCGCGCGCAAGAAACCGACGCGGTCGCGGAGCTGGATTTGCGCCTTGCTCCACGGCAGGCGGCTCAGTCCGTGCTTTGCAATTCCGTCAGCCAGCAGACGCGCAGTCTCCTCGCTCGCCATCACCGCCCTGGGCTCGTTTGCGAGCAGGATGGCGTCGAGCCGGCGGACACGGCGCGACTTCAGCGCACCTGCGCTTTGATCGAACTCGATCTCGTCATTCTCGCGGATGCGATGACCGGCGGCGGCAAAAATGTCCGCTTCATCGGCTGCGGCTGCCAGCAGGACGCGTGTCGACGCCGCCGATCCTGACAGCTCCGCAGCGACCAGGAAGGGGGATCGTGCCAAAGGATGGTTCGAAATCTAGATTGGCGCCGCGGCCATTGGCGAGGAGGAACTGGCCGAGTACGCCGCGTGCTTTGCCGATGCGCTCCGGAAAGGCGAGCGCCAGCATGCGCGCGATCGACATGTCCTCACGAGGCTCTTGCGCCGAGCTCCCCGCGCTTGCCAGTCGGGCCCAGCCAATCGCTAGCTTTCGCATCTCGCTTGCGCGAGGCGAGCGGTCACGGCGGAAGCCTTCCAGCCGATATGCAAGATCGGGATCGTTGCCGCCTAAACCGCGCTCCACGATAACCGCAGCGATCTCGGCAGCCTCCTTTGCCTGGCCGAGCTCGGCTGCAAAAATCACCATACGAGCAAGCCGGGGAGGCAACGGCAGAGACCTCAGCCGCCTGCCCATTGCCGTGATTCTGCCTCTCGTGTCGAGCGCTTCCAACTCCGTCAGCTCCTCGCGCGCGGTGTTGACGGCGGCGGCCGGCGGCGGATCGATCCAAGACAGCAAGAGCGGATCGGTTGTTCCCCATTCCGCGCATGTGAGCAACAGGGCCGTGAGATCGGCAGAGCGAATCTCGGGCTCGGCGAAAGCGGGGAGGCCCTGCGTTTGCGGCTCATCCCACAGGCGAAAGCAGACGCCGGGCTCAGTACGGCCAGCGCGGCCCCTCCGCTGATTGGCGGCGGCACGAGACACGCGCACAGTCTCGAGCCGCGTCACGCCAACGTCCGGCTCGAAACGCGGAACTCGCGCAAGACCGCCGTCGATGACGACACGCACGCCCTCGATGGTGACCGACGTTTCGGCGATCGAGGTCGCGAGCACGACCTTGCGCACGTTCTTGGGAGCTGGCTTGAGCGCAAGGTCCTGCGCCTTCATGTCCATCGCACCGTAAAGGGGGGCAAGCACGATCGTCGGATCGCTGATGCGCTCCTTCAACCGCTCCTCAACCCGCCGGATTTCGCTTTGGCCCGGCAGGAACGCCAAGATCGAACCGGATTCCGTCCGCAAGGCCCGCATCACCGCGTCCGCCATTTGATCCTCGATGCGCGCATTGTCATCACGGCCGAGATAACGCGTCTCGACCGGAAACGCGCGGCCTTCGCTGGCAACGACGGGAGCGTTGCCAAGAAGTTGCGCAACCCGAGCGCCATCTAGCGTCGCCGACATAGGCAGGATGCGCAGGTCATCCCGCAAGCCGCTCTGGCAGTCGAGCGCGAGGGCAAGCCCCAGATCGGCATCGAGCGAGCGCTCGTGGAACTCGTCGAACAGCACCGCGCCGATGCCGGAAAGTGCAGGATCATCAAGGATCATGCGGGTAAAGATTCCCTCCGTGACGATCTCGACACGTGTCTTCGGCCCTGATTTCGAGACCATCCGCGCGCGCAATCCGATCTGTTCACCTACAGTCTCCGACAAGGTGTGCGCCATTTGTTCGGCGGCAGCCCGCGCGGCAATGCGGCGCGGCTCCAGCACCAGGATCTTTCGACCCCGGAGCCAGCTTTCGTCCATCAAGGCGAGTGGGACGCGTGTCGTCTTGCCAGCGCCGGGTGGGGCGATGAGGACGGCTGATGTGCGTGCGGCCAAGGTCGTACTCAATTCGTCCAGGACGGTGTCAATCGGAAGCGGTGTGGCAAACTTCATGGGCTGTTTCCATTGGCCGCGTTCGTATCGCAAGCACAATTTGCGCGGGTCACCAAGTCTACGGCGCATAAAAGACGAGGTATGGACGGCTGAAGTGACTGGGCGACACCGGGCATGCACGATCGGAAATGCGGATTAGCCGCCTCGATGCATTGGGTCCAGACGGACAGGTCGCGACAGGTTGGAGGATGCGAGCAATGCTCTCTTCTCTTGCGGCATTAAGATACTCAAAATTGACAGGACACTGGCTCTCGTCTCCGCCGGAGCAGGTTTATCATTTATTTCGGCTCGCTGTGTGTGTCGAAAACTCATCCGCATTGATGCAGCGACGAAATCGGCTAAGCTGGGAAAATGATCGCGCTAATCCAATTACGCTCTCAAATCAATCGACGCTGTGCGCGCCGAACTCAAGCAGGCGATCGCCTACATCGAACGCAATCCAAGGCCGAGATTC
The DNA here is from genome assembly GCA_963718265.1 of uncultured Alphaproteobacteria bacterium. GTDB lineage: Bacteria > Pseudomonadota > Alphaproteobacteria > Rhizobiales > Beijerinckiaceae > Methylocapsa. Next base: position 27,766 of record CAVQZL010000018.1, on the reverse strand, counting down.
GCGGACGCACGGTGACACTGAAAGTGAAATATGCCGATTTCCAGCAGATCACGCGAAGCCAAACCAATCAGGCGCTCTTTTCGACGCGAGCTGAAATCGAGCAGCTTAGCTACGCGCTGCTCGAACCACTGTTCCTTTTCACAAAAGGCATCCGCCTTCTCGGCATTACCTTGTCGTCGCTCGGTGAGAAGCAGCTGGAAAGCGAGCTCCAACTCAGCCTGTCGCTTTAGGCTGACTTATTCACGTAGCTAACCTGCATTGATTTCACCTTGCTAACCTGCATTGATGATTTTATGCGAGGTTAGAGTTCGCGCAAGATCCAAGTAATTTTGCATCGGGTATTTGCTGCCCGGTCGAGCAATTGTCTCTACCGTAGACTCAATTCTGAGCCGCTCGCCAGTCAGAACAAGTTTACGGCAAAAGCGGGCCCCTGCGGCCGTTCATCTTTACGTAAGATCGCAACAACTAATATACGCGACGTATCCGTTGCGCCAGTGCCGGACAAAGTCACTTCTGGGAGCCCTCGTGATGACAGCCGCTGAAGAATCGACGCGGATCGAGACAGGTGCGACATCGCTCCCGCCAGTCAACCCGTCGATGTGGCAGCACGTGATCGTTTCGCTAATCTGGTTTGCCTTGTCCGCGCAGTGGATGACGGTCGTGCCGATCATAGTGCCAGATCAGGTCGCGCTCATCGTTGGCGGCGATAGCACTGCCAAGGAGGCGATCAGCGGCACCATCCTCGCGGCCGGAGCTGTCGTGGCACTCGTCGTCGCGCCACTCTCTGGCGCGCTTTCGGACCGCTCGCAATATCGGCGCGGACGACGCCGGCTTTTCCTGATCGCGGGAATCCTTGGCAGCTGCGTCGGTCTCTTGCTGCTGCTGCCGTTCGGCCCGGGCGCGAGCCTCTGGCTCTATGCGGCGGCGTTCATCTTCCTGCAGTTTTGGTGGAACTGGGTCGCAGGCGCATACGCGGGCCTCATCCCCGACGTTATGGCCGAACACGAACAGGGTCGCGCAAGCGCCTGGCTGAACATCCTGTCGGTCGCCGGGACCGTGGCCGGTAACGTCGTCGTCGTCGCCACTTATAAAAACGGACAACCTTCCGGCACGATCGCCGCCTTCGTGGCACTAAATATTGCAATCGTCGTGGTGATGCTCAGACACGTCCGTGAGCCGCAGCCAGCCATGCAGCGTTCCGCATTCGTCCTCGGAGAATTCCTCCGCCAGTTCTATGTGGACCCGCGCGCCCATGCGAATTTCTACTGGGTCCTTGTAACGCGCCTCTTAGCCAACATGGGCATATGGTCAGTTTTCACATTCCTGCTGTTCTACTTTAAGGACGTGATCGGGGTGGCGGAGCCGGCCCGAGTGCTGCCGGCGCTACTCGGCATCGGTGCCGTGCTCGCGGTGCCCGCCAGCATCATCGGCATCCGCTTCGCCGCACATCACGGTTTCGTCCGTATTGCGCAGGTTACGAGCTGGATCATGGCGGTCTGCGCGCTCTACTTTGCGCTCATCGCTTTTTACCCAAGTCTTGCGCTGCTGGCTCCGGTCATCCTAATCTACGCGGCGGCCTTTGGCGCCTATCAGGCCGTCGATTGGGCGCTGGCTCTAAAGGTGCTACCGAGCGCCGAGGCGGCCGGCAAGGACATGGGTATCTGGCACATCTCAATGGTGCTGCCACAAATTCTGGGGCCGGCAGCCACGGGATGGATGATATCGGCGGTGAAGGCATGCTTCGGCGATCCCACTGCTTACGCGACAGCATTCGGAGTCGGAGCGCTCTGGCTCATGCTCTCGGCCGCTCTTGTCACCTGTGTGCGGCTACCAGTCCCTGCCGGAACTGAATGACCCTCGCCTTTAAGGCGAGGGTTCAAGAGGGGTCGATTTGAAATCGACTGTCGTCTTCGACCGGCTCGCCCTCTTGTTCATTGATGTACTCGTTGATCATCTCGTCAGTGATGGTGCCGGATGTGACAGCAAAATACCTGTCCTTGTCGTAAACTTTATCCCACTGGCGCAAAGCCGCGAATCGGGCGATGCTCCGTCTCATGAGGGATTTGCTCAAACTGATCTTGTGGGTGGTCATCGGGCTCTTCAGATCACGAGCCTCTCTTGAGGCGGAGATCATGGCGCTGCGCCACCAGCTCATTGTGCTGCGAAGAAAATCGCCAAAGTGGCTCGCTTTTAGCAATTTCGATCGTCTCATTTTTGCCAGCCTCTATAGGATCGCACCGAATGTTCTGAACGCCCTAGTGATCGTCAAGCCGGAGACTGTTATCCGCTGGCATCGCGCGGGCTTTCGCTTGTTCTGGCGATGGAGGTCGCGATCTCGCGGTGGCAGGCGAAAGGTGCCGCTCGAAATTCGCCAATTGATCCGCGCCATGAGCCTCGCCAATCCGCTGTGGGGTGCTCCTCTAATCCATGGCGAACTCCTCAAGCTCGGAATCGAAGTTGGCCAGACCTCGGTCGCCAAGTACATGGAAAAGTACAGGAAACCCCCATCGCAAGGGTGGAAGACGTTCCTCCGCAATCATGCCGATGGGATCGCCTCGATGGACCTCTTTGTCGTTCCGACACTCTCGTTTCGACTGCTTTATGGCTTGCTCATTCTATCTCACGGCCGGCGTCAAATCTTATGGCTGGGCGTGACAACACATCCGACCGCTGAATGGATGGCCCAGCAACTCATCGAAGCCTGCGGCTGGGAATGGACGCCGAACTACATCGTCCGCGATCGCGACTCTGTCTATGGCGAAGTTTTTACCCGGCGGCTTCGCGCCATGGGCATTCGGGACCGGCCAACCGCGCCACGCTCGCCATGGCAGAACGGACATACGGAACGGCTGATCGGCTCCCTGTATGTTCGAAATCAGCGGCGAGGGGCCAGCTGTTGTCTTGCTGCACGGCTACGGCGAGACCGGGGACATGTGGGCGCCCTTGGCGGCGGAACTCGCCCGCGCCCACGCTGCCGGACAATCTCAAGCAGCGCGACCTGACTCCAAGGCAGCGCAAACTCCTCAAGGAGTTCGTGTTCACCGGCAAATGGGGGAATCCGGCACCCTTCCGGCGAAACGCTAGGACTACTGGACATACAGGACATGGAAGACAGCTTCCAGGTCACCTGCCCCTGTTGCGGCGAAACCTTTGAACTCTTCCTGGAGCCCGACGGGGAACGCAGCTGGGTGCAGGACTGCGAGGTTTGCTGCAACCTCTGGAGGTTCAGGTCTGGACCGAAGAAGGCCATTGCCGGGAGCCGGTGGGAAGCGCGGATGGATCGGAATAGCTATGGTAACATCCGGTCCTGTCAGCACTCGCCGCTCACATCTTTGACCACGGCGCGAATGCCGGATGCCAGCCTTTCCTGCAAAGGACGACGGCGTTTGTAGTGCACCTCGAAGATGTCGCGGTCCTTGCTGGCGGCGAGCAGGTAATCGTCGCTAGTCTGGATGATGTCGATCAACTTGCGCTCCAGCGCCCGTGTGCCATACCAGTGCTCGCCGGTGGCGACCATTTCGATCTCAAGCTGCGGACGATTTTCGGTGACGAAGCTCTTGAACAGCTTGTGCGTGTCTTCCAGTTCCTCCTGAAACTTGTCGCGAGCGACATCGGTGTTCTCGCCGAACAGGGTAAGGGTGCGTTTGTACTGGCCGGCGGTGTGCAGCTCGAAGTCGACATTGTGTTCCTTCAGGAAGCGGTTGAAGTTCGGCAGCTGGCCGACCACGCCGATTGAACCGATGATGGCGAAGGGGGCGGCGATAATGCGTTCGGCGACGCAGGCCATCATATAGCCGCCGCTTGCGGCGACTTTGTCAACGGAGGCGGTGAGTTTGATCCCGGCGCTTTTCAGCCGGCGCAGCTGCGATGCCGCCAGGCCGTAGGTATGGACCATGCCGCCCTGGCTCTCGAGCCGCAGCAGCACCTCATCCTCAGGCCTGGCGACTTGCACCACCGCGCTGATCTCCTCGCGCAGATGCTCGACTGCCGAGGCGCGGATATCACCATCGAAGTCCAGCACGAATACGCGTGAGCGCGCGGTCTTGCCCTTCTTTTGCTCCTTCGTACGCTGCTTGTATTCTTTTTTTTTCGCTTTGATGTGGGCCTTGCGCTCATGGGGATTGAGAAGATCGTGATTGAGGATATCCGCCATCTGCTCGAAACGGCGGTTGAGGTTCTTCAGCTCCAGGTGCTCGGCCGCATATTCGCGGGCATGACGGATGGCAGTGAAGAGAAAACGGATCACCACGCCTATCGCGATGACGACGGTGGTGACTTCGGCCAGGAACAGTCCATATTGCAGCAGGTAATCCAGCACGTGAAAACTCCAGTTGAGATCAGTTCAGAGTATCAAGGGGCGGAATTCTAGCCCGCATCTGCCCTCAAAAGATACGCGGGCCGGACGCCCAGCCACGAAGATGACGGCGCAACAGGCTCGCCAGCGCCTTGATATGTCCGGGCGTGTTTTGACACGGTCTGTTTGTGCACGAAGCCGAACCGCGCGACGGTGTAGAATGCTGTCTTCATGGTTTTGTGGCGAGGCGAGCCCGCGACTGCGCCTCTGTGACCGGCTCGATCGTCACAAGATCGGCCTTTTAGGCACAGTGGGGAGATGTCCATCACAAACGGCACAGGCTCTCAGCTCAACGGGACCAACTGGGACGATTACAGCAGTATGAGCATCGATCCCGTTGACGACTGCACCTTCTGGTACACGACGGAGTATCTGAAGACGAACTGCAGTTACAACTGGAGCACTCGCGTAGCGTTCTTCAAGTTTCCGTCGTGCCAATAAGTGTATGGATGGCAAGGTCGCAAAATCCGCACGGCCGGGCATGCTGGTGCGCGTGCCGCGCGCGACTGGCAACCGCCACTCCACCTGGCTCGCTGTGGACAAAGGATGGTTGAAGTGACCTGGACCGGGAGCGGAATCGCCGCGCATGCGCCATGCCTTTGCGTCGCTGAACGCCGCGCCTCATCTGTGACCACACCGAGGACGATATCCTTCGGCGATCACGACGCGACCGCGCACCCTACACGATCTGGCGCGACCAAGGTCTGCCGATAGCGACCGAAGGCAACACGACGGATTTCAAATTCATCGAGGCGGAGATTTTGGCGCTTGCCTCGCGCTTCGTGGTCACCGAGCTGGCTTACGACCGGACCTTCGCCGGCGAGATCGTGCGCAACCTCCAGGACGAAGGGCTGTCGCTGGTCGAGTTCGGCCAGGGCTTTCTCAGCATGGGGCCGGCCTCCGCGGAATTCCTGCGCCTTTTGATCGGCCGGGAGCTGCAGCATGGTGGCAACCCGATCGCCACCTGGTGCGCGTCAAACGTCAGCGTCCGCAAGGATCCGGCCGGCAATGAAAAGCCGGATAAGGAGCGATCGACCGAGAAGATCGACGCCATCGTCGCGGCCGTCATGGCGGTCGGCCGAATGCAGGCCGGCGGCCAAGGGGCAGTTTCCGTGTATGAGAGCATCGCTGCGGCCGCCGCCGCCCTCCGCAAGGAGTCCGGCACTACGACCGGCGCAGCATCGCACCGTGGCATCGGCGATGGTTGGGGCCAATTCGACGACTGATGTGCGCGTCTCGGCCGAGATAGTGATGCAGCACACAATGGTCATCGCCTGCGTAACGGTGATTTTCGAGGCTCCCGGCAAGCTCCCATCCGCTTGGTGCGACGGCACGACAAGCGGCTCGGTGGGGCTTGGGATCATCCGTTGCCGGCGCTCCTGCGAAAGCCGAATACGGCAGACGCGGCTCGAATTCAAAAATATGATGCGATTTTAGAATCGCTAACGCTGTACGTCTTGCGAATTCCTTTCGGGGACCCCACGTAATGGAATGAGGTAACGTCGATGCCTTCAGGGTTCCGTTGCCTGATACGGTCGCGATACGTAGTAGTAACGCCGGATGTACGCGTGCTCCTTCGATCGTGGCCGTTGTTTTTTTGTCGCCGTTGCCAAAGCATCCAAGCTCCTCGTCGCAATTCAATGAGCGCGCAGGTCTCCTGCTTCTGGGCTCAAATGCGAGAATTTTGTGCCCGATAAATTCAAGAGTCTGAGTTTCGTTCCGGCGACTTTTGTGCGCTCCCCACAGGCATGGATTGTCCGGCAAACGGAAGGAAGCTGATGACCATCCGCACAACCCGCACGACCATTTCATTCTCGCAGCAATTCAAACTCCGAGATGTCGACGATATCCAACCGGCCGGTGACTATCTTCTCGATACGGATGAAGAGCTGATCGAGGGCCTGTCTAGGCTGGCCTACCGACGCGTCGCAACACTTCTGCATTTGCCGTCCACGTCTCGTCCGCAAGGCCGCACCGAGGTGCTCTCGGTCAGCCCTGCGGAACTCGATGCGGTGCTGGAAAAAGATCGAATTAGCAGAGCTTAGTGGGAGGCGACCCGCGCTTTGCCTCACCCATCCGACGGGACAAATTCATGACCAGACACATCTACTTAGTTGGACAGCAAGTAAGCTTCGGTGAGCGAGCAGTCACATACCTAAAGCGGACTGGAGTCTTCACCATCACGAAGCTTTTGCCGCCACTGGGCGCGGAATTGCAATATCGCATCAAATGTGCAGGTGAAGTCTACGAACGCGTTGCGAGCGAGCATGAACTTCAGGCCGCGGGGTTGGAAAAGCCCATCATTGCAGCTGCCTCCCGATTGTCGTCGGTAGATGTAAACGCAGCACGCGCTTTCGCGGGGCTGTCGTGAACAACAATCTCGACCGTATGTGTGATTAGCTCGGGACGTCGGGCTGTCGCTGAATGTGCGGCTAGACGACGCCGAGGGACTAGGCGGTGGGCTTCATCCTCTCGTAGCAGCCTCCGCGTAACCCCTTACGCAAGATGTGGCCGAACTCGACACAGCTCCTGTCGGTTCTCGATTCGATCAGGCCTGACGCCCCAAGATCCGAGTCGTCGTAGCTGATTTTCTTATTTCTTTTTTGGGTTGGCATCCTCAAGCGCTTTCATCTGAATTGAAGCGAGCGTCGAAATGGGTGCGATTTCCTTCGGTGTCCGCTTTTTCTGGTTCTTGGCTTCGCGATTGCCGTGCCTGTCACCTCAGGCTATGTTTTCTTCCATGATGGACCGGTTCCAATAAATCCGACGCCGACAGTCGATGATAATTCTGCCGCCGCCGCGAATAAGCAACGCCGGCGGCTTCCTGGATTCGGACGCGATTGACGTCGAACACACGCAGCAACGACGCTTCGTCGCGAGCCACGTAGGGGCTTATCTTACAAACTGCTTCCTCGTCCAAATGGAAAGATATCTCGAACGCGGAGTCGTGACCCCAGAAGCAGACACAGTGCTGCGTCGGATTGTAGTTTCGGCTTGCGTTCGGAAAATGGAGGGTCATCAGTGTTCCTCGGTGAACCACGAAATTCCGTCGTTCACCTCCAGACATGCTCCGTTCGTGCAGGCCCGGCGAACTGATAAAGATATAAGTACGAAAGTCGTGCATATTAGGCACTGAGAATGAGTTATTTTGCGATCACCTTTGCGGTGAACGCCCATTGTCAACGCCGGAGTAAAAGCCGGCCGCCGGGGCGGAGCAAAAGCAGGCCAGTTTGACGTGGGCGTAGATCGCAATGTGCCGCGTCCGGATCGGCGGAGATAGCCAGGATTTCGTAGTCGGGTGGACGCGGCGTTCAGGAGGCGCTGATGGTTTTGCCAGTCTCTGGATCGGCGGATCGGCTGTCACGCCGCCGTCGCGCTTTTGACTGTTTCAGCCGGTAGCTCTCGACATTTCAGCACGAGATTGCACCGTGCGACCCACGACGAGGCTTTCGCGAATACATTCTCGACTTGGGGAGGCCGGATCTTCAATAACGCCTATACTGCGCTAACGTGTCAATGCCGCCCGGAATCGTTTGTACCCCGGCGCAACTACCATGGGACAAATGGACCAGCACTTTCAAATGAGGGCACATAACCCGGCGAGCGATCATATTGCCGGTCGTCGCGATCATGAGCGTCTGGATCATGGCGTCGCATTTTGATTGCACCTTGTGGCTCACCGCTCATGAGGATCACGAAGTCCGCGTCTTCACCAGTCTCGGTGCTCATGCCCTCATCCGAAATGATCAACGAAGATCCTGGTGAGATGATTTCTGAGATACGGTCGACGATGTCCTGTGGTATTTCGATACGGTCGAGCGCTGTCCTGGCCGGACCTACATCCGGCGACATCGACTCGGCATTGGGACCGTCACCACGGCGGGCCTTGTCACGCCGCTTCGGGCTTGCGGTCCCGCTGGCGGCTCGCTAGCCAAGGGGATGGCGAAAATCAGCTATAGCGGCTACCGGTTCCCTCCCGAGATTATCCAGCAGGCGATCTGGCTGTATCTCCGGTTCACGCTGAGTCTACGTGACGTGGAAGACTTGTTGGCGGAACGAGGCATCATGGTCTCCTACGAGACCGTTCGGCGCTGGGTGAATCATTTCGGGCCCTTGATCGCGACGGACCTGCGCAAACGTAGACCCAAGCCACACACCACCTGGCATCTTGATGAGGTCTATCTGAAAATCGGCGGTCGCATGGTTTATCTTTGGCGTGCCGTGGATGCCGAGGGCGAGGTCCTCGATGTGCTGGTCCAGACCAAGAGAAACAAGTGGGCGGCGCTGAAACTCATGCGCAAGCTTATGAAGAAATATGGCTTTGTCCCAGACAAGCTGGTCACAGACGATTTGAGATCTTATGCCGCCGCTGCCAGTGATCTTGGGATTGCAAGACGCCATGAGCGGGGTCGATGGCGCAACAATCGAGCCGAGAATTCGCATCAGCCGACCCGACGACGAGAGCACAAGATGCAAGGTTTCAAGAGCGCCGGATCCGCGCAAAATTTCTCTCAATCCACGCAGCCACCTACAACATCTTCAACGTTCAACGCCATCTCATCTCAGCAAGAACGCACCGAGCCTTCCGGGCATCGGCCATGCGAACGTGGCGTGAAGCTGTCGTCGCGGCGTAATCCAACACGCAGCAAGCTTGCTATGAGCTAAATTTGTTAATTTGACAGAGCCTCCAGCACGCTGTCTGGCTCTACCTCCGGTTCACCCTGAGCTATCGGGACGTCGAGGATCTCCTGGCTGAGCGCGGACTGACGGTGAGCAATGAGTTGATCCGTCGGTGGGTACTCAAATTCGGACCACTCATTGCCAAGAACCTACGTGGAAGCCGGCCCAAACCCCACACTCGGTGGCATCTCGATGAAATGGTCGTCTCAATCGCTGGACGGCAAATGTACATGTGGCGTGCTGTCGACAGCGAAGGTGAGGTTCTCGAGATTCTGGTCCAGCCCCAACGCGACAAAGCCGCAGGCGGTGCGGCTGCTACGGAAACTCCTTCGACGTCAGGGCTTCGTTCCTACGGTAATCGTCACCGACAAACTGAGATCTTACGCAGCGGCGCTTCGCGGACTTGGCTTCTCGGGTTTGCATGAGCAAGGGCTGCGCGCCAACAATCGAGTTGAAAATTCTCATCAGCCGCTTCGACGACGCGAACGAAAAATGCAAGGCTTCAAATCAGCCAAATCAGCTCAGCGCTTCGTTTCCGTCCACGCGGCGGTTTACAACACGTTCAACGTGCAACGGCATTTGATCAGCCGCCGGATCCAGAGACAATTTCGGACCGCAGCGCATAATTCTTGGACCGATGCGACAGTTGCGGCCGCATAAATTGAGGCCTCGGCAGTCAGGTTTCTTGTCGCCTACTCGTTAACGTGTCAATGCCCACGAGCGTTATGTTGGGGTGGTACGGGGAGCGCCTTCGAGACGTGCCATCCGGCTTGATCGAGGACGAGAATTGCGTGTGCGCCGGGTGCCACTGCAGCGGCGCTTTCTTCGAGATACAAGGCCTCAGTGCTTCTAAACAAAAATGCGCCCGCCGAGGTGATCGGCAGGCGCTCCCGGCTAGGGGGCTTAAGAGCGGCCAGAGCCCAGCCGGCAAAATCAATAGTTTGCACTAATCGTAAGAATTACGTGTAGTTAACAAATTATCAACCATGAGTTTTGCAACGGTCCGATGTCAAAATACACTCACTTCGGCAACGCCCAAACTCGCGCGCCAAAATGCTTCTCCGTCCCGTCGATAAGCCCGCGCCTGCATTGCTGGCGAAGCGCATGAATGAGACGCGCCGCCACGGCTTTGGCGAGCACCTTGTCCCCGGTATCAAACCCCTTCGCGGCCATGACCCTCAAGGCGAGTTGACGGGTATTCAAAGAGCCGTTGGCGAGCGCCAGAGCCGCTCGCGCAAAATCTCGGCGGTGCTTGGCGTCGCCGGTTCAACATAGCCGCGGCCCGCGTCCAGGCGCGCTGTCAAGGCCTCGAAGGTTGTCGGGTCAATGCCAAGCCGAGCGGCAATCGCGGCCCGCGGCATTCGCGCCGTTTCAAGCTCGGCGAAAAGTTCCAATTGGGCCGTCTGGGGAGCGGGACGGAACGGTCATGGAAATCCGAAACAAGATCTCGGTATACCGTTGCACAGGTATTTCCGATGGCGCGACCCTTCCCCAGTCTAAGGCCTTTCGTTACCGCCCAGGAGGCTTGAATGACTTGCTGAGCGTCCCCGCTGATTTAAACGCCTTCTTGGCATCCTTGGCGGTCATCGCGATTGATGTTCTTAGGTGGGAAACTCCGCCAGAAGCCGCGCTCGCGATAAGCGCGGACGCCATGGTCTCTTCACTCGGGGCTTCGCTGATTGAGAGGAAATCATATTCGCCGAACGTGAAATACAGGGCGAGTAGCTTGCCCCCTGCCTTCTCCATGAGATCAGCGATGGCTTTTTCGCGATTCTCAGGATTGGCCACCATGCCCTTGACCGCATCGGACGTGTACCGTCCCTGGGTGATATAAATTGCCATGAGTTCCTCCGTTTCCAGTTCATATTTTTTGCGGATCGCCCAAACGTAACTAGTCTCCATTTTTCGATTTGGTAGCGGCTGCCCGGAAATCCCGAGCGCGATGTCGAAGATGCAAGAAGCCGCGCCAGTCCGTTTTGCCCAAAGATCGTGCCCGGCCGCTTATTTCGAACGATCGCCCTTGATCCGCGCGCGGCGGTTTTTGAGCTTCGCCAGATTGTTCTTGGCGACAGCTTTCCTCATAATGTTCATGCCGGCTTCTGGGCTGGGCGCCGCTGGCCCCGGCATGGATGAAATTTTGTCTTCGAGCGCGCCGATTTGCTGAGAGATTTCCTCGATGCCCTTTGCGCTTTTTGTGAGCTTCACGCCCTGGCCCACGCTTAATGCGATTTCAACAAGGCGCCGAATGGCTTCCGCCCGGCCCGGAATATCCGGCTGAGCCCGCCGCCAATCGTCAATCCGTGCGAGGAAATTTTCTGACGCACGCATCTGAAATTGCTTGTCATTCAAAAGAGGCACCGTTTTTCCTATTTCATGTATTTACATGGTACGTGCATGCGTGTATGTACATGGTATCGCATAAGGCGATAGGAATTGCAAGGAGCAACCATGGCACGCCAAGTTTCCAAACCGAATATTTTCTGGGCGCCTTCGCTCGAAACCGCCCGGAAAATCGACGACGAAGACACGGTTAAGTCAATCGAGACCGCCCGATATCGTTTCGCGGCAAGCATGGCTGATCTGGAGCGCTGCTTCGATGAAGAGGCAAGCAAACTACGCGCCGCGTTCGTCGCGGAACTGGCCGCGCTCTATCAAGGCGAAGCCGCATAATCACAAACGGCATTGACACGTTAACGACCGACGAGCCAGCGCATGAGCATTGACACGTTAACGAACAAATGGGCCGGCGTAGGTGGCTTGAAAATGCTAGGAGCACAAAATTCTCGTGATCTTTTTTCAACAACGTGACGACGCCGAAAAACCCGGTGACCAGCCACCAGATCAGTTTGAGCATATCCGCCATGAACCTGAGCATCGCCCGATTCGCGGCTTTATGCCAGCGGGATGGAGTTTACGATAGGGACAACGGGCGAAACCTTCTGGTATCTTTCCAACGGTGTGTCGAAGGAATTTTTCGAAGCTTTGCTTGAGACCTTCGCACAGGAGGCCGAAGCGGGCTTGAGCCGCATCATCCTACTCGTGCTCGACAATGCGGGGTGGCATGGGCCGGCCAATCTCAAAATCCCCGATGGCATTCACCTCATTTATCTCCCGCCCTACACCCCCGAACTGCAGCGCGCCGAAACTCTTTGGACTCTCGTTGACGAGCCGATCATCAACAAGCACATCGCAACCATCGAGGAGCTCGACGCAAAAAATTGCCCAACAATGCGTCGCCCTCGCCAAGGAGACCGAACGAATCCAGAGCCGCACCGAATTTCATTGGTGGCCAAAGCCGGTCGCTCCGCATTAATTAGCCGGAAATCGTATGACAAGGAGAAAAGCGAGATCAAAAGCAAGCTCGCCAACTTGGTCCCGCAGAACTTCCGCGAGGTTTACGAATTCTTTGACTTCGCGATGGCGGCGATTGTTGAGAAAATTTACGACCGCGAAAATGTGCAAGCCAAAATCAGAATGCTGAACGCGCTCCGAAAGGGCATTTCTTATGCCGAAGCCTCCGAATGGGCACGCCTCACGTTCGAAAAAGTGAGGAGCGTCAGCGAGGCCGAAAAGAAGGTCGCCGAATTTCCAGAGATCCGCGCACGATCGAACTCTTACGCATCCACGCGCTTGTCCTAGCCGCGCGCGCGTTGTTTTTATTGCGAGAGCGGCGGATGCTCTAAGCAGAGCGTGCTGTAGGAACGCCGTGGCACTTACCCGAATGAAAGGCGCGTTATGATCCGCCTTCGCTATCGCATCTTGAAGCTTCGCACGCTCGGGCCTGAGCGTCCCGCCGGATGACCCCTGATTAGGGGACGCTAATTTGTCCAATCCGGCGCAATATCCAACGCACAGTTATTCATCCGCTTCTCGAGAGGCTTGGGGGCTTAAAGAGTGCAAAGAAGGGAACCGGCTATGGACATGCATTTTTCCATCCAAATTGCTACCGCATTGCTCGCGGTTGTCACGATCTTCGTGTTCGCCCGCCGGGCCATGCGCAGAGCTTATGTCCGGGCACGAATCGCCGAGCGTTTGTGCACGCATGGGCCCCGCCGTCCAACTTAAAGCTCCGCGCGCGGCGCTTAATGATCACACAGGCTTTAAAATGAGCCTTCGCCGTGCCCACGCGGAAGCGGCAGCAAACGCGGTTGTTGGCCTCGCGCTGATTGAGGCGATGCTTTGGGCATTCGGCGTGGCGCTTGTTCTCGCCTGGAAATTGAATTTGTGCGGGATGTTACTTTCAAATGCTCGCTCGTTCGTGTTGCGCTTGATCTTCGCGAGGCTGGAATGATGGCAAAGGGCGGCGGTGATGGCTCTAATCAATATCATAGGGCAACCGGGTCCGCCGTGGACCCGGTTGCTCTTGATGAAGCACCCGTTACGCTTTCAGAGGCCGGCATAGACAAGCACCTTGCCGACAAGGCCCGAAAATCCGCGGGTTCGTTCTTCGGAGACTTTCGTACGCCAAGCCAAGCGGCGTCCGAAACTCTTCACGGAAGCGGGCGGTCTGCTTTCGGGCGATCGCCCCAAGGAAGTGGCCGCTCTGTGTTGAATGGTAAGGTTCGACCCTTTGCGGAAGTGCGTCTGAGTTTTGATCACAAAGTAGCAGAGTTTGCCGGGACGAAATTGGAAAAAGCAAAATTCATGACGTCGCCATGCGAACCCGCCGTAGCCTGTGCTATCTCCGCCCGTAAGTATTATCCTGAACCGCAGTTTGAGGCGGCGTCAGAAAGTCGCCGAAGCGCTTCTTTACGATTGCGTAACACTCACACGACGTGTACGCGGCGGAGCAATAGTAGGCCACGGAGCGGCGGCATGACGCGGTCGCGCGTGGCGGAGTAAAACCCGGCCACTTTCGAGGCCGAACCTTTTCGAAGTCTGATTCGAAGAGGGATGGCCGGGGATGTTCGCGGTGGAGATTTACGCAGCGGTTCGACGGTTTGTCTTTGTCGAAGGGAAGAGCCGGCGCGAGGCGGCGCGGGTTTTCGGATTGAGCCGGGACACGATTTCCAAAATGTGCCGCTATTCGGCGCCGCCCGGCTATGTGCGGTCCAAGGCGCCGGAGCGGCCGAAGCTCGGACCGCTCGTTCCGGTCATCGACGCGATCCTGGAAGCCGACAAGACGGCGCCGCCGAAGCAACGGCATACGGCCAAGCGGATTTTCGAACGGCTGCGGATCGAACACGGCTACGCCGGCGGCTATACGGTCGTGAAGGATTACGTTCGGATCGCCCGCACGCGGTCGCGCGAGGTTTTCGTGCCGCTGGCCCATCCGCCTGGCCACGCGCAGGTCGATTTCGGCGAATGCATTGGCGTCATCGGCGGCGTTCGCATGAAGCTGCATGTGTTCTGCTTCGACCTGCCGCATTCGGACGCCTGTTTCATCAAGGCCTATCCGGCGGAGACGACCGAGGCTTTTCTCGATGGGCACGTCTCGGCATTTGCCTTTTTCGGCGGCGTGCCGATCTCGATTTTGTACGACAATCTCAAAATCGCGGTGTCGCGGATTCTCGGCGACGGCAAGCGCCAGCGCACCCGCGCCTTCACGGAACTTGTCAGCCATTATCTGTTTCAGGAGCGGTTTGGCCGCCCTGGGAAGGGCAACGACAAAGGCAAGGTCGAAGCCCTGGTAAAGTATTCCCGGGCGAACTTCCTCACGCCTGTGCCACATGGGGCGTCCTTCGACACGCTCAACGCCGCTCTGGAAGAACGCTGCCGCGCCCGGCAAGCCGAGCGCGCCGGCCGCCACGAGCAGACGATTGGCGAAAGGCTTGTCGCGGATCAAGCGGTCTTGCGGGCTTTGCCCGAGCCACCCTTCGAGCCTTGCGACAAGCGCCCAGGCAAGGTCTCCTCGACCGCGTTGGTACGCTATCGCATGAACGATTATTCGACGCCAACCGCCTATGGTTTTCGCGACGTCCTGGTCAAGGGCTTCGTCGACGAGGTTGCGATCATCTGCGGAGGGAGCGAGATTGCTAGGCATCCGCGCGTCTATGGTCGTGGCCAATTCGTCTTTGACCCGAAGCACTATCTGGCGCTCATCGAGCAAAAGCCCGGCGCCTTGGACCAAGCAGCGCCTTTGCAGGGTTGGACACTTCCGGAACCGCTCCAGCATCTGCGGCGGCTCTTGGAAACCCGCATGGGCAATCGCGGCAAACGCGAGTTCATCCAGGCGCTGCGGCTGATGGAGGTCTTTCCCGAACCAGAGGTCGCTGCCGCAGCGACGGACGCCATCCGGCTTGGCGCGATTAGCTTCGACGCGGTCAAGCAACTCGTCATCGCCAAGGTCGAACGTAGACCCGTAAAGCTCGATCTTTGTGACTATCCCTATCTGCCGGCCGCGAACGTCAAGACGACCTCGGCCGCCGATTATATGGCTCTCATGTCCGGGAGCGCGGCATGACGACCGCGGCTCCACCCGCCAGCCCGGCGCCGCCCCAGGTGCTGCTCGCGCATCATCTGCGGCAGCTCAAATTGCCGACTTTCCTGCGCGAATATGACAAAGTTGCCGAGGAAGCCGCCCGCGAGGGGCTCGATCATCCCCGCTATCTTCTGCGCCTCGCCGAGCTCGAACTCATCGATCGCGAAAGGCGGATGGTCGAGCGGCGCATCCGCGCCGCCCGTTTTCCCGCGGTGAAAAGTTTCGACACGTTCGACTTTGCCGCCATTCCATCGCTCAACAAGCCGCTCGCTCTCGAACTCGCGCGCTGCGAATATGTCGTCACCCGCGAGAACGTCATCGCTCTCGGAAACTCGGGCACCGGCAAGACCCATGTCTGTCTGGCGCTTGGCCTTGCCGCTTGTCAACGCGGCTACTCCGTCGCCTTCTTCACAGCGGCTGGCCTCGTGCATCAACTGATGGAGGCACGCGACGAACGGCGTCTTCTTAAGCTCCAAGCCCAGCTCGCCGCCGTCAAACTGCTCATCGTCGACGAACTCGGCTATGTGCCGCTCTCCCAGACCGGCGCGGAGTTGCTCTTCGAGATCTTCAGCCAGCGTCATGAACGCGGCTCGACCATCGTCACATCAAATCTGCCGTTCGAGGAGTGGACGAGCGTCTTCGGCAGCCAGCGTCTCACCGGCGCGCTGCTCGATCGCCTCACGCATCATGTTTATATTCTGGAGCTGAACGGCGAAAGCTACCGGCTCAAGCAATCCACGGCGAGGCGGCGGCGTGCGCCCCAACTCACCGATGAGAAAGCCGCAGCCGCCGATTCTGAAATAGGCGAAATCATCCCCGCTTCCTGAAAGCCGCGTCCGCCCCGGCTACGAAACCCCGGCCATCTCCGCCGGGGCGGACGCGGACCCTCGAACTCTACGACCAGCCGCAAAAAACTGGCCTTGTTTTCCTCCGGCTCGCTGGCCGGCTTTTACTCCGCCGTTGACAACCTGACCTGATAGGCCATTTCAAGATCTTCCGCTCGGATGCTCGGACGCTATGCGATCCTCCAATTCTTATCAATTTTCATGAACCCGACGATAGCTATTTGCGCCATCCCAGACTGGATGTTTTGCCTCCAGTATTACCGCCGTGCGCAGGAAAATAGGAGGTTGCTGCAGTCGCTGAGGATCATGCGGGTCTATTTTCGGACACCTGACGGCTATTCCGGCTAGCCAAGGGGGAGTAAGGTCGGCTGGCGAAATTCTGACTGCCATGGTCGACCAGACGCGCCGTGAGAACTCTCAGCGCATTGATGTCCTCTGGTCCCATCCCAGTGGCTCCCGGCGGATTGGACGTGCGACCGCGCCTGATAGAATCGAAGCAGCAGCTCAGTCCATCTTAACCAAGGAGACTTCATATGATCCGCAAGGCAACGGCGGTTTGGCGCGGCACCGGCCGCGCCGGCAGCGGCAATCTTTCCACCGATTCCGGCGTGCTCGCCGAAACCCCCTATTCCTTCAAGACCCGCTTCGAGAACGAGAAGGGCACCAACCCCGAAGAGTTGATCGCTGCCGCGCATGCCGGATGCTTCACGATGGCGCTGGCCTTTGGGCTGCAGGGCGCCGGCTTCACCCCACCGAGCTTAGTACCGAGGCGGCGGTCACTCTTGAGCCTGAGGGGCAGGGCTTCCGCATCAGTCGGTCGGCTCTGACTCTGCACGCCAAGGTGCCGAACCTTGACGAAGCCACGTTCGCTCGGATGGCCGGCGACGCCGAGAAGAACTGCCCGGTTTCCAAGGTCCTCAACGCCGAGATCACGCTAGAGGCAAAGCTGCTCTGAGTTGTCGATCAGCGCGGCGCAATTCATGCAAACTTCGTTACACTTGCCGTCGCGCCGGAGCGCGATCATCTACGATCCAACAGGCCAACATCTACCAAATCGTTCGTAAAGGAAACATCGATGTCCTCTCTCGTCTCCAATCCAAAAAATCCCGCCGCCTTTAGCATTCGCGTCGAAGGCATGGCCTGCGATTCCTGCGTAGAACGGGTCGAAAAGGCAATCCGGGCCACGCCCGGCGTTGTCTCAGCGTCGGTCAATCTCGCGACGAAACGCGCCGAGGTTACCTTTTCCGGGGTCCCGGACATAGTTGCCGTCATCGCCGCGGTCGGTGTGGCCGGCTATGAATGCATGGATGAAAACGCCAGCCTGTCGAACCTGTCCTAAGGCCGGTGGCCCAGATCTTCTCTTGTGTCGATGTCGATCTCAATCGCGGAGTCGCCTACCATCAATTCGAGAATATTTTCCGACGCTGCGGCGATGAGGTCTCGCGCGCCCTTGTCTCCTTCGAGCATCCTGACTGCCGCGAGAAGGCCGCGGCCGATAAGCGCCGGATTGCCGCGCCGCCCGCCACGCACTGGCACGACCGCGAGCGGCTCGACCGGCGCCGCATCGAATGCGTCAATGAGCCGGTCGATCAGGCATGGTGCGATTCGCGGCATGTCGCCCAGGAGAATAACGGCGCCACGAGCAGTGCTTGGTAAGGCGCGTACCCCGAGCTTCAGGGACGCCGACAGGCCCGCGCCAGGATCGTGATTGTGAATCCGTTCGAGCACGAGACCATCGAGCGCATTTGAGACTTGTTCGTAGGCGTGGCCTGTCACCAGCAGGACAGGATACGCCCGCGAGGCCAGCGCCGCCTCCGCGACATGGCGCACGATCGGCTTGCCATCCAGTTCGGCTACGAGCTTGGTTTCGTCTGGCGACCGACGGAATCGCTTCGCCTCGCCGGCGGCGAGGATGACAGCTGCAACCTGCCGCACCTACGCCGCCTTCTCCACCGCGCCACTTCCTTTGCGCCGCGCCGCGATGATTTCGGCAACGATCGCGATGCCGATTTCGGCCGGACTCGCGGCGCCGATGGCAAGCCCTATGGGGCTACGGATTTGGGCGAGCTCGGCCTCGGAAAAGCCGACAGCGCGCATCCGTGCAAGGCGCCGCGCGTGGGTTATGTTGGAGCCGAGCGCGCCAATATAAAAGCACTTCGCACGCAATGCCGCGCCGAGCGCGGGATCGTCGATCCGAGGTTCATGCGCGAGCAGGGCGACCGCCGTATAGCTATCAAGTCCTAGTCCCGGCAACGCGATTTCGGGCCATTCGGCGGCAATTGGCGTTTTGGGAAAGCGCTCGGGCGTTGCGAAAGCGGTGCGCGGGTCTATGATGGTCACTTCGAACCCGGCAAGGTCCGCCGCCACGGCTAGCGTTTGCGCGATATCCGTTGCGCCGATCGCGAATAACCGCACGGGCGGAGCTTGCACATCGAAAAACAACCGCCTGCCGGCATGTTGGATCAGGGCACTCCGCCCCTGCCGCAGCCGCACCTCGATGAGGTCCTGCAACGGATCGTTGGCGGTTTCCTCCGATCGGACCAACCTTTGTTCGCCCAAGTCAATATCCGTGACAAGCACACATGCACGCCGGGCGGTATATTCATCAGCCAACATTTCCAAAATGCGGGCTTGGGTCCTGCCGACACTTTCCACATAGATTTTGACCCGGCCGCCGCAGGAAAGCCCGGCCCGCCAGGCCGTCTCGTCTGAGAGGCCAAATTCGAGCAGGCGCGGTACGTCCGCCTGCATCGTCTCCAACGCCGCACCGATCACCTCGGCCTCTACGCAGCCGCCCGATACGGACCCCGAAAAATTCCCATCCGCGTCCACCACGAGGCGGCTGCCGGGCGGGCGCGGCGCCGACCCCCAAGTCTCGACTACGCTCGCCATGGCAACTGCGCGGCCCGCTTGCCTCCACGCCAGGGCATTGCGAATGATAGGAAGGTTTGACGGGGACACGAAACATTTCCTTTATTCAACGCGCGGCTACCGCCAAGCTGGCGCCCGCATCGCATCATAACTGGGGTCGCGCTGTTTGTAAGCCTCAGGATCATCCGGCTCAGACTGATGGCCGCGATCTACCGCCCGGCGTTTGGCGTAGACATACGCTTCCTGGACAAGATCTTCGGCTTCGCTATCATTACGCAGGATGCCGAAAGCATGACGACCGACCTTGTGACATACCTTAGCTTCGATGGTCAGTGTGAAGCAGCGTTTGCGCCGCTTCCGCGGGCTGTTGAGGCCGTCGAGCGCACTCTCCCGACACCAATTCTCGGTGGATTACACCATCACTATGTTCGGACTTGATTTCCGACAAGGACAGGGGCAGATCATTCCGGAAGTCGCCGCTCAGTGATGTGTCGAACCGGGTCGCTGAATCCGTCACTAAATGTATGAATTAGAGGGCGATCCGAGGCGGGACAAGCGGGCGCCATGCTTTCTACACCGCGATTGAGAGGATCCCATGCTCACTCTCGACATCAATGGCGAGGACCGTCAGGTCGACGTGCCGGATGACATGCCCCTGCTGTGGGTCCTGCGCGACGTAGCTGGGCTGACGGGCACCAAGTTCGGCTGCGGCGTGGCGCTCTGCGGCTGTTGCACCGTGCATCTCGACGGCGAGCCGGTGCGATCCTGCGTGATTGCCGCAAGCGCCGCGGTCGGCCGCAAGATCACGACCATCGAGGCAATCGGCACAACCCCTGCCGGCTCCCGAATCCAGAATGCATGGCTTGAGTTCGAGGTCGTGCAGTGCGGTTACTGTCAGTCCGGGCAGATCATGTCTGCGGCAGCTCTCCTCGCAAGCAACCGGAAGCCGAGCGACGTCGACATCGACACCGCGATGAGCGGCAATATCTGCCGCTGCGGCACTTATCCGCGAATTAGAGCGTATCCCCATTAGGCAGAGCCATATCCGGCGTTGCGGAAGTAATTTAGACATTCGTTGGGAGGGAAGTCATCGAGGGCGCTGCCGATGCCTTCCCAAAGGGCATCGACGGTTCGGTGAGCCATTTTACGCAGCGTGTTTTTGAGTTTGGCAAAAACCTGTTCGATAGGATCGAGGTCAGGGCTGTAGGCAGGCAAAAAGCGCTGCGTCGCCCCAGCGGCTTCGATGGCTTCACGAACGCCGGCGACTTTATGGGAACCGAGATTATCCATGATGACTATGTCGCCAGGCGACAATGCCGGCGCGAGGGCCTGCTCAACATAAGCGAGGAATGTTTCGCCGTTGATGGGGCCATCAAAGACACAAGGAGCCGTGATGCGATCGTGACGCAAAGCGGCCACGAACGTCGTCGTTTTCCAGTGACCGAAGGGCGAGTAAGCGAGCAACCTTTTGCCCCTTTCGCAGCGCCCATAACGGGGCGTCATGTTGGTTGAGGCCCATGTCTCGTCGATGAACACAAGCTTTTTAGGATCAAGAGCTTTTTGCATCTCGCGCCAAGCGAGGCGGGCCGCCTGAACATCGGGCCTTTCCTGTTCCGCGGCGTGCAGAGTTTTTTTTATAGGTCAATTTCAGATGCAGCAAAAAGCGTCCGACGGCGGACCGCCCGACTTTGATGCCGAGCACCGTCAGCTTTTTCCACAGCGCCGTGATCGTCAGATCGGGCTGCGCCGCGACCAAAGCCCGCACCTTATCTTCATGCTCAGCCAGCGCGTGCCGCTTATGACCGCCAAACTTGCGCGGCAGACAATCGCCTGTTGTTTCCCACTGGTGCATGAGTTTGATCACACAGCTCGCACTGATCTCAAAACTGCACGCCGCCTTGCGTCGGGACTGACCAGCCAAAACCGCCCGCACCACGCGGTCACGTAAATCCTGCGAATAGGGTTTTGCCATCCATGCCGGCCTCCTTTCCAGCCAACATGCTGAATTATGATTCGGCCGATTTGGGAATCCCTTACCGATTCTGACTCTTCGGGACCCGCTCTAGGGCAGCGATCAAGCACGCCGCCGCGAGCTGAGGGGGTGACGATGAGCGAGACGCACCCGGCCGCCGACCTGAAGCGACCAGATCGCCGCACCTTTCTCGGCGCCGCCGCCGCCCTCGTCGTGGCGGCGTGGATACCCATGGGAGGCCGGATGGCGCGCGCGGCCTCCGCGGCGGACCCGTTCGCGCCAAACGCTTTCATCCGGATCGGCGAGGACGGGAAGATCGTGCTCGTCATGCGCGACGTAGAGATGGGGCAGGGAATCTGGACAGGCGCCTCGATGCTGATGGCGGAGGAACTCGATGTCGGGCTCGATCAGGTGACGCCGGATTTCGCGCCGGCCAACGACAAGCTCTACGCCAACCCGCTGCTCGGCCTCCAGGCGACGGGCGGCTCGACATCGATCCGTGCCGGCTGGGAAAGCCTGCGCAAGGCTGCGGCGATTGCGCGCGCCGTGCTGGTGCAGGCGGCGGCGAAGCAATGGAAGGTGGATCCCGCCGGGTGCAGCGTCGAACGCGGGGTCGTCAAGCACGCCCCCTCGGGCAAGACCGCGAGCTATGCCTCGCTCGTGCCCGTCGCATTGACCTTGCCGCTGCCCTCCGACGCGCCGCTCAAGGACCGCAAGGACTGGACGCTGATCGGCACGCCGCAGAAGCGGGTCGATACGCCGACCAAGGTCAACGGCAAGACTATCTACGGCATCGACGTGCAAATCCCGGGCATGAAGGTCGCGATCGTCGCGATGTGCCCGGTGCTCGGCGGCACGCTCGCCCGGCTCGAGGACGCGGCCGCGCGCAAGCTGCCCGGCGTTGTCGACGTGCTGAAGATCGCCGATGGCGTCGCGGTCGTGGGCGACCATTTCTGGGCGGCGAAACAGGGGCTCGAGGCGCTCGACATCGACTGGGATCTGGGGCCGCAGGCGGGCCTCAGCCAGGCCGATATCGTGAAAGGCCATGCGGATGCGTCGCAGGCCGACGGTCTCGTCGCCCGCAAGGTGGGCGATCCCGAGGCGGCGATCGCGGGTTCTGCGGTCAAGCTCGAGGCGGTCTACCAGCTTCCCTTCCTCGCGCATGCGCCGATGGAGCCGATCAATTGCACGGTCCATGTCCGGCCCGACGGCGCGGATGTCTGGTGCGGCACCCAGGTGCCGACGAGGGCGCAGGCCGAGGCGGCCAAGGCGGCGGGCGTCGCGCCCGAGCGGGTCACGGTCCACAACCACATGATCGGCGGCGGCTTCGGCCGCCGGCTCGAGTCCGAATATGTCGGCATCGCCGCTTCCTTCGCGAAGCAGGTGTCCTACCCGCTGAAGATGATTTGGACGCGCGAGACCGACATCCAGCACGACCGCTACCGGCCCTTCTATTACGACCGTATCGCGGCCGGGCTCGATGCGGGCGGCAAGATCGTCGGCTGGACCCACAAGACGACGGGATCGAGCGTCACGGCGCGCTGGGCGCCGCAGGGCATGCGCAAGGACGGCGTCGATCCCGACACGGTCGAGTGCGCCGAGGATCCGATCTACGAGATCGCCGCGCTCAAGAGCTCCTGGGTCCGGCATGAGCCGCCCGGGGTGATCACCGCCTGGTGGCGCGGCGTCGGGCCGGCCCACAATATCTTCGTCATCGAGAGTTTCATCGACGAGCTGGCGCATGCCGCGAAGCAGGATCCGGTAGCATTCCGCCGGCCGCTGCTGCGAAAGACGCCGCGCGCGCTCACGGTGCTGGAGCTCGCGGCCGAGAAGGCCGGCTGGGGTGCGCCTCTGCCGTCCGGCGTCGGTCGCGGCATCATGGTGCAGTTCGCTTTCGGCTCGTACCTCTCCGTCGTCTGCGAGGTCGAGGTGCCCAAGGCCAGCCATCAGATCCGGCTGCGCCGGATTGTCGCCGCGATGGATTGCGGGCAGGCGATCAATCCGGACTCGGTGAAGGCGCAGCTCGAGGGCGGCCTCGTCTTCGGGCTCACCTCGGCGCTCTACAGCGAAATCACGCTCGACCAGGGGCGGGTGCAGCAGACGAACTTCAACACCTACCGCATGCTGCGCATGGACGAAACGCCGCCGATCGAGGTGCATATCGTCGAGAGCACGGAGACGCCCGGCGGGCTCGGCGAGACCGGCACTGCCGCCGCCTTCCCGGCCGTGGCGAACGCTGTCTTCGCGGCATCGGGCAAGCGCATCCGGCGGCTGCCGCTGGCCGGCAGCCTGGCGGCGGCAGTCTGATATGGCCGGGCGCGTCTTGAAGATCGGCGGGGGCATCCTGCTCGCAGCGATCATGGCCGGCAGCACCTATGCCGCATGGCGCTTCGGCGACCGCGATCCCGAGATCTGGGCCGCGGATGTGGCTCCCACGCCCGAACTCGTCGCGCGCGGCGCGTATTTCGTGAAGGCGGCCGACTGCGCAGCCTGCCACACGGTGCCGGGCGGCAAAGCCTTCGCAGGTGGGCTCGCCTTCCACCTGCCCTTCGGCACGATCTATACGACCAACATCACGCCGGACAGGGAGACCGGGATCGGCGGCTGGAGCGACGATGATTTCGTGCGGGCGCTGCATGAGGGGATCGCCAAGGATGGCAGCCATCTCTACCCGGCCTTCCCTTACACCTCCTACACCGGGCTGAGCCGCGACGACGCGGTAGCGATGAAAGCCTATCTCTTCTCGCTGCCGCCCGTGCGCGCGCCGGCGCGGCCGAACCTCCTGCTCTTTCCCTTTAGCGAGCGCTGGACGCTGGCTTTCTGGAATCTCGTCTTCCTCGACGAGCGCCGGTTCCGTGCCGATCCGGCGGCGAGCGAGGCCGAGAACCGCGGCGCCTATCTCGCGACGGCGCTGGGCCATTGCGGCGAGTGCCACACACCGCGCAATGCCGGCTTCGCGATGGAGACTGGGCGGCAGTTCGGCGGCGCCCTGCTGCAGGGCTGGCACGCCTACAACATCACGACCGATCAGGCCTATGGCATCGGTGAATGGTCGGACGAGCAAATCACCAATTATTTGAGCC
This sequence comes from uncultured Alphaproteobacteria bacterium, assembly GCA_963718265.1. Taxonomy (GTDB): domain Bacteria; phylum Pseudomonadota; class Alphaproteobacteria; order Rhizobiales; family Beijerinckiaceae; genus Methylocapsa. Next base: position 3,540 of record CAVQZL010000018.1, on the reverse strand, counting down.
GGGGCCACGCGTCCGGACGCGGCTCCGCCGCCGGCCCGATGGCTGAGGCGGTCGCCGACAGTTTGCAGTATCTCACGGCCGATGACACGAAGGCGGTCTTGGCCTATCTGCGGCGGGTCGAGCCGCAGTCCGGTACGCCCGGCACCCAGATCGACCCGGCGCCGGCGGCGATGACGGCGTCGACCGCCTCGGCGCCCGGGCCGCGGGACCCGGAGGGCGAACTTGGCCGGCGGATCTTCGAGGGCGTCTGCGCCAGCTGCCACAGCTGGAACGGCAAGGGCCGCGAAACGGATTACGCGGCCCTCGCCGGCAGCCAGGCCGTCAACGATCCGCAAGGCGTCAACCTCGTCCAGGTGCTGCTAACGGGCGCCGATCTCAAGACCAGGCACGGCACCGGCTACATGCCGAGCTTCGGCGCCGCCTATACCGACGAGGAACTGGCCGCTGTCGCCAACTACGTCATCGGACATTTCGGCGGCAAGGGGGGCGAGGTTACGGCCGAAACCGTGCGACGGCGCCGGGAGCTGCAATGATTGTGAATCGGCGTCCAACTTTGGCTCTGGCGCAATTTTGGTGCAGCCATAGGTTTAAGCGGCGCCGATCAACTTGGCCTGGAGGAGATCGATTTTCGCCCGGCCGTACTTCTGTCATTTCACGAGCTTCAGCTTCGTTATCTGACCTTCTGTCTGACCATTCGAGCAGTGCAATGCGATCGCAGCGCGCACTGCTGCTTGATCCTTACTGACTCCGTTGGCGAAAGAAGCAACGAGGCGTTTTCGGGCGCGGTCGGTACAGGAAGCCAGTTCTGTTGTTGTCTTTCACCGGGTCATGGCGTGGAACACGGCGATGATCTCGCGAGCGTTCACAAGAGCCGGAACATTGCTTTCGATAGCGGCGACTGCGACGAGAACGTAAGCTGCAAGGGTTCAAAAGCGTTGGATCTGCGCAAAGAATCTCTCAATCCACGCAGCCACCTACAACATTTTCGCCGTCCAGCGGCATCCTACCTCAGCAAAAACACACCGAGCATCGGCCATGCAGACGTGGCGTGAAGCTTTCATCTTGGCGTAACCAAAAATGCCAGCAGACTCGCTACAGAGCCCGTATGGCCAGGACCAGAATCACCTTGGTTCCGGATAGTTTGTGGGCGAATTCCATACTGCCAAGGATGTCGAAGTTTTCGACATTTTTTGCGACATGAGCGTTGAAGATGGACAAGGCGTTTTCGATATCAAGCGAAGTAATACAGGCATGAAAAAACGCCATTTATCCTACCTAACTCGACAGCATATGGTGATGCATAATCGCATTCAACCGCATTCTCGGAGACCATCGTGCAAAGAGGTTTCATTGTCCTGTTATTGCTATTCGCTCTCGCCGGTCACGCTTCCACCGAGACACGATCCAATTATGAAATCGTCGCGAGACTGTCTCAAGCTCCAGGAAACGTGACGGTCACCGGAAGCGGTAGAATTATAATGAGCCAGCACCAGTTCTACGAGCCCGATTACTCGGTCGTCGAGCGCCAGGGCGATGGTTTTCTAACTCCTTTTCCCAACAAGGAGCTGAATGATCGGCAAAGCCATTCCGGCCTGACGCTGGATTCGGTTCTGGGCATCCGCACCGACGTCAATGGAGTCGTCTGGATGCTCGACGATGGGATGCGCAGTGGCGTCGCACCAAAACTTGTAGGCTGGGATACGAAAGCCGACAAACTGCACCGCGTCATCTATTTGCCCGCCCCGATTGCCCCCAAGGACGCCTTCGTCAATGATTTTACCGTCGATAGCCTGCACAATCGGATCTTCATTGTTGATCCGGCAGGTGGCGCGAATGCAGCGTTTATCGTGGTGGATCTGGAAACGGGCGCCGCCCGGCGAGTGTTAGAGGGGCATCCAAGCGTTGTTCCCGAGAAGGTCGATCTCATTATCGACGGACGACCCATTCAGGTGAAAGAGTCCGTCGGACACCTGGTCCGGCCTCGCATCGGCGTCGACCCCGTTACCGAGGATTTGCAGAACGAATGGGTTTATTTTGGTCCCATGCATCAATTCCAGAGTCTTATCGCATCAAGGCGGCTGATTTAGCCGACGAAGGATTGGACGCGAAAACGCTCGGTCAAAAGGTGGAGCGTTACAGTGCCAAACCCATCTGCGACGGAATTAGCATCGACAAGGACAACAATATTTATCTGGGCGATCTAGCGGAAAACGCGATTGGCGTCATCAAGCCGGATCGAAGCTATATAAGGCTTGCGCAAAGCACGGAGCTGTCCTGGGTCGATTCCCTGAGCTTTGGGCCGGAAGGCAAGCTTTACGCCGTGGTCAATCAACTGCACCGGTCGGCTACCTTGAACGGCGGCGAAGCGCTGTCTAAGCCGCCCTATCTTCTGATCGAGGTCAAAGCTCTGGCTGCCGGACTGCCTGGGCGGTGACTAAATCGTTTGAAGGCTCGTCCAGGATGGTTTGGCAAACCGCCAAGATCTGCTCTCGCAGCCAGCGATGAGCGGGATCATTTTCCCGTAACGGGTGCCAAATCATGACCAATTCATAGACTGGAAGATCCATGGGGACGGGCAACATTCTAAGCGGCGCCAAGCCAACGAATTGCCTCGTGGATCTTTCGGGCAAGGACAGCAGCGTATCCGTCTTGGCGACGATGAACGGCGCGGAGAGGAAATGCGGCACGACAAGCGCGATGCGGCGTTCAAGATCCCTTTTCGGCCAACCATTCATCTATAACGCCGGTGCGAGTTCCCTCACGCGATATCAGCATGTGCTTCTTCGAGACATATTCGTCTAGCGTCAGACGTTCGCCACTGTTCACTGGATGATTTAGACTGACTAGGCAGGTCATACGATCGTCGAACAGTTTCTCGACGATCAAATAGGCTGGGGGTTTCAGGATCGCCGCGAACCCCAGCACGACATCGAGATCATTGTATTCGAGCTCCCTATCCGGAAATGGAGTTTCCGTTCGTTTGACGTGGATGTCGACGCTTGGCGCGTATCGCGCGATACGCTCGACGAGCGCGGGAATCACGAGGAGCTCCATATAGTCAGTCGCCGCGATGACAACGCGCCTCAGGCTCTTCGCCGGGTCAAATTCTTCGCGGGCGTTGATCACGCGCTTGATGTCGCGAAGGACGGCCCTGACAGGATCGATCAGGGCCAGTGCCCGATCCGTCGGTTTCATGCCGGAAGGAGTCTTGACCAGCAATGGATCATCCAGCTGCTGACGCAGTCTCTGCAAGATGTGGCTCATTGCCGACTGGGTGACGAACATGCGTTCCGCTGCGCGCGAGACGTTCTGTTCCTGCATTAGCAAGTCGAATGCGACCAGCAAATTCAGATCGAAATTGCGTAACTCCGACATTTCTCGAGCCCCGCTTGGTTGACGTTTTTGATCTTCGGGAAGGATCGGACAGAACTGATCGAGACGTGATCGCCCAGCCTGTGAGGTTCATTCATAGCTGCATTAAATCTCATCATTTCACGCGGCACCCATTGGCGCCTAGATTGCCGTCATCGTCCCGCATGG
>CAVQZL010000017.1:0-66133 GCA_963718265.1 uncultured Alphaproteobacteria bacterium | reverse complement strand
CGATCGCCGCGGCCGGGTAAGCTTGAAATCCAGGCGACGAAACCGCTCGGCACCCAGCACGATCTCTCGCTCGCCTATTCTCCGGGCGTCGCCGCCGCCTGCCTCGCCATCGCCGGCGATCCGGCCGAGGCGACCGAACTGACGATCCGGCAAAATCTCGTCGCCGTCATCACCAACGGCACGGCCGTGCTGGGCCTCGGCGACATCGGCCCGCTGGCGGCGAAGCCCGTGATGGAGGGCAAGGCGGTCCTGTTCAAGAAATTCGCCGGCATCGACGTGTTCGACATCGAGATCGCCGAAAACGACGTCGACAGGCTGGTCGACATCGTCGCTTCGCTGGAGCCGACTTTCGGCGGCGTCAATCTCGAAGACATCAAGGCCCCGCAGTGCTTCGAGGTCGAGCGCAAGCTGCGCGAGCGCATGTCGATCCCGGTATTCCACGACGATCAGCACGGCACTGCGATCATCGTCGGCGCCGCGGTCCTCAACGCCATGGAGCTAACCGGCAAGCGTCTCGAAAACGTCCGCATCGTGAGTTCGGGCGCAGGCGCCGCCGCGCTGGCATGCATCGATTTCCTCGTCGAACTCGGCGCCCAGCGCGAGAACATATTCGTCACCGACGTCGAGGGCGTCGTGTACAAGGGCCGCCCCTCGATGAACGAACACGTCGGCGCCCTATGCGCGCGACACCAATGCGCGCCGGCTCGCCGACGTCATCGGCGGCGCCGATGTGTTCCTCGGGCTCTCGGCCGGGGGCGTCCTGACCCCCGAGATGGCGAAAAAGATGGGGCCGCGCCCGCTCATCATGGCGCTCGCCAATCCGACGCCCGAGATCGAGCCCGAGCCGCCATCGAGGCGCGTCCAGACGCGCTGATCTGCACCGGGCGCTCGGATTATCCCAATCAGGTCAACAACGTCCTCTGCTTTCCCTACATCTTCCGCGGCGCGCTCGACGTCGCCGCCTCGACCATCAATGAGGCGATGAAGCTCGCTGCCGTGCGCGCCATCGCCGAGCTTGCGCATGAGCCGCCTTCCGACGTCGTCGCGCGGGCCTATGGCGGCAAAACGCGCCAGTTCGGCGACGACAGCCTCATTCCCTCGCCGTTCGATCCGCGCCTCATCCTGCGCATCGCGCCGGCCGTCGCCAAGGCCGCGATGGCGACCGGCGTCGCAAAAAAGCCGATCGTCGATTTCGTCGCCTATCAGGAGACACTATCGCGCTTCGTGTTCCGCTCCGGCTTCATCATGAAACCGCTGATACAGTCCGCGAAGGCCGCTCCGAAGCGCGTCATCTATGCGGAAGGCGAGGACGAGCGGGTGCTGCGCGCGGTGCAGACCGTCGTCGAGGAAGGCGTCGCGCTGCCGATCCTGATCGGCCGCCCCGACGTGATCAGCGCCCGACTCGAACGGTTCGGCCTGTCGGTGCGGCCGGAGCGCGATTTCGACACTGGTCAATCCGCAGGACGATCCGCGCTATCGCGATTATGTCGCGACCTATCTCGACGCGGCCGGCCGGCACGGCGTGACGCCCGACGCCGCGCGCACGCTGGTGCGCACCAGCGCGACGGTGATCGCGGCGCTCGCGGTGCGGCGCGGCGACGCCGACGCGATGATGTGCGGCCTCGATGGCCGCTTCAACTCGCGCCTTGCTTTCATCCACGACATCATCGGCCTCGCGCCCGGCGTCACCGATTTCGCGGCGATGAGCCTGATGATCACCACCAAGGGCGCCTTCTTCATCACCGACACGCATGTCAAGCACGACCCCACCGATTTCGAGATCGCGGAGACGGCGCTGATGTGCGCGCGCCATGTCCGCCGCTTTGGCCTCGAGCCGCGCATCGCCCTCATCTCGCATTCGGACTTCGGCACCGATGATGCGCCCTCGGCGCTGAAGATGCGCCGAGCGCTGGAGATTTTACGCGCGCGCGCGCCGGACCTTGAAGTCGACGGCGAAATGCAGGCCAACACGGCGTTGTCGCAGGCGATGCGCGACCGCGTGTTGCCGTCCTCGCACCTTAAAGGCGAGGCCAATATCCTCGTCATGCCCAATCTCGACGCCGCCAACATCGCTTATACGATGACGATGATCATGGCCGACATCCAGCCGGTCGGCCCGATTCTGATCGGCACGGCGCAAGCCCGCCCATATCCTGACGCCTTCGGTGACGGCGCGCGGCATCATCAACATGACCGCGGTTTCGGTCGCTGAAGCGCAAGGAAACAGTTAGTCCTGTGCGCTTTTTCCTATCGCCAAGCCGCCGGTTGTGGTCTAGACATTGGCGTTTGGCGAAAAACAATGAATGGAAGCTGTTCGTCATCGATCGGACCAAGAGGCAGCGCCATATGCGAGGCAAAGCGGCGTTAGCCCTCACCACCTAAAAGGACGGTGCCGAAAACCGCCCGCGATTTCCCTCGAGCGTTACCTGGCGCGATGTCCCGGCTCTTCCTGGTCCGCCATGCCGAAGCCTCAACTCACGCCCCCGAAGGCGATTTCAAAGGCCGTTGACCATTGCAGGCCAGGCAAGTGCGGCGCGAATGGGCGTTTATTTTCGCGCATCCGGCCTCGTTTGCGACCTCGCCCTTTCTTCGCCGGCCCGGCGGGCACGCGAAACACTCGCCATGATTTTGCAGGAATTGCCGCAATCGCCTGCCTGCCATTTCGAGGCTTCGCTCTATAACGCCGGCATTGACACCATGCGCGATCTTCTTTCGCAAACATCCGGCTGGGTGAAAGCGCTTCTGATCGTCGGGCATAATCCGGGTCTTGCCGAATTTGCGCGTTTTCTCGTGCGCGGCGGAGAAAGCGCCATGCCCCGCCATTTCCCGGCGCCTTGCCTCGCGATTATCGACTTCACCTGCAGCGATTGGTGGGAAGCGCACGCCGGGAGCGGGCGGCTGGAGCATTTCGTAGACTTTTCCAGCATGCCGGTTGATAACCGTACTTCACGGTAGATTGAGAGCGAAGCCGCTACGACCGGACGGCGGGTCGGGGATCTCTCCGGCGAGTCCCTAAGTCATGGCGAATGATTTATTCGCGTCGAACATCACGAATTCGCGCCGCCTGACTCCACTTCGAGAGTCATTTGGCTTACCCGTTCTTCCCACCCGGTCTGGCGGCCCCTGCCGCCATGAAACGCTCTGGAAAGCCAGTCTATTTTGCCGTTTATCTCCGATCTTCTTTTTGAAGCCCGCGCCGCGGCGCGGGCCCTCATCGAGCTGGCGGAGGGTCCGCATATTCGCCTTGGCGTCACCGGACTGTCGCGGGCGGGCAAGACGATCTTTATCACCGCGCTGATCGAACATCTGACCAAGGCAACGAACCCCGCCTTGCAAGGAAAGAAAAATCCCTTGCCCGTGTTCCCGGGTCCACGCCGAGGGAAGGCTCATCGGCGGCACGCTTGAGCCACAGCCCGACGACGCCGTGCCCCGCTTTGCCTATGAGGAACATATTGCCGCGTTGGCCGGTCCCGAGGGCCACGCCGAGGCCCGCCACTGGCCGCAATCGACACGCCGGATTTCCGAGCTGCGCCTGCGCCTTTATTTCGATCGAACTACCGGCCCGCGGCCCGGGCGCCAATCGCTGAGCATCGATATCGTCGATTACCCGGGCGAGTGGCTGCTAGATTTGCCGCTTCTTACCAAATCTTACGCGCAGTGGTCGCGCGAAACCTTTGTTGCCTCGGCGAGTGCGGCGCGAGCGCCGCTCGCGGCGCAATGGCGCGCGCTGACCGCCAATACCGACCAGCGCGCGAACGCCAATGAAGAACAGGCGCGCCGGGAAGCTGGCCTTTTCACCAATTATTTACGTGCTTGCCGCGCCGATGAATATCATTTTTCGAGCCTGCCGCCGGGCCGTTTTCTGATGCCCGGCGACCTTGAAGGCTCGCCTGCCCTTACCTTTGTGCCGCTGGCCGTCGAGGACGGCGAAATCTACCCCCCGAACTCATTCGCCGCGATGATGGAGCGGCGTTACGAGGCGTATAAGGCGCATGTGGTCAAGCCGTTTTTCCGTGATCATTTCGCAAGGCTCGACCGGCAAATCGTCCTCGTCGACGCGCTCGCCGCATTAAACGCGGGACCGGCCGCGATGCGCGATCTTGAATCCGCCTTAACCGATGTTCTAGCCGCGTTTCGCGTGGGGCGGAGCAATCTATTGTCGGCGTTGTTCCGGCCGAAGATCGACAAGATTCTTTTCGCCGCTACCAAGGCCGATCATTTGCACCACACAAGCCACGACCGGCTCGAGGCGATCTTGCGGCATCTGACCAAACGAGCCATCGGCCGCGTCGAATTGGTTGGCGCCGAGGTCGAAGTCATCGCGCTCTCAGCGGTTAGGGCAACACGCGAGGGCATGGTCGGTGCCCCCGATGAGCCAACGCTTGAAGCCGTCATTGGCACGCCCCTCGAAGGCGAGCGGATCGGCGATGAGATTTTCGATGGACTGGCGGAGGCGGCGATTTATCCCGGCGAGCTTCCACGCGATCCGGACGCGGTGTTTCGCGACGAACCGCGCACCGCAAAGCCACGCGAAATCGACTACCGCTTCGTCCGTTTTCGGCCTCCCGTCGCAGTCTGTGGAGAAAATGGGACTGTGCTGCCGCTGCCCCATATCAGGCTCGACCGCGCGCTCCAGTTCCTCCTCGGCGACCGGCTCGGCTAGAGCGTATCCCCATTAGGCAGAGCCATATCCGGCGTTGCGGAAGTAATTTAGACATTCGTTGGGAGGGAAGTCATCGAGGGCGCTGCCGATGCCTTCCCAAAGGGCATCGACGGTTCGGTGAGCCATTTTACGCAGCGTGTTTTTGAGTTTGGCGAAAACCTGTTCGATAGGATCGAGGTCAGGGCTGTAGGCAGGCAAAAAGCGCTGCGTCGCCCCAGCGGCTTCGATGGCTTCACGAACGCCGGCGACTTTATGGGAACCGAGATTATCCATGATGACTATGTCGCCAGGCGACAATGCCGGCGCGAGGGCCTGCTCAACATAAGCGAGGAATGTTTCGCCGTTGATGGGGCCATCAAAGACACAAGGAGCCGTGATGCGATCGTGACGCAAAGCGGCCACGAACGTCGTCGTTTTCCAGTGACCGAAGGGCGAGTAAGCGAGCAACCTTTTGCCCCTTTCGCAGCGCCCATAACGGGGCGTCATGTTGGTTGAGGCCCATGTCTCGTCGATGAACACAAGCTTTTTAGGATCAAGAGCTTTTTGCATCTCGCGCCAAGCGAGGCGGGCCGCCTGAACATCGGGCCTTTCCTGTTCCGCGGCGTGCAGAGTTTTTTTTATAGGTCAATTTCAGATGCAGCAAAAAGCGTCCGACGGCGGACCGCCCGACTTTGATGCCGAGCACCGTCAGCTTTTTCCACAGCGCCGTGATCGTCAGATCGGGCTGCGCCGCGACCAAAGCCCGCACCTTATCTTCATGCTCAGCCAGCGCGTGCCGCTTATGACCGCCAAACTTGCGCGGCAGACAATCGCCTGTTGTTTCCCACTGGTGCATGAGTTTGATCACACAGCTCGCACTGATCTCAAAACTGCACGCCGCCTTGCGTCGGGACTGACCAGCCAAAACCGCCCGCACCACGCGGTCACGTAAATCCTGCGAATAGGGTTTTGCCATCCATGCCGGCCTCCTTTCCAGCCAACATGCTGAATCATGATTTGGCCGATTTGGGAATCCCTTACCGATTTCTGACTCTTCGGGACCCGCTCTAGCATTACAGTTGCTTTTTTGATCTGAAGTGAGCACGTTGAGCGGCAGCCTGGTGAGCCCTTCGCCAGAGTGACCATGCGATGATATGTGCGGGTTGAATGCGCTTTCGCGCAAGTCTACTAGCGATGCGGCGGATTTCCTGGATTGACCAGCGGATCAGTGGCGGCGTGATAATGTTTCGGCTTTTGCCGGGGGGCGGCGCTTCGTTTTTTTTGGCATCAGATTAGCGCGATGCCGGATCGTGGCCATCATGGCGAAGGCGAGCATCACCAGCGACACGTGACGATGCCAGCCATGCCATGACCTGCTCTCGTTATGATCTAGTCCGAACTCGTTTTTCGCGGTCTCAAAACTGTCCTCGATCGCCCAGCGATGGCCTTCGACCGCCACCAGCGTTTCGATGGATGTTCCCGCTGGACACCAGGTGGTGAAGAAGGCGAGATCGCCATCGGCGATGTGGCGACGGATCAGCACACCGCGCGTCCACAGACCTTGATTTGCGCGGGTGAATTCTCCGGCCTCAAGATCGGCCAATTCGAGATAACACCAATCATCCAGCCGCGGTCCTTTGGTTCCGGCTCCTGCCGACAGACGCTTCCAGTCGGACGGGCGCCGCGTCCGGGCGATGTCTTCTGCGTTGCCCGCGACAGGCTGCCGCTTGCCCCAGGATTGAAATACATGAGCGCTGCTGACCCCGAGCACGTAGCCTTTGCCTGCAAGGCGTAGTTGCTGTTCGATGTCGCCAACACCGTAGACGGTATCACCGGCAACCCACTTGAACGGTACAGACGCGGCTATCGCGCGTGCGATCATTCTCGTCGCAAGCGTGGGTTTGGTTGCAAAGCCGATATCGGGAGGCACGTATGCAGCTTCCAGGCGATCTGGATCGTCGGTCCATTCCTTCGGAAGATAAAGCGCACGATCGATGAAGGCATGACCGTGGCGCGAAACGTAAGCAGCGAAGACTCCGATCTGACAGTTCGTGATCTTGCCCGCCGAACCGGTGTATTGCCGTGCCACTCCGCACGATGCCTTGCCCTGTTTGAGAAAGCCGGTCTCGTCGATCACCAGCACCGTATCGTCATCCGCCAGGTGCTCAATGACATACTCCCGTACGATGTCGCGCAGGGCATCAGCGTCCCAATCCCTGCGGCCCAGGATTGCCTGCTGCCGCCATGGGCCGGGATCGCCAGCCGCCTCCGCACGCATCCAACCGGTCTTGCGCCGCTCATCTCCCAGCAGGCCTTCCAGGAACAGACCTGCATTCGTCGCAACACGCTCTTGCGTGAACAATGGACGTATCCGCTTCTTGACCTCTCGAAGCGACGCCGCCCACACCGCAAGCGTCTCCTCAATCGACGCTGCCGGCGTCCACGATCTCCGAATCATGGTTGCCCATAGATTTAGATGCTCTCCAAAAAAGCAACTGTAATGTTAGGGCCTGTTGAGATTTAGGATTCCCTTTTGCGGGGGCATGTGATTTAAGCTTTGGATGGAACGATTCGTTTTGACGGACGCCCAATGGGCGAGGATGGAGCCGCATTGCCTGGGCAAGCGGACGGATCCGGGGCGAAGCGGCGGAGACAACCGCCGCTTCATAGAGGCGGTTCTTTGGATTGCGCGGACAGGAAGCCCGTGGCGTGATCTGCCGGTCTTTTTCGGTCACTGGAACACCGTGTTCAAGCGGTACCGCGATTGGGTCAAAGCCGATGTTTTCACGCGCCTTTTTGAGGCTTGCTCGGATCCGCCGGACATGGAGTACGCCATGGCCGATGCCACCATCGTCAAAGTTCATCGCCACGGACAGGGCGCAAAAGGGGGACTTAAAATCAGGCCATAGGCCGCTCCAAGGGCGGCATGACGACCAAAATTCTCGCCCTCACCGATGCTCTCGGCAATCTTGTCCGTTTCGTGCTGATGCCGGGACAGCGGTTCGATACAGTCGGCGTTCAACCGCTCATCGACGGGGTTGAATTTGGCGGGCTCATCGCCGACAAGGCATTCGACAGCAACGCCATCATCGCGGATTTGAATGAACGCGGCGCTAAGATCGTCATATCCCAGCATCCGCGGCGCAGCCAGCCACTCACTATCGACGCAGAAATCTACAAATGGCGACACCTGATCGAAAATTTCTTCTGCAAACTCAAAGAGTTCAAGCGTATCGCCCTGCGCAGCGACAAAACCGATCAAAGCTTCAAAGCGATGATCAATCTCGTCGCAGCCGTCATAAACTCACGATGAATCTCAACAGGCCCTAGAGCATTCTCAAGCGAAGTGGACACCCGTTCGCGTTAAAAAAATGCGATAAAATAAAAACGTAGAGCGCGTCCCGGTCAAATGGATCTCTTTGCCCGGCAAGCGCGCCGTTCCAAATCAAGTCCAGCAGAAGAACTCGGGCCATGCTTATTCCTCAACTGGATCATTGGCATTCGCCGCGCCGCCGCCGTGCGGCCCGGCTACCCCCGTTTCCGGCTTACCGCCGCGTCTGCGGCGGGGACGCGGATGAAAGCCATTGGCCGTATCGCCCGCCTCTGGAAGGCCGGGGAGCAAAGGAGGAAGTGCCTCAACGGGTACTGCGGCCGCGGCGTCATAGGCTTCCGTTGGGATGCGAACGGGGGCAGTGATGAACGCCGGAAGGCCGCTACCTTCGATGCCGGCCTCGGCCATTTGGGGTTCGGCGGGCGGGTCGACCCGGATCGGGCCTTCATTGCGGTAGTCGCGCGGACCGCGTCCACGGTTGCCGCGATTGTCCAGATCGCGGCCGTGGCCATTGCGTTCCTGATAGGGCCGCTGCTCGTGATAAGGTTTTTCCGGGTAGGTTTGATATTTCCTGTCCCGGAAATTCCTGTCTTGCATAGGGCGCTCGGGCCGCGGAGTACGCTCTGGCCGCGTGAAGTCCTGTCTGTCCCCATTTCCATGGAAAGACCGCTCCGGACCCGGCTGCACGGGGCCGGGCTGAGGTTGCGGCGCAATGCTTGGCTGCGGCGGCGGAGCAAAGCGCTCGACAGGGGAAGCGAATTGGTCGGGCATGCTGCCGAATTCGCTGTCGTCCTCGGCCTCTTCCACATTGGCTTCGCCGGGCTGACCCTGATAGGCGCCGGGTCCTTGTTGCTGGGCCTGCTGCGCCGCCGCGATCAGCCGGAAATAATGCTCCGCATGCTGGAGATAGCTCTCCGCCATGACAGGATCGCCAGAGGTCTGCGCGTCGCGAGCCAGTTGGAGGTATTTTTCACCGACATGGTGGGCCGTTCCGCGAATTTTCACGTCGGGGCCGCTCGATTCATAAGACCTCGTCAGAGGGTTCGGCCCCTTGCGATTGATGGGGCGGCCACGCATGCGTTTGTTGTTCTGTCCTGGTCTCATCGATGATCCTTGGGTGGCATCGTCATTGGGTTCGCGCGCCGCCGGACCCGCGTGCATTCGCGGTCCTTAATCGAACCTCTTATTTTCAAAGCACTAAGGCGCGAGCGGATATTAGGCTCTCCAGCCGGTGTCGACTGTGCTCACGGAACCGCCGTGACACCGGTCTTCGACCCATGATGATAGAGTCTCATAGTCTGGGGGCATTGATCCCGGTTGCGCCGGGGATCGCGGCATGGCTCGAAGCGGAGATCGTCTTTGTCAGCACGTCCAGACGTTTGCGCGGACCCAGGACCTCAACGCTACTTGCAACCCTGCACCATGTGCGAAAACCAAACCTTTAGACAAGGAACCTAGTCGCTTTCCCGGCAAACGCCAAGGGCTTTTGCGAAAATATATCTCATCCCGCGCTTAGCGTGACCAATTTGTCACGCCAGGGCTGATTGGCCGGGACACGCCAACGCCACGCGCTGGTGTCCATCGAGGTCCAATCTGGCCTTCACTGCTGCGCCGAATGTACCGCTCAAGAGCGATTCGACGGCTGAATGCTGGCCTGCCGCTACCTCCAGCGCAATAAAACCGCCTGGCGCGAGTAAATCCCGGCAAGCTGGGATGATTTCGCGGTAGGCCGCCAATCCGTCTTCGCCGCCATCCAGAGCCAGCCATGGATCGTGATCGCGAACCTCCGGCGCCAGGCGGGAGATTTCGCGGCGCGCGACGTAGGGCGGATTAGAAACAATCACATCGAAAGGACCGCGTGTGGCAAGGGTCCAATCGCCGCAAACAACCAACCCGCGCCGCGCGAGCCCCAATGCCGCGAGATTGCCGCGCGCGATCGCGCAGGCGGCAAACGAAATATCGGTGCCTACGCCCAGCGCACCGGGGAGGCTCTGCAACAGCGAGCATAGAATTGCTCCGGATCCCGTGCCAAGGTCGAGAATTCGCCAGTTTTCGCGGGGAAATCGCGCCGCATGGTCGAGCACGGCCTCGATCAGCGTCTCGGTCGCGGGGCGCGGATCGAGAACGGCGGGGCCGATCCTGAAACGGGCCCGCCAAAAATCCCGGTGCCCGGTGATTCGCGACACCGGCTCGCGCTGCAATCGCCGCGCCGCGAAATCCGCGACCGTTGTCGCGCTGGGACCAAGCGGACTATCGGGATCGAGTACGAGAGCCGCGTGATCGATCCCGAGTGCCGCACAGAGAAGCACACGGGCATCGATGTCCGCCGCGTCAATACCGCCTTTCGCCAAGGCTCGCGCGAGCGAGCGCCTCGCCTCGCCGCGCGCCATCTCTGGTTCGAAACCGGGCGGATGCGGTATCACAAACTCTTCCCTCACGGCGTGGGCCGACTCGCGGCATCCACCAGAATCCTTGTCAGGCGGGCAGCGAAATGCGGCGCATCGGCCGGCTTTTCGCCTTCCATCAGCCGCGCCTCGTCGAAAAGGAGCCAGACGATATCCTCGAATTTTTCCTTGTCCGGAGTACCGACTCGCGCGGCCAGGGCGCAAATCAGCGGATGGCCGGGATTGATTTCGAGCACCGGCTTCGACGCCTGGCCGAGGCGGCCGCTTTCGGCCAGCATCCGTTCGAGGCGGCGGTCCGGCCCGCGATCCGAGGCGACGAGACAAGCGGGGCTCGCGGACAGCCTGTCGGAACCGCGGACATCCTCGACCGCCTCGCCCAAGGCCTGTTTCATGAGCGCGTAAAGAGTTGCGAGACCGGCCGCCGGGGGTGTTTCCTCGGCGCCGGCGTCCGGCTTCTCCTTGAGCGGAATGGACTTTATGTCGGCCGCGCCCTGGGTCACCGACTTGAAAGGCTTGCCCCCATAGCCAACGGCTGTCGCCACCCAAAAGGCATCGACCGGATCCGGCAACAGCAACACCTCGATGCCTCGCGCCTGAAAACCTTCAAGCTGCGGGCTTGCGGACAAATGGGCGAGATCCTCGCCGAGAAGATAATAGATTGCCGTCTGATTCGGTTGCAGGCTTTCCACATACTCCTTGAGGCTCTTGCCGCCCGCTGGATCGGCCGAGGTCGCAAAGCGTGCTAGGTCAAATAAGGTGTCGCGTTTTTCAGGGTCCTCATAAAGCCCTTCTTTGAGGACGCTTCCAAAGTGATCCCAGATCCTCGTGTATTTTTCCTTGTCGTTTCCGGCAAGCTTTGTCAGTTCCTGAAGGATGCGGTTCGTGACCGCTTTCTTGATGGCGGCGAAGACCGGGCTATCCTGAATAGTTTCACGTGAAACATTCAGCGGAAGATCGGCCGAATTCGACCACCAGACGCACAAAGCGCAGCCATTTCGGGACAACTTCAGCGTCTTCCCTGATCAGCACATGGCGGACATAAAGCTTGGCCCGGCCCGGACGCGAAGGATCGAACAGATCAAACGGCCGCGACCCCGGCACAAACGCCAAAACCGTATAGTCGTGGCGCCCTTCCGCGTGCCAGTGCATCGTTAATTCAGGCTCGTCGAAGACCCCCCCGATAGTTTGATAAAACTTTGTGTAATCCTTCTCCTCGATCGCCGCCTTCGGCTTTGTCCAAAGCGCCGCGCCATCGGTTAAACGGCGCGGGTCCTCGCCGGTTTTTTCGACAAGCTCGATTGGCACCGAGAGCGCGCTGGAATGTTCACGCACAAGCCGCTCGATGCAGTCAGGCTCAAGGTAATTCCCGGACTCTTCATTTAGATGGAGAACCACCTTGGTGCCATGGACAGGGCCTTCGCCTGCTGCCAGCGGCTGGATCGAAAAAGTGCCTCTACCGTCCGAGTTCCAGTGAAAGCCCTCCGTCTCTCCCGCACGGCGAGTAAAAACATCGACGCGGTCCGCGACCATGAAGGCCGAATAAAATCCAATTCCAAACTGCCCGATTAAATCTAGCTTTTCCCGCGCGTCCGCACTCCCCGCCTCTTCGCCGCCGTTGCCGAACCGGTCCAGAAAGGCACGGGTTCCGGAGCGCGCGATGGTGCCGAGATGATCGGTGAGGTCTTGCCGCGACATGCCGACCCCATTGTCCTCGATGGCGAGGGTTTGGGCGTCATTGTCGATCGAAATCCGGATCGCGAAGGGCGCCGATGCGAGCGCCGGATCGGCGAGCGCCTCGTAACGCAATCGCTCGCAAGCGTCGGCGGAATTGGAAAGGAGCTCGCGCAGAAAGACGTCCCGGCCGGAATAGACCGAATGTACCATCAAGTGCAGCAATTTGGCGACATCTGCTTGAAAAGCTTGGTTTTGAACCGCTGCGTCCGGCATTGTCACATGGCCTCCGTTCAGATTCTAATTGGATTTTACGAATTTGGCGGCTCCTCGCGGATCGCGAGGCCTCGCAGCGCGGATATTGCCTTTGTGCCCGGCGGATGCAAGGCCTCGCAATATTCCTGTTCCCTTCTGGTTTTGCGCGAGGACAAAACACCGCCGGTACCAGATTTCGCAACGCCGCGCCGAGGCTTCTCAAAATAGAATCATTGGTCCACCGCAATCGCGCTGCGATGCGCCGCGAAGTGCCGGCCAATGTCGAGGCCGGGCGGGCGCTGCATCACCGCCGGGCGCGGGTGGATTCTACGGTGGTGACCTTGTTCAGTACAACGGCAGCCACGCACGAAAGCTGTCCAGGATGACTTAACCCGCGGCCGCGAGCGCCGCTCCCGCATGGCGTTCGAAGGCTTCGCGCACGAGAGCGCCGGCGGATGGCCGCGGCTTGGCTATGTAAACGTAGCTGTCCGACGGCAGGGCGCCGGCGCGGATCAGGTCTTGCTCGGCCTCGAACATGGCGGCGAGGAGTGCCAACCCCTCGTCGCTTTCGGCCATGGCGGCATCAAGACAACCGCTGCCGAAAATCGGCGCGAGCAAGGTGCCACCGCGCGGCCATTTCTGGACGATCTCGAAATGCGCGGCCAGCGCCGCCTCGATGTGTTGGGGGGCGACCGCCTCGGAGGGATCCATCGCGCAAAGCGCTCGGGCATCGCAGCGGGCAACTTTATTGCGTCGGCGCCAAATCTCTGGGACGAGCGCCAAGAGCTCATCGGCGAGACGCATTTGCGTGTTGGACCACTGGAAGCGCTCCGGACCGACATAATCGTTCAGCCACAAATAGCCGCCAGGCCGCAGCGAGCGGCAGATGTTTGCGAAGCAGAAGTCGAGGTTCTCGACGTGGTGCATTGTGCCAGTGGTCAACACGGCGTCGTAGGAAGCCTCTGGCAGCATCTCTTTGTTAAGGTTGATCGGCAAACAACGGTATCTTTCGGTTGTAGCGCGATTGGTCTTGATTCGCTCTGCCGCGCGGGCGAGCGATGCCGTCGAAATGTCGTAGGCGTCCACCGTCAGGTTACGGTCGTTCTGGAGGAGAACGTAAGTCAGAATCCCATCGCCGCAGCCGAGATCTGCGACATGCGCGAACGGACCATAATGCCGGATGAACCAGACAGGCGGCTGAATCGAACTATCGCCAGTGACGAGCTTGTTGAGAGCACGCTGGATCGGCGCCGGGCTCTCCCAATGCGCGAACGGCTCGCAATGTTTTCCGGCGTTCTCATCCCAAAACGATGCCACTTGGCGCGCCTGTGCGGAGCCAGCCACTTGCCCTGCCTGCATCAAAGCCGACGGGCCTGCAGGTTGGGCGCGCAGGACATTCCGCCACGCGGCATTGAAGGCGGCAATCAGGCGCCTGGTCATCCTAGAATTAGCTCCTTTCCGCCTGCTCACGCAGCGGAATTGGGCGTAGCTCCTTCGAAGCGGCACGATCGCGGCGGGATAAATCCGAAATCTTAGGTTCAAATCGTCCATCGCGCGCGCGATTGCAAGCCTGATGCATCGTCATCGATGGCCGCCGCCGTCATATGTCCGAATGTCTTAGGGGGACTTGGCGAAGACTGCTCGTTTGGTGGGGCCAGGCCCGGAAGGTCATGCTCACCGGGGCCTGCAATAGGCGCATTGATTTTGGCTGCTGGAATTTGATATTATTTTGTAAGAAACACACGCCTCGCGAGCCTTTCGCAGATTAAACTGACCGCAAGACACGCCGTCGCAAAGGCGAAGACGTAAGGGATATTGAGAAGCTTGTCCGGATAGCCATCGAAATAAGAATAACGAATCCATTCGACGCACTGCAACAAAGGGTTAAACGCAAGCCATTGGTCGTAAGGATGCGGAATGGCGGTGGGAAAGAAAACGACGCCGGAGGAAATCCAAACTACGGGCATGGAAAGATTGAAAATTCGATTCCAGACCGGTACGAGCCGGGCGATCAACGCATTGGGTACAGCGTAAGAAAAGCTCAAATATATCGTCGCGGCGACCGCAAACACCATCCCAGGCCAATCACGTGGCGAAAAATCATCTGAATAAACTGTCAAGATGGAGACGAAAAGAATAAAAACAACGACGGAGCCGGCCGCCTCCAAAATACCTCTTGCAAGGAGAATATCGAAAATCTTCACTCGGTTAAAATACAGAAGCGGACGATTTTCGGCGAACGCGATAACGATCTGGCGCGCCATATAGATGAAAATCACCACGGGCAAGATGGATACGGCGAAATAAACCACCTTATCCGTTCCTTGCGGAGCCAAGCGTTTAAACACGTCGTAAAGTGTCACAACCAACAGCAGATGCGCCAAGGGCATCAACAAAAGCATCAAAAAACCTGAATAGAATGGCCCGGCTCGCAGTTTAATGTCGCGCAACAGGATCGCCCCGATCGCGGCGGCGTTGATCGCGAGCGCGGAAGCGCGTGTCCGCCGTATCGACTCTATCACCGGCGGTGCTCCCCTTTTCGCATTCGGATCCAAGTCAAGCTTGTCGCCGTCCCAGTCCTCGTCCAGAGGCGCCGCGCCGGGCCACTCCTAACATCGATTGAATCGTTTCGAGCCGGCGGCATGCCGGAGGTCATACCTGCCCCGTTCGCTTGCCCGGACCGCGGCAGGCTTCGGGCAAGTCATCAAAGATTTTTCCGGTAGAACTCAATTGCATCGTCAATGTGACCAAAGGCCACGAGCTTACCACGGTATAGCACGAGGCCGCGGTCGCAGTATGACTTAATGGTCCCGATGCTATGCGATACCATGATCATGCTGCTGCGGTCGCGCCTTTCCTGGAAGGCCTGTTTGCACCGCAAGGTGAATCGTGCGTCGCCGACGGCGGTGATTTCGTCGACAAGGTAGCAATCGAATTCGATAGCCATGGAGAGACCGAAGGCGAGACGGGCCATCATGCCGGACGAATAGGTCTTGACCGGCATATCGAGATAATTTCCAAGCTCAGAAAAATATTCGACAAAATCGATTACACGCCGCAAGTTCGCGCCGTAGACGCGACTAACGAATTTGAGATTCTCGCGTCCTGTCATCAAGGGATGCAATCCACCACCAAAGCCGAGCGGCCAGGAGATCCGAAGATCGCGGAAGATTTCGGCCAGAATTGGGCAGCTCGACGCCACCGATCAGCCGCAAAAGTGTCGATTTTCCCGCCCCGTTCGCGCCGAGGATCCCGTAGGTGTATTGCGTATCGAACGAATACGTCACATCGTCGAGAACGACCTTCCGGTGGTTTTCGCTTTGGTAAATTTTTGACACGCAGGACAGCCGGATCATTGCACGCCATCACTTCGCGAACTTGCGGAGCGCCGTCCGCATAAGAGCCATGCCAATTGCATAAAGCAAGGCGGCCGCGCCTATTGCAAGAAAGCTGAATAGGACTCGTTTTGGATAGGTTGAGTTCTTGCGGAAGAACGGGATGGACGAACGTCGCGAGATACTCGCTCTTTCCCTGCGCGTTGAACCACGCGCGCTCGAGGGCGGCGGCAGCCAGCGTATATTCCTTTTCGGCGATCTGCTGCTCAAGTTCGAACGCGTCGAAGTGCGTCATCTTTCCGGCGATTGTCCCGGGTTCCTTATCGTCTTGCGAAGTCAAAAGCTGCTCGAGGCTGGTAATCTGTTCGCCGATCACGCCGACGCGCGTGCGCATCATCTGAACCTGCGGCGCGGATTCACTGACGTCTCCCCGGATCGATGCCGTCAATTCCTGTTCGAAGTGGAGTTTGTCCAGGCGGAGCTCCGAGATCAAGCTGCCGATTCCCTCGGCCGTCTTTTGCGGATCGAGCGTCGATTGCTGGTTGCGGAGATCACGCATGGTCACGAGCGCTGTGGTCAGGCGCGTTTCGGCGCGCGCAACTTCTGCTTCCGCTTCTGCGATCGCGTCTTGATGTGCGCGGGTCGAAAGCTCGTTCACCAGGCGCTCGCTCAAATCGACCGTTGCGTCGGCGATTTTGAGCGCCTCTTCCGGTGAAAATGCACTTACCTGCATTGTCACGATACCGGACGTCGCGTCGATCGACGTTTTGATGTGCCAATGCCAATATTTGACGAGATCTTCGATCGGATCATCGGTATTAAAGCGGGAAATCCAGTCGATTCCGTCGCGTCCAAACATCACGCGAAGGTTGAGCTGGCGATCGAGCGCTTCGACAAAAGCCTGACTTTGCACGTAATTGACGACGATAAGAGAGTCCTGTACCTCCGTGATGGATTCTAGGCCGGTCACCGCCGCGATAGCGTCGATGGGCGGACGCTCACTGTTTCGAACCGCAAAACGCGCCTCCGAAGTGTAATGGCTCGATGCAATGAGCGCGAAATAAATCACCGCCAACGCGGCCGGCGCGGCGAAAAACGCCAGAAACCCAAACAGATCTGAACGGGATCGCCGGATTGGATTGAAGGTCCGATAGGCGAACCGCGCGGTGATCGCCCAGTTGATCCGCGAGACAGCCTTGGCGTTGGCGAGCCGCACCGAGCGCGCCGAGCGGCGCAGCTCTTCCGAGGCTATCGCGGCGCGTTCGAGAGACGCCGCATGCATTTCTGCAAGCGCGCCAAGCTTTGTTGGGTCGCCGGAATTGGTATTTGATAAAGTCACACCCTGCGTCCCATGCCATTTCGAACCGCCACCGGGGGCGTCCTAGGACGCCTCCGCTGGCGGTCATCTGTGACTCCTCGAAAAGAAAGTGGTAAATCGCCATTTTGTCGAAAACGCGTCGATAAATCGCCATTCTGAGAAGCCCGCGGTTTATCATAAGGATGCAAGGGCTGCCCGTATCATGAAGCTCGGCCCGGCGGCGTCTCGGAATTAGGCTAATTGGGCGCAGCGAGACCATGCGCCGCATAGAGGGCGAGGATATCGCGGGCCATATCAGCCGGAACCCTCTCGTAGGAACTCGCGGCGCACATCTTGCTGGCGAGATTGGGCTCATCCGCGATTTTACATAATATGCCGGTAAGACTACCAGGATTGCCTCGCGCAAAATGAAATCCGTTGATGCTATCTTCGACGAATTCCGTCATCCCAGCCACATCTGCCACGATAACCGGCGTATGCGTCGCCAAGGCCTGCAAGAGAATGAGCGGGCTGTTCTCGTACCAAGTGGACGGGATTACGAGGTAGTCCAACGTGCCGAACGCCTCCGCCAGTTCCGCCCGCGGCAAAATCCCCGGAAAGTTGACTTGAAGCCCCTCCGCAAGCTGTAGCAGTTTGGTGTAATAGGCTGGGTCTTGATCCTGTGGCCCCCATAGGCTGAGCAAAAGATTAGCGCGCCCGCTGGCGCGCAAGGCCTCGATCAGGAGATGCGCCCCCTTGTGCGGGGAAAGCTGACCGATGAAGCCGAGCCTTACCGCATCGCCGTCTCGCCGCACCGGTTTGGGTGCTCGGTCGATTTCGATGCCGAAATGGCTGAGGCGCAAAGGCGCGGGAAAACCATTGCGTTCATAGGCGCCCTTCAGAAAGAGGGTCGGCGCGATGGCCGCGCGATAAACTTCCATCGCGCGGCGCAAAATAAAGGGTCGCACGACGATGTCGTTCGGAGCAAAGGAGCTGATAGTGAAGGGCTCCCGCTCGCGGCGGCCGAGCTTAGCAAGCTGGCGAGAGACGGCAGTTCGCACAAAACTATGTCCGCCAAGTTTGGCGAGGAATTCGGCGTTCGGACGCGAGCCCGCAAGCTTGAGAAAACAGGCGATGCAATTGGCGCGCGCCGGATCCGGCCCTTCGCAGAGGGCCCCTTGCGCGCTCTCAAGTTGGTTGTTGTAGCAAAACCCGAAAAAATCGGTCAGCGTGGCGAACACGGGGATATCCATCCGCCGCGCCACGTCAAGCAATGCTGTTGTGTGACTGATTAGATGGCAGACATGAATGACATCGGGCCGCAGCTGGCGTAGCAGACGCTCATGGAGATGCCGTA
This sequence comes from uncultured Alphaproteobacteria bacterium, assembly GCA_963718265.1. GTDB lineage: Bacteria > Pseudomonadota > Alphaproteobacteria > Rhizobiales > Beijerinckiaceae > Methylocapsa. Next base: position 47,840 of record CAVQZL010000017.1, on the reverse strand, counting down.
GGGCAGGCTGCTCGTAGCTGTCGCGAACGCAGCGGTTCGGGAAAAGGTTTTTGTCGATCGAGACGACGCGAACGCCTTCATAGGTATAGTCTTCGATGACGCTCTTTTGGCCCGGTTCGCCGGCCAAAGTCGCCGATACCACGACAGGTTCATGCCCAGCCGCGGCCAGTTCTTTCGCAAGGACCAGGGTATAGGCCTCCGTGCCATAAAAATGGCGCGGGAAAAAGCAATGAACGTAGAGCGCAATTTTCATGTTGCGGCCTTGGCCATGCTTGCGAGGGTTCTTGCTACGCCTTCTTCGAAGGAGACGCGTGGCGACCAGCCGAGTTCGGCCCTAGCCTTGGCGGGATCGAGCACCGAGACCGGCACGTCGAATGGCCGCCCTGGCTCACGCTCGATGATGACCGGCTTAGCGAAATGCTTTTGAAGCACGGCAACAATGCCGTTCAGCGAACGGCCTTCCCCGCTGCCGATGTTGAGCGCTGCGGAGCACATTTCGGTGTGTCCGGCGCGCACCAGCGCTTCCACGGCGTCGTCGATAAAAACGTAGTCGCGCACGACCGCGCCATCACCAAACATGTGGATCGGAACGCCCGCGAGCGCGCGTTTGCTGAAATGAGCGACGGCGCCGAAGACCCGCGCGGTTTCCTGCCCCGGTCCAAACAGATTTCCGATCCTGAGCGACACCGGTCTAATGGTGCCAAACGACGCAAATAGCTCGAGATAGGCTTCGACCGATCGTTTGGACACGCCGTAGGCAGATAGGGGCCTCAGCGGATGCTCCTCCGGCGCCGGCGCCTTAATGAGCCGCCCGTAGACCGTTCCACCGGAAGACGCGAATATGAACCGCGGGCTTGTTCCGCGTTCGACGCTTTCGAGCAAGCGCAAGGACCCAACAATATTGATTTGTGCGTCTTCGGAAGGCGCTTGATTGGAATCCGCGGGGATCGTCGACCAGCTTAAATGATAGATCGTATCGGCGCCGCGTAGGAGTCCGGCGAGCGGCGCGGCCGGATCGGCGAGATCGGCCTGCCGCCAGATCAGGCGCGGATGCGGCGCGAACGGGCAGGTTTTGCGGCCAGTCGCGACCACGTTTTCGCCCGCGGCCAATAGAGCAGGGACGAGGGCTCGGCCCAGAAAGCCGCTGGCGCCCGTCACGAGGGCTCTCACCGTCATATTATGGCACTCGTCAAATGGGAAAATGCACTGCTTCGGGAAGCTCGCTGAGAATATCGGTTTCGCGCGGCGTAAGGTCCCGGTAGAGCTGGAAATAGCGGATTGCCATATCCTCCACCGGAAACTGTTCAAGCGCGCGGGCGCGATTGCGTTCGCCAAGCGCCGCGATCCGCTTGGGATCGTCGAGAAGCGCGGTGACGATTTCCACTGTTTCGCCGAGCGTTTCACCGAGTGTCCGCGTATCGCCGAGGATTTCCGGCACCGCGCCGATCTTGTAGCCCGCGACCGCCAATCCGGCACACATGGCGAAAGGGATCACCTGACCGAAACTCTCCTGCCGTACCGGGGCAATAAAGGTCTTGAACCGCGCAAATTGCGCCGACAGCGCTTCATAGGGCACATAGCCGGTAAATTCAAATTGCGAAAGCCTGCCTTCCTGTTCGACGCGTGACTGAAAATGCGCGAACAAGGATCCATCGCCGATGATGACGATGCGTGTCGTTGGCCGTCTTTCGGCGATCGCTAGGAATAATTCGATCGCATCCTTGTCGAGCTTATCGGTTTCGAGCCTGTAAATCATACCGATCGCATCGTACGCATGCGGATCGACGACGGCGGGCGGTGCAAACCGGTCGATGTCGATGCCAGGGCGGATGACACTTGCCGGAACGGCCGAGCCGAATTGGTCTAGGACGCTCTGCGACACGAAGACATTCCGATCGACCCGCACGCCAGTGAAGGGAGCAACCGGCGTATTAACGTTCTGCAAGATAGGGCAACCGAATTCCGCCGCGATCTCGAAAATCGTCTTGTACCAAGGTTCGTCCACATCGCCCCAGTAATGGACATGCACGATGTGCGGCCGGTACCGGCTGAATATCGAGCGCACAAGATGAGGGCGATTGGGTCTTGGCACGACATCGATCGACATCCCCTTGTGGGACCCATGGGCCGGTAACGCGGATGTCACGACCTTCATTTCGAAACGGTGCCCAAGATGATTGTGGAGATCGACGATAATCTGGGTCGAGCCTCCGACCCAAACATTCGCGATCGCGTGCAGAATTCTCGGCCGCCGGGCCAGTGCGAGCCTCTGGCGAGGTTCGATTCGATAGACGGCGGGCGAGAACAAACCGGACGTGCGCCGCAAATGCCGCGCGAACGCGGAATAATCGACCTTGCGTATAAATGTGCTCCGCGCGGAATTGAAGACGGCCCGTTCACTGCGAAAACGCGCGTCCCTGATGCGCTGGCCAATCTCGCGCCAATGCAGAATGAGAGTCGCGACCTTGAGCGGAAACTGCAAAACCTTCGCTAGATTGGATAGCCCAGTGCGAACCAAGGAGTTTGCCCGCAGCCATGGCTCGAGACGCGCCAGCCGGGCGTCGAGTTCGGCTAAATGATCTTGGATAATGAAAAGGCTGCGGTTGATTGCCGCCCACTCTTCATGCGCCGCCGCGTCCTCCTCGGCGGGCCGCCGCCGCGACTCAGCCAACGCCTGTTTTGCCGCGGTATCCCCAGCGGGTCCGTCCAATGCTCCCTCCCCGCCGCCTTCGCGCGGCGATCCGCCCAATGCTCTCGCGACCTTGGCGCCAAATAACGCTCTTTTTGCGAGCCCGGCAACGAATTGCTTCCTCTCAGGCCTCTCAGGCGAGAGCGGCCGTTAGACTGACGAGCGAAAGACCAGGATGAAAAAAAGGATCGTCGCGCAGTCGGTCGGCCCAGCGTTGGCGGAAGTAGGCGCGCTCAGTGGCGTGCGTGTCGAGACGCCGGAACGTCGCCTTGCCGCGGCTTGCCGATTCGAAATGAACCAGGCGCGCGAATGGCGTCCACAGGGTCGTGAACCCGAGCTCCTCTAGCCGCAGGCAAAGGTCAATGTCGTTGTATTCCACCGGGAGACGAGCATCAAACCCGCCGGCGGCCGCGAATTTCGCTCGCTCTACGGCAAGACACGCACCGGTAACTGCCGATGCCTCGTGCAGGATAAGATTGCGGCCGAGCCAGCCCGGCTCGCCATTGCGGCGCCCAGCATCGAAATGCCCGGCGCCCTCGCCAATCCCTAGGACCACGCCGGCGTGTTGGATTCGCCCGTCCGGATAAAGGAGCTTGCAGCCGACAGCGCCAACCTGCGGGTCCATCGCTCGTCCGGCAAGCTCGCGGAGCCATTCGGGCTCGATGATTTCCACGTCGTTATTCAAGAAAACAAGGACATCGCCCCGCGCCTTTGTGGCGCCGAGATTGTTCAAGGCGGAGTAATTGAAAGGCTCGGGAGCACGCAGCAGCATGACGCGCTCGTCCGTTTCGGCCGATCGAAGCAGGCGGAGAGCCCGCGGCGCCGTGCTGCCATTGTCGACGATGACGAGATCGAGCCGCGCGAACCGAGTTTTCTCCAAAATACTGGTAATCGTCCGGCGCAAAAAATCCGCATTGTCGCGCGTCACCATCACGATTGTCACGCTTGCATCTTGCGCCCGCGCAGGGCGAGGCTCGGCTGCCGCGGTTACGGCCTGCTCTGCGCGCCGTCTTCGTCTCGTTTGGATGAGAAAACGCCTAATATGGCGAACGTCTCGACGCCCCAGACCGCGGAGGATGTTTTGGACAAAGCCGACCTCAAAGATAGGGACTTTCGCCAAGCCAATCCGGTGGCGCGCGTGGCCGAGCCTTGTCAACATCAATCGCCCAACATATGGCCGGCCCGCCTGCAAATGGGGGCTCCAATCCGGTTTGAATATTGGCGCCTGGCCTTGCGCCGTCGCGGTCTCCTCGTCGCAATAAAACACCAAGGCATCCGGCGTCCTATGGCTAGCCTCGATGAAACAAGCAAGCGCATGCGGCGCGAGACAATCTCCGAATTCCACGAAAGCAACAAAATCCGCGTTGTTTCCATCAAGGTCCATCCATTCGCCGCGCACCGCAAGCCGGGCATCCTTGGTCAGCCAAGAATTGATCCGGCCGTTGATTGCGGCGTCGTCCGAAGTTCCCAGAATTGTGAGGGTCCAGCGAGAGTAAAGTTGGTCTCGAAGCGCCGCGATCGTCTCATCGATTCGTGCCTCAGTAGCCTCTGTGTCGAGGGAAACGACCAGCCTTGCCGTGGGCGCGCATGCCCAGTCGCAGCGCGGGCTCTCGAATTCATCGAGACGCGCGGCCACCGAAAGTCTGTTGCGATAGGCGGGCCATGCGGTCAAGGGCGTGCCTTGAATGGACCAGCGGAAATTTTCTTGGGCTTCCTTGCGCCACCCCAGAAGCCATGTCCCGGCCGCACTGAATAACCGGCCTCTGTTGCCCGCCCATCCCATGCGCAGCAAAGCGAAACTTGATAAAGGTTCAATCTCCTCGATTGTAAAGCAAAAGCGGCCGGGTTCGGAAACCGGCGATATCCACACCGCGGTGGCCTCCACCGGCACGAGGCCAAACCAGTCCGCGCGGCCAAGAACAGGGCCCGGCAGCAGATGCCAGCCGATCTCCTCCGAGCCTCGCCGGTAGCTTACCAATGGCCGCACTGGCCGGTCGTAAAGCCCGAGCCGGTAACTCATCCGGAACCACCGTCCGGGCGCAAAAATCGATATGGGTTCAATTGACAGCCATGGCCGCCCGTTCGCGGCCAGATAGGCTCCGGCGTCCCCGTCCACGCCACAAACGGCGGCCAGGCGGGCGGTTGGCGGCGCGCCATCGATCCCGGCCATCCGCTTGAATTGTACCATCAAAGCGCTTCCCCAATCGAATGGCTCATTGGATTGAAGCTGAACTGCTTAAAAGCGAAGGGTAGGAAGTGGTACTCGAATAAATCCGGCAATTTTTCAACGGCGTGCTAACCGACTTGTTCCGCCGGATGGGGCGCAAGAACCCGGGCCACCTCGGCATAAACTTCGAGGTCTTTTTCGATCAAGGCGCGCGCCGGGCTCATTTCACGCAATATTTCCGCTAGCCCAAGCACCGTCTCGCTGGTGTGTAGCGAAACGCCGGACAGCTGGTCGGGCAGGTCCAAAACGGCGCCGACGAGACGGAGGAACGCGCCCGGGTCATCGCGCAAGCCAACCGCGTCCATCTCTGCCAGCGAATTGAGCGTGGCGGCCACTTCCGGCGACGGCGGAGGATCGAAGGCGTTCGGAGCCGCCAGTTGATAGACGATCGGGTTGTACAGAACCGCGCGCAACTCGTCGGAGGGGCGCGACAGCAGGTCCTGCAGCGCCGCCAAATCGCCGAGATTGACGTTGCAAAACGTCTTGGCGCAGAGCTGAACGGTTTGCCCTAGGACGGCGGCTGCCGAATTGGTGTCGGAAACCGATGCCCACTTCAAGATCAACAGTCGTTCGGCCAGCTCCTCGAACGGCTCCCGCAACACAATCCCGGCCTTGAAGTTACGATCGCGGACCATAGGCTCCCACATCCGCCAGAAAATGCGGCCGGATGCGAAAACGGAGTTGGTGAATGGAATTGCGAAAATCGACCTTGTGGTTTCTTCGGGGAGCAGCTCCAAGGATTTGTACGACATCTGAAATCGCGCGATTAGCGCATCGTCCAGACCGTGCGAACGAAACAGTTGGGTCTCAACCCGCAGCAATTTCTGCTCAATGACTTGTGCGTCATTGCGGCGCCGGTAGATGAGGACATGATTGTCGGCATCCTTGATTTCCAGATGTCCGGCGGCGGTCACCCCGGGGCAATTTCTTTCATTTACCACGAAGCCGCAGAGACCAGTATTGTGAAGGCCTTGTTCCCTCAGCAGCGGTCGCTCCACGAAGGCGTCTATGACGACATGATGTTCCGGACCGAGATGGACAACCACCTTCGGGGTTGTCGCCGGATTGTCGGGCATGACCCAGCCGGCAATCCGCGTGCCGGTGTCCTCGTCGATACTAAATAACATCGCCGTCCCGCGTTCCCATTCGCGGCACGGGCGCGGTCTCCGCGCCGCGCCGCCGCTTAATGTTCGCTTTTGTGATCCCTAATACCCGCTGCTGCAAGCATCATGACGCCCCAAAGCGAAAATGCGCATATCCCAATGAAGGCGACCGATCGCGCACCGCGCGGGTATTCTGCGATCTCTGGTTTCTTCGGTTCGACGTAAAGTGCAAAATAGACATGCTGCCGCTCGGCTTCCTGGCGCGCGCTTTCGTAAGACGCCTGCGCGATCTCCAGAAGCTTCTTCGAGAAGCGGACTTCCAGTTGCTGCTTTTCGAATTGCTCGATGGTTTGCGCTGCGGTCTTGGCGTTTTTCTGATGACTCGTTAGAGCCTCGGTCAGCGAAGCGGCCTGGGAGCGGAGCGCCCGGATCTGATCGGAAAGAACTTTTTGTTGAGGCGAATTGGCGGACATAACCTTGAGATTGGCCGCATAATCGCGTTCCAGAGACAATTTCTCACGCACGACGCCCAGTAAAGTGTCCGCGGCGTCCTTTATTGTTTGTTCTGGATCGACGGTTCCCTTTTCATTGCGCACATCACGCAATGCTGTGAGCGCTGCTGAATAACGCAGGCTCACGCGTTCCAATTCCTGTTCAGCCGATAACAGCGCGTCGCGGCGCTGCCGCATCGCAACGCTGTCGATCATCTTTTCGGTGGAAACCGAGGCCGCGCGAGCCAGGGCAAGCGCATCCTCGGGGGTGAAGGCCAGGACCCGCACGAGCACGAGCCCCGAGATGCGGTCAACGGTGACGCTGATCATATCCCGCCAATAAAGCCAGAGATCGTCCTCGCTCTTCGCTGGATCGAAGCGAGACAGAAAATCCGCCTCACCCCGCGAAAACACCAACCGCAACCAACCGTCCCGGTCGAGTTCCCTGACAACGTTGCGGCTTCGCAGGTAGTCCGCGGCCATGTAGGGGACACGCCCCGATTCCTGCGTCCCAGAATTGCCGCCTGTAATCATCTGCGCAACATTGTCGCCGCCGCCGCCGAGCTTCGCCGCCAACCTGACGCTAAATCGAAATTCCGCGCTATATTTGTCGGTAGCAATAAGACCGTAGTAGATCGCCGCGCACATTATGGGCAGTACGACCAGGAGAGCGAAAGACAAACCATGCATTCGCCATGAGCCAAATTGATCGATTGGGACGGAGGAGCGGCGCAGATCCTCCCTCAAGGCAAAAGGATCTAACCCGGTCTTGGCTGATAGGCCTGCCGGAGAGCGATCGGCGGCCCTGGCCGCGAGATGCGCTTCGTTCATCGGAATGCCGCCCGGGCTTCGGCCATTCGTTGGGTCTTCATATGGTGTGGTCGCGCACGTTAGCGGCGACCACCGTGATCAGCGACCAGAAGCTCAGCGCGGCCAGCGATATTATCAGTATCATTTGTGCTCGACTCGGCTCGATCGGGCTTTGCGGCACCGTGGGAACTTCAATGTCGACGAGATAAATATGATGGTGGATTGCGTCCGCCTTTGTGTCGTCCAAAGTCTTTTCCGCGAGCTCGACGGCTTTCTCAGCCATGCTCTTTTCGACGTCGAGTTTATCATATTCGGCAAGCACGGCGGAGGCGGTCGGCGAGTTGAGATTGGTGCCCGTGATTCTAGCTTCGAGCGTCGCGATCTGACTAGCAAGGATTTGCCGGTTTGCCACGAGCACCTTGATTTGTGGCGCATCGGAGCTAAGCGAAGCCTTTGCGATATCCAACTTCACGTCAACGTCGATGAGATCGCGCCGCAAAGTGGTGATCGTCTCGCCCAGGGATTGCGCCAAGGCAAGCGGGTCGATCTGCATGCGCGCGTTCCGGAACTGTTCGAGACTAGCCCGCCGCGCGGAGAGTTGCGCCATCGCGGTCTTCACCTCGGCCTCCGCGCGGTCGATCGCATCGTGCCGGGCCCGGTTCAGAAGCTGATTTGCGACGATGTCGCATCGCGCGCGTATGGCGGTGGCGACGCGCACTGAATCCTCGCGGGAAAATGCGTTGACGGTGACCGTTACGATGCCCGAAATAATCTCCACCGAAGGTTGGACCATCCCGCGCCAATAGTTAAGCAGTTTTTCCGCCACTTTTGAGGAATCAAATCTGGCCCACCAATCGATCCCCGCCCTGCCATATATGGCCGCCAGATCGATCTTTTTTGAGAGGTCATCGATCATCGAACGGCTAGCGATATAATCCGCGACGATATAGCCATCCTGATTTGAATCTAGCGCCGCGACAGTGCTCACTCCTGTCAGGGCATCGGTGCCGGGAAGCGGCTCCGTCTCGCCCCGCACGGCGAAGCGCATTTCGGATACGAACTGATCAGAAGCGAGGAACCCAAAATAGATGGAACTCGTGACAAAGGGGACGACGACAAGGACAATGAAGCTGCGCCAAAAAAAAGACGACCGCGGGTCTGCCGGGGCCCTTGCTTCGTCCGCACCGGTTTCCGAATGGCCGGATTTTTGCAAGCTGCGTCCGGCTTTCCTGGCAAGACGGTTCAAGCTTTCGATCGAAAACCAAAGGTTCATGCGCGGGTCGCGCGCATACGCGCCAAAGTGCAGCCTTGGCAGCTTTCGGACAGCGGACTTCTGCGGTCTTTCTAACATCGTTCCTTGATACAGGTCAGGTATCGCGCAGCTGTGAAGGACAAGGCATACACCAGTTATCTTCAAAAAAATGACGCTAGGTTGGCAAGTTAGAAATTGACACCGTCGTTTGTTTTCGCCGCCACAGCCAAGTTAGCCAACCAGAAAAAACAAAAGCGCAGAAATATACCACTGCGTGTGGTTAAAAAGAGACACCGTATGCAAAAAGTCACTCAATAAAAAAGGTATTAAAGCATATCGATTTATTAGGAAATACACTTTTTCTCTGTAACCGATTTCCATTTGCCATAATAGGGCCATCAAACGTGGGAACGTCGATGTCAACAACAAAAACACTTCACATAAGTTGGCCGTTGAATTGTTTAACATGTGAAGTCCGCGCCTAGCGGCCGAGCTCGATCGTTCCTAACCTCCCACGACGGTTTTCCAGCGGATTTGGTTCCATAGCTCTAGGCAAAGCGAATTCACGGCTATATGACAAGATGACATATCACATGAGGATTTCCGCGATCTTGTCGGAAGGGACGCTGCTCGGTTCCAATTAGCTATTATAAATCAGGCAGGATTATGAGAAAACAAAAGAGCGGCCGCCCAGCACCGGCCAATTTGGACAGGCCGGAAATCGGAATTATAGGGCGTGCGTGTAGGCTGCCCGGCGCCAACTCCGCCGGAGAGCTTTGGGATTTACTTTTGGCGGGCCGTTGCACGGTGTCCCGCATCCCCCCGGATCGATGGCCGCTGGAACGGCTGGCCCATCCGCGTCCGAAGGAACGCGGCCGCAGTTATTCTTGGGCGGCGGGTATTCTGGACGATGTGTGGGGCTTCGATCCGGCCGTTTTCGGCATTTCCCCGCGCGAGGCCGAACAAATGGATCCGCAGCAGCGGCTGCTGCTTGAACTTACCTGGGAAGCTCTCGAAGACGCCGGAATTCGTCCATCGGACTTTGCCGGAACGGAAACTGGGGTGTTCGTCGGCGGATCGACGCTTGATTATGGCAACCTCAGGCTGCATGACGCCGCCGCCGCGGATGCTTATTTCGCCACCGGCAATTCGCTGGCCATTTTATCAAACCGGATTTCCTACGTTTTCGACCTCCATGGGCCCAGCTTCACGGTCGATACCGCGTGCTCCTCCTCGCTCGTCGCATTGGATGCGGCGGTCGCTGCGATTCAGTCCGGCAGGATCGACACGGCGATAGTCGGCGGCGTGAACATTCTGGCCAGTCCCTTCGGCTTTATCAGCTTCTCCCAGGCCACGATGCTGTCGCCAACCGGTCTTTGCCGGGCATTTTCCGCGCAGGCCGATGGCTACGTCCGCGCCGAAGGCGGAGTCGTTCTCGTGCTGCGCGCGCTCGACTCCGCGCGCGCCCGTGCGGATCGCGTGCACGCGGTGATTGCCGGTTCGCACAGCAATTCCGATGGCCGCACGGCCGGCATCTCTTTGCCTTCGAAGGCGCATCAGGCCGCTCTTCTTGAACGGGCCTATTTGAAGAATGGCATTGATCCCGATGCGATTGCCTTCATCGAGGCGCATGGGACGGGAACGCGCGCAGGCGACCCCATCGAGGCGGCCGCAATTGGCGAAGTATTGGGCCAGCGGCGCACCCGGCCGTTGCCAATCGGTTCGATTAAGACGAATATCGGCCATACCGAACCAGCATCTGGCCTCGCTGGCGTATTGAAGGCCATGCTGGCACTTGAGCACGACGAATTGCCGCGCTCGCTACATTTCGACGAACCAAATCCCGACATTCCCTTCGCCGATCTCAACCTTTCGGTCTGCGCCGAGCCCCTGGCGCTGCCCCGTAATGGCGGCGTTCGTTATGCCGGCGTCAGTTCGTTAGGTTTTGGCGGCACGAATGCGCATGTGATCCTTGCCGACCCGCCGCCCGCCGCTAACCGGGATCGCGTGGCCATCGCACCCCAGTTTCTGCTGCTTTCCGCGCAAGGCCAGGATAGTTTGGCGGACCTCGCGCGCCAATATTCGGTCCGGCTCGCCGGCGCCGGCGCCGAGGAGACGCAGCGGGTCGTCGCCGCGGCCGGCCACCGGCGTGAATTCCATTCCGAACGGCTGGCGATCCCGTTTGACGGCCCCAAGACTTTGCTTCAGGCACTAGAGCAAGCTGGCGCTAAGGATGCCCCGGAAATGAACGCAATCGCGGGCACGGCGGTTGAGCGTGCCGCGCCGGTTGCCTTTGTGTTTTCTGGCAATGGCGGCCAATTTCCCGGAATGGGCCGGGCCGCTTATGAGGCGAACCCGATTTTCCGTGCGCAATTCAATGCGATCGACCGCATTTTCCTCGGCCTTTCAGGCTGGTCGCTCGCCGAAACAATGTTTAGCTCCGGCCTCGCCGCGCGTCTCCAAAAGACCAGCGTCGCCCAGCCGCTCATTTTCGCGATCCAGGTTGCCGCGAGGCATTGCCTCGCCGAGCTCGGCCTCGCCCCGGCCATCGTCCTCGGCCACAGCATGGGCGAAATCGCCGCCGCGGAGGCGGCGGGTGTTCTAGACCTCGAAAGCGCTGTCCAGGTGATTTATTTCCGCAGCCTCCACCAGGAGGTTGTCCGCGGCGCCGGCGGCATGGCCGCTGTCTTTGGCCCGCGCGAGGTGATCGATATCCTGGTCCAAAAGGCGCCCGGGCTCGCGATAGCGGCAGAAAATTCGCCTCGCAGCTTCACGGTTGCGGGTCCCCTATTTGCCCTGGATCAAGCTGCCAAGATGAGCCGCGCCCATAAAGCGCGCATGCGGCGCCTCGATCTCGCGTACCCGTTCCACAGCGATCTCATGGCGCCTGTCCAGGCGCGTTTGCTTGCCGATCTCGAAGGACTCCGGCCGGGCCCGAGCCGGGCAAGTTTTCTATCGACGGTCGATGTTGGTGTTGTTTCCGATGGCGGCCTCGACGCAAAATATTGGTGGCGCAATGTCCGCGAACCGGTGCGCTTTATGGAAGGCGTGCAGCTCGCGATGCGTCTTGGGGCGCGGGTCTTTGTCGAGATCGGGCCTGGCCCAGTGCTGCTGGCCGATCTTAGAAAGATTGCCGAACTGTCGGAGTTGCCGGTTGCCACGCTCGACATCCACGAGCAAAAGCCAATCTCCGGCGATCCGTTCCGCCACGCGGTTGCGCTCGCCTTGTCGCTTGGCGCGCGAATCGATGCAAAACGCGCGTTCGGCAGCGATCCAGGCCCGGTGGCGAACCTGCCCGTCTATCCGTGGAAACGCAAGCCCTACCGGCTCGCGGAAACCTCCGAATCGACGGGATGGCTCCGCGTGCGTCCCTCGCATCCACTCATCGGCGCGCGTCTTTCGTCCGATTCGCTCGAATGGCGCGCGCAGCTCGACCCGTTGCTCGTGCCCGGCCTCGCCGATCATCGTATCGACGGCCAGGTGCTTCTTCCAGGTGCCGCCTTCGTTGAAATGGCGCTCGCGCTCGCGCGCGATTGGACTGGCGCGGAAACCGCGACGATCAAGGGTCTCGAAATCGTCCAACCCATGGTGTTTGTCCCCAATACATCGCGCGAGATCCTCTGCCGGGCGGCGCCGGTTACGGGCACGATCGAGATCATGAGCCGGGCACGGTTGAGCGATGCTCCCTGGTCCGTTCACGCCAAGGCCAAAGTAATCTTTCAGGCCTCGCCGCCCGCTGCCATCCCAGCCATACCCAGGGGGCTCGCAAAGCCTGTCTCCGGCGCCGGACTCTACGCGACCGCGCGCCGTTCGGGCCTCGAATTCGGTCCCGCCTACCAGCAAGTCTTGGCCGCCTCGCGGATCGGCGAAGACATCATCCTTGTGGATTTGGTCGCGGCGGATTCTGCTTCGGAGTATGGTCTCGATCCGGCCCGTCTCGATTCCTGCTTCCATGGGTTGATCCTGCTCTTTGCAGACAATTTCTCGAGCCAGCGGCCTGCCGCGTATTTGCCGGTCCATTTCGGCGAAATAAGGCTAGAAAAACCAGGCGCCGCGATCGCGCGGGCGCGGATCGACGTCCGCCGCCACGACGCGCGTGCTATCGTCGCCGATTTTGCGCTGATCGACGCCGACGGCGGCCTGATCGCGAGTTTGCATGGCGCGCGCTACCAAGCGGTCCGTTCGCGCGGGACAGACGACCTCGCCAGCCATTCTCTCGTGCCAACGTTGATCCTTGCGGACGAGCCCACGGCAACCCCGCACGATCCTCCGCTCTCGCTCGAACTGCTGCTTGAGGCGGCGCTCCCGGACGCCGCGGCCGCCAGGGATTCCTTGCCGCCGGATTTAATGTTGATCGAGGGCTGGGCTACCGCGGCTGCTTATCATTGCGCCCGCACGCTGGCGATTGATGGCGCGATCGCCCCGGATCGGCTGATCGCGGCGGGACGCTTCCCCGCGGCGCGGCGCGGATGGCTTGTCAATTTGCTGGTTGCGCTTGAAACGAGCGGCCTCGTCCGTTCCGATGGCGAAAAGTTCGTTTTGGCGGATGGTGTCTCGCTTCCCGCACCACGGGACATTTTGCGGAGTATCGCGGAGCAATACCCGCGCCGGTCCGCCGAGCTTTTGCTGGCGGCTCGCGCCAGCGCAGTGATGGAGGCCTTGGCGGCGGGCGAAGATGCGAGCGATCCATTCGCCGGCTCCATGATTGAGTCGTTCGAAACCGGTTCGGTCTCGGTTGTCGCGGCGGCGGAGCTCCTGGTCGGTCTCCTGCGTCGCGCAGAGGCATCATGGCCGCGCGATCGGGCGTTACGGATCCTGCAGATTGGCCATGGGCCGCTGTCATGGCGCGCGGCGGCACTGGCAAATGCGCGCGGCGCGCGGCTGACGATCCTCGATCCCAATCCCCGCCGTCTCGAACGCGCCCGCCTGGCTTTCACGCGGGAGCCGGGGATTTGCTTTGCAGACGGCGTCGAAAGTCTTCAAGGCGGGTCCTTCGATCTCATCATTGCGGCGGATGCCTTGTATAGGGTCGCGCCGGACGCTTCCGGGCTTGCGCGGATTGTCGAAATAATGGCGCCTGACGCCTTGCTGGCCGCAATTGAGCCGGCACCCTCGCTCTTCCGCGAGGTTGTTTTTGGTCTCCTGGCAGACCGGCTGAGTGGCACGGAGTCCAAGGAGGAGCCGGCTTCCTCGCAGTCTGGTTGGGCGGAGCGGTTTGCGGCCACGTGCTTGCATGGACTCGCGGTTAAGACGGTCGGGACGGCAGCCGGCCCGGCGCTTCTCGTCGGCGGACAAATGCCGCCATTCGCCGGGCGGCGCAACCTTCCGGCCAAGGTGGTGATCGTCGGCCGGAACGGCTCGCAACAGGCGGAATCCGCCACCGCGCTGGCGGGGCTGCTAGGCGCCGCCGGGGTTGCTTGCACGATCGAGGATGAGCGGTCGTTCGAGCAGCTCCCTTTTGCGGATGCCGACACGATCGTCTTTTTGGCGCCAATCATGACGCACGGGACGGCATCTACCGGGCAACTTGCCGAGCGATGCATGGCTCTCAAAAACTTCGCGGCGCACCTCGGAAAACACAAAGTGCGGCTTTGGATCGAAAGCCCTGGCGCGTTGCGCGCCGGATTGGGCGCGGCGGATCCCGTCGAGGCCGGATTTTGGGCCTTTACACGCAGCTTCGCCAACGAATTTCCGGCGCTTGACGTGCGGCGGGTCGATCTTGACCAGGGCTTGCCGGCACGCGTCAGGGCGCGGCGGTTGGCCGACGTCATTCTTTCCGGGACGGCCGAGACGGAAATCGTTCTCGATGCGCATTCCACCAGGGTCGTCCGTTTGCAAGCCCGCGATCCCGCGGCCGCAGCGGCACAAGAGCCGCCAGCTCCGGCGAGCCGGCTCGAAAAGGGCAAGGGGACTGGCCTCGACCGCATCCGCTGGGTGCCGGCCGAGCGCCGGCCGCCGGGGCCTGGGGAAGTGGAAATTGCCGTCGCGGCAACCGGACTTAACTTTCGAGATGTCATGTGGGGGCTTTCGGTTCTGCCGGACGAAATGCTAGAAGATGGGTTGGCCGGCCCGGTCCTGGGCCTTGAATGCGCGGGCCATATCGTTGCGACGGGAGCGAATGTTGAGGGATTCCATCCCGGCGATGTTGTTGTCGCCATTACCGGGGGAGCATTCGCCACCCATGTCACTGTGGACGCGGCGACGGTGGCAAAGGTCCCGGAAGGCCTGCCGCTCGAAGCCGCCGTCACCATTCCGGTCGCCTTTCTCACCGCCTATTATGCCCTGATCACTTGTGCCCGTCTTACCCGCGGAGAATGGGTTCTTGTCCATGGCGGGGCGGGCGGCGTCGGTCTTGCGGCCTTGCAAATTGCGCGCTGGCGGGGCGCGCGGGTCATCGCGACCGCGAGTACGGTTGAAAAACGTGATCTCGTCGCAGCGCTCGGCGCCGAACATGTCTTTGACGCGCGCGCCCATGGTTTCGCCGACGGCGTGCGCCAGGCAACCGGCGGCGGCGTGGCGGTCGTGCTCAACAGCCTTTCTGGCGAGGCAATGGAGCTTTCGGTCGGACTGCTCGCCCCGTTCGGCCGTTTCGTGGAGCTTGGCAAGCGCGACTTTCTAGCGAACACGCACATCGGTCTGCGCCCGTTCCGCAATAACCTTACGTACTTCGGTGTCGATCTCGACCAGCTCATGCTCGTCCAACCGGACACGAGCCGGCAATTGTTCAAGGAGGTCATAGAGCTAATTGCCCAAGGCGAATTCTTCCCATTGCCGTATCGGACCTTCAGGGCGGACGAATTCATCGACGCGATGCGGCTCATGCAGCAGTCCGGCCATGTGGGCAAGATCGTCATCACGCCGCCCGAGCCAGGCATGATTGGAATCCCGCCCCGCCGGCAATTCACGCTCGCGCCGGACAAGACGCATCTTGTTACCGGAGGTTGCGGCGGCTTTGGTCTGGCGACGGCGCGCTGGCTTGCCGAGCACGGCGCACGGCATCTCGTCATTGCCGGACGGAGCGGCGCGGCGAGCCCCGAGGCGCGGGAGGCCATCGCCAGCCTTGCGACCGGCGGCGTAAACGTTTGCGCCGAGGCGCTCGATGTTAGCGACGCGGCCGCGGTCGAAGCGCTCATTCAAAAGATTGGCCGTACAATGCCGCCGCTCGCCGGAGTGTTTCATGCCGCGATGGTGCTCGACGATGCGCTTATCGCCAATCTCGATGCCGAACGGCTGAAAAAAGTGTTGGCGCCGAAAGTGACGGGCGCCGAAAATCTCGACCGGCTTACAAGGGATTTGCCGCTGGAGCATTTCGTTCTGTTCTCCTCGGCGACCACGGCGATCGGCAATCCCGGTCAAGGCAGCTATGTCGCGGCCAATGGGTTCCTCGAAGGGCTTGCGCGGCAAAGAAGAGAAGCGGGCCGCCCGGCGCTCGCCATTGCCTGGGGGGGGATTGAGGACGTGGGCTTGCTGGCGCGAAACCGCTTTGTCAAGGACATGCTTGCAAGCCGCGCGGGGGTCAAGCCCATGCTGGCCCGCGACGCACTCAATCTCATGGGGGAAGCCCTAGCGCATCCTAGCACGGCCCCCGAGGAGGCTGTTCTCGTCATTGGCGAGATGAACTGGCCGGCGGCGCGCGCGCATTTGCCGCTGCTGCAAGCGCCGGCGTTTAGCAGAACTCGTTCGCGCGGATGAGGCGGCTGGTTCCGACGCTCGTGGAAAGGTCGATATCCGCGCCCTGGTCGCGACGCTCCCACTAGAAGAAGCACGCAAGGAAATCATCGGTGTCATCGTCGAAGAAATCGCTCATATTTTGCGGCTCCCGCAAGAGAATTTGAACCGAGGAAAGCCGCTTGCCGAGATTGGCCTCAATTCCTTGATGGCGGTTGAGTTGGCAGCCACTTTGGAGGAACGCTTGAACTTCGAGGCTCCGCTCTCGACGCCAGCGAGCGGATTCACCGTCATGGAGTTGGCCGATCACCTCCTCGGGCTTTGCATTAACCCGGCAAGCGAAGAAGAGTTCCGTCGCACAAGCTCTCACTGAGCGCCATCTCGGCAAAGGAATTGATCCCGCAGCTCTCGAAACACTGACCGTCCTTGTTGAGGACCGGACCCGCGATCTGACCCAAATTTTGCGCTAAAGCCGGTCCCTATCGATCAAATGATTTTGTTTGATCGGGACCGTGCAAGCTTTCTAACCCAAAGGGCGCGCGGGCTTTCGTCAGTCGGCAGGGGTCCTTCTTTTTCGTATATTTTTCTTAGTGCCAATTCCCCTCCTGCGCGTGCGTGAAGGCCCATTGATGGCTATCCCCATTGCATTCGACATTACGAGGCTTGCCACGCGCGTGCTGAACGTTACGCCGAACGGGATCGACCGGATTGACTTCGCTTTCGCTTCCCATTTTGTCGACCCCTCGCGGCAAGAGCGGTTAGCAATCATGATGACGCCGCTAGCGCCGCGCGTGATCGCGGCCGGGGCGGCGCGCGACATCGTGGATGGGATTTCCATTCATTGGGGCGAGGAAGACAAGCCAGAAAACGACGAATGCTTTCAAAAGGTCGCCGCTTGGATCCGGGGCGAGGCAGCGCCATCTCCCGCGGTTCGCCGGATTGAGCGGGGACGTCCCCATCGCACGGCCGGAGTTCTGCAATGGATTGCCAAGCACGGCCTTCCCCTCGGCCGCTCTCCCGCAGCCGCACTGCCGGAGGGGGCGCGTTATCTCAACATTAGTCAATTCCCCCTTTGGATTGCGCGCTATTTCTCTTGGCTGAAAGAGCGTCCGGATATCAAGGCCGTCTTCTTCATTCATGATTTGCTGCCGATAGAGACCCCGGAGTACTTCCGGAAAGCCGAATATGAAAGGCATTTGCGCCGGATGATCAATCTAGCGCGTTTCGGCGCTGGGGTGATCGTGACGACGGAGGTCGTCAAAGCCGCGCTGCAGCGCCATTTGGCGTCGCTTGGGCGCACCGGCATGCCGATTCTTGTTGCGCCTGTTCCCGCCGCGGAAGTTTTTTGGCGGCGTGATCCGGTCGACCCAGCTTTGGCGAACCAACCCTATTTTGTAAGCTGCGGCACAATCGAACCGCGCAAGAACCATCTTATGCTTTTGCACGTGTGGCGGGAACTCGTGGGCCGAGACGGCGCGGCGGCACCAAAACTTGTCTTGGTTGGCAGCCGGGGATGGGAAAATGAAAATGCCGTCGATCTGCTTCAACGCTGCCCCTCGATCAGCAATCATGTCATCGAGGTCGGCGGCCTATCTACGCCAGGTCTAAAACGGTTGCTCGACGGCGCCCGCGCTTTGCTCATGCCGTCCTTCGCCGAAGGATTCGGACTGCCAGTCGCCGAAGCCTTGGCGGCGAGCGTGCCGGTGATCGCCTCGAATATCCCGGTATTCCGCGAAACCGGCGGCGGCCGCATCACGACGCTTAGTCCGATTGCCGGCGAAGACTGGCTCGATACGATCCGCATCATGGCCCGTTCCAATCGCCCGGAACCTCAGACGATTGGGGCCGCAAGCGAAAGCACCGGAAAAACAGCTGGATCGAAGTATTTCCCCGAAATTAGAGGCTTTCTAGAATCCTTATAAAAACGGCCTATCGCCTTTCCCCGCCGGCCAAGCGGGCCGGAGATACGTCCTCGCGACGCAGCGTCCGCGCCACGTTGAAAACGTTGACGGCGAAGAGACAAACGAAAACGAGTCCGGCGCCACAGAGCACGAGATCATAGGGCGAAAACGTCGCGCGGCCGATCGCAATCCGCGATTCTCCAGCGAAATACATCCAGCAATTTATGCCGATCAACCCGGCGCGAAGCTCCGTCGGTCCCAGGGCCAGGAACGACAATTGAAATCTTTGCGAGACCTGGTTGTATAGGAATACGTACATGCAAAGCATGAAATAACCGAGCAGCGTAAACAAAGCAACGTCCAGCCGGATATAGGCGGAAAGTCCGGCGCCGGTCATGATCGTCAAGTTGCAGAGCGCATCGACGGAATGATCCAAAAAATATCCGTAGCGCGGTCGGTCAATCCGCCGGTAACGGGCGAGGCTTCCATCGAGCGAATCGCCGAACCAGTGGATGACAATGCCGAGCGTCGCCACCCAGAAAAACGCGGGATGAACGTGGGTCGCCACATAGCCGGCGAATACGAGCACGGCGCCGGCGGCGCCAAATCCCGTGAGCCGGTCCGGAGTGACGGCGCGCGGCATACGTAGGCAAAGCCAATTAAGGATATCGCGTTCGAGTTCGGCGAGAATGTTTTCTTGAACGCGCGATACCACGGGCGGCGGCTTCAGCGCCTGTTGGACATCCTGAACGACAGCAACGCGTTGCACCGAAAGCCCCCCCGCAGATTACAGATTTTCAATCACGTTGCACCATTCCATCGTAGAATATTTTTCTAAATTTGCAGCCGAATGTGGCAAAAAAAAGCAAAGCTTGCTGCATTTTTGCGGATTCCTTTTCCCCTAGATGACTGCTTATACCGGGGTCGCGCTTAACCGCGATGCTGGGGCAAATCTCGCAGGCATTGCGTCTCCAAGCGCGCCCCTTCGCGGTTCCGGGAAACGCGCCATGCGCGAATCTGGCCGAATGGCTCGCCCAAAAATTTGGTGGAAGAGGCCGGGAACGGTGTAACCCGCGACCCTTGACATGATCATTTTATGGTCCTGGACACGATTACCCCGGTGTAGGCCGGTGTCGCAATCAAGCTGACGACTTCCATGACTTTCCGCAGATCGGCGATCGGGGCGTTAGACACATAAAGCAAGTCCCGGTTTTGGACTTGGAAACCTTGAGCGAGAAACAGACTGTTCGGCTCGCGCAGGTTAAGCCGATAGACAAACGGCGTCGAAAAGCCATGCTGGATCAGCGGACTATTCGGCCTCAGCGCGCGCGCGACATCTTCCGGCTCATAGCGGAAAATGAAGACACCCGATGGATCTGACTGAGCATTGACAAGCCCGCCTGCCTTGGCCAGGGCTTGTGACAAGTTGATACCTTCGGCATCGAAAGGGATTTCGGCGTTGCGGTCCGTCGCGCCGTAGACAATAAAAGTTTGCGGATCCCGGATCAAAGTCAATACGTCGTTCGCACGCATGTAGATATTTTCTTTTGGGTCGGAGGTCACTCGGGTCATTGCGACGCGCTCGGTCACGTCTCCCCTCGACAGCTGGACGTAGGTTTCGTTGACCTGCGCGCGAATTCCGCCAGCCGACGCGATGACGTCCATCACTCGATCGCCTTTGACGCTTAACGGAACCCGGGCGCCATTCGCAACTTCGCCGGTGACCGTGACCGTATTGCTGACCGAGTGGGTGACATTGACCAAGACTTGCGGCTGAATGGCTTTACCTTGGAGCGCCTGTTCCAGGATGGTCTGCACGGCTCTGGTCGTGCGCCCAGCGACTTGGATACGCCCAGCATAAGGAACGGTGATCGCGCCGTCCCGTCCAACGACCTGATCCGGGATCGTCGCGCTTTTCGAGCCGGTGCTGAACTGACCCGTAACGAGAGATGCCGAAAAGAGGCCACCCGCGCCCGCTTCCCAAATTGTCACAGAGACCGTGTCGCCAATGCCAATATTGGGTTCGACCGCCGGCCGGTAGTCTCCAAAGTGGGCAAGAAAGCTGTTCGGCCCGCGATGCCGCAAGGTCTCGACGACAGAGGAATCTATATCGACGAGTTCATACCTTGACGTGGCCTCTTCGCCAGCTTCATTAACAACATCGCGCGCGCTCGGCCCGGCCCCTGCGAAGGTCGAACAACCCGCAACTGCGAGACACGCCCCGCCAACCACTAGGATGCTCGCGATGGTTAAGAAAACTCTCGGCATTTACAACCAGTTCCGCATGGAACCAAACTCCTACCATTCTCGGGGGCGTTCGGCCACTCTTCGAGCGTATCCAAACCACCTTATCCGGACATTGTGTCGAAAAAGCCACAATGGCCCCGTTTGTTTGAGTAGATCCCTCGGATTGACGAGCGGCATGGCGGCGGGGTCCGGGGCCGCGGCAATTTGCGGCTTGCGGATGAGCGGAGTCGCGATCCAGCAGCTGCCGGTCAAAATCGAAAACTGACCCTTTCCGGCCTTAGGGTGCACTCCGGCCGGGATCGCGGCCGAGCGTCGCAGAACTTGCCGGGAGAAGGAGACCCAGATCGAAAGCGGGCAGGCCCGTCACCCACAATCTCTTCAATATTACGCTTTCGCGGGCATTGCCCGTGCGTGAGCAGTCACAGTTCCATGTCTCTCGCGCGACGCAGGGCAGGAGCGGGCGCTTGAGCGGCCGGATTAGACGATCCCGGCGCCGAAGCTCACAGTTTTGCGTTCCTGGGCCTTGCGCGCTCGCCAGCCGGTGGCGCGATACGTCGCAAGTGCATCGATTGCCCCGCCAGCTTCAAACCGTGCCATCGCAACGATCGGCGTCACGTCGGTGCGGTAGGCGCGCCGCAGTGTTTGAAACGCAAGCATCGTGTCGTCGTCGATCTGTGCTTGATGCAATGCCTGGCGATCGACGATCAAGGCCTTGGCATAGGAAGCTGCGATTGCTTCGGCCGAGGCGATCAGGCTTTCGATCGGGTCGGTCACATTATGGGATTGGTCGATCATATAGGCGGGGTCGAATCCGCCCCGCGGATGGAGCCTTGCCTCCGCCAATTCGTTGAACACAAGGAACAATTGGTGCGGATTGATCGATCCCGTGTCGAGATCATCATCGCCATATTTGCTATCGTTGAAGTGGAAGCCGCCGAGCTTGCCGAAGCGATGCAGCCGCGCCACGATCTGCTCAATATTGGTGTTGGGCGCATGGTGGCCGAGGTCGATAAGACATTTCGCCTTGGCCCCGAGTTCCTGGGCGGCCAGGATCGACGTGCCCCAATCGGAGATGACGGTCGAATAAAACGCGGGCTCATAGAGTTTATGCTCGATCAGCATCAGCCAATCGTCAGGCAATGCCGCGTAGATTTGTGCCGCTGACTCCAAATAGCGGTCGAGCATGCTGGAAAGATCCTGCTGACCTGGAAAGTTGGTGCCATCGCCAATCCAGACCGTTATTGCTTTCGAGCCAAGCTGCTGACCTATCTCAATGCATTCGATGTTGTGCGCGATGGCTTGGCGCCGCGCGCCCGGATCGGACGCAGCGAGGCTGCCGTTGCGGTAGCTGATCTTCTGATCGGGCTGGTCCTGAAAGGTATTCGAATTCACCGCATCGAAACCGAGGCCAAACGCCGCCGCTTCCTCGCGCAGCGCCCTGTAATCCTGCACCTTGTCCCACGGAAAATGCGGCGAAACCCGCGGCACGATCCGCGCGAGCTGGTGCGCGACGGCGCAATCTTCGAGCTTTTCATGGATATTGGCTGGTTCTCCCGGAAGCGGGAATTTGGCGAAGCGGGTGCCCCCGCGTCCGACGCCCCAGCTTGGAACGGCGACCGAGAAGTTGGCCAGCGCGGCCTTGATGGAATCGATGCCGCATCCGCGCCGCGCCAATTGCCGGCCAAGGCTATCATAGTCGTCCCGGAGCGCTTCGATTTGGCCCGCGTTGAGACTGTCAATTTGATCCTGGGCCAGCTGAAGTTCGCGCACCATGCCATTCTCTCGCGTCAGCGGACAAAAGCCTGTGCGATGCCCGCGTCGACATTGATCATGTTGCCGGTAGACTTGGCGGAGCAATCGGACGCGAAGAAATGCACGGCCTCGGCGACATCCGACGGCAGGACGGCCTGCTTCAGCATCGATCGATTGCGGTAATGTGCTTCCAGCTCCTCGCCGGCGTCGATGCCGTAGGCGCCGGCCCGCTCCTGGCGCCACGCGCCGTTCCAAATCTTGGATCCCTTAATGACCGCGTCAGGATTGACAACGTTGACGCGAATGCCCGCCGGCGCGCCTTCGAGCGCCAGACAGCGGGCAAGATGCAGCGCCGCCGCTTTGGCCGACGCATAAGCGCTTGCATCGGTGGCCGCGGCGATGCCGTTCTTCGATCCGATGAAAATGATCGAACCGCTATTGTTTGCCTTCATCAGCGGGAAGGCAGCGCGCGCAGTCAGGAAATATCCTTCGGCGAGCACATCATGGTTCTTGCGCCAGAGCGCGAGCGTGGTTTTTTCGACCGGCGCGGAGGATGCAATGCCAGCATTGGCGACGACAATATCCAGGCCGCCGAACTCCCTTGCGCAACCATCGAACGCGGATTGGACTTGTTCCTCATCGGTGACATCGCAGACTGCGAAGCGAACGACATCCTTGCCGAACCGGCTGGCCAAGCCCATGCTGACCTGTGCGGCCGCGGTAGCGTCGCGGTCGGCCAGCATCACGCATGCGCCATCGGCGAGCAGCCGCTCCGCGGTGGCAGAGCCGATACCGCCGGCCCCGCCGGTGACGAGCGCAATTTTTCCGGCCAATGTCTTGGGTTTGGGCATGCGCTGCAGTTTGGCTTCCTCCAGCGCCCAGTATTCAATGTTGAAAGCTTCCTGTTCGGCTAGGCCAACGTAGCTGCCGATGGCTTGCGCGCCGCGCATTACGTTGATTGCATTGCCATAGAATTCGCTTGCGAGCCGTGCCGTGGTCTTGTCGGCGGCAAATGTCATGCGGCCTATCCCGGGGAGCAAAATGACCACCGGATTGGGATCGCGCATCTTGGGACTGTCCGGACGCGCGCAGCGCCGATAATAGGCCGCGTAGCGCTCGCCATAGTTCGCAATCGCGCCTTTCAAATAAACGTCGTCGTCAATCTTTGCTGGGTCGAGCGTCAACGGCGCGATCTTAGTGCGCAGGAAGTGATCGGGGCACGACGTGCCAAGGGCAGCCAGCCGCGCAAAGTCCGCGGAACAGACGAATTCCAGAGCCTCCGGATCATCGGAGAAGTGCCCGGCCTTCGGTCTGGTCCCGGCCATGAAGCCGCGTAGCTTCGGCATCAGCCGTGAGGCGAGCTTCCTGCGTTCCTCGGCCGGCAATGGGGCAATTGCCTGACCGCCGAATGCCGGCCGCTTCTTAAGTTTCGTATTAAGAAATTCCGCTGCCTGGGCAATGAGTTGAATGGTGTTTTGATAGCAGGCCTTTGAGGTATCGCCCCAGCAGATGATGCCGTGGCCACCCAGCATCACCCCCTTGAGGCTGGGATTGGCCGCAACATAGTCTCGCAACTGCAGGCCAAGTTCGAAGCCGGGACGCTTCCACGGAAGCCAGCCGACCTCGCCGTTCCAGATTTCGCGGGTCGCGGCAGGCCCTCCTGAAGACGCTGCCAGGGCTATGATTGCGTCCGGATGGACATGATCGATATGCGCGAACGGCAGATAGCCATGCAACGGCGTGTCAATCGAGGCGGCGCGCGGATTGAGGTTGAAGGTGCAGTGGGCAAGATAGCCTACCATTTCATCCTCATGGGCGAGGCCGCGATAGAGCTTTTCCAGGCCGAGAAGTTTGCCGAGATAGAGCGTAGAGAAGCCGTCGAGCTGCATCGAGCCCAAATCGCCGCCCGAGCCTTTGACCCAGAGCACCTCGACTTTTTCTCCGCTGAGTGGATCGCTCTCGGGGAGCTTAGCAGACGTATTGCCGCCACCAAAATTGGTCACCGTGAGATCGGAGCCAAGCAAATGGGACCGGTAGAGCAGCAGCTCCGCGGGCGTCAGCGCCGCGGCATCCGAAGTCCGACCAGCCATCTGCGGGACTCTTAAAAAGCAAGGCAGACGGCGCCCGCGCCTCGGGAATATCAAGAACATCGCTCATTTCGAATATCTCACGGATGAAGGAATTTGGGGAAGTGCCTAGCACAGGACTAGTCTAAATCAATCTCAATCGATAACAATCGGCCAAAGCGTGGCCTGTGAGGAGCCATCGAAATGGGGACAATTGTCCTCGATGTGGGGAAAACCCTCGCGAAGCTAAGTCTTTGGACCGAAGGCGAAAAGCCGATCGAGCGGCGAACTCGCCAAAACGCCAGAGTAAACGCCGAAGGCTACCGCGCTCTGGACGTGGCGGGCATCGAGGAATGGATGGCCGGCGTGCTTTCGGAATTCGCGCGGATGGCCGCTGTCGAACGCATTATCCCCATCGGCCATGGTTCGGCGGCGGCGATCGTGCGCGACGGCGCCCTCGTCTGCGCGCCGATGGACTATGAGTACCCTGTGCCTGCGGCCGAACGGCGGCGCTACGACCTCGATCGCGATGGTTTTGCCATGACGGGATCGCCACCGCTTCCCGGCGGCCTCAATCTCGGGGTTCAATTGCACCGGCTCGAACAGCTGCACCCCGGTCTCTTCAACAGCGGGACGGCGATCCTGCCATGGCCACAATATTGGGCGTGGGTGCTCTCGGGCGTGGCTGCGTCGGAGGTGACCAGTCTTGGCTGCCATTCCGATCTGTGGCGGCCAATCGAAGGAACGCCGTCGGCACTCTCCCTGGCGCGCGGCTGGGCCGATCGTTTCGCGCCATTTAGGCGCGCGGATGCGGTGCTCGGCACACTTTCCCCGGCCTGGGCAGCGCGCACCGGCCTTTCTACGAGCGTGCGCGTCCACTGCGGCCTGCATGATTCAAACGCCGCCCTGCTTGCCGCCCGCGCGTGTCCCGAGATTGCCGCAAACAAATCGACGGTGCTATCGACAGGAACGTGGTTTGTCGCTATGCGCACACCGGTGGCCGGCGCGGCCGTCGATATTGCCGCCTTGCTCGAGGGACGCGACTGCTTCGTCAATGTCGATGCTTTCGGACAACCCATCCCGTCGGCCCGGTTCATGGGCGGCCGCGAAATCGAGATGTTAGGTGGAATCGACACACGGCGCGCTGACGGCGTGTCCGGTCCGCCGGAACTTCCCGGCACCGTGCCCGCGGTGCTGCGGAGCGGCGCCAGCATCCTGCCCACCATGACGCCTGGCTGCGGCCCCTTTCCGCATGGCCGCGGACGCTGGACCGGCATTCCATCCGGCCCTTTCGAGCGGCAAGCGGCGATCTCAATTTATGCCGCGCTCGTCGCCGACGTTTGCCTGAACCTCGTTGGCGCGAAGGAGCGGATCCTGATCGAAGGGCGGTTTGCGGAGGCTGAAATCTTCGTTCGGGCCTTGGCGAGCCTGCGCTCTGGCGATATAATATATGTCGGTAGCGCGCACAACGATGCCTCCTATGGTGCGCGGCGTTTGATCGATCCGGATGTGGCGCCGCCGCCAGCCTTGACGGAAGTCCTGCCGCTCGATCAGGACCTTGCCGGCTACCGCGACCGCTGGCTCAATGAGGCCAATCGCGCGGAGGTGGCGGCTTGAAAGCGGCGTCCGCGCTCGACTATCGCGAGCTCGCCCGGCGGCGTCTGCCAAGGTTTTTGTTCGACTATATTGACGGCGGCTCTTATGCCGAGGTGACACTAAAGCGCAATGTCACCGATCTCGAAGCGGTGTCCCTCCGCCAGCGCGTTCTGCGTGACGTGTCTAGGCTTGATCTTTCGACCGAGCTGTTCGGCCAACGCCTTGCCCTGCCCATCGCCCTCGCGCCAATCGGATTGGCCGGCTTGAGCGCACGCCGGGGCGAGTGCCAGGCCGCGCGCGCGGCGGAGACGGCGGGAATTCCGTTTTGCTTGTCGACGTTCTCGGCTTGTCCAATCGCCGAAGTCACGCGCGCTGTTACCCGGCCAATCTGGTTTCAGCTCTATATGATCCGCGACCGCGGCTTCATGCGCGATTTGCTCGCGCGCGCGCGCGAGGCTGGTTGTTCGGCGCTTCTATTTACGGTCGACCTGCCGGTGCCTGGATCGCGCTATCGCGACTATCGTTCGGGGCTTGCCGGGGCACCGGGGATTGGCGGCGCGGTCCGGCGGCTTTACCAGGCGGCTCTGCGGCCGGGCTGGGCCTGGGACGTGGGCATCCGTGGCCGTCCGCACCAGATTGGCAATGTCGTACCTGTTCTGGGCGATAGCACGGGGCTCGATGACTATTTCGCCTGGATACGCAACAACTCTAATTCGACGGTCGGCTGGCGGGATTTGGATTTCGTTCGTTCGGAATGGACGAGACCGCTCGTCATCAAGGGCATTCTGGACTTGGAAGATGCTAAGTCCGCCGCCGAAATTGGCGCGGACGGCATTGTTGTTTCCAACCACGGCGGCCGTCAGTTGGACGGCGTTCCCTCGACCGCGCGTGCATTACCGTCTATCGCCGAAGCTGTCGGCGACAAACTGACCGTGCTCGCGGACGGCGGCGTGCGTTCCGGGTTGGATGTGGTGCGGATGCTGGCTTTGGGTGCCAAAGCCGTTCTCCTTGGCCGCGTTTGGGTCTATGCGTTGGCGGGCGGTGGCGAGGCAGGCGTCGCGCATGTGCTGCAATTGGTGGAAGCCGAAATGCGAGTGGCCATGGCCCTCACCGGCGTAACCAGCATAGGCGCAATCACCCGCGATATCCTCGTCCAAAATGAAAAACCGAACCGCAATGCGGCCGCCGGGGGAGAGACAAATGGCGGACCTTAATCCGCGCTCGCCGGGAACGAGCCGGGCAACACAATCGATATTGGCCAAGGGCGAGCCGAGGCGATGGCCGCAGAAATTATTGGCCGCGGGAATGCTCCGTGCTACAAGCCAGCAAAGTCTGGAGTTGCACATGTCACAGAACCGGGTGTTCGACGATTTCGCGCGTCTTATGACCGATGCCTCCGAGATGGCGCAAGGTGTGCGCCGTGAGGCCGAAACGGCAATGAAAAGTCAGCTCGAACGGCTTCTCGCGACGATGGATGTCGTCACGCGCGAGGAATTCGAGGCAGTCAAGCTGATGGCCGCAAAGGCCCGCGACGACAACAAAAAGTTGAGCCAAAGGGTGGCCGCGCTCGAGGCCATGATCAAGGCTAATTCCTCGGGCTCTAGCGGTTAGGGTTGAACGGCCACGCGCGTCCCGCTCTCGCCCCCTTGCGCGGAATAATGACGCACAGCGATCGAGCTTCAACTCGGACAATGGACCGATACGTTGGTCAGTTAGGTCTTTATTAAAGCCCCCAACGCCGTGGAGGTTTCAAGGGCGTTGCTGAACAACACGGAATTCGACACGCCGGTCGGTGCGTGGCCGATCCCCATCGCCCATAATATGGCTGCTGCGGCCTTCTACTATCCCGTCGTTGCTCGCCAGGGAGGACGGCGAACTGCCGTCTCCTTTTGCGCTCAGCACGGATGGGCTGACCCCTTCACGAATAAGGACCCGGTACACGGAGTCCGCACGCCGTTGGGACAGCTCGACGTTGGAAGATGACGCGTCCGTGCCGTGCGTATAGCCAACAATTTGAACCACCGATCCCGAAGGCAATTGTTTGATTTGCCCTGCGATCTGCCGCAAGAGAGGGAGGCTACTCCGTGGGACTTTGGTACTATTGGCGGAGAAAATGATGGCCGGGAAATCAGGCGTTGCCTGATTTGGATGATTGACTAACTCCTTGATACTCGAACCCAATTTCGATGTTGACGACGCTATCCTTGTACCAGCCGCGCCGTTGCCTGTCAGGGCCGCTACTACAGATTGAGGAAGCTGCGCGGACTGCAACGAAGCAATCGTCCAAGCGCGGTCTGCAAGAGGCCTCGTGCGTCCAACGTTGAATACTTTGCCTGCGAACAGCGCCTGCGAATCCCGGTCCCGGCTCCAAAAACCGGCGAATCCTTCGACTGAATTTCTTGATCCATCCTGCCTTGACCGCGAAATCACCATTGATGTTATCCGTGCCAAGCACAGGCTTGAGCGAGCCGCCGGTTGCAGACGCCATTTGTCCATTTTCCGCTACGCTGGCTGCGGATGGGACAGGTCCATTGTCGCCTGCAGTGCCAGATGAGATGACGTATCCGAACAATCCCAGTGTAACGAGCAGCGCCACGCCGGGAATAACCATACGGGGCCCCTCGGCATGGCTATCGCCTTCCCCTAGGGAAACGTCATCGAGGCGCGGTGGCAAAAATGAGTGTACCGAGCCAGAAGAGCTCAATAAAACCGAAGGAATTTCCTCTGGAATAGTGCCACCGGGCGTCAAGAGACCAACAATTTTCGGTATAGTATAGCCTAAAACTCCGCTCGCGAAGCCTTCACTTACTCCGGTATTTTCAGAGATTCCCTCAATTACGTCATCGCCAAGCGCCATTTTTACCTCTCGCGCCGAAAGCGCCATGGGAGAGGGTCGTCCAAGCCATGAGGTTACCTTAGCATCGAGGCCGGCCCCCCTGAACTTGTCCAGGAAACCGCCAAGTCCCCCCGGTTGCGTGGCAATCAGATCCGCTACCTCTTGAACAAGCGTGCGGGCCTTAACCCCAAGATCAAACCTCAGCGCGATTTCTTTAGCGAGCCCGTCCAAAACCGCCATCTCACTTGCTCCGTTGTGCAAAAACGCTCGTTTCTGCCTTTTCAAACGCGATGATTTGTATTCCCCCTCTCATAACGGAATCGCCGGAAGAAAGTTCCCGGCGCAGTGTGACGCAACGCACCGTCGCCCTTGAGGGATTGCGCGGTACCGCCTTTCGGGCCTTAACATCAGTTGAAACGCATCGATTCTCGTGCGCGGTGCGTTTGAACCTCGGCACCGGAATTCCCGGCAAATCGCGGGAGCTATCCGCCAAACTTTTTCAGCGCTAGAATGGCTTCGCCGATCGAGCGGCGTGGCCGAACGAACAGCGCTGTTTCCATCTTGGAGCTTGCTTGGAACTTGCACCATGGCCGATTTTGAATCAAACGATGACAACCCCAAGGCATCACTCTCCGGCCTGCGCGCCTTTCTCGCCAAGGACTGGCCCTACTTCGCCATGCTGGCGCTGGCCCTTGTCGGCGTCGCTCGTACGAGCATCGCACGAACAGCGTTGACGAGCTATTGGGTTATTCTTGCGCCCTTTTTCGCCGTTATCTGTGTGTTCACTCGCTGGCGAAACGTCGATGGAAAGGCGCCGCATTGGCGCCTTATCCAAACTGAGACTTTGCACTGGCTTGCGGTTCTAGCTGCGATGTATCTCATATTCGTGGCGGACGTAAAGCAAATGATGAACTCGGACGCCACTGCACTCATGTTGCTGACATTGTTGGCGCTGGGGACGTTTACAGCCGGCGTCCACATTGGTGCCTGGCGTATCTGCCTTGTCGGCGTCGTGCTGGCCCTTTCCGTTCCGGCCATCGCTTGGCTCGACCAAGCGACTCTGCTGATCCTATTGGTGGCCATTGTATTGGTTGCGATGTCGGTGCTGTTCATTATGTATAAGCGGCATGACCAAGAATTCTGAGTGTCCGTCCAGCTTGAATCTGATCATCATTTGATTCAAGTGGAGCGGCCTCTTAGCCCAGCGCGGCCCTACCGCGCGAAGGTGTTGCACGAATTGACTTGGCCCGATTTCAGGCCGGCGTTCAACCATTGCACGCGCTGCGCCGACGAGCCGTGGGTGAAGAGAATCGGGCACGGCAACGCCTCGCGACGCCTGCTGCAAACGATCATCGCCGATCGCCTGCGCGGTCGCGACCGCGGTTTCGAGGTCACCCGATTCTAGGAATTGATATTTGCGTTCGGCATTGGCGGCCCATACGCCGGCGAGGCAATCGGCCATGAGCTCGGCACGCACCGAAAGATTGTTCGCAGCGCCCGCCTCGCCCTTGCTCGCGGCGGCTTGCTGCGCCGCCTGGATCTTGGGCAGAATGCCAAGCAGATTCTGGACATGATGGCCTATCTCGTGCGCGATGACATAAGTGTAGGCAAAGTCGCCGCCACCGCCCAGTCGCCGCTTCATGTCGCCGAAGAAGGCTGTGTCGAGATAGACTTTTTGATCCAAAGGGCAATAGAAAGGTCCCATGGCCGATTGGGCGCCGCCGCACCCCGAGGCGGTCCGCCCGCTATAGAGGACGAGTTTCGGCTTGACGTAGGCAATCCCTTTCTCACGCGGCAAGACCTCCGCCCAGACGGTTTCGTTCGCGGCGAGAACGGCGGCGACGAATTGGCCCATGTCGTCGGAGGGCGTCCCCACCTGGCCGGGCTGCGTCACCGCCGTTTGCCCGCCCTGGCGCACTTTGTTGACCATTTCCGCGCCGCCGATCAAAAGCCGCGGATCGATGCCGAGCGCCCAGCCGATGAGACCCAAAACCACCACCGTCCCGATGCCAAGACCGCCCTTGCCGGCCATGCCGCCGGTTTGCCCGCGCCGGTCCTCGACATTGTCAGAGCGGCCGAAATCTTGCCATTTCATGAGCGCCTCCCGCTAATTATCTTGCCGTGTCCCGCTTGGCTTTAAAAGCCCCATAAACCGATTCGAGCTGCTTACCCGCCAGTGACGCTCATGTGACGTGCAACCGCGGGCTTCGTATGATCGCGATCGATAATAAAATCGTGGCCCTTGGGCTTGCGGGCGATGGCGGCGTCGAGGGCTTTGTGCAAAAGCTCATTGGAGTGCGAGGCGCGCAATGGCGCGCGCAGATCGGCCGCATCCTCCTGGCCAAGGCACATGTAAAGTGTTCCGGTGCAAGTGACGCGCACGCGATTGCAGCTTTCGCAAAAATTGTGAGTGAGCGGGGTGATGAAGCCCAACCGGCCCCCAGTTTCGGCGATATGCACATAACGCGCGGGTCCACCGGTGCGATACCTCGGTCTCGCGCAAAGTGAAGCGCTCCTTGAGCCGCGCCTCGACCAGGTTCAGAGGCAAAAATTGATCCGCGCGCCCAGGCTCGATCGCACCGAGCGGCATAACTTCGATCAGGGTGAGGTCGAGCCCCCGCGCGTGCGCCCATTCGAGCATCGGGACAATCTCGTCCTCGTTTACGCCCTTAAGCGCCACCATGTTGATCTTGACCGCCAGCCCCGCCGCTTGCGCGGCATCGATCCCGGCCATGGTTTGGGCGTGGTCGCCCCAGCGGGTGATCGCCTTATATTTTGCCGGGTCGAGCGTATCGAGCGACACGTTGAGACGGCGCACGCCCGCTCCCACGAGTTCCTTTGCGTGCTGCGCGAGCTGGGACCCGTTTGTCGTGAGGGTCAATTCGTCGAGCGCGCCCAACTCGATGTGGCGGCCAAGCGCGCGAAACAGCAGCATGATGTTCCGGCGCACCAAGGGTTCGCCCCCGGTAATCCTGAGCTTGCGGACGCCGCGCCCGATGAGCGCCGTGCACAAACGGTCGAGCTCTTCCAAGGTCAGCAAATCGCGCTTGGGCAGGAAATTCATGTCCTCCGACATGCAATAGACGCAGCGCATGTCGCAGCGATCGGTCACCGACACGCGAACATAGGAGATCGTGCGCCCGAACCGGTCGGCGAGCGGCGCCGTGACTGGCGGGGCGGGCGCCGGCTCAAAATCCGCCCGCGGAATTGGCGTTGCAATGCTCATGAGCATACACTTACCTATCCGGGGGCGAAAATTCCACGCCAAAATGATAGATTATGAGAGCCGCCGGATGCGCCGCAGCAAAATCCGTAAGCACGGAGGGCTGGGCAAACTGGGGGTCAAGCGATGGGTGACAATCCGGAACAATGGCCGAGCGAAATACGGCTGAGGGAAAACGGCCGTATCCTTAGGGTCAGTTTCGAGAGCGGCGACGCTTACGACCTTTCCGCCGAATATCTGCGGGTCATGAGCCCCAGCGCGGAAGTCCAAGGCC
The DNA here is from genome assembly GCA_963718265.1 of uncultured Alphaproteobacteria bacterium. Lineage (GTDB taxonomy): Bacteria > Pseudomonadota > Alphaproteobacteria > Rhizobiales > Beijerinckiaceae > Methylocapsa. The sequence continues at coordinate 15,705 of CAVQZL010000017.1, read as the reverse complement.
ACCGCCGGGAAGACCACTTGACCATTGGCGGCAAACGGCAATGCCGCGTGACCGGGATCGAGCCGGTCGGCAGCTATGCGGTGCGCCTGATCTTCGACGATTTGCACGCGACGGGCATCTTCACCTGGGACTATCTCCACGAGCTTGGCTCGCACTATCACGAGAAATGGGCGGCTCTATGAGGCAGAGCTCAACACCAAGAAGCTCAGCCGCGACCGGGCCGGACAGGCATGAGGGAGAATTAGGTTTTGCCTGACTGGCCGAACGCCCAATCCTCGCCATCGATCCCGGCGCCAGCGTGATTGCGGCGCGGGCGCATCGAGCGGCCTGCGCAAATCAAACCGTCTCAAGCCGCGCCATTTCCGTCTCGAACTCGAAGCGCAATTGGGCGGCTTCGTCCTCGGGCAGCCAAAGCGTCATCTGCGGGAAAATGGTTCGATAAAGTGAAACACGAGCCGGCTCCCAGGGCGACGTTCGCGCCGCCCGCGCCTCGGCCAAGAATCTTGTGCAATCGCGCGCGCACCTTGTCGGGATTGGGACGATAAGCGGGAGCGGCCTCAGCGCCGAACAGGTCGGACTGCAATTCCGTTACGAACAAGTCCGGTTGACTGCCGCGAGACATGAGTTCACCGCTCGGAAGAGACAAATAGTGCGCATAATGCACCACTGCACTCACCGGCGCGAGCCTTGCGTAAAGTTATCCCAAGGCGATCGGGTAAAGGACCGCATCCTCGCCCTCACCCTGAGGAGCGGCTGAAGGCCGCGTCTCGAAGGGCGAGGGCGAGGGTCGATGCCCCGAGTTATGGTTCCCTCGTCCTTCGAGACGCCCGCTTTGCGGGCTCCTCAGGACGAGGGAATCGTTTACCCGATTGCCATGAGAGTTATCCCCGGGGAAACGCGGTCCGGTATGCCTCGTCGATCTTCGCCATCTGCTCGATGGTGAAGGCGAGGCTGTCGGCGATAGCGGACACGTGGTTTATTTCGTCGAGCGATAGCACGCGGCCCTTGCGCGATTTCAGATATTTGTCGAGCACCTGATAGCCGCCGATGTGGAAATCCCACACGGCTTGAGGCACCGGCTTGAAAACTTGCGTCTTGTTGATTGAAATCGCCTGTTGCTCGGGCGAATAACGCACGGTCTCCACCATGTGGCCGCCCATTCCGTGATAGGCGGCCAATTTTTGCCGCGGCAGATCGCGCAACAAGTGCGCCTGCACCAGCGCGTAGCCGAGGATCGACAAGCTTTCAAATTCGTCCGCCGAGTCCGGAAACGGAACCCGCGGAAAATCGATGCGCAGAAATTCCGCATATTTGCTGCGGTAAGTCGGCGCGTGCAGGACGGCGTAAATGTAGCCGAGGATTTCTTCGGGAGAGAAATGCTGCTCGTATCTTTCATCGAGCCAATTGCGGAACGCAGGTGCGATGTTTTCGACGCGGGAGTTCCCAGTGAATGAATCGGTATTGTTGGAGAGGTTGGATTTGGAGTGGCGGGTGCCGTCGGGCGGAGGATAGAGGTAGAGAGGGAAGAGGTAGCCGCGTTCTTTTGTACGGTTGGAAATGACGGAATCCTCTACTGCGCCTTTAGCAGAAAATACATGCTCCCAACCTCCTGAGGAAATTTGCCGGCACGTAAGAAGGCCAATATTGGCTTTTGACATATGCTGCATGAGCCTCGCCACCGGCCATCCTAGAAACCCTCGGGAATTTCCCGTGTTATAGGTGAAGCGTTCATCGAAGGGGCGGTAGATGATTTTCTAAATCAGAGATCGGCTTGGGCCTGAACTCCAGCAAATCTTTTTTTGCCCGAATAGCCTTCCAATCTCGAACATCTTCGGGCAACTCGAACGTCCTGCGGAGATCTTGGTCCGGTGTGCGGATGAACTCCTCAACAACTCGCCAGACCTCCGATGGCGTAAAATGAATCGTTAAATTGTCTCTTTTCGTGATAATTCCGGTACCTTTGAGAACAAAAATATCACGAACAGATGGGAACTCGTTGTATTGACCCCGCTTGTCGGCGTCTTCGTAAGTGAAGAGATAGTATGGAGTATTTGGACGAAGCGGTCCCGTAGCACTCGATTTCAAATGGCCTTCGGCGGTTGTTCGGTACTTGTCCAGCCGCTTGCCCCATACATCGCCGCGCCAGACGCCGCGCTCTAGGTCGTGCCGTTTCACAAAAAAACTAATCGCTACTCCCTGTTTGATGTCGAACACGTTCTCGTTTTCGAACCCGTCGGGTGCCTTCTCCTTCTTCTTTGCGTTGCCGTGCAGATCGAGCACGTAAATCTGCTCGAAGCTGCGCATAAGCGATTGGCGCATCCCTCGAAACGTGGGATTGTCCAACCATGAATGGTTGAGAGTGTTAACCAATCATAGATGATGCCATTTCCAGCAACCGCGCGTCGTTTCCGTTGACGTGAAAAGTGGCGAAGAGGCGCATGGTGAGTTCCAACATAAGCAGGGAACGCGTTACAACGACACATCTGCGTTTGAAGCGGGCAAACCAGTGACGTTGGCGGCTATTGTTTTGCTCGATACGATAAGTCTGATCCTTGCCGATGTAATGCCGCCCGGCCGGCAAAGCGCTGTCGTAAGGCTGATAATCGTCAGTGCAATAGAGCAGGATTTTCCAGGACTTCAGTCGTTCGAGCAGGCGGTCTAACGTGGCCCGATCACGATGCCCGCATTCCCAGTCAATGAGCTGTCCTGTACCTGGACAATAAGCCTTCCATATCCAGATTTTGCAGGCCTTTTTTTAAGAAAATGCCACATTTCATCGAGCTCGACGACCGCAGCGCCTTCTCCGGCCGGGACTGGCTTGGGTGCGTTCTTGAGGGCAAACGTCTTGATCCATTTAAGGACGGCGGGGGGTGAAACGCCAAAAAGCCGCGCTATGCGCCGTTGCGATAAGCCGCTGAGGTAGAGCCACACGGCAAGAGCCAGAACCGGCTGGCTGTGTCCGCGCCGGGGCTTGTCGATAAAATTGTAGCCGCATTCCTTGCACTTGTAGCGCTGCTGCCCCTGCATAAAGCCGTTCTTCACGCATCGTTCGCAGCCGCATTGATAGCACCCAATCATCTCCGCCTCCCCTTTGGGTCAGAAAGGGAAAGCGTAGGAAGGGAATTACCTATGAATGGTTAACACTCTCGAATGGTTAGTAATGACGCCAACCACGCCTTCATCCACCGCATCCATTTTCATCTGAGCGAAACGAATGAACTTGACGTAATCGTCGTTCAGCCATTTTGGGTTCTTCTCGCCGAGTGGCTTTCTTGCCTCATCGGCCAGCTTCGTTCGTCTCGAGCGTAAATTATAGCCGTCGATTGCGCCGTGATCCACGCTCCTTTGTTCTTTGAGTGACCCGAGTAAGGCGGATTACCCACGATCACCAAGATTTCGCGGTCTTTGACAGTCTGCGCTGCTTCAACTTCGGCGCTGATTGCAGGCAGCAGGAAATTCGCTTGCGGCTCAATCGGCTCCAACGTATTGGTGAGAAAAACCTGCAGGCGCTCGTCGCCTTTCAACGGATGGCCTTGATCGCTTAAGTATTGAGACAACTTCAGGTGTGCGATCGTATAAGGCGCGATGAGATACTCGAAACCGAACACATTCTTCAGCAAGTGCTCGCGCACGATCGGTTCGGCGCGCCCGGCGTCCGGTCCGCCGATATTGTCGAAGATGCGCTGAAACACCTCCAGTAGGAACGTGCCAGTGCCACAGGCGAAATCGAGCACCGTGACGCGCTTGTGGTCGGCCAAGCCGTCGGGAATACCGAAGCTTTCCTTCAGCATGTCATCCACCGCGCGCACAATGAAGTTCACGATGGGCGGCGGCGTGTAATAGACCCCGCGCGCCTTTTTCATTTTTGCATCGTATTTGGCGAGGAAATCCTCATAGAAGTAGATGAAAGGATCGCGCTCGAAGAGGCGATGCTCCTCCTCGTCCTGCGCCCTCACCTTGCGGCTGATCGCCTTGCGGTCCTTGAACGAGAGGTCTTCATGAATCGAGCGCAGATCGAGCCGGTTCACGATGGAAAGGATTTCCTCGACCACCCAGCGGATTTCGACATATTCCGGCGCGCTAAGATCGTCGAGAAATTGCACAAGCTCACGGATGAGGCGGAAGGAGCCCGGCACGAACGGGCGGGCATTCGCGAGGGTGATCACTTCGCCGTTGGAATTGAGCTTCGCGAGAAAAAGACCGTAGGCGAGCATTTGCGCGAAGGCGTCGGCAAACTCGCCAAGCGCGAGTTCATGAAAAACCTGATCGCGGAAAATCTGATAGAGGCCATATAGGCGCCCTTCCCGGTGTTCCTTTTCCTGGCGTCGCAATTCGCGGTCGAGAAAATCCCGCAGGAAGTGGCTGCGGGTGGCGAGAGCAAGAGCAAGCTGTTGCGCGTGGCCTATGCCTTCCGGCGCAATGGAGAAGAAACCGCGCAATAGATCGGAGACTGCCTTGACCCGATCTTCGCGCGGCTTTTTCGCCTTGCCTTCGAGATCATCCGGAAAGGCGATGTTTTCGCGCCCGTTGACCTTGCCGTCTTTGATCCAGATGAATTGCAAATAGTCGGTGAGCAGGATGTTGTTCGACAGCTCCTTGTAGCGACGGATTTGATCGGACTTGAGAACTTGATCGAGGTATTCGCCAACGGTCTTGTTCTCGACATAGCCGAGGATCATCGCCGCCTTCATCACTTTGAAGTCCGGCGCGCCGGAACCCGCAACCTTTTTCGCTTCGTGGATGATGCGGATGCCTGGACCGGCGTCATCGGCCGCCACGTTCAAGAGGGTTAAAAGCGCGCCGCGATCCGAATGCTCGGTTTTGTCGTCGCGGTCCTGCCGCAGCGACCGCAAATAGTTCTCAAAAACATCCTTCATGGGAAAGGACCAGGTTCGCGAATCGCGCGCGAATTAAAGAAACACTGCGAAACGATAGCCCTAACGCAATCTGGTTCGGGCTTCAAATTCCCGCGCACCGGGACTCGCCGCTAGCCTTCGCGCTCACCGGCGTCGAGAATCCAGGTCCGGTCGCAAAACGCCACATAGAGCCGCTCCTGCCCAAGCGCCGCGCCGAGTTCGACCGCAAGTTCGTTCAGCATCAGTTCGATCTCCTGGTCGGGCAGATGGCCGAGATAGGCGTGCACCGCCTCGCCGGTGAACACCGCCACCGGTTCCCGGCCGGAGCCAGCCGAGCCGTCGGGACGCGGCCAGGCATAGGTCACCTCGGCGCGGGTGAACATGCCGGACAGCGCCGGCAGACCGGCAGCAACCCGGCGCCTCATCCAAGCCCGTGCGGTGCGCACGGCTTCGGAAACGTCGTAGACCCGCCCCTCCTCGTCCCAACCCTCGCGCAGCCCGGCGGTGATCCTGAAATCACGCCGCGGCCCTCGCGAGCCGTCCACGACAACATAGTCCTCGCGCCGTGGCGCGGCCGAGCGCCGGGTAATTCCTTCGCTCATGTTTCGCTCCCTCTTGCATGCAAACGTGCTTGCCCTAAGTGTTTCGGACGTCCCGGCGGAAGCAATGGATGTCACGGCGCGAGCCTTCGCCAGACGCTCGCCAGCCAAGGCTGCCGCACGCGCGGCACGCCATCGGGGCGGTAATAATGGGTGAGTTCCACGAACCCCGCGGCCGACATATAGCGGCGCCAACTTTCAAGATCATGATACACGCCGTAGCGTCCGCTAATCCAGCCTTCTTCGTTGTGCCCGCGCGGGTTCGAGCTAAACAGCACTCCACCCGGTTTTAGCGTGGCATGGAGTTCCAGCAACACGCGCGGCAGCTCCTGGCTCGGGACATGAAACAACGCGGCGTTGGCGAACACGCCGTCGAAATAGTTTTCCGGCAGTTCGAGCTTAAGGAAATCCTGCTGCCATACTTCGCAGCCGCTATGGGCGCGCGCCATGGCCGCGAAATGCGCGGCGCCTTCCAAACCGGTTGCGATGTGGCCTTGCCCGGCAAACACCTTAAGGTCGCGCCCTGGTCCGCAGCCAAAATCGAGAATCCTGAACGGCGGCTCCTCCTCGATATGGCGCAACAGCGCAATGATATTCTGGCTGACGTCGTGGTCGCGCGTGCCTTCCCAGAATTCTTCGGCGCGCCGGTTGTAGTGATCCAGCGTGAGGTGGGCGATTTCCAGCAGGTCTTGCGGATGCAGTTTCATAGTCGCAGCCTACCGGAACTCCCGCGCCTTCGTTTTGATCGAGCCGACACGCAGACGTAAATCGGGAATGTACGCTTCATGAGGGCGCGGCGGCGGGAGGCCTCATGGAGAGCCGCGCGGTCCCGGTGGCAATGGCGCCAAGCCCGGCATGCCGCAAACTTTCCTCGAAATAGACAAGCACAGCCGCCTCGTAATTACCCTAGAGAGTCGAATTGTCTGACTAACGCAGGCTTGAACGAAAGTTCACCACGTCTGTCCAGCCTACCTATAGCTTGTCTGCGCCTCCTCCGACGCTGGTCCCCGCAGTGGCGCCACCCGGGCAGGGCAACGAATCCGGGTTAACGCAGCGTGGCTCCCAGGCGCTCAGCGAGGTAGTCGGGGTCCCATCCGGCAACTTTTCGGCGGAGCTTGATGCTTTTCTTGTCTGGCGCGGCGCGGATAAGGTTGATGGCGAAGTGTCTGACCACGGCCATGTTTTTTGCGCCATGACCTTTCCGCAAACGGGATTGGTCTTCGGCGAAGACGACGTCGAGCACCCAATGCAGCCGGTTCTCTATGCCCCAATGTCCGCGCACCGCCTCAGCCGCTCGCTGCACCGAGAGCTTCGCCGAAGTGATGTAGTAGCGGGTCTCGAAACGGCAGCGGCCGGCACAGTTCGGCGCGCGATTGCACGCGAATGATCGTTGCGGCGCCCGGCAGGCGGAACTCGCCGGGAAAGCGCCGGTCGCCGTCGAGCCAATCGACTTCTTTTATGACGCTGACGGTCCGCTGTTCGATGCGGCCGTGGCCCTTGTCGTGGTCGACGAACGTGGCGATGGCGGTCGCGGCAACGAAGGCTCTTTCCGTCTCGGCGCGCAAGGTCGGCTGGTTGGCCTTGACCGCGAGCAGATAGTCGCCGCCTGCGTTTTTGATCGTCTGCGCGATTTTGGCGTTGGTGGCGATGGCGTCGATGGAGACGAGCGCGCCCTTCAATCCGCCGCCTTCGGCCAGCCTGTCGATGAGAACCGGGATCGCCGAGAGTTCGTTGGCTTTTCCTTCGACCGCCTCTTGACCGAGCACGAGCCGGCTCGTCGTGGCGAACGCCGAGACGAGATGCAACGGTCCTTTGTTCTCGGCGCGGTCGTGGCTGCGGCGCGAGGTCTTGCCGTCGATGGCGATGAAATTGGGCCGGTCCGGCCATGTCTCGCGCACCCACGCGGTGAACACCGCCGAAAACAGCGCCGGGTTGATCCGGTTCATGAGCAGCGTCAGCCAGCGACCGCCGGGAACGCCATGATGGTAGGGCAGATAACGACGCAGAAACGCAAGATGGGTCTTGCCCCAGGCGGCGATGGCGTCAAAGTCGTCGCAATCGGCCATCGTGCCGCACACAACGAGCAGCAGCACTTCCGGCAGCGGATGCGCGACGCGCCAAGGTTCGCGCGGATCGTCAATGGTCGAAAAGTGATCGAGAAGCGCTTTGAGGCGCGATTTTTCCTCAAAGACGACGAAGGCAAGGCTCATGGCGACAGCTCCCGAATCAGTCCGCCGACATGGAATCACACTTTCCGCAATCCGTTAATCCGCGTTAACCCGAGTTCGGAGCCCTGGCCACCCGTATGGCGATATTGCTTTGGTTCGCCGCTTTGACTAAGAGGCAGGTTGCAAGATTTGGTGTTTGCTTCGGGCAAATGCAGCCGCAATAGCTCAGCTGGTAGAGCACCTCATTCGTAATGAGGGGGTCGGGGGTTCGAATCCCTCTTGCGGCACCAATAAAATCAAGTTGTTAGGTAAATTGTGGCAATTGGCATTTTGTTTTAGGTAGCAAATAGGTAGCAAATTTCGGCTGCGTCCTGGCGTGAAAATATGCGCAGCTATGTCCGCCGCGTTCGTTTTTGCGAAGATGGGAATGATTTGTAATCAGTAGGTCGCGGGCTCGACTCCTGCAACCGGCACCAAAGAAATCAATAAGGTAGCGGCATTTGAGAGCGATTTCATGGCGAGCATATCCGGTTCGGTAAGCGTTCGGTAAGCAGGAATCGGAAATTCACCCGATTTTAACGACGCGCAAGTTCATTCATAACCAGCACGCGCTCTCACAATCAATGGCGCTGATAATGGGCTTACGCGTAGGGCCGGCTTGCGAGGCGCTCTCGAATTGTAAGCCGCTGCCGCTTTGGCATTCAAAAAGCAAATTGCGCCTGCACTCGTTCATCCGTGGGGCGCAGCTTGGCGTGGAGGAAAGGCGTCAGGTTAGCCGAATCAACGAGCATGAGAAAGGCTTTCTTCCGCATCCTGCAGGGCAATCGGGTGAATGAGTACGTGACAAACGGCTAAAGTGTCTGAATCCATAGGTGTCCTCGATTCGCGAGAGGGGGACGGCGGTGGACGATCTAACGAGGACGATGGTGAGATTTTCGAGGCGACGGTCTTTCTTCATCATTTCAAAGATCTGACCGATGCCCGACAGCAAGCCAAGGTGGTCTACCCGCTCGACGAGGTGCTGTTGCTGGCATTGTTGGGCACGCTCGCCGGAGCGGAAACCTTCACCGACATCGCCCGCTTCGGTGAGAAGAAGCTCGCCCTGCTACGCCGCTTCCGCCCCTTCAAGGATGGGACGCCACCGCACGACCGGATTGGCGACATCTTCGCAACGCTCGATGCCGAACAGTTCCAACACTGCTTCGTCGCCTGGGTCGCCTCGGTGACGGGCCTCCCCGAAGGGGTCATCGCGATTGACGGTAAGACCGTGCGCCGGTCGGGCCGCAAGAACGGCGACAAGGCGCCGATCCACATGGTCTCCGCCTTTGCCGCTCGCCAACGCCTGGTGCTCGGACAGGTGAAAGTGGCGGAAAAGTCCAATGAGATCATCGCAATCCCCAAGTTACTGAGGATGCTGGCCATCGAGGGAGCGATTGTCACCATCGATGCCATGGGGTGCCAGCGCGATATCGCCCAGACCATACTCGACAAGAAAGCCGACTACGTCCTGGCGCTCAAAGGCAACCAAGGGTCGCTGTGCGAGGACGTCGCGCTGTTCGCCGCGGAACAGAAGGCCAGGGGCTTTGCCGACACAAAGCTCACCCGCGACACGACGGTCGATGGCGATCACGGCCGCATCGAAACCCGCACCACAACGGTGATGAATGACGTCGAGTGGCTTCAGGAACGGCATGATTGGCCGGGCCTGAAGGCGGTGGTCATGGTCGAAAGCAGCCGTGAGACCAACGGAAAAACCGAGCATGAGACACGGTTTTATCTCACCTCCCTGGTCATGGTCGCGGCGCTTGGCCCTATCGTGCGCAGCCACTGGTCCATCGAGAACAGCCTCCACTGGGTGATGGACATGATGTTTCGCGACGACGAGTGCCGCGTGCGAACCGACCACGCACCCGCAAACTTCACCACCATCAAACACATGGCGCATAACCTTCTGCGCCGCGCGCCCGGCAAGGACTCCATGCGCTTGCGGCGGAAAGTCGCCGCCTGGGATGATGATTTCCTCGCCGGCCTCATCGCACGGTAAAACTTTCACCCGATTCCCCTGCCGCATCCTGGAGCTGCGGTAGTTCCGCGAAGGGAAATGAACGTCTGGTTTCGAAAGCTCGTGAGTATACCCGGAACGACCGAGATGGACGCAATTTAGTCCGACTGGTTGCCGAGAATGGGCCGAGAGCGGAACGGCAGCTTGCGGACAATCAAAAGCGGCAGCGGACGTACAGTGCATTTGGTCGGAGGGCCTAATTCGACCCAACCTCGTCGTTCCAAGACCAGCTTCCGATTCTCCGAAGCAGCCGCTCACGAAGTTGGGGCGCCGACTGCAGAGCGCCCAATCCCGCCCGTCGCGAAAAACGTGCCATTGTCCCTTGGTGACCCTGAGCAGACCCATCGGTCGAAACTAAGCAACGGATTACGCGCCGCTATTCTGCCGCTGTCTAAAGACGTCGTTCTATGAGACGTTGGGCCCAATTTTCAATAGCTCGGCTAGGGACGCTGTAGCCATCAAAGATGACAAACAGGTCGCGCGTGGCCACCTGTCACAATGGCGGAGTAAAAGCCGGCCATCGGGGCGGAGCAAAACCAGGCCAGTGTTCGGCGTGGACGTAGGGCACGATGCACCACGTCCGCCCCGGCGGAGATGGCCGGGTTTCGGAGCCGGGGCGGACGTGGCTTTCAGGAGGCGCTGATGATTTCGCCGGTTTCGGGATCGGCGGCTACGGCTTCCTCATCGGAAGGTTGGGCCGCACGCCGCCGCCGAGCTTTCGACTGTTTCAGCCGGTAGCTCTCGCCGTTGAGTTCCAGGATATGGACATGATGCGTCAGCCGATCGAGAAGCGCGCCGGTCAGACGCTGGCTGCCGAAGATGCTGGTCCATTCCTCGAACGGCAGGTTCGAAGTGACGATGGTCGAGCCGCGTTCATGACGCTGGCTGAAGATCTCAAAGAGCAATTCCGCGCCGGTCTGCGAGAGCGGCACATAGCCGAGTTCGTCAATGATGAGCAGTTTGACGGCGGCCAGCTGCGCCTGGAGTTTCAGGAGACGCCGCTCGTCGCGCGCTTCTCTCAATTGATGAACGAGCCCGGCCGCCGTGAAGAAGGAGACCGGGAAGCCGCGCTGACAGGCCGCGAGGCCGAGCGCCAGACAGGCATGCGTCTTGCCGGTGCCGCTGTTGCCGAGGGCGATGACATTGTCTCGGGCGACGACATACTCACAGCGGGCGAGTTCGAGAACGAGCGGCTTGTTGAGCGACGGGATCGCGGCGAAGTCGAATGTATCGAAACTCTTCACCGCCGGGAAGCGCGCGCCGCGGATGCGGCGCTCGACCATGCGCCGTTCACGATCGATGAGTTCAAGCTCGGCGAGACGCAAGAGGAAGCGGACATGATCGAGCCCCTCGCGTGCGGCCTCGGCGGCGACTTTTTCATATTCGCGCAGGAAGGTCGGCAATTTGAGCTGACGCAGATGATGCGCGAGCAGCACCTGGGGCGGCGCTGGGCTGGCGGGAAGAGCTGCGGTCGTCATGCCGCCCTCCCGGAAACGAGAGCCATATAATCGGCGGCCAAGGTCGTCTTAACGCTGGCGACTGGCAGATAGGGATAGTCGCCGAGATCGAGATTTGCGGGTCTGCGTTCGACCTTGGCGATGACGAGTTGCTTGACGGCGTCGAAGCCGATGGCGCCGAGCCGGATCGCGTCGAGCGCAGCCGCCGCGACGATCACCTCGGAAAAGACCTCCATCAGCCGCAACACCTGGATGAACTCGCGCTTGCCACGGTTGCCCATGCGGGCTTCCAACAGCCTGCGCAGATGTTGAAGAGACTCCGGCAATATCCAGTTCTGTAGGGGCGCCGCCTGGTCGAGCGCGCCAGGCTTTTTCTCGAGCAGCGCCAGATAGTGCATGGGATCGAAGACAAACTGGCCACGACCATAGACACGCGGATGGTGGGCGATCTCGACAGCGCCACAGAGGATCGCCACCTTGTCGACGAACCCTTTCACCAGCACGTCACGAAAGCCATAGGCCGTTGGCACGGAATAATCGTTCATGCGATAGCGCACGAGCGCCATGGAGGAGACCTTCGTCGCGTATTTGTGGCAAGGCTCGAACGGCGTGGCCGGCAGATCGCGCAAGGCGGCTTTGTCAGCTTCAAGCCGCTCGCCGATCGTCTGCTCGTGACGGCCGGCGCGTTCATTCTGGCGGGCGCGGCAGCGCTCCTCGAGCATGGCGTTCAACGCCTCGAAGGATGCCGCATGCGGCACGGGCGTCAAGAAGTTGGCGCGCGAATACTTTACCAGCCCCTCAACCTTGCCTTTGTCGTTGCCCTTACCCGGCCGCCCGAACCGGTCCTGAAACAGGTAATGGCTGACGAGTTCGGTGAAGGCTCTGGTGCGCAGGCGTTTGCCGTCGCCGAGAATCCTCGCCACCGCGATTTTGAGATTGTCGTACAAAATCGAAATCGGCACGCCGCCGAAGAACGCAAATGCCGAGACGTGGCCGTCGAGAAAGGCTTCCGTCGTCTCGGCCGGATAGGCCTTGACGAAACAGGCGTCCGAATGCGGCAGGTCGAAACAGAAGACATGCAGCTTCATCCGCACCCCGCCGATGACGCCGACGCATTCGCCGAAATCGGCCTGCGCGTGGCCAGGCGGATGGGCGAGCGGCACGAAGACCTCACGTGACCGGGTGTGCGCCAGCCGCACATAATCCTTCACCACCGTATAGCCGCCGAGGAAGCTGTGCTCGATCCGCAGCCGTTCAAAAATCCGCTTCGCCGTGTGCCTTTGCTTCGGCGGCGCCGTCTTGTCGGCCTCCAGGATCGCATCGATCACCGGAACCAGCGGCCCGAGCTTCGGCCGCTCTGGAGCCTTGGACCGCACATAGCCGGGCGGCGCCGAGTACCGGCACATCTTGGCGATCGTATCCCGGCTCAGTCCGAAAACCCGCGCCGCTTCCCGCCGGCTCTTCCCTTCAACGAAAACAAACCGTCGAACCGCCGCGTAAATCTCCACTGCAAACATCCCCGGCCATCCCTGTTCGAATCAGTGTTCGAAAAGGTTCAGCCTCGAAAGTGGCCGGGTTTTATGCCGCCACGCAGCCGCATAATGCCGCCGCTCCGTGGCCTACTATTGCTCCGCCGCGTACAAGACGGTCGGTCTTACCGCGCGTGTGACCCAATTCGCTTGCTTCATGCGCTTCCGGCGCGCGATTAAGGAAACATGTCAGGCTTATTGTTGGCCGGGCTTTTCTTTCGTCAGCCAGCTGGCCGAGGTAAGCGAGGTCGTGCCCACTCGGCCGGACCAGTATTCCCTTTGCGCGTTTCGCGTTCCTGAGAAATTCAGATAATCAATTGTACGCCACTCCAGAAAAAGAGGCTCGGCGTAGGCAGCGTCGTCACATAGGTTCCGCCGGTCGCGAGGAGCGGCCGGCAACTGACGAACGAACTCTTGCCCACGGCGTCAAAGATCACATCAAAGCGATCCACGCCGACCATGAAGGCCTTGCCGCTATAATCAATGACGTGGTCGGCCCTCCCGACCTGATCCGAACCGTTTCGGAAGCCCCCTGATCGCCACGGGCGAAGGGAGAATAATTGATGCTAGTTCTCCGGATTCTCGTTACGTTTTATACGATATGGTCATATGGATTGCGCGCTGTTAAAGGTTCATGCCATCACGTCCCGCGCGGCTTCGCCCGCGAGGTCGGAATTGCCGAGGCTGGATCGTCGGGCCAGTGGTGCCGCGGATAGCGACTTTTCATTTCGGCCTTAACGGCCGTCCACGATCCCTTCCAAAAGCCCGGAAGATCGCGGGTGATCTGAATTGGCCGGTGCGCCGGTGAGAGCAAATACAGTGTGAGCGGCAGCTTACCGTTAGCGATCGAAGGATGTTGCGTCAGCCCAAACAACTCCTGCACGCGGATGTGTAGGGCGGGTGCGCCTTCCGTCTCGTAATCGATGGTGTGACGATTGCCCGTGGGCGCCTCGAAATGCGTCGGAGCTTGTTCCTCCAAGCGCCGCTTCAAATTCCATGGCAGCAGGGCGTCGAGCGCGACGCCAAGGTCATCGGCGCCGATCTCGGATATCTTCATCTTACCAGCGAGGAAAGGGGCGAGCCACTCCGTGGCTGTCTTGACAAGTGTCTCATCGGTCAGGTCCGGCCATTCGTCCTCTCCGTCCGCGCGCAAGAAACCGACGCGGTCGCGGAGTTGGATTTGCGCCTTGCTCCACGGCAGGCGGCTCAGTCCGTGCTTTGCAATTCCGTCAGCCAGCAGACGCGCAGTCTCCTCGCTCGCCATCACCGCCCTGGGCTCGTTTGCGAGCAGGATGGCGTCGAGCCGGCGGACACGGCGCGACTTCAGCGCACCTGCGCTTTGATCGAACTCGATCTCGTCATTCTCGCGGATGCGATGACCGGCGGCGGCAAAAATGTCCGCTTCATCGGCTGCGGCTGCCAGCAGGACGCGTGTCGACGCCGCCGATCCTGACAGCTCCGCAGCGACCAGGAAGGGGGATCGTGCCAAAGGATGGTTCGAAATCTAGATTGGCGCCGCGGCCATTGGCGAGGAGGAACTGGCCGAGTACGCCGCGTGCTTTGCCGATGCGCTCCGGAAAGGCGAGCGCCAGCATGCGCGCGATCGACATGTCCTCACGAGGCTCTTGCGCCGAGCTCCCCGCGCTTGCCAGTCGGGCCCAGCCAATCGCTAGCTTTCGCATCTCGCTTGCGCGAGGCGAGCGGTCACGGCGGAAGCCTTCCAGCCGATATGCAAGATCGGGATCGTTGCCGCCTAAACCGCGCTCCACGATAACCGCAGCGATCTCGGCAGCCTCCTTTGCCTGGCCGAGCTCGGCTGCAAAAATCACCATACGAGCAAGCCGGGGAGGCAACGGCAGAGACCTCAGCCGCCTGCCCATTGCCGTAATTCTGCCTCTCGTGTCGAGCGCTTCCAACTCCGTCAGCTCCTCGCGCGCGGTGTTGACGGCGGCGGCCGGCGGCGGATCGATCCAAGACAGCAAGAGCGGATCGGTTGTTCCCCATTCCGCGCATGTGAGCAACAGGGCCGTGAGATCGGCAGAGCAAATCTGGGCTGCGGCGAAAGCGGGGAGGCCCTGCGTTTGCGGCTCATCCCACAGGCGAAAGCAGACGCCGGGCTCAGTACGGCCAGCGCGGCCCCTCCGCTGATTGGCGGCGGCACGAGACACGCGCACAGTCTCGAGCCGCGTCACGCCGACATTCCCGGCTCGAAACGCGGAACTCGCGCAAGACCGCCGTCGATGACGACACGCACGCCCTCGATGGTGACCGACGTTTCGGCGATCGAGGTCGCGAGCACGACCTTGCGCACGTTCTTGGGAGCTGGCTTGAGCGCAAGGTCCTGCGCCTTCATGTCCATCGCACCGTAAAGGGGGGCAAGCACGATCGTCGGATCGCTGATGCGCTCCTTCAACCGCTCCTCAACCCGCGGATTTCGCTTTGGCCCGGCAGGAACACCCGAGGTCGAAACCGGATTCCGTCCGCAAGGCCCGCATCACCGCGTCCGCCATTTGATCCTCGATGCGCGCATTGTCATCACGGCCGAGATAACGCGTCTCGACCGGAAACGCGCGGCCTTCGCTGGCAACGACGGGAGCGTTGCCAAGAAGTTGCGCAACCCGAGCGCCATCTAGCGTCGCCGACATAGGCAGGATGCGCAGGTCATCCCGCAAGCCGCTCTGGCAGTCCAGCGCGAGGGCAAGCCCCAGATCGGCATCGAGCGAGCGCTCGTGGAACTCGTCGAACAGCACCGCGCCGATGCCGGAAAGTGCAGGATCATCAAGGATCATGCGGGTCAAGATTCCCTCCGTGACGATCTCGACACGTGTCTTCGGCCCTGATTTCGAGACCATCCGCGCGCGCAATCCGATCTGTTCACCTACAGTCTCCGACAAGGTGTGCGCCATTTGTTCGGCGGCAGCCCGCGCGGCAACGCGGCGCGGCTCCAGCACCAGGATCTTTCGACCCCGGAGCCAGCTTTCGTCCATCAAGGCGAGTGGGACGCGTGTCGTCTTGCCAGCGCCGGGTGGGGCGA
>CAVQZL010000016.1:0-8800 GCA_963718265.1 uncultured Alphaproteobacteria bacterium | reverse complement strand
CACGCCCGGCACAAACCGGGAAGGGCAGCGACGAGTCCGATACCAGCCGTTAATTAGGCAGCGGGCAACTCGGCGCCCAACCGATCAGCGCCGCGATGTCCACCTTGGCCGTCCACGCCGCAGGCGCGACGCCGATCGCCACCGCTAAGGCGATCGCGCCGTCGATCCCCGACGAACGTTTCTTCGACAGCTTGCGATTGCCGACGGTGATCTTCAAGTCATGCGCTTCCTAAGGGCTTTGACATTCTCTCCCAGAGCCGATCGGGGCCCCCCTCCCGCCGCGGCAGCGCGAGCAGCACCGCCATCACCACGTCGGCGAGCATCGCCGGGATTGAGACGGTCGGCGGGCGCGTCGGATCACTTTCGGACCTGAGGAGAGGAGAGGCGTCCGCGCCGCGCCCGTGAAGCTCGCTGGCGAGATCGTACGCTTCGGCGCGCCATTTCCGCCCAATGGCGCGGATCGACGGGTCGTCCCAATCAGCAGGTTGCATCGCCGTCAGCCAATTAAACTCTGGATATCGACCTTGGCTGTCCAGGCCGCCGGCGCAACTCCGATCGCCATGACGAGCGCCACCGCGCCGTCAATCCTGCCCGTCGATCGTTTCTTTGAGAGCTTTCTATTGCCGGCATCGCCGCGCTCGATAACCGAATTCGCGATGCACATCGTCAAAACTGGATGACCGCCATGCCGGAGCTTGCGCTCAAGCACCAAGGTCTCGAGATCGCGCACCGCCGGGCTCATGCTGCGATAGCCCTGCCCAAACGGGACAAACACCGTGTCGAGCGTGTGCTCGGAAAAGCCGGCCTTCGAAAGCCACGGCCGCAAGTGCGTCCAGTTCCAGAGATCGAAGGCGATCTTCGCCACCTGGTAATCCTCGAAGATTTCCTTCAAGCGCTCGGCGACAAATTCGTAGCCGATCGCCGCGCCTGGCGTCGTTTCGAGGTAGCCTCGCTCGGCCCATAAATCATAGGGCGCATGGTCTCTCGCCGCCTTCTCCGCCAACCTGTCCGAGGGCAACCAAAAAATTGGCCGCACATGCCACACGCCGTCGGGATCGCAGTGGGCGAGAACAAGCGCGGTCAGATCACCGCTTTCGGAGAGGTCGAGGCCGCCGAACACGCTTAAGCCGGTGATGTCGCGCGGCTCGCCGCCGCACGCCATCCAGACGTCGGACGCGAGGAACGGCGTGGAGGCGTCCACGCGTTGGTTCAAGACGAGGTTCCGATATTCGTTTTCCCGCGCCGGCATGCGCGCCGCGTCGGCGGCCATCGCCAGCACTTCGCGCTTGTTCATGAACGCGTCGAGGGCGGGATTGGCGGCCCGGATCGCCTCCTCGGAGAAAGGATCAAGCTCAGGCGGCGCGGTATAGAACCGCACAATGGTCGAGGGATCGGCCCCTCTGAGCGCGTCATCGATGAGGATGCTGAGCAAATCCCCATCGGTCGCCGCTTGGGTGCTGATGACGATGCTCAGCGGGGCCTCCTGCGCCCCGACCGCGGTTTCGAGAGCTTCGTACAACGGCGACCGCGGCCCGCGAACGCGACCCAATTCGTCGTGGATGATCAGGCTCGGCGACAGGCCGAAAGCCGTCGTCGCCTCGGCGGAAAGCGCGCGATAGCGCGTTCCAAGTTCGGGGCAGGCGAGCGTCTTGGCGGTTTCTTGGATGCGCACGGCGCTGGTCAGCATCGGATTTAGCCGCACCATCTTCGCTGCGAGCTGGAAGATGATCGCGGCTTGGTCGCGCGATTGGGCGGCGGAGTACAATTCCGAGTTCGGCCGGTTCCTGGCCGGCGGACCGCACAAGTGCGCCAGCAGCAAGCACGCCGACAGGGTGGTCTTGGCGTTCTTCCGCCCCATGCTGATGATCGCCCGCCGGGTCCCGTGCGGGTTGTCGTAGATCGCCCGCAAGATGTCCTTTTGCCAGTCCTGCAGCTTCAGCGGTTGGCCGACGAGCTTGCCTTCGGGAACAACGCACACGGTCTCAATGAACGCGATCACGTCGGCCGCCGTGACCGGCCCGGGCGGCGAAGCTTGCTTACGAGGTCTGGCCATCGCTCCTCTTCGCCACGATGTTCCAGGGCCGCAAGGCTCCCGCCCCCCGCTCGAAGCGCGACCGGCATTCGCGCGCGGCCATGCGGCTCCGCGGCGTCGCCCGCAATACCGTCAGACCGGCGATAACCGCCTTCGCGGTCTCGCGATGCATGGCGGCGATCGTCTTCTCGGCCTCCAAGGCCTCGGAATCGTCCTCCATCTCGCTCAAGCGGCGCAACCGATCCTCGAGCCGCTCGGCAATCGCGACCTGCGTCACCGTGCGCCGAAGGACGAGCTGCGCGGCGGGATCGAGAAACCGGTCCGGCAAGGCGTCAATCACGTCGTTCCAGGCGCGTGCTTCGGTTTGGTCAAGCGCCTTTGGCGGCTCAGGGCGGCCCTTGCAGGGAACCAGCGGCACGATCGAAAGGTCGGCGGCGGAGCGTCGAGGCATGGCGAGAACCTATACCATCCTGCCGTGAAAGTCGAAAACCTGGCGCGTAACCCGTTGAAAGGACAGCATCCTCAATCCAACTTCGCGCAACTTCGCCCAACCCCGAAATAATGCACGTTAGCGAAAGAAACCGGACCCGCGCCGGAGCGTTCTGGGGACCTGTTTTTTCAAAGATGCCCCCCCACCCCTGAAGCCGTACCGCGAGGGGAACGCGGTTGCGATCGGCGGCTCGGCTCCCGATGGCTCCCGTGGCTATCGGTTGGCATCCGAAAGCATCCGATTGGCCTGCAAAGGCAAACCTCAGTGCCGAAACGATGCCATATCGTTGCCATCGGAGAGCGGATGGCCGCCCTCGAAAAGGAGCAACGACAATGGCCTATTTCTCAGATCGTATCGTCAGCTTCCCGAAGCTCGTTATCGCCGCCGCCGCGATCTACGCGGGCGCCGTCACCCTCGCCCACGCGGAACTGGTGTGCAACATCCAAGATAAGGGCGGCAATCAACTGACTTATGTCTTCGGGCCGAACACCACCAACACCCAAGCCACCTTCGGGACCTTGGTCGAGAAGAGCTTCCGCCGGAACAGCGCCAACGTGGTCTCCGATGTTGGCCAGCGACCAGTCTGGCTCTTCAGCGACACCGTCGTGGGGCGTGACATCATCTCGCGCGCCAATCCGGGCTCGACGATCTCCACCGTCGGCAAGGGCGCTACGCTCACACACAACGGCCGCTTCGCGGGCGCTGGTTCGTGCGAGTGGACGGACGCCGTTGGCGATCAGGGCCTTTGAGGCTCGAGAAAAGGATAACGACAATGAAGGCCTTGTTTCTGACCACCGCCGCTTTTGCCGCGCTCGTCATGGCCGCGCCGATCGGCAATGCCCATGCCGAATACATCCACGGATTTGTGAACGGTCAGTACGTCCACGGGAACGTATACGGCAACAGCGGGCCGTCGGGCTTTGGCGCTGGCTTCGCCCAAGGCTTGGCCAACTCGATGGACGCTGGCGGCTCGCAAGAGCCGGCAATTCCCGGACACCGGTATTGGATGAGCTTCGACGGCGAGCACCATGACTGCTCCTATGACCCGCCGAACCCGCTCGCTCTCGCCTTTGGCGCTAAGTGCCGGCTCAGTCAGTAGGCAGATGGAAACCAACGGCGTTCCGATGGTCGCACCGTGAGTTGGAAGGTCTTTTCATCGGAGAGCGGATGGCCGCTCCTGAAAGGGAACCGAAGGGAAAAGGAAAATGACCGATAAAATCTAGGCCAGAATAATCGACAGAGGATGGACGTTTCAGCATGTCCTATCCGCATGCGAGCACTGCAAGCGATCCAGAGAACTCGGCGCCGGCGCGCACCACACGCGATGGTGGCTGGGCAACCAGTGGAAGGCTACGCCCGAGGTTTGCACGGCCTAAAGCACAACTCTTACGCACACGTGAGCGCCGTTTCGGTTCCGCTCAACAGCGTCCCGGTTTGGTCTGTCGCGGCAAAGCGCGCGACCAGCAGCAAAGACGTCATGATCGAGCACGGCACGCCGAAAAGCGAATTCGTCAAGCTGGTTTATGACGTCTACATCGTCGGCAAATTAACGGAGGCGCTGTTGGTGTCCATGGTTGAGAACCTATGGTGGATCGCAGTCATCACCAAGGAAGAGGACGCGCGGCTCAGCAGCAGCGGGTGGCGCAGCAAGGCGCATGACGACGGGCCAAAAGCTCGATGGGCGGCTGTTGGAATTCAATTCTAAAATGATCATAAATCGCGCCCGCAAAACCGGCCGCCCTCGGATCGAGGACCGGGCCAAGACCAACGAGGCCAGGAAGCCCTGGCTCAAGCTCGAGATGTCGCGGCGGACCTGGTACCGCCGCCAAGCGGAAAAGCGTAAGGGCCGGGAGTGATCCCAGCCTTTTCGTTCGCCGCTTTACGCGTGGGACTGAACCAGATGGAATCAAATCCGGCCGGCATTGCCCCCGAGCAAGAGCTAACCGTAACCTGGAGCGGCCCTTACGCTTTTCCGGGATTCGAACGCGACTGGCTCCCCGCGCTGCCAGATCACGGCGGCGTCTATCTTCAGACCTTCGCACATGGGGACGGGTTCCTCATTTACGCGCCGGGCGAAGCGGGCAATTTCCGCCAGCGGTTCAGCCAGCACGTGCGGTCGTTCCGGAGCGGCGAGTACACGATCCTCGACGCGGAACAGGCGCAAGCCGGGGTTCGATCCGAAGTCTGGCACGGTTGGGGCTGGTCGCCCAAAAGGATCAAAGGGCGGCGGTGGAAGGGTTGCCCCGAACAGCAAATGAAACAAGCCGAATTTTGCGCGCCGCGAGGCCGAGCTTCAGCCCGCATTGACACGCGAGTTGGCCGCGTTCCGTATCTTCGTCAGCAACGACTTGCCGAAGCGCGAGCGCTGCCGCCTCGAGGGCGCGATCATCCGCCGCCTTGCTGCGGACGGCGCGCCTTTGCCGGACGTCGGTATGCTGATGCACCGGACGGCCGCCCATGAAGCGCCGATAACGGTCTTCAACGCCTGCGAGAGGAAGGTGATCGGCTTGCCGGAGCGGCTGCTGCTTGAGGACCATCCGCATTGGACGATGCCCGACGATCTGGCACGGAGCGAAATCATCGACCAGGAGGTCGCCGCCGGCACCGCTGGCTAGCCTTTGCACAGTTTGGGGCGCGGCGCACCGTCAGCCGTAACGCGGCCCCTCGACGATGGTTGTCTCGCGCCGTTCGTATTCCCCGATGTTCCGAACCCACGACGCGTGCGAGGCCGCCGGCTTCGGTTCGATGAGCGCACCTATTCCCACATGTGGGAATACTTCCGGTTCCGCCGCCGGCCTGACGGCGGTCACATAGGGCGCGCCGCCCTTCGCCTCCACGCTCCATCCGCCAGCGCGTCGCTCCGTGCGGCGTACTTTGCCGACGTCGGCAAATCCATGTCCCTGCTCCTGCGAGGCGCTTGGCACAGAACATCAGCGCTGCGCGGGCTTCCGGTCAATGCCTGGTTTCGAGGGGGGCGCGGCCAACAGGTAGAGAAGAACCGAGCGGTGCAAAGTTTGCCAATTTGGCAAACTCTACGTATCCGCCAGGCGGACACTTTCACCGCTTCAATGCGGCGGCCAGGCGTGCAGCGCCGCCGTCCGGTCGATCGACCGGAATTGTCTTCAAGCTCTTCAAATTTTGAAGAAGTTGTTTTTTGCCCTACTGGCGGCGCAAGGCCTTGAGCTCGCGTCGAGTCGCGCTATGGTCGGCGCGCCTTCCGGGGACGCCCCATGCCGCCGCTTCAGCTCAACGATCACGAAATGACAGATTCTACGGCGCCTGGCCGAACCGCTCGATCAGCAGCGCCGGACGCAATTTCTGGAAGAGGTCGCGGCCGAGCTCGAGGCGAAGCGCCAGGCGGGCGAGATCGGCGAGGGCGCGGTGCATCGGGTCGCGCGGGCGCTTCAACGCAAGTTTTTCGACCCGCCGGACTTCACGGGCGCCGAGCCGCGTCACGATGGGCAACGCCTGGCGGGCCGCTGAGCACGGGGCCATGCGAGACCACGCGCATACCCTCTCGGATTTCCGCGTCCCCACTCTATCCATCGAGTGCGAACCCTGCGGTCGCGCCGGCCGCTACAACGTCGCCAGGCTCATGGAACGGCACGGCGACGCCAAGCTGGCCGAACTTTTGTACGTGCTCGCCGATTGCCCAAAGGCCAAGGTACAGAGGCGCTGTGACCGGCCGCCGGCTGAGCGGCAGGACGATCCTCGCTTTCGGCAGATAGATCACGCACCCGAGCATGTCGGTAAGCCGCCGGGCGACGACTGTCTCTTTCCGCGGCGGGCACCGGACCGCGGCCCAATAGGACATGGCGCGCCTCGGTCAGGCCCGGACCGGCGAGCGCGCCGTCAGACGGCGAGGGGCGGCGGCGATCGTGGTCTCTCCTTGCGCGCCTAGCGTGAAACCCCGCTGGATCTCGCGGGCGGTGCGATAGATGAGGCCGGGGCCAGGCTCGGGACAGGCGGCAAGCGCATCGGCCACTTGCTCGAGGAATTGCTGCCTCTGACCCCAGGCGATCGGCGCAGCCAGCCGGTTGAGAACGTCGATTTCTTCGTCGGATAAGGAGAGCGGCGTTGACATCAGGCGAGGCTCATCTGGGGTTAGGCGCGATGGCACGATGACGCCATGGGCACGGCGACTTCAAGAGACCGCGCCAATGAATTTGCCGCGCTGGACATTTAGCGGCGACGGGCTCAAAGCCTGCGCCGCATCGTCGGCCGCTCGTCGTTTTTGATGTGCGCCAATTGGCACACTCCTAACCGCCTTCGGTCGACGTCTTCCAGGATAGGTTGACGATTTACAGTACCCTCACGCCGCCGAACGCGGCACGTTAGCCAGCGAAGCCGCCCACGGACCGTGAGCCGGACCTAACGTCGGCCAATCTGGAACTCCGACTTGAGCCCACAATTCACAGAGCTTGTGCAACCGCCAGCGTGAGTGTTCTGGTCGCAACGCCATCACCGCGCGGATAGCTGGCACCATCAAGGCGGGGTCTTCAAGCCATAGCGCCACGCCTTGCCAGAGGATGCGCTGGCGCCAATGGTCACGAACACAGTCAGCGGATTGACCGTGATCGGCGACCAGCCGCGGCTTGCCGTCGAGCGCCTGGCGTTCCTCAACCAGACGCAATCGATCGAGCGCCGCGGAGGTAAGACAGGCGGCGTCGGCGACGAACCTTTGTTGTCGGAGGTTCATTTATTTCCGGTTCCGAGTTGATCAAACCACATCTCGCCCAAGCTTACCTGGTAGTGGGTGTGGCGTTTGCGCCGCGGTTCAAGTTTCAGCACACGGGGGATGAGACGGAGATGTCGAAGGATGGTTTGACGCTCACGTTCGCTCGGCGCGCCGATCTCCGCCCATATGGCGGCGGTGAGAAACACCGTGGTCTCAGTTCTCATACGCATGCGCTTAAGGATGACGCAGACGAGAAGAGCAGCGTTGTGCGCTCGCGCGTGGGCTATTTCCGCCACCACCCAGCTCGGCACTACGCTGAACCCTTTTGCGCCGTGTCTATCGCGGGTGAATGAGCTCCTAGGGATGGGCGATCGATTACCGCAGGAAAAATCTCCCTCACCTTCCGGCGCCGTCGCGGTTTGAAATTCTATCTCGAGATCTGGGTCAAATTTAAAGCTCCTCATGTGCCCCGAAACTGTCTCTGAGGAGGGGGAAGAGAGAGGGAGAGGATTCTAAAGAATACATATAAGACGTACCTAGTCCCCACCGTTTGGGGGGGTGGCACCCCCCCAAACAGGGGGGTAAAGGCCAAAACCCCTATCCTGCCAGAGATTGAGGGAAACTGGCCCGCTCTTCCGCCTCGCCGACCAGCTTCATCACCGTCTCGAACATCTCCGCCGACGCCGGTCTTGCCCTCGTGGTAGCGTTCCGGCCAACGGAAGATTTTGCTCTTGATCGGGATCGGGGCGCTTATCAGGTCGACAGCGCATTTATCCATGGTCGCCGTCACGGTTTTGAGAACAGCGTCGGCGTCCCCGACGTCACATTCAACCAAAAAGCCGTCATGAATTGCAGCGCACACCGCAACGCCGCCCTCGGTCAACCGCATCATCAGGAGCCTCATCATGTCGGCCGCGCAGCCTTGCACACAGAAATTTCGGCCGGTTCTCTCCGGCGATTTGGTCTGAGGTTCCTGGACGAATCGAATCGCCTCGAAGCCGCAGCGGGGTGGTGAGCGGCTTGCATGTCACCGCCCGCATAGCCTTGCGATCCGACCAGGCGAAAAAGCGTTTGAAGGTCTGTCGCTGCCGTTGGAGGAATGCGCGGGCGCTCTCCAACGTCATACCCGTTCCTCGGGCAATGAGGCCGGGCCCCGCCCCATACAACATGGCCAACTGCATAATCTTGCCGATGCCGCGCGCTTCCGGATTGCTTTCCTCGGTGGCGCCTTCGGGCGCGAGACCGACCATGACCGCGAGGCTGATGTAGGGGTCCTTCCCGTTGGTCACGATCTCGATCAGCTTAGGATCCCCACTCAGCCGTGCTGCAATGTGAAGTTCTTGCGCGCTCCAATCCACCAGGATCAGAGCCCGCCCTTGTGGCGGCTGAATTAGGTGACGGAATGCGGCGTCCTTTGCGAAGACAAACCTCCTCCCTTCGCTGTATTATTACGCCCAGTCTTTGTGCCGTATGCCCATACAGACGTGCGAGCGCGGCCATCTTTGCTGATTGGAAGATCGAAGACCTTGAGCTGATCAATGAAGTCGCGAAATTTCTGTAACTCCCGGCGACACCTCGGCCATCATCTCGAAGGTCGCCT
>CAVQZL010000015.1:0-30091 GCA_963718265.1 uncultured Alphaproteobacteria bacterium | reverse complement strand
CGTCCCAGCTCGTGATTTCGCCGAGAAAAATCTTGGCGAGCGTCGGGCCGTCGAGGACCAATTCGCCGGGCTTGACGCCTTCGAGATTGACGACTGGCACGTCGCCACCCGTCACCGTCGGAAACTGAACCAGACCCGCGTCGTTAAGCTCTTCTGGCTTGAGCGGCATGTCGGAGGCGCCGAAGGTCACAGTCTTGGCCTTGATCTGCTTGATGCCGCCGCCCGGAGCCGATCGATTGGTAATTGAGGCCGTTGCCGGTTTCCTTCTTGTACGAATCCGCCCATTTCGCATAGAGCGGATAGGGAAAGGTTGCGCCGGCGCCCGAAATATCGGCAGCGCCGGCCGGAAAACCAGCCGTCAAGCTTACGGCGGCGGCGGCAAGGGACGTACGCAGAAACGTAGAGATCATTTTTTGCCTCTCATTGCCTGGCATTTTTATCGGCGGCCAGTTGGATGGGGCGGCCGAACAACGGTTCGAAAACGCATCGTCGCGATGCGGTGCCGGAAGCAAATGACCGGTTTGTTCCCTTGCCTCCGCGCGCAAGTTAAACGGCGCCCGTGAGGCCAATATGAAAGTTGCATGACAACTTGATGACAGGGCGCAATAGTTCAGCTTTTGTGCAAGGGCAGAACCACGCGGAAAGTCGCCCCCTCGCCCAGCTTCGATTCGATCGCGAGCCGGCCGTAATGGCGGGCGACGATATGTTTCACGATGGCGAGGCCAAGCCCCGTGCCGCCCTTGGCCCTGCTCTGGCCGGCATCGACCCGGTAAAAACGTTCGGTCAACCTCGGCAGATGTTCCGGCGCGATTCCAGGGCCATGGTCGCGAACGCTCAAAACACATTGGTGCGGCTCGGCCGCAAGAGTAATCTCAACCTGCCGGTTGACGGTCTGGGGGCCGGAGGCGCCATATTTGATGGCGTTTTCGACGAGATTTTCAGCCAGCCGCAAGAGTTCGTCGCGGTCGCCCGTGACGAGCGCCTTGGCCGGAACGTCGAGTTTCATGACGACATCGTTGTCGGCGGCCATGGGCGCCAGCGTATCGGCGATATGATGGAGGATCGCCACAATATCGACCGGTGCCCGCGGCCGCAGATGCAAATTTTGTTCGATCCGCGACAACGACAAAAGATCGTCGACGAGTCGAGCCATCCGTTGAGCCTGTTCGCGCATGATCGCAAGGAACCGCGCCCTCGCATCCTTGTCCTCGCGTGCGGGCCCCTGAAGCGTCTCGACAAATCCGAGCAGGGAGGCGAGCGGCGTTCGCAATTCGTGGCTGGCATTGGCGACAAAATCGACGCGCATGCGTTCGACGCGGCGCGCCTCGCTCAAATCGCGCAATGTCAAGATCATCAAAGGCTCGAACTGCGGCCCCTCCACGGGAGCGGCATTCAGTTCGAAAAATCGTTCGACTGGCACCCGCTCGAGCCATGTGACACGCTCGGGAGCGCCAGAAGCACGGACGCGCTTGACCGTGTCAAGAACTTCCGGCGCCCGCAGACTGCGGGCCAGCAGATCGTCTGGCCGCAATGCCGGAAACAAGTTCAGCGCGGGCGCGTTGACCGCGACCACCCGGTCCGCCGCTCCAATGACAATCACCAATTCCGGCAAGGCGTCGATGAGACGGCCCAAGATCAAGCGGTCGCGTGCCTGGCGGTCCTTTTCCATGAAGCCCTCGTGAAATCCGGCGCCGCGAGCACGCGTTACACGAGGACACGCTGATATCAAGTCTCATGCCAATCCCGCTAGCCGGACAGGCAATCGTCAAAACGTGCGCCGCCATTTCCAAATTGTTCGGCTTGCCGGTGGCTCTTCGGGCCGCCTAGGATTGCCAATTGGATACACTCCGGATCGAACCGTGCTCTTTTTTGCGACCGGTCGCGAGAGAGTTTTTTGGTGAGGCCCGGATCATTGTTTCATCCGCCAATTGTCCCGGTACCAACGGCGAAGAGGGTTGATCTCGTCCTCCAAAAGGATTTCTTCCTCGCTGCCGCGCATGGCCTCGCGCAACCCGTGCCAGCGGTGGAAACCCTCGTGAGCGCCAAGGAAAGCAAGCGCAAACAGGAAAGGTACGAGGTAATAGATGACCCGGAACAGCACGAGCGAGGCGAGCAGCGCTTCCTCCGAGGCAACCGGAACCGCCTTCAGCATCGCCGCTTCAAAGACACCGATCCCGCCTGGCGCGTTGCTCACAACACCAAGTATGCAAGCAAACACATAGATCGCGGCGAAGGCGAAAAAATCCATCTCAGCATGGCTCGGAAGCAAAACATAAAGAACACCCGCTGCCGCGCATTGATCGATGACGCCGAGGGCGATTTGGCCAAGCGACAAGCCTAGCCCCGGCAATTCCAGCTTGAAACCTTTGACACTGACATGCCGGTGGCAAATCGTTACCCAGACCAAATAGGCGACGATCGCGCCCAGTACGGCAAACCCTATCAGCGCGTTGATAAAAGGATAGAAGTGATTGATCGCGCTGATCGCGCGAGCGTGATAGGCAAGCCCAGCGCCAAGCACGAAAACCATGCCGAACCAGAAGGTCACGCCAGCGATCACGGTGAGGCTCGCAACCTTGCTCGCCGTCAATCCCGCTTGCGAATAAATCCAGTAGCGAACCGTGCCCGAGGTAATCAAAGGGAAGCCGAGGGTAAAAGAAATCGCATAGCTCGTGAACGAGGCCAGCGCCGTCGTCTTATAACGAACGCGCGCCTTGAGCTGGTGCAGCGCCAGCCCGTCATAGCCCGTCAGGGCAAGGAAGGACACGACAGTCAAGAGCACCGCCGCCGCAATCTGCTCGGCGCTGGTCGCCGCGATCGCTTGGCGCAACGCACTGAGACTAACCGCAGAAACCACGCGGGCGAGGATGAAGATCGAAATGGCCGCGATCGCGAGGCTCAGGGCAACGGCAAGAATTTGCCAGATCGAGCCGCGGCGCGGCAGCAGAGCGTAGTCTTCGTGGATTTCCGCGTCTGGGGGCGGAAATCCATTCACGCCGGGGGGAGATTCCTGCTCCACATCGTCGGGCACATATCGTTGATCCAAAGCCTCGTCCCTGCGTTTTTTCGCGCGCCGATGGCCGTATTTTGCTTGCCCGCGGCGGCTCGTTGAGTTTCGGAAAAGCTTATGGGGCGGGATCGCGACGGGAGCAAGACCCTGCGCGAAAACCTCGCCCGGGTTGTTCGCACCGATCTGGCATAAACTTCTGGTATGGTATAAGGTTTCGTGAAACGCACAGGAGCGTGAAATTAGCGGGAGCTGGGCGCATTGAAAGAACCTGTGCCGCCCGTGCGCCGCTGCATCTGGCGCGGGACGATGGCGCAAGGTCGCTTTTCCGACATAAGGTGCGCGCGCCCCAAAACCCAGGCAACTGGGCGAAAGAATTTCACCGCTCGAACTGGTGACGCTTATGGTGACCTTCGCGGATGCTAGCACCGTGCGCGGCTGGAACACCCGGCGGCCGGTCACATGATCCTGAAATAATTGCGCAAGGCAAGGCCAATGAAAAACACGCAGATGATCGAAAGGAGATTTTGCCCGAGCACCAGCAATTGGTAGCCTTCCGGCGGAATTAGCGGGTCGGGACAATTGCGCCAGGGACAAAACAGAAATTCCTTGACCTTGCTGTCGATGGTGAGAGGTCCGACAAACGGCACGGTGTTACCAAGCGCCAGCATCCTCACCGCTTGCTTATATTTTTCAATGTCGGGCTGCCTTCGCCATGAGTGGCGCAAGGACCTCAGAATAACACATATAAAAGAAAAACACGCTCGCGATGAGCCACGCGAAAGGCCGCACAAAACTGCGGCCATAATCGGCGAGCGCCCAATATACGCCCATGATGGCGATCCAAAGGAGATGGGCGATGAGCCGCTGGTAAGGGACGATGAGCCGCCCCGCGTTGAGTGGCCACTCCCTCCATGATGCCTTTTTCAGCTCATCCAACCGCTGACGCAGCTCTTCGCGCTGTTGCCGCAGATAGACGCCACGTTCGGCTTTGCGTTCCTCGATATAGAGGTCGCGGTCAAGATCGTAGTTTTTTGTCTCTTCCGCGATCTTTCGTAGGGCGCGTAAGCGAATTGGGATTTTGCTGTCCGACGTCCAAGAGCGTTTGCCTGGGAGAGCGAAGCCAACGTGGGTGCCGCTGAAATCGATCTGGGCCACGTTGGTCACATTATTGAAAACGGGCGGTTTAAAAAAAACGCGCATTGGCGAAATCCACCACACCCTCGAACGTGCGTCCGGAAAAATCGGCCCCGCTCGAAAATTCGTCGGCGGTATTGAAACGCGCGGTTGCAAACGAAATGCTTTGAAAGCGATCAGGGCCTGATGCGCGATGTTTCCATAGCCGATTGTGCCTTTCGACATTAAGCGAAATTTCGGGGCTATCTTTTACCTCATTTGGGTTGGGCCCCGCGATAAATGTAATGCCCCCTTTGAAAAGGGCGCCATTGAATCTGGCCAAGTAGCCGAAGGCCGCGCCATTGAAGGTTGCATAATGGCCGAACGTCGTGCCGTCGAAGCTAGCGCAAGCGCCGAAAGTCGCAAGACAAAAGCTAGTCCAGCTCCCGAATGTTGTTTTGGTGAAGCTGGCCCCGTCGCCGAACGTCGCGCCGAAGAATGAAGGATGAGCATCGAAGGTTGCCCCATCGAAGAAAGCTTCTTCCCCGAAAGATGCATTAATGAAGAAGGCAGAAGGACCGAACGTCGCGCCGATGAAAGACGCCCGGCCAGGCCTGAAGGCTTTGGGGTCAAATCTGATTCCGGTACCGTATCCTCGTTCCCAATCGCCACCAAATTGCCAAGGGACGCCGCGCCACACGCACTCAGAGAAATCCGCCCAATGGCCAAATTCGAAGCCGGAGAAATCAATGGTGTCCAAGGGCGCTTTCGAAAAATCAACGCCGACAAAGGTCACGCGTTCCCGTTCGTTTGCCGGATCGCGGCGCCATGCGTTCCAGGCGTCCTTGCCCTTCGCCGCGAGGTCAAGAAAGAAGGCCTTGACGTGTTCGTCGTATCGAATTTCGGCGGCGGTCATCGGATTTCCGGAAAATCGCTTCGCTTGAAAATTGCTGCCAGTTGAACATTGTGCGCGGCCAAATTCTCCGCCGCGCCTTCCTCGCGATCAACAACCGCCAACGCGCGGTGGACATGGCAGCCGTGGCCATAGATGCCCTCGATTGCCTTCAGGATCGAGCCGCCCGTCGTTGCGACATCGTCAATCATCAGCACTTCGGCTCCGGCGCGCAGATGGCCATCAATTCTTTCGCGCGCGCCATGCTTCTTTTGCGCCTTGCGCACAAAAAACGCGTCGACCGGAAAATCTTTCAAATGGCTCGCGGCGGCAACCGCCGAGACGATCGGCACCGCGCCCATTTCGAGGCCGCCGATGCAAGCAATGCCGCGCGTCTTCATGTATTCGACAATGATATCGCCGATGAGCGCTGCGCCCTCCGGCAGCATCGTCGTTTGCCTGAGCTGAAACAGATAGGTGCTCGTCCGTCCCGACGACAGGACGAAGTCGCCCATTTTAAGCGAATGCGCGCGGACAATCTCGCGCAGCCGCATCCACCTCGCATCAGTGCGATCAAGAACGTTCCCGGCGGCCGCGCGATCTTGCGCCATAGCCAAGCTCATCATGCCTTTGGTGCTAGACGGCGGTTCCATGGAGATCGTAGGCTCCCGCCTGCTCGATTTTCACGTTGACAATGTCGCCCTGCCGCAATGGGCGGCGTGAGACGATATGAACCTTGCCATCGATTTCGGGCGCGTCGCCCATGGTGCGGCCAACGCCTGAGCAGGGCCCGCCATGATCGACGATGACCGCAAAATGCTTGCCGATTTTCTCCTTGAGTTTGTGGGCACTGATTTTTTGGCAATGCTCCATAAAGCGCTTGTGACGGGTTTCGGCAACCTCCGGTGCGACGAAGGCGAAGCCGAGATCGTTCGCCGCCGCGCCTGCGACCGGCTCATATTTGAAGGCGCCAGCACGGTCGATTTTTGCGTCTTGTAGCCAGTCGAGGAGAAGCTTGAAATCTTCTTCCGTCTCGCCAGGAAAGCCAACAATGAAGGTCGAGCGCAACGTGAGCCCGGGGCAAACCGCGCGCCAGCTCTTAATCCGCTCCTGCATCTTTTCAGTGCCGCCCGGCCGTTTCATCGCGCGCAGAATTCTTGGGCTTGCGTGTTGAAACGGAATGTCGAGATAGGGCAAAATCTTGCCGTCCGCCATGAGTTCGATTATCTCGTCGACATGCGGATAGGGATAGACATAGTGGAGCCTGACCCACACGCCGAGTTGCCCAAGCTCGCGTGCAAGATCGAAAAATTTCGCCCGGACCGGACGCCCGCCAAATAAGCTTTCGGCATATTTCAGATCAACTCCATAGCCGCTCGTATCTTGCGAGATAACGAGAAGCTCCTTGACGCCTGCCGCGACGAGCTTTTCAGCCTCGCGCAAAATATCCGCGGCCGTGCGGGAAACGAGATCGCCGCGCAATTTGGGAATGATACAAAAGGTGCAGCGGTTATTGCAGCCTTCAGAAATTTTCAAATAAGCGTAGTGGCGCGGGGTGAGCTTGATGCCTTGCGGGGGAAGCAGATCGAGGAAAGGATCGTGCAGGGGAGCCACCGCTTCATGGACCGCCCGCATGACGGAGTTAAAATCCTGCGGGCCGGAGATCCAGCGAAGTGTTGGAAATTTTTGCAATATTGCTTCAGGTTCCGAGCCCATGCAGCCGGTGACGATGACCTTGCCGTTTTCCGCCGCCGCCGCGCCAATCGCAGCGAGCGATTTCGGCCTTCGCGCTATCGAGAAACCCACATGTGTTGACGATGACCGCTGCAGCGCCGCGATGCGTCTTGGCGAGTTCGTAGCCCTCCGCGCGCAGACGCCCGATGATCCGCTCGCTATCCACGAGTGCCTTCGGACACCCAAGCGAGACGAAGGAAATTTTTGGCGCGGGTGTAGCTGACGCCAGGCCGCCGCTAGCCGTCATTGGCGCATTCGTCCGATCAAGCGTCATGCGATTGCTTGGCATGCTCGGCGGCGCCTGGCAAGCGGAAGTCTCCACAACAAAAACCCAGCTGAATGTACGGGCCAGGCCGGGGATCTCCGGGCGGATTGTCCCGTTGAAGCTCGAGCCATGGACGCTGCCTTCAATGCTCCCAAGCCAAAGTGGATGGGAAGTTCGAGCAACGCCCGGTACGCGCGACGCTTGCCGCCGCGCGTACCGGCTTCGGCGATCCGGTGCGCTTCGCGATGTCTGCATAGCTCGCTTCGGAATCCGCGGGGATCTCCCGCAACTTTTGCCAGATGAGGTGGTTGGGGTCTTTGCCGAGGGAGGGTCCCACGCCGGCGCGGCGGCAATCGGGCGAAACGGACATAAAAAGCAAGGTCAGCCGTTGGGGCGGCGAACACGCGTGCTTCGAAATGGATAATGCTTCCGGCGCCGCCAGTTCGGTAGCGTGTCTACGAAGAGCATTCAAAATACGAAAGCTTTTTGTGTTACTTCGCGAGCATTGCGCTCCAAATCCGGTTTTGCACTTTTTCTATGAGCCGACCGACGACCTGCCCCTTTGCAGGGGGGCTTAATGCGGGTACTGAGATGCCGGCGAGAGTTGCGCTGAATGTGCTTTTCAAAATGTGTGCATCACGCTGCAGCTGTGCCGCCCCGAGTGCCCTGAATAGGCACGAAACGGTAATGAAAATAGATTGTTATGTTCAGTATATTGAATCATGCCGGTTTAGCTCAGTTGGTAGAGCAACTGATTTGTAATCAGTAGGTCGCAGGTTCGAACTCCTGCAACCGGCACCAAATTACCGTCCTGCAGTGTCCGAGAACGTCCAAACAGTATTTAAAAACAATGATTTAATACGATATCCCCGTCCAATGGCGTCTTTAGGGGTGTGTTGGTATCCGCTTCGAAAGTTGGTATATTCGTTGGTATGGAGTCGCTGCCAACAAGAAAGATACCAACATGGCCATGACTGATATGGAAGTCCGCTCGGCCAAGCCCAGCGCCCGCCTCGTCAAGCTCTCGGACGGCGGCGGACTGCAATTATGGATCACGCCAGATGGCGCGAAGCGTTGGCGGCTCGCTTATCGATTTGCCGGCGGTCAAAAAGTTCTCGCCATTGGCGTCTATCCAGCGACCGGCCTTCGCGAGGCGCGAGAAGCGCGAGAAGATGCCAAA
Source organism: uncultured Alphaproteobacteria bacterium (assembly GCA_963718265.1). Classification (GTDB taxonomy): domain Bacteria; phylum Pseudomonadota; class Alphaproteobacteria; order Rhizobiales; family Beijerinckiaceae; genus Methylocapsa. The sequence goes on along the minus strand of CAVQZL010000015.1, from coordinate 21,897 downwards.
CGGCTTTTGGCAGACGGACACGACCCTTCGCTCGCCAAAAGGCTAGCCAAGGCCGCGAAAGCCGCCGCATCCGCCAACACTTTTGATGCTATCGCCAGCGAACTATTGGACAAGAAAAGGCGTGAGGCGAAGGCCGATCGGACCTTGGGCAAGCTCGATTGGCTCCTTGGTTTCGCTCGCCCCGCCATTGGCGCGCGCCCGATCGGCGAGATAACCGCGCCGGAAATCCTAAGTGTTCTTCGTACCGTCGAGTTGCGCGGCAGACACGAAACCGCGCAGCGGCTCCGCGCGACCATTGGCGAGGTTCTCCGTTACGCGGTTGCCACCGGGCGCGCCGACGCCGATCCGACCAGCGCCTTGAAAGGGGCCTTGACCGCTCCGACTGTTCAACATCGCGCCGCTATTATCGAACCCAAGGCGTTTGGCGGGCTGCTCCGCGCCATCAAGACTTATGAGGGCGCGCCAGAAACACGGACGGCGCTCGAATTGCTTGCCCTAACCTTTGTCCGGCCCGGCGAGCTTCGCGCAGCGGAATGGGCGGAATTTGATCTGAACGCCAACATTTGGTCGATACCGAGCGAAAAAATGAAAATGAAACGCCCGCACCGGGTTCCCCTCGCGCCCAGTGCGGTCGCTATTCTACGGGAACTTCAAACTATAACGGGCGGCGGAAATTTCCTCTTCCCTTCAGTGCGCTCGTCCGAGCGCTGCATGAGCGAAAATACAATCAACGCCGCCCTTCGTCGTATGGGATTTACCAAAGACGAAATGACTGGCCATGGTTTCCGCGCCGTCGCCAGCACGCTTTTAAACGAAAGTGGAAAATGGAACGCCGATGCGATTGAAGCGCAATTAGCCCACGTCGAAAATGATGCCGTACGCCGCGCCTACCACAGGGCGGACTATTGGAGCGAGCGAGTTTCGATGATGAGTTTTTGGGCTGACTACTTGGATGAACTACGCGAGGGTGGGATAGTCATTGCGCTTCGCGCGTAACAGAGTCTGCGCGGCGTTATCGATTGTCAGGACAACGCGCATCGATTTTTAGAAGTCAATATGGCGTTTGGCTCTTGGAATGGACTGTTAACTTCGGGGAGAACTGGGTCAAGTGTTTGCCCAAGATTTGCAAAAAATTTATCGGATATGTGGATAACGGGAGTCCAGATTATTTATTTTTTCGAATTGTCGCGGACCCTGTAAGATTCAAAGGGTCGGATCAAGACGATTTGCTGCGCGCCTCCCGCTTGGAGGTTGACGAGAGAAGAAGAGCCGCAAAACCCGTGGCAGGGTTAATGCGGCTCTGTGGGTTTGAACCCGCGCTCTGCTAGGAGCGGGTTAAGCCTACCCAGCGACTCAAAATCTGTCAAAGGAAGATTGAGCTGCTGGCTCGTCATTTAATGATCAAAGGCTTTCCGTGTCGAAAACTAGCGTCAGCGTCGGCAATTCGCCGAACGCATACGGCAATCATTTGCCGCAAACCGGCTTTCTTCGTCTCTCTTCCATTCTCGCTCCAAAGGGACCGATTTCCGTCGGCCGCTCCACGTGGTGGGCGGGCGTCAAGCAAGGTCGATTTCCAAAACCCGTCAAGCTCGGCCCGCGCATCACCGCTTGGCGGGTAGAAGATATTCGAGCGCTCATCGAAACCGGCGGGTAACGCATGGCGAGGCGGCATAACGTCCGCCGCGTCAAAATCCTTCGGAGCTATTCCCTGTCGGAAGCCGCGAAGCTTCTGGGCGTGCATAAGCTCACCATTAGCCGATGGATTGATCGCGGTCTTCCCCTCATCGAACAGAAACGACCATTCCTTATTCATGGGAGTGATTTGCGCGCCTTTCTGACTGCGCAACAGCCGCGCAAGCAGCCTTGCCGTGCGGGCGAAATCTATTGTGTTCGCTGCCGAGCGCCAAAGCGGCCAGCCGGCGACATGGCGGATTACATCCCCAGAACGGCAACGACCGGGCTGCTTACTGGTATCTGCCCAAATTGCGAATCGATAATTCATCGCGTGGCCAATGTCGCGACGCTTGCGTCCGCCTGCGGCAATTTGAACGTCACACGCCAGCCCCACGACAACGCCTAACCGATGGCTCCGGCCCCTTCCGAAATGTTTCCTTCGCAAAGGAACCCCAATGACCGTGAAACGTAACCCCGCAAACGAGAGAATCAAACGACGCTATCTTCAATTTCTTAGCGACGTGAAAGGGCGTGACGAGGCCTCTCTCGACGCCGTGGCTAAGGCGATGGAACGCTTCGACGAGTATAACAGGCGCCGTGACTTCAAAAAGTTTCATATCGAACAGGCACGCGCATTCAAAGCGCATTTGCTGGAACAGCGCAACATGCGGACTGGCGCGCCTCTGTCGGCATCAACAATCACTTCGACCCTTGGTATACTAAAGGCTTTCTTTGTTTGGCTCGCTGGAGAGCCAGACTATCGCGCACGCCTAAAATACGCCGATGCAGAATATTTCAACGTGCCGGAAAATCTGGCGCGTGTCGCGACCGCGCACCGGCACAAGCCCTGCCCAACGCTCGGGCAAATCCGAACCGTTCTTGAAGCCATGCCGGTAGAGACGGAAATCGAACGCCGCAACCGGGCGCTCATTGCCTTCGCCATCCTGACGGGTGCGCGCGACCGGGCTATCGTGTCCTTCAAGCTTAAGCATATTGATATAGAAAACGAATTGCTGGAACAGGACGCCCGGCAGGTGCACACCAAGCGTGCCAAAACCTTCACCACGTGGTTCTTTCCCGTCGGCGCCGTCATCCTGCAAATCGTTGTTGATTGGGTGACGTACTTGCGCACCGAAAAGGGCTTTAGCCCGGAAGATCCGATTTTTCCCAAGTCGCGCGTCGAAACAGGGCCGGACCTCCGCTTTGTAGCGAACGGCTTGGAGCGCGCGCATTGGGCCAACGCCCATACTGTTCGCGCCATCTTCAAGGAGGCATTCCAAAGAGTGGGCCTGGCCTATCGCAATCCGCATTTGCTCCGCAGCACGCTCGTTCAACTCGCCTATGAACTGAAGCTCAACGCGGAACAATTCAAGGCGTGGTCGCAAAATCTGGGTCATGAACACTGCTTAACGACTTTTTCGAGCTACGGAACCCTTCCGCCGCATAGACAGGCGGAAATCATTCGAGGGCTGGCCAACGTGCCTACTTCACAACCAACTGAAATCACGCCCGATTTCATCCGGCAATTGGCCGATCAAATGGAGCGGGCGAGCAAGGCTGGCGGGTCCTGACCTGTTTCTTCGCCTCTTCCGTCGGCCAGGTTTAATATGCTACCGGTTGAGTTGCCTTTCGCGAATTTTGCGGTGCATCAGCTTCATGTTTGAACAGACATTTAAGAATATCGACGATGTTTTGCGGAAAGAGGCAGGTTGCACCACCGAGCTCGACTACACCGAACAGACCTCGTGGATTTTGTTCCTGAAATATCTGGACGATCTGGAGCATGAGCGGGCGCTTGATGCGGAGCTTCATGGTAAGCCCCATTCCTTTATCATCGACACGCCGCATCGCTGGTCGAAATGGGCGGCGCCCAAGACGAAAGACGGCGCCTTCGATCACAGCAAGGCGCTCACCGGGCCGGATCTGATCACCTATGTCGATGACGAACTTTTTCCCTATCTGCGCGGCTTCAAGTCCCGCGCGGAACATCCGGACACGATCGAATATAAGATCGGGGAGATTTTCGGCGAAATCAAAAGCAAGTTTCGCAGCGGCTATTCGCTGCGCGACGCGCTGGAGCTTGTCGACCAATTGCGCTTCCGCAGCCAGGCGGAGAAGCATGAACTTTCGCATCTTTACGAGGCGAAAATCAAAAACATGGGGAACGCGGGGCGCAATGGCGGCGAGTATTACACGCCGCGCCCTCTCATCCGCGCGATGATCAAGGTCGTCAAGCCCAGAATCGGCGAAAAGATTTACGATGGCGCGTGCGGCTCGGCGGGCTTTCTTTGCGAGAGTTACGATTTTCTCCGTGCCAAGAAGGCGCTTTCAACTAGCGATTTGAAGCGGCTGCAGGAACGCACCTTTTATGGCAAGGAGAAAAAGAGCCTCGCCTATTGTCTAGGCATCATGAACATGATCCTGCACGGCATCGACGCGCCAAACATCGTGCACACAAATACGCTCGCCGAAAACATTAACGATATTCAGGAAAAGGACCGTTACGACGTGATCCTCGCCAATCCGCCGTTCGGGGGCAAGGAGCGCGCCGAGGTGCAACAGAATTTCCCAATCAAGACCGGTGAGACGGCCTTTCTGTTCCTTCAGCATTTCATCAAATCCCTGAAGGCGGGCGGGCGCGCCGCCATCGTCATCAAGAACACGTTTTTATCGAACAGCGACAATGCCAGCGTGAGCTTGCGGCGCGAGCGTTTGACAAAGTGCAATCTGCATACGGTTTTGGATATGCCGCAAGGCACGTTTCAGGGCGCGGGCGTGAAGACAGTGGTGCTGTTTTTCGAGAAGGGCGCGCCGACGCGAGCCATCTGGTTTTACAAGCTCGATCCGGGGCGGAGCCTTGGCAAGACCAATGCACTGAACGATGACGATCTTGCGGAGTTTGTCGAATTGCAAACGGCATTCGCCGAACTCGGAAAAAAGCTGGAGCGTGGACGCGGAAAGTCTCGACAAGGCGAGTTTCGATCTTTCCGTAAAGAACCCCAACAACGGCGAGGAAATGGCGCATCGCAGCCCGCAGGAGATCATGGACGAAATCGCGGCACTGGACGCGGAAAGCGCGGAGGTGCTGGCTTCTTTCCGGGGGTTGCTGTGAAGGCGGGGTGGCAAACGAAAAATCTGGCAAGCCTTTGTGACCTATTCATCGATGGTGACTGGATCGAATCAAAAGACCAGTCGACGGAAGGAATTAGACTGATCCAAACAGGTAACGTCGGCGAAGGAGTTTTCAAAGATCGCAGCGAGAAGGCTCGCTACGTTTCCGAAGCGACATTCAAACGACTTCGTTGCAATGAAATTTTCGAAGGAGACTGCCTCATTTCCCGGTTGCCAGATCCGGTCGGCCGGAGTTGCATTCTGCCGGATACTGGTGAGCGAATGATCACGGCGGTCGATTGCACGATCGTGCGTTTTAGTAGAAAGCTGCTGCTTGCTGATTTCTTTAATTATTATTCCCAGTCTCTTGATTATTTGGCGACCGTTGAAAAGGAGACTACGGGCACAACGAGAAATCGGATTAGTAGAAGCCGACTTGGCGAAGTTCTAATTCCAGTCCCTCCGCTCTCCAAGCAGCGGCGGACTGTGGGTATTTTGGAAAAGGCGTTTGCCGGGCTGGAAATCATGCGCGCCAATGCCGAAATAAACGTCGCCAACGCCCGCGCCCTGTTCGAAAGCCACCTCAACGCCTTGTTCACCCAACGTGGCGAGGGGTGGCGATCGATCCTTTTTGAGGGTTGCATCGAAGATGTAAAATACACAGCGAAAATTCAGAAAAATCAGTTCCTCGAGCGAGGAAAACTACCTATTGTTTCGCAGGAAAGCGAATTCATCAATGGCTACTGGAACAATGAGGCTGACGCCTTCAATGTCCGGCGGCCAGTTGTGATTTTTGGTGATCACACCAAAATCTTCAAATTTATTGATTTTGATTTTGTTCTGGGTGCGGATGGCGTAAAAATCCTTGCACCCAAGCGTTTCTTGCTTCCAAAGTTTTTCTATTATTATTTGCGAAGTATATCCCTGAAGTCATTGGGCTATTCGCGCCACTATCGCTTGCTAAAGGAAGCGCAAATCAATTTTCCAGACATAAGTGAGCAGGAATCTGTTGCAGAAAAACTCGACGCGCTCTCTGCCGCAACCCAACGTTTCGAATCCATCTACCAGCAAAAGCTCGCAGCCCTTACCGAACTGAAGCAATCCATCCTTCACAAAGCCTTTTCCGGCGAACTGACCGCCGCGCCCGACAAAGCCTTCGCGGAAGCCGGTGCATGAACGAAGCCGAGACGCGCGCCGAACTCATCGACCCGGCACTAAAAGCCGCCGGATGGGGCGTCGTCGAGGCAAGCCGCATTCGCCGCGAAGTTATCGCGCCCGGCCGGATTTTTCGCGCCGGCCGGCGCGCGAAGCCGGAAATCGCCGATTACGTCTTGATCTACCGCAACACAAAACTCGCCGTCATCGAGGCCAAGCGGCGCGCCCTTCCCGATACCGAAGGCTTGGCCCAAGCCAAACAATATGCAGACAAGCTGCAAACCCGCTTCGCCTTCTCCACCAATGGCGATGGAATCTATCGCATCGACATGGAGACGGGCGCCGAGGGCTATGTTTCCGCCTGGCCCTCGCCGCAAGACCTTTGGGGGCTCGCCTATGAGACGGAAAACGCGTGGCGCGACCGTTTCGCCGCTGTTCCCTTCGTTGAAAAAGGCGGCGATTGGAGCTTGCGTTACTATCAGGCAAACGCCGTCAACAAGGCGCTGGCGCAGGTCATGGAAGGCGGCAGGCGCGTCTTGCTGACGCTGGCGACCGGAACCGGAAAGACGGCCATCGCCTTTCAATTCTCCTGGAAACTCTTTGAGGCGAAATGGAACCTGACCGGTGAGCCGGTCCGCCGCCCGCGCATCTTGTTTCTCGCGGACCGCAACAATCTCGCCAATCAGGCCTTCAACGACTTCAATTCCTTCGCGGCATTCGAGGAAAAAGGCCTCGTGCGCATCTCGCCGGACGAAATCGCCAAAAAAGGCCGCGTCCCGAAGAATGGCGCCGTCTTCTTTACGATTTTCCAGACTTTTATGTCCGGGCGCGATGCGAATGGCGGCCCTGCGCCAAATTTCGGCGATTATCCGCCCGATTTTTTCGATTGCATAATCATCGACGAGTGCCATCGCGGCGGCGCCCGCGATGAGAGCGAATGGCGCAAGATTCTCGAATATTTCGCGCCGGCCTTGCAGCTTGGCCTGACCGCGACGCCAAAGCGCATCTTCAACGCCGACACTTACGCCTATTTCGGCGAGCCTGTTTACATCTATTCACTAAAGGAAGGCATCAACGACGGCTATCTGACCCCCTTTAAGGTGAAGCAAATTGCCACCACGCTTGACGATTATATTTATACGCCCGACGATGAATTGATCGAAGGGGAGGTGCAGGAAGGGCGGCGCTACACGCAAGCGGATTTCAATCGCATCATCGAAATCGAAGCGCGGGAGAAATATCGCGTAAAATTGTTCATGGACATGATCGACCAGCGTGAAAAGACGCTGGTGTTTTGCGCGACGCAGGATCACGCCCTTGCCGTCCGCAATTTGATCAATCAAATGAAGGTGAGCAAAGACCCGCATTATTGCGAGCGAGTGACAGCCAACGATGGCAAGATCGGTGACCAGCATCTGAAACAATTCCAGAATAACGAAAATACAATCCCAACGATCCTGACAACCTCGCAGAAGCTATCGACCGGCGTGGATGCGCGCAACGTGCGCAACATCGTTTTGATGCGCCCAATCGGTTCAATGATCGAATTCAAGCAAATCATCGGACGCGGGACGCGGCTTTACGAAGGCAAAGATTTTTTCACGATCTACGATTTCGTGCGGGCCTATGAGCATTTCAACGATCCCGAATGGGATGGCGAGCCGCAGGAGCCCGAGCCGCCTGGACCACCGAGGCGGCGCCCGGGTGAGGACGAGCCGCCACCGCCTCCCGGCGAAGACGGCGACGATGGGCCGCCGAGAAAAATCAAGATCAGGCTAGCCGACGGCAAGGAGCGGGCCATTCAACACATGATGGCAACGAGTTTCTGGAGCGCGGACGGAAGGCCCATGTCGGCGGCGCAATTCATCGAAAGCTTGTTCGGCGAACTTCCGGCCTTCTTCAAGGACGAAGACGAGTTGCGGCGTATCTGGAGCCGGCCTGATACGCGCAAGGCTTTGTTGCAGGGCCTTTCTGAAAAGGGCTATGGCGCACCGCAGCTCGCCGAAATCAGGAGTATGATCGACGCCGAAAACAGCGATATTTTCGACGTGCTGGCCTATGTCGCCTTCACGCAAGCGCCGAAAACGAGGGCGGAGCGGGCAGAAGTGGGCAAGAGCTGCATCGCCGGAGAATATGACGACAAGCTCCGGGCCTTTCTCGATTTCGTACTGGCACAATATGTGAACCAAGGCGTCGAAGAATTGGCGCAAGAAAAGCTTGGGGCGCTTATTGCCTTGAAATACGGCTCGACAAGGGAAGCGGTGGCATTCTTGGGTGGAACGGCGGCAATACGCGACGCCTTCGCTGGCTTCCAGCGGCACTTGTACGAGACTTGAGAAGCTCGCGAGGCCAGACCGTAAGAACGCGCCATCAATGTCTTGAATCAAACATCTCTAGGGTAAAAATCTGCGGTATTATGGCGCAGCTGCCACAAGAAGTGTATCCCACGAACCCCCAAATTTTTGGGGATGACCGAATCTCAAGTTATCAATGCCCTTCGCCTAAAGCGTGCCGAAATCAGCGGCTACATTCACGACCTAGAAAAGCGTATAGCACGCCAGCGCGTTGCAATCGCAAATCTTGATGCTACGATCCGGCTGTTTTCCCCAGGCACGAACCCCGATGCAGTCCCTCCCAAGCGGCCATACAGGCGCACGCGGTACTTTTACCCACAATGAACTATCCCGCCTTGTCATGGACGCGCTGCGGCTCGCCACATGGCCTTTATCGGCTGGGGATATCGCACGGCCGTCATGCGGGCCAAAGGTGCGGCGATGGATGACGTTGCTTTCAAGGAGATCGTTACCGAAAGGGTGCTTGGCATTTTGCGCTGCCTCGTCAAGCGCCGCGATGTAGTTAAGTCCGGCGCAAGCCGAAATGCACGATGGGCGGTTGTGCAGTCGCTTTTTTAGTGCCCCGCGCGGACTTACCGACGTTATCGACTTCACGTCGCTGCAAAAGATCAAATAGCCGCGACAGTAATCCCTGCATTATAAGCCTGCTTGAAAGCTACGTCTGGCATTGCGCCACGTGATTGGGCAATTTCAATCACGTGGTCATGACTGAGCTTTCCCTTCGATTGGGCAAGCGTTTTCAAGTAAGATTGAGGAACTAAAATTTCCGCCGCAAATTGTCTGCTCGCTTGTTGATCGCGCGTTACAGCATTTGTCATAAGTCGGCGCGCCTCATTTCCAGAAACCCAGGTCAAATATGTCGCCCGCCCCGCAGCAAATCGCCTATAGGAGGCACCTTCGGCAAGAAGTGCAATCTTCGCGACATTACCTTGACGATCAATGGCACCGCTAAAAATGGCTGATCCACTTTTCTTAATTTTGCTATCAAAAGGTTTGAGTTCAATATTTAAGTCCTCGAAAATCTTCGTCGCACCATTATCGTCTTTGACGTCGATCCCAAGCTTCTCTCTAAGATTCTTGGCAGCTTGCATTCCGCGCCGCCAACTTGGCGCCTTTAAGTTTTCGGAAGGAAAATCGGCCTTAATCAACGCGTCAAGCTTAGAGTCGGCCAATTGTGGCAATCTCTCACTGATTTCCTCAGCGTAGGCCATAGAGTTTAGTATCTGAGCTGGCGTAACAGCTAGACAAAAGTCGCGGACTGCTTTTGGACCCAATATTCCCAACAGCTTCTCCACGGCATTGCTTATTTCATCGTTAACACAGCTTGGGGCCATACCTAGAGAGCCAATAAGCTCGCAGAAAGCTTTTTCTTCGGTAGATAGATTACAAATCTCGCCCCATGCCGATTGAAAATTCGTATCTTCTATTCCAAATTTCTTCAGCCGTTCACTAATATCGTTGAGGAAATTAGATAAAGTACTTTTGACGTCTACAATTGATTCATCTGTGAAAGCATCGACGGGAAAAGACACATTCGCAAACACGGCCTTTCGCGGTGAACAATTCAGCCGAATTGAGCGTCCAAATGGAATTATTGAAAGCGCCGGTAGAGGAAACCCGTGTTGCGCTGATAAGATAGAATGGCGCCCAATGAATCCCGTGTCGTCGTTCTCTTCATCTTTCCTCGGCTCGAAGAGAATTACCCACCAATTTTCTGCTAGCCATTCCGCTAGATAGTAAAGCGGGATCTCAAGTTTATTATCAGTCTTACGCCCCGTTTTATATTCTGTAATATTTTGTCTCCCGAGAAAAATCTGCAAGCGAGCATGCGTTACATACAATTCGTCTTGTGTAGCGGCATTATCTGTTAGCCAAGATTTTTTGAATGTTAGAAAGCTCACAGAGTTTAATCCACTTGGAGATTGGAATGGTTCAATCGGATAAGCATGGAATGTTCCAATGGGGCCACGCGTATGTCTCGCCTCGTACAGTACCGCGCCCTCCCTGTGCCAGACATATCGAGGGAACCCTTGTTCCCACGTCTCCGATACGCATCCTTTCATAAGAGCCATTCGGAGCGCCTCAGTTGCTTCGTCATTGTTCCATTTTCTGGGGCATATTGAGGCCGGTTTAGCCCTTTTTTTTGGAAGCTCCCCCTTTGGACCTTTGCAATGATAGTCGCTAGAACCATATGCAGCCGCCGCCGCCGCATTCTCTAACATGAACCTGTCTGGCGCGGGGTCAACCCGTTTCGTCTTCCCGCATTGTAACATCTTGGGGGGCCTTTTGATCCGGTTCATTCCACGCAAACCTGATCCCATGGTAAAGAAAACGTAACATTAATTCATACTCAAATTTGCTGCAAATCCAATGCTAAAACAAGGACATAACGTCGATCTAAAAGGCAAATGCTGCACTCAAGTCGCATTTCGGCGCTGCCAATATCCGCAGAAATCCACAGACGGCCCGCGCTTCATCGCTAGCCCAGAAACCATGTGGGCCTGACCGCCATTGCTCTCGCGGCGATGATCTTCGCGCCATGACGCCTCTTGCGCGTAACGAAGCAAATACGGCCCGGCGATATGATGGTGGCCAGTCTCGGCACGGCGCATGCGGCTGAAAAATTCCTCGGCCCAATTCGTGCAAGCGCCGTCTAGGCTATAGGCTTCCTCATGATTGACGCGCTTCATTTCGTATCGGGCATGCAGCGCGTCCCAAGAGCTTCCTTCGTCCGCGTTGACTATCGTTCCCTTGGCGATGCGCGAGCGGATAAATGAAATGGCCTGCCCCTCGCTACGAAACACGGCCGGAAGCGAACGGCCATTGCGTTCGCGGATAATGATGACAGCCCTGCGCTTGCCGTTTTGATTGCGGGAGAGGCGCCTATCACGGCGATTTTCGCGATGGTTCGCGGGCTTCACATAGCCGCCGAAATAGCCGCCGTCGATTTCTGCGACTTGGCCTTCGCCGCCAAGCTTACGGCCCTTCATTTCTTCGGCCATGGCCTCGCGAAGCTTATGGAGTAACACGGACGCGGCCTTGTAAGAAAGCCCAAGATCGCGCGAGAGAGCCAAGGCGCTCTTGCCCTTCACTTCGTTGCAGAAGATAGCGATAGCTGCGAGATAGGGCGGCTGGTGCGACTCCGAGTTTTGGCCAGAAGAGTTTAGAAAATGCACCTAGCGCGCATCGCGCTGCCGCGCTCACGTAGCGCAACGATTTAGGCTTATGGCAGCTGCGCCATAATACCGAAAATCTGTTGGTATATTTATTGGTATAAATATTTTTTTGCGGAAAAATAACATTTAGTTTCAAGAGGTTATGGCTAGAATTCAACTCCTGCAACCGCACCAATGAAATCAATAACTTAGACAAATAATTGTGGTTTCGTCGCTTTCGACCTTCGAAAGTTTGATGACGGCTTCCATTTCCCATTCGCGGGTTTTGTCACCGAAGCTTTTGCCGAAGTCGTTTGCGTGGAGCCAAACTTGCGCAACCTCTGGGCCGAAACCCAGCGCACGAATGGCCGCACGGGCATCATCCGTGATCAGCTCACGGGCGCCCCATAGCCAGGCGGCCTTGCGGGCGCTATCCGGGGGCTGCCTTGGCTGGCTCGCCGCTATCCCTTTGGCCAGGTGCGCCGGGATGGACGCTGGGGGCTGGGTTCTGCGGCCGCTCTGGACGATATACCGGCAGCCCAATCCGTTCGCGCACATGATCACGGCACGCCTGCCAATCGTCGCCCGCATGGGGATAGACAAGGAACCCTCCAGGCGCCTTTGGATCGAAGATGATGCTAAGAGAGCGGTCTTTGGCGGAATGGCCTGGGGCCGGGGCCGAGACGGAATTCCGGCCGCTCACGTCGCCACCAAGGATTCGCGCGACCGCTCTGAGATTGTTTGGAAATTGCGCTACGATCGAAGAGCTTCGTGTGAGCAGTGCAGTTTTGCCGGTGCCATGATAAACTCTGCAGCTTTCTCCGCTGTCGATCCCGGATGCGGCAACATGTTCCTCTCGTAATGCGCGGCTGGCAGCATATTCGAAAAACTGCGATTGCTCTCCATGTCTTGGCAACGGCTTGACTGTCAAAATCTGCAGAGACCATCGCGTGCTTTCATGGCGTGAGCTTTGGCAGAACGTTTGGTTGTAGGAATAACCGACTGGTACCCACGATTTTCCCGCGGCTCCGCTCCAAATCAGGACAGATGGGTTTCAGTTGCCCCACCCAGGCTCGGGGCAACCCATTGCCAAGTCCCAATAATCAGTGCGTTCCACATGGGTCCTTGGCGACCCACCTGCCGTTTCCCGAACCGCAAATTCCCTGAAATCGTAGGCCCTTGGCATCTGGCACGGCATTTAAATCCACCCGCATCGAGACTTGAGCGGCCGATGCAATATGACGGACCCCTCATTGACGAGCTTGCGGCGGAAATCGAGGCCTATATCGACGCGCATCCTGATGCCGCCGACACGCTGGAAAACATCGTCAACATCTGGATCGTCCAGCAGCGAGTTCTGCGCGGAATCCATGCCGCTCGCCAGGCAATCGGCCGGCTTGTCGAAGAGGGAAGGCTCGAAGAGGTCCAGACACCGGACGGTCGTACCATCTTTCGCGCCCGCACTCTGTCGGGCTGAAGGTGGAAACCACTGACATGTCAACCGCCGTTCGCGACACCAGCATCGCCATTAAGAACATATTGCCGCCGGTGCCGGGCCATCCGCACAATGCCGGGGATGTGCTGGCGCCGCAGGACTACAGCTTCTTCACCGCCCGCGCCGCGCCACCCGCTGCACCGTTTCCGGTGTGTGTCGTGCCGCTCGATGCAGTCCACACTGCCCCCATTCCGCTGGACCCCGCAACGGGCGCGTTCCTGCCGCTGAATGGCGGATGCGACGGGTTGATTTCGCTCTCCGACACCGAGTTCGTCGGCGAGCCGTTTCCGACGCAAGTCAAATTCGCCGTGCGAGGCGATAGCATTCAGGTCTTCGAGCGCGTGGCCGAACCTGCCTGTCTCGCGAGTCCTGACATTCTCATCTACCCCGAACCCGATCCGGAAATCGAGTCGCCCCCGTTTCCGGTGCCCGATCCTTGCGCGCCCTGTCCGGCCGCACCCTTACCTGCACCGCTTCACGCCCGCCCACAGACCGAGCCAGTACGCGCTCGCCGATACAAGCGAAGGCGTGCACCGCGCGCCTGCAAACCGCGACCTGCGATGGATGGAGGTGGTCATGCTGCCCGTCTAGGCGCTGCGCGTCGTGAGCTAAGTGATTGCGGGCCGAGTAGCCTGCGCAAGGAGTTTGAGCGAGTGCCGTAGGGGGCGTTGCACTCGAGTTGGCAAGGAATGGAGATACCGTACGATGAGCATGATTACGTGGCAATTTCAAGCATCGATTCCGGGAGGTCCGGCGTTCACCATCACCCAGCCAAACATCGCGGTGGGGGCCTATGACGTAGCCTCGGCGACCATCGGGGCGGGCGCCAGCAACATCGATGTTGTCGTGCAGCCGTCATCAACGCAGGGCGATGTCGTCTTCATGGTTGTGAGTTCGGACACCTACGATGCGGGACTGACCTACAAGATTGATGGCGGCGCGACCGGACACGCCCTCGATGCGCCGCACGTGATGCTGGGCGCTGGTGCGGTCGGCTTCATGAACGCCGGCGCACCCCCACAGAAACTTACGTTCAGCAGCTCGCTGGCGAAAGACGCGAATATTCAGGTCATCGTCGGCCGCAAGAATCCATAGCACACTTGGTCCCAACAGGAGCCAACATTTAAGGGGAGAACAGATGCCGCCAGCATTTACCTATCCGGGTGTGTACATCGAGGAGATTCCCAGTGCGGTGCACACCATCACCGGCGTGGCTACCTCCATTGCCGCCTTCGTAGGTTGGGCGCCCGAAGGTCCCACCAGCAAAGCCACTCTGGTACAGAGCTTCTCCGACTTCGCAAACCAATTCGGCGGGCTCAACTCGCACAGCCTGCTAGGCTACTCGGTGAACCAGTTCTTCGGCAATGGCGGGCAGCAGGCCTACATCGTCCGACTCGTGGCACCCGACGCGAAGCCCGGCGCCATCCCGGTGCCGGCTTCGAGCGGAGGGACCGCGTTCACCGCTAATGCAATCGACGAGGGCCAGTGGTCCACGCAGTACGGCGTCCGCATTGTGCAGAACCCGTCGGACGCCACGCGTTTTTCGCTCCTGGTGGTTTACACACCAACGCCCAACCAGGAGACAACGGTCGAAAACTTCTCCAACCTCTCAATGCTACGTCAACGACCCGCAGTCGCGCTACGTGGAAAGCGTGATCAACGATCCGCGCACCGGTTCGCAAATCATCCAACTCGACCGGCATCTCGAGCACGCTGGGCGTGCAGCCCGCGCCCAATCCGCTCATCACGCCAGGGCTGCCTCCGTCTCCTTATATGCTGGCCGGTGGCGATGACGGTACCGTGCTCAATCCAAGTACGCCCGCCTTTCACGCAGCGCTCAATGCGACCGGTGCGGCACAGGCGTGCACCTGCTCGATACCGTCCCCATCTTCAACCTGCTGTGCGTGCCCGGCGAGACCGATCTGGCGACCATTTCGAGCTTGCAAGGCTACTGTCACGATCAGCGCGCCTTCTACATCGTCGACTGCAACGAGCACGATACTTTCGCCGGGTTGCAGACGACCGGGCCAGGCAACAACATCACCGGCGACAACTCGATCAATTCGGCGTTCTATTTCCCGTGGGTCAATGCGCCCGATCCGCTTCAACAAGGACGAATGCAGCCGCTTCCCGCCGTGCGGCTTCGTCGCCGGGCTCTACGCCGCCACCGACGCGACACGCGGCGTCTGGAAGGCGCCCGCCGGCATCGACGCCAGCCTGACCGGCGAGTCGGGCCTCACGACACTCTGACCGACCTGCAGAACGGTACGCTGAACATCCAGGCGCATCAACTGCCTGCGCAATTTCCCGGTCTACGGCGACGTCGATCTGGGGCGCGCGCACGCTGCGCGGCAACGACCAGGTCGGCTCGGAATGGAAGTACGTTCCGATCCGCCGGCTGGCGCTCTTTCTCGAGTCCAGTCTGTACGAGGGCACGCAGTGGGTCGTCTTCGAGCCCAACGACGAGCGCCTCTGGGGCCAGATCCGGCTGAACGTCGGCGCCTTCATGCAGGGCCTATTCCTGCAGGGCGCGTTCCAGGGCACCACGCCGCAGCAGGCGTACTTCGTCAAGTGCGACGCGGAGAACAATCCGCAGTCGAGCATCGACCTCGGCATCGTCAACATCCTCGTCGGCTTCGCACCGCTGTATCCGGCCGAGTTCGTCGTCATCCAGATCCAGCAGATGGCCGGCCAACTGCAAGCCTAAGGAGGCACTCGTGGCGCAACCATTTCCGGTCAACCCGAAACGTCTCGATCCCTACAAGAACTTCAAGTTCCGCCTGAAGTGGGACGGCAAGTACGTCTACGGCGGCAGCAAGGTCACCGGGCTGAAGCGCACCACCGAGGTGGTCGAGCACCGCAACGGCGGCGATCCTTCCACCTCCCACAAGTCGCCTGGCCGCACCAAGTACGAGGCCATCACGCTCGAACGCGGCCTCACCCAGGACATGGCCTTTCACGACTGGGCGGGCATGGTGTGGAACTTCGGCGCGGCGCTCGGCTCGGAGGTGTCGCTGGCCGACTTCCGCAAGGACATCTACCTCGAGTTCTACAACGAGGCCGGACAGCTCGTGATCGCCTACAAGATCTATCGCTGCTGGGTCTCGGAGTACCAGGCGCTGCCCGACCTCGACGCCAACGCCAACGCGATCGCCATCGAGCACATCAAGCTCGAGAACGAGGGCTTCGAGCGCGACACCAGCGTCACCGAGCCGAAAGAGCCGACGCTGAGCACCGTGGCGACGTAGCATGCGCGCACTGTCCAGTTCCGAATCTCTGACATTGTGGGAGCGCGGAGCGTGCCTGCACCCGCTCGACCGCAGCTTGCTCGCGTTGAGCTTCGCCGGACCGGTCCGCACGGCGAAGCGTCGCGGACTGGCCGCTCGGGCCGACGCAATCGCGCGCTGCTGGAGCTGCATGCAGCATGGTTCGGTTCGCAGCTCGAGGCGTGGGCTGCATGCCCGCAATGCGGCGAGAAGGCTGGAGTTCGAGCTGAACGTGCGGGACTTGACGGCCGCATCAGACGGCAAACGGCGGAGCCACGGTCGCAGTGGGCGAGCAGACCTTTCGGCTTCCGACCAGCCGCGATCTCGCGCAAGTCGCGAAGCTGCAGACGACGACACGAAGCGGCCATTCAATTGCTGGAGCTCTGCCGCATTGGCGGCCTCGAGCTCGTCCGGCTGGACGGACGAAATCATCGAGAAGAGTCGGAGAGAGCCTCGCGGCCGCCGACCCTATGGCGGAGACGCGAGCTGGCGCTCAGCTGCCCGGCGTGCGAGCACGAGTGGAACGATTCCATTGACGTTGGACGCTTCCTCTGGGCAGAGCTGGAGGCGCGCGCCCGCCGGCTGCTGTGGGAAGTCCACTCGCTCGCGTCTGCGTACGGCTGGAGCGAATCCGAGACGCTCGCGCTGAGCGCCGCGCGCCGCGCGATGTACCTGGAGATGGTGCGCGCATGAGCGGCTACCTGCATCGGCTTGTGCATACCGTATCGCACCCGTGCGAGACGGTCCATCCGCGCACGGGATCGCTGTTCTGCGCCGAACCGCAGCGCGCCCGATTTGCCCTCGGAACTGGTTCGAGCGAGCGGAAACGGTTGCAACGTATCCTGCGCGTTCGGAGTCGATCCACGATAGGCGAAGCGGCCGAACCGTGCAGCCCTCCCGGCGCGTAGCCGACGCTTCGCCACGTCTCCTCCTGCGTGCCGGCTGCTGCTCACGAGCCGGCCGCGCAGAGTAGATCGCCGCCCGGCGCGCAGCCGTGCGTCGACGGCCCGCCGGGCAACGCGAGCTCAGAGTCTCCATGCACGAGCCGTCCGGCCGACCGCACGACGCGGCATCGCTGCCGCCGAGAGCACGAGGACGTCGATCGTCGCCGGCGCGCAGCCGAATGACGAGACCGATCGCCCGCCGGAGCCCACCGGCTCTGCGAGCCGCACCCGCATGGCCGACGTCGACGCGATGCGCTCGGGAGCGGCCCGCCGCGACCGAACGCGCAGCCCGACGAGATCCAGATCCACATCGGCCGGATCGAGGTCACCGCGGTCCCGCCGGCGCGCCGCCGCGCGCGCCGAAAGCGCCCGATCGGTGCGCCTGAGCCTCGACGACTACCTGCGCGTCGCGAGCGGGAGGGCGAGATGAGCAGCGCGCTCGCCCTTGCCGGCGTCAGCGCCGTCCTGCAGTACTATCTGGACCAATCTTACACCGGCGCTCAGCGCGCTGTTCGGCAGCACGGTCACCGTCTCGGCGAAGGCGCCCGACATCGTGCAGGACTCGTTCGCCGGCGGGGGCGCCGGATGCCAGGTCAACCTGTTCCTGCATCAGGTCACGCACAACGCCGCCTGGCGCAACGAGCGACCTGCCGTCGCTCGGCCCCGACGGCATGACGCGGCTCTCCAACCCGCCGCTGGCGCTCGACCTGCACTACCTGCTGACCGCCTACGGCTCCGAGGACTGGCAGGCCGAGGCGCTGCTGGGCTTCGCGCTGCTGATGCTGCACGAGAACCCGGTGCTGACGCGGCACGACATCAGCAACGCGATCGCCAAGCTGCCGATCAACGATCCGACCAATCCGCTTTCGACGCCGCTGGGCGCGGTCGGCCTCGCCGACCAGATCGAGATGCTGAAGATCACGCCAGCGACGCTCGGCCGCGAGGAGATGGCGTGGCTGTGGACGGCGCTGAAGGCCGACTATCGCCCGACTTTTCCGTTCCAGGTCTCGGTCGTCCTGATCGAGCCGCAGAACTCCGGCGATCGTGCCGCTGCCGGTGCTGCTGCGCAACATCACGGCCGAGCCGGACCTCCGCCGTTTCCCGGCCTCATCGCCGTCATTCCGCCGGGCGGCCAGCCGGCCGCGAGCTGGGCGATACGGTCACGCGTCACCGGCAGCCATCTGCCCGGCGCCACCGGCGTCGTGCTGACAACTCGCAGCGCGGCATCCACCAGACGCTCCCGCGCCGACGCCGACGGCAATACATCGCTGCAGTTCACGCCGCCCGACTGCTGAACGCGCCCGGCGATCTGGCCGCCGGCATCTACGACCTGTCGGCGCAGGTGCCCGTCGGCCCAGGTCCGACGACCACCAACAGCCTGCCGTTCGCGATCGCGCCCAGATCGACACCTGGGCGCCGGGCATCGCTGCCTTCGGGCAACACGACCGTGACCGTGCCGTGCTCGCCGTTCGTGCGGCCGGGCCAGCAGGTGTTGCTGATCATCGGCGGCCAGCTGGCCGCCGCAATCGCCTTCACCGCGCCGACCAACTCGCCGTCGTTCACCTTCCCGATCTGCAGCCGACCAGCGGCCTGGTGCGCGCGCGGCTGCGCGTCGACGGCATCGACAGCCGCATCGTCGACCGGACGCGACGCCGCCGTCGTTCGCCGGCCCGCCGGTGCAGGTGGTGTGATGGATGACGGCCGACCGATCGACCGCCTGGCCGAGCAGAACCAGCGTACCTGAGCGCGGAGTTCGCGCGCCTGCGCGGCCGCTTCTCCGGCCGAGCACAGACGCGGCACCGCCGGAGTCCGAGAGCACGCGCGGAAGAGCTGCGCGTCGCGATGCGATCGCCGCCGGCGATCGATCGTCCTTGCGGAGCTCTTCGGCGCTGACCGGCTTCGAGCGCGAGCTGCTCCTGCTCTGCGCCGGCGTGGAGATGGATTCGCGGCTGGCGGAGGCCTGTGCCGAAGCGCAAGGCAGTCCGCAGAGACCTACGTGACCTTCGGCCTCGCGCTCGCGCTCCTGCCCGACCCGCACTGGGATGCGATCACGCCGTCACGCCCGCTGCGCCGCTTCCGCATGCTCGAGGTCAGCCGGCCGCATCTGACCTCCGCGCCGCTGCGCATCGACGAGCGCATCCTGCACTACCTGGCCGGGAGAACCTGCTGATCCGCGGCTGGAATCGCTCCTCCGCTCGCAGCCCGTTTCCCGAATGGATCGCCGAGGAGCAGCGCGCCATCGCCGCGCGCGCCGCGCGCCTGCTGCGGAGCTACGCGCAGTATTCGCCGCTCGTGCAGCTGTGCGGCGATGACCCCGCTCGGCCACGAAGACGTCGCCGCCTTCGCCGCCCACGAGCTCGGACGGCGGCTCCTCGTCGTCAAGGCGGAGGAACTGCCGCCGGTCGGGCCGGACCTGGACCAGTTCGCGCTCGCTGTGGGAGCGCGAATCGCTGCTGCTGCCCGGCGCGCTGCTGGTGCAGGTCGGTATCGCGCCGATGTCGCCGGCCGCCAGTCACTCGTCGGAACGGCTGCCGGGCCTCGTCTTCCTGGCCAGGCGCGAGGCGGTCCGGCTGGACCCGCCTTCGTTCGCCTCGACGTCAACAAGCCGGGCCCGGTCGAGCAGAAGCGCCTCTGGCGCACGCGCGCTGGGCGACGCCGCCGCGAACGCTCAACGGCACGCTCGACGACCTGTCCGAGCAGTTCCGGCTGAGCGCGCGCATGATCGCCTCGACCGGCTCCCTGCTCTCGCGCGCGAAGGACCCCTGCACGCCGACGAAGTGTGGGACGCCTGCCGCTCGCTCGCGCGTCCGAGACTCGAAGATCTGGCGCAGCGCATCGTGCCGTGCGCCGACTGGGACGACCTCGTGCTCCCCGACCTGCAGAAGAAGACGCTGCGCCAGCTGGCGGCGCAGGTGCGCCACCGCATGAAGGTCTACGAGACGTGGGGCTTCGCCGCCAAGGGCCGGCGCGGCCTGGGCATCAGCGCGCTGTTCGCCGGCGCCAGCGGCACCGGCAAGACGATGGCCGCCGAAGTGCTCGCGCGCGAACTGCGCCTCGACCTCTACCGCATCGATCTCTCCGCGGTCGTCAGCAAGTACATCGGCGAGACCGAGAAGAACCTCAAGCAGGTCTTCGACGCGCGCCGAAGAGGGCGGCGTCGTTGCTGCTCTTCGACGAGGCCGACGCGCTCTTCGGCAAGCGCAGCGAAGTGCAAGGACAGCCACGATCGCTACGCCAACATCGAAGTCGGCTACCTGCTGCAGCGCATGGAGAGCCTACCAGGGCCTCGCCATCCTGACCACCAACCTCAAGTCGTCGCTCGACACGGCCTTCCAGCGCCGGCTGCGCTTCACGGTGCAACTTCCCGTTCCCCGACGCCGCGCAGCGCGAGGCGATCTGGCGGCGGTCTTCCCGGCGCAGACGCCCGACGCAGGGACTGGACCTCGACAAGCTCGCGCAGCTCAACGTGACCGGCGGCAACATCCGCAATATCGCGCTCAACGCGGCGTTCCTCGCCGCGCGAGGCCGGCACGCCGGTCGACATGGCGCACCTCGTCGAGGCCGCCAAGCTCGAGGCGCAGAAGATCGAGCGCCCGCTCTCCGACGCGGAGACGCGGGGCTGGGTATGAGCCGCATTCGTCTCACTATCGACCGGCTCGTGCTGAACGGCTTCGGCGCCGCTCGAAGGCAAGGCGCTCGCGGAGGCGCTGCAGTCGCGGTTGTCGGAGGCGCTCGCGCGACACCGCGTCGCGCGAGGTGGGCGCGCTCGCATCGCACACCGGTGCTGAAGCTGGGCCGCATGCCGCTCGAGACCGGCCCCCGGGCGCCCGCAGTTTCGGCACGCAGATCGCACAGGCCGTCGGAAAGGGCTTGAAACCGTGAGTTCAGACTGCGGCGGGAAGCAGTGCCCAGGCGGGAGGCTACTTCGGGGCAGAGGCGAGCGTCGGAGTGCGCGTCACGAAACGTGTCGAGGTGATGGCGTTGGCCTCGCTGGTCGGCGGTCTGGGCGACCATAATTTGGCGGTTGCAGGTTCGGTGCAGTTAGGCGCGGGATTAACATTCTGAGGGAAGCATGAGGTTCGTAGGTCGAGCAGGTCGCAACGATTCGGTGACGCCCAACAGCGCCATACGACCGTCTGTCACGCGGGCGACTGCTCGCGGCGGGCAGTCCTTTGCTCCTGGTCAGGTTAGTTCGGTCGGCACGCCGCTGGAGCCGGAGACACGCGGATATTTCGAGCGCCGCTTCGGCCACGATTTCAGCCGGGTGCGGGTTCATGCGGACTTGGCTGCCGCTTCCTCCGCGAAGTCGGCCGCCGCGATGGCCTACACTGTGGCACACGAAATTACATTCGCCGCCGGGATGTACAACCCGAAGTCGCAGTCCGGCAAAAGGCTGCTCGCGCACGAGCTTACACACGTGGTGCAGCAGGAAAATCCATCCCGCCGAAGCGCGGGCGAGAGCCAACATAAATCCGAAGCCGCGAATGCCAGCGATCAAGCGATCCGGGGAGAACGCGCGAGCGTAGCGCTGGGGGCGCCCGTCTCGACGATGCAGCGACAGGGACTGCCTGGAGCTGCGCCGCACAGCGATCTCACCAAGTCAGCATCGCCCATGATGGCATCGGCGATCGGCTCGATGACACTGGATGGTTTCGTCACGGGGAAGGCCGATGTCTCCGGCACTAACCAGGCCCGGTTGGGCCAGACTGCCGAGATAATAATGAAGCTGCTCACCAAGTATCC
>CAVQZL010000014.1:0-7994 GCA_963718265.1 uncultured Alphaproteobacteria bacterium | reverse complement strand
GTATTCCGACAACGACTATATGGCGCGTTACATGGACGGGCTGTTGTTGACGCAATCGCTCTGGTTCAATCATGCCGCCACGTTCGAGATGCCTGAGTTCTGACGCGAAGTGCAACACCCGGCGTCACTGAACGGGCTCGATTTTCCTTCTCGCCGAGCCGTCTTTGTCCCTTGGAAACCGAGCAGAAGGCGGGGTTCGGAATGGGAAACCCGACTTTCTGTTGAGGAACCAATGCTGTCGACGGGGTTGCACCTCACGTCGGAATCCACCGATGTTTCTCAACAGGCTGCTGCCGCTCGCGCATACCGGCGCGCGCTACCTTGAAATGGGCCCGGCCACGGCCTGATGACCTATTTCGCTGCTAAGACCCCTGCAATCGACACGCTGGAAGTGTGGGACGTAAGCTCCGTCTCTCTTAAGGAAACGCGGACGGCGCTCGCCGTTCTCGGGATCGAAAAAAGCGTAGGCTTTACGGAAGTCGATATCCTCGCCGCTGACGAGGCGCCGGGCAAGTACGATATGGTCGTCATATCGGAGGTGCTTGAACATCTCGAACGGCCCGAGCAGGCGCTGAGCTTTCTCAACTCGGCGCTCAATCCCGGCGGGTTAGAGCGGAATCCGTTCAGGTTGTGTTGAGGGCTTGGAGTTCGCCGGGATCATACCCGCAGGCCTCGAAATAGTTTTCGCATTCGGCCGGCTTGAAGAGAGCGGCGCAGCCCTCCAGGATAGCAAGAAGGCCGACAACGGTGCGCTCGGCCAATTTTCGCAGCGCGCTTTTCAGTTTGGAAATCGCCATCTCGATGGGGTTGAAGTCCGGGCTGTATGGCGGCAGGTATCGTACCGTGCAGTTTTTCCTGGCCAGGATTTCCGCCACTCTCGGGCTTTTGTGAGCCTTGAGATTGTCGAGCACGACGATGTCGCCTTCCTCCAAAGTCGGCAGGAGATGGTGCTCGAGCCAGGCTTCGAACGTCTCGGCGTTCATGGCGTGGTCGTAGGCCTTGGGCGCGATGACGCCTCTCAGGCGCAGGCCGAATACGAAGGTGATCGCTTTGTAATGCCCATGCGGAACACCGCAGCGCAGACGTTGGCCGCGCCGGCGCCGGCCGAAGCGGCGCGCCATGCTGGTCGTCGCCGCCGTCTCATCGACGAACACCAGTTTCAGCGGATCGAGATCGAGTTGACAGTCGAACCATCGCCGTCGCCGCTCAAGGACGTCCGGGCGGCCCTGCTCACTCGCGTGCGCGGACTTTTTTTAAACGTGATGTCGTGGCGGTCGAAAAAGCGCCAGATCATAGACGGCGACACCTTCTCGCCTCGCGCACGCTCCAGACGGTCGCAGATTTCGTTGAGCGTAAGGTCAGGCTCGCGCCGATGAAGGCGAAGCAGGAAATCCGTGTGGGCCTCGACGCGCTGCGAACGCGTGTCGCCGCCCATCGGCAACGGCGCGTAGCTGCCGCGCTCGCGCAACGCCGCCACCCAACGAATCGCGCTGGAAAAGCTCACCCCGAACCGCTGCGCCGCCGCACGGCAGCTCATGCCTTCCTCGCGAACCGCCGAAACCACCCGCTTGCGCAAATCCACCGACAGGGGCCCCATCCCGCGCCGCCTCCGATTCGGCGCACCCCAAGAATCACATTTCCAGCGCGTTGGGAACACCGCACGATTCAACCCGGCCGGAAACCGCTCTAATCTATGTCAATGTGCCTATCAACAGTCCTTCGCCGGATCACATTTATCTGCTTGAGCACCCCGCCGCGGGCCTCGCGTTGATCGAAGCGGCCGGGTTTGAGATCGTTTCGCAAGAGCTTTATGCGACCCAGGGAAGAGCGATCGAAAAAGCGCTGCGACCGGATCAGCATATCCATGGGCATCGTTGGCAAAAAGATTTAGAGCAAGCGACGCCATCGCTGCATCTTCGCTCAAATACAGTCAAGAACGGCTCGGTTCATGCTCTTCAATTCGTTTGCCTTCATTTTCGGTTTTCTCCCTCTAACCTTCGTCATCACGTATCTTCTCGGTCGCTGGAGACAGGTGGCGGCCAAGGTGGCGCTGACGCTGTTGTCGCTGGGCTTCTACGCGTGGTGGAGGCCGATTCATCTTCCGCTGCTCATCGCCTCGATCCTCTTCAATTACTTCGTGGGCGCCGCAATCCAGCGCGCCGTCGCTGCGGGGCGAACAGTGCGGGTCAACCTCGTTCTGACTTTCGGCCTTGCCGTGGACCTGGGCGTCCTCGGCTGGTTCAAATACGCCAACTTCGTAGCGGACAACACCAACGCCGTCCTGCACACGAATTTCACCCTCGCGCGCATCGCCCTGCCGCTTGCGATCTCCTTCTTCACCTTTCAGAAGATCGCCTATCTCATCGACAGCGCCCGAGGCGACGCGCTGCCAATGCGTTCGCTCGACTTTGCGCTCTTCGCCGCCTTCTTCCCACAGCTGATCGCGGGCCCGATCACCCACTACAAGGAGATCGTTCCCCAGATCAACAGCCCGCTCTTCGGCAAGCTCATCTGGCGGAATGTGATGGTCGGCCTCGTGATCTTCGCGATCGGTCTCTTCAAGAAGACAGTAATCGCGGACACGCTGTCATCCTATGCGAATCCCTTGTTCACGGATGCAGCTCACGGCAAGGCGCTGGACGTCGCCTTCAGCTGGCTGGCTGCGATCACGTTCACGCTTCAGCTCTACTTCGATTTTTCCGGCTATTCCGACATGGCGATCGGCCTCGCGCGGATCTTCGGCGTTAAGCTGCCTCTGAACTTTCACTCGCCTCTTCGGGCTCGCAGCGTGATCGATTATTGGCGGCGTTGGCACATGACGCTTCAGCGCTTCATCGTCGCCTACATCTATCAACCCCTTTCGCTGCCGCTCAGCCGCTTTGCGGCCGCGCATGACCTACGGGGCTGGCCGAGTTTTGCTTTGGAAATCGCGATCCCGATCTTCATCACCTTCGTGCTGGTCGGCTTATGGCACGGCGCGGGCTGGACGTTCATCATCTTCGGTGCGCAACAAAGCGGCACGGGAAGGTAACCGCGACGCGGCCTCGGCGGCAGCTGCGCGAAATCAATCTCATCGTGTCCTCATATCTCGAGACCGGGAGATCGACTCCGTCGGACCGGTACCGACGCTGCCGGGAAGCGCTGACTGACCAAGTCCCGATCGAAAGAGGAATTGGTCCGGAATGCTGCGGACGGATCGCCAATCTGATCGGGGCCGCAAGAATGCAGGGCGGGCCGGTCACTGCAAACTGGCCGACTCTGGGCGGGTCGAGAACTTGCGCCCCTTGGCGGCGCGTAGATAGAGGCGCGCCGTCCGGTTGGCAAGATGTAACTCTTTCAGGCGACAATCGAAAATCTAGACCAACGATTCACGCTGTCGCAAAAAATCCGCGCATTTTATGATTACATCATGATAACATGGTTAAGATCCTACTCTGGTCAGATCCTCGGGACCTTGACCGGGCGCTGGCCGCCCGCGAGTGCAGAGCGACGGCTGACAACCGCAACCTATGGACGATAGGGAAGTTCGACAGGAATGGCAGTCCGGACCGGGAATCGTTTCTCGCTATCCCAAGCCGCTTCCGTAGCTGTAGCGGAAACGAGACTTGCCGCGCGGGTAGCGCCAAGGATCGTACGTCATCTTGCGCCAATCGTCGTATGGGCGGTCGCATCCATCGCTTCGGGTCTCATTGTGGGCTTGGCCGCGGTTTTTCTGCCTCCGCTCAGTGCCTTTGGGATAGTCGCGATCGCCGGAGTGGTGCTGCTCTGGGTGATGCCGGATCTGCCCCTTGTATCGCCAAAACTCATTCGCAGGGCGTTCTTCGTCACGCTGATTGCAGATCTTTGCATCCCCAATTATTATATGGTTCAGTTCGCTGGCCTGCCTTGGATTTCCGCCCGGCGCCTTGCCACATTTACCCTCATCGTGCCATTCCTTATCGCGATTGCAGCTTCCTCTGACGTGCGACGACAAATCACTGAGCGCATTAGCGCCTCATTGCTGATTTTTATTTGCGCCGCCGGCTACCTTGTTATGGCGACACTATCAATTCTGACATCGCCGCTTCCGTCAGAATCCGGGTCAGCCCTAATCGAGGCGGTGTTGTCTTGGTATGTGCCGTTCTTTGCGATTATTTATATCGTCAAAGATAACGATGGCGTCGTCTTCGTATTAAAGATCATATGCATTTGCGCGATATTCATTACGGCAGCGGGGTTTTTGGAATTTCACTTCCAGCGCAACTTCTTCGTTGAGATTTTTCCAAGAAGCATGCTCGACGCGCTCGCTGAGAATAATCCGACGCTTGGAGGCCTTCTTCCGGGAGCCGTAAATCACTTCAGAAATGGGCTATATCGAGCACAATCGACTTTCGTTAACGCGCTTTCTCTCGGAGAGTTTGAAATAATTATCATCCCTATCGGTCTATTCTTTGCCTTGTACCGCGAGAAAGTGTTTGAGAGGAGCCTCGGTTGGGCGACCACAGTTGGCGGAATAATTGGAATTTTCTGCTCGGGCGCGCGAGGCGCATACATCGGAGTTCTTATGTCTGTGGCGGTTTTCGTCGCTATCTGGTCGATTTGCAAAGGTATAAGTAACAAGGCCAGTCTGGCCCCAGCAATCGTTGGTTTGACGGGTGTCGTCTCGTTCGCCGTTGTGATTGGATTGATCACCGTCTGGAAAAGAGCGCACAATATGGTCCTCGGCGGGGGTGACGCCGCCGCCAGCAACCAGGGCCGATACGAACAATGGCTTGCCGGAATTCCGTTGATTGAGTCAAATCCAATCACCGGGCACGGTTTTGTGAACGGCGGTTACGTTATCCATAGTTCAATCGATAGCTACGTGCTGTCGCTTCTCCTCGAGACGGGGATCCCTGGACTAGTATTTTTTGCCGGCCTCGTCCTGCTTCCGATCTGGTATGGCCTGCGAAATTTTCTCTCCGACATTTCGGAATCTGGCGCAGTCGCCGGGGCGTTGGCCTGTAGCTTCATCGCCTTTGCCACCAACAGACTTGTCCTGTCGCAGAGAGAAAATCACATGTTGATCTTTTCTCTACTGGCGATCGTCGTTGTCATGAATTACCAGTACGCTCGGAAACAAGCTCCGGAGCGATCAATCTATAAGCCGCCGCGGAAATCGAATCTCCGCGCTGCGCGAGCTGCCCCAGGCTGACGAAGCGCGCTTTGTCCATACCAGGCTGATGTGCTCCGCGCCTATGAGGAGGCGATGAACACCGACGCCGCCGCAGACGTGGCGGAAGTGGGATGGGTCAGGTTTCTTCGTGATCCGGACAAGCGCGTTATATTACCCCAGAAACGCCTGCGCCGATCGCCGCCGAAATCGAACGGGCGAAGGGCGAATTCAGTGAGGCCGCCGTGCGCTGGGCGAAGTCAGCGCGAGCTGCTGTGACCCCTGACGTTCATCCATTTGGAGCAAGAGTCTGTGCTGTGATTGGTCCGCTCCCCATTGTTGGACCGCCGGAAGGTAGAGTTTTCCGGGCTTTGTCACGTCGGCGGGCTGGATACGCCGGCGGGAGTCATGAGGGAAACCGGGGGCCTGTTGCCGATCGCCCCATGCGGCCGAACCTCGAGATCGTGATCTTCGTACACTGGTCAGGCGGCGTTCACAGCGACGGCTGCCCAAGCGCAGGCGCGGAATCTTCGCGCGCGCCGAGCTCATGACGGACGCCGCCAAATCGATTACAGAACGCGCCCACCGAAACGCGAGGCGCCCCGCGGGACCAGACCAAAACCAGCAAAGCTTATTCAACTCAATGGCATAGACAGATGGGTGTTCTGATGCGCGGTTGTAGTCCTTGCGCCAATCCTCCAACTTTTCGCGCGCGTCGGCAAGCGTCAGGAACCAGTGGGCATTCAGGCACTCGGCTCGCAGACGGCCATTGAACGCTTCGATGAACGCGTTGTCGGTTGGCTTGCCAGGTCGTGAGAAGTCCAGGGTCACGCCCCTCGTATAGGCCCATAGATCGAGGTCGCGGCTGACAAACTCGGAACCTTGATCGACCCGGATCGTCTTCGGATAGCCCATTGCGTCGCAGACCCGTTCCAGGGTCGCGACAACGTCTTCGGCCCGGTAGCTGAACCTCGGATCAATCGCGGGCGAGAACCGGCTGAATGTGTCCACGACGGTGAGCACGCGGATCTTCTGACCGGTGGCCAATTGGTCATGGACGAAGTCCATGGCCCAGACCTCATTGGATGTGGAAGCTGCGCGACGATCGTCGCGCAGCTTCGCCTTCACTCTTCTCTTCGGCGTCTTGTTGCGCAGTTGCAGGCCCAATTCGTTGTAAATGCGATGGGTCTTCTTCAAATTGATCTCCCATCCCTCGCGACGCAAAAGGACATGGACGCGCCGGTAGCCATAGCGGACCCGCGTGGCGCAAATCTCCTTGATCCGAGCTTCGAGGCCGGCCTGCTCGCGGCGACGGGATTTGTAATGATAGGTCGAGCGATCGAATTCCAGAACGCTGCACGCCCGCCGGATCGATACATCCCATTCATCACAAACCGCCGTCGCCAGCTCGCGCTTGCGAGCAGGCCTTACAGTTTTCGGCGGATGACGTCCTGAAGCATCTCACGGTCCAGCGACAGGTCCGCCACGATCTTCTTCAGCTTCGCATTCTCGTCCTCAAGCTGCTTCAGTCGCCGCATCTCAGGCGGCTGCAGGCCGTCGTACTTCTTCTTCCAATTGAAGTAGGTCGCCTGGCTGATTCCGGCCTTCCGGCAGATGTCGGCCACCGGAACGCCATCGTTCCCCTGCTTGAGAATGAACGCCTTCTGCGCGTCCGAGAACTGTGATGCCTTCATCGTCTTCCGCTCCTCCCAGCCACGGGAAACTACCGCGGAAAACTCTAATTCTGAACGGTCCAGTTTTCGGGGAGCGGATCACGGGAATGCTGGACCGATTGAAGCTGACGGCCATACGCGACCAGCTCGACATGTTGCTCGACGAAGCGGCCCGATCCGAGATGACGCTTCGGGAGGGCGCTCGGATTTCTGGCCTCCCGAGAGATCGCCAGACGCGACGAACGGCGGATCAGCATGGCCAGCAAGATCGCCCAGTTTCCCTTCGTGCGCGAACTCGACGGTTTCGACTGGAGCGCCCAGCCCTCGCTCGATCCGCGACAGATTCGGGAACTGGCAACCTGTCGCTGGATCGCCCACGGCGATACGACTTTGTTGATGGGTCCGCCCGGCACGGGGAAGACGCATCTTACGGCGCGACAATCTGGGTGGGAACGCGTATTGCCTCACCCAGAAATGCTCCCGAAGCTAACCGGTTGCCTCAGCCAGAATGCTCCTGCCCAGTTTATCCATTTCATCGGTTTAATTCGCTCCGGACCCGCTGTGGATAAGCAGCCCGCCAGAGCGACCGTCAGAGTCAGGCGCAGGCGGGCTGTTTATCCACAGCGATGGCACGCTCCATCGTTTCCGAATTTCCATCGGACAAAGACGCCGCCGTATTCGGGCCTGTGCCAAACACAAGGTCATTCGCCCGCTCGCGTCGCCAGACTTTGACCCGGCGCTGCAGCGTGCGCAGCAGCTTTTCTGGATACACGCCGGGCTGGTTTTCCTGGAGCTTTTCGAGGAGCTGGCGCGCAGTGCGCCAAGGCTCGGCTGCAAACCAAGTCCGCAACTCCGCCGATGGCGGCGCGACCCTCACCGACAAGGGCGGTAACATCAGCTTGGGTTCCGTGGTCGCCAGCGATGGCGTGGTGACCATCACGGATACCGCAGGCAACCTTAACTTCGGGGGTTCCGTCGCCAACATCGCCTCGGGCAATCTGGGTCTCACCATCACCGCCAAGCACATCGAAGACTCCGGCGAAGGCGCTCTGACGCTGGAGGCGGGTGAGGGCAACGTGACCCTCAACGCTGTCATCGGTGCGACTTCCGCCGCGGGCCTGGGCCATGACTTGGTCCTGCAGGGTGGCACCATCAGCGTCAGCAACAACATCAAGGCCAGCGATGCGTGG
>CAVQZL010000013.1:0-8696 GCA_963718265.1 uncultured Alphaproteobacteria bacterium | reverse complement strand
CCTGGCATTGCTGTGCCTCTGAGCACCGAGGAAATTTGGCCGCCCGGCGCATAGTCTTGGACGCCTGGCAGGCGGGATACAGAAGAGTTAGCCCGCTATCCACGAAGGCAACAGCTTTCCCTTGTGCAGAGGGCTGGAACGCGACAAGATTGGCAGATCAGCCTGACGCCCAACTGGAGAAGTTAAATTTACTCGCTTCCGGTTTAGGCGCGTCGAACCAATTTTCAGGGAGAGTTCATGAGGCGAGGAGGGGATAGAACAACACAGATTCTTGGGAGCGGCATTGCCGGGCTCGCTAGAGCGTATCCCCATTAGGCAGAGCCATATCCGGCGTTGCGGAAGTAATTTAGACATTCGTTGGGAGGGAAGTCATCGAGGGCGCTGCCGATGCCTTCCCAAAGGGCATCGACGGTTCGGTGAGCCATTTTACGCAGCGTGTTTTTGAGTTTGGCGAAAACCTGTTCGATAGGATCGAGGTCAGGGCTGTAGGCAGGCAAAAAGCGCTGCGTCGCCCCAGCGGCTTCGATGGCTTCACGAACGCCGGCGACTTTATGGGAACCGAGATTATCCATGATGACTATGTCGCCAGGCGACAATGCCGGCGCGAGGGCCTGCTCAACATAAGCGAGGAATGTTTCGCCGTTGATGGGGCCATCAAAGACACAAGGAGCCGTGATGCGATCGTGACGCAAAGCGGCCACGAACGTCGTCGTTTTCCAGTGACCGAAGGGCGAGTAAGCGAGCAACCTTTTGCCCCTTTCGCAGCGCCCATAACGGGGCGTCATGTTGGTTGAGGCCCATGTCTCGTCGATGAACACAAGCTTTTTAGGATCAAGAGCTTTTTGCATCTCGCGCCAAGCGAGGCGGGCCGCCTGAACATCGGGCCTTTCCTGTTCCGCGGCGTGCAGAGTTTTTTTTATAGGTCAATTTCAGATGCAGCAAAAAGCGTCCGACGGCGGACCGCCCGACTTTGATGCCGAGCACCGTCAGCTTTTTCCACAGCGCCGTGATCGTCAGATCGGGCTGCGCCGCGACCAAAGCCCGCACCTTATCTTCATGCTCAGCCAGCGCGTGCCGCTTATGACCGCCAAACTTGCGCGGCAGACAATCGCCTGTTGTTTCCCACTGGTGCATGAGTTTGATCACACAGCTCGCACTGATCTCAAAACTGCACGCCGCCTTGCGTCGGGACTGACCAGCCAAAACCGCCCGCACCACGCGGTCACGTAAATCCTGCGAATAGGGTTTTGCCATCCATGCCGGCCTCCTTTCCAGCCAACATGCTGAATCATGATTTCGGCCGATTTGGGAATCCCTTACCGATTCTGACTCTTCGGGACCCGCTCTAGTTGTCCATGTCGGAAATCAAATCCGAACATATTGATGGTGTAATACGGTTTCCGCCTGATTGACTCGATGGCGAAGGGAGATTCACGCGGCTTTGCGAAGCAGATAGGCTTTAGCGCCATGAGTTGGGAGGCAGACACATGCGACTGTCCTTGTCGTAAACTTTATCCCACTGGCGCAAAGCCGCGAATCGGGCGATGCTCCGTCTCATGAGGGATTTGCTCAAACTGATCTTGTGGGTGGTCATCGGGCTCTTCAGATCACGAGCCTCTCTTGAGGCGGAGATCATGGCGCTGCGCCACCAGCTCATTGTGCTGCGAAGAAAATCGCCAAAGCGGCTCGCTTTTAGCAATTTCGATCGTCTCATTTTTGCCAGCCTCTATAGGATCGCACCGAATGTTCTGAACGCCCTAGTGATCGTCAAGCCGGAGACTGTTATCCGCTGGCATCGCGCGGGCTTTCGCTTGTTCTGGCGATGGAGGTCGCGATCTCGCGGTGGCAGGCCAAAGGTGCCGCTCGAAATTCGCCAATTGATCCGCGCCATGAGCCTCGCCAATCCGCTGTGGGGTGCTCCTCGAATCCATGGCGAACTCCTCAAGCTCGGCATCGAAATTGGCCAGACCTCGGTCGCCAAGTACATGGCAAAGTACAGGAAACCCCCATCGCAAGGGTGGAAGACGTTCCTCCGCAATCATGCCGATGGGATCGCCTCGATGGACCTCTTTGTCGTTCCGACACTCTCGTTTCGACTGCTTTATGGCTTGCTCATTCTATCTCACGGCCGGCGTCAAATCTTATGGCTGGGCGTGACAACACATCCGACCGCTGAATGGATGGCCCAGCAACTCATCGAAGCCTGCGGCTGGGAATGGACGCCGAACTACATCGTCCGCGATCGCGACTCTGTCTATGGCGAAGTTTTTACCCGGCGGCTTCGCGCCATGGGCATTCGGGACCGGCCAACCGCGCCACGCTCGCCATGGCAGAACGGACATACGGAACGGCTGATCGGCTCGATCCGGCGGGAATGTCTCGACCATGTCGTCGTCTTCGGCGAAAGGCATCTGCGCCACCTACTCCTTTCTTACACGGAATATTACAATGGCGCGAGAACACACCTTTCCCTGAACAAGGATGCGCCAGTCCCTCGGGCTGTTCAGGCCATCGGGCGCATTCTTCCGACTCCAATTCTCGGCGGGTTACACCATCAATATGTTCGGATTTGATTTCCGACATGGACAACGTCTTTCTGATCGGTGCGCCGCGGAACGGTTGGCCCGGGAACACGGCATATTATTCGAAGACGCTGACTTCCTCGCGTGCACCATT
The DNA here is from genome assembly GCA_963718265.1 of uncultured Alphaproteobacteria bacterium. Classification (GTDB taxonomy): domain Bacteria; phylum Pseudomonadota; class Alphaproteobacteria; order Rhizobiales; family Beijerinckiaceae; genus Methylocapsa. Next base: position 6,020 of record CAVQZL010000013.1, on the reverse strand, counting down.
GGGCGGCTGATCGGGCGGCTCAAGCTATCACTGTTCCGGCCTGCCCGCGTTTCAGGCAACTCAATGTCAAAACGGTTCTTTGAATGGCCGCAGGTCGAGTTCGTGAGTCCAGGCGCTTACCGGCTGACGATGCAGCATCAAATAGGCGTCGGCGATCGCATCGACGGAAAGCAAGCCGTTCTTGCCTTTCGAGCGAACAAAGCCGGAGAAGTTGGTGGCCGCGTATTCGCCCTGGATGACACCATCTATGACGATATGCGCGACATGGACACCCTGCGGTCCAAATTCACGCGCCAACCCCTGCGCTACAGCGCGTAGCGCCGCTTTGGCGGAGGCAAAGGCAAGGAATGGCGGACGCGCGCGAAGCGAGGCGGTCGCACCGGTGAAGAGTATGGTTCCTTTTTGGTGAGGCGCAAGTCGGCGGACGGCTTCGCGGCCCACCAGAAATCCTCCCAGGGCGTTCTGCCGCCACAAATCTTCGAAAAGTTTTGTCTGCGTTTCGAGAGCAGGCGCAGCGAAGTTGTTGCCAACATTGTAAACGACGAGTTCGAGATCGTTCTCTCCGGCCGCTTCATCGAATAGCGCGTTGACATCCGCCTCGCGAGATGCATTCGCCACCTTGACCAGGACGCTTCCGCCTGATGTGCCAATGCTGGCGGCTACTACGCGCAGCCGTTCCTCGGTACGGCCGGCAATTATGACGCGCAAGCCCTCCCGCGCGAAACGCCGGGCCAGTCCTGCGCCAAGTCCAGTTTCCGCCCCGACGCCAATAACGAGTGCTGTGCCTTGGCTCAAACAGCTCGCCTTCGCCTCGGCCCAAGCCGATCACATGCGGAAGGATAGGCAGCGGGTTCCTTTCGCGCTTCGTTCACGCGCGGCCGAAGACGAGAATGAAGTTGTTGGCCGGCATATCTATGATTTTCTTTAATGCTATGCCATGCTTGTTAGCTGCTTTTTCGAGGTCTCTCACGTCTTTGAGGCCCCATTCGGGAACCTTGGCAGCAAGAATTTCCTTGTCGAAAGATTTGTTGGAGGGTGTCGTGTACTTCCCGTCGACCCTGAACGGTCCATAGATCGCGACAAAGCCGTCTTTGGTCAGAACGCGGGCCGCCACTCGCGCGATGCCGTCGGCGATGTTGACCGGCGCGACTTGGAACAAATTGACGACGAATATCGCGTCATAGAGCCGATCCGTGGGGTTTGGCCAAGTCTCGGGTGCGGTCAGATCGATCTTTATCGGATCGGCAACATTGGCGTTGCCGTGCTCAGCTCGTTTCTGCTTGATCGTCTCGAACACATCGAGGTTATAGTCGGAAGGCTGGAACCGCAAACTCGGAAAGTGGGGTGCAAAATAGTTGATGTGGTTACCGGAGCCACTTGCGAGTTCGAGAACGTTCCCGCTTTTTGGGAATATCTCTTTGAAGACTTTGAGAATCGGATCGCGGTTTCGATCGCCCGCCCAAGTGACATAGGGACTAAGCGGGTAAGGGTCGATAGGCGGGCGCTCCAAGGATAGGTTTGCGGACATTCGTTCCTCCACTGTTCGGCTCCTTCGAGCCAAGTCTGTTCTTTCTTCATTTGATCGCAACGTGGCTGCGCCCGATACTGCTGCTATTCGACTTTCCGTTGCAAGGGCGCGGACGGCCAATTCACGCGAAAGTGTCCCGTAGCGTATTGGACGCCATGTTAACTCCCCGGTTGGTACGCGCAATTTGTCGGTTCTGCGCGCCCAGCTTCGGTGGCATTTGATTACACGATTTTTGTATGAGTTGTGTGAAACCGAATTCTTGGGAGATGCCTATTTTGGACCCAAATCTGGCCCTGGCAATTGAGCAGATTTGCGCCGCGGCAGCGGCTGCAACCGCCGCCAAGGTGGCGGTGAAAAGCTTTTTCGTCGAGCCGACGAATACCGTGAGCTATGTCATCCATGATCCGGTCACCAAGCTCGGCGCGGTGGTCGACAGCGTTCTCGACTTCGACGCCGCCGCGGGCCGGACCTCGACCGCCTCCGCCGACGCCATGATCGCCCACGCGCAACGGGAAGGTCTGACCATCGATTGGCTCCTCGAAACGCACGCGCATGCCGATCACCTGTCGGCCGCGCCCTACATTCAGCAAAAACTGGGCGGCACGCTCGCCATTGGGCGCGAGATCGTCGCGGTTCAGAAGGTGTTCGGAAAGATTTTCAACGCGGGGACCGAGTTCGCGCGTGACGGCTCGGAATTTGACCGGCTCTTCGACGACGGCGACCGGTTTACGATTGGCGGCATTCCGGCGATCGCGCTGCATGTTCCTGGCCACACGCCGGCGGACATGGCCTATGTGATCGGCGACGTCGTCATTACCGGCGATACGCTGTTCATGCCTGACTATGGCACCGCGCGCGCCGACTTCCCCGGCGGAGACGCGCGGCAACTCTACGGATCGATCCGCCGTCTGCTGTCTCTGCCTGACGAGACCAGGCTTTTCTTATGTCACGACTACAAGGCGCCGGGGCGGGACGCCTTTATGTGGGAAACCACGGTCGGCGCCGAGCGGACGGCAAACGTTCACGTCCACGACGGCGTAAGCGAAGAGGATTTCGTCGCCATGCGCAAGCGGCGCGACGCCACGCTCGGCATGCCGAAGCTCATCATTCCCTCCGTGCAAATCAACATGCGGGGCGGGCAGCTTCCGCCCGCCGAAGACAATGGCATCATTTATCTCAAGATTCCCGTGAACCTTCTTTGAGTTTTTAACAAGAGAAACCCATGACGAAAAATATCGGCTGCATCGACCGCGCGGCGCAGCATCAAAATGCGATTGCTGCTCAAAAAGAGCGCATGAACCAAGCAAAAGGGAGCAAACCATGTCCAACAAATCGGCGAATGCAGGGGGCGAACTTCATGATGTCGTGATCGTAGGGGGCGGCGCCGCCGGAATTGCCACGGCGGCGAGCGTTTTGGCACGGCGGCCGGATCTCGATATTTTGGTCGTCGAGCCGCAGACAAAGCACTACTATCAACCCGGCTGGACGCTCGTCGGCGGAGGTGTTTTTACGGCGGCCAGCACCGAACGGGACGAAGAAAGCGTCATACCCCGCCGTGCCCACTGGCTCAAGAGCGCCGTTGCGTTATTCGCGCCCGAGACCAATGAAGTCATCCTCGACAACGGCAAGCGAATTGCTTATCGCATGCTCGTCGCGGCGCCTGGGATCAAGCTCGATTGGGGCGCCATCGAAGGCCTTCCCGAGACGCTTGGCAAGAACGGCGTCACGTCCAACTATCGCTTCGACCTTGCACCCTACACTTGGCGGCTTGTGCAAGAATTTCGCGGCGGGCGCGCGCTCTTCACGCAACCCCCCATGCCAATCAAATGCGCCGGCGCTCCGCAGAAGGCGCTTTATCTCTCCTGCGATGAGTGGTTCCGGAACGGATATCTTAAGAACACAACCGTCGAGTTTCACAACGCGGGCGGCGTACTTTTCGCCGTCAAGGATTATGTCCCGGCGCTCATGGAATATATCAAGAAGTATGGCGTGGCACTCAACTTCAATAGCCGTCTCGTCAGGATCGACGGTTCCGCCAAGAAGGCTTGGTTCGAGGTGATCAAGGACGACAAGAAGGAGACCATCGAACGCAGCTTTGACATGATCCATGTCTGCCCGCCGCAACTCGCTCCGGATTTCGTCCGCGCGAGTCCGTTGGCCGATAAGGCCGGCTGGATCGAGGTCAACCAAGACACGTTGCAACACGTGCGTTTCGCCAATGTTTTCGGACTCGGAGACGCCTGCTCGGCGCCGAACGCCAAAACCATGGCGGCGGCCCGCAAGCAAGCGCCGATCGTAGCGGAGAATATGCTGTGCGTTCTTGCCGGGAAAGCCCCGCACGCTACCTATGATGGATATGGATCTTGTCCATTGACGGTGGAGCGCGGCAAGATTGTGTTCGCCGAATTCGGCTATGGCGGCAAATTGCTCCCCACCTTCCCAAAATGGCTGATCGATGGCACGCGGCCGCAGCGCCTTCCTTGGCTTCTCAAGAAGATAATCCTGCCGCCAGTCTACTGGGGGGCGATGTTGAAGGGCCGCGAATGGTACGCGCGTCCCTGCATTGGGCCAAGTCAGCCGTCTTAATGTGGCGGAGCAGACCGCGCTGTCGCATGCGCTTCGACCATTGTAACCTATAAGGTGTAAAATACTGGACTTGAGATTTCAGGCACTGCCGGGTGAAATCGCAGCTAGCCATTCATTTCTTGGCGGCGCCCCCCGAGCTATGACCCGGGGGTGGCAAGTGGATCGATGTTGTCAAGGACGCGAGCATCGTTCCCGCCGGCGTAGCCGGTGCCGCGCTTGACAACATCGAGTCTACCTCGCTGGTAATGCCCACAGTTGCATGAATGATATAATCTGACATTGACCGGCGGATCAAATCCAGCCTTGTACATATTGAGAGCTGGACGCTGCGACGACAGTTCACAAAAATATTTGCATAGTGAAGAATTTGCATAACAATTCTCGGCAATAGCGAGTCGTCATGAGCACCGATCTTGATACGGACACCGCCTCCGCGCATGCTATTTTCCAGTCCTATGACGCGATGGAGGGTTTGACTTCGTGCACGATCGCATTGCCAATTCAAACAGTTCAGCACGGATGGCGCGCGTTTTTCTTTCAAATTTATCCAGGCCTATTGGTGGCGGCGACAATCGCTCTGGCCGCCACTTGGTTGTCGCAACAGTACCGGTCTCCGGTGATGCTGTTCGCTCTTCTTTTCGGGATGACCTTTCATTTCCTGCATGAGGAGGGCCGTTGCGTTGCGGGGATCGAATACTCGTCGAAGGCGGTGTTACGGGTTGGCGTGGCGTTGCTAGGAGCGCGGATCACCGCCAACCAGATCCTCGAATTGGGAGTCATGCCGATCGCGACCGTATTGGGGGGGATAATCAGCACCATTGCACTCGGCGCCTTTGCCGCCCAGCAACTAGGACTTAGGCGATCCTTTGGAGTGCTATCGGGCGGCGCAGTAGGGATCTGCGGCGCCTCGGCGGCTCTGGCCATCGCTTCGGTATTGCCCCGCACGCCTGAAAGCGAAAGGGACACCATAGTCGCTGTGGTGACGGTGACGGTATTGTCCACCATTGCCATGATAGCCTATCCATTGTTCGTGACGGTCGTTGGCCTTGATCATGTTCATGCCGGCATCTTCCTCGGAGGCACCATCCATGATGTGGCTCAGGTAGTTGGCGCAGGCTATTCGATCTCGCCACAGACCGGCGACGTGGCTACTTACGTCAAGCTACTGCGGGTCACGATGCTGCTGCCTGTGGTATTTTCTATCGCTTTCGTAATGAGTCGCGGAGTGAAGGGGGGTCAGAAAAGCAGTCAAGCGAAGCTTCCGCTTTTTTTGGTCGGCTTCGCCGTTCTCGTCGCCTTGAATAGCCTTGGGCTGTTACCCAAAGTCGCGAGCGACGTGGCCAATGAGGTGTCCCGCTGGAGCTTAGTCACGGCGATCGCGGCGCTCGGGATGAAGACCTCCTTCAAGGATCTTGCGGCGGTCGGGTGGAGGCCGATTGTTTTGATGGTGCTTGAGACCGCTTGGATAGCCGCCACTACAGTCATCATGGTGATATTCGCCTATTAGGACTCACCGCTGCACGCAATATTCGATCATCATCATCGTCATCGGCGCTGGGTAGAACAATAGGGTAGACCACTTCGCCGCTTCGTCAATCGCCTGAACGTTTTGCAACGTTCACCATGAGCGAGGAGCGCCATGATTTGTGACTATACCGACCATGCGGCCAATGAGCGGACGTTTCTTGCCTGGGTGCGCACTGGCATCATCGTGATTGCCTTCGGATTTATCATCGAGAAGTTCAATCGGCATTGACACGTTAACGACCGACGAGCCAGCGCATGTGCTAGGGTGGGTCATGCAGCCCATCTCCTTCGCCCGCCACCGATTTCCGCCAGATGTCATCCAGCACGCTGTCTGGCTCTACCTCCGGTTCACCCTGAGTTACCGGGATGTCGAGGATTG
>CAVQZL010000012.1:0-8921 GCA_963718265.1 uncultured Alphaproteobacteria bacterium | reverse complement strand
CAAACAACGGCTCGCCGCTTTCGACGTTGCGCAGCCGACGAAGTCCGGATCGAAATTGGTCTCGCGCTTTGCGACAAAAACGAATTGCTTCGTCAATTAAAAACTTGTCGGTATTTTAAATAAGTTTTTCCTTTCCGCTTTTTTTGTTTCTTTACAATCGTCTGTAATGCTAAGTGTAATGGGCTGAAATCGGAAACACGCGGTACGGCAACCATTGTGGTGCAAACCGGAACAGCTAGGCGCAGGGCCACGGACACGAAATCACAGGATAAGCGGCACATGGAGCGCGCAAAACAGCAGCAAACAGTCGCTATCAACCGCGGCCTGTTCCTCATCCGCTATAATGCTGCCGAAGACCACCTCCAGCCCCCGAAGGTCATGGTCTCCGCTGAGCCTACTTCGAAAAAGAATATCAGCTTCCTGTTACACCCTGACCACAAAGAGGCCGTGCTCTGGCAGCCCGAGACTAGTTTGGCCGTGCGGGCGTTGGCGCCCGGAAAACTGATTGTGCAGGTCGTGCCTATAAAGGACGGCGGCTCGAGCGCAGCAACGGTTAAAATCGAGCCGCTCAACCAAAGTTCGGTCGTGCCGGCGCCGAAAAAGGGCGGCAGGAATCTATCCCGCGGTAACAAAAATTTAAGCGTCCTCGGTCACGTGAGCGGATTAGGGGATGTGGTGGTGAACGCCAACGAATGGCTCGCCGGGCCCTCGGCGCCATTACGGATCGAAGGAATTCTCAATCGATTGGCCCGGCAAGCCCGCCAATCTGAACCTCCATTACGCAACTAAGACAGCCAACCCTCAGCCCGTTTCGGGCCAAAAAGTCGAACTGGGCACCTTTGTGGGGACCAGGGGCAGGGCAATGCCCATTGTCGCCCTGATGCTAGAAATTTCCGGTCCTAGCGCTGCCAACTACCAACTTGTCATTGAGGCCCTTTTTCTCGGAGCACCAATCAGGCGGATGGTTGGCCAGCACGTTGTCGCCTCGGGGCCGACCGGCCGCGAGCCTCTCGTTGGTCTGCGGCTCAATTTGGAGCCTCTGCGTCACGCCGCTCAGCCTAAGGCCAAAGCTGCTATCGGCAAGGCTTCTGCCGACAAGTCCAATCGGTCCTCGAGTCGTGTTCGCGTTTTTCGTAGCCGCCAGGCGGCGACTGTTTGACGGCCATTCCCGCTATCTTGGGGCGTCGCACCTAATCGCGATTGAAGCGAGCGATTTGAAATGGTGGATGACCGCGCGATTTTCGATGAACCGCATCACCAATCGCTTGAGCTTCTCGCCGCCCGGGCCCTGTCTGAGGGGAATATTGCGACAGCCTTCAAGCTAGCCGACCGCCGCTGTCGAATTCCTCCCACGCCTGGGCCTCACTGCTACGTTTTGAGAGGCGAGGCTTATTTTCAGATGGGAAGAAAAGCGGCTGCCATTGCCGATATCGTCAAGGCCCTCGAGATTGCTCCGGATAACGTCCTCGCCAACCGCAGGATGCTGGCATGGGCGAAGCAGCGACAGCATAAAATGGAGGCTGCCTTCGCGCTTATAGACCAAGAGACGAATCTTGTGTCGCTACGCAAAGCAATCAACATTCTGCGTAAGTACGGGCAACGAAATTTCGCTAAGGTCACGATTCTTCGCGGACGCGATCGAAGGATGGGCGGTATGGGCGGATAACGCCCCCCTCACAATTTCGATTGTGAACGATTCGGACGATATCAGCTCAATATTCGAGCCGGATGTGTTTCACCCTCTCGCGGCCTACGGACAAGCTACCAACTTCGCGATCAAGCGAGCGAAGTCGACCGTCTCTCAGTCAATTCTGATGTCCGTTTCCGGCACCGTTCTCTATTCAACCGAACCGCGGGCAATGATGTCGAACCGCCTGTACGGGTCCGTTGGCCGCGGACATTCGGTACCCAAGGCATTACCGTCATCGTCCCGGTTTATGGCGACTACGAAGCAACACGGATTTGCCTTGAGAGCCTACTCGACGAACTAAAGTCGTCCGGTCACCGCGCAATCCTGGTTAACGACGCGACGCCTGATCCTCAGATCGCAACATATCTCACTAGGCTCGGCACTCGGTCTGGCGTTGAGGTTCTTGTCAATGCTCGCAACCTCGGATTTATCGGCAGCGTCAATCGCGCTCTTGAGCGGACCAAACAAGACGACGTCATTCTGCTGAACTCCGACACGATCGTTCCGCGAAGGCTTCATTGACCGCTTGGCGGCTGCAGCCCGGTCATCTCCCGATATCGGGACGGTCACGCCGTTATCAAACAACGGCGAATTTACCAGTTTTCCGATCCCTTACAGGTTCAACCCACTGCGTTCGCGCAAGGATATAAAACAAATTGACAAAATAGCAGCGCGGGTTAACTCGGACAGAACCGTCGACATCCCCAGTGGGATCGGTTTTTGCCTCTACTTGACCCGCGCGTGTCTCAATACCGTTGGCCCGTTGTCTGAAGACTTTGATTCTGGCTATTTGGAGGATACCGATTTTTGCCTGCGCGCGCGGGAACGCGGATTTCGCAGCGTCTGTGCACCTTCAGTCTATATTGGCCATGCTGGCTCAAGGTCATTTGGACGCGAAAAACGTTCGCTGGTCATGCGCAATCTGCGCGTCCTCGAACAGCGATTTCCCAAGCACAGCTCGGAATGCGAAGCATTCATGATCGCCGACCCCTTGAAAGCCGCGCGGCAGGCGATCGAATGCGTGGCCGCCGCCTTTGCCTGCCGCGCAAGACTTTTGGTCACCGGCGCCGGTGCGATCAGCGCCATCGCACACCGACGCGCCCGCGAGCTCAAATCCGAGCCGACCCCCGTGTTGATCTTGGAGGTTCATTATTTTGCCGACGGCGCGACGGTCAAAATACGGGACGCCGCCGGAGCCATGCCGCAATCTCTACAATTCAACCTCGCCTCACCGAGCGAAACTGATGCACTAGCACAGTTTATTCGTAGTCTGCAGCCATCGCGAATCGAGATCATAGATCCTGCCAAGATACCACTTCGGTTGGTAGACTTGCTGCGTAGTACCAATGCCCCATACGATATTTTAATCGCCGATGCGGGCTTGCTCGGTCAAGACCGTAAGAAACTTGTCGCCGCTGCCGTTGGATCCTTCGGTGCTCACGAAACAAAAGGAGAGCGTGAACGCCTCCCAGAAAACAATGCTGAGCCGGACAGCAAGGATTGGACGGATCGTTGGCGAAAGATTACGGACGGCGTTCAAAGAGTTATTGTTCCCTGCCCCCAGGCTGAAGTCTTTGCTGCCAGCATTTTACCCGAGCGCAAAATTCATGAGATCCGGCGACGTACGGAAAAGGGCATCGCTGCGCGGAGAGTTAGAAAAGCGGCCTCCCTGTGCCTCGGGCTCGTGCCGGTGCGATGCGGCGTTCACGAACAATGGCTCATGCGCGAGATCGGGCGTCGGCTAACAAAGCTGGCACCGGCACCTTCAATAACAATCGTAGGTGCGACCCTCGACGATATCGATCTAATGCGGGGCGGCAACGCCTTCGTGACAGGTTTGGTCAATCCCGAAGAATTCGAACGCGAGGTCGATTCTCTCGGCTTGGAATGTCTCTTTATTTGTACGACAGAGCCTCTGTTTGGACATCCGATTCTGTCCGTCGCTCATTCTTCTGCTGTTCCAACAGGGTACTTCGATTGGTCGATGGGCCGGATCAAACCGAGGAAAGGAGATTTGCCTATGGATCCACGCTCGCCGCTTGATGATACAATTGGCACACTGTGCCGGTGGATGCGGATCTCGTGACGCGTTCGGGCAAAAAAAAGGGAGGTTATTGACCGCTTCGAAAAGCGAGGGACTGCGAGCCGCGTTTTGCCGCTCCGGTGGGCGAAGGTTTTCCGGATATGTCGTCGACTTGGATAATCTTAGCCGCAAGTTCTCCGTTGAGATCCTAATCGACGGCCATCCGGTTAAAGTCATTCGCGCCGACGCCTGCGTTGATGAACTCATTAAGGAGGGCATTGGCGACGGATTTTACGGCTTCTTCTGCTCGCTTGACGACGCCATTGTGAACGAAAGCGCAGCTGTCGAGGCGCGGTTAGCAAACGTCGGCACCGCCGTGGGTTCGCCAATCGTTCTCGACACATTAGCGACTGCGGCAATTTCAGAGCCAGCAGCGCTACGCTGGCTCGGAGGCTTACGCTTTTCCGGCTCGATTGCTGAGCGTCACGAGACCGCCAAAGTCCTCGTTGATGGAACGCCTATCACACGCGTGCGCGCCACGACATGGAGCCATGTCGGCACTTCGGCAGAGGACTTTCGTGCTGTCCGCGCCTTCGATTTCCACCTACCGGAACGGTTTGCGGACGGCATAGTTCATCGGCTCACGTTGACCGATGATGCTGGAGAAAGCGTTGGTGGGCAGCCCCTCATCTTCCTCGCTTTCGCCGACGGGCTTCGCGACGCGGTCGCCGGTCGCGGCTTTTCCGAGCCGGAATTACTCAGAGCGGAATTGCTGGATCGGCTGCTGCCGATGTCGTTGCCGTTTTCCGCTTACCAAAAATGGCGGGACGGCCTACCACCGCCGTCTGACTCGTCGAGCGCCTTGCGCGGGGCGGTGATCTTGATCGGCGATGGCGCGACCGACGACACCTTGGAAAGCTTGCGGCAACAGGCCCACAGCGACTGGACCGCGGCGGCGTTGCCGCCGACGGACGAACCAGTCGGATTCGATGTCAAGGATGCTGTTTCGTTTTTAACTAATGATGGGGCCAATTGCGATTTTTTCGTTTTCACCCTTGCCGGCACACGATTTGCGCCGACCGCACTGCAGAAGATTGCCGACGCCTTTGACCAATACGAAAACGCCCAAGCCGTCTATACCGATCTTGAGCTGATGGGCCCCGACGGCTCCGTTTGGCCGCTTGCCTTTCCAGTTTTCGACTACGAGCGTCTACTCGAGCAGGGCTACTGCGCCTATCTTTTTGCACTGCGTGGGACCGCAGTTGAACGGTTGTTCGAAACTGGCGCGTCGAATCTCTATCGTGTGTTCAATTCTATTTTGGATGATGTATCGCTTCCCCGTTCGGGCGTCGTCCACATTCCGGTGGCTCTTGGAAGCCTTCCGGCCTTCGACAAGGCGGTTGCAGGCGCAGCCCTGGCAGTGGCGACTAGGGAGCATTTGCAGTTTCGCCGCGTCGACAGCGAAGTGAAGCCTGCCAATGGCGGCATCTTCCCGGCGGTGAGAGTGTCACGAATACCAGATCGAGTACGAGTTCACAATCATTATTCCAACACGCAATCGACGACACTTGCTGCAGGGTTGCGTCGAGTCGATTCGACCCGCCATTAAGCGGAGATCGGCTGAACTCCTTATTGTTGACAATGACTCGACCGATCCCGACGCGATCCGATACCTTGCAAGACTTTCCGACAGTGGCGCGAAGGTGTTGCGGGTCGCCGGCGAATTTAATTTTCCGCGGCTCAATAACCACGCCGTGGCGCTAGCGCGCGGCGAGATTCTCTGTCTTCTCAACAACGACGTTGAGGCTCTCGATGATCGGTGGTTAGAGGAAATGCTGAGCCGTGCCCACGAGCCCGATGTCGGTGCGGTTGGCGCGTTGCTCATCTGGCCAAGCAAAGTCGTGCAACACGGCGGCACTGTTCTTGGCGCTGGCTTTGCGGCAGCTCACGCCTTCAACGACCGAATCGATGGCGATGCTGGCTACGGCGATCTTCTTTGCGTTGCGCACGAGTGCAGCGCAGTGACAGCGGCCTGCATGGTGACACGACGAGACGATTTCCTCGAAGTTGGTGGGATGGACGAAATCAGCTTCCCAGTAAACTTCAATGATGTCGATTACTGTCTTAAGCTTCGCGCGATGGGCAAACGAATCGTGTTCACGCCGCATGCCAAGCTTCTCCATCTCAAATCTGCAAGCCGCGGTCCGGACGTTCGGGCGGCTCACAAAGCGCGTTTCGAACGAGAGTTACAAAATTTGCGGACAAAATGGGGAAACGTTCTCGCCGCTGACCCCTACTACAGCCCGATGCTTTCGCTTGATCCGATTCCGTATTCAGCCCTTGCCTGGCCAGTGCGCGCCTTGGCGCCACGCATTAATGCTCCACCAGTTCCGCTGCACGTTCCGGCTGGATTTTGACATCCTTGCCGCTCAGCAACGGGACTCTAGGGTCTTAAAGAATAGAGCGCGCTCCCCAAGGAAGTTTCTACGAGATCACACAACTCTTTGGTCTCACGATGGGCTCTGCGCCCCTGTTGCATGTGCTCAATCGAATATCCCTACGAAAATGCTCGGGCGAACGCCGAACGCTGCCCGATGATCGGGCCAGCAGCCTTGCGAAAGCTGCGCAACTCTTCCACGAGCTGCCGCCCTTCCAACGTGCGTGAATCAACTCGATTAGGCACGATAATCAATTTAGGTGTCCTACTTCGGCGCGTACGAACTTCCTTCACGATATCGAGCGTCCGTGCTGTGTCCTCAGGGTCCAGCCCAGAAGGGGTGCATGGCACAAGAACAAGATTGGAGACGGCAATTAAAACGACAAGAGCGCGCTCATTGGGCGCCGTGTCGATCACGGCATATCCGTAACTAGCCGCAACCTGATGGTGCTTACGCATCCGATCGGAAGCGGACTGATCGGCAAGGGTGATGTTGTCGACAGGGACTTTCAAATTACCTGGCTCAGCCCACTGAGTAGCTGATCGCTGAGGATCAGCAAGCACGCGCTCATGGGGCGCTGTGTCGACAACGACATGTGTTTGACTCGCCGCGATCCGGTTGAACTTGCGGACCCAGTCGAAAATGGATTGCTCGGCGAGCGGATGCGTATAAACGGGAAATTGCAGATGGCCCCGCTCCGCCCATCGCGCGGCCAATTCTTGAAGGTCGGCATCGCTCAAAGCGACCCCTTGCCAGCGGCGCCGAAGCTCCGCGGCGACGTTAACCGCCAAAGTGGTCTTGCCGACCCCACCTTTGCGCTGCGCCACCGCGATTGTGTAGGTCATCTATCAAGCGAGCGGTGCTTTTCGACGCAATGAAGCGACCGAAAATTCGCCGAAATGGATTCGCCAGCAGCTTAAGCTATTGCGTGGCGATCTTGCCAGATGCGAGGAGCCCAAGGTGGCCTCTTAACGAATCGCGTACCAAAGAGCCATAATGACGCAACAAATAGGGCGTTGCGCGATGACCTCGGAAGGCGACGCGCAGGACTAGTCGAAATACGGACGGCCGATCGTTGCCGACTTTCTGAGGGTCATGGATGAACGTCCTTTTTGTTCACAACAACTTTCCAGGCCAGTACCAGCATGTTGCTCGCGCGCTGGCCCGCGATCCGAACGTGCGTATCGCAGCCGTTGGCTCCCGAGCGTCCAAAGAGATGAACGGCGTCAAACTTTTAAAATACAACCTCAGAAACGTCGATGTGTCGGCCACCCATCCATTCGCCAGGCGGTTCGATGCCGAGTGTCATCGCGCCGAACAGGTCCTGTACTCACTTTCCTCGCTGGTATCATCAGGCTTCGTGCCGGACGTCATCATGGCGCATCCGGGGTGGGGTGAGACACTGCCACTGCGCACCCTATTTCGGGATGCGCGTATCCTGCTCTATTGTGAATTCTTCTACGGAATGGAAGGGCGCGACGTCGGCTTCGATCCAGAGTTCCCTGAGATAGGCGCCGACGGACAGGTCGCGCTTCACCTCAAGAACGCATCCACGCTGCTTGCCCTTGCCGATTGCAATTCTGGAATTTCACCGACTGCCTGGCAGCGCTCGACGTTTCCCGAGCAATTCCAGCACGAAATCAATGTTATTCATGAGGGCGTCGACGTCGACATTGTTAAGCCGGCTCCCGATGCGGTTCTTCGCCTGAGCTCTGGCCGGCAACTTCGGCGTTCTGACGAAGTCGTAACCTTTGTCGCTCGGAATCTCGAGCCGGTGAGAGGTTATCATATCTTCATGCGCGCGCTGCCGCACATCATGGCGAAACGGCCACGCGCGGAAATTGTCGTGATCGGCGGCGATAGTGTCTCTTACGGTGCCTCACCACCTCAGGGAAAGACCTGGAAATCGATTTTCTTCGATGAAATCGCTGGCAAGATCGACTCAAAGCGAATTCATTTCACCGGCCGTTTGCCTTATCGAGATTACCTCAGCGCCCTTCAGGTCTCATCCACGCATGTTTATCTGACCTATCCATTTGTATTGTCGTGGTCGCTGCTTGAAGCCATGAGTGCAGGATGTCTTGTGATTGGATCAGATACGGCGCCGGTTCGCGAAGTCCTCAATGGCAAAAATGGCCTGCTCGTTCCCTTTTTTGATATTGATCAGCTTGCAGAGCGAGTCATTGAAGCTCTTGCCTATCCGCGCCGGTTCGAGCCGATCCGGGCGCAAGCACGTCAGACAATTCTCGATCAGTACGATTTAACCCGCATTTGCCTGCCGAAATTGATGGCGTTCGTTCAAAAGATGAGATGAGACGACGGATGCGGCGCTCGTCGGAGTTGTTGTAGGTTCTTAACCCTCAGCGGTTGACGTGCGCTATTTGGGTTCACGCAACCGCACCCAATCAGCGCGCACACAAATTCTCTCGGATTGGGCTCCAACCGCGACGAAATTTTTATAGTGCTGCTCGGATCCCGCCGTAGACTGCGAGCGGCATTCCAGGCAGAAATGTCCGAGCATCATTGAAGGTTAGAAATGAAATTCCGTCGGTCTGAAAGAACGTACCGGAGGTATAATAGTGCTGGTTGAAGAGATTCTGCACCAGCCCGAACACCTCTACGTTTTTGTCTATCTTGTAGGAAGTGTGCAGGTTGACCACCCAATAGGCCGGGACCTGCGGGTTCTGGTTGGATTGGTCGCCGATCAGATACTGGCTGCCAATGACATTCAGGTCGGCACCCACGATCCAAGGCTCCGTAACGGAATATT
>CAVQZL010000011.1:0-5759 GCA_963718265.1 uncultured Alphaproteobacteria bacterium | reverse complement strand
AGGACGTCAAACGTCACCCTCTGTGTTTGTTTGGATCACCTGCTGTGACGACTTCAAGTCGTGTAGCCGCGCGATATCCATATTTGAGCCATACGCGAAGTGGATCATTTTGCCCCCTAAGCTTCTCAAAAGTTTCCGCCTTCGGCGGGTCTTCAAGCTTTTTACGCGTGTCCTCGGTGTCTTTCTTCCGCTTTCGGATCACACCTTGGTAGTCCTCGAACTCCTTCAGGTCAGCCTTCATATCGTTGATCTTCGGCGGCGGCAGGTTTTTCCCGGCGGCCATGTCGTGGCCCGAGCGTTCGGAGACGCGCTTCATGGCCCAAAAGATTTTCTTATAGTCGTCGTCCTCGACCACCACACCTTTTAGGCTTTGCGTTTTTACATCGGTATTGAACCGCTCGACCGTCTTGCCGAGCAGCACTTCCTCGACGAACCGCTCCCACGTCTCGCGGAGGTCGGTATAAAAGTCCTTCACGGCGCGGCGATAAGCATCTGTTTCAACGTCCGTCCGCGCTTCCATCGCCTTTAAGGTCTCATGGAGACGTTTGAGCCGGTCCTTGACAGCCTGGGCAATCCAAGGCTCGTCATCGTTCGTAATGATCCCAAAACCGGCCTCGGCCGATTTCGTGACAATGCGCTTGGCGACGGGGATTTGCGGCTGCGCCCGCGCGGCGGCATCCGACACTTCATTGTAGAACAATAGATTGTGCGTAAAGATAGTGATCTGCTTGCCCTTCGCTGCCTCGTCAACGATGCGCTGCGCGACACGCCTGATACGGATATGATCAAGCGAGGATACGGGGTCGTCGATGACGATCCCGTGCTTGACGGTATCCCCTCCCAACTCGCCTAGGAAACAGGCCAAGGCCAGCGCGCGCTGCTCGCCTTCGCTAAGGACTTTGTCGTTGGCAACTCCGACGGGCGTGTTGAGCACGACTTTGAAATTGCTCTTCCCGCCATCGCTGCGGTCGGTGACACGGAACGGGAGGTGCAGAAGATCGAGCGTCTTGATCTCCTCCATGATCCGCTTCTCAAGGTCGGCGGTCACCAGATCCCGACGCAGTGTCGTGATCTGGACGGATACGGCTTTGGTACTCAGAAGTTCGCGGCACTTCGCGAGCTTTCCCGCCATCTCCACGTCTTTCAGCCGTGACAGCACCGTTTCGAGATCGTCGGCAAGCTTTTTGCGATCTTTCAAATTCGCGAGGCGTTCGCGTTCCAGCAAGCGCTGAGTGCCATCGCTTGCCGCGGTCTTGTCAAGCTCGGCTGCGTTATCTTCGAGGGCGATGACTTCGGCATCCAGGTTCTTGTCAATCGGGTCTCGTGCGCCCTGGATGGTGTCGAATGCGGCCGTCTCGGCGGCATCAATCAATCCCCTGCGGCGGGTTTCCGCCGCAGTAAAGTAATCGATGATCGTGGCGGAGAACTGCTCCGTGTCGTCGCTGATTTTCCGACAATCGGCCAAGGCGTTCTCAACATCCTTGCGCTTCGGAACGATCAGGTCTTGGAGCGCTGTAATTTTGGCGGCGAGTGCCACCGCCGCCGCATCTGCCGCCTTGGAAGCCTGATCGTTGACGAAATCTGCGAATCGCTGCATGCGCGCCGCGCCGTCCGGCGAAAGCGGTTCCTGGCAGAGGGCGCAAGGGTCGCCTTCCTTTGCGGAGAGACCGTCGCTGCCGAGTGCCTGCACGTATTTTTCCGCGAAGTCGTACATGAGACGCCAAGGCTGGAATCCTGTGCCTGCCAACGGCTCGGCCTTGAAGCGGTCCGACGCGGCCAGCGCCGCCGCCGCGGCCGTGCTTTTGGACTGTGCATGCGCCTCCGCGAGTTTTACCGCGGTGTCAGCCGAGAGGCCCTCCACAATCGCCTTCACGTCAGTCGAATAGCCCTTGAGAAGAGAGGCCGCCCGGCGATAGCGGTCGGCGAGCGCCTTCGGGTCTTGCGCCAAAAGGCGCTCCAAGTCCTCAAGGTCTTTCTGATCATTTTTTGTCCAAGCGGCGGCGGCGCGAACCTCCGCCTCGGTCGGCAAGGTTTGTTTCAGGGCCAAGCGAGCGAAGAGTTTGGCAACGTCTCCGTCCGCCGCGTACCCACCGGGCAATGCGATCTTGAGCCGCACGTTGAGCGCCTTCACATCACCTTCGATTTTCGCGTCCATTTCGCCGCAATGCTTCGCGTGCTGTTCCAGCAGCGCGACTTCGCGAGGCAGAAACCCGATTCTGTTTTCGGCATCGACAAAAAGGCGCGCATTCCTCGCATCGAAGACCGAAATGCCGGCGATCGCGGCAGGCGGCGGCGTGCCGTCCGTCCAATGTTCTTCCGTCACGTCTTTCTCACCATCGCGACGATAGCGGATGACAACCTCGGCTGGCGGTTTCTTGCCTTCCTTGAAAACATCGCCAAGCAGATCGTCGGCCGTGAGACTGCGGCAAGCCTTCTTCGTGATTCGACAATAGCCGGTCTTGCCGCTGCCGTTGTCGCCATAAATCAGCGTGATGCCATCGAGTGCGAAGCTGAGCCTCTGGTCCGGCGCAAGGCGCGCCAAGTTCTTTACCGGGCCTAGAGATACGAGCAGCGTACGGGTGCCCGCCGATGCGCTGCTCTTGAAGTGCTCGGCGGCGAACGAAACACTTTCGCAAACCCCTTCATCCGCGACCCCGGCCGCTTGACGCACGCGGCGAAGCACCTGCGCCTTGTCGTCCGCACCAAGCTCGAAATTCAGCGCGCAGGCATGCCGCCGCAGGGCATCGCGCGCCCAATCGGCTTGCTTCTCCGCCCATGCGAATAGGTTTTGCGTCACGGCGCGTCCTCTCGGTGCGACGATACCCTACCTAAGCGAACCCGTCGTCAAAGGATGTACGTTTTTCAAAAAATAGCATGTGGCTCAGATAAATGAGGCTGATACAGCACGCCATCGTGTAAGAGATTACCGCCCTGCTACGCCGTTACAAGGGCTCGTTCTCTTTCAATCTTTATGATCATCCATCGATGGGGCTTGCCGTCAATCTCGAATTCAATCTCTTCGTCCTCTTCGGCGCCAAGAAGCGCCGCGCCCGAGGGGTGCTGTGCGGAGATGATGCCCAGATCAGGGTCGTGTTTGTCGCTCGTTAACTTGACAACGCGAACCCTGGTGTCGCCGCTCATTTGCACTTGTACGCGGTCGCCGATCTCAACGACCATTCCGTTATCCTCCGCCGGCATGTCGGCCGAAGCAGTCGTCTTGTCCTTATACGCGCTCGTCGTTTCTTCGGCCGGCTGCGCCGTTTGCTCGCTGGCCTTTGGCGAAGCTGTCCGGAATTCCGTCCACACCGTCGGCGCCTCGTCGGCGCCAACGGCCTCGATGTCCAGAGCCTTGAGACTGCGCACGAGGTCGTCGATGCAGCCGTCCGGATCAAGCCTGAAACTTGACCCCCAACACCGCCAGAACCGCCAGCCGACGCGCTCCATGACACGCTGCCGCGTCAAGTCTTCGGCCCAGCGCTCCGGTCCGTGGTATTGATCGCCATCAAGCTCGATGGCGAGGCGCCGATCCTCGCGTCCCTCGACCACGAGGTCGATGGAATAGGGGCCGACTTTGACTTGCGGCTGCACGCGATAGCCAAGGGCGAGCAGACGGGCGAGCACATCGCGCTCAAAGCCGGATTGGCAGAGGGACATTAGGTTTCCGGCGGGCGTTGCCCTTCCTTCCATCGGGTTCTTGAAGTGTCGAAGGACTTTCGCCTTCAAATCATCCGGCTTGAGCATTTCCTCGCTGACAGAACGGAACAGATATTCACGATCGCGGGCGCGCGAGAGCGCAACATTGAAGCGCTGCTGGAAAGGAAGCGCGGTCTTTGAGGTGCAGGTTTCCGGACACTCGACCATACTTATAAATACGATGTCCCGCTCCTTGCCCTGAAAGACAGCGGAATCACCGCACGCGATATCGTGGCGCAGATAAACATCCTCGCCGATGCGTTCCAATAACATCGCCTGAATGAGCTGCGCTTGCTTTGCGCCGATCAGCGAGATAACGCCGATGGTTCGCCCGGCCATTTTTGGATCGGCGGCGATGCGGCCCACTTCGTCCACGATGGCTTCGGCCTCCGCCAAATTTCGGTTTGATCTGTCCTTGCGGCCATGGGGCACATGGACATCAATAAGCGGCGGCGACAGGCGCTCGGAAGCCTTGGGCACGCGCACGGGCACGATTTCGTCCGTATAGAACTGAAAGCTGAAGCGGATAATCGGCTCCACGCAGCGGAAGTGCTCCCTGAGCATGATCCGTGTGCCGGGGTAGCAGGCAAGCGTAAGCTCGTAGAGAGAATTTCCGGGCAGCATAAGCGCACCGAACGGCTGGCCATCGAGATAGTGCATGCGGAGTGACCGGAGTTTCTGCTCCTCGATAAAAGCGGCGGTCGGGCTGACTTGCTTGTCATCGCCGACGATCAAGACTTTTTTCGCGCGGAGGATCGCGGTCAGCGCGGAAATATCGGATTGCGATGCCTCGTCAAATATAACAAGGTCGAAAGAGCTAAGCGTCGCCGGGAGACTTTCGGAGATTCTCCAGGTGGGCATGATCCAGCACGGCACGGCGGCATAGGAAGACTCCATTGCCTCGCGTGCATCGCGGCGGAGCCGCGAAGCACTCTTGCCGGTGCCTTTTCCAATCTTGCGGATGGCGATCAGGAACATCTGCAAGGCGGCATCGACTTTGTGCGTAATGCGCGCTTTCAGCGTCAGGAGGGTTCGCAGCCGGACGACATCGTGGAAGAGGCGTCTCATCTCCTCGTCGGAAGTGCGCCTCTGTTCATCCAACTCCCTGAGACGCGTGCGTCCATCAATGGCCTGCAAGTACGATTCTGTCTGAGCCCAACGCCAGGCGTCCCGCCAGTCATTCGGGGTCAATGTGTCTTCAACACCTCCAACCGGCTGTGTGCGGATAGATTGAGCCCAGCTCGGCGCACCCGACTTGGCGATGGCAGCGGCGACCCGCTCAACCGTCTCCAGGCGCGACCGGAGGGCTCTCACCCTCTCAAGCTCGAGCAGGAGTGCCGACCATTCATCGGCGATTTTGTTTGCGGATATATCCGGATTGCCCACGGATTTTGTCAGGAAGGCTGCGATACTCTGCGATATGCGACCGGTGCAGGCGGCCAGTTTCTCGGTGGCTGTCGCGAGTTTGACGCGCGCGTTGCCGAGCCGATGGCGCGATACCTCGGTACGGATAGATTCAGCCGCGCGGCGGGCGTGTTCCGCGTCGGACACAATATCTGTGGCGTTCAAACCATATGGAAAGAGACGCTTGATTTCACTCTGCACGAGAGGAACATGCCGCCGAATACAGTCAGCGATGACGCCGACTCTTTCCAAAAGCGCCTGAAGAGCGCGGGCGGCGGCGTCATGATGTTCCGGAATTGCAGGAAGAGAGAATTCGGCTGTAAGCGCTCTCCATCGGGCGATCGCGCCAGCAAGTTCAACTCTCCATGTGAGGACTTCGGCGATTTTTTTCCAATCCTCCGATCGATCAGGGGCCTTTTCGAGAATGCGGATGCTGCTGAAGGTGGAACGCACATCAGACTTGCCAAAGGGCATGAGGCCGAAGGGTTTTTGCCCCGAAGCTGCGCGCTCCACTGCCGCGAACAGCTCCACCTGCGTATGTGCGTCGTCCGGCATGGAGACCGCATATGAGGCCACGGTCGTCCGCCGCCCAACAGGACCACTGAGAGTGACAATGAGCTCAGCGAGGGGACGCGCCGACTTGTCGCCGAAGCCTCGCCGTC
>CAVQZL010000010.1:0-11269 GCA_963718265.1 uncultured Alphaproteobacteria bacterium | reverse complement strand
GCTTTATGTCGATCATTTGCTCGCCCTCGCCCCCCTCCCTTGCTGACCGCGCCGTTGACGGCGCCCCCCAGAACGATGATCCCGAAGGGTATCGGCTGCCGGTTGCGGAAAGCGGTTCTCCAAGGGCGCGGCGGGTCATCAGCCCGACTGGCGTCATCAGGAGACCTTTGAAGCGACAAAGAATACCGACTGCCTCCTCCATCGGATCGCCGCCGTAATGTACGAGGGCGATCGTTCTACGCCGGCCCATCTTTCGGGCATCAGCCCCAAACGAACAAGCCTCTGCGCTCCGCGATTCGCCCATTTATGTTTAGATTTCATGCTCTTAACCGCGGTTGGCTTTGTTCTGCCAAAAGGGCAACCAGAGGGCCCGAGTTCAGCCCCTTTTTGGTTTGGAGTAATACTAATATTGTTAGTAATACAACAGCCTGATTTCAACGAGACTATGGCGTTTCAGCGGCGCATCATCGAGTCGAATTCGCGGATCGCAGCCCTGCAGCGGGACAATGCGCGGCGCTCGTAGCGGTCAAGCCGAAGGAGCTGCTTTGCGAAGACATTCAACTTCGCGCTCGGGCCAAACGAGTTCGAATCCCAAGCTGACCTGCGAGAGCTCTGACAATGGGTCGTCTCGTTTCAGCTTGTCGGTTTCCACCTTGGACCACGCCAAGAGCCGCACACGCCTTATCCGACGCAGGTCAATCTGCGTCTCCGCTATTCTTCGTGCGCAATCGAGGAGAAAAGGCGGAGCGCTCGCCCCCGCGATCAGTTCGGCGAACCCCTCGATCTCCCGGTTCAGCGCCGGATCAAGTCGGGCAGGAATCGCGAGCCCGTGTCGCAAGGCGTTCTTTGCGACCTTCGCTTTGCCGGCTGCAGACTTGGGGCCAGTGCTCCGCCGTGCGTTTCGCCGGTTAGAATCAGCTCGCGCGGTCCGGATCAATTTGCGCGCCGCGAGGAAGTTGAGGCAATCTCTCCGTCACACCCTGTCGCCACCGTTCGAGCTCATGGAGAGCTGCGTTTCTCCGTTGGTCCGCGCGAAAGATCATCAAATCGATCCTCTCAATGACGTCGAGCTTGTCGGCGAGGATCTGCGCATAAATCGCTTCGCGATCGAGCCCGGCATTTCCTAAGAGCTGGTCGACCTCCGCCAGAGCGGTGGGGGCCCGACTTGCCCAATCGCGCGCCAAGAGTCGCACTTTGAGCATATTGTGGTGCAGGAACGGGCCAATCACTC
The DNA here is from genome assembly GCA_963718265.1 of uncultured Alphaproteobacteria bacterium. GTDB lineage: Bacteria > Pseudomonadota > Alphaproteobacteria > Rhizobiales > Beijerinckiaceae > Methylocapsa. The sequence goes on along the minus strand of CAVQZL010000010.1, from coordinate 10,038 downwards.
GTGCAACGCTATCCTCCACAGTTGTATAGAACATCTTTTGTTTGAAGCGACTTAAACGTTGCGCCTCCAAATACCAGTACGTGTAGTCCTTAACCCAGATTTCCTCAAGTATGTTTGTTGGACGTAATTGCTCTATTACGAGACTAGCGAATTGATTGTAATCTTTACGATTTTCTTCATAAAATAGAGGGGCCGAACCTAAGTATTTTTTGCTTTCTGGCTCAAGCTTGTCGTCGCCCGCAGGGCGAGGCACGCTTTCTTCGCTGCGCGTCTTTGCAAAAGGCGCTCTCAGGTCTTTGTCCGATATTATACGCACCTCCTGCTCCTTACTTGACGATTGTGCCCTGGAGCACTGGATTCGGTCGCAGAAACGGTTCTGACGCTGCGGGAACAATAGCAGAACAAGACAAGGAACGCCAGAACGATATATCGAGGTGACTACCCGACGGGGTTCATCCAGCCATTTCAGCAGCCAGAGAGAGTGATCGGGTTTTTGAGGTCCAACGCCATTCTCTAACCGGTGGGCCGAGACCGTTTTGCCTGCCGTCGCTGGTTCGGCTAAGCACACGCTCCAGTAACAGAGTGAGAAAGGCCTAGAGGCCGCCGCAATGAATTCCTGGAGCCGTATTTCAGAGGCGCCGAACGGCGAGCGGTTCCTCGATGCCAGTCGGACCATCGACCAGCCAAATCCAACAAGGGCCCGCACCGAGGCCTCGGCCCAAGAGCGAGGCCGACGTAGGCTTGCGTCACAGAAGAGCCTTATCGTGCGAGCAATCAAAAGCGGGAGGCTGGCAACCTATATGATTTCGCGCGCGCCGAAAGGGCGCAGCAAGGTGCCCAACGGCCAACTGCCGTTCATTGAAGGCGATGCGCGGCGCAAGATTTCGCGTCGATTCCGCGACGTGCTGGCCAGCATCGTGACAGACCTCGGCGGCGTGGAGCGGCTGAGCGAGGGACAGAAGCAAATGGCTCGGCGCTGCGCCATGCTTTCAGTCGAGTGCGAGAAGATGGAGAGCGCCGCGGTCGCGGGCCTGCCGTTCGATGTTGACCGCTATGGCCTGCTTACGGACCGGCTTGGTCGCGCCTTTCAGCGGCTTGGCCTGAAACGGGTCATGCACGACGTGACGCCGGACCTGGGCGTCTATCTCACTGCTACGACGGGGGCGGGGGCGGCCCAGGACGGCATCGCCGGGCTCGCCGCCTCCGATACCGCTTCCGCAGCCGAACCGGCCGCCAACGCCAACGGTGTCAAGAGGCGAACATGACGCCTTTCGTCACAATGCGCCGGGCTCTGAGCGATAGGCATCTCCTGGGCGCCGCGCTGGGCGGCGACAGTTGGCTGAGCTGGCGCATCTTGCTCATCGCCGCCATGGGCGAGGCTTTGACGGACGAAGAACGAGCAATCTTCACAAAGCTTACGGGCCGCGAGCGCGAGCCGTGCGAGCGAGTCGACGAATTGTGGTGCATCATCGGACGACGCGGCGGCAAATCGAGAGCCATTGCGGCGCTGCTCGTCTATCTCGCGGCCATGGTCGATTATCGCGCCCAGCTGGTTCCTGGCGAGCGCGGCCTCGTGTTGTGCCTGGCTCGGACGCAAGAGCAGGCGCAGGTGGTGCTCGGGTATGTCGCAGGCATCATTGACAGTGAGCCAATGCTGGCGAAAATGGTGATCCGCCGCGCCGCCGACAGTCTGACTCTGTTCGATCGCGGCGCGACGATCGAAATCGCGGTCCGAGCCGCCTCGTTTCGTAGCGTTCGCGGCCTGACCTGCGTTGCCGCCGTGGCTGACGAAATCGCTTTTTGGCAAGGCGAAGACGGTTCGGCCAATCCAGATACGGAAATCCTTCGCGCTGTAAGGCCGACGCTGTTGACCACGAGCGGCCCGCTGATTGCGATTTCCTCCCCGTACGCCCGCAAGGGCGAACTGTGGACGACGTTCAAGCGGGACTTCGGCGCCAAAGGCGATCCTCGCATCTTGGTCGCCCGCGTAGCTTCCCGGGAGATGAATCCGACGCTGCCGCAGGCCGACATCGATCGGGAAATGGCCAGGGACCCGGCGTCCGGCACGGCGGAATACTACGCCGAGTTCCGGACCGACATTTCGGCCTTTGTCAGCCAAGAAGTCATCGATGGTTGCATTGCGCATGGCGTGTTCGAGCTGCCGCCAGCTGCTGGCGTATCTTATCTCGGATTCGTCGATCCGTCGGGCGGCGCAAGCGACGCGATGACTCTGGCGGTCGCCCACCGTGTGGGCGACACGGTCATTCTCGACGCGGCGCGGGAAATTCGGCCGCCGTTCAATCCCGACGCCGCGACGACGGAGTTTTCAACTCTGCTCAGGGCCTACGGCATCGGCAAAGTGATTGGCGACAGATATGCCGGCGAATGGGTCCGGGAGCGGTTCCGACGCCATGGCATCGAGTATCAGCTGAGCGAGGCGCCGAAGTCGGACATCTACCGCGACGCGCTGCCGTTATTCAACGCCGGCCGGGCGCAGCTCTTGGACGTCAAGCGGCTGATCAATCAGCTATGCAGTCTGGAGCGGCGGACGGCGCGCGGCGGACGCGACCTGATCGACCATCCCCAGCACCCCGGCGCCCACGACGATCTCGCCAACTCGGTTTGCGGCGCCTTTGTCATGCTGGAGCGGGACCGGCGGCCGCAGCTGATCTCCGTTGCCGATGTCGTCGGCGTCGACGGTCTGCCCACGCCGTTGCCGCCGTCGCAGGGTGTCTTCGCCACTGTCTGGGCGTCGGACGCCGACGTTGCCGTGGTGTACGGTGCTTCGTCGAGTTGGTCGAACGAGCTTTTCGTCGCCGACTTTGACGCCGGGCTCTATCACGGCGGTTTTTTCGCCGACCTCGCAACGCGGCTGAAGGAGCTGGCGAAGGCCTGTCGAGCGCAATGGTATTTTGTCTTGGCGCCCGGGGCGCTTATCCGATTTATCGAGCCGCACGGGCTCATGGTCGACGAAATCCCGCCCTGGTTCGATCCGGCCGAAACCCTGCTTTTCGCCGCCGCGTGCATCAAGAGCGGCCGGGTCAAGTTTTGTCCGCCGACGATCGACAAGATGGCGATCCACCCCTTGGGAGCGGCGTTGAGTTTCAAGGCCGACGATCCGGTCGAGGCGGCGCTGCAAGGCGCGTTCTTAGCCGCGATTTCCCTGAAGTTCGATCACCAGCTTTCGTCGAAGCCCAAGCCGAGATATTGACTTGACAGCTCAGCACTCCTTGGCGGAGTGGTTCTCCGCGAGTTTGTTGCGCCTGCGGCATCTATCCGCGGGCCGGTGACGAAACACGTGAGGCGTGTCACGTCAGCCAATGGACCGCGTGGGCGGCCGGCCAAGGGCGGCCGATAAAGGCGCAAGATTTGGCCCATCTTCAACAGTGCGACTTGACGACTGACTGGAGCGGCAACGACAAACCGCCGGAACCAAATCCACGGCACTCCCAATCGCGCCCCCGCACACGTGCATCTCGCCCCGCTTGCCATAGCCGCTCTCGGGGCGGGATCGCGTCCGCAAGTCTTAATTACTTGCATGGGCGCTAGAAATCTATTGATATGTCAATCTATGTCGCCCTGAGGATGCCCGACCGCTCGGACCCCGGCCTCATCTGCGAACTTGCACTCTGATTCCAGGGCTATCTTCTGGCGTCCCAGTGAATTCGATGCCTGCGGCCTCCAGAGCGGACTTGATATCCAGTAATGTTTGGACCGGCCCTTGGGGATGCCTTCGACTACCTCCAGGCGCTTGATCGTCTGAATCTTAATCCCCAACCTATCCGCCAATTCCTGGGCTGTTAACGCTGTAACGTCAGGCGCAAGCCTCCTTGGCGGTGTTTCTGAGGCCCGCACCCACCTTCCAACGATCGGATTACTTGTGCTTCGTCGATACGGGGGCGCGTAGGCGCACGCCGGGACCCCCGCCGTTCTCGGCGATGAACACGACTCCGGCGGATTCTAGGGCATTTTGGAGGGCGGCTATTGTCGGTCGATTTGCGATCAACTCGCCGCGGGTGGCCTCCAGTCGTTTGATTGTCGCCAGAGAAACCTTCGAGGCCTCGCTTAGCGCCCTCTGTTCAAGCCGAAGGATGGCGCGGGCAGCTCGCAGTTGCTCACTGGTCAGCAAATTAGCCACCACTCCTCGAGCCCTGAAAGCCAATATGACACCTCGGGGCTTGACAAACGCCTGGGATCAAATTAGCCCTGAGGGATCACGCTGACACCGCTTGGAATTGCGAGCTGGACCGAAACGTCGGGGCCGCGAATCGCGCCAACGGTACGTCGACTGGAGGAGAAAGTCATGGAGTTCGCTTTAGAAGATTTAAGGGGTCCGGAAATGGCGGCAAAGAATGCGCTAAACCGGCGGTTCTTCATCGGCGGGTCGGACGCACGGATCATCATGAGTCCTGACGAAGCGGCGCTGATCCGGCTCTGGAAGGAAAAGCGCGGCGAGGCCGAGCCAGAGGACTTGAGCGGCAATCTCGTCGTCCAACTCGGCGTCGCCACTGAGGCGCTCAACCAGGCTTGGTACGAGCGCAACACGGGACGGGTCGTCACCGACACCCAGCGATGGGTTCAGCACCCTGTGCATCGATATCTAGCCGCGACCCTAGACGGCTTCGTCAATGACCTCGACGCCGTGTTCGAGGCCAAGTTCATGCTGCCCTGGTCGTTCTCCGAAGAAGCCGCCGCCGAAAAGCATATGGTTCAACTCCAGCACAACATGTGGGTAACCAACGCCCGCTCCGCCGTGCTCTCGATAATCACCGGCGGGGGCAAATGGGTCGAGATGACCATACCAGCCGACGCGCTTTATCAGCACTTTCTGGTGACGGCGGAGAGACGGTTCTGGCGTTGCGTTCAGACCGGAGAGACGCCGCGCCCCTATGGGGTCGAGCCGCCGCGGCCGCGGATCGAAGCGGTTCGCATTGTCGACATGAGTGAGTCCAATTCGTGGGCGGAGTTCGCTGGCCTCTTCTGCGCAACCCGCTCGGCGTTCCTCGACCATGAGCGGGCCAAGTCTGAGCTCAAAATCCTGATGCCGGAAGATGCGAAAGAAGCAACCGGCCACGGCGTCCGGGCCAAGCGCTCGAAGTCGGGCGCGGTCAGTTTCGATCTCCTTGCGACGGAGGAGAACCATGCAGCGTTCTAGCGAATCGATCGGGGCGATCGCCGCCGCGCTCGCCAAGGCGCAAGCGGAGCTCACCAATCCAGAGAAGTCGCTCGTTGCGACCATCCGTGCGTCCCACCCGCGCGATCATGATCAGACCTTTCGCTATGCGGCGCTGTCGAGCGGCCTCGATATCGTGCGCAAGGCGCTCGGCGGCCATGAGATCGCAACTGTTCAGACAACGGCGATCGACAAGGAAGCGGGTCTGATCCGCCTCACCACCACGCTCGCCCATGCGTCCGGAGAGTGGCTGTCGTCGGAATGGCCGGTGTGCCCAATCGCCGAGACGGCTGCGCCGCGCCGCATGGGAGCGGCGCTCACCTACGCGAGGCGTTACGCGTTGTTCACCCTGGTTGGAATCGCAGGAGAGGACGATCTCGACGCGCCGGACCTCAATGGGAAAGTCGACGCTATCCCCAATGTCGGCTCCGGCGTCGGCGTTGCCGCGGATACCCAACGAGCCCGAGCACCGGACGAAAGGCCATCCGCGCCGGTTGCTTTGCTCCGCAAGGAGAAAGCCGTTCGTCTCCCGCGGACCATTCTGGGCCCGGAGCAGTCGGCGGCATTGCGTGAAAGGCTGCTCCTAGACCTTGACCAACTCCAATCGGCGGATGAGGCCGCGGACTGGGTCCACAAGAACCTGGCCGCCAAGAACACGCTGATCACCGCCGACGCCGACGCGGTCGAAGCCGGATTCCGTGAAAAACTTTCAACGATCGAGATGGCGTCTGCCGCTCGTCAGGAACAATTGCATTCGACGTCGGCAGAAACTCCTGAACCTCCGGTTGGGAAACCATTTGTCATTACGAGTGAAGACGCAGTCGCAGTCGAGCCGCCAGTTACCTCGGATAACGCTAGCCGGCGGCGCCGTCGCGTTTCGGCGAAAACCATTCGCCTACGCGACAAGGAGCACTGTAAGTTCGTCCGGACCGAGCCATGCGTCGTGTGCGGCCGCGCGCCGACCGAGGCCCATCACATTCGGTTTGCTCAGCCCCGTGCTCTCGGCCGAAAGGTGAGCGATGAATACACAGTCCCGGTCTGCCGGCTGCACCATCGGGATCTACACAGCTACGGCGATGAAGCCTCATGGTGGGCCGGGGTCGGCATCGATCCCCTGCCGATCGCGCTCGAACTTTGGCGGCGATCTAGTTAAATGAGTTTTATACACTATAGCCTCAGGTTAGCGGCCGAGCTTAGGCCCTCGAACATCGACGGCAGCGCGGCGCGGTGGAGGAGGTCGCCCGTGCCGGCAGAATGCGGACCGAGTAATGCCCCACAATTGGGCCGGAAGCGGCCTTCCTTCCTCGTCGTGTAGACGTCTGTTTGACGTGTGCGCCGTGACAAGGCGGCGCTTTCCAGTGGGTGCAAGCCCCACCGGCAACCGCTCCAGCCGGAAGCAACCGGAGCAGTCAGGGAGGTAACAAAATGGCTGAAGCCTTCGGTGTAGCTGGTCACGTATAGGTGACCGCGCGAGTGTGCGGGCCGCAACGCGAGTGAACCCTGAGCAGACCTCGAAAAGGATGATGTGCGGGCCGACCCGACAACGTTATCGGGGAAGGCTGTTACGGCTGGGTGAGATGAGCGACGACGACGCTCAGCCGCTGCACCGGGGTAGTGGCGGCAGCACGCACACAAGGAAAGCGCACGCAACACGGGAAGCCCCAAGCGTGGTCAGGCCAGGGATGACAGGACCAACCAGACGCTCGTGAGGGACAGGTCGGGCGCTCTGGGGTGGCGTAGAGGTTCGTAGTGCCGCGGAAACCGGGTAACTCCGGCGGAGGGAAGGGGCCTCAGTTCAAGACAGACGCAGAACGTAGCGAAGGACACGGAGATTGGGCAACCTATCAACTCCAAATGATGTTCAGAAGCCGCCGATGGCGTCGCACGCGAAAGACGGCGTGAAGTCTTGTCCGAGAGCCGGATGCGAGAAATCTGCATGTCCAGTTCGATGAGCAGGGTGTGGAAACGGAGCTACGGCTGAGCCACTAAGGCACCGCCAGACGAAAGGGGCGGAAACAGACATGCTCAGCCTAACGTCACCGCGGCACACTTCGACTTTACCGACTTCCAGCCGTCTCGTATGCTCAAATAGCGGCCATCGGCCGACGGCGCGCGGCCGATGAGGTCAAATCTACCCCTGAGCAGGCGTTTGGCGCGGTGCAAAAAATCGGGCAGACCGCGCGAAAACCTGGCGTGAGCTGCTATATCGCCGCGCAGAACGACAATGGGTCGGGAACAGCCCCCAGCTAAACCGATCGTGCGCGATCGGGAGCCTCGGACAGGCTACGGCGATCGGGCGGTCCATCGCGAATTGGCCTTTGATCTCGGTCAGCTGTCGGCCCAACGTAAGCGGTCTTCACGTCCCACGGCGTTGTGAGGTTGACTTTGAGCGAGCGCGTCAGGCCGCGAGTTGATGGGCGGCGTGAGCTTTGGGCCATGCCCATGGCATGAGTTCGTCGATGCGCGGTGCGGGCCAGAGATTGACGAGCTTGTCGAGGACGTCGGCGTTCTAGGCTTGCGGCTCGACGTTGTTGAGCTTGCACGTCTCGATCAGCGACGCGACGCAGGCCCAGTTTTCGGCCCCCTCGTCATGACCAGCGAAGAGCGCGCACTGTGCTCAACGAGTTCCGGCATTCGCTGGTCCACAAGGCAGGCGGGAAAAGCGCTCCACCAAGCCGAGGATCCGTCTATCCAATAAGCAGATCGCCCGCATTCCGGAGTGATCGCGCAGTCGGCCGATGGTAAGGGCGAACGGCTGACTCCGGAGCAAACCCACAAGTACTGGCGTCAGGGTGCGAAAGGGCGTTGCCGCTGCCCGCGGCGATCAGCGCGCCGCTGGGCCGAGCGCGTTGGCCAGAGAGCGCAGCATATGCGGCCAGGACGTGACGCCGCCCTCGCCATTCCCGGTGCGCAGGACGACAATGCCATTGGCGCGCGAGACTAACAGGACTTGGCCGAAAATTCCGGCGGCGAATACATCCGGCGGCCCGTTGGTCCGTGTAAATCCCCACCACAGCAGTCCGTAGAACCTATCGTCCCCGTAAGGCCAACCGGCGACGTGGGGGGTTGGCGTGGTAGCCTGTTCGACCCAGCTCTCTGGTAACAGGCGCTCGCCGCCTTCCGCCACGCCGCGGCGCAGTACCAATTGACCGATCTTCAAGAAATCAATCGGGCGCGCATTGATGCCGCTCTCCATTTTTTCAAGGCGCTGGCCCGGCTATCGAGGCTCCAGGAGGCCGGAAACTCGGCGCCCATCGGCTGCCACAGTCGCTGCGCCAGCCAAGTCGCCGTATGCTCATGGGTGGCGCGCTCCAGTATCATGCCGAGTAGCATTGGATTGCGGTCGTCATACAAGAAGTGCGTGCCCGGCCGATATTGCGGCCGTACCGCCGCCGCGATCGCGCGAAGATCGAGTGCGAAGTACAGTTTGCCATCGCTCCAGGGAGCGTTGAACGGCCAGAAAAGCTGTCCATTGCCCACCGTGAAACCCGACGTCATGTTCAGCAAATTGCGCAGGCTGTTTCCGGAACCACGAAGCCCCTTCACATCGGGCAGCAAATCCTGAGCCGGTGTGTCGATAGACGGTAGTTCGCCGTCGGCGATGGCGGCGCCGATCAGTAGCGAGGCGACCGACTTGGTCATCGAGAATGAGGCTTGCACGGTATCGCGTTGGTGCCCATTGAAGTAGCCTTCATAAAGTAGCTGCCCGTCGCGCAGCACAAGCAGACTGGTCGTCTGTGTACGAGAGAGAAAGTGCACGAAGGTCTCACCTAACTGCGCCTCGGTTGGCGCAATGCGGGCGAAGGCCGCGCGAACCAGTGCTGCGCCGTCCGGATCGACGCGAAAATACACCGGATGTCCCGATGCGGCGATATAGCGCGCAGGAAACCGCGCGTCATCGTACGGCGACGGAGCGCGCCACGTGACTATGCGCCACACATATTCCGGCCCGAATACCATGGCCGCAGCGCCGAGGTCAGCCGCGAACGCCAGGGCCACCAGGCCGCAAGCCAACAGCGCAATCACTTCCGCCCAGAAGTTACGTATCATTGTACGAGCGTCCCACGACTTCCGCCCCAACGAGATGGCGAAGAACACGCCCAGATCAAACGAGGCCGTTCTGTTTGCGGTCTAGCAGGCTGCTGAAAAGGACGCCCGAGATTTGCTGGTGTTTATTGTTCTCGTCTATTTTCGCCGAGGCTTGTCATAAGCGATTCGGGGTGGGATCGATGCGGGGCGAGGATCGGACGAGTGGGGCGTTGTTCTCTTACGTCGACGTTGAGGCGCGCATCCCGGCGCAGCACCCGCTGCGGGCGATGCGGCGACTGACCAATGCGGCGCTGAGCGAACTCGACCCGAGGATTTCGGCGCTTTACGAAGGGATCGGGCGCCCGTCCATTCCGCCCGAGCGCCTTCTGCGAGCTTCGCTTCTGCAGCTTCTCTATTCGATCCGCTCGGAGCGGCAATTGGTCGAACGGTTGGAGTTCGACATGCTGTTTCGCTGGTTCGTCGGGCTTACGATCGACGAGAAGGTGTTCGACGCCTCGACCTTCTCCAAGAACCGCGACCGCCTGCTCACCCACGAGATTGCACAAGGGTTTCTGGCTTCGCTTCTCGGCCTGCCGGAGGTGAAGCGGCTTTTGAGCGCCGAGCATTTTTCGGTCGATGGAACGCTGTTGAAAGCCTGGGCGTCGATGAAGAGCTTCCGTCCGAAGAACGCCTCGGGCGAAGGCCCGGGGAGCGGCCCGGGCGAGCCGCCGCCGGGGCGCAACCGCGAGATCGACTTCCGCAAGACCAAGCGATCGAACGCGACGCACGCCTCGACGACGGACAAGGACGCGCGCCTTTATCGCAAAGGCGCAGGC
>CAVQZL010000009.1:0-8082 GCA_963718265.1 uncultured Alphaproteobacteria bacterium | reverse complement strand
ATCGTTGCCTTGCGGCATCTGATCGCCGAAGGAGCCTATGCGGAAGGGATTTCCGTTTCAAGGAGTTTGTCGCCTTCAACCTCTCTCTCAATCGTCTTGACGGGGCCAGCTTTTTGCGGCTCGCCGGCGATTTCAGGAACAACGTCGATCCTTCTTTTTTGCAATACGTGCGGGACGACAGCGAGCTTTGCGCGATTGCCGGAGATCGCGTGCTCGGCGAGCCGCGGTTCAACCCGGATGCAACGCTCGATATCTCCAAATGGTCACGCCCGCAACACGATGGCCCTGCCCTGCGGGCGCTCGCCTTGATGCGCTTTTTGCCGCTCGATTGTCTCGATGACGCAACCCGCTTGTCCGTGCGCGCGCTTATCTTGACCGATCTCGAGTTTATCATGCGGCATTGGCGCGAGCCATGTTTCGATATTTGGGAGGAAGAGTTCGGCCACCATTATTGCACGCGGCTTATTCAGCACGCGGCGCTCGCCGATGGCGCTCAATGGCTGGCGGAATCTGGCGCGGACAACGCGCTGGCGCAAGCCTACCTCGGGGCGGTGCAAGAGATCGCAACCTCGCTGGACGAATACTGGTGCCCGGACAAGGGCTTTTATGCGAGCCGACGCGGCGTCGCGAATGGGGCAGCCGGAAAGGACCTCGATTTTGCGACGATCCTCGCGGTGATCCACGCGCGGCGCAAGGACGGCGCACATAGCGTATTGGATCCAAGGATCATGGCGACCCTCGCGCGGCTCGAGGAACTGTTCGACGCGAGTTATGCGATCAATCGCGGCCGCGCTGAAACTCTTGGCCCCGCCATGGGACGCTATGCGGATGACCATTACTTCAGCGGCGGCGCCTATTATTTTTCGACGCTCGGCGTAGCGGAATTTTACTATGCTCTCGCCGAAGCGGCGGCGCGAACGGAAGTTCCGGTGACTGTGGACAATAGGAAATTCATGCTTCGGCTGGGCGCAGCGGATGAGTCCTTGGCGCTCCCGGCGCCGGTGCCAGAGCATCGAAAACGGTTTTTTGAGGCGTTGCTCCGGCGCGGCGATCAATTCATGGCAACCGTTGCGGCCTACACCCCCGCCAGCGGCGAGCTATCGGAGCAATTCGACCAAGCAACCGGCGTCCAGACCTCGGCCAAGTCACTTGCCTGGAGCCACGCGGCTTTGATCACGGCGTTCGCCCGACGGAACGCTGCCATGTGCGCCGGCGCCAGCGAACTCTCGCGGTCCATTGCTACGCCATGATCGACAAGCTCGAATATTTGATCGCGCTGGCGCGCGAGCGCAATTTTAGCCGCGCCGCGGAAAGCTGCGGTGTGACCCAGCCTACCTTGTCGGCGGGCATCAAACAGCTCGAAGACACATTGGGGGTCCTGCTCGTCAATCGCAGCTCACGCTTTTACGGACTGACGGCGGAAGGCGAGCGCGTGCTCGAATGGGCGCGACGCATCGTCAGCGACGCGCGCGCCATGCGCCAGGACGTGCACGCGTCGAAGACCGCGCTTGCCGGGCATTTGACCCTCGCCGCCGTGCCGACGGCGCTTGCCATGGCGGCGGAACTCACTACGCCTTTCCGCACCAAGCACCCGAGGGTGCGCTTCACGATTCTTTCGAGCACATCCCGCGACATCCTCTCCATGCTCGACGATTTCCAAATCGACGCGGGCCTCACTTATCTCGACAACGAGCCGCTCGGCAAGCTTCACACGGTGCCGCTCTACCGGGAGCGGTACATGCTCTTGACCTCCGCCGGATGCCCGCTCGCCGAGCGCAAGGAGGTGACCTGGGCGGATGCCGGGCGCATTCCCCTCTGCCTGCTCACCCCCGACATGCAAAACCGCCGCATTATCGACCGGCTCTTGGCCAATTCCGCCGTGCCGCCGCCGATCGAATCCAATTCGATGGTGGTCTTATTTTCGCATACCCGGAGCGGCGGCTGCGCGTGCATCGTGCCGGAAAAGCTCGCCAATTTGCTGGGCGTGACCGAGCCGCTGCGGTCGATTCCTATCACCGAGCCACGTGAACTTCATACCATCGGGCTTGTGGTGCCGCACCGGGAACCAATTCCCCCATTAACCCGTGCACTCGTCGCCGAAGCGGACCGGCTCGGCATGCCGCAAAAAGATCGTGTCGCCTGGCGCGGTGTCGCCGGCGCGGGGTGATCGTCGCTTCTGCAAGCTCTGATGGCCGCACAAAGTGCTACTTGTATTTGGTCGCAGTGCCCCGGAACCGGCTTGCTCCATTTTTCGTTTTCATCAATTGGAGATACCGCCGGACAAGTGTTTCGTTGAGGAAAATTCAAATCAAACGGATTTACGAGCCGCCCGCGGCGTCGGACGGCAAGCGGATTTTGGTGGACCTTCTATGGCCGCGCGGGCTGACGCGGGAGGAGGCGCGCATCGATGCCTGGATCAAAGATGTCGCGCCAAGCAATGCGCTGCGCCGCTGGTTTTCCCACGACCCCGAAAAATGGCCCGAGTTCCGGGCGCGCTATATTACCGAGCTCAAGGACAATCCCGCTGTCGTCGAGCTGCAGGACATCGCCGCAAAAAGCAAAACACTAACATTGTTGTTCGCGGCCAAGGATAGCTTGCGCAATAACGCGGCGGTTTTGCGGGAATTCTTGAGCGGCGGCGCGGCTGCGGAGTGAAGATTATTTTCTTTCCCGCAAGGCCGCCCAAAACCTGCGCTGGTCCGAGCGGCGCAGAACGTCAAGCGGGACCGTGCGATCAATCTTATCCGCGTCGAGCAGGCGCACGAGATCATCGGCGCCGGTGATGGCGGCGCCATCGAGGGCGAGCACAATATCGCCGGTGAGAAGGCCCGCGTGATCGGCCGGGCTTCGCGCTTCGACCGCGCTAACCACGGCACCCATCCTTTGCGCGAGGCCGAGGCGCAGCCCAATTCTGCGCGGTACGGGAACCGTGCCCGCGCCGATGCCGAGATAAGCGCGGCGAACCCTTCCATGCGCGACAAGTTCGCCGAGCACGAAACTCGCCGTATTGGAAGCCACGGCGAAACAAATTCCCTGTGCGCCGCCGATGATCGCGGTGTTGATGCCGATCACTTCGCCGGCCGACGAGACGAGCGGGCCGCCCGAATTGCCGGGATTGAGCGCCGCGTCGGTCTGAATCACATCATCGATCATACGGCCGTTTTTCGACCGCAACGAACGGCCGAGCGCCGATATCACTCCCGCCGTGACGCTGGCGTCGAAACCGAAGGGATTGCCGATCGCAATGGCGATCTCGCCCGGCTTCAGCCTTTTCGAATTGCCGAGCTTTGCCGGCGGAAGCGTCGCGTCCTCGTCGATCCGGATAAGAGCAAGATCGGTGTCGGGATCATCGCCAAGGACACGGCCGGAAAGGCTGCGTCCGTCGAGCAACGTCACCCCGGCGCGCTTGGCACCTTGCACGACATGACTATTCGTCAGAACGAGCCCGTCAGGCGATAGGATGACGCCGGAGCCTGATCCGGCTAGGCCACGGCCGCCGTGGCGGATATCGAGTCGCACGACACTTGGCCCAACCCGCTCGACGACCTTTGTCACGGCTTTCGAATAGGCGTCGAGGAGCGTGGTGTCGCCACGCGGGTGATCTTCGGATGAGGGATCTTCAGGCGTGTCCGTGCGGGAAATGGCAGACGCGCCCTCGCCCAACTCCACGTCCGCTCCGTCAGCCAGGAAAGAAAGGGAGAATTTCGCGGGACCCATGAATATTTTCGGCCATGCCCAAAGATAGGCACCGAGAGCCGGGTATTTAAGAGGCCCTGGACCCCGCCGCTAAGCGGCTTGGCCGCCAGCGAACAGCTGATGCGGAGCCGTGCATATCCCGGGAGGCCATGACGTCGACTCACCGTATAATCATTTAGAGAAGAGTTGGCGGCCACACATGGAGTTTGCACCATGGCCTACGAATTATACTACTGGCCCGGCATTCAGGGGCGCGGCGAGTTCGTCCGGCTGGCATTGGAAGAGGTAGGCGCGGATTACATCGACGTCGCCCGCAGGCCGGAAAAAGAGGGCAGCGGCGAGGAGGCTCTCATGGCTTATCTGGAGAGAAACGACATCCTCCATCCGCCGTTTGCGCCGCCATTCCTGAGGGATGGAGATGTCCTGATTGGCCAGACCTCCGCCATCCTGCTTTATCTTGGTGACCGCCACGGCCTCGCTCCGAAAGACGCGGCAAAGCGGCTTTGGGTCCACCAGATCCAACTCACCATCGCCGATCTCGTCGGGGAGGCCCACGACACGCATCATCCGTTGAGCGGCGATCTCTATTACGAGGACCAAAAACCGGAAGCGCTGCGCCGGGCAAAGTCATTCCGTGAGGAGCGAATTCCCAAATTCCTGGACTGGTTCGAGCGCATTCTGGCGCGCAATCCAGCAGGCGCGGGCAAACTTGTCGGCAGTAGCTTGACTTATGCCGACCTATCGCTGTTCCAGATCGTCGAAGGCCTCGTCTATGCTTTTCCGCGAAGAATGCGGCGAATTCTCAGAGAGGTTCCTCGGGTGGTGGCTCTGCATCAAGCGGTCGCGCAACGCCCGCGCATTCGCGCCTATCTCGACAGCGATCGCCGCATCGCATTCAACGAGCAAGGGATATTCCGTCACTATCCCGAGCTCGATGGGTAAAGCCCATCTCAGCATTGCAAACATGAACGCGCGTGTCACATTGACCGTCGGGTTTCCGAAGAACCGGAGAATGCCGTGCAAGCGATGGTGTTAAAAAAGCTTGGGAGCGCCCTTGAATGGACGGATCTCGCCGATCGGCAACCCGGGCCGGGCGAGATCCGCGTGAAGGTGGCCGCGTGCGGCGTCTGCCGCACGGATCTGCATGTTGTCGATGGCGAGCTTCCTCACCCAAAATTGCCGATCATCCCTGGCCACGAGATCGTCGGCCGGATCGAGGCAATCGGGGCCGGCGTCGAAGGGATGACGCTCGGGAAGCGTGTGGGAATCCCCTGGCTCGGTCACACCTGCCGCGTCTGCCCTTATTGCGCGGGCGGTCAGGAAAATCTGTGCGATCAGCCGCTCTTCACTGGTTACACGCGGGACGGTGGCTTCGCCACGGCGACGATCGCCGATGCGCGCTATGCATTCCCGCTTGGCGAGGCCGGCAGCGATGTGGCGCTCGCACCTCTGCTCTGCGCCGGGCTGATTGGCTGGCGTTCGCTGGTGATCGCAGGCGACGGCAAGACGCTCGGACTCTACGGCTTTGGCGCCGCGGCTCACATCGTGGCGCAGGTCGCAAAATGGCAGGGACGAACGGTATTTGCCTTCACGCGGCCGGGCGATACGGGCTCCCAGGCCTTCGCGCGGAGACTCGGGCAGCATGGGCAGGCGGATCCGATGAAATGCCGCCGGAGCCGCTCGACGCGGCGATCATCTATGCGCCCCTGGGCGAGCTCGTTCCGCTGGCGCTGGCGGCGGTGCGGAAGGGCGGCCGCGTGGTCTGCGCGGGCATCCATATGAGTGACATCCCGCGCTTTCCCTACCGGCTGCTCTGGGAAGAGCGGCAGCTCGTGTCGGTCGCCAATCTCACCCGGGCTGACGGACTCGATTTCCTGCGTCTCGCCCCGGAGATCGGCATCGTTACCAACATTACGCGCTATTCGCTGAGGGAGGCCAATCAGGCCCTCGCCGATCTTCGCGCCGGCCGGTTTAAAGGGGCCGCCGTTCTCGTGCCTTGAGCAGCAATCAATCTCGGAGAACCTGATGCCCGGCTCATCCGAAAAGGTGTTACGTTAACTTGAGGCAGGAGATCAGCGTACAAAACTGCGTGACGCATCCGCACCCGCGCGCGATTACCAGATGTCAACAACCGCGCAATCCGCTGATCGGCGTTGCCTCTAACGATAGACGAGGACGGGGATCGTGCTGTGGGTGAGGACCTTGACTGTCACGCTGCCGAGCAAAATAGCGGAGATCCCGTGCCGGCCGTGTGAGGCCATGACGATCAGGTCGCAGTGTTGGTTGTTCGCTGCATCAATAATCGCCTGATGCGGATGTTCGTGCTCCACATACATCACGTTACAGCTCACGTCCTGCGCCAATGCCGCTGTTTTCACCTGGTCGAGGCATTTGTTCGCAAAGCGTTCCATTTGCGTCTTATATCCCCATTCTTCCGGCAGTTTCGTAAAACTCGCTGGTTCTAAATCGAAGATTTGAGATAACGACATGACTGTAATGCTTGTGACTCTGGCCTTCAGCGCCTTTGCCAAAAGGACACCATGCTCGACGGCCTTCATGGACAACTCTGAGCCGTCGGTAGGGATGAGAATGTTTTTGTACATGACACTTCGCTCCGATCCTTGCTTCATTTCATTTCCAGGATATTCCGCTAGCGGCTAGATGCCAAATGAGGATTCTTTTCGCAATCGCTGCTGACGAACCGATGCACGTTTGTCATGGGCGCCGTCATAGCCGCGCCCGCACAGCTCCGGCAAAGCGTGAGCTGCGGCACGTGGATGCTCCGACCCCTAGACCCTCTTCGAGGGACCATCACAGGTTAGCGAGTTGGCCTCGGTCTTCTCACCGGCCGATGAGCCGCCGATCTGGGTCCCCGACCTGCGGCTGCTTCCCCATCCGCATCGACACGAGGTGTGCGATCGTCACGAGTTTGCGCAATAGCCATGGAAGAGATGCGTCTTGATGCCAACGAAATCCGCATTGTCCGGCGCGCGACGCGCCGAAGTCACCGGCTTTGGTGTGCCGGAGCATCCCGGCGATGGTTCGGCCTTGCCAATGCCCGCCCAATGAGGCAATCCGAGTCTCGAAATCTGGTGATCGGGGGAATGTCAACTCAATATTCTATTAGGTGCTTGCCGGATCCCCTCGCGAAGTAAGATCGGAACATCGCCTATGAGCGAACTTGAAGAGGCACAAAATGCGGCGGGCCATGTAGCCCATTCGCGAGGAGCAAAGTTCTGGCTCAAGGAATTGCCCTACCTCGCGGTGCTGGTGCTCACAATATTGGGCGTGGCCTATACCAGCGTGTCACACCAGCCTCTCATTGGCTATTGGGAGTTTCTTGCCATAGCGACCGGGCTTGTCTGCATAACCACGGGGTGGCTTCATATTCACGACCCCAAACCCCGATTTCGGATGGTTTGGACGCAGGCCCTCCATTGGCTGGCTTTCTTACAGTCGCCATGAACATCGTGCTTTTTCCCGATGTTCAAGCAATGCTTAATTGCCGCCCGCGACCGGGCTAACGCTTCTGATGCTGCTGGCGCTTGGCACTTTTGTCGCGGGCGTTCATGTATCCTGGCACATCTGCGCACTCGGCATCGCCATGGCACTTTTCGTGCCGGCGATCGCATGAGCTCACAGAATCATCTCTGTTCTTGGTCTCGGCTGCCGTAGCGCTTATCGGGGTTGCTATGACGTTCTGGTGGCGCATGAGCGGTGAGCGCACCTCAACGGCGCCAGGCGAAAAATCGTCCGGCTAGAAGTGGCCCTCAAACAATTGCGTGGTCCTGGCGATTAGGGATTCGCAATTTTCCCCCACGGAAGCCGCAAGCATCGTATCGACCCCGGAGACCCTGATGTCCGATCCCTTGTCGCCCGATCTCCTCGCAAAAATGCACGCCTATTGGCGCGCGGCGAATTACCTCTCGGTCGGGCAGATCTATCTGCAAGACAATGCTCTGCTCGAATCCCCGCTGAGGCTCGAACATATCAAGCCCCGCTTGCTCGGGCATTGGGGCACGACGCCGGGATTGAACTTTCTCTATGTCCACCTGAACCGGCTGATCAAAGAGAACGATCTGAACATGATGTACGTCATCGGCCCCGGTCATGGCGGCCCGGGCCTCGTGGCGCACGCCTATCTGGAAGGGTCGTACACCGAACGCTATCCGGCGATTGAGCGCAGCCGGAATGGGCTGCAGCGGCTGTTTCGCCAGTTCTCCTGGCCCTACGGAATTCCCAGTCACGTATCGCCGGAAACGCCCGGCTCCATTCACGAAGGCGGGGAACTGGGCTATTCGTTGCCCCACGCCTATGGCGCGGCCTTCGACAATCCGGATCTGATCGTCGCCTGCGTCATTGGCGACGGCGAGGCGGAAACCGGTG
>CAVQZL010000008.1:0-26872 GCA_963718265.1 uncultured Alphaproteobacteria bacterium | reverse complement strand
CGGTTTTGAGACACCTGGCTGCGCTTACTCAGGCGGCCAAGGGTAAGGCGGCTGCCAGCGTCGGGTCAATCGCAATTTGTGGCATGGTTTGCTCCTCTCTGACCCTCGCGGGCGTTTTGTATCCATGCCGCGCGACGAGCCAAGTTTCATTGTAGCGCCTGGCGAATGCGACGAGCTCGGCGCGCAGTTCCTCGATGGTTTTGAACGTCCGCACCCAGAGCAAGTTCTCCTTCAAGGTCCGGATGAAGCGCTCGGCGACGCCATTGCCCTCGGGTTCGCGCACGAAGGACGGCGAAGCTTCGATGCCCAGACATTTGATCTCGTCCTGGAAATCGCCGGACATGTAATTGGAGCCATGATCGTGACGCAGCTTGAGCCCACGCGCCACGCTGGGCGCGATGGAGCCGAAGCACCGATGCACCCCCTGCCGGACCGGCTCCAGCGCCTCGAAGCGATTGGCTGAACGCGCGGCGTGAATGCCGATGATTTCTGAGTTCGCGTGTTCGACGGCGACGAAAACATAGGCCCGCCCTTCCGCGAGGGTGACGGTCTGGCTCATGTCCGTTCCCCACATTTCATTGACCTTGTCGGTGACGATGGTTCCGTCGTGCGTCTTCTCTTGGTTGCGCCCGACCCGATGGGGCGCAAGCAAGCGGTTCTCTCCCATCACCCGGCGCACGCGGCGAGGGCTCAAGCGAACCCCGGCAACGCGCAGTCGCGCCCATAGTTTGCGATAGCCTTCGCCGTGAAAGTCGGACGCTTCGATTTGCCGGCGGATATGATCGGCCAGCTCAGCATCCGGACAAGGGCCTGTCGGACCGGGGCGACGACGGGCGATCGCAGGCGATGGCGCTCGCTTGAGAAAGCGATACACCCCGGCGCGCGAAACGCTCCACGCGCGCGAGACCCGCGCCAGGCCATAGGAACGAGACGTGGAAGGCGAGACCGTCTGGCTCATCGTCTCGACCTCCTTCGGGCCAAAGGGCTTTTGGCCTCCATGGCGGCGATCTTGGCGGACAGCAACTCGTTGTCCATGGTGATCTCGCCCACCTTGGATTTCAGTCGGGCGATTTCATCCTCGCGATCGTCGCGCTCGCGTTCCTTCAGAGCTGACGCCGCGCCGGCGAGCGCTCGGTCCCGCCATTCGGTCAGCTTGGCCACAGAGACATTCGCTTCCCGGGCGACGACTTCCAACGCTTCGCCGCGCAACAAACGCGCCACCACCGCCATCTTGCCTTGGACCGAATAGCGCTTCGGTCCTGCATCGACGCCCGAGGGGGCGCCTGCGCCAGCTATGGGGGAGCGCTCCGGCGCCCCCTCGGGCTTCAGCCCTGTATCAATCGTCATGTCGAAACCTCCGGTTGCCGTTCAATTACCGCAGCCAGATGTCTCAGCTAACCGTGACGCACCCCACAAAGCGTTAGGCCAGGGACCCCCGCGGCCACAAGTCAAAATCAATGAAGGAATGTGAACCGGCATTTGGAACTTAGCATTGGCTTCGGCGAAAAGTGCAGTGGCCACAGGCCATCCGAAAGCCAGCATGGCGTCCACCTCTGGCCGTCTATGCGCCAATCGTCAGCCGAAGGCGGTCACGCGCGTTGCGCCGAACTCGCCCGGAGCCGACCTCATCGCTGCAACAGCAGGCGATTGCACTCGATGAAGCGCCAAAAGCGGATCCGAAAAAGGACGCCTATCGCCTTCAAACGCTGCTCGGAATTTTCCAGTTTGTTCGATCGGGCGATGGCGACCCAGTGCACGAACGGCGAGGCCAAAACAGCAAAGCTGCGCGCGAACCATAACGCCCGTCCGTTCGGCTTCTCGATAGTTGCGGCGAACGTTTCTCTTGAGGTTTTGCGCCATTTCTCGGTCAGTTCCGTCCAGTTGCGCCTGGCAGGGTGAGAGACGACCACATCGGGCACGTAACGGAACCGATAGTTGGCTGCGATCGCACGCTGGCCCCAGTCCACGTCCTCAGCGACTTGGCCGCGAAATCCGCCGACGCGATCGAAAATATCGCGAGAGACGAACATATTGCCCGAACCGGAGAAGCCAACCTGTTCGATGTATCGCTTGAAATTGAACGCGAACACTTTTTCGAACGCCTCGACAGCGCTCGGTTGGGCCGGGTCTTCATAGTCGACGTCGACCTGACCGCCAACGATCTGAGCGCTCGAGAGTGCCGTTAACCCATTTTCGAGCCAGGTCGGGGTCGGACGGCAATCAGAGTCAATAAAAGCGAGATAGCGCCCTCGCGAGGCCTCAACCGCCGCGTTGCGCGCTGCGCCCGCGCCCTGCACTGGTGCGGGGACAACGCGGGCAAAGTCGCCACATACGCGCTCCACCTCCTTCAGCCCGCAGCGGGAATTGTTGTCGGCGACCACGATCTCGAACTGACTATGGGGAAGGGTTTGCGCGTCAAGCAGGCGCATGCATCGCTCGAGGTTAGCGAGGTCGTTGTAATGAGGGATGATCACCGAGAGGACAGGATCGCTGTATTCTGGCGGCTCCGGTCCCTTCGCGGTGTCCATATGCAGTTCGCTCGCCATAATATCTCTCGGATTTGGGTCGATCAGCGGGGCGCGAAGAGGTGTGAATAACCCCCACCATGATTTCGAAACCGGAAAGATGAGAGGCGACCATACGGAACAGATTCTTGTTCCAAGTCAATTCAGTGCCGGCTGCCTTTTCGGTTCCGCGATCACGGCTTCAGGTCGTGTATCGGACTGCACCCAGTAGCATGGGCTCGAGAGGCGAGCGCCGACAACGCATGCTTCTCCGGTTCAGTGTCCGGAATCAAGAGGCGGATCGCCGACCAACTCGGGTCAGCGGCAATCTGACGCAGAATTATGGTCGCCCCGCCGGCAAAACCTACGTTCGCCTTTGCCTCAAAGACCTGAATTGGTTGGTTTCCTGGCAACCTGCCGGACCATGTCCGCGCGATCCGTTGGTCGACTGGACGTGGCTGATCAGTCGACGGCAGCGCGAGGCGGTCGAGTTCCTCAACGAGCGCCTGGAAAGCTTCGGCTCTGCCGTTCTCACAAACCGAACGAGAAAATTTGTGTGGGACGAACGCACAAGAGCGCGGACACAGTTGGCCACATCATTCCGGGTTCCGATAGCCGACGACGGCCACGATACTGACGGTTTCGGCATTGGCGCCTTTCAGGCCGGACGAACTCCATGCGCGCCTCCCAATCGCCATGCCGCGCGCCGCGAGGCCTGAATAGTTCCGAGAGTTCGGCCGCCGACGTCACGAATTCGAGGTCAGCCGTTGAGCGAACGCGGCGATCGAGCATCTCCGCGATGAGCGCGAGGATGAGTTCCAATATGGCGCTAGCGCTGATGGCCACCGATAGGACCACCGGACGCTTTGGGAAAAACGGTTCGATCGGCGGGGTCGCCTTGTCGAGAACTGCGACATCGCCAAATGTCAGCTGGCTTTGCAGCTTCAATTTAGCTGCTTCTTCCTTGCGTTTGTTCACCTGTTCTTCTCGCAAGCGTACATCGGTCTGCAACACGCCTAGCCGGAAGCGCTGCGCCTGAGCGGCGATCAAGGCCTTCTCAGCAGCGGCCTGCTCCGCTTCGAGCGATGCGATTTGATTTTGGGTGGTGGAGATGCGCTCTTTGAGGCGTTGGAGCATTTTCTCTGTCGCTTCGGCCACCTGTTTGCGGAGCGAGGCCATATTCGCGGCCGCCGCCACCATCTTAGGGTTGTTCGCGCCAAGCGCGGTCTTACCGGTCTCGACCTCCGTCTGGAGGATCGTCAATTTCTCCTTCAAGCCATTCAGCAACCGAAGATCCGGATCGGATGGATCGACAGCCAAATTCGTGTTGACGCTGGACAAGCGGCTTTGCAGGGCGGTTAACACCGCCTTGTTTTTCGACAGATCCTGACTAATGGACATCAGCATAGTTGTTTCGGTATCCGGACTGCCCGTTGGCGCCACCAGGTTCGTTTGAGACTGGAAATTCTCGAGCGCCGCACGCGCGGTTTCGAGTTCCTTGCGCAAGTCTTCAAGCTGCGGCGCCAGCCACTTCGCGGTCTGGTCGCTTTGCTTGGTTTTAATGGAAATCAATTCGTCAACAGTCGCAGCAAGAAATGCATTTGCAAACAGCGCCGCCTGACTGGGATCTCCAGAAACATACCGTATCGATAGAACGTTTGACCCCTCCGCAAAGCCAGGATTGACGTTATTGATGAAGCTCGACGCCAGCCAATCCTCGATGCTCTCGTGTCGGAAGGCGTCGGAATTGCGGTATTGGGCCTGCACCGCCGGATTTGCGGCGATATTGAGCCGACCAACCACATCGAGCGCCACACGCCGGCTCGTCACGAGCTCAAGCAAGTTGCCCTGCAAAAGTTCGGCGGCCGCCTTGCCCCTGTAATTGGATCAACGGTCGGGTCGATGCTTGCAGTTGCGACCGCATCGTAACTGCCTGGGACATATTGTAAAACCGCCAACGCCACGGCCAGAGCAGAGAGCGCTGTCAATACAGCGATCCAGCCGCGGCGCAACAGAATGCCCAAAATCTGATTAAAGGACACTGTCCAACTCCCTTGGCTTATGGCCGCAACCTAGACGATTCGAAACCATCGTTTGAAATTTCTCCTTATTGACAATGTCGACGCCCGGCTGGTCTGCCAGACGTGTTGGGGACGTGTCGCGCACATTGTACTTGAAGCCAGAGCCTTTGTTGAGAGTGGCGCAAAAGAACCGTTCGGAGCAGCTGACTTGCCTGACCCTCCCTTCCGGCGAGGGTGGGCTTCAGGCTTGGCATTGACGTCCTCAAGCGGCTCCAGATGGCCTTCGAAACGCCCATCAGACCAGCTTCCCGGACCCGGTGCGAAGTAACGACACGATTGTCGTCGGCGAAGGAATATTATAATGGAGGGGGGATCTATCGGGAAGCCTCAGGAGCCAGATTGTGTCGCTTAGCCAAGTTTTGTTGATTCTCTGGCGTCGCGGTTGGATCGTCGCGTTGACCCTGTTGACGACGATGATTTTGGCGACCGCGATATTGCTGTTCGTTCCCAAGCGCTACGATGCGGTCGCAACCGGGAGCATCGACCCGGGCGCTGTCGATCCCGTCACCCAGGCGGGCGCCGGCGGCGGGACGGCCATCGGATTGATGCAAGGCAATATGCTTCAGCTTGTGACCAGCCAGCGTGTGGCGCTCGACGTGGTAAAGCGGCTCAACTTGGTTGCAGATCCCACAATGCAAGCGGGTTACCGCAATTCGAACTCGTTCGGGCGCGAAAGGGTTGAGGATTGGATTGCGGCGAGTTTGATCAAGAACGTCGATCCAAAGTTCGCTATGGGCACAAACGTCTTGACGATAAAATATAAATCAGCGGACTCCCAGAAGGCCGCGGATATTGCGAACGCTTTCCTTGCCGCAACTATAGACGGCACCATCGCAATGAAGGCCGCTTCAGGTGACCAGACTGCAAGATGGTTCGATCCGCAGCTTGAAGACTTGCGCAAGGAACTCGAAACCGCGCGTGCGGCGCTGGAGAATTTCCAGTCCCGGACAAACCTCGTTGCGCCAACGGCCGCCGGAGACACCGAAAGCAGCGCGCTGATGTCCATCAGTCAGGATCTGCAGGGCAACAGGGCGGCGTTGACCGCCCTGCAAAGCCGCTTGTCCAGCGGCAACACGAATTTGGCTGTCGATCCGTCCGATCCGGATCTTCAGCTGCTCAACGGGTTGAAGGAGAAATTGACGATCCTCCAGACGGAGGTCGAGACCGGCAAGACCGCGCTTGGCGCGAACAACCCCAAGATGGTGGCGGCGGCCGCGAATATGGCCTCGCTCCGCAAACAGGTGGCCGAAGCGACAGATAAGATGCTCCAACATCTCAAAGACCGCATCTCCAACACCCAGAATCAAATCGCATCGCTCGAAGCGGAGCAGGCCGCTGCTGAAAAAGCTTTGATCGCCGCTCAGGCGCAGCGCTTCCGGCTAGGCGTGTTGCAGCACGACGTTGCTTTCCGGCTTGAACAGCTAAATGCCCGAGAAACTGAAGCGGCTCAGGCGAGATTGCAGAGCAAGCTTACGTTCGCCGCCATTGCGGTTCTCGACATGGCGACTCCGCCGATGGTACCCGCATTTCCGAAGCCTCTTCTCATCATCATCGGCGGCATCGGCGCGGGCTTGACGCTCGGCCTAATCCTCGCGCTTCTCACGGAGATGATGGATCGGCGCGTTCGCAGTGCGGTTGATCTCGAAGTTGCGACGGCAGCTCCGATGCTGGGAGTTATCAAAGCCTCTCATCGAACAGCTATTCGGGCCCCCCGCCGTCGCTTGGGGCTGACCTGATCACGCAGCTTAAGCGCGCGCCTGTTCGACCGGACTCTCGCAAGGTAATGTTTCTGCCAGGCCGTTCTTTGTGCAGTGACCGGATGGTGAGGCGATCCGAGCCGAGCCGGCAGCGCCTTCGCATGATCCCGCCGCAGTTCGCCGGGGCCGAGCCTGCGACCTCGCGTCGACAAGTTCCGGATCGGCGGTTGAATCGCTGCAGCGCTGTCATGGGGCGAAGGGATGGGGAGGGAGACCGACGCCCGACCCTCGCCGACGGGCGCGAACCCTCCGCGCCAATGAAAATCCGATTCGCAGGAACCCGACGAGTCAGGAAACAGAGCCTTTGGTATTGGCGCGAAACCGGATTGTCCCGAGCGCGTTGCGCACTGGTAGGATTTGGAAACCGGCCGCTAGAGCACTCTTTACCGCCGCTTCGAAGAGAGTCACCGAGCAACCGTAAGGGCTTGGGTCATCATCGACGTCGTGGGTGTAAAGAATGAGCCAGGAGCTTGGCTGGGCTGAGCGCTTAATCAATGCGGTGAGGGCCTCTACGTTCGTTGAACGTGAATAAATTCTGGCGGCGCGCAACGCTCCAAGATCCGCGACACATCGATTTATGCCCGGCACGTTCGACCGGCACGCTGCGAACCTGTCCTGCAGGAGCAATTTGGTAGGCAGATTCATGTCGCCGAAAGGAAAGGCGAAGGTGCTCATCCGGACATCGCCGAAATGCTCTCGCACAAATTCGGCGTTTGCCTCGATGTCCCCAAGGAGCCGCGACCGTCCTACCCGCGTCGCGTGCAAATGTGAACCGGTATGGCAGCCGATTTCATGACCGTTATCTAGGAGACGCTGCAAATCAGCAAGTTCATAATAGTCAATCCCGTCAACTGTCCTTCCGTTGAACGAACGGCTGAGATAGTATGTTCCCGCAACGCCGTGGCGCTCCAGGATGGCCGCAGCGTTACGAACTGCCGACTTCGGGAAGTCGTCGAAGGAGAAGGATACGATTGGCCGTTCGTTTACCATGCGCACCGTGCGCGTGCGCACCAGCGTCGCCCCGAAGCGGCCCACCCGGCTGGCCGCTTTGGCAAAAAGACCCGGCATCCCTCAGCCCGCCAGGGCGCGCGCTGACGCACCCTTTAGCAATGAATGCGTTCGGTCTATCACCCTCACCACATTGCGTTCCGGCAAATCCTCAAGCCGCGGTGAAATGTAGACGTCGCTATCCGCGGAGGGCGAAAATTCCATCTCGTCCAGAACCTGTCGCGCCGACTCGTTACGGCCTGAAAAATGGAATATCGTCGAAACCCTGTCTCGGCCTCGCGCAATTGCGCGCTCAAGAAGCCAAGCAAAGAACGCGTGATCCACCTTCTTATGCTGCACTCGGCAGCTCATGAAGAAGTTTTCGACGTGAAGGCGCTCGGTGTCGACGATCGCAAAACCGACGACGCCGTAATCCCCAAATTTGTCCGAGCACGAAAGAACGAGTCCAGCCGTCTCCTGCGCGCTAGCTGACAAGAGATCTTCCACCTCTTTGCGCGAAGACGCCCTACCCGCGTAATTGAGCTGGTTGGTTCGCTGCGATAGTTCGAAGACACGATTGATGTTGGCGCTCGTGATGTCGCTGATCGTCAGCTCAATCGAGCAGGATCGCAAAAAGTCCAAGAATGTGGCGTTCGTCGCTTGGAAGACGGCCTCGCGCTGCTGTTCAACCTGATACATCACGCGCCGATTGCGCCCCTCAGCCGTAACCGGCGTGTCGAGTTCAGGCAGGACGAGGAGCTCTCCAATCTTCGTCTCAGGGACCACCCGAACATCGGGATGAGCGGTCGACGTCTCCGCCCGTTCAAATGGTTGATCATCGATAAAGAGGAATGTGTTTTTGTGAATGTTGAGCCGGCGCGCAATTTCGCTGATGCTCTCGCTCTTGGGCCCCCAGCCGATTTGCGGCGCAAGAAAGTACTCGCGCAGGCTGAAATGATCGAGCGCGGCAAGCGCGTCCTCAGGATTGTTCTTGCTGGCGATCGAATGAAGAATTCCGCGTTGATCAAGTTCCTTGATCGCGCTGACGGCGTCCGGGTTGAGGGTCAGGCGATCAATTCCGTCCTCGATCAGCGTGCCCTTCCACAAAGTATTGTCGAGATCCCAGACCACGCACTTAACCTTCGAGGCTGGTTTGGCCGTCTCCTGTGGCGCTACGGCCAGCCCCTGGGCGGCAGCAGGCGAGCCAGACGTCTTCGATGTCGCTTGTTGTTTGTGCGCATTCGTGAAGGCGACAAACTCAAGGCAGCTGAAAAGGAATGCATTGTCCGGAGGGGCGTCAACCGGCTCAATCTGCACTAAGACTCGCGCATCAATGTCAACAGCCGCTTGGATCTCAGCGGCCGCGATCTCGATTCGGTTGTACCCTGGCTGCAAAGTGAAATGCCTTTGGAAATATCGGCCGGTCGAAACCGCAGGTTTGACGCTGAGTGTGAAGACGCAATCGCGCGAAGTCTGACTTAGGCACTCGACCAAAAAGGCGTCGAATGAGGTTGGACCCCTCCCCTCCGACGCCAACTGGGTCTTGGCGCGGTTCCACGCAATTGAAGCCCTGTCCTGGACGAAATGCGGCAGCGGCGTCGCTGCGAGGAACCCCGCTACGGCGGAGTTTGCTCTGCGTAGGGCCGAGGCTCGTTCCGGCGATAGGGCCGCAGGGCGCGAGGCAGACTCCAGCTTTCCCCATTTGCGGAAGGAGACCTGAAAACCAAGGGTCCGGCTCTCCCCGTCGGCACGCACCGGCTGCGCCCCGTGGTCGAAACGCCTGCACTTCAAGTCGCGCCTTGGCGTATAGAACGAGCAGGTGGAATAGCACGCCGGCATGACGCACTCCGAACAGTGTTCGGCCCAAATGAGCGTTGAGGTAAAGAGGATAGATTCGCGAGTTGAAGCGAAAAGCCGCAACGCGTCGCTGTCAATCACTATCGATCGCGGCCGATATTCACCGACGACAGTTTGAAGCATTGCAAGTGTCCTCTAACTGCCGGCTAGCCGGCAAGCAACGCTCGGAACATCAAGCCTACTATACCTTATGTCAATCGTCGCTGCAAGGCGCCGAGCGTCCCGCCCGCGACTCAGCGCGAAGCCAGGAACCTGTCGGGCCGTCCGACCTCACCCTTCAACCCGGCTGCCAAACCCTCGAAGCCGACCGCCATGTTGGCGAATGCTCCCACCGCACCGTAGGTCGTCAGGTGAACGGCTTGCATCACGACCGTCCAGGGCAGCCAGAGCGGGTGGCTTTTCTTAACGAACAAGATGGTGTTGCGCGTGCTAAGATACACCGATAGCTTCGAGCGCGCTGAGCGATGAGCCGTTCCGCCTAGCGTTGTGCCACATTTGTGAGGGACGCGGGACCGATGAGCGTAACCGAGCATCCCCAGGCGCTGCGCGCGCTCCCCCCATTCGAGTTCCTCGCAATAGAGAAAATATCGCTCGTCCATTAGTCCGATCGCCTCAATGAGTTGGCGCGTTATGTAGATGGAAGCGCCCGACGGTGCGGACAACCGAGCCTCGATCGCCTCCGGATCGGGTTCGACTGAGAGTTCCGCACCGCGGTCAATCGCCCGGACTCGTGACGCGATCTTGGTCCACTCAAGGCCTCGCGTAAATACCGTATCCATATGATCCGTGTGGATAATGCAACTTCCGACCATCGCTTTGCCGCGGCTTGTTGAGTAGGCCGCTAGCTCGGCCAACGCGTCTGGCTCGGGCTGCGTGTCGGGATTGAGCACCCATGCTGCATCCCATCCCGGCGCCATCAGCAATGGCCTTAGCCAGGCGTTGACGCCGCCTGCGTACCCCAAGTTCTGGTCCATTTCAGCCACGTGCACCGAGGCCCCTGGATCGCCATTGGGCCTGACCAGCCTGTAGTTGTCCATTCTGCGTGCGTTTGACGGCTTCGTTGTCGCTTCGGTTGCGGTCGCCTTTCGCCAAGCGGCATCGCCTGCATCGAGCCGGGCCAAAAGCATGTCCATACCTGCGACGCCGCCATTTTCGGCGATATACACGTCGAAGCTTGGCTCCGCATTCGCCGCGGCAAGAGCGCGGAGACAGTCCGCGATGTCACCCGGATTGCAATATCCGACGATTAATACGACGACGATGCCCATCTAATTGCAATTCCTGGAATTTGAAGCCGACTGGCTCCGGAGCGACAGTGTTGCAGAATATTTAGGGCGTGTCCTCAAATAGGGGATTCGTAAATCAGATAAAGCGTGATTCATAGGGAGGCCTTCGTTTTGGGAGGCCTTTCGATGAAGCGCTACGGACTGCGCGACGACCAGTTTGCGCGGGGGCTCTCCGTCGCCGGCCACCTGTTTGCGGAGCGAGGCCGTATCCGCGGCTTCCGCCACCATCTTGGGATTGTTCGCGCCAAGCGAGGCCTTGCCGGCCTCGCAAATCTCGGCCGGACATGCCAAACAGCTCGCCGGCCTCCTCCGCCGTCAGCCCCCGCTTCCGATGGCGCTCCAACGCCAAGCCCGCGCCGCGTCGCGTCAGCAGGAGACTCATCGCCTATGCGCGCGGAAATGCACGCGACTGCACAGCAGGCGACGCCACGGGCGCGTCCGCGTCTTCGCGAATGGCCTGGACGAAATCGGGGAGGAAAGGATAGGCGTCGTCCGAGAGGTAATCGGGCAACATGGATCGGCTCCGCCAGCCACCCTCGGGGTCGGCGACGACCGCCGCGCACTGGCGGGCGAGGGCGTCGGCGATGGTTTGCGGAAGCACGTCCTCGACGGACAGGATGTTTTCATGCGCTTTGGACAGGTCTTTGCACGTAAATCGGTTGGTGACGGTGCGCATGCCGAAATGAGCCATTTCGAGCGGCGGATAGCTCGGATGAGGCGAAGCCATCAGCGATAAACCGACGCTGGCGGATTCGAGCTTATGGGCGTACTGGTCGAGGGGCAGCATCCCGAGCGAGGCCAGAACCTTTCCGGCGCCGAGGTCGATGGCTTTGTGACTGCTTCCGGCGGATTCCAGGCGCCAGTCCCGGTATTCAGGGTAACGATGGACAAAAGCCTTGAGGCCGGCGACGACCGCTGGAAAACAGTTGCGGCGATGGTTGGGGCGTCCGTAGACGAGGATTGTCTTTTCTTTCGACGCGTCCACACAGCGGCGGGCGCGCTTCAGACTTTTCGACATCCGGAGCGGAATGACGAATTCGCGCTCGAAAATGTGCCCTTGCGCGCGAAGATAACAATGCAACTCGTCAGAGTTGATGATGCCGAAAGTGCGTTGCCCGCCGTCATATGCGGCGCGCAGCATCATGTAGGTCGACGACATGGGAAAGAAGGCCGGTTCGTATTCCTGGATGATGGAGACCAGGGGCCGAGGTTTGGCGACGGGGAAACGGTTGGCCTGCTGAAAAAGGAGGCCGCGCAGGTTGAGCGCCATCCAACCGCTGAAGGCAAAGAACAGATCATTCGCGCGCACCGGCAGCGGTTGGGTGCGCGCGATCCGGGAAACGACTTCGATTTCGTCGAATTTGAACGCGTGGCGGCTGGCGGCGCTTTCGATGTAGAAAAGATCTGTCCGGTCGCCGAAATCGTCGACAACCAGGCGGGGCCGCAGTTCCAGCGCGCGAGCGCTGGCGAAGAGGAGATCGACGCCCGTCGCAACGCCGCCGAAAATCGCTTTCGACGCCAGGGTGGGAAGAACGAGGCTGAGACGGCCCTCCCGCGCTGGATCGGGCAAGAGCTCGTAATCATGTAGGACGACCTGCTCCCACGGCGGCGCCTCAAATTTGGCGCGCGCGGCGATAAAGGCGTCACGGGCCGCGCGCGGGGCGAAGCGCTTGAGCAATTCTCGGATGTTTCCCATGATGTCAGGTCTTTAGTCGGATTGCGGAAAAGCTGGCGTCGAGCAGGCCAGGCGCAGAGTACAGAGCCCACGCAACGAAGACCGCCAAGCCGGCCGCGACCATGGCGATGCTGGGAATCACGGCCACGCCGACGCCGGCGGAGCCGAGCGCAATGGCCGCGACGAGCACCAGAAGCCCGACAGCGACGGCCTTGATGAAGTCCAGGCGAGCGGGCCTGAACAGATCGCGAGTCAGGAACAGAGTAACAGCGGTCGCTGTCAGTTCTCCGAGCAGACGGCCGGCCATGACCGCCTCGAAATTGTGGAAGATCAGGAGCAATACGAACATGAAGAAGAGAGCGCTGGCCGAAGAGAGATTTGCGATCGCCAGCCTCTTGGTGCGTCCTTGGTTGAGCAGCATGGAGCTGAAAGGCTCGGCGCGCGCGTGCCGGAAAAAAAATGAAAGCGCGAGTAGAGCGGTGGACGCCGGCGACAACACGAATTTCGCGCCGAAGACCAGCGGCAACGCAATGTTCAGCAGCGCGACGACGCCCAAACCAAGAGAGGCGCCGATCAGGGGCATCAGCCCCGCGAACAGCCTCAGGCGGGCATTGTAGCGGCCGTCCTTGTGTTGGGCGGCGTTGTACATTTGCGCCAGTACGATCGTTGAGTTCACGCGCGAAATCAGCGTACTGGGAACGAACGTCGCCAGTGTCGCAACGGCGTAGACCGCGAGCTCCGGAAGACCGAGCAGAGCGCCGACCAGAAAACGGTCGCCCTGAGAGGAGAGCGCGAGTCCGACGCCATTGAACATAAGAGGATAGCCGAAGCGGAAGGCCCGCGCAAAGTTCGGCGTGAAAAACGCGAAGCGATACTTCTCGCCGGCGACGATGTGATCCATCGTCACCTGGGCGATGATTTGAACATAGAGCGAAATCAGAAAGGCCACATGCGTCGGGATGACGCGGACAGCGACCGCAAGCACGCCCAAACTTAACCCATAGCTCGCGCTAGCCGCCATGAGTTGCGGCCCATATCGATAGTCGCGTTCGAAGACCCGGGGCGCGAGGTGGTCGAAGCCTCGCAGGGCGACGACCGGGCCGAGCAGCACGAAATCGAAAACATGGTTTTCGAGGCTGAAGATCCTCGCAAGGAGCGGCGCAGCGAGCGCCAACAGTCCGCCGACCGTCAGCCCGCGCAATAAGGCGAGCCCGTGAGCGGCGGCGAGGGCGTCCTCGTACTGCTCTCGGGCCGCCGAAAATACGTAACGAAAGAGGGCGAAGTCGGACATTTGCTCGAAGGCACCAACCGTCGCGGCGAGAGCGGAGACGAATCCGAGTTCGGCCAGGCTCAAAGCATGACTGAGCAACAGCATGCGGATGAAGGGGGCCCCTGTCTCGATGAGACTGAGGAGCAGCAGCGCGTAGCCCTTCGTCAGATGCTGCAGCACCGTCCGTCTCCTTGCTCGTTTCCTGCAACGGGAAACAGGACGATTGGGTGCGCTCGAAAAGCTGCGCAACTGACGCAAGCATATGGTCAAGCCAATCGAAAAGCTTTGGGGCGCCGATGTACACGCTG
Source organism: uncultured Alphaproteobacteria bacterium (assembly GCA_963718265.1). Classification (GTDB taxonomy): domain Bacteria; phylum Pseudomonadota; class Alphaproteobacteria; order Rhizobiales; family Beijerinckiaceae; genus Methylocapsa. The sequence continues at coordinate 13,147 of CAVQZL010000008.1, read as the reverse complement.
CGGACCCGCGATGCAACGGCGCTAGGCGCGCGCCGGCTTTCGGGAGTCGAGTTCGAACTCCTCTGGGCCGTGCTCGTAGGACCGGCCAGCGCGATTGTGTCGCGACTGCTGTCCTGAACTTTGAATCCGAACTCGCGATTTCTACCGCGACCGAGCGGCTTGAATTGGAAAGATCGACGATTGACGTAAGTAGGATCACAGTGTAGCTTGCCTCCCCGTGCGTGTCACGGGGCGCGTCGGCAACAAGGTATTAGCGGATTTTAGTATGAATAAGACTGTTGCAAATCAGAATTATCTTGATCTTCTAAAGGAAACGCTGACCGCATCAGTATATCCTGAGAGTTCTTGGATTATTATACGGCCCAGGCGCGGATCCGGGATTTTTGGCCCAGTGAAGAATTTTATAATTAATCGCCTTGCACACAGTAACATTGCTCTGGTCAAGCGAATTCCTTACGATCCGATCCGAAGAGAGGAAGGTAAAGATTGGCCTTTGTTCGGTTACTCAATGATCGGCCACAAACGGCTAGAGAATATTGAAGCCTGTATCAGATCGATCGTGGCGGATGGGATCGACGGCGACTTTGTCGAATGCGGCGTGTGGCGGGGCGGAGCTTCGATCTTCGCGCGGGCGGTTTTGCTTCAACTTGGAGAGGGTCACCGAGGGGTCTGGCTGGCGGACAGTTTCGAGGGAATGCCGATTTAAAAAGAAGAAGACAAAGTTGATCCTGAGCTCGCAAGCAGCGCCTTTTTGGCAGTAACTCAAGAAGTTGTGAGAAAGAATTTCGAAAGATTTGGCTTATTGGACAGCAACGTTAAGTTTCTGAAGGGATGGTTTTCGGACACCTTGCCAAGTGCTTCGATCGAGCAAATCGCCGTTCTAAGATTAGATGGTGACTACTACAGTTCAACGATGGATGCTTTGACGGCCCTTTATGACCGCGTTGAAGTCGGTGGATACGTAATTATTGACGATTATGGCGATTTTATTTCCTGTAGGCGCGCCGTTGACGAATTCTTGCAATCAAGACATCTGTCACCAAGTATTGTTAAAATTGATTCGAACGGTGTGTACTGGAGGAAGGAGTAAGGAATTCAATGAGCACACTGGCAGTTCCTAGAGCCGGCTTGAACTATCTTCACAATGGTGTGGAACGGATGGCGTCGCGGCGGAGGGCGCGGTCCAGCGCGAGAGCCTGATCGTGAAGAATTTCTAAACTCCCGGAAGCGGCTGCCGGCGTCTCCGCAAATGACTAGACGATTCTCGATCAGGGTGCTTCTCGGGCGACGCCGGCAACGACTGCTCGCGCGCTTTGCCTTCCAGGTAACTGTAATTGAGAACCATCACGCACGCCAGAAGGAGATACATTAGCGTAGATGTTCGCTCTCTCCGCGAGAGCATACCTGTACGTCAAGTAGGCAAGCAGCGCGAAACCCAGACCGCCCATAAGCGCCCCTTGCCACGACCGGTCGGATAGGTAACGCCTCAGCGCAATCCATATCGAGAGCAGAAGTCCTCCAAAGAAGGGGACCGTGCCCAATATACCGGTCTCGACCAGCGTCGCCAACAGGAAGCTGTCGATGCTTTGCCTGGTGGGTCCCCCGTATCCGATGATCGCGCCTCCCAAGGCATACCCGTGCCCGGTAATGGGGTTTGCGAGGATCTTCGGTATCCCCAGGGTCCACTGAACGTCGCGGTCGCCGTAGGTCTCCCCGAGCACCATGTTGTGCAGCCGGCCCCAGGAGAGGATGAGGCCCCACAAGACGACGAAGCCCACCGTCGCGGTCAACCCGATAAAGCCCGGCTTTAGGCTTCCTGGCTCGATCCGGTAGGTCCGGATCGCGTACAGGGCGGCCAGTGCAGCGAATGCGACGATGACCGAGACCCAGCCGCCGCGCGATCCAGAAGCGAATATCCCCACGAAGCTGACGAAAACGAGCACGGCGCCGAGGACCCGGTCCTTGGTTGTGCGACCATGGAGGGCGAAGACCGCTGCAAGAGCGGCGATCACCGCCTCAAACTCGGCGAAATCGAGAGAGACGTCAAATACAGAATACTGCCCGATACGCACCGTTTCGAAATTGTGGTTCGTTCACCATTGCCGCAAACGATGGATTGTACTGCATCAAACTGTTGACCAAGGATTTCGGCAAAAGATCCAAATAAAGGTTCCGTTGGAAGACGAAATCCAATACTCCAATTAAAGAGACGAACAACGCGCACCAAAATAATATCCGGATGATCACATCGACGTCTTCTTCCTTTCTCATGACATACAAAAAGGCCGCGAACGGAACATACCATTCGAGGATAATCTCCACCACCGAATTCAGGCTTTCCGTCGGGACTTGCGAAGTGAGAACTGACAAGAAAGCCGCCACTGGAAATCCGAAAACGCAGAGGACGAGAAGCCGGTTGCGGCTGACGAGGCGCGCGATCCATTGCCTTGCGTCCCGCGAGGTCGAGAGGGCGACGGCGAAGACCGCGATCAACGGAAACAAGACGAGACGGCGCGCGGAAATCCAGGGAATCGACAAGACTTGTATCGCGTAGTAGTCCGGAACGATGAGCTTGACGACCAATGCAACAATCAACATACGTCGAACCAATGTGTATGAGACGAGAGGCAAATCCGGCAGCACCCACAGGAGCACGACGGCGACCAACAGGATAATCACGAAAATTGGAGTTGGGGGCAGGATCACCGCCATGAAGCCGAGCAGGCCGCCCATCACGATCGCGGTCGTCGCCCATGCGACGACGACGGCCGCTTGCCGCGCGAACGCCGGGGCGTCGGCGAACGCGAGCCGCGTCTCCACTCGGGCAAGGGCGAAAAACTGGGCCATTCTGCCGCTGATAGGACGCATGGATCCTCTTTCGACCGGACCGACCCGAGCCAACCCGAATTCACAAGGAAATTCACGCCGGGAAATGCGTGAATTTACGAAATCTTCCCTAGCGCCGCAACAGGCGCGGGTCCAGGGAATTCTTCCACATTCGTTCCTAACAAGTGTCCGATGGGGGGTGCAATCGCCGAAGCCATGCGTCGGCTTTCCGGCCGCCTTTGGACCGATCCGTCATGGGCCCGACAATGGTCGGGCCGCTCGCGTCTCCCGTCCGTTCAAGACGTCGCGGCCGGCCGGCGCGCCGATTGACAAGGAGCTGATGTTATGAACGGCGCAAAGCGTTTCGCCAGATCGATTTTACCGGTTTCCGTCTTGCGGATACTTAGGAAGGCCGTAGACTTCAATGAGTCCATAAAATTCATTGTTGAACCACATCGCTCCACAACGCTAAGAGAGCGGTTCAATTTGATAAAAAGAATTCATGAAATTTCTTCTAAAATCGAATGTCCGCACAATAATGTGGAAATGCTGGCCGTGATTTGGAAGATTTTGGATTCCCCTGCGGATCGGAGTGCGGTGATCGTAGAAGCAGGGAGCTTTAAGGGTGGGAGCGCCGCAAAATTCAGTATTGCGGCGAAGATGTCTGGTAGGAAATTGGTTGTGTTTGACTCGTTCGAAGGTATCCCTGATAATAATGAGCAGCATGGTAAAAATATATTTGGACAATATACTGACTTTAGGCAGGGATCATACCGTGGAAGCTGGGAAGAAGTAAAGTAAAATATATCTAAGTTCGGTGAAATTGAGCATTGCGAACTTATTAAAGGATGGTTCTCGGATACAATGTCATTGTTCAATAAAGACATTGCCGTTGCTTACATAGACGTAGACCTCGCTTCGTCAACAAGAGATTGCCTGAAATATCTATATCCGCGGATGGTGGCCAACGGAATTCTGTTCTCGCAAGATGGCCATTTGCCCCTGGTGCTCGACGTTTTCAAAGACAATGATTTCTGGGAAAGAGAAGTTGGTGCGAAGAGGCCAGAAATTCTCGGTTTCGGCGTTGAGAAACTGATTTCAATCGTAAGGCCGGCGCCGTCAATGAAGGCGAACGCCGAGCATTGATTTGCCGCAATTGCGAATTCACGTCAAACAGGTGAACCTACGAAATCTTCCTTAAGCGCCACAGCGGGCGGGGGGCCCCAGGAATTTTCGCACATTCGTATGCACGCGTATAGAGGAAGACATGCGCCGCGCAGGTCGCAATGCAGAAGCTTGCGGGGCGAGGCCATGGATTGGCCCTGTCGTACGACGATGTCGCGCCCCACTATGACAGGGTCGAGCGCGGACTCGGTCTCCTTGGAAAAATCAGTGGCCGGAGACAGCTTGACGCTAATTCTGGAACGCCGGCTACCTCGCGAAATTTCTCTTCGGGAACCGTCGCATCACGATATTTCGCTTGCAAGTGTTCCATAGACCAATGGAACAAATATGACTCCTTTGAAGCTGGCATAATATCTGGAAAGACAAGTGGTACATACAGCCTGACGCCTGCGGCATGGACGAGTTTGACGAATATCTTGGCTCTCACCCGTTCGTTCACATACCTTAATTTATGCATGAGCGTCGGAATCACCAATCTTGCCCCAAGAAAGCTCTGTTGATGAATTCTTAGGAACTCTTGAAAATTTTGATAAGATTGGGGTGTCATTGTGTTCCGGAGGCCTTCGTTTAGCGGGATGATTCCGGTCGCTTTTTTCTTCTGGCCGAACAAGTTACGGGGCACGCCCGCCTCTTCCAACGTACGGCGGCAAATTGGGCGATCATAAGCGTTGAACAACGTCCAAGGCCGCATCTCCTCTCCGCGCGAAATCTCGTTGATTTCTGGTATCTTCTGGGCGCCGATGAATGCGGCCGGAAGATAAACAAAGGCAAGAGCTAAGCGCAGCTCCCCAATATTTTGGCCCGCGCGAATTTTCCATTTCAGGTCTCTGGAAAAGACCATGAGTTCTCGTTCCCACACGGAATCTCCCATGAATCCGACAAGTAGCAGGCGTGGAGAGCTATTAAATACTTCTCTTAGAGAAAGCGTTTCAGTTCCGACACCCCAGGTTTCAGTTTCCGGGAACCCCTCACTCCGCGTGTAGGCGGCGCGATCGATGGGAATACATTTCAAATCGAGGTATCTGGCGATTTCGGCGCCGCTATCGTCGCCCTTGCTCGGATCCGAACCTCGGGAGGCGGGGAACGTCACCGCTTCTCGGCAACCGAGCGATTTGGCCCAAGCTGCGATTGTTGCGGAATCGTAGCCTGACGAAATTGTCGCCAGGGGCTGGTAACGACGCTCGCGGGACTCGTCCGCCGCATTTTGAAAAACCCGCGCCAACACAGATTTTACGTAAGCTGTATAGCTCTTATAATCGCGGAAATCCTCCACAAATGTCGGCCGTGTGAAAGTAAGTCTCAACTCTGCGTCAATCTTGAGATGTTCGCAGTAGAGCATTCCGACACGACGGCCCGCCAAGGTCGTCAAGGTCCGGACGCCCTTGTCTAACCCCGAGGCCACCAAGTTGAAACATTCGAGATAGGTCAGGTCGCGATCGTTTAACCCATCAGAAATGGCGTTTAGAAGAAAGGCCAACGAGTTCGATATGGCGAAATGATCGCCATCCAGACAGTAGCAGAGACACTCCAACGTGTGTGTGGGCGGAATAAATAACGCCGTCGTGTCACCGATTTTGCAGCCGCTGCCAAAGGCGTAGTTCGTGTCAAAGTCGCCGGACCGGAAATCGCCCGCCCACGCTCCCTCGAAGAAAAACCTCTCTGATGTTGAAACCGACGATCCGTGTATGACCTCAATGACTTGGCCAGATCTTTGAAGCTTAGCTACCCAGGCCAGCGGCGGTAATTTCGACTTCTTGGTATAATTCAGTCGCATGTCCGGCCTCACGTCGTAAGTTTTACACCGCGTGGGCGTATCCGCTCGTCGGATGAGAAGCTACATCTTTGAGTTTTCGTTGTAAAGAACGACGTAACGCCCCTGCCGGTAGCAGACGATCTGTCCGCTAGCGGATTAAACACTTTGTACCCCCCGGGGTGCGGAGTAGGCCACTGAAATCGTTGATGCCGACCGAACGGGGCCGCCGGCTCAGTCGAGTTCGTGCTCACCGTCGATCATCGCCTTGCGCTCAGCCCCGCATCCAATATACTTGGCCTGACGACTGTCGCTGCTGCGCGCCCGCTGGAATTCGCTCCTTTTGAAGTTGGTTCTGAAGTTGTTGCGGTTTTTCTTGCTTTATTGCATAGCCCTGACCAGTATGGACCTGACGGAGCTGTTATTGACACGTATAGTTCACCCCGACAGGCCCTGAATAGGGCGAATTTGACGCCCCGAGCGCCGCGCAAATCGAGGCGTCGAGGGTGTACGGATGCAAGGGGATAGTCGTCGCCCAAGCAAGCGCCGCTGTTACCGGGGCGTTCAGAGCCGTATTCACGATATTCGTCGTGCCAACCCCCCATTGCTTTGTCGGGTTCGTCGATGACGGTTTGAATGAGGTGTTATATGTAAACTTACCAAGATTAGCCGAGTTGATGTAGCTGAAATGGTCGATCACGTTGTTGTGATATGACTCCGGGACGGAATTCGTACTCGTGCTAAAGTTTGTTGGTGTCAGGATATTTCCGAAAAAATTGACGTTGTCCCAATATCCGTTATCAATTATTGGATAATTTTTAATTTCCGTGGTCACGTTATAGGACCACGTGAGATTATTAGGACCGGTTCTAGGTAGCGAGCTACCGGCGAGTCCTGTCTCAAACCTGTTCACGTTGTTGTTGGTTATCGTGATGTTGTGCGACGAGTGAATAAGGTCGGTTCCAACCGAAATGCCGTCGGTATGCGTTCCAACAACGCCATTCAATAGATTGAAAGATATTGTTCCGTCATCTATAGCGGCAGTATAGAACCCGTTTCCACCAATTCTATCCAGAATGTTATTGGAGACCAAAAGGTTACTGCAGGCGTCCATTTCAACTCCACGTTGAAACGTTGCCGACGTAACTGTGTTTCCTTTAATTGTTAGTCCGTTAACGTAATATGCGACCAGCGCCGCTAGAGCTGTCCGCGAAATTGTATTCTTTATATCATTGTTCGTTATCGTAATGTCTTGAATGCGATTGCTATATGAGGTTCCTAAGGCATTCACGCCTTGCCCGACCAGCATCGTCCCACTATATGATCCGCCATACATATCAAAGACGAACCCGTCAATCGTCACATTAGACTGAGAAACTCGGATGGCGCTTGGCGCGGCGGAAATTGCGACCGGATACGTTCCGGGTGGGATTGCAGCAATGATATGGGGGCCGTCGGTCGCAAATTCTTTGTACGGATGACCATATTTACCAATAAAGCTAGGATTGTTCAGGAAAATGTAACCGTTAATTGGGTTGGTGTTTCGGACAAAAGCATTCGTCTGCATCACAGTCATGTGGGCTGTGCTTACGCCATCAAACGACGTTAATTTCATGTTCCAGTCGTGATTAGGGTACCCGCCACCGCGCCAGACCATATTTGCCAGCGTCGTTGGATTAAGAGTGTTCAGGAACGTCCCAAGCGCCGTATCGGTAAAGACCCAATACAACCCCTTTTGCTGATTGCTCGTGGGGTCTGTAAAACAACTGCCTGGGTGTCCAACTTCATCGCAGACCATTTCAGTTTGAGGCGTGTAGCTTATGCCAAAACCTGAACTTAAGAATTCGCTATATGGGCTCGATGAGGTATTTGACATAGCATAATGTACAGCGCCATTTCCGTCGCCAAGATCGATCGTCACGTTGGTCCATTGATCGAGAGCGGTTCCGGACGGCAAGGTCGCTTGAGATAGGCTTACATTGCTACCAAAAGCCGGATAAGGCGTAAAGGTGAGTTTTGTCACAACCCCACCATACAGAATTGCCTTGCCGGTCCCCCATCCGCTTCCTTCGTAGACGATGGGCTGTCCTGGGTTTCCGCCAGCCGGAACGGTGATCGTCGGCGCGGTGAACGGCGCTTCAGAGAGGTATTTGACGCCTCCTGCAAACTGGACCTTATCTCCGGGAACGAGTGTGATGTTATGAGGAACGCTTTTCGCGTTCGGATCACCCGGCGCGTGCTGCCACGGCAGGGATGGATCGGTCCCGGCGTTTAAGTCCGAGCCGCTGGCGTAATTGACGTAATAGAGGTTTGTCGGTGACGCATGACCGCTATAAATCCATGCCCCCAAGAGGATATAAGTTGCCGCGACAAATGCAGAGAAGGTTCGCCGCATCACTGACATGCGTAAGCTCCGGCTGGATCGGTGCCGTCGTTCTCCCACGGAATGCCGTCGATGTCAGCCGGCGTCGGTATTCGCCCCAAGGGTACCCCGTTTGCGGCGCCAGTGCAGGTCGTCAGCAGATAGCAGCCGAACGCCGACACCCGTTCCGGGTGATGGTCATGCGAACTGAGGAGCGCTATGGCTCTTGCGCCATCTTCGCTGGCAATTCGGAAGGAATAGATTCAATACGATCGGGCGGGTAAGTTTCTTGGCCGTCGGCACATGCGGCTTAAGGGGATCGCCTCCCTGTTATCTCGCTCAACCATTGCGTGAGCAATTCATCCCAAGTGATTGATATTCATCACTTTCATGCATCAAGTCCGAGTGCGGCGAGGCCCGCGTTCCCCTGTTAGCAGGGGATAACAGGGAGAATTCCGGTTTTGGCGAATATGCAGGCGACGCCGGCGCGAAGCCATGAGTATAGGTTTTCTATCCCGCCGAAATGATGATTCCGTCGAAACGGGTCGGGCGGCGAGCGAATCGAGATTGACGCGCGCGTTCGCGACATCGCGGCCGCCAGCGCCCACGCAAACACGCGTCGCCGAAAGCCGCGAGGGCGCACCCCGTCAGGCTGTCTGCTATGCCGGCGGCGACACCAGGTAGGCTAGCCCGATTGTGGCTGCCGACGTCGGCGAGAGGATCGAGCCGATCGAGGCTGGCAGGACGCCTGACCCCTGAGCGAGGATCTGCGCCAACGACGACGCCAGCGACGGGTTGACGGTGTTGCCCGGCTGATTGCTGCCGGAAAGCGCCACATTGTTGGAGAACGTGTTTGCCGCCCAGGTTCCCGCACTCATATACCCGAACTACTGGAGGATGTTGTCGTACCAATTGATGTTTTGCGACGAGCTCGACAATGCGAGAGGCCCGTAGGCCGACGAGGGGGAGGGAAGAACGATGTTGCCGTAGATGTTCGCGCCGTTGGTATAACCCCAATTGGCGATGCCCCAGCCCGTCGTGTTCTGAACAATGTTGTCGGCGATCGTCAGGTTGTTCGGCTGAGAGGCGCTGATGCTTTGGCCTCCAAAGGTGATTCCGAACTCGGCGCCGTTGATCTGGTTGTTGGAAACTGTGACGTTCTGGTCCCGAAGGCCGTTGGCGTCGTAGATCGCGATGCCGGCGGCGTGCACCCCGATCGCATTGGTGATCGAATTGTAGGAAACCGTGGCGCCATTGTCGTCGACGACGAAGATCCCCGATCCGCCCGGGGACGTGATCGTATTGTGCGAAACGACGGCGTTCGTGTCACCATCGATGCCGATGGCGCGTTGGTAGGACGTCGGGCCGATCGTGTTCCCGGCGATCGTGACGTTCGTGATCCCGTTTGCGGAGATTGAAGGGTCGTCGTTGTGCGAAGCGGTGTTGGAGATCGTGTTGTTCGTGATTGTAACGTTACTTTCCACCGTTCCCGGATTCGTCCACGCCTGGACCGCCATGCCCAAGGTCCCGCCATAGCCCGTGAAGTTGAATCCGTCGATTGTGACGTTGGAGCGGTTGTTGGCGACGATGCCGACCGTCTGCGTCGAAACCGCGACCGAGTGAACGCCGGGCGAGACTGCGGCGATGATCTGGTTGCCCTCTACCGCGAATTCGGAATAGGGGTTCGATGCGCTGACGACGGCCGGATCGTTGAACAGGACATAGGACGCGGACGTCGCCGGACTATACGAGCCCGACAGGCTGACCGCATTTGTTGTGGGATTGAAGGCCGTGATGGTCAGATCGTATTCCCAGTTCGGGTATCCGTCTACGCGAAGGATCTTGCCCGGAATGGTCGTCGGGTCGAGCGCCTTGAGTTGCGCCGCCAGCCCCGCGTCAGTCAGCGTCCATGACGTTCCAGACCCGGTCATCTCCGAGGTGTCAAAGGACGTCCCGCCCGCATCGAGAAAGTTGGGGTTCGTCGACGTGGAGGTGTTCGACAGCCAAGAGCGCTGGCCGTCGATATCGACGACCGAGTACAGGTTGGGCGTCCCGTCGGCGGTAGGCAGCGTGGCGACGGACAAATTTGGATTGCCCGCGTATGGGGTGAAGGTGAGCGACGCCGTGGTCTGCCCGCTCAGGATCGCCTGGCCCGTTCCCCAGCCGGTTCCTTCGTAGACGATCGGCTTTCCTGGGGTTCCGCTGGCTGGCACGTTGATCGTGCCTTGGTAGACGACGCCTCCCTTGAAAAGCACTTCATCGCCGCCAATCAGACCTGCGTTCGCGGCGCTGCCAGTCGCGTTCGGGTCTCCCGGCGCGTGTTTCCATGGCGAAGAAGCGGACGTGCCGGAGTTTGTGTCGGAGCCGCTCGCGTAGTCCACGTAAAAGGTCGTGGGCGTCAGGGCGCCGATCTGGGTCGTCGACAGTGCGGCGATCTGCCTCGCCGTCAGGGCCCCGACCTGCGTAGCCGACAGCGCCCCGAGCTGGGTCGTCGACAGCGTACTGATCTGGGTCGTCGACAGCGCGGACACGACGCCCGTTGAGAGCGCGGCGATCTCGGCGGGGGTCAGCGCCTGCATTTCGATCGTCGTGAGCCCGGTGGCCTGCGCCGCTGTCAGCGTCCCGGCGTTCGAGGCGATTAGCGGGGCGAACTGGGTTGCCGACAGCGAGCCCCACGTCTGCGCGGTGAAGCCGGTTGCCTGAGTTGCCGTCAGCCCGGCGAGCGACTCGAGCGCTGCAGCGCCGAGCGCTGTTGATCTGCGCGGACGAAAGGGCCGCGACGTCGGTCGCGGTCAGCGCTCCGGTCTGCGCCGCCGTCAGCGCCGCCATTTGGGCCGGCGTCAAAGCCTGCGCCTGCGCCGGCGACAGAATGGCGATTTCGGAGGTGGTGAGCGCGGCAACCTGGGCCGTGGTCAGGGCTGCGACCTGCGCGGCTGACAACGCCCCGATCTGGGTCGTCGTCAGCGCGGACACGACGCCCGTTGAGAGCGCGGCGGTCTCGGCGGGGGTCAGCGCCTGGATTTCGATTGTCGTGAGCCCGGCGGCCTGCGCCACCGTTAGCGTCCCCGCTTTCAAGGCGATTAGCGCGGCGAACTGGGTTGCCGACAGCGAGCCCCACGTCTGCGCGGTGAAGCCGGTTGCCTGAGTTGCCGTCAGCCCGGCGAGCGACTCGAGCGCCGGGGCGCTAAGCACATTGATCTGCGCAGACGAGAGCGCCGCGACGGCCGTGGCGGTCAGCGCTCCGGTCTGCGCCGCCGTCAGCGCCGCCATTTGGGCCGGCGTCAAAGCCTGCGCCTGCGCAGGCGACAGGATGGCGATGTCGGAGGTGGTGAGCGCGGCAATCTGGGTCGTGGTCAGCGCGGCAATCTGCGCCGGCTTCAAGCTTCCGACCTGCGTGGGCGACAACGCCCCGATCTGGGTCGTCGACAGCGCGGACACGTCGCCCGTCGAGAGCGCGGCAACCTGGGCCGGGGTCAGCGCCGCAACCTGGGCCGCGGTCAGCGCGCCAATCTGGGCCGTGGTCAGCACGCCAACCTGGGTGGTTGTCAGTGCGGCAACCTGGGCCGTGGTCAGCGCGGCAACCTGGGCCGTGGTCAGCGCGGCAATCTGCGCCGTCCTCATGCCTCCGATCTGCGCGGCCGACAACGCCCTGATCTGGGTCGTCGTCAGCGCGGACACGACGCCCGTCGAGAGCACTCGCAACCTGGTGCGGTGTCAGCGCCTGGATTTCGGTTGTCGTAAGCCCCGCGGCCTGCGCCGTCGTCAGCGTCGCGATGTTCCAGACGATCAGCGCTTCGAACTGGGCGATCGACAGCGCGCCGATCGTCTGGGCGGAGAAGCCGGATGTCTGCGCCGCCGTAAGCCAATTGAGCGCCTGGAGCGCTGCACTGCTGAGCGCGTTGATCTGCGCGGACGAGAGCTTCGCGGTGTCCCCGGCGGTCATCGCTCCGGTCTGCGCCGCCGTCAGCACCGCCATTTGGGCCGGTGTCAAAGCCTCCACCTGCGCCGTCGACAGAATGGCGATGTCGGCGGGGGTGAGCGAGGCGATCTGCGCCGGAGTCAGCGCGGCAATCTGCGCGGGCGTCATCGCGGCGATCTGAGATCGGGTCCATAACATGCTTCTCCAGTTGTGCCGGTGCGGCCTCCCGCTGTGCCCTGCCCACGGCGCTCGTCTCTCGACGGGCGCGAGGCCCAGCGTCATCCTGATAATAGGCCGGAGAAGATGTCAACGAACTAAACCCCGCGAGGGCAATTTGACGCAACTGTTGTTTCATAAGTTAACAACGGTACTTACAATTGTAAGTACGCAGCTTGAGTTTACCGGATAAATACCGCTACAACTCTAGGCGAAATCGCAGGTTGCAATTTGTTAACATATAGCAGCGAATAAAAGCCACCATCCGCGCGACGCCGCAGGTTCAGCGCGGCGCCCGCGACCGCCGCAATTTGACCGGGGCAAGAGCACGCTCTCGGAGGATATTTCGTCTCGACGGTCGGACCCGGCCAAGACGGTCGTAGCGGCGTTGTTTTTGCTCACGCAACGCATGAGGATTCCTTCGTAATCAGTTGTCAAATCAGGTATTTCGTGCCGAAAGAGCGGGCCAAAATGGCGCAATTCCGCCCGGTTCCGGACGCATTCGGCGGGTGAGTATAGAAATTCTATACGATCGCGCCCTCGGGCGGGCTGCGAAAGCAGGGTTTGCGGCTTCGGCTTTCCCGATTGTGTTCTCCCTGATATGCGGCTTAACAGGGAGAATCGCTCCCTGTTATCTCGCTCAACCATTGCGTGATCAATTCGTCCGAAGTGATTGATATTCATCACTTTCATGCATCAAGTCCGAGTGCGGCGAGGCCCGCGTTTCCCTGTTAGCAGGGGATAACAGGGAGAATTCCGGTTTTGGCGAAGTTGCAAGCGGCGCCCGGCGCGAAGCCGTGAGTATAGATTTCCTACCGTCGAAAGATAGCGTCTTTCGACCTATCGCGCCTCGTGATGACGGTTCACGCGTCATGCTCTATTTCGCGCG
>CAVQZL010000007.1:0-18002 GCA_963718265.1 uncultured Alphaproteobacteria bacterium | reverse complement strand
TACCGGTTCGCTCGCGCTTGGCGGCGCGCTTGGCACGATAGCGGTCGCGGTCAAGCACGAGATCGTTCTCGCCATCGTCGGCGGTCTTTTCGTCCTCGAAACCCTGTCGGTTATCGTTCAGGTCGTTTCCTTTAAGCTCACCGGCAAGCGAGTCTTCAAGATGGCGCCCATCCATCACCATTTCGAGCAGCTTGGCTGGTCCGAGCCGCAAGTCGTCGTCCGCTTTTGGATCATCGCTTTCGTCCTCGCGCTGATCGGTCTCTCCACGTTGAAATTGAGGTGACGATGACGCCTGTCACTTCGTTCAATGGCAAACAGGTTGCCGTGTTTGGCCTCGGTGGCTCAGGTTTCGTCACGGCGCATTCTCTGGTCGCGGGCGGCGCACATGTATTAGTCTGGGACGACAACGAGCACGCGCGGGAGAAGGCGCGCGGATCGGGCCTCAGAATTGAGAATCTCGCGCTTGCCGATTGGCAGAATTTTGCATCGCTTATCCTTTCGCCAGGTGTTCCATTGACGCATCCGGCGCCGCATTGGACCGTGATGAAGGCGAAGCAGGCTGGGGTCGAGGTTATCGGCGACATCGAATTGTTCTGCCGCGAGCGGAATAAAATCGCGCCGGGCTCGCCCTTCGTGGCGATTACCGGCACGAACGGAAAATCCACGACGACGGCGCTCGTCGCGCATCTTTTCCGAAGCTTCGGTTTCGAGGTCGAGATTGGCGGCAATATCGGTACCCCGATCCTCGCGTTGGCGCCGCCGGCGCAGACGAGTGTTCATGTCATCGAGTGCTCGTCGTTTCAGATCGCTCTTTCGCCTTCGCTTAATCCCTCTGTCGGCGTACTACTGAATATCACGCCAGATCACCTCGACCGCCACGGCACGATGGAGAATTATGCCGCGATCAAGGCCAAACTGGTGGAAAATGCCGATCTCGCGGTGATCGGAGTAGACGACGGTCTTACGAGTGCCATTGCCGGCGAACTCATGAAAGCGGGCCGGAAAACAGAATGTGTTTCGGTAACCAAAACCGCGCTCGATGATGGCATTGTTCTTGAAAGCGGCTGGCTCGTGCGGCGGGAGGGAGGCCGCTCGACACGGATCGCGGGCCTTACCGGGATTGCCTCGTTGCGCGGCGAGCACAATGGCCAGAATGCCGCCGCCGCCGTCGCGGCGCTCGGGCCGCGCGGATTGGATCTCGATGGCGTCGCGCAAGGTCTGCGAAGCTTTCCCGGACTGCCCCATCGTTTGGAAGAAGTGGGCCGCAAGGGGAAGGTTCTGTTCATCAATGATTCAAAGGCGACCAACGCTGATGCCGCCGAAAAGGCGCTCCTGTCGTTCGACAAAGTGTTTTGGATCATTGGCGGCAGGGCGAAAGAGGGCGGCATCGAACCTCTGCGCCCGTTGTTCGGCAAAGTGGTGAAAGCTTACCTGATCGGCGAGGCAAGCGAGAATTTTGCGCAAACGATTGGGGATTCCTTTCCCTATCAGAGTTGCGGCACGCTCGAACAAGCGGTTCCGGCAGCCGCGCGCGACGCACTTGCGAGCGAGCTTCCGGAACCTGTCGTGCTGCTTTCGCCGGCCTGCGCGTCGTTCGATCAATTTCCGGATTTCGAGAAGCGCGGCGATCGTTTTCGTGCGCTCGTCGAGGCTTTGCTCGCCTTGAAAAAACCGGGCTGAAGGGGGACACAATGGTATCGCGCGCGGAACGTTCGGCCCTGGCGAACTGGTGGTGGACCATCGACCGCTGGATCCTAGCGGCGGTGGGCGCCCTGATGGTGTCCGGACTCGTGTTGACGATGGCGGCAAGCCCGCCGGTCGCGGAGCGGCTCGGCCTTTCGACGTTCCACTTCGTACACCGTCAGGTTCTTTTCCTGATCCCTGCGGCCGCGGTCCTCGTCGCGGCTTCGTTTCTGTCCCCGCGGCAAGTGCGCCGGACCGCGCTTTTCGTGTTTTTGGTGTCAATGGCCCTGATCCTCGTGGCGCTGCTCTATGGTCATGAAATCAAGGGATCGCGGCGCTGGATTTTTGGTCTCCAGCCTTCGGAGTTCTTGAAGCCGGCCTTTGCAGTTCTCGTGGCGTGGGCCTTTTCGGAAGCCGGGAAGCGGCGCGACGTTCCAGCCAATCTTCTCGCCGTCCTATTTTTGCTGGCAACCATCGTTCCTTTGATTCTGCAACCTGATTTCGGTCAGACGTTGCTTGTCTCGCTGGTCTGGGCGGCGCTTTTCGTCATGGCGGGGCTCCACTGGTTCTGGGTTGCCGGGATTGGCGGAGCTGGCTTAGGGGGCGCGCTCTTGGCCTATAAATTGGTGCCACACGTCCGCGCCCGCGTTCTTAAATTCATCGATCCAGGCGCCGGCGGCGGCATGGTCGATACGTTTCAGGTGGACACCGCGCTCGACAGCTTTCTGTCCGGTGGCTGGTTCGGCAAGGGGCCGGGCGAAGGGACCAGTCAAGCGCATTCTTCCAGATGCCCATACGGATTTCATCTTCGCCGTCACGGGAGAAGAATTCGGTGTTCTCGCCTGCCTCCTGATCGCCGCGATTTTCGCCTTCATCGTGTTGCGCAGCTTGTTCGCGGCGGCGCGCAACGAGGACCCTTTTTGCCGCTTCGCCGCGGCCGGACTGGCGATACTTTTCGGCCTCCAAAGCGCAATCAACATGGCTGTCAACGTTCATCTCATACCGGCCAAGGGCATGACCTTGCCCTTTATCTCCTATGGAGGGTCTTCGCTTCTTTCGCTTGGGCTCACAACCGGTTTGCTGATCGCGGTCATGCGAAAACGGCCGGGTGCGGCGATCCTTTCGGACGCCAGGGCCGAAGCTTTTCCATGAGCGGCCGGTGTCCGGTTGTCGTCGCGGCGGGCGGCACCGGCGGCCATTTGTTTCCGGCGGAGGCACTCGCCCATGCGCTTGCCGCGCGGGGGCTAGAAGTTCATCTCATCACCGACGAACGGGCGGCAAAATACGGCGGCGATTTTCCCGCGCACGCCATTCACATGGTCGCCGCCGCGACGCCGAGCAGCGGTTCCTTGGTTGCTCGCGCGATGGCGCTATTCACGCTCATCCGGGGAACGGTTACCGCGCTGCGGCTTGTCAAACGGATTCGCCCGCGCGCGGTGATAGGCTTTGGCGGCTACCCGGCCGTTCCTCCGGTGCTCGCGGCAACGCTGCTTCGCGTGCCGACAATAGTGCATGAAGGCAATGCCGTGATCGGCCGCGCCAACCGGTTCCTCGCTCCGCGAGTCGACGCGATCGCCAAAGGTTTCGAGGTCCTCGACGGCCTCCCCAAGGCGTTGGCGGCAAAGACGCATCTGACCGGAAACCCGGTTCGTCCGATGGTCATCGACGCGCAGCGCATCGCGTTTCCCGATTGTTCCGACGGGATGCTGCGAATCCTCGTTACCGGCGGCTCGCAGGGCGCTAGGATGTTTTCGGACATTGTCCCCGCCGCGATCGAACTCATGCCGGAAGCCGCCCGGCAAAAGCTCGTCATCGTTCAGCAGGCCCGCGCGGAGGACGAAGAAAGAGTGCGCGATACCTACCGGCGCCTTGGCGTCGATGCCGAGGTCCGGTCGTTCTTTTCCGATTTGCCGCTACGGATCGCGCAAGCGCATCTCGTCATAGCCCGCGCCGGGGCCTCGACCGTGTCCGAACTCGCCGTCATTGGGCGCCCAGCCATACTTGTGCCGCTTCCGCATGCGCTCGATCAGGATCAGGCCGCCAATGCAAGGCAACTCGCGGCTGGCGGGGCGGCCGTCGTCGCCGCGCAAAGCGCATTTTCGCCGCAATGGCTGGCGACTTCTCTTGTCGAGGCGCAGGGCGATATGGCCTCTCTCGCGCGCCGCGCCGCCGCTGCGAAGCGGGCCGGCATCCCAGATGCCGCCGCACGGCTCGCCGGCCTGGTTCAGAGTCTCGTGAGCGATAAGGGCATAAATCCATGAAATTGCCGGATAAATTAGGTCCCATTCATTTTATTGGCATAGGCGGCATCGGCATGTCCGGCATAGCCGAGGTTTTGCTCAACCTCGGCTACAAGGTCCAAGGCTCGGACGCGTCCGAGAGCGCCAATGTCCTGCGCCTGCGCGGCAAAGGCGCGCGCGTTCATATTGGCCATGACGCGGAAAATCTCGGCGCGGCGCAAGTCGTCGTGGTTTCGACCGCGATCAAGCGCGAGAATCCCGAGCTCGCCGCGCGCGCGGCAAAGGCGCATACCCGTCGTTCGCCGCGCCGAAATGCTCGCCGAGCTCATGCGCCTCAAAACTTGCGTCGCCATCGCCGGGACACACGGAAAGACAACCACCACATCTCTCGTTGCGGCCTTGCTGGAGGCCGGAAAATTCGATCCGACCGTTATCAATGGCGGCATCGTCAACGCCTACGGAACCAATGCGCGGCTTGGCAACGGCGATTGGATGGTGGTCGAGGCCGACGAAAGCGATGGCACTTTCCTCAAGCTTCCGGCTGATATAGCGGTCGTCACCAATATCGATCCCGAACACCTCGATCATTTCGGAACCTTCGCGGCGATCAAGGAAGCGTTTCGCGCGTTCGTCGAAAACATTCCCTTCTATGGTTTCGCGGTCATGTGCCTCGACCATCCGGTCGTGCGAGAGCTTGCGTCCAAGATCGAGGACCGGCGCATCATCACCTATGGGGAAGATCCGGACGCCGATGTCAGGCTCGCTGGACTCGATCTCAGCAATGGCGTCTCGCGCTTTACAGCAATTGTTCGCGACCGCGAGAGCGGCGCCCGGACCGTACTTGACAACATCGTCATGCCGATGCCCGGTCATCACAACGCGCTGAACGCGACGGCCGCGCTCGCCGTCGCGCACCGGCTTGGCATGCGCACGGAGACAGATCAGGATGGCGCTTGCCGCATTCGGCGGCGTCAAGCGCCGCTTTACTCGCACCGGCGAATGGAACGGCGCGGCCATTTTCGACGATTACGGCCACCATCCGGTCGAAATCGCCGCCGTTCTGCGTGCCGCGCGCGCGTCCACCAAGGCCAGAGTCATCGCCATCGTGCAGCCGCATCGCTACACGCGTCTCCATTCGCTCTTCGATGACTTCGCGAGCTGCGTTCGACGACGCCGATACGGTGATCGTCGCCGATGTTTATGCGGCGGGCGAAGCGCCCATCGCGGGCGCCGACCGCGATTCCCTCGTCGCCGCCTTGAAGGCGCGGGGACACGGCCACGCGCTCGGCCTGAAACGGCCCGAGGATTTGCCCGCGCTCATCCGCTCCCTCGCCAAGCCCGGCGATTACATTGTCTTCCTTGGCGCGGGCAATATCACCCAATGGGCGAACGCGTTGCCAGGCCAGCTCGCGGCGGAAATGGTGCGCGATGCCGCTGTCCCCGCATAGGGAAAGCCCGCGACCCGTCCTGACATCGCGTCCAAACTCGCCGCGCAAATGCCCGGTCTACGCGGATCTCTTTTAGGCAATGCGCCGATGGCCGGCTTGTCCTGGTTCAGAACCGGAGGCCCGGCGCAAGTGCTGTTCGAGCCGGCCGACGAAAACGATCTTGCTTATTTTCTGGCCCGGCTCGATTCCGCGATGCCAGTCCTGGCGCTTGGCGCTGGCTCCAACATACTGGTGCGCGACGGCGGCATCGAAGGCGTCGTGATCCGCCTCGGCAAAGGATTTCAAGAGATCGCGATCGATGGTCTTTTTCGCGCGGGCGGGCGCTGGCGTGCTGGACGTAAAACTCGCGTCCGCCGCCGCCAACGCGGGCCTCGCGGGCCTTTCTTTTTTTCGCGGCATCCCCGGCACCATTGGCGGCGCGCTCAGGATGAACGCCGGAGCCTATGGGGCCGAGACGAGGGACGTTCTCGTCTCCTGCCGTGGCGTCGGCCGCAACGGCAGGTTGTCGAGCTTTGCCAATGCGGACATGGGATTTTCCTACCGCCATTGCGGCGTGGCGGATGACGTGATCTTCACGAGCGCGGTTTTTGCGGGCAGCCCCGGCGACAGCCAAGCGATCCTTGCGGAGATGGCGGAAATCACCAAGGCGCGCTCGGAAACGCAGCCCGTCAATACGCGCACCGGCGGCTCGACCTTCAAGAACCCGCCGGGGCACAAGGCCTGGGAGCTGATCGACAAAGCTGGCTGCCGCGGACTTGCGCTGGGCGATGCGCAGGTATCAAACCTTCATTGCAATTTTCTGATCAATCGCGGCAAGGCCACCGCCGCCGATCTCGAAAGCCTGGGCGAGCAAGTCCGCGCCCGCGTGCTTGAGACAAGTGGCGTTGCCCTCGAATGGGAGATTTTGCGGCTCGGCTGCGCCGCGTGAATCGCGCTGCAATCACAAGTCAAGGTTCCCGCGCGAATAGGTCAGTAAAGGCCGCGCGTCAGGCGCGGGAAAATCCATTCATCGCGCGGCTGAACCGAGCGCATCTAAACTTTGAAGTCAAGGACGCGCCGAAGGCGCGCCGTCTCCGGCGGTCAATGATCCTTGAGTTCAAAGTTCAGATGCGCTTTTCTGCCGCCGTGCGATAAATGGAACCTTGTGGCCGGCGCGGCCCTCGGATTCGCATGGACGCGACATCGTTGCCCAGGTACTCCATTAATCGAACGGAGACAGAAATGGACACTGTTCCCTTAGAAGTGTGGTCCGCATTTACAGCCATAGCGGCGGGCGGTTTTCTAATTGTTGTGGCCTACATTATCAAAATGTGGAGAAAATAACCCTGTTCTCCTCTTGACGGTCTGGAGGCCGTGACTGTTCATTCGTAGCGGCCGTCCTCAGACGAAACTTCGATAGAGCCCGATTTCTCTCGGCGTCAGCGGTCTGAACGCTTAAAGTTAAGCTCCCAACTAGAGCTAAGTAGCCGTCGCGACTTGTTTGGCATTGCCTGATGCAGAAAACGCCCGCCCGCAACACGCTTTTTTATGGCGACAACCTTGCCATTCTGCGCGAGCACATCGCGGATGAGAGCGTCGATCTTATCTACCTCGATCCGCCCTTTAACTCGAACGCGAGCTACAATGTGCTGTTCCGGGCGCCGGACGGGCACCAGAGCCAGGCGCAGATCGAGGCTTTTGACGATAGCTGGCATTGGAACGAGCCAGCCGAGCAGGCTTTTGACGAGGTGATGCAATCTGGCAATTCCGACGCGGCGGAAATGCTGCGGGCCATGCGGTCGTTTTTGAAGGAAAACGACATGATGGCCTATCTCGCGATGATGGCGGTGCGGCTTCTGGAACTGCACCGTGTGCTGAAGCCCACGGGCTCGCTCTATCTGCACTGCGATCCAACCGCGAGCCATTACCTAAAGATTCTTTTGGACGCGGTATTTGGGAAGCTGAACTTTAAAAACGAAATCATTTGGAAGCGGACTTCCCCGAAGGGCCACGCATTTTCTCGATTTCCCACAACCCACGACGTCATATTGTCCTATGATAAAGGTCAGACAGCGCGCTGGAATTCCTTATTTTCCGAATACGACCCAAGCTATGTATCATCGCATTACAACCGCGTGGAAAAGGCCACCGGCCGTCTTTACCAGCTGGATAATACCTTAAACCCAAATCCGGATCGCCCGAACCTGACCTATGAGTGGAATGGTCACCTCCGCGTGTGGCGTTGGACGCATGAAAAGATGAAGGAAATGCACGATAAGGGACGCCTGGAATATACCAGCTCAGGGATGCCGCGATACATCCGCTATCTTGATGAAATGCCTGGGTCCCCCGTTACCGATGTCTGGGACAATATCTCGCCGCTTAACTCTCAAGCCCAGGAACGCCTCGGCTATCCCACACAAAAACCTCTCGCGCTTCTCGAACGTATCGTCTCTGCTTCATCCAACGAGGGTGATCTCGTTCTCGATCCATTTTGTGGTTGCGGCACAACAGTCCATGCCGCGCAAAAATTGAACCGCCGTTGGATCGGCATCGACGTCACCCATCTCGCCATTCACCTGATTCAGCGCCGTTTGAAAGACGCGTTTCCCGGCACTCCAATTCGACATTGCAGGCGTTCCAAAAGACCTCGACGGTGCCCGCGCGCTCGCCCTCCAAGACAAATACGAATTCCAGAAATGGGCGCTCGCGATGATCGACGCGCAGCCTTTCAAGGGCGGCAAGAAAGGCGGCGACGGCGGCGTGGACGGTTTTCTCTATATTAAGCCAGACGGCAAGAAGACCGAAAAAGTCATCGTCTCGGTCAAGGGCGGCCAAAGCCTCAATCCGGCGATGGTGAAGGATCTCATCGTCACGGTGGATCAAGAGGGGGCCAAGATGGGCGTGTTTTTGACGCTAGAGCCGCCCACAAAAGGCATGATCACCCAAGCCGCATCCGCTGGCTTCTTTAAGACCGACTACGGGCAATTCCCAAAAATTCAGATTGTCACCGTCGAGCAGCTTTTCGGCCCAGCCAATCCGCTGCATCTGCCCTGGCAAGACACATCCGTCTTTAAAAAGGCCAAGCGCGAAACAACCGAAACCCAATCGAAACTCGATCTTTGACGGGCTTATATTCATTGCTTGCGGCTCACGCCGTCATGCCCGGCAATGACGCTGTGAATGCCGGCGGGGCATTATCAACGAGACAGGGGATAAAATCCGCCTGACCGTACTCATAAATCCTACAGCGATCTTGCGCTTGGGCCAAATCCCGGCTTTGTACTCTGCCGCGCTGCGCGCGTGTCTTTTTTCCCTGACCATTAATCGTACCAAAAAGCTTCACGTGAAACATTTTGGTACGATTGGGCCAAATCCTTACCAAACTATGGGGTGAGTTATCATGACGAAGCACGTCGCCGTGCTGATGGGCGGTCTCTCGGCGGAGCGCGAAGTTTCGCTGCGCTCGGGCGAGGCTTGCGCGGCAGCCCTCGAAGCCGAAGGCTATCATGTCACCCGCGTCGATGTGGACCGCGACATCGCAGCAACACTCGCCAATCTTCGCCCCGACGTCGCTTTTAACGCGCTGCACGGGCGGTTTGGCGAGGATGGCATCATGCAAGGCATTTTGGAAATGCTGCGTATTCCCTACACCCACTCCGGGGTGCTCGCCTCGGCACTCGCCATGCGAAAGGATCGCGCCAAGGAGTTTTTTCGCGCCGCCGGGGTGCCAGTCGCGGAAGGCATTACGACGGACCGCTTCACGGCGGCAAAAGCGCATGTTTTGCCGCCCCCTTACGTCATCAAGCCCGTCGATGAAGGCTCGTCCGTAGGAGTCCTGATCGTTCGGGAAGGGGCAAATGCGCCACCGCAAGAATTAACCAATGACGATTGGCCTTGCGGCCGCGAGGTCTTGGTCGAGCGCTTCGTCGCCGGACGCGAGCTCACCTGCGCCGTTATCGGTGAAAAGGCCTATGATGTCATAGAGATACGTGCGGCGGACGGGGGCTGGTACGACTATAATGCAAAATACGCAAAAGGAGGTTCCATTCATGTCCTTCCAGCAAAACTTAAAGGAAATATTTACCAAAATGTTCAAGAGTTGGCGCTTAAGGCGCACAGGACAGTCGGTTGCCGCGGCGTGAGCAGGACGGATTTCCGGTACGACGATTCCCCCGGCGGTACGGGAGAACTCGTGGTTTTGGAAGTCAACACGCAGCCTGGAATGACCGAGACTTCGCTTGTGCCGGAACTCGCGGCCTTCGCGGGCCTCAAATTCGGTGAGCTTGTTCGATGGATGGTCGAGGACGCTTCCTGCGATCGATGAGTGCGATCACGTTGGGCTTTGCGCCCGTGGCAATGGTCCATGCCGGCGCCATGCCTGTTTCTGGAGCCTCATCCGCGCGGCAAATCATGCCGCCGGCGCGCCAGCCGAGGCTGGGTTTTCGCCATATAATCCTTAGCCATCTGGCTGGGCCGGGCGCGGGCGCTTGCTTTTCGCTGGCGCTGCTAGCGGCCGTGAGTGCCTATGGCGCCGTGCAAGGCGGCCACTACGCCGCCTTCGTGGCCGCAGAGGGGGAACCGGCCGACATCCTTGCCAAGGCGCTGGGTTTTTCGATTCATGCCGTGACCATCGCGGGCGAGCGTGAACTCAAGGAGCAAGATATCCTCGGCGTCGCCGGAATAGGTCCGCGCAATTCGCTTCTGTTTCTCGATGTGGCGACTATTAGGGAGAAACTGAAACAGCTTCCGCTCGTCAAGGAAGCAACTGTCAGCAAGCTCTACCCGGACCGGCTCCTGATCGAGATCGAGGAGCGCCAGCCTTTCGCCCTGTGGCAATGCGACGGGCAAGTACAAATCGTCGCTGCCGACGGCGTTCCCCTCGCCGCCATGCGCGACCAGCGCTTCATTCATCTGCCGCTCGTCGTGGGCGCGGGGGCCAACGGGAAACTCGGCCAATATTTGGCGCTTCTCGAAACGGCGGGAGATTTGCGCGAACGGATCGTGGCGGGCATGCTCGTCGCGGGACGCCGCTGGACGTTAAAAACGGCAAACGGGGTCGACGTTCTCTTGCCGGAAATGGAGCCTGCAGCGGCGCTTGCAAGGCTCGTCGACCTTCAGCGAACTTCGCATGTGCTCGACAAGGACATCCTTTCGCTCGATTTTCGGCAGCCCGGCCGGGTAGTCGCACGTCTCGCCGAGGAAGCGGCGGCCGAGCGCGCCGCGATGCTTTCGAGTAAGCCCAAGGCGAACGGCGGCCGGACATGAATTCGAAGGTATTGCCGCCGCGTTTGCCGTCCCTGCCGGCCCGCAAAAGCGCGGTCCTTTCCGTGCTCGACATCGGTACGTCGAAAATCGTCTGCCTTGTCGCGCGCCTGAACCCAAGCGATCCTTCAGAGCCGCTGCGCGGGCGCACCCATCGTTGCCGCATTCTCGGCATCGGACATCAACGCTCGCGGGGGATCAAGGGCGGCACCGTCATCGACATGGACGCGGCGGAAGGAGCCATCCGATTCGCCGTCGATGCGGCGGAGCGCATGGCCGGGGTGCAGGTCGAAAGCGTGATCGTGAACGCGACCGGCGGCAGACTTTCCTCGCAGCTCTACAATGCCAAGGTCGCGATCGCTGGGCGGGCGGTTTCGCAAGCCGATATCCACCGCGTGCTGGAAGCTTGCACGGCACGCGGAGGTCAACAGGGCCGGGCGGTGCTGCATGCCCTGCCGATCGGCTTTGCATTGGGGGCAACGCGTCATATTCAAGATCCGACGGGAATGGCCGGCTATGAACTCGGCGCGGATTTGCACGTGCTGAGCTGCGACGCCGCCGCCGCGCGCAATTTGGTGCTCGCGGTCGAACGCTGCCATCTGACCGTCGACGCGCTGGTCGCCACGCCTTACGCGGCGGGTCTTGCAGCCTTGACGGGCGATGAAGCCGAACTCGGCGCCGCCTTGATCGACATGGGCGCGGGGACAACGTCCGTGAGCATCTTTTCCGGCGGCCATCTGACCCATGTCGATGCGTTCGCCGTCGGCGGCCATCATGTCACAACGGATATCGCGCGCGGCCTCGGGATCACGCTCGCCGACGCCGAACGGTTGAAGACGCTTTATGGCGGCTGCCTCACTTCGGTAACCGATGAAAGCGAGACGATCGCGGTGGTTCAGGCGGGCGAGGAAGACGAGCGTCCGGCACATTTACCGAAGGCGCAACTCGTCTCCATCATCAAGCCTCGCGTGGAGGAAATCCTCGAGCTGGTGCGCGACCGGTTGAAAAACGCGGGTCTTCCCGCGCATCCGGGGCGAAAACTCGTTCTCACCGGCGGCGCCTGCCAGCTCACCGGTATGCAGGCAGCGGTGAAGCGCATCGTCTCCGGGCAGGTACGGACGGGCCGCCCGCTCGGCATAAAGGGGCTGCCCGAATCTGCGAAAAGCCCGGCTTTCGCCGCGGCTGCCGGTCTTCTGATCTATCCGCAAGTGAGCGGCATCGAGCATTTCCGCCCTTCGCGGGGCAACGCGGCTCCGGAGGCGCACGAAAATGGATACTTCGGGCGCGTTGGGCGATGGCTCAAGAATAGTTTTTGAGAGTGCGTGCGACGAGAGTAAGCGCGGCGATTCATGCGGATTTGCCGCGAACAAATTGACTGAAAACCCGAGCGTCCTTGACCGGCGCTCCAACGTCGAGAGGCCAGACGATGACGATCAATCTTAAAGCTCCCGAGCTTCGGGAACTCAAACCACATATCATGGTCGCCGGCATCGGCGGCGCGGGCGGCAATGCTGTAAACAATATGATTGTCTCGGGCCTGATCGGGGTCGAGTTTGTCGTCGCCAATACCGACGCGCAAGCGCTGACCTCATCGAAGGCCGAGAGAATTATCCAGATGGGCCTTCAAGTCACCGAGGGTCTCGGCGCGGGGTCACAGCCGGAGGTCGGCAGGGCCGCGGCGGAGGAAGCGATCGAAGAAATCCGCGATCACCTTTCTGGAGCGCATATGGTCTTCGTCACCGCCGGCATGGGCGGCGGAACCGGCACAGGCGCGGCCCCGGTCATCGCGCGCGCCGCGAGGGATATGGGTATCCTAACCGTCGGCGTCGTCACCAAGCCTTTCCAATTCGAGGGTGCGCGGCGTATGCGTGTCGCCGAAGCGGGCATCGACGAATTGCAGAAGTCTGTCGATACGCTGATTATCATTCCCAATCAGAATCTCTTCCGTATAGCCAACGAGAAAACCACTTTCGCCGATGCGTTCGCGATGGCCGATCAGGTGCTCTATTCCGGCGTCGCGTGCATCACCGATCTGATGGTGAAGGAAGGCTTGATCAATCTCGATTTCGCCGACGTGCGCGCCATCATGCGCGAGATGGGCAAGGCCATGATGGGAACCGGCGAGGCTTCGGGCGAAAAGCGGGCAATCCTCGCCGCCGAGGCCGCGATCGCCAATCCGCTTCTCGACGAGGTTTCGATGAAGGGCGCGCGCGGCCTGCTCATTTCGATCACGGGCGGCAGCGATCTCACCCTTTACGAAGTCGACGAGGCCGCGGGCCGAATTCGCCAAGAGGTCGACGAGGACGCCAATATCATCCTCGGCGCGACCTTCGATCAATCCCTCGACGGGATTGTCCGTGTCTCCGTCGTCGCAACGGGAATCGACCATGTCGCCACCGTCTATGAACCCACCGCCGCGGAGACGCGCATTGCCGAAGTCACCAACCGATTAAGGGCGCAGACGGCGGCGCGCCCGATTGACACGGTACAACCGCGTTATCCTGGCTCCCAGCCGGAGACCTATGCGGCGGCGGAATACGAGCCACGTTACGAAGACCGCGTATTGCAAGCCCCTGCGACGCTAGGCGCTGGAGCCCAGCAGGGTGTCCGTATCCAGGAAGCCTCCCCCCAATCGCACCATTATCCCGAGCAGGCGCAACAAGGCATGCGGCAGGCTGAACATTACGAGGCTGGTCCGTTTGTTCCCGGGCCGCCTGATTCCCCCTATGTCCGGCCCCAGAGGATGCCCGCAAATCGGCGATCTGCCGCTGCCCGCGCAAAACCAAATCCGAGCGCGCCGGGGCGAACTCGGGGCGGAGCCGCATCCCGAAGCCAAGCGCCGTTCGCTCCTCGAGCGGCTTGCCTCGTTTGGGATCAGCCGGCAGGACGAAGGGGCCACCGGTCCAAGCCCGCGCGAGCGGCAAGCGCCCGCGCGCCAGCCGCAAGGGCAGATACACCCGCAGCAGCAGCCGGGTCCAGTTCATGCCGAGTACGGCAAACGTGCGCAGCATCCGCAAGCCCCGCAGCGAGTTCCGCAACCGGCGGGAGACGCGCATGGCCGCGGCGCCTATCAAACCCGGGCGATCGAGGAGGACCAGCTCGAGATTCCCGCTTTCCTGCGGAGGCAGTCGAGCTAAGAAAATCGCTTGAAATCCGAGAACTGGAGCGGGTCCGCCGGAAAAGCCTGGCAACTTTTTCGGCGCCTGCTCGAAGGGCCGCGAGTTGACCTGTCGAGGAGGCCAAAAGAGCTGCCGCGCCTACTCCGCCGCGCTCTTTGTGGCCCCAAACCTTCGCTCGATATATTCTTCGACGATCTGCTTGAATTCGGCGGCGATGCCTTCGCCGCGCAGAGTCATAGCCTTTTGCCCGTCGATAAACACCGGCGCCGCCGGCGTCTCGCCGGTTCCCGGCAGGGAAATTCCTATATCGGCATGTTTCGATTCGCCAGGGCCGTTGACGATGCAGCCCATCACCGCGACGCTCAAAGCCTCGACTCCCGGATAGCGCGCCCGCCACAGCGGCATCTCGTCGCGAATATAGGCCTGAATATCCCGCGCGAGTTCTTGAAAAACCGTCGACGTCGTGCGCCCGCAGCCAGGACAAGCGGCGACCAGCGGCACAAAAGTGCGAAACCCCATGGTCTGCAAAAGCTCCTGCGCCACTTTCACTTCGAGCGAGCGGTCGCCGCCGGGCTCCGGGGTGAGCGAAACCCTGATCGTGTCGCCGATCCCCTCCTGCAACAAAATGCCCATCGCGGCGGCGGAAGCGACAATGCCTTTCGAGCCCATGCCCGCTTCGGTAAGGCCCAAATGCAGCGCGTAATCAGCTCTGCGCGCCAGCATGCGGTAGACGGCAATCAGATGCTGCACGTCCGACACTTTTGCCGACAGGATAATTCTGTCCCGGCCAAGCCCAATGTCCTCCGCCCGCGCGGCGGAGGTGAGAGCCGATTGCACCATTGCCTCGCGCATCACGGCCCCTGCCGAAAGCGGCGACGGCATGCGCGCATTTTCGTCCATCAGCGCGGTGAGGAGCTCCTGATCGAGCGAGCCCCAATTGGCGCCGATCCGCACGGCCTTGCCATATTTTACCGCCAATTCGACGATTTGGCCGAATTGCTTGTCCCGCTTGTCCTTAAAGCCGACATTGCCGGGGTTGATCCGGTATTTGTCGAGCGCTTCGGCGCAGGCGGGATGATCGGCCAAGAGTTTATGGCCGATATAATGGAAATCGCCGATAAGCGGGACGTCCCAGCCCATTTTTGCGAGACGGTCGCGGATATGCGGCACGGCGGCGGCGGCTTCATCGCGGTCGACGGTGATTCGTACGAGCTCGGAGCCCGCGCGGGCAAGCGCCGCGACCTGGGCTGCCGTCCCTTCGACGTCCGCCGTATCCGTGTTGGTCATCGATTGGACGGCAATCGGCGCGCCACCGCCCACGAGGACCGCGCCTTCGCTTGAGCCGATCCGCACGCCAACGGAGCGGCGGCGTGGCGCGGGGCCGGCGTCCTCGGGATCCGCGAAGCCGGGAGGAGCAGAACTTTCAAGGCCAATTGTCATGCGCGGTGTTTATCCTTGGCTGAGGCGACGGCGAACATTATCCCATAAGTCAGTCGCAATCATGCGCCGCAAGGAGTCGTGGGCAAAAATACGTTTGCCGTCAAGCCTGCAACGTCAAACGATCCGGCGTATCGCGCCACGCGATCGAAGCGCAGTCCGTAGTCTCTACATCTACTACACTGAGGCATTGCACGCGCAATCTCAGCAGGCCGCCGCGTGCTCTACCCTGCACTCGGTGCGTGAGAGATTATGCCGCTGGCTCCTTAATTTACATGATCGCAACGATGGTCAAGAGTTCGCCATAACCCATGAATATATGGCCCACGTATTGGGAATGAACCGCAAATCTGTGACGGTTACCGCCCAGGCCATGCAAAACGACGGCCTCGTCAGCTACCGTCGCGGCCGGATGCGAATTCTCGATCGTCGTCGCCTCGAAAGGGCGAGCTGCGAGTGTTATGTGACGATTAGAGCGGGTCCCGAAGAGTCAGAATCGGTAAGGGATTCCCAAATCGGCCGAATCATGATTCAGCATGTTGGCTGGAAAGGAGGCCGGCATGGATGGCAAAACCCTATTCGCAGGATTTACGTGACCGCGTGGTGCGGGCGGTTTTGGCTGGTCAGTCCCGACGCAAGGCGGCGTGCAGTTTTGAGATCAGTGCGAGCTGTGTGATCAAACTCATGCACCAGTGGGAAACAACAGGCGATTGTCTGCCGCGCAAGTTTGGCGGTCATAAGCGGCACGCGCTGGCTGAGCATGAAGATAAGGTGCGGGCTTTGGTCGCGGCGCAGCCCGATCTGACGATCACGGCGCTGTGGAAAAAGCTGACGGTGCTCGGCATCAAAGTCGGGCGGTCCGCCGTCGGACGCTTTTTGCTGCATCTGAAATTGACCTATAAAAAAAACTCTGCACGCCGCGGAACAGGAAAGGCCCGATGTTCAGGCGGCCCGCCTCGCTTGGCGCGAGATGCAAAAAGCTCTTGATCCTAAAAAGCTTGTGTTCATCGACGAGACATGGGCCTCAACCAACATGACGCCCCGTTATGGGCGCTGCGAAAGGGGCAAAAGGTTGCTCGCTTACCCGCCCTTCGGTCACTGGAAAACGACGACGTTCGTGGCCGCTTTGCGTCACGATCGCATCACGGCTCCTTGTGTCTTTGATGGCCCCATCAACGGCGAAACATTCCTCGCTTATGTTGAGCAGGCCCTCGCGCCGGCATTGTCGCCTGGCGACATAGTCATCATGGATAATCTCGGTTCCCATAAAGTCGCCGGCGTTCGTGAAGCCATCGAAGCCGCTGGGGCGACGCAGCGCTTTTTGCCTGCCTACAGCCCTGACCTCGATCCTATCGAACAGGTTTTCGCCAAACTCAAAAACACGCTGCGTAAAATGGCTCACCGAACCGTCGATGCCCTTTGGGAAGGCATCGGCAGCGCCCTCGATGACTTCCCTCCCAACGAATGTCTAAATTACTTCCGCAACGCCGGATATGGCTCTGCCTAATGGGGATACGCTCTAAGAGAAATTTCGAGGCTGTTTGGGCAAAGGCTTAGCGGGCTAGGCGGCAAATTTTGCGCCGCCTATCATTTCAGCAGGTCCGCGACGGCCATTACGATGCATTGCGGCCTGGCCGGCTTTGCAAGAATCTTATGATCAGGCCATTGCCGGCGAATCGGATCGGTGTCGATTTGCCCCGTATAAAAAAGAAACGGCACGCCGCGCTCGTCGAGTTGCCGGGCTACGGGCTCGATCGTTTGCTCGCCAAGACGGATATCCAAAATAGCCGCGCCAACCCCATCGATGGCGGCAAGCGCTTCCTTCACGGTACGGCACGGTCCGAAAACCTTCGCCCCAGCTTTGGCAAGAATTGTTTCAAGATCAATGGCGATGAGGAAATCGTCCTCGACGATTAGCACGCGCGCACCGGCTAGCACCTCCCCAGCCTCAGCTTTGGCCTGTATGCTCTCCATGTTCGTTTCCCGGCAGCGCTAACTCGATTGTGCACACGAGCCCTTCCTGCCGAAAGTCACGCGTCACATGCGAATCTGGAATTGCGCTTTCGATAAGAGCGCTTCCAAACCCAGCCGTGGCGGGCGCTTGCACCGGGGGGCCGTCCTTTTCCCGCCAGGTAACAATGAGCGTGCGTTTTTGGTTCCTTCGAGCCAACCCCCAATTGAGCTCGACTTTGCCTTGCGTCGAAGCCAGCGAGCCATATTTTGCGGCGTTGGTTGCAAGTTCGTGCAGGACGAGGCCGAAAGGCACCGCGATGTCGGGAGGCAGCAAGACGCCCTCCCCCTTCAAGATCCAGCGTTCCGATGCGCCCTGCAAAAAAGGCTCAAGTTGGTGGCGCGCTAAGGCCGCAAAATCGGCTCCCAGCCATTCTGTGTCCGCTAGTATATTATGGGCGCTGGCGAGCGCTAAGAGGCGTCCGTCCACTGAAGCGGCAAAATCGGCGCCCGTACGGCCGCTGCGCAAGGTTTGGTGCACGATCGACTGAACCACCGCCATGGAGTTTTGACCCGGTGGGTCAGCTCCCGCAAGAGGAGCTCTTGGAGCTGTTCCCATAGTTTCCTGTAAAATTGCATGGAATAAGGACCCCGCTTTGGGGGTGATTTGCGTCCAATCGGGACCCCGGGGCTGAGGGTCCACAGTGGCCTCCTTGATTTTGGGAGGCCGAGATTGGAATGCTGGTTGTGGAAACGATCGCCAAGGTTCGCCGGGCGTTTTTTGTTCAGAAGAAGTCAATCAAGGAGATTTGCCGGGACCTGCGCGTTTCGCGGAAGGTCGTGCGCAAGATCATCCGCTCGGATGCGACTGAGTTCCATTA
>CAVQZL010000006.1:0-36264 GCA_963718265.1 uncultured Alphaproteobacteria bacterium | reverse complement strand
AGGGCCTGTTGAGGTTCATCGAGAGTTTATCACGGCTGCGACGAGATTGATCATGGCTTTGAAACTCTGATCGGTTTTGTCGCTGCGCAGGGCGATGCGCTTGAACTCCTTGAGCTTGCAGAAGAAGTTCTCGATCAGGTGTCGCCATTTGTAGATTTCTGCGTCGATCGTGAGTGGCAGGCACGCCGCGGATGCTGGGATATGACGATCTTGGCGCCGCGTTCGTTGAAGTCCGCGATGATGGAATTGCTGTCGAATGCCTTGTCGGCGATGAAGCCGCCAAGTGCGACCCCGTCGATGAGCGGAGGGACGCCGACTGTATCGAACCGATGTCCGGGCATGAGAACGAAACGGACGAGATTGCCGAGTGCATCGGTCAGCGCGAGAATTTTGGTCGTCATGCCGCCCTTGGAACGGCCTATGGCCTGATTTTTGAGTCCCCTTTTGCGCCCTGTCCGTGGCGATGGACCTTGACGATGGTGGCGTCGACCATGGCGTATTCCATGTCCGGCGGGTCCGAGCAAGCCTCGAAAAGCCGCGTGAAAACATCGGCTTTGACCCAGTCGCGGTACCGCTTGAACACCGTGTTCCAGTGGCCGAAAAAGCCGGCAGATCACGCCACGGGCTTCCTGTCCGCACGATCCAAAGAACCGCCTCTACGAAGCGGCGGTTGTCGCCGCCGCTACGCCCGGGATCCGTCCGCTTGCCCAGGCAATGCGGCTCCATCCTCGCCCATTGGGCGTCCGTCAGAACGAATCGTTCCATCCAAAGCTTGAATCACATGCCCCCGCAAAAGGAATCCTAAATCTCAACAGGCCCTAGCATTACAGTTGCTTTTTTGGAGGGCGTACGAATCCATGGGCAACCATGATTTGGAGATCGTGGACGCGGGCAGCGTCGATTGAGGAGACGCTTGCGTTGTGGGCGTCGTCGCTTCGAGAGATCAAGAAGCGGATACGTCCGTTGTTCACGCAAGAGCGTGTTGCGACGAATGCAGGTCTGTTCCTGGAAGGTCTGCTCGGAGATGAGCGGCGCAAGACCGGTTGGATGCGTGCGGAGGCGGCAGGCGATCCCGGCCCATGGCGGCAGCAGGCGATCCTGGGTCGCAGGGATTGGGACGCCGATGCCCTGCGCGACATCGTACGGGACTATGTCATTGAGCACCTGGCGGATGACGATGCGGTGCTGGTGATCGACGAGACCGGCTTTCTCAAGCAGGGCAAGGCATCGTGCGGAGTGGCGCGGCAATACACCGGTTCGGCCGGCAAGATCACGAACTGTCAGATCGGCGTCTTCGCTGCCTACGTTTCGCGCCACGGTCATGCGTTCATCGATCGTGCGCTGTATCTTCCGAAGGAATGGACCGACGATCCAGATCGCCTGGAAGCTGCATACGTGCCTGCCGATATCGGCTTTGCAACCAAACCAACGCTTGCGACGAGAATGATCGCACGCGCGATAGCCGCGTCTGTACCGTTCAAGTGGGTTGCCGGTGATACCGTCTACGGTGTTGGCGACATCGAACAGCAACTACGCCGGGCAGGCAAAGGCTACGTGCTCGGGGTCAGCAGCGCTCATGTGTTTCAATCCTGGGGCAAGCGGCAGCCGGTCGCCGGCAAGGCAGAAGACATCGCCCGGACGCGGCGCCCGTCCGACTGGAAGCGTCTGTCGGCAGGAGCCGGAACCAAAGGACCGCGGCTGCATGATTGGTGTTATCTCGAATTGGCCGATCTCGAGGCCGAAATTCAACCGCGCAAATCAAGGTCTGTGGACGCGCGGTCTGCTGATCCGTCGTCATATCGCCGATGGCGATCTCGCCTTCTTCACCACCTGGTGTCCAGCGGGAACATCCATCGAAACGCTGGTGGCGGTCGAAGGCCATCGCTGGGCGATCGAGGACAGCTTTGAGACCGCCAAGAACGAGTTCGGGCTCGATCACAACGAGAGCAGGTCATGGCATGGCTGGCATCGTCACGTGTCCCTGGTGATGCTCGCCTTCGCCATGATGGCCGCGATCCGTCATCGCGCTAATCCGCCGCCAAAAAAACCACCGCCGAACCACGGCAAAAGCCAAAGCATCGCCACGCCGTCACTGATCCGCTGGTCAATCCAGGAAATCCGCCGCATCGCTATCAGACTTGCTCGAAAGCGCATTCAACCCGCGCATATCATCGCATGGTCACTCTGGCGTAGGGCTCACCAGGCTGCCGCTCAACGCGCTCACCTCAAATCAAAAAAGCAACTGTAATGCTAGAGCGGGTCCCGAAAAGTCAGAATCGGTACGGGATTCCCAAATCGGCCGAATTATGATTCACCATGTTGGCTGGAAAGGAGGCCGGCATGGATGGCAAAACCCTATTCGCAGGATTTACGTGACCGCTTGGTACTGGCGGTTTTATCAGGTCAATCCCGGCGCAATGTGGCGCGCAGGTTTGATGTCAGTCCGAGCTGCGTGATCAAGCTTATGCAGCAGTGGGAGACAACAGGCGATTGTCTGCCGCACAAGTTTGGGGGCCATAAGCGGCATGCGCTGGCTGAGCATGAAGACAAGGTGCGGGCTTTGGTCGTGGCGCAGCCCGATCTGACGATCACGGCGCTGTGGAAAAAGCTGACAGCGCTCAAGATCAAAGTCGGGCGGTCCGCCGTCGGGCGTTTTTTGCTGCATCTGAAATTGACCTATAAAAAAAACGCTGCACGCGACGGAACAGCAAAGGCCCGATGTTCAGGCCGCTCGTCTCGCGTGGCGCGAGATGCAGAAAGGCCTTGATCCTAAGAGGCTTGTGTTCATCGACGAGACCTGGGCTTCGACCAACATGGCGCCCCGTTATGGGCGCTGCGAAAGAGGCAAAAGGTTACTCGCCTACGCGCCCTTCGGTCACTGGAAAACGACGACGTTCGTGGCCGCCCTGCGCTGCGATCGCATCACGGCTCCTTGTGTCTTTGATGGCCCCATCAATGGCGAAACCTTCCTCGCTTATGTCGAGCAGCGTCTCGCGCCGACCTTGTCGCCTGGCGACATCGTCATCATGGATAATCTCGGTTCCCATAAAGTCGCCGGCGTTCAGGAAGCCATCGAAGCCGCCGGGGCGACGCAGAGGTTTTTGCCTGCCTACAGCCCTGACCTCGATCCTATCGAACAGGTTTTCGCCAAGCTCAAAAACACGTTACGGAAAATGGCCCACCGAACCGTCGACGCCCTTTGGGAAGGCATCGGCATCGCCCTCGATGACTTTCCTCCCAACGAATGTCTAAATTACTTCCGCAACGCAGGATATGGTTCTGCCTAATAGGGATACGCTCTAGCCGAGCCGGTCGCCGAGGAGGAACTGGAGAGCGCGGTCAAGCCTGATATGGGGCAGCGGCAGCACGGTCCCATTTTCTCCACAGACTGCGACGGGGAACCAAGAAACGGACGAAACGGTAGTCGATTTCATGCGGCTTTGCGGCGCGCGGTTCGTCGCGAAACACCGCGTCCGGATCGCGCGGGAGTTCGCCGGGATTAATCGCCGCCTGCGCCAGTCCATCGAAAATCTCTTCACCGATCCGCTCGCCTTCAAGTGGTGTGCCAATGACGGCTTCAAGCGTTGGCTCATCGGGGGCACCAACCATGCCCTCGCGGGTTGCCCTAACCGCTGAGAGCGCGATGACTTCGACCTCGGCGCCAACCAATTCGACGCGGCCAATGGCTCGTTTGGTCAAATGCCGCAAGATCGCCTCGAGCCGGTCGTGGCTCGTGTGGTGCAAATGATCGGCCTTGGTGGCGGCGAAAAAATCTTATCGATCTTCGGCCGGAACAACGCCGACAACAGATTGCTCCTTCCCACGCGAAACGCGGCAAGAACATCGGTTAAGGCGGTTTCAAGTGGGCAGCGCAACTCGCTGCCCGCGTCGATGCAGCGGCGCGTCGACGAGGACGATCTGCCGGTCGAGCCTTGCGAAATGATCGCGGAAAAACGGTTTGACCACATGCGCCTTATACGCCTCGTAACGCCGCTCCATCATCGCGGCGAATAAGTCCTGGGGGTAGATTTCGCCGTCCTCGACGGCCAGCGGCACAAAGGTAAGGGCAGGCGAGCCTTCAAGGTCGCCGGGCATCAGAAAACGGCCCGGCGGCAGGCTCGAAAAATGATATTCATCGGCGCGGCAAGCACGTAAATAATTGGTGAAAAGGCCAGCTTCCCGGCGCGCCTGTTCTTCATTGGCGTTCGCGCGCTGGTCGGTATTGGCGGTCAGCGCGCGCCATTGCGCCGCGAGCGGCGCTCGCGCCGCACTCGCCGAGGCAACAAAGGTTTCGCGCGACCACTGCGCGTAAGATTTGGTAAGAAGCGGCAAATCTAGCAGCCACTCGCCCGGGTAATCGACGATATCGATGCTCAGCGATTGGCGCCCGGGCCGCGGGCCGGTAGTTCGATCGAAATAAAGGCGCAGGCGCAGCTCGGAAATCCGGCGTGTCGATTGCGGCCAGTGGCGGGCCTCGGCGTGGCCCTCGGGACCGGCCAACGCGGCAATATGTTCCTCATAGGCAAAGCGGGGCACGGCGTCGTCGGGCTGTGGCTCAAGCGTGCCGCCGATGAGCCTTCCCTCGGCGTGGACCCGGAACACGGGCAAGGGATTTTTCCTTCCTTGCAAGGCGGGGTTCGTTGCCTTGGTCAGATGTTCGATCAGCGCGGTGATAAAAATCGTCTTGCCCGCCCGCGACAGTCCGGTGACGCCAAGGCGAATATGCGGACCCTCCGCCAGCTCGATGAGGGCCCGCGCCGCGGCGCGGGCTTCGAATAGAAGATCGGAGATAAACGGCAAAATAGACTGGCTTTCCAGAGCGTTTCGTGGCGGCAGGGGCCGCCGGAACGGGTGGGAAGAACGGGTAAGCCAATGACTCTCGAAGTGGAGTCAGGCGGCGCGAATTCGCGATGTTCGACCGCGAATAAATCATTCGCCATGACTCAGGAACTCGCCGGAGGTCCCCGACCCGCCGGCCGGTCGTAGCGGCTTCGCTCTCAATCTACCGTGAAGTACGGTTATTAACCGGCAAGCTGGAAAAGTCCACGAAATGCTCCAGCCGCCCGCTCCCGGCGTGCGCTTCCCACCAATCGCTGCAGGTGAAGTCGATAATCGCGAGGCAAGGCGCCGGGAAATGGCGGGGCATGGCGCTTTCTCCGCCGCGCACGAGAAAACGCGCAAATTCGGCAAGACCCGGATTATGCCCGACGATCAGAAGCGCTTTCACCCAGCCGGATGTTTGCGAAAGAAGATCGCGCATGGTGTCAATGCCGGCGTTATAGAGCGAAGCCTCGAAATGGCAGGCAGGCGATTGCGGCAATTCCTGCAAAATCATGGCGAGTGTTTCGCGTGCCCGCCGGGCCGGCGAAGAAAGGGCGAGGTCGCAAACGAGGCCGGATGCGCGAAAATAAACGCCCATTCGCGCCGCACTTGCCTGGCCTGCAATGGTCAACGGCCTTTGAAATCGCCTTCGGGGGCGTGAGTTGAGGCTTCGGCATGGCGGACCAGGAAGAGCCGGGACATCGCGCCAGGTAACGCTCGAGGGAAATCGCGGGCGGTTTTCGGCACCGTCCTTTTAGGTGGTGAGGGCTAACGCCGCTTTGCCTTGCATATGGCGCTGCCTCTTGGTCCGATCGATGACGAACAGCTTCCATTCATTGTTTTTCGCCAAACGCCAATATCTAGACCACAACCGGCGGCTTGGCGATAGAAAAAAGCGCACAGGACTAACTGTTTCCTTGCGCTTCAGCGACCGAAACCGCGGTCATATTGATGATGCCGCGCGCCGTCACCGAAGGCGTCAGGATATGGGCGGGCTTGGCGGTGCCGATCAGAATCGGGCCGACCGGCTGGATGTCGGCCATGATCATCGTCATCGTATAAGCGATATTGGCGGCATCGAGATTGGGCATGACGAGAATGTTCGCCTCGCCTTTCAGATGCGAGGCTGGCAACACAAGGTCGCGCATCGCCTGCGACAAAGCCGTATTGGCCTGCATCTCGCCATCCGCTTCGAGATCGGGGGCGCGCCGGCGCAGGATTTCCAGCGCGTCGCGCATCTTGACGGCCGAGGGCGTATCATCCGAACCGAAATCCGAATGCGACACAAGGGCGATTTTCGGCTCGATCCCGAACCGGCGGACGTGAGCGGCGCACAACAGCGCCATTTCCGCGATCTCGGGAGCGGTGGGATCACGCCGGACATGCGTGTCGGCGATAAAAAAGGCGCCCTGATTGGTGATCATCAAGCACATCGCGGAAAGATCGGTCGCGCCCGGAACGAGCCCGATAATGTCCTTGATGTATCGCAAGTGCGGATTGAAGCGGCCGTCGAGGCCGCAAATCATGGCATCAGCGTCGCCGCGCTTCACCGCGATCGCCGAGATCACCGTCGAATTGGTACGCACCAAGGTGCGCGCCGCCTTGGGCGTGATCCCGTGCCGTCCGGCCGACATCGAGATAGGTCGCGACATAATCGCGATAGCGCGGATCTTCATTTGGATTGATGAGTTCGAAATCGCTCCCCGGCCGCACCGACAGGCCGAACCGGTCGAGACGCATGTCTATGACTTCGGGACGGCCGATCAGAATCGGCTTGGCGATCCCTTCCTCGACGACGGTCTGGACCGCCCGCAGCACCCGCTCATCCTCGCCTTCCGCATAGATGACGCGCTTGGGATTGGCTTTTGCGGCTTGCATCAATGGCTTCATGATAAAGCCGGAACGGAACACGAAACGCGACAGCGTCTCTTCATAGGCGACGAAATCGGTGATCGGCTTTTTCGCGACGCCGGTTTCCATTGCCGCCTTGGCGACCGCCGGCGCGATGCGCAGGATCAGGCGCGGATCGAACGGCGACGGAATAAGACTGTCCTTGCCATACTGACGCGCCTCGCCGCCGTAGGCCCTGGCGACCACATCGGACGGCGGCTCGCGAGCCAGCTGCGCGATCGCACGCACCGCGGCGAGCTTCATCGCCTCATTGATCGTCGAGGCGGCAACATCGAGAGCGCCGCGAAACATGTAGGGAAAGCAAAGGACGTTGTTGACTTGATTTGGAAAATCCGAGCGTCCAGTGCAGATCATTGCGTCCGGCCGCGCCGCGAATGCCACGCCAGGCTCGATTTCCGGAGTGGGATTGGCGAGCGCCATGATCAGCGGCCGTCTCGCCCATTTGCTTCACCATCTCCGGGCGTCAAGACGCCTCCAGCCGAAAGGCCCGAGAAAAACATCGGCGCCGCCAATGACATCCGTAAGCGTGCGCGCATTGGTGTCGCGGGCATAGATCTCGCGTAACTATTCATCAAATGCTTGCGACCCGTACACGACACCTTCTAGTGTCGGTGACGAAAATATTCTCGCGCTTGGCGCCGAGAACGACGAGCAAATCAAGACACGCAAGCGCCGCCGCGCCCGCGCCCGAGGTTACGATCTTGACATTGCCGATGGATTTGCCGGTAAATTCCATGGCGTTGAGAACCGCCGCGCCGACGATGATCGCCGTGCCGTGCTGATCATCGTGAAACACCGGAATCGACATGCGTTCGCGGAGCTTCCGTTCGACCTCGAAACATTGCGGCGCCTTGATATCCTCGAGATTGATGCCGCTAAAGGTCGGCTCCAGCGCCGCGATGATGTCCACCAGCCGGTCGACATCGGTTCTCCGCGATCTCGATGTCGAACACATCGATCCCAGCGAATTTCTTGAACAGAACCGCCTTGCCTTCCATCACCGGTTTGCCGGCGAGAGGACCGATATTGCCAAGCCCCAGGACCGCGGTGCCATTGGTCACCACCCCGACGAGATTCTGCCGGATCGTCAGTTCGGCCGCCGCGCGGGGATCGACGGCGATCGCGAGGCACGCCGCGGCAACGCCGGGCGAATAGGCAAGCGACAAATCATGTTGCGTCCCGAGCGGCTTGGTCGCCACGATCTCAAGCTTGCCGGGGCGCGGCGAGCGATGGTAGAGGAGCGCGCTCGACGCCAAATCGGAACTGATGGAATCGGCCATCAACCTGCTTTCTATCTGAACCGGGCTTGAGATAACCGGAGCGTGCGCCGATGTCCACCATGGCCATCAAACGTCCGGGGAAGGCTCCTTGTCTTCGAGGCGTTGCGTTCGCGTCAAATCGCGCGGAGGATTGGCGATGGCCCCCGCCGGATAGCAACCTCGAAGTCATCACTCAAAGACCCGTCATGGTCCCCTCCGCAACAAGACGTGTAGAGATTGTCCGCGACGTGGCGAGCCTCAGGGCGCGGCTCGTTTCGTTCCGGCGCGCGGGCGAGACGATCGCGCTCGTGCCGACCATGGGCGCGCTTCATGACGGACATATTTCCCTTGTCCATGAAGCGAAAAAACATGCGCGCCGTGTGGCGATGTCGGTTTTCGTCAATCCGGCGCAATTCGCGCCTTCGGAGGATTTTTGCTCTTATCCCCGCTCTTTCGAAGCTGACGCGGCTCTGTTCGCGGCGGCGGAAGGCGATTTAATCTTCGCGCCAAGCGTCGAGGCCATGTATGGCGAGGGTTTTGCCACCACTATCAGCTTAGCAGGCCCTGCGGCCGTTGGCTTGGAAGATCGATTCCGGCCAACCCATTTTGCCGGCGTCGCAACCATCGTGGCAAAGCTCCTCAACCAGTTCCGCCCGAATGTCGCGGTCTTTGGCGAGAAAGACTATCAGCAGCTCAAAGTCGTGACGCGGATGGCGCGTGATCTCGATTTCGAAACCAAGATTTCTGGGCGTGGCCACGATACGCGACGCGGATGGCCTCGCGCTGTCGTCACGCAATGTCTTTTTGTCTGCCAAGGAACGCGCGCTTGCGCCGTCTCTCTATGCGGCGCTACGCCGCTGCGCCCATGACATCAATGCCGGAATCGCGATTGGGACCGCGCTCGACAGGGCCCGAGCCAGTGTTGCGGCAGCAGGGTTCGTCTCGGATTATCTTGAAGCGCGTCACGCCGAGACCCTGGCGCCCGTGGCCGCGCGCGGCGATGGCCCAATCCGGCTTCTCGCCGCGGCAAGGCTCGGCAAGACGCGGCTCATCGACAATATCGCGGTGTAACTGCGCTGGCAGTTCAAAACTGCATGATTGAACGTCTATTTCAGCTCTAGAACAACGGGACCGGACACCGGGTCGGTGACGCCGAGGCCGGAGCCCAGATCTTCAAGCGTGTCGCGGAAGGTATCGAGGGTAGCGGTCATCTTTGGCCGGGCCGCCGCGATATCTGCCATATCCGCCCATTCGCCGATGATGCAATAGGAACGCTCACCCGTCTTGATCATATTGACTTTCTTCAAGCCGGGCCAATCGGCGTGAACGCGTTTGTGCGCATCGAGAAACTCTTGCTCCCGGCCGGCTTGACCCGGAACTGAACGACATTGAAGGCAGTCATCGAGAACCCTCGCTTGTTGTTAGCCGCAGCTTACGGTGCGTGCTCCACTCTGAAAACCTTCCGCTACCCATGCAAGGAATATGGCATAAGAACAAACTCGGTTTCCATGCCCTATCAATCCCGGTAAATTGCAGACCGGTCCATTATCCGCCGCCGCTCATCAAGGAGCAAGCGTGCTTCCCCTTGCTCCGTTCGCTTACCCCAAATCAGCGCGGCGCTCGCGAAGGAAACGATGACATGTGTTTGAGCTGATTTGCTGTTTGAAAAGAAAAGAAACGATCACGCAATTTTGTTTTCCATGGCCGCAGGCAAATAACGTCCCAAACCGGTGCCGCCCCGAGCGTGGCAACAAAAGCGCGGTGGCGAGACAGCTCCTCATTGCTGAGCAGCGCGGGAAGCGGATGCGGCCGTTGCGCAAGCAGGCTCGCGGCTCCTGACCCGGCCGACGCCGCGCCTTGAGACGAAAACGAGGGCCGCCTGACGCCCGCCGGTTAATTCGGCGTAGACTTCCGCAAGAAGTCCGGCATCGACCAAGGCGCCATGCATGGCCCGCCGTGACGTATCGATGCCATAGCGTGCGCAAAGCGCGTCGAGACTGTTCGCGGCACCTGGAAATTTGCGCCGCGCCAAAGCCAGCGTGTCGACCACGCGATCGGATGCAACCGGCGCGATCCCGAGGAGCGCGAGTTCCGCGTTAAGAAACCGCATATCAAATTCGGCATTATGGGCGATGATTTTGACGTTCCCGGCGAACTTCAGGAAATCCGCCACGACCTCGGCAAAGACCGGCTTGCCCGCGAGAAAATCGGCGGAAAGTCCGTGTATCCGAAAAGCTTCGTCGGGCATGTCGCGGCCGGGATCGATGTAGGCATGGAAAATCTCGCCGGTCGGAATCGTATTCAAAAGCTCGACACAACCAATCTCGACAATCCTATGCCCTTTGGCGGGATCAAGTCCCGTCGTCTCCGTGTCGAGAACGATCTCCCGCATCATGCCCTCAAAGCTTGTTACTTGCGCCCGCGAGCGCCCGCAAAATCGCGCGAACTTGCCGCGCGGTGGCAGCAAATTCGCCGCCGGTATCGATAATGAAATGCGCCCGCGAGCGTTTTTCCGCATCGGGCTGCTGGCGTGCCAATATGGCGGCAAGCCGGTCCGGTGTCATGCCTGGACGCCGGCTCACCCGCTCTTTTTGCACAGCTTCCGGCGCGGTCACGAGAACCACGGCGTCAACCCCGCGTTCGCCGCCCGTCTCGAACA
Organism: uncultured Alphaproteobacteria bacterium; assembly: GCA_963718265.1. GTDB lineage: Bacteria > Pseudomonadota > Alphaproteobacteria > Rhizobiales > Beijerinckiaceae > Methylocapsa. Next base: position 25,614 of record CAVQZL010000006.1, on the reverse strand, counting down.
GCAAGGGCACATCGAGAACGACAAGCCTTGCGCCGTTTTTTTCCGCTTCGCCCAAGAAAGCATCGCGGTTGGCGGCAACCAGCGGATGCATGATCGCCTCGAGCCGTGCCAGTGCCGCCGGATCGTCGAGGACGATAGCACCAAGGAGCTCGCGATCGACAGCGCCATCGCGGGTGGTCCCTGGGCGGGTGGTCCCTGGAAAGGCAGCCTCGATCGCAGGGGCAGCCTCGCCCCGATAGAGTTCATGAACCACGGCGTCGGCGTCGTGGACCGTGATCCCCTCGGCGCGAAACATCGCGCTAGCGGTCGATTTCCCCATGCCAATCGACCCTGTGAGGCCTAGAACAAACATCATGCCGCAGCCGCAATATCCGCCTCGACCACGTTGCGCAGCTCCGGCGTGACGCAAGGTTTTATCCCAAACCAGCGCTCAAACCCCGGCACCGCCTGATGCAAAAGCATGCCGATGCCGAACACCGCCCGGAGACCGCGCGCTCGTGCCGTTCGTATCAGTTCGGTTTGGAGCGGAATATAGACGATATCACTCACGACGGCGTCCGGCGGCAGGGGTGTAAGATCGATGGCGAGCGGCGGCTGGCCCCGCATTCCCAGCGACGTCGTATTGACGAGAAGTTTGGCGCCGGCAAGCGCGCCGGGCAGATCGGGGAAATCTACGACCTCAATCGGCACGCCAAACTCCGAGGCAAGCTCTGCAGCGCGCTCCTTGGTACGATTGATCAGCAAAATGCGGTCCATGCCACGCAGTTTAAGCGCGTAAACAATAGCCCGCGCGGCCCCTCCAGCACCCACAACCACGGCGTTGCCCGAGGTAATGTCCCAGCCCGGGGCATCTTGATCCAACGAACCCACAAAACCAGCAACGTCGGTGTTGTCGCCACAAAGTTTTCCCGCCTCAATCCACAAAGTATTCACAGCCCGCAAGCGGGCCGCCGTTGCGGTCGTGACATCGCAGAGTTCGAACGCCGTTTGCTTATGCGGCAACGTTACATTCGCACCGGCAAAGCCCTGCCGCGCAAGTTCGTGCACAAAAGCCGGAAAATCTGGTGGCGCGACCGCGGCCAGTTCGTATGACCCCTCGATCTTCAGGCGGTCCAGCCAAAAGCGGTGAATCAACGGCGAACGCGAATGCGCAACCGGCCAGCCGATGACACATGCCTTTGGTTTGCCTTGAACCATGGATGTCACGAAAGGAGACTTCCTTCCTCGCGCAGAAATTTTAGGAGCGCCAAAAGGGGAAGCCCCAGAATCGTCGCGTGGTCTCCCTCCGTTGCATCGAAGAGATGAATACCAAGACCTTCGATTTGATAGACCCCGGCGCTGCCGAGGACAGCGTCGCCGGATTTTGCCATATAGGCCTCGATGAATGCCGGCGAAAGATGCCGGCAGCATAATTTCGCGACGCCAACCGTTTCAAAAAGAACGGTCTTTTCGCGCGCGACACAGCAACCTGAATAAAGTTCATGGGTGCGCCCAGACAAGGCTTCGAGTTGCGCCCGCGCCGCGGCGCGGCTAACCGGTTTGCCAAAGAGGCGGCCTTCAATACAGAGCGTTTGATCGGCGCCGATCACGAGGCGGTCTGGCTTTTCACCGCTGATCTTCAAGGCCTTGGCGCGGGAAAGATGCAGCGCGATGTCACCTGCTTTTGCGCCTGACGCCGCCAGAGGCGCCTCGATCCCGCGTTCATCGATCGCCGCGGCGCAAATCTCGAACGGTATTCCTGCGGCGCTAAGAAGACCCTGGCGGGCAGGACTTTGCGAGGCAAGAACGAGCGGTGCCGTGCCGCGCCAAAATGCGGTCATGACGAGGCGATGAATTTCAACTGGTGAATCTTATAGAGATCAATGACCGCCGCCGCGGTTTCTTCAATCGAACGATGCGTCACATCGATTGCCGGCCAGCCACGCTCGGCGAAAAGCTTGCGTGCCCGCGCCATTTCGCCAGCGACAAGGAGGCGGTCCACATAAGGTGAATCGGGATTTGCGTTCAGCGCGATAAGCCGTTTCTCGCGAATCTGGACGATGCGCTCCACCGAAGCTAAGAGCCCGACAACGAGAGGATTGCGTAATACCAAAACCGGCTCCGGCAAGGGAATATCCGGCACCAAGGGAATGTTCGCTGTTTTGACGCCGCGATTGGCAAGATAAATGCTCGTCGGCGTCTTCGACGTACGGCTCACCCCGAGAAGAACCACATCGGCCGCCTCGAAATTTTCGATTTGCTGCCCATCGTCGTGCATCATCGCGAAGTTCAGGGCTTCGATACGTTTGAAATACTCCGCGTTGAGCATATGCTGGGCGCCGGGGCGAGACTTTGAAGCTGTCCCGATATAGGACTGAAACAGGTTCACGATTGGCTGCAAAACCGAAAGACAGGGCACGCTCGACTCTTCGCACGCAGCCTCGAGATGCGCGGCCAAATTTCGATCGACTAATGTAAATAACACGATCCCTGGCGCCGCCTCGATTTCGGCAATAGCCTTCTCGAGCTGCCCCTTGCTCCGCACCAGGGGATAAACATGCTCGATCGACGACACCCCCTCGTATTGCGCCGCAACGGCACGGCTCACCGCAATCAGAGTTTCGCCGGTCGCGTCGGAAATCAGATGCAAATGGAAGTAGTGCCGCTCCAAGAATTTTCATGCCTCGTCATCTTTTCCCTCATTTTAAGGGAATGCTGGGGAGAAAGCGGGATAACTGGCGCCGTCGTCCCATGGCAACCATTTTATTGGACAAAACAACGAGATTTCATCCACCGCCAACGAAGGCTGAACAATAAGACTCTCGCGACTGTGAATTTGGGTGACAAGGCGACAAGCTGTTGTTTCAAACTCCGTGCCCGCCGCTATCCAACTCAGCTAATTGACAAAAATTTGAGTTCCTTGCTCTCGCCACGTCTTGTTGGAAATGTGGATACGCGCAAAACCAGGACCAACTTGTACGAATCCGTGAATACGCCTAACCCGCCCACTAATTAAACAAATATAACATCTCTAACGAAGATTCTTATTTTTTCGAGGATTTTGGGTTTTAGAAAGTCAAATGGATATCCAAACAAAACCGTTCCTAAGAGTCCTCAACGGCGAGGCATGTTTTCCACCTCCTGTCTGGTTGATGCGGCAAGCCGGACGCTATTTGCCGGAGTACCAGGCGCTTCGCGCCAAATCCCACTCCTTTCTCGAATTCTGTTACACCCCGGCACTTGCCGCCGAAGCAACCATGCAACCGATTCGGCGCTTTGGATTCGATGCCGCTATTTTGTTCAGTGACATCCTGGTTATTCCCGATGCACTTGGCCAGAAAGTCGCATTCGAACCGAACGAAGGACCAAAACTCGATCCCATCTTGACAGCGGAGGATGTTGCCAAGTTGCACGGGCGGATAGGCGATAGTCGATTAAGCCCGGTTTTTGAAACAATTGAGCGAGTTAAATCGGCCCTTCCCCAGCAAACCACGTTGATTGGATTTTGCGGCGCGCCATGGACGCTTGCCTGTTATATGATCGCGGGCAAAAGCACACCCGATCAGGCACCGGCTCGTCTTTTTGCGGGCCGCCAACCTGATCTGTTTCAAAAACTCGTCGACCGGCTCGTTCAAGCGTCGATCGATTATCTCGCTCTGCAAATCGACGCTGGCGTCGAGGCGGTACAAATCTTCGACACTTGGGCAGGCGTGCTGCCTCTCGCCGAGTTTGAGCGGTGGTGTCTGATGCCGGTTGAGGCTATCGTTGCCGGCCTGCGGCTCCGCCATACGAATGCCCGCGTGATAGGTTTTCCGAAGGGCGCGGGCCACTATCTCATCGATTTCGCGGCGCGCACCGGCATCAATGCACTTGGCCTTGACAGTTCCGTCGATCCACGATGGGCTGCGAAAGCATTCGATCGAGATTTGGTGTTGCAAGGCAATCTCGATCCCCTTGCACTTGCGGGCGGCGGCCCCGCGCTCGAGACCGGGGTGCGGCAAATCCTCTCCGCCTTCCGGGGAAGGCCGCATATTTTTAATCTCGGGCACGGCATCTTGCCGCACACGCCCATTCAACATGTCGAGATTATGCTCGATCTTCTTCGCCGGGGTTCCGTCATATGAGCAACCCTTATCTCTGGCTCAAGGTGCTGCATATTTTGGCGGTAATTTCCTGGATGGCGGGGATGCTCTATCTACCGCGCCTTTTCGTTTATCATGTCGAGGCGCCACACGGCTCCGGGCAAGCACAGACCTTTGTGACGATGGAACGGAGGCTCATGCGTGCGATCATGCTGCCGGCTTTGCTCGTGACATGGATAACCGGGCTTACGCTTGCGGTTCAGGCGGGTTTTCTCCATGCGGGCTGGTTTCATACAAAATTCGCCCTGGTGATCGCACTTAGCGCGCTGCATGGATATTTTGCAAAAATCTCGAAGGATTTGGCGGAAGATAGAAACCGTCGCGGATCCCGGTTTTTCCGGATTGTGAACGAGGTTCCGGCGATTCTCATGGCCGGAATCGTAATTCTGGTCGTCTTCAAACCATTTTAAGGTTGGGCTTCCAAGGGAGATCGGATGCCGAAGTCCGGCAGGGGGTGCCCGGAATTTGGCGCTGACATAAATTCCGTTTGTTGGCTGACAACAAAACGGTTTTGACCCAGTTTTAAGAGCCCGCGTCAGCTTTCTTGCACCGGGGGGGTGTCTGGGCGCTTATTGGGCGCGGCCTCGATGAGCTTTGGCGAGCGCCGGGCGCCCCCGCCAAATGCTGAAGCCGCGGCGAGGAAGCCATCCATGCGGCCTTCGATCGCCGCCAGCCGCTTGTCTATTTCGACGACACTTTGCGCCAATTGTTCCAATTTCCTGCTTTGGCTCGCAATTCGCTCCTCGAGCAGGATCGCCTTTTTGATTGCATTCAAGGCGTCGCCGATAGCGCTCACATGCGGTTCCGGTCAATCCGGTTGAAATGCGCAAGCGCTGTGTCGAGAGCCGCATCAGTGCGGTCGAGTTGGGCGAGTGTGCCCGCGTGAAGCTCGTCGAAAACATTGACGAGGCAGCGCAACTCCGCCTCCGCCGCTTCGGCGGCGGGCTCATAATTGAGCGCGGCTCGCCGGACGAATTCGGCTGTCGATATTTTGCCTGCCAAAGCCGCCTTTCGCAGGACGCGCGCTTTATCCTTTGCCGTGATAGGAACGACCAATCTCTGCGTCGCCAAGCTCATTCCAGTCTCCTAATCATGTACATCATCATATACATGCGCTCATCCATGACGGCAAGGGCATTAGGGGATTAATAAGGCCTAATTTTTTTCCTTGTCCACCAGCTTGTTGGCGCCGATCCAAGGCATCATCGCGCGGAGCCGCGCACCAACCTCCTCGATTTGATGCGCGGCTGCCTTCGCTCGCATGGCTTTGAAAGAGGTCTGGTTGACTTGGTTTTCCAGCATCCAATCGCGGGTGAAACGGCCAGATTGAATGTCGTCCAAGACGCGCTTCATTTCGGCCCTCGTCTCCGCCGTCACGATTTGCGGGCCGGAGACATATTCGCCATATTCGGCGGTGTTTGAGACCGAATAATTCATATTGGCGATCCCGCCCTCGTAAATGAGATCGACGATGAGCTTCACCTCGTGGAGACATTCGAAATAAGCCATTTCCGGTGCGTAGCCCGCCTCGACCAAAGTGTCGAAACCGCCCCGGATTAGCTCGACGAGGCCGCCGCAAAGCACCACCTGTTCGCCGAAAAGGTCGGTCTCGCATTCTTCCCGGAACGTCGTTTCGATCAGACCGGCGCGGCCGCCGCCGATCGCCGCCCCATACGAAAGGGCGAGGTCATGCGCGGTGCCGGAAGGGTTGCACGCGACCGCGACGAGACAGGGTACGCCGCCGCCGCGCTTATATTCGGAGCGCACCGTGTGGCCTGGCCCTTTCGGCGCGACCATCAAGACATCGAGATCCGCGCGCGGCTCAATAAGATTAAAATGAATATTCAAACCATGCGCAAACATCAGTGCGGCGCCCTGCTTCAAATTAGGGCGGAGATGATCGCGATAGATGTCGCGCTGCAATTCGTCGGGCGCCAGCAGCATCACGACATCCGCCCATTTGGCGGCATCGGCGACACTTTTCACCTCAAGCCCAACGGCCTCTGCCTTTTTGGCCGAAGCCGAGTCCATGCGCAACGCAACGCAGACCTCTTTCACGCCGGAATCCCGAAGGTTCAAGGCATGCGCATGGCCCTGGCTCCCAAAGCCGATGATTGCTACTTTTCTGCCCTTGACGAGTTTGATATCGGCATCGGAATCATAATAGACGCGCATGGGGTAAAACTTCCTGGTTTCAGGGCCAACTTTCTGGCGCTCCCATTGGCATGGATTTAAATTTCAGACTAGTCCAGAAATCGGGCATCCAAATCGTATGCTTGAGCGTTCACCGTCGGCGCATTATCTCAAACTTACGATGATGGCCGCAGTCGATACCCGCCCGGAGCCGATACAATGACGAACAGATTTCTCGTAATTGGAGCAATCTGGTTGCTTTTGTTGGCGACCGCCTTTGTCGCGGAGCCCTATGTCGTCGCGTGGCGGTTCTCCGCAACGTCGGCGCGGACGATCACGCCGCGCGCGGATCTCACCGAGGCGGAGCGGAGCACGATCAAGCTTTTTCAATCCGTTTCCCCTTCAGTCGTGTATGTTTTCGCGCGGACAAAGCCGCACAACCTTTTCTCGCAGGGGGAAGAAGGGAGCGAAGTTCAGACGGGCACGGCAATCGTTTGGGATGCCGCGGGGCACGTGATCACCAATTACCATGTCATTAAGGGATCTGACCAGTTTGCCGCGCACCTTCCGTCGGGAGAGTCCGTTTCCGTTCGCGTTGTCGGCACCGCCCCGACTTACGATCTGGCCGTGCTGCAACTGGAAAGGATCCCTTCCCCGCTTCACCCGATCGCGCTAGGAAGTTCTGCTGACCTGCAGGTCGGCCAGTCTGCCTTCGCCATTGGCAACCCCTATGGTTTGGAGAAGACTCTGAACTTCAGGAATCATCAGCGGGCTGCGCCGGACAATACCGACGGCGAGAGGGCATGAAATCGCCGGCGGGATCCAGATAGATGTCCCGCTTAATCCCGGAAATTCCGGCGGTCCTTTGCTCGACAGTTCCGGCCGTTTGATCGGCGTCACCGAAATGATCATATCGGGTTCGGGAGAATTTGCTGGCGTAGGCATCGCCATACCAGTCGATGACGTCAATCGAGTTGCGGCGCAGCTCATCCGTGAGGGTCATGTGCCGTTACCGGGGATGGGCATCGCCGTGCCTCCTCAGGCGGCCGCCGCGCAGACTGGCATCGATGGCGTCATTGTCCTCCGGGTTTATCCTGACTCTCCGGCCGCGAAAGCCGGCCTCAAGGGCGTGACCAGCACCGGTGAGGTCGAAGACGTTATCACCGCCGCGAATGGGAAGCCGGTCCACGACGTAACCGATCTTGCGCGGATTTTTGAACAGATCGGCGTCGGAAAAACGGTGACGCTGACGGTCGTGCGGGGAGATCAGTCGCGGTCGGTGGACGTCACATTAGCCGATGTCTCGCAGAGTCAAGGCTAGCCGTTTTACCTCGGCAGGTCGTTCCCAGGGATAGGGGCTACGAAGCTTGGACTTCGAATGGGCCAAGCGGCAGCGCCAAACGATAGCTTTGACAGTTTTGGTAGTGGGCCAGTTTGATTGCGGCAATTGAAGCCGCGAACTAAAGAGGATGCCGGTGTGGACGCCCAGCTTTTGGAATTCTCGCTCCCTACCAGACTGCTTCACCGTGGTTTTTGTTTGTACACTTGGAAGATTTTAGGTCCGGGCGATGAGCGGCTTTGCTATGTTGGCATGACAGGCGACGTTACCGGCGTGGCTCAATCACCTTTTGTGAGGGCTGCGCAACATCTTGGAGAGAATAATAAAGGCAATGCCTTACGGCGCTATCTCCTTAAGCGCGGCATCAAACCGGAGGACTGCAAAGAATTGATCTTTTCGGCTTATGGTCCGGTCTATGTCTATAACCCAGCAGATGCAGTTAATTTCAAAGACACCTGGCGGAAGGTAGGAGCGCTAGAACGGGCATTGTGGGACGCCCTCAATCGCAATGGATTTGATCTGGTCAACGCGCGGCCAGCATCTAGATCAGATTATGATGCCGCTCTTGATAGCACTCTCTTTCTAAAAATCCGATCAGCATTCCTGGGGCGCTTCACCGCTCAATCGCTGCCGCCACAATCAACTTGATCCACTACCCACGTTTCACACCACTTGCCGCCTAGCCTTCCTGTTGCTACATAGCAGCCCTTAACCTTGCTTCTTGCCTGCATCCCGCTAATCTGGCGGTGGTTTGCCGCAACGGCGGCGAACGCTGGCGGACAAGAAGCGCAACCGGCCAAAACCCCGGCGCCCTCCGTATTTGGGCACTCAGGAGAACAAATGGTATCCACTAACACCTACGCGCCGTCGCACGAGGATTTCGCGGCACTTCTCGACGAGAGCTATGGCCAGAACGAGGCCTTTGAAGGCACCGTCGTCAAGGGGCTGGTCGTTGCGATTGAAAAGGATGTCGCCGTCATCGATCTCGGTCTGAAGACGGAAGGCCGTGTTGCCCTCAAGGAATTTCAGGGGCCCGGGCGCGAAGGCAAGCTCTCCGTCGGCGACGAGGTCGAGGTTTATCTTGAGCGGATCGAAAACGCGCTCGGCGAGGCGGTTATTTCGCGTGACAAGGCGCGGCGCGAGGAGAGCTGGGGCAAGCTTGAGCGGGCGTTCGAGAAACAAGAAAAGGTGGAAGGCATCATTTTTAACCAGGTCAAAGGAGGCTTCACCGTTGATCTCGATGGCGCCGTCGCATTCTTGCCGCGCAGCCAAGTCGACGTCCGCCCGGTCCGCGACGTGACGCCGCTGATGCAGACGCCGCAGCCCTTTCAGATCCTGAAAATGGATCGCCGTCGCGGCAATATCGTAGTCTCGCGCCGCACCGTGCTCGAGGAATCCCGCGCCGAGCAACGCCATGAGATTGTCGCCAATCTCGCGGAAGGCCAGGTGATCGACGGCGTGGTGAAGAACATTACCGATTACGGCGCCTTTGTCGATCTCGGTGGCATCGACGGGCTGCTGCATGTGACCGATGTTGCCTGGCGGAGAGTCGAATCATCCGACCGAAATTTTGGCGATCGGCCAGACCGTGCGCGTGAAAATCATCAAGATCAATCACGAAACCCACCGCATTTCGCTTGGCATGAAGCAATTGCTCGAGGACCCTTGGCAAGGCATCGAGGCGAAATATCCGGTTGGCGCGCGGTTCCAAGGCCGGGTGACGAACATCACCGATTACGGTGCCTTCGTCGAGCTCGAACCGGGGATCGAAGGCCTGATCCATGTGTCGGAAATGTCGTGGACCAAGAAGAACGTGCATCCGGGCAAGATCGTCGCGACGAGCCAGGAGATCGAAGTTCAGGTTCTCGAAGTCGATCCCGTGAAGCGCCGCATCTCGCTTGGCCTCAAGCAGACACTCGTCAACCCTTGGCAAGCGTTCGCCGCGAAGTATCCGCCCGGCTCGGAGGTTGAGGGCGAGGTCAAGAACAAGACGGAATTCGGTCTTTTCATCGGCCTCGACGGGGACGTCGACGGCATGGTCCATCTCTCCGATCTCGATTGGAACAAGCCAGGGGAACAAATCATCGAGGAATTCAAGAAAGGTGATACCGTCAAGGCCAAAGTGCTCGATGTCGATATCGAAAAAGAGCGCATCTCGCTCGGTATTAAGCAGCTCGGCCCCGATCCTTTCGCGGCGAAGCCACAGGGCGAGACCGGCGCCATGCCCGGCGAGGAGGCCGCTGCAGGCCTCAAAAAGGGCTCGGTCGTCACTTGCGAGGTACTCGCAGTGAAGGATAGCGGACTCGACGTGAAGATTGTCGGAACCGACTTCACCGCCTTCATCAAACGCACCGAACTCGCGAGGGACCGAGCAGCTCAAAGAGTAGAGCGCTTCGCTGTCGGCGAGAAGGTGGATGCAAGGGTCACCGTATTCGACCGCCGCGCCCGCAAGGTTTCCGTTTCGATTAAGGCGCTTGAAGTTGCCGAGGAGAAGGAAGCGATCGCCCAGTATGGCTCGGCCGATTCCGGTGCGTCGCTTGGCGATATCCTCGGCGCTGCGTTAAAGGCGCGCGATGACACACCGAATAAAGGGGCCAAGGGCACGGCCGAGGAATTAGATTAATAAAATTATAATGCGAGGCCGCCCGTGCCAGCCGCCGGAGCTTCTCACCTTCGCGGAAAAATTTCGCGCGGGGCTCTTTTACGGCGCGAAAGTGGCGAAGGACCATGGAGCCACACTTGAGTGGGGGGCGGTTTTTGACCCAGTGGCCGGCGGACCACAAGAGAAGCTTTCCCTAGTGGGGGCTAGAGCATTTTCGAGCGAAGTGGACACTGGTTCGCGTTAAGAAAATGCGATAAACAAAAATGTAGAGCGCTTTGTGATTCCAATCAGAAAGCGCTCTAACCGCCGCCGAAGCCACTACGATTGCGGCAAGCAATATAGCCGGTGGCGATGCTACCGCGTTGCAGAAATCGTGGAGCTCCGATTCCCGTTAAAGGATGAGGATATCTGTATAGGACCCTTCCTCACATTCTCCAATAGATCTGTATAAATCGTCGAGAGTGTCTATTGTATGCATTTTATCTGGGTTGCTAAGATCAAAATAACCATCGTAGTGGGCGACGGCAGATTTTAGGGCACTAAAAGCATTAGCTCGCCGCATTCCGTATGGCCAGAATTCAATAATCAAGGGAATGCGAGTCTTGAGCAAGTCCTTCCCACCTAACAATGCGAAACCTTCATAACCCTGAATATCCATCCACAGAACGCTATCCAAGTAATCGACCGTTGGACACAAACCGTCTAGTGTTCCAGGTTTTACATAGACTTTATTTTTAAGTTCTATGTCATCGTCTGTGGTTACCTGAATCCTATGATCGCCAAAATTAGTCGTGTGGAGTTCAAGCGCAAGCTCAACATCGGTTGACGCTCCGAGCGCACACTCGTGCACCAATATGGAATCGGAGAGATCATTCAGAGCTATATTTGCTCTTAAGAGCCGGCAATTCAGGGGCTCCGGCTCGATCGCAACCGCTCGCCGCACGAAGCCACGCGCTACGGCAGGTATGCAGATCGTGCCGATGTTAGCCCCGGCATCGATCAGGATGGTTGGTTTTTTTCGTCGGTTTAGGTACTTGTTGCATAGATCGAAGGCATGTATGAATTTTTGAAAGTCATATTCTCCAGTTACAAATACAACCTTTCCAATTCCTCTGTCAGTCGACTGAACTAAAAACTGTTCTGATTTAACCTTTGAGTACACCAAAGTATTTGTTGTTCGACCGATCGCAGTAAAAATAAACCGTCGGATAAAGTCGCTTTTTGAGAGATAAGGACGGACTAATACAAATGCCGCTAGGGAATATGCTATCGACCTAAGTGCCGACCTCAGGAACTTAAGGGATCTTGTTGCAAGTGACATGACGTGTCTATCGCTTGTCATTCAGGGTACTGATGCGGCGAAAATTACCGTCGAGGGGGCAGCCAAAACGCTTTGGGGTCGCCACGAGCATCCTCTGGGCGGCGAAGTTGTTACGGTTGAATTTGGCGGTCGCGGTGGATTTTGGCAACCGCAATTCCTCGCTCTGGAAGCCCCGAATATGCGACCAATCCTTGGCGCCTAGGAGACCAAGTTTTTCCGGATACTTGAATTCAGATACTCAAATAAGTCGGGGTTGAGCACTGCGGGTCGCCGCCCCGCGCCGTTTGAGCGCTCGAGGCCATCCGTCTCAAGTAAGGACCAAGTTCCGTTGGCCAGTGCGTCAATTTTTTAGACCTTAATACGATAATCTTCATTGTCCGCCCGCGTAAGCCAATGTTGCTTCAAGCTGATCGGCAAGGCGCAACGCCAGGGCCACGATCGTAATCGTTGGCATGTCGCTGCCCACTGTGGGAAAAACCGAACTACCCGCAATGAAAAGATTTGAAATTCCATGCACCCTGCAATTGCTATCGACCACCCCTTTCGCCGGATCGCAGTCCATCCGCGTCGTGCCCATGTGATGCCAGCAGCCCACGATGTTTTTTGGCCAGATTTCTGCCAAATCCGCCGGTTCTCCGGTGAACTGAAACACACCTTGCCTGGACATTTCCGTGGCAAGCATTTTCCGGAGCGTACTGAAATGCAGCCTATCCGTCTCGGTTAGGCGCCAGTCCACCTCGACTTGATTGAGTCCCAGCCGGTCAAGTGCAAGCGAGAGGGTGATCCGACTGTCGTAATTTGGGATGGGTTCGAGCACTGTCTCAAGTTCGAAATCGCGTTTCACGAAGCCTGGATTCAAACGCACATCGAGAACGCCGATAATTGCTTGATGGGCATTTCCTGCGACAGCCGGCGCCGCCCGGAGAATCGCTCGCGCCATATCTCGAAACGGATATCCAAATCGCGTGCGGCCTTTTACCTGCCTCGAAATTGCTCGTAAGGCCAAATAAGCCGTGGACATGCCACTCGTATAGCGCGCCGCAAGGTAAGTTCTGGAATTTGGTATTAATAGTTTCCGCTGACACTCGGGTGTCGGCGCGAGATGGGCCGAAATGCGAGCCGCCCCAGAAAAATATCCCGCGTGAGAGAGAACCATTGTGGCATCGTAGAGCCGCCGGTAACGATTCTGGGCGTTGATGCGCACCATGCCTGAGCGGATGCGCGGATGGTCCATGAAATAGCGCCCGACAAGATCGCGCCCATTGCCTAGTCCCACCTTTTGCGTTTTGTTCGAGAGCAGCAACAGGCGCGCGTTCTCGACGCCGCCGGCGGCCAACACAACAATTTTTGCGGATATTGAAAAACTTTTGCCACTAAGCGTCCTCACCTGGACTCCGGTTACCGCGGTTGCTGTGTCGTTGGTAGAGAGTTCGGTCGCATTCGAGTACAACATGACCTTGATGTTGCCTGCTGCGCTCAGCGGTGCCTGATAAATATCTCCAAATTTGGCCGGCGGGCTGAGTTGGCTGATGACGTTGGTCAGGCAATTCCTGTCGAGCGGGAAGAGGAACAAACCGTCCTTCGCCATTTGTTGCGACCATTTGCCCTCATCATATTCAAATGGCCCAAGTTTCAACACAGAGTGACTGCGTTCGTAATAGCGATGCAATTCTTCCTTGCCGAACGGCCATCCGCTGTTAGGAATTCCCTCGCGCTTTTCGAAATCCAGCGAATCGAGCGGCCGGCAATGGCCACCCCAACAATTGGTGCTTCCCCCGAAATACCGGCTCCGGGCCTCATCTAACCTGTCATACGATAGGCCCACATTCTTGCCATCGTACAGGGACTGCGTCATTGGATCCGAACGAGTACCGCCACTTTCTAAAAGAACGACATTGTACGGCTTCGCCAAGAATTCGAGAGCAATTGAAATTCCTGCCGCTCCAGCACCGATGATACAGAGATCGGTTTGCAATGAAGTTGAATCATCAATTGTTCGCGAATCTATCATCATCTTGTTGGGCCCGTCCGGCCAGGAACCGCGGTGCAAATTTTCGGGTTAAACACAACGAAGCGCGTGATGGTGCAAAGTGTAGGGGACCGGCGCGGCAGGACTGCTTGATTCGGTTATTGAGGTACAGACCCGGCCAATCCAGATCCATTTCATATCATGCCGCCAGGGGTTTTGTCTTGCGCTTTAGCTGGAAGCCTAGTTGCCCAAAGCGCTCAATGGAAATGGCCGGGGGAAAGGAGAAGGATTTGGGCAACCCCGGCGGCCGCAGCGCTTACGACGCAACTGCGTTTTTTTGCTAATTTTTATTACCCGATTATATTGGAACCAAAGGGCATTATGCCAAGGAGCGATGAAGGTGAACAAACTCGACCGGCCCCGGGAAATCATAGAATATTGCCTCAAACCCCTTGCTATATCTACCACGACGGAGGAGTACAAGGAAGTCTATCGGCGGCTTGAACATGTGATAAAGACATTGCAGATCATGGCTGCCAGAGATAAAAAACCCATCGCCATCGACTTTTCTAATATGAAAACTATTAACATCAATGAGGCCGCGCATGGCGACGACGCCTAGACCGCTATCTCTTTAAGAGCAATCACTCATTGTCTTGCTGTTTTTGTTTTGTCGCGAGATCTTTTCCAAAAAGCCGGCAACTTTTTGGGATCATGGCCTAGCGCAGCCGCGTGGCAGCTGGCATGATACTGAATGCTACGCTTGTTGTCTTGCCATGCCGGTGCCCGGCAGCTCCGGTTCCGTGCCAATGGCCGCGTCTCGCCCAGCTGTGCCTCGTCCAATTGCGCCGCGCCCAACCGTGGTGCGTCCCGCCATGTTTCGCCGAGCGGTGGCGCATGTCGCCGTGCCTGCTTGCGTAATGGCGGCCGTGATGCGTATCCGCCGCTGCAAGTGCTTCGGCGTGGACATTTCCGGTTGCGGCCTCGGAATCCTGCCTATCGGCGGCCATACCGCCTCCAGCGCCGCTGTGGCCGCGCGCAACCGGGCCGAACAAGGCCAAGCACTGATTGTAGGCATCGGCAGCCTGTATTTTTTCGCAGTCGTCGATGCTGCGCGGAGCGGCCTTCGATTGAGCGGAGGCCGCGACAAGCGCGGCTACGAAAACGGCGGTTATAATGGTTCGCAAGGGTTTTATCCTCTGAGGCTTGCGCCGGTTTTCTTCGCGACCTCGGCGATGATTTTGCAGGCGGCGGCGTCGATCTCGGCCTCGGTCAGGGTTTTTTCGCGGGGTTGCAAGGTGACGGATATGGCGACCGATTTCATGCCTTCCGGGATGCCCTTGCCTTCATAGACATCGAAAACGTCGGCGTCCGCAACGAGCGCGCGGCTGGCCAGGGTGGCCGCTTGCACGATGTCGGCCGCCTTCACGGTTCGATCAACTAAGAACGCAAAGTCGCGTTGCACCGGCATGAACTCCGGAAGTTCGAGCTTCGATTTAGTCTTTATGGAGCGCGATTTCGGCGCTGGTATGTCATCGAGGAGCAACTCGAAACCGGCGACCGGCCCCTCGGCGCCGATGGCTTCGAGGTGGCGCGGATGGATCTCGCCAAACGCCCCTATGACATTTTTTGGCCCCAATTGGAGGGTCGCCGAGCGGCCCGGGTGAAACCATGCCGGTCCGCCGGAAACGAGTTGCAAACCGCGGGGCGGCACGCCGAGCGCTGAAAGAAGAGCGAACGCGTCGGCCTTCGCATCGAAGAGATCGACCCCGGCGGGCGCCATCGACCAATGTCTCCCGGTGCCTTTTTCTTTCGCCATGCCGCGCCGGATAGCGCTGGCCGCGATCTTCTGGCCTTCTTCGCCGTCGCTTAAGAAAATTTGCCCGACCTCGAAAAGCGCGACATCGCCATGGCCGCGATCGGCATTGCGTTGCGCCGCCGCGATCAGCCCTGGCAATAGGCTCGGCCGCATATCGGAAAGCTCAGAGGCAATCGGATTGGCGAGCGCGAGAGAGGGAGCGCCGCCGCCAAACAGCAGTGCGCGCTGGCGCGAAACGAAGGACCAAGTCACCGCTTCGACGAGGCCGTTGGCGGCTAGCGCCCGCTTGGCGTTCCTTGCCCGCTTTTGCAGCGGCGTCAGCACGGGCTTCGCGACATGCTTGGACACGCGCGGCAGCGGCGTGGACACAACATGGTCGAGCCCCGCAATCCGCACGATTTCCTCGACAAGATCGGCAGTGCCTTCTATATCGGGCCGGAACGACGGCACCATCACGGCCACCGTGCCGGCGGCGGCGTCAAAATTGGCGAGCTCGAACCCAAGGTTCTCGAGAATGCCGGCCATTTTTGGCCCATCGAGTTCGAGCCCGGTCAGCCGCTTCACCTCGCTCCACGGAAATACGATGCGGCGGCCGGGCAGCGGAATCCGCCCGGCAAGGATGATTTGCGAGACAGTCCCGCCGCACAGTTCGACCACTAGGCGCGTTGCAAGTTCAAGCCCCGGAAGGCAGAACGCCGGATCGACGCCGCGTTCGAACCGGTAGCGCGCATCCGAATGAATACCAAGCCTGCGTCCACTGCGGGCAATATTCGCGGGATCCCAAAGCGCCGATTCGATCAGCACGTCCGTCGTCGCCGCGTCGCAGCCAGAGGCTTGGCCACCCATGATCCCGGCGAGTGATTCTACTCCCGCGTCATCGACGATAACGACATTGTCCGCATCGAGCCTGTAGGTCCGGCCATCGAGCGCGGTGAGTTCCTCGCCCGGCGTTGCGCGGCGGACTGTAATGTTTCCCTTGACTTTATGCGCGTCAAAAACATGGAGCGGCCGGGCCCGGTCGAAGGTGAGATAATTGGTGATATCGACGAGCGCATTGATCGGCCGCAGCCCGATCGCCTTGAGCCGCTTCTGCATCCAATCGGGACTTTGCCCATTGCGAACGCCTTTCACGAGGCGCAACGCGAAGGCCGGTACGAGATGCGCGTCAGGAGGCGCGAAGTCGAGCCGAACGGCGACCGGACAAGGAAATCCGCCCTCGACCGGCGCCACCGCCTCGCTCTTCAGCTTGCCGAGCCCCGCCGCCGCGAGGTCGCGCGCAATTCCATAGATACCTGCGGCATCGGGGCGGTTGGGCAAGAGATCAATCTCGATAAGCGGGTCGTCGAGCAATGCCCATTGCGCATAGGCTGCGCCCACGGGGGCAGCCTCCGGCAGATCGAGAATGCCGTCATGATCATCGGATAGTTCAAGTTCGGCGCCGGAACAAAGCATCCCATTCGATTCGACGCCGCGGATAACACCTCTGCCGAGCGTGATCTTCTTGCCCGGAATATGAGCCCCCGGCGCGGCAAAAACCGACTTCATGCCGGCCCTCGCATTGGGGGCGCCGCAGACGACCTGCACAAGCGTGGTGCCTCCGGTATCGACGAGACAAACCTGCAAGCGGCTGGCATTGGGGTGCGGCTTCGCCTCGACGACGCGGGCGATGATGAAATCCTTGAGCGCAAGAGCCTTGTCGTCGACATGCGCGACCTCGAGGCCGTTCTTGGTCAACGTCGCGACGATCTGGTCGAGAGGGGCATCGGTGTCGATGTGATCCTTGAGCCAGGAGAGGGTGAATTTCATCGTGGTCCCAAAAAAGCGCCGGGCTTGAGCGGACATGAATCGCATTTCGCCCGCCACGGGTGATTCTTGTTACCCGCTTCTAGAGCTTTTCCCGGCCAAGGGGAATTCCTGCTCAATTCGAAACTGACCAAAAGTTTCAGCCGCTCGCCCAGAGCATTTTCGCGCGAAGCGGAGACCGGTTCGCGTTAAGAAAATGCGATACAACAAAAAGCCTAGAGCGCTTTCTGATTCCACTGAATCAGAAAGCGCTCTAGTCAAGCCGCGTCATTGCTACGGGTTGACATCGGACGCGACCCCGCTGGCGGCGATAGCAATGTGAGCGGTGCGGCGGCTAATCTCGAACAAATCTCATTGGTGGGAACGGTACTAAAAAACTTATACGGCGCGCCGCAAATCGTGGCGGGCCTCGTATAGTTTTTGATTCGACCAGAGTTTCGTGCCAAGCTCGGTGGAGTTGTGCACATCCAGATTCTGGTAGAGCTTTTTGGAATGATCCGCGACCGAACAGAGTTGGAGGCCGAGTTCGTCCGCGATCACCGGTTTCGACTTGCCAAGAGCGAGGTGAATCCCGATTTTCGTCTGAGCGGGCGTCGCGCCGCGTTCGCGGAGCATGCGCGCCGCATGGGCAATGAAATGTTCGTGGAGTTCGATTGTCACCGCGATTAGACAGGATTTTGGATCGTTGGCAGCATCCGCTGGATGTGTGCCCGCCGGCAAGAGCCATTTGGCTTCGAGCGTGAGAATGCCATAAGCAGTTGAAATCTGCATGCGAGGCGGCGTTTTGAAAGTGCCGTTTGCGGTGCCGGTGATCTCCCGGAGAAGTTTCAGAACCGGCACGGGCAGTCTGTCGCTCGCGAGCGTCGGCCGCAGGTAATTGGCAGGTTCGCCCGCGACGATACGGAGCAGGAATTGGAGACCGGGGGTCTGGTGTAAGAGCTTCGCGTCAGAGGTCACAATCAGTTGACCGCTCAGCAACGTTGCTCCCGATGCGCTTACCGGAGCTTCATCCTTTGCCTGGCGCACACCAGCGGACGGAGACCGCCGGAACGCGTGCGCCAGCCAGGGCCGGAGCTGGTCGAGACGCTGCACGTCGTCTACCGTGAAGGGGCGGGCGCTGCGTGGCCGCGTCAGCATCAGGTGGGCGAAAGCAAAAGTCTGGCCGGCGTCGCCGATCATCGCGTCCAAAATCCAGCAGGAATCGAGTGGAGCTTCTATTTCGCGGTACCAGCCGCTCTCTAGCCAGTCCCTCCCTTGGAAAGGCAATGTCCAGCCGATCCCAATCGCGCGAAAGGAAGGGATCCACAGAGAAGCAGGGGCCGATGGATCATCTACGAACCGCCACATACGCTCGCGGAACAACGCTCCGGTTTCTGGATGTTCGGCATAGGCCTCGGTCATCGTGGCATCAGGCGCAACAAGAGCGAGGCGCACCCAGCCATGCGGAATGATTTCGTGCAACACCGGCACGACGGCAACCATCGCGCTCTCGGGCGGCAACCCGAGGCAGCACAGTGTTTTGAGATGCTCGATCGCCTTCATCGGAATCCCCCTCCGGAGCCGCCGCGGTCCCGCGAGGATACCAACAAATTCATCCCTGATCAGAGGACGCGGGTTTTTCTCAGCACGTGATCGAATTGGATCGAATTGTTATTATTGCAACACTGTTGCCTCTCCGCATCGGACGTTTGTCCTAAATCGGATGCGCAGTGGCAGCAGTTCCCCGCATCGAGAAAGAAGCTATAAATAAAGAGTAACAATATACATCATCTGATACGATCTTCCGCCTGAGTGACAGCTTGGAACAGAGGGTTAAAGCGCGTTGCTCAGTTCAGCTTTCCCGTGAGCGAAACCATGTTGCGGGTTCAATTGGCGGTGCCCCACACCCCTGAACAGGGGGTGCGGGGACGTCTTGAACCATTTAATTTATTGGCATTTAGAGCAGCAAACAATTTTGCCCCGTTGCCAGCCGGTCTCCATGGCTGGCAACGGGGGGCTTCTGTAGAGTTTCGCCAAAGCGGTGGAGGCTGGCGAAGCGCGAAATGACCAGCGAGATTATAAGAGAAGATCATGGACGCGATGTTTAGATCCCGGGTTAGAAACCGGTTCAAATCCCGCGACGCGGCCTATGCGGCGGCAAGGAAATTGTCCCTTCTCGTTCCGTGCCATGATTACGAACCGTGGCCAGATCGCGGCTACTGGGTTATCGTCATGCGATATCGTGATGACGGCGGCCATATCCGTTTCAAATTTGCAGGGCCTAGAGACCTCATAAGCAAGAGCCATCGTATTCAAAAGAAGCCCCCTACCCGGGAAAATAATTCAAGCATTTCCCGGCCAGCGCAGCCGCAGTGTTTTTAGACCGGAGCGCGGGTTCACGCCTTCCGCGGTCCTGGCAAACCCTTCGCGCGCGTAGAACGCTAGCGCGCGGGCATTGTCTTGATTGACCTCGAGAACGAGTTCGTTCGGCGAAAGCCGGCGTGCCTCGTTAAGAAGGAGCTTTGCCGCCCCGGTTCCTTTTGCCTCTGGCGCAATGGCGAGCTGATCGAGATAAGCCGTTGCCGGATCGATGGTCACGAAGCCGAGAAGCCGGTTTAAGCCATCAAATGCGCAGACCGTGATCGCGCCGCCCGCTTCAAGCGCCCGCAAATGATCGAGAAACCACGGCCGCCGCGCCGCAAAATCGATGTCCGGCATTGCCTCCCGCCAGCTTGCTATCCAAAGATCGGCAAGACTCGCGCAATCGGCATCGGTTCGAACTCGTAGGTGCATTCGTAGATCCCAAATTTTCTTATCAAGCGAATGAGCCTGGACATCGCATGGACAGAAATTTTCGCGGCATCGGCTGGAGCCTGCGTGACGAGCGGCACGGGCTTGCAGTGTATCTCATGTTGCATGACATGACTTAAGGCAACGCCGCGCGCGATAAATAATTAGCGACACCGTCAACCCCCAATGAGGGGATGCGGAGGGCCGGAGTTCGTGGTGAAAACTCCGTCGGACGGCTTGCAGGCGAATTTGCCGCAATAGGACGTCCGGTAAGGGGCGCGAGGGTGTCCAAGCGGCCCATTTAGCTCTCAAAAGGGAAGCAATTATGAAAAAGCTGTTATTTGTTGCGTTATTCGCGTCATTGGGGTTCGGAGCCACTACCGCAATGGCGGATGGGTGGCCGCTGAGTGTGGTGGGAAACTGGTCCGTGGTCGCAAATCAGTCTTTCGGCACTCTCAGCATTACGTCTCAAGGGCTCGGCGACTGTCAACCGATCAAAGGGACTATTTTTGGCAATACCATCGTGGGTTTCTACTGCCCGCACAGTGGCCGCATCCACTTCCTGCGCAATAATGGCGCAACGACAATCCAGGATTACACCGCAAATGTATCGCAGACTGGGACGACACTTCGCATGGGTGGGACATTCGCATCGGATTTAGGTGCGTTCGGGGAATACAATTTCTCAGGTACAAAATAGCCCATAGTTTTCATCTATCTAATGGAACCGCGCGATTGGTCCAACAATAGGATCGGTCGCGCCGGCTCGCAGCCGCTTCAAAAGCGGTTTTCATCAGCAAGATCCGGTATTTCCTGAGCCTGCCGAAGGATGGCCCGCTGGGGCACGCCGCCGCTGGAGGGTGCGCTACTCGAATCCCGACAAATTGGAGATGGCAGCCGCGACCTTAACCAGGTGTTAACCACGTGTTGCGTAAATCGACGAAAGCGATCTTGAGGCGCACGCGTGACCGAAATTGCCAGCCCCCGCCATTCCATCAGATTTCATGGCCGCACTTACCACGCCATGGTTCTGGCGCCCGAGCCGCCCGTAGCGAGCTGGCTTGCCGGACTGGATACGTGGCTCGAACGATCGCCAGGATTTTTCTTCGGGCGGCCGGTCGTGCTCGACGTCGCGGTTCTTCAGCCTGGCAAGCAGGACCTCGCGGAGCTTTTGCAGAAACTCGCCGAGCGCAACATCAAGGTAATGGGCATCGAAGGCGCCGAGCCGTCCTGGCTCGACTTCGCGATGCCGCCGTTGCTGTTGAGCGGGCGGCAGACCAGCGTCATCCCGGGCGATAACCCTTCCGCCGCCGCCGAAGTCCCCGCCCCCGCTCCTTTTTCCGATTCCGCTCCGGACGCAGCGGCGCCGCTTTCCAACGCCCCTTCGCCTCCCGGCGACGCCAGTTCCCCTCCCGCCGTGGCCGCGCCGCCGCAGCAACCAAATTCCCTGCTGCTGGACAGTCCGGTCCGCTCCGGCCAGTGCATTGTGCACCCCGAAGGCGATGTGATTGTCGTCGGCTCCGTGGCCTCCGGCGCCGAGGTCATCGCCGGCGGTTCGATCCACATCTATGGGACGCTGCGGGGCCGGGCGATCGCTGGCTCGCGTGACGCCCGCGCGCGGATTTTTTGCCGCAAGCTCGAAGCCGAGCTTCTTTCGATCGACGGCCTTTACATGGTGGCCGACGACATGCCCGCGCACCTGCGTGGCCAGCCGATTCAGGTCTGGCTCGACGGTGATTTAATGATGATGACTCAGGACTGAAACAAATTGGGAGACAAGAACATGGCCAAGGTTTTGGTCGTAACATCGGGCAAGGGCGGCGTCGGCAAGACGACCTCCACCGCGGCGTTGGGCGCGGCACTCGCGGCGACGGGCAAAAATGTCGTGCTCGTCGATTTCGACGTTGGCCTGCGCAATCTCGATCTCGTCATGGGGGCCGAGCGCCGCGTGGTCTATGACTTGATCAATGTCGTTCAAGGCGACGCCAAGCTTGCGCAAGCGCTCATCCGCGACAAGCGCGTGCCGACGCTCTCCTTGCTTCCTGCCTCGCAGACGCGCGACAAGGATGCCTTGACGGATGAGGGCGTTGCGCGCGTCATCGCCGATTTGAAGGAGAAATTCGATTGGGTGATCTGCGATAGCCCGGCCGGCATCGAGCGCGGCGCGACACTTGCCATGCGCCATGCCGATGTCGCGATCGTCGTGACCAACCCCGAAGTATCGTCTGTCCGCGACTCGGACCGTATTATCGGCCTGCTCGATTCGAAGACCGAAAGGGCAGAAAAGGGCGAGTGCGTCGAGAAGCATCTCCTGATCACCCGTTTCGACGCCGCGCGTGCCGGACGCGGCGAAATGCTAAATGTCGAGGATGTGCTCGAGATCCTTTCCATCCCCTTGCTCGGGATCATCCCGGAAAGCTTCGAGGTTCTGCGCGCATCCAATCTCGGCTCGCCAGTCACCCTCAACAATCCCGTAAGCGCGCCGGCGCGGGCTTATTTCGACGCGGCAAAGCGGCTCAACGGCGAAACCCTGGATATGACGATTTCAAGCGATAAAAAGGGCCTGTTTGGGATGTTGTTTGGACGGAGAGCGGCATGAAACTCATCGATTTTTTCAAGCGGCCGCGCACCACCGCGCCGGTCGCCAGGGAACGGTTGCAAATCCTGCTCGCGCATGAGCGCGCCGTCTCCGGCAAGTCCGATCTAATCGCCATCCTTCAAGAAGAAATCATGGCGGTGATCGCCAAACACTTCCCTATCGAGCAGGAAGGGATCACGATCAAGATGGAGCGCGGCGAAGTGGTCTCGACACTCGAAGTCGATGTCGAAATTCCAACTCCCATGTGCCCGAGCTTCCCATTGCCCGCAAAGCCCGCTCCGGCCGAACCGGCATGCATGGCGGAAGCTGTGGAAGTTGTCGAAGCTGTGGAAACCGCGGAAGCCGACGGCTAATAAGAGCCGTCAGTGCGAGCGGAGCGAAGCAATCCAGCTCGCTTCGCTGCTTGAGGATTGTTTCGCCGCTACGTTCCTCGGAACGGCGCCCCCGCCGTCTACGAGAGTTGGTATCGTCCGTATCCGGCGGCTTGGACGTTGTTTTGGAAGCTTTTCCAGTTCGCGGCCGCGCGGATCAGCGGCGCAACGGCGATCCCCCCAGTAGCGGTCTTTGCCGCGAGGCTCTCCCAGCGCATGTCCAACAAACGCGAAGCGCCGCATCGCGAGACCCTGCCCATTTGACCGCCGCGCCTTGCAATTGGCGTGGCTAGGCTCACATGAAGGACGCGGGGGAGCAAGGGATACGCCATGAACAATATCGGCGATCAGGCCGTTGAGGCCATGCGCTTGGGCGGCGTCGGCTGGATCTTCGCGTTCTTTGTTGTCGGCGCAACGATTCTTGCCGGCCGCTTGCTGGTCAACTGGCAAATGCGCAGGATTGAGCGGAAATTTCCCGGCTACCTGAAGCCAGGGGACACGCCGGGCTCTGGTAAAGGCGACACGGGAGAACCGCCGCGAGGCTAGGCGGCAGTGCTTTTCGCGCTCTCTCCGCAAAGCCATTGCGCTATTCTGAAAAACGATAACAATGACGGCATTGGGAGCACGCAGAGGCAGGCGATGTCGGAGAATATTGTTTTGTTTATCGCAGGCGTGGTGATTTTTCTTGTTGGACTCGCCAAGCTCGGCAGCAGCCAGACCGGCGGCTTCAGCCTCAAAAACATCGGCATTACCTTCGGCGGCACGACGACGCAGACAAACCGCGCCGGTAATGTCGCGCCGGAGGCGGCTTCGAGCAAAAAGCCCAATTGGGTCGGGCTCGCCATCGCCGTATTGGGCTTCCTTACGGCACTCGTGGGCTTACTCAAGAAAGGCTGAGTGGCGATGGCCTTGTCGAATACCGCCTTCGGTCTCGGAAGCACCATCACTCAGGTCAACGTTACCGGGATAGCGCCGGAGGTGCTTGCCGCGCTCATCCGTCAGCATGAAGATTATTCCGAAACGCAGAAGAAGCTGATCGCCCGGCTCGAAAAAGACCTGGAAGCCACCCATAATGACATTACCGCCGCATTGAAAATTCTCGGAGAGAGTAACGTTCCAGCTGAGCACTTGAGCGCCAAGCTCGTCGAGGTTGTAGAGCGCTTGAGGACGCCTCTGGAGATCGCCGCACCTCAATCCGGCGATGCGCCCGAGATTGCAGCCCTACGAGGCGAAGCGCAAGAGGCATACGATGCCCGCGATTTTGCCAAGGCCGACGCCCTGCTCGCCGAAGTCGAGACCGAACAAAGGCGTGCGCTCGGCCGGTTTGCAGTCAAGGCCGCCGAGACATCCGCGAAGCGTGGGGAAATCGCCGTTACCCGCCTGCGGTACGTGGAGGCCGCCGTGCACTTCGCCAATGCCGCCGCACTCGTCGCGCCTTTCGACACAGAACAGCAATGGCGTTTCCTGGTTGGGCAGGCATTCGCTCTTTATAAGCAAGGAGACGAATTCGGCGACAATGCCGCATTGATCGAAGCGATCGATGTTTATCGCTGTTGCCTCGCTCTCGCGACGCGTTCGGAAAGGCCGCTCGAATGGGCCAGGACCCAGGTGAACCTCGGCGCTGCGCTCGCAAGGCTCGGCGGGCGGGAGAGCGGCACGGCGCGGCTCGAAGAGGCCGTCGCCGCCTTTCGCGAGGCCTTGCAGGAATATACCCGCGAGCGTGTGCCGCTCGATTGGGCCGCGACCCAGATGAATCTCGGCACTGCGCTCGCAACGCTCGGCGTGCGGGAAAGCGGCACGGTGCGGCTCGAAGAGGCTGTCACCGCCTTTCGCGAAGCCTTGCAGGAAAATACCCGCGAACGCGTGCCGCTCGACTGGGCCATGACCCAGATGAATCTCGGTAATGCGCTCGCAAGGCTCGGCGCGCGGGAGAGCGGGACGGCGCGGCTCGAGGAGGCCGTCGCCGCCTATTGCGAAGCCTTGCAAGAAAGTACCCGTAAACGCGTGCCGCTCGACTGGGCCACGACCCAGGTAAATCTCGGCACTGCGCTCCAAACGCTCGGTGAGCGGGAGAGCGGGACGGCGCGGCTCGAGGAGGCGGTTGCCGCCTATCGCGCTGCCCTGCAGGAATATACCCGCGAGCGCGTGCCGCTCTATTGGGCCACGACCCAGATGAATCTCGGCAATGCGCTCTCAACGCTCGGCGAGCGGGAGAGCGGGACGGCGCGGCTCGAGGAGGCGGTTGCAGCCTATCACGAGGCCTTAAAGGAAAATACCCGCGAACGCGTGCCGCTCGAATGGGCCAAGACCCAGATGAATTCGGCAACGCGCTCAAAGCGCTCGGCGAGCGGGAGAGCGGGACGGCGCGGCTAGAAGAAGCCGTCGCTGCTCATCGCAAGGCCTTGCAGGAATTTACCCGCGAACGCGTGCCGCTCGAATGGGCCGGGACCCAGGAAAATCTCGCCAGGGCCTACCGCGCGCTCTACGGCAAGAACGCCGAACCGCGCCATCTTGACAATGCGCTTGCAGCTATCGCGGCGGCTCTGGACGGATATCGCAAAGCCGAGGCGCCCTTCTACATCGAGAAGGCCAAGCGCCTCCAGAGCGAAATCTTCGCGGTGAGGCGCAAATGATCGCAGCAGCGTTCTTGCTGCCCCGCCGTAACGGGAAAGATAATTTTAAAAACCCCACAGGCTAAAGCTTAAACCTATCGCAAATTTCTGCTGGCGCCAAATCTCGGCTTTGCACCTATCCCCATGCGGCAAAAG
>CAVQZL010000005.1:0-23082 GCA_963718265.1 uncultured Alphaproteobacteria bacterium | reverse complement strand
TGCGTTTGCCGAAATGTCAATCGTTCCAAAAATGCTTCACGTGAAACATTTTGGTACGATTGGGCGGAATTTCCTTACATAATTTGGCCCGGCTTCGCGCATTGCTTGCGCCAAGGCCCCGGTGCTATAGCCAGCTTGTTTCAGCCAACCCGAGGAACCCCATGTCCGTCGATTCCGCGACCGTGCGGCGCATCGCGCATCTCGCGCGGATCAAGGTTAGCGAGGCCGATGTGCCGCATCTGCAAGACGAGCTCAACGCCATCCTCGCCTTCGTCGAGGAATTGAGAGCCGTCGATGTGGAAGGCGTCGAGCCGATGACGTCCGTCATGCCAATGCCGATGAAAAAGCGCGCCGATGTCGTAAGCGACGGCGCTATCGCGGACGAAAATCGTCGCCAACGCGCCGGTCTCCGACGATCATTTTTTTGTCGTCCCCAAGGTGGTCGAGTGAACGAAAAAATGACCAGCCTCACGGAGTTGACCTTAGCCGAAGCGCGCGATGGCCTTAGCCAAAGGAAATTTTCCGCCGCCGAACTCGCGCACGCGCATATTGACGCTATTAAAAACGCGCGGGCGCTCAATGCTTTCATCGTCGAGACGCCGGAGAAAGCGCTCGCCATGGCCCGCCAATCCGAGGCGCGGATCGCCAAGGGCGGCGCCGGGCCGCTCGAAGGCATTCCGCTCGGCATCAAGGACCTCTATTGCACCGAGGGCGTGCAGACCACGGCGGGCAGCCACATCCTCGAAGGTTTTGTGCCACCCTATGAATCGAGCGTCACCGCCAATCTCTGGCGCGACGGCGCGGTGATGCTGGGCAAACTCAATCTCGACGAATTCGCGATGGGCTCGTCAAACGAGACCTCGTATTTCGGCCCGGTGATTTCTCCTTGGCGGCGGCGAGGCTCGAACACCCCGCTCGTTCCGGGCGGCTCGTCGGGCGGCTCGGCGGCGGCCGTTGCCGCGCGGCTCTGTTTTGGCGCGACGGCGACTGACACCGGCGGCTCGATCCGCCAGCCCGCGGCGTTTACCGGAACCGTCGGCATCAAGCCGACTTATGGCCGCTGCTCGCGCTTCGGCATCGTCGCCTTCGCGTCTTCGCTCGATCAGGCGGGTCCCATCGCGCGCACGGTGCGCGACGCGGCGATCCTGCTGCGCTCGATGGCGGGCCATGACCCAAAGGATACGACCTCCGTCGATATGCCCGTGCCGGATTTCGAGGCTGCGGTGGAACGCGGCGTCAAGGGCCTAAAAATAGGAATCCCGAAGGAATACCGCCGCGACGGCATGCCGGCCGAAATTGAAGCGCTTTGGGCGCAGGGCATCGGCTGGCTGAAGGCGGCGGGCGCGAAAATGACTGAGATCTCGCTGCCGCACACGCGCTATGCCTTGCCTGCCTATTATATCGTGGCGCCGGCCGAAGCCTCGTCGAATCTAGCCCGCTACGATGGCGTGCGCTACGGTCTTCGCGTGCCCGGCAAGGACATCGCGGAAATGTATGAAAAGACGCGGGCGGCGGGCTTTGGCAAGGAGGTGCGCCGGCGTATCATGATCGGCACTTATGTCCTTTCGGCTGGCTATTACGATGCCTACTATGTTAGAGCGCAAAAGATCAGAACCCTCATCAAGCGCGATTTCGAAACTGCCTTTACAGGCGGCATCGACGCAATCCTGACCCCGGCGACGCCGTCCGCTGCCTTCGGCCTCGGCGAGAAGGGCTCAAGCGATCCGGTCGAAATGTATCTCAACGACATTTTCACGGTGACCGTGAATATGGCGGGCCTGCCGGGTATTTCAGTCCCCGCCGGAATTTCCGCTGATGGCTTGCCCTTGGGGCTGCAAGTCATCGGCCGCGCGTTTGACGAAGAGACGTTATTCGCGGTGGCGCATGTCATCGAGCAAGCCGCGCCAAAAATCCCGCCGCCGGAGAAATGGTGGGCGTGACCACGCCGCCCCGGCCAAATTGCGCGGCGATGGCGCGTTCAGGCCTCCTCGCCCGACAAATTGACCTTCCGCGGCGGCCCCATCAGCGCCGGCTGGAACAAAATCGCCGCAGCCAATGTGCAGACAAGCGACAAGGCAAGCAGCTTGCCCATGCTGGAGGTGCCCGGATGCTTAGACATCCACAGGCTGCCGAAGGCGGTCGCGGTCGTCATCGCGCTGAAAAAAACCGCACGCGTGAGGCTCGATTGCAGAAGATTCACGGTCCCCGCCCGCCACGCCATCACGAAATAAATCTTGAAGGCGACCCCGAGACCGAGCAAGAGCGGCAGCGCGATGATGTTCGCAAAATTCAGCGGCAGGCCAATGAGGACCGTAATTTCGAGCGTGACGGCGCCGGCGAGGATCAATGGAACTAGCGTCAACAGCACGTCGGTTACCCTCCGCAACACAATGAAGAGAAGCACGCTGATCGAAAGCAGCGCCCAAAGCCCCGCCTCGATGAACGCCCGGACAACTGTATCGCCGGATTCCTGTACGGCGATGGGCTCGCCCATGGCGTTGGGGTCGATCGTGCGCACCGCCTTGGCAAACCGGAGAAGGGTGTCGTTATCGTTCGGATCGCCAGAAGGCGCGACCTCGATACGGGCGCGGCCGTCGGCGCTCACCCAATTGCGCGCCAAATCGGGAGGAATGGAAGCCACGGTTACTTTATGAGCGGTAAGCGATGCCCGCAGCAAATCGAGCATTGTATCTAGGCCCGGAACCAAGGCGTCGCGCGCCGCCTCGCGGATTTGCGGCGGCGCCTCCGCCATTTTGCGGAGGAGGCCGGCCAGCCGGCGCGCATCATCGGCGCCCTTACCGGTCAGTCCGGCGGCCGTCGCCTCGAAGGCAGCGGCGGCACGCTCCATTTCTTCCACGTCTTGCAGATCCGTGGGCGGCTCCTTCTCGCGGGCGGGATCGAGCAGAGGCGCCAAGGACTTGGCAAGAGGCGCGATGATCGCGAGCTTTTCGTCTTGATCTTGAGGAATGAAACTATCGAGGCTCGTCACCCGGGCCACCTCCGGTAAGCGTTGCAACCGTGCGATGAGCGGCGGCGCGTCGGCGAGAGAAGGAGCGAGAACGTCGATTGTATTGGTATCCGTGTTCGGATCCTTCATCAAATCCAACAAGGTTGCAACGGATTCGACTTTCGAGCTGCGCAAATTCAGCGGATTGAAATCGAAGTGTAGATGGCGCAGCAAAGGCGTTCCGGCCAAGGCTACCAACAATGTCCCGAAGACAATCGCATAACGGTGCTTGGTCATGAATCGATCGGCGGGCGCCAAAAAGAGGTAGCCGACCGGCTCCTGTTCCGGCGGCGGGCGCAATACGGAGAGCAGGGCAGGCAGGACTGTGATCGCTGAAAAAAACGCGATGAACATGCCGGTTCCGGCAATCAGACCCAGTTCCGAAACGCCACGGTAATCGGTTGGGAGAAACGAGTAAAAGCCGGCGGCGGTCGCCGCCGCGGCAAGCGCCAACGGCCGCCCGGCCTTGCCAGCTGCTTGCGCGAGGGCCTTGTCGAGACGCGCCTCCTTGTAGCGTTCGGCGCGGTAGCGGACGCTGAATTGAATGCCGAAATCGACCCCGATGCCGACGAACAACACCGCGAAGGCAACCGAAATCAAGTTCAACGCGCCGACCATCATAAGTCCAACGGCGGCCGTGGCGGCGAGACCGGCGACGACGCTCAAACCGACCGCAAGAACGATACGGCCCGATTTCAGGGCGCACCAGACGATAAAGAGAACGATCAAGGCGGTCACCAGCGCATTGCGCCCGGCGCCATCCGCGATGTTTCCGAACTCCTCGTCGGCCATCGGCACGAGCCCGGTCAATCTGATAGTCACCCCCGATTCGGGAGAAATCCCAAGATCGCGCGCCGTTCCCCGGATGAAATCAGACGCCCTCTCTCCCGGCATCAAAGCCGCGTAATCGAGTACCGGCTTAATCTCGATGAAACGGCGTAGTTCACGCGGGTCGGGCGGTTGCCCTGACATTAAACCGCGCCAGGAAAAGAACACGGGCTGTCCGGCGAGGACGCCATCGAAGGCATCGCCAACCAGGGCCATCGGGCGATCGAAATCGTCGAGCGTTCCGGCCTGCGCGTGGACGCCTTGATTGATGTAAGAAACAGCCGTCACAATCCCGCGCAAACTCGGATCGGACGCAAGTGCCATCAGAAACGGGCGGGCATGGGAAAGTTCCTTTACCGTGAGCTTAAGATCGGCCACCGGTTGGAACAAAAGCGCGTTTTGATTGAAATAAGATCCGCCGTCTGGACGCACCACCGATTGGTAAAGGTCGGGGCGGAGCTTCAATCTATCGGTCAGCGTTTGCGCCGCCGCCTCGGCAAGCTCGGGCGTCGCGCCATCGATGACCACGACAATTTGATCGTCACGCTGGGGGAAAGCCTTATCCAACGCGATTAGATTTTGCCGCCATTGTAGCTTTTCGGAAATAAAGTTGTTCGTATTCGTGGTTATGGCGAAATGGGTCGCCGTGTAATAACCAGACGCAAGGGTCACCAAGAGTGCCAAGGCAAGCACGGTCCACCGGAAGCGGCTACAGGCCCCGACTATCGCGACGATGGATCTTGCGATGGGATCAGGAGCGATTGGTTTCTCACGCGATGTAATTTTTGCCATGCTTTGCTATCGCCAAACGGAAGAGAAGTTGATCAAAACTCCGTTTAGCACAAAAGTAAGGGTTTTTCAGGGGCATCCAAACCTGGAAAAATGGAAAGGACGATGGCGTTGCCTGCTCGGCCGGAGACCAAACCGCGGCACTTGGACTGCCGGCCCTTGACGCTACATGTCCTCTGGTGTCGAAAGTTCATAGCCAAGGTGAGCGGTACGTGCAACAAGGGAGGTTGATCCAGCTGACAGGCCATGTCCGCGCCATCGCGTGGCACGAAAACCACCGGCCTTGCCGCCGGTGCCCTGGCGCCCGAGCTTCAAACAACCTGGCCCGGGTCGCGGACGACGTGGAATTCAAGCTTTCGGCCGAACTCAATGATTGACTTGCGCGGCGTGGTCGTGGATTACGGCGAATTTTAAGGAGCACGTTTTGGGAATACCGATTCTGCAAATGGCGCAAATCGGCGCCTATGTGGTGCGCCAGCGTCTGGCGGGCACTAAGCGGTTTCCGCTTGTCCTGATGCTCGAACCCCTGTTTCGCTGTAACCTTGCTTGCGCGGGCTGCGGCAAGATCGATTATCCTGACAAAATTCTCAACCAGCGCCTGCCGCTGGCCGATTGCCTCGCGGCGATCGACGAATGCGGGGCGCCCGTCGTGGTGATCGCCGGCGGCGAACCCTTGCTGCATAAGGATCTTCCCCAGATTGTGACGGGCGCGATTGCCAGACGCAAATTCGTGACCGTCTGCACTAATGCGCTTCTTTTGGCAAAAAACCTCGACCGCTATACGCCGAGCCGCTATTTCAACTGGTCGATTTACCTCGATGGCGACGCGGACATGCACGATCACTCGGTCTGTCAGGTTGGCGTCTACGACCGCGCCCTCGATGCCTTAAAACTCGCCAAGGAGCGCGGCTTTCGCGTGACCGTCAATTGTACGCTCTTCAACAATGCCGATCCGGGCCGGGTTGCCGCGTTTTTCGATAGCGTGGCGGCACTGCGCATCGAAGGCATCACCGTATCGCCAGGCTATGCCTACGAGCGCGCGCCGGATCAGCAACATTTCCTCAATCGCGAGAAGACCAAGACCTTGTTCCGGCAGATCTTCGCGCTGGGCCGGGGTGGCAAGGCGTGGCCTTTCTTCCAATCGACCCTTTTCCTCGACTTTCTCGCCGGCAATCAAACCTATCGATGCACGCCTTGGGGCAATCCAACGCGTACCGTTTTCGGCTGGCAGCGGCCCTGCTATTTGCTCGGCGAAGGTTACACCGCAACATTCAAGGAGCTCATGGAGGAAACCAATTGGGACTCCTATGGCACCGGCAACTACGAAAAATGCGCCGACTGCATGGTCCATTGTGGCTTCGAGGCGACCGCCGTGGAAGATGCGTTCAACCATCCTTTGCGGGCTCTCGGCGTGTCCTTGCGCGGCATTCGCGTCGAAGGTCCGATGGCGCCGGATATTCCGCTAGACCTCCAGCGCCCCGCCGA
This sequence comes from uncultured Alphaproteobacteria bacterium, assembly GCA_963718265.1. Lineage (GTDB taxonomy): Bacteria > Pseudomonadota > Alphaproteobacteria > Rhizobiales > Beijerinckiaceae > Methylocapsa. The sequence continues at coordinate 16,973 of CAVQZL010000005.1, read as the reverse complement.
TTACGTCTTCAGCCGGCAGGTCGAGCAAAAACTCGCGGAAATCGGTGAAACCGAGCGGTCCGGAGAGCATTATTCGCCCGCGGAATAGAGCCGCGAAGGCCGCGCGCGCATCGTTGGCGAGTCCGCATTAAATGCGGGACTTGCCGCGGATTTCGCACGAGCGAGCCGAGGATCGCCCCAAGCGCGAGCGAGCCATCCGGTCTGATCGCCACCAAGGCGGCGTGCGGCAATTGCCGGTGTGCCGGGTCGGCCACGACGCGAACAGCGGCAAAGGGCAGATTACGTGCCGCAGCAGCCCTGGCGGCAACATGGGATTCCGTATCGGCGGCGAGGGCACCTGTTTTGCGATGCAGGGCGTGCCTTTCCGCAAGGCCGGCCACCGGAAGATCGATACCAGCTATGTCGGCGATTGCCGCGCCGCCAAGGGCGCAGGAAAGCCGCTTCGACCAGACCGGATCGCTATAATATCGTGCGCCGTCCGGGGCGACAACCGAACGGGCGACAAGCTTGGTCCCAGCGGCGAGGCCAGGCGCCAAACCGCCCGCAACGCCAAAACTGATTATCGCGGAAGCTTCGTTCGCAAGGGCGGCTTCTAGTCTCCGCGCGAGACCCAAGACATCGCCGCATCCCGATAGGGTGAGTATTCGCGGGCCGGCGGCGATCCATGCTTCCGCCTTAAGCCCGGTAACGGCGATGACTGGCGGGCCGGTTACATCCCCATGAGGAGCGGTTGCGGATTGCCTGCCTTCAGATTGCGGTAGCGTGCCAGCGCCCAAAGCGGGAAATATTTCGAATAGCCATGATAGCGCAGATAAAAGACGCGGGGAAACCCGGTCGCGGTAAAACGCTCTTCCGTCCACAATCCGTCCTCCGCTTGGATCCGTACAAGATAGCGTATCCCCGAGGCGACCGCCGCATCATCTTCCATACCGGCGGCCATCAGCCCAAGCAAGGCCCATGCCGTCTGCGAAGGCGTGCCCGGCGCCGGACGGTAGCCCGCGTAATCCATCGCATAGCTCTCGCCCCCTTCGCCCCAGCCGCCGTCCGCATTCTGAATACTTTTTAGCCACGCGGCTGCTCGCTGCACCTCCGGGCTGCCCGGATCGTGCTTGACCGCACTCAACGCGCAAAGCACCGACCAGGTTCCGTAGATGTAGTTCATCCCCCAGCGGCCGAACCAGCTGCCATCCTTTTCCTGGGCACGAAGGAGATATTCGACGCCGCGCGCCGCCGCACGATTGGTCGCCGGAGTCTCGCCAAGCTGGGCCAGCATGGAAATACAGCGCGCCGTCACATCGGCAGTCGGCGGATCGAGCAACGCGCCGTGATCGGCGAAAGGGATGTAATTCAAATACTCCCTGTCGTTATCGGAATTCGAAGGCGCCCCAGCCGCCATTGGCGCTTTGCAGGCCTTCGATCCATTCGCGCGCGCGGGCCATCGCATCCTCGTACTGCGGCGCGTGGCGAGCCGCACGGTGCATCGCCATCACCACGACAGCGGTATCGTCGACATCGGGATAATAGGCGTTGGCATATTGAAATGCCCACCCGCCCGGCCGGACATGCGGTTTTTGGGCGGCCCAATCGCCCGCGACATCGGTGACTTGCAAGGGTTCGAGCCAGGAAAGCGCGGCACGAACACGCGGCGCGGTGGCTTCGCCGCCGGCTTCCATCAGCGCGTGGCAAGCAAGCCCGGTATCCCACACCGGCGACACACAAGGCTGGCAATAAGCCTCTTCCTCGCGGACGACGAGCAGCTTGTCGATTGCGTTCAGGACCTGGACCATCCTCGGATCGTCCCTTCGATACAAAAGCGCGACAAACATCAGGGCCGTATAGGTCATCGCGGGGAAAATCGCGCCGAGCCCATCCTCGCCGTTCAGTCGCTCCTCGACGAAGGCAACCGCCTTATTGATCGCCCGCTTGCGCAAGCTCTTGGGAAAATAAGGCTCCGACCACCGTAAAATCTTGTCCACTCCGGCAAAAAGCGTGGTCCAAGGAAATTTTTGATGCGGCGCGCCGGGCCAATGGCGAACTTCGTCCGGCGGCTCGACGAAGAGTTCGTCGATGCCGATATTGCGCGGATTCCTCGCCCGCGGCTTTAGGGCGGTCACAACCATGAGCGGCGTGAGAACCGTGCGGCTCCAATAGGAGATTTTGGTCACATGGAAGGGAAACCAGCGTGGCAACAGCATGATTTCTACGGGCATCACCGGCACTGCACGCCAGGGCACCGCGCCGAACAGGGCCAGAAGCCCGCGCGTAAACACATTCGTGTTCGCCGCCCCGCCCTGCGCAAGGATCGCCGCGCGGGCGCGCCGCATATGGTCCGCTTCGGGCGAATTGCCCACTGCTTTCAGAGCGAAATATGCCTTGACGCTGCTGCTGATATTGAAGGCACCATCGGTGAACAGCGGCCAGCCGTCATGCGCCGCCTGCTTGCGGCGGAGAAAGGCCGCCATCTTGGCTTCGAGCCCGGCATCGGCCGGCTCGCCGAGATAATGCTTAAAGAGAATATATTCCGCCGGGATCGAAACGTCGGCCTCCAGCTCGAAGACGAAATGCCCATCCTCGCGCTGCGTGGCCAACAGCGCTTGGCTTGCCCGCGAAACCGCCGCTTCGATTTGCGTAAGCTCCGGGTTCGCCGTGGCAGCGTCTTCCGTTACGCCATCCATATCTTCCATTAAGGCCGCCCCTTACTTTACTTAATCCGATGCCACGATCAGACCGGCCGCGCGATGGCCGGAACGGATTGCCCCTTCGATTGTCGCGGGCAGTCCCGTCGCGGTCCAATCGCCCGCGAGCACCAGATTGGCATAGGCCGTTCGAGAACCGGGCCGGCGCGCGTTTTCGGCAACCGTCGCGGCAACCGTTGCCCGCTTTTCCTTGACGATCTGCCATGCCGGAAGCGGATTTTCAATCCGTGTTGCTTTTGCAACTTCGGCCCAAAGCGTTCTAGCGAGTTCTTCGCGCGCGACATCGAGCAGCCGATCGGCGCCACTTATCGTGACCGATAACCTACCCGGAAACGCAAACAGCCATTCGATGGTCCCGTTGACGATACCAAGGATTGGCGGGCAGTCGCTTGGCGGGGCGATTTTGAAATGGGCATTGACGATCGCGCGATACTCCTCCGGCGTTTGTAACCCCGGAACCAGGCCTTGCGCGGTATAAGCCGGAACCGCGAGAACGACATTGTCTGACGCTCCAAGTTCCACGACATCGCTGCTAAAATCGAGGGTCTTGGCGCGGCCGCCAGCAAAATCTATTCCGCGCAGCCTATGATCGAATTGAACCTTTACCCCGTGTTTGCCGAGATAATCGAGCGCGGGATCGACGAATGCGGCAGAGAGGCCGTGGGTAGCGACGAGTGGACGGCAGGCGCGCCCTCCTCGGCCAAGCGTTTCGCGCACCACGGTGGCGGCGAGGCGGGAAGAAGCTTCGCCGGGCTCGGTATTCAAGGCAGCGAGGAAAAACGGCCGCCACAGCCGCTCATAAAGCAATCCGTCGCAGCGCATGACAGCGCCGATCGGCGCGTCCTCGCCCTGAACAAGAAGCCGCAGGAGGCCAAGATAGTCGCGCGCGACTGTGTCCGGCACCCGCCGGAGGGAGGAAAAAATCCACCAGGGAACCAGCCCGGCATTCGGGCGCAGGTGCCAGCGCTCCTTGGTGGCGAGATCGGCGAACGCAAATTCGGCGTCCGGCGGTCCCGCCAATTGATCCTCGCTCCCGATCGCCTTCAGGAATTTTCGCGCATCGAGATTACCGGACAAAAGCAAATGATTGCCATTGTCGATCATCATGCCAAGCGCGGGATCGTAAAAAGACCGGCAGCGCCCTCCGGCCTGCCGCGCGGCCTCGTGCAGCACGATTTCGCGGCGTCCACCCGCAAGACGCACCGCAGCGGCGAGCCCGGCAAGTCCCGCGCCGACGACATGGACAGCGGGCTTATTCATTAATGGAGGCCATAACGCAGCAGCGCCAGGACGACGCGATGGCGTGGCGCGCGAATGCGTGCCCGTGGCGCGGCGAAACCGCGCCGTTCCAGGCGAGCGAGAATGGCCCGGTAGACGTCCGCCATGATTTTTGGTGCACGCACGCTCGCGCGCGGACACCTTGCCATGATTTGCTCCGACTTGCAAAAATGCTCCTTCGCTCGGGCAATCACTGGAGCGCAGGCAAGGACCAGCGCCGGATTGGCGAGAACCTCCTTTGGCGCCGTCGTGCCGATGCCCGTCGCGCGGAGATATTCGCGGGGCAGGTAGAGCCGGCCGAGGGCCGCGTCCTCGTCGAGATCACGCAAAATATTGGTGAGCTGGAGTGCGCGGCCAAGGTGATGCGCGAGGCCATCTCCTTCAACTTGTGGCATCCCGAAAGCCCGCGCCGAAAGGCGCCCGACCGCGCCAGCCACGCGATCGCAATAAAGATCGAGCGTGGCCAAATCGGGTGCCCTTATATCGCCCTCGACATCCATCTCCATGCCATCGAGCACGGCGTAGAAATCCTCGCGCCGCAGGCCAAACGCGTGGATCGCTTTTGCAAGACCGCGCATCCTTTCCGGCGCGGATTGCGGCGCGCCCCCGCAGGCATAAATCCCGCCGATATCGCACCGCCATTTGGCGAGCGCTTGCATGCGGGCGTGGCGTGGCCCAACTTCGTCCGCGATATCGTCCACGGCGCGGCAGAAGGCATAGATTTCAAACATCGCCTCGCGGCGCGGGCGTGGCAGAATGCGCATCGCCGCATTGAAGGAACTGCCGCGTGCGCGGGCCGCAGCGGCGGGCTTGGCGGCCCCGAACGCGCCCCTCATGCGCCGGCGGCCGGCGTCGCCGTGATCCGGCGCGGCCGGAAAAAGGCCCGCAGCCCCCCCGGCAACCCCGAGGCTCGCCCAGGCGAGAGCGCCGGACTTTGTCAAATGCACTGGTTCGCTCAATGGATCGCGTTCGAGCAGCAGGCCGTTGAGCTTGCGAGCGAGGCGCCCGATCACGGCGGTCTCCAGACATAGACGGAAATCGCGGACCTGAGCCGGAAGGCAGCAGCCCAATTCGACCAGTGGCGCGGTCCGCCGGGCTACACCTTGCAAAACCGCGCGCAATGCCGGTGAGGCTTTTGCGGCGCCGAGCGCGTCTGGCCGGAGGCCTTGCGCCGCAAGTGCGTCTTCCGGAACATAAACGCGATCGAGGTTGCGATAGTCGTCGCCGCAGTCTTGCAGATGATTGATAATCTGAAGCGCCGTGCAAAGTGCGTCCGATGCCGGCCAGGTGGATTGCTCTCGCCATGCACATCGAGAACGAAACGCCCGACTGGCGCCGCCGAATAGGTACAATAGTCCATCAACTCGGACCAATTTGCGTAGCGATGTTTGACCGCATCCATCCGGAAGGCACGCAGCAGATCGAGCGCATGACGGGCCAAGAGCATTCGCCCGGCGAGCACCGCGCGAAGTGGCAGCGCGGCTTCGACCGCCTCGCTTCGCCCGGTCAACGTTGCTTCGAATAGGTCGAGCCTGGCAAGCTTGGCGTCCGGCGCGAGCGACGAACTATCGGCGACGTCGTCAGCGCCGCGGGCGAAACGATAATAGGCGAGAATTGTGGCCCGATGTCGTGGCGCGATGAGCATCGAGGCGACAGGAAAATTTTCTTGCCGGTGTGTTTTCGAAGGCGTTATCGGCAAACCGGGCATCGTCATCACAATTGCCCATTGCCGCGAAACCATGCCAACGCCTCCCTGAGAGCTTCGGGATAGGGCCGAGCCTTGTAGCCGAGGTCGCGCTCAGCCTTCGCGGAACTAAAGAACATCCGGTGCTTCGACATCCGCAGTCCGTCGATTGTCAGGAAAGGCTCGCGCCCCGTCACCCGTGCCATGGTTTCCGCCCCGAACGCAAACGGATAAACCAACGGCCGCGGCAGCCGAATTCTGGGAGGACGACGGCCGCACATGCATCGCTATTTGGCCAAGGAAGTCCACGAGCATCACGTTTTGGCCACCGAGGATATAATGTTCGCCGGCCTTTGCATGATGCAGGGCGGCGAGATGCCCGTTCGCGACGTCGTCGACATGCACGAGATTGAGCCCGGAGTTGACGAAACCCGGAATACGGCCCGACGCCGCCTCGACGATGATCCGCCCGGTAGGCGTCGGCTTCTGGTCGCGGGGTCCGATCGGCGCCGTCGGATGCACGATAATCGCCGGCAAATCATCGCGGGCGATCATCGTTTCGACGACCTGCTCCGCGGCGACCTTGCTTCGCTTGTAAGCGCCGACCGCGCTGGATTCGTTTAGCCGCATCGTCTCGTCAGCCTGGCCGCCATTTACCGCGCACGCGATGGTTGCGGCACTGCTCGTATAAACGATGCGCTCTACGTCCGCTGCCAGCGCGCTCCGCATAAGAAGTCTGGTCCCCTCCCGGTTGTTCCACATAATTTCTTGTGGGTTGCGGGCAAAGAGGCGGTAATCGGCGGCGACATGGAACAGAAAACGCGCACCTGCCATTGCCCGCGCGACCGAGGCTGCGTCGCGCATGTCGCCTTCCACGATCTCGAGGTCGAGACCGGCTAGATTTGTTCGCTTGCTGGTTGGCCGCAGCAAGGCGCGGACGCAGTGACCCGAGCTGAATCAGAGCGCGCACCACGGCGGACCCGACGAAGCCGGAAGCTCCCGTGACCAGAACCTTGTCCCTCGCCACTGTGCCCGACCTCCGCTGGAATAATGGCAATCCCCGTACCTGCCTTCGGCGGGCAGAGAATATCCCTTAAGCGCTTATTTCCACGTGCCCTATTCGAACGCGAAAATTCGCTTCCAGTCGTTTTTCATGCTCACGATCATCCAGCCGTCCTTCTTCGCTTCATCATAGAGCGCCTGGGTGAACGTCCCGACCTTCGTTTCTGGAAGTCCTTGCGCTGGCCCGTAGGCATATTCGCGTGTCGCATCGTCGTGCAGCACCAGCAGCGCTAGCCGCGCGCCGCTGCCGGCCTTGGTATATTCCAACATCTGCCGGTCGCCGATTGAGTTACCGAATGCGATGATCGGCCGTACTCCTATCATCATATGAATGCCTTCGGGCTTGCCTGCACCGTTGTCGTTCAGCATGAGCTTGGCCTCCTTGGTGAGGAACGGTTTACCGTTCTTGCCATAGCCGTATTGTGTCCCGCCCGCGGTGCCCACGATCTGCTCGGGCGGGATGCCATACACGCGCTCGGAGTAGACCCGAACAAAGTCCTGGCCGCCGCCGGTGACGATGTAGGTTTTGTACCCGTTTTCGCGCAAATACTGCATCGCTTCGCGCATCGGTTGATAGGTCAGTTCGGTGTAGAGGCGGTCCCATCTTGGATGCTTGGCGGACGTGATCCATTTGGTAACCTCGGCCTTGAACTCGTCCACCGTCATGCCGGTGAGCGTCGCGACAAGGATCTTCTCCAGATCCTTCATCGAGAGCTTTGCGATCGCCTCGCGGTTACCTGTCAGGACTGTTTTGAACGGCTCGATGTTCTTCAACTCGGGCTTCTTCGCCACCACCGCCGGGACTCGCTCGAGGCAATACATCACCTGGGTATACATGGTGTGTTCGACCCAAGTGGTGCCATCCTGATCGAAAGTGGCGATGCGCATTTCCGGCGGCACGAATTTGGGGCTCGTCCTATCTGTGGTCACCTTGACCAGTTCGATGATGGCCTGTTTCGCCGGTCCATCGTTCCAGGAAGGCAGGGGGTCGCTAGACGTCGCCGTCGCCTCTGCCGCGGAGCTAGGAAGGAGCGTTCCAAACAAGATTAGAAGCGCCGCCAAAGCGGCCAGCAGCGCCCGTCTGCCGACGCGGTGGAAAGAAGGGTTCGGTGACATGGAAGGCTCCCCTAAAGCACATAAGATACGCGATGTTGCACCCAGCTTCAGGGCCTCAATTCCCACGTCGTGAGCTTTTTCCGAGCCGTCCCGAAGTTGCCGAGTTGGTAAACCGACGCCCCCGATGGCGAGAAGGTGAACGCATCAAACGGTTCGGCGAGCATTTTGTTCAGATAATCCTGGGAGGCGATGCCAACGGTAACATGCGGATTGAAATTCTTGCCCGATGCTTTTGGAACAAACGTCTCGACATAGTCGATCGTCGGCTGGTTGATTCCGGGATCTTTCGGCGTGGTGACGAACGCCGCAGCGGTCCCAGTTTCCGCCGTAAATGGGGCAACGGCATCGATTAATTCTTGTTGCAGCCTGAGCAAATTGTCTGTCGGCTCGACGACAATGCCGGCGAGGCCAATATCCTTCCAGGGGATGTAGTAGTACTTGAACGCCTTCAAGGGCCAGCCAGCCGCCTTCTCGCCGGCCAGGACCTTGCCGACGGCCGCGTAGACTTTGTCGAGGTCCGCTTTGCGGACATACCGTTGCAGCATCGCGATGTGTGGGTGGTGCGTTGCGTTCAGAGCGAAGCCCTTCGGGAAAACCTTGAGCAGTCGAGCGTTGACGGCCTCCGCGTGTCGGATCATCGTTGCATCAGGCTCCAGCGCGATGTCGATCGCCGTGATCGTGTTTTTCTTCGCGCTAGACGTCTCTGCAGAGCAAAGCAACAAGCCGAGGCCGATGACGGTGCGGCCAAAGTCGAATGCACTGCGCGGCGGCTAATTCCGGAAAGAATCATCAGTTTCAAACGTATCACGACTTCACCTACGGTTTGGGTATCACAATGGAGAATGCCGCGCTGTTATGAACAGCGCGGCATCGGGACAATAGGCGTCAACCGGCTAGTCGCTCGGGTGAGGCGCCTTTTTCATTGCGTCCAAGATCCCCGTGAGGTTGTAGGTCTCCGGAGCTTGGAGTGGCGGGAACTCCTTGTACGAATTTGAGTTCCTTCTCCCAGAGCAGCTGACCGATCGGTAGCATGTTCCAGTCGTAGAGAAACGCGGTGAGTGGGCCGCCGAGCGCGCCGCCAAACCCCAGGACCGTCTTCTGACGTTCGCCGACAGCCTGCTCGAAGGGATCGCGCTTGATGTTCTGGACCAGGGTGAAGTGGAACGACACCAGCGGCAAGATCCAGCCCTCGGCGCTTGGCTGCGACATGGTGTAATACATCTTCCAGTTCTTGTAGCGCACCGCGGAGGGGGTCGCGCCCGAGTAATAGAAGAAGACATCGCGCGCCGACTTATCAGCCTTGCCTTCGAGATAGTCGCGCTGGTCGAAGCCGTCGAGCGTCGTCTTGACGATGCCTGGGTATTTGCCTGCCTCGATCTCCTTCTTCAGCGTGTCGCCTTTGGGGCCGCCTCCGATGTCGACAAATGTCGGCAGCCAGTCAAGGGCCACGAACAACTGGTTTTTGACCGTGCCTGGTTTGATGTGGCCCGGCCAGCGGACAACCTGCGGTGCCCGGTAGCCGCCTTCCCAGGCCTCGCCCTTCTGGCCCTTGAAGGGGGTGACGCCGCCGTCCGGGAAAGTGATCGCCTCCGCGCCATTGTCGGTGGTGAAGACAACAATGGTATTGTCGAGCTGGCCCATGTCCTCCAGCTTCTGCAGCACATAACCGATGTTGTCATCCATCTGCTTCATGCCGGCTTCGTTGACGCCCCAATCCTTGCCGCCCCGCTCGCCCAGCATGGCTTCGTACTTCGGCGGCAGCACAGTTGTGACATGCATGCGCGCCGGGTTATACCAGACGAAGAAAGGCTTGCCAGTCTTCTTCGGGTCATTGCGGTCAAGGAAGTCGATCACCTTGGCCGAGATTTCCTCATCCACCGTTCTCGACCGGTCGAGCGTCAGCGGGCCCTCGTCCTTGCATGATTGGTTCTTCTCCGTGCCGTCAGAGGAGTGGCACCACAAGACATTGCGCGGCGGCGTGAGACATGTGGTTGTTCTGGGATCGACGGCGCCGGTGACCTCCGGCACGCCGGGGATCGGTGTGTTCTTGCAGGGCGGCGCGACGGTCTGCTCGGTCGGCGACTTGTTGATGTCGGGGAAGCTCACCTGCTGCATCGCATCGAGGTGATAGAGATAGCCCCAATATTCCTCAAAACCATGCGCCGTCGGCAGCGCAGCGGTGTGGTCGCCAAGGTGGTTCTTGCCGAACTCGCCGGTGGCGTAGCCAAGATCGTGCAGGAATTTGGCGAGCGCCGGAGTGCCGGGCCGCAAATACGACGGGCTGCCCGGCAGTTGCGGCTGGATCATGCCCGTGCGCAGCGGATACATGCCGGTGAAGAAGGCGTTGCGGCCGGAGGTGCAGCTCTGCATAGCGACATAGTCCATGAAGATCGCGCCCTCTTGCCCGATCCGGTCGATGTTGGGGGTTTCCCCGACCATCAATCCACGATGGTAGATGCTCGGCTGCATGAAGCCGATATCGTCGCCCATGATGAAGAGAATGTTGGGCTTCTTGTCGGAAGAAGTCTCCTCGACGGATATCTGCGCCTTTGGCGGCTTTCTTGTTTGCGCTTGCGCGGCTACTGGCAGCATGGGCAAGGCGGCGAGTCCTGCGACAAGTACGTAACGGAAAGTGGCACGCATGATCGAGGTCTTCCAGTTGTTGAAAGTTGCGACGGAGCGCTAATGGGATCCTGCGGACAAGTTAACTTAATGGTGTGGCGTAAGCAATCCACTTCGCCTATTAGGAATAGTCCCTTGGCCGGTCTATTGGTATATTAAGTGGACGCGTTCGCAGGCTGGGGGTACGGATAATTTCAAGTTCCCGAGCCAAGGATCTTGCTATGGTCGGACAATGAACACACCCGCCGCCTTCATGACGAACTCCGTGCCTCCCGGGCAAAGGCCGTCGGCCCGCGCCCTTTTGCAGCTCGCGCCATATCTTTTGCGCTACAAACCCGGCATTACCGCGGCGCTGCTCGCGGTAACGGTGGCGGCGGCGGCGACCTTGGCAGTGCCGCTGGCGATCCGGCGCATGATCGATTTCGGCTTTTCGGCCGAAAGCGCGGGTTTGATCAACTCGTATTTTCTTGCCCTCGTTGCCGTCGCCGCGATTTTGGCGCTGGCCTCGGGATCGCGGTTCTATTTCGTGACGACGCTCGGCGAACGTGTCGTCGCCGACCTCAGGACGGATGTATTCAAACATCTGTGCCGTCTCGACGCGGCGTTTTTCGACACCGCGCGAACTGGCGAGCTCATGTCGAGGTTGACCGCCGACACGACCCAGATGAAGTCCGCCTTCGGTGCCTCGGCAGCTGTCGCGTTGCGCAATCTGTTTCTGTTCGCCGGCGCGGTCGCGATGATGGTTTATACGAGCCCAAAACTTTCCGCCGCTGTGTTGATTGCCATTCCGATCATCGTCCTGCCTCTGGTGGCCTCCGGCCGCTTGGTCCGCAAACGGTCCCGCACGGCGCAAGATACGCTCGCCGAGGCGAGTGCCTATGCCGCCGAAAACCTCGCCGCCGTCCGGGTAATGCAGGCCTTTGGCGCCGAGCCCGCCACCAGCCGCCATTTCAGCGCCGCGGTGGAGGAAGCCTATGCCGCTGCCCGCAATGCCGCCCTTGCCCGCGCGGGCCTCACGATCGTGGTAATATTTCTGGTCTTCGCAAGCATAGTCGGCGTGCTTTGGTTTGGCGCGCGGGACGTTCTTTCTGGCGGCATGACCGGCGGCCTTTTGTCGCAGTTCGTGCTTTACGCCATTTTGGCCGCGGGCGCCTTGAGCGAGTTGAGCCAGGTATGGGGCGAGGTAGCCGCGGCCGGCGGCGCGGCCGGCCGGATCGCCGAGATCCTTGCCTTGCGGCCCTCGATCGTGGCGCCGGTTCCAGCCAAGGTGCTGCCCGAGCCGGGCCGGGGCGAAATCGTATTCGAGCGAGTTGATTTCGCGTATCCGGCAAGGCCGCGAGAGTTCGCCTTGCACGCGCTCTCATTCAAGGTGGTGCCGGGGGAAACGGTCGCCATTGTCGGACCGTCCGGCGCGGGCAAGACGACCTTGTTCCAGCTCCTCTCGCGATTCTACGATCCAGCCTCGGGCCGCATTCTGCTCGATGGTGTCGACATCAAGAGCGTCGATCCGGCAGAGCTGCGGCGGCGGATCAAAAGCGTGCCGCAGGACCCGGTGATTTTCGCCGCATCTATTGCCGACAATATCCGCTATGGCGCGCCGGATGCGAGCATTGAGGCCGTGCACGGCGCGGCGCGGCGGGCGGCGGCTGACGATTTCATCCGCGCCTTGCCGGATGGCTATGCGACGCTCGCCGGCGAACGCGGTGTGACCTTGTCGGGCGGGCAGCGCCAGCGGATCGCCATCGCGCGGGCGATATTACAGGAAGCGCCGGTGCTGCTTCTCGACGAAGCGACGTCGGCGCTCGATTCCGAAAACGAAGTCATGGTTCAGTCCGCACTCGAAAAAGTGATGTCGGAACGCACGACCCTCGTTATCGCGCATCGCCTTGCGACTGTCCTCCGGGCGGACCGCATTCTTGTTCTCGACAACGGCCGATTGATAGAGGAAGGCACGCATACGTCCCTGGTCGCCAAGGATGGCCTTTACGCCCGCTTGGCAAAACTTCAATTCGAAACCGGCGAGGCCGCACTCAAACCCCGCGAGTCGGCAGCAGCGGAGTGAACGCCGGAACATGGTCCGGCGACGCGGGTTTTACTCGCGCTCGGATCGTTCGCTCGAAAATCGCGCAGATCGAGGATTGCATCGCCTTTGCGCGCAGGCTAGCGGATGAGTTGAGCTGATTTTCTGGTAGTGGGTCAGGTCGCAATTCGGCTTGTGATCAAATGCGGAACTCGCGGAGTGCGCCCCCTGACTACGAGCCCATCCGAAAGGAGCACCACTGTTGAGTTTATGGGCAACATGATATGAACCAAAGGATCGATTACTCCAGATAACTGACATAGGCCGCGACGGCTGCAATCTCCGGCTCCGTCAGGCCGTGCGCGATCGGTTCCATAATGGCTGATTTGTCCGGTTTTGCTGGATCCTGCCCCCACTCTTTGTCCCAATGAACCAGTTTCTTAAAGATGTAGTCATGGAGCTGACCAGCCAACCGGGGAAATGACCCGTTACCTTTAGCCTCTGGACCGTGGCAGGAAGAGCATGGCGGAACGTTGGTTTCGGGTAATCCTTCTTCGTAGATTTTTTTCCCCGCGGCCACGAGTTCCTTTGGAGCCCCACCTAAGGGTTTTGGATTGAGATTCCTAAAATGTGCGGCCAAGTCATCGATCATGGACGGGCTCAAGACGTGGGCCACGTTAAACATGACCGGGTTCGTCCGCCTACGCTCTATAAAGGCCCGCAACTGATTTTCAAGATACTCGGTCTGCTGCCCAGCGAGTCGCGGCATGGGAAAAGACCCACGAAAACCTTGTCCCGATAACCCATGGCAGGTTTTGCAATATTCTACTTTAGCCTGAAGCTCTTGCCGCGGAACGGCGTCCGGACTCGTTTCTTCCGCGCGATCCCCCGCGGTGAAAACAATTGTGAATATTGCCGCGTACGACAAGGACTGTAAGCAACTGATTTTCATGAACCTGCCTCCAACATTATCGTACGACACGACACGACACGACAAGACCGGCGCGCTGGTTCAGATCACTGCTTTGGAATGCTGAAAACTGAAATTCGCCGGCCAAACCGGTTTTCCCTCGCGGGAAGCAGCGAGACAAGAGCAGTTTACCTGTACCGAGGAATATTATAATCGTCAAAGTCTCGAATCTGCCCTCAGCTGAATTGCGCGAGAGCAAGTTGAGCGAAAAGCCGCTTACGTCCGGCGTCTATCAATTGGCGGGAAGGTCATTCGGGCATGACCGAACGAAGGACGCGGAGGCCGGATCATGAAGGTCAATGGTTTAGAGCCCGTGTTTTACGCGGCAATTTTCGCAATTGTTTTCACCGCGGCGGGGCGTGCGGATGACAGGGGCACAGCTGCCTTTTCGGAGCAAAAGTTTCAGGCCAAATTGGAATATTGCAAAACCTGCCACGGGCTGTCGGGGCAGGGATACCACGGATATTTTGCCATGCCACGACTTGCGGGACAGCAGCCCACCTACATCGAAAATCAGTTGCGGGCCTTTATAGAGCGCAGGCGGGCGAACCCTGTCATGTCTAACGTGGCCCACGTCTTGAGCCCGTCGATGGTCGTGGTCTTGGCGGCGCATTTTAGGGATCTCAATCCCAAACCATTCGGTGGTGCTCCGAAGGAAAGCCTGGCATTGGGAAAAACAATCTACGACCAGGGCTTACCCGAATCCAATGTACCAGCGTGCTCCGCTTGTCATGGCCCAGATGCAAAGGGCCAAAACGAAATTCCTCGGTTGGCAGGTCAGCTCTTTCCGTACACAGTGAAAGAGTTGACGTATTGGACCAAAGAGCGAGGTCAGGGTGCGGCGAAAGATACATCGGCCATTATGGTGCCGACAACGCACAACTTGACCCAATCACAGATTGCCGCCATCGCCGCCTACGTCAGCAATCTGCAGTAAATCCGATCGTTTTGCGGATCACCGGTTCCAATAAATGCACAAGCGCGAGAACGTGGATGATGAAAATCGTCAAATCAAAAATAGCGGTCCTGGCGATTGTTGCTTCTGCTGCCAGTCCGCTGTTGGCAGATAAGTCCCTCCACGTCCGGAATTGCACTTGGTGTCACGGAACATCGGGGCAAGGATATGCGACCGCGCCACGATTGGCCGGACAGCGGAATCAATACATCGAGAACCAGCTTCTGAGCTTTAAGCAGCACATCCGGGATAATCCGTATTCAAAACAATACATGTGGGGCGCCGCGGCGAATCTCAGTCCCCAGACGGCACATGATTTGGCATCGTATTTTTCAGACTCTGCCTCCCGTGGCCGCCAATGACGGAGATCGGGAGCTGGCAGCTGCAGGAAGAACGATATATGAGCAGGGGATTCCAGATTCCAACATTGTGTCCTGTCTCGTTTGTCATGGCCCGAATGCCGAGGGGGTTAGAGAAATTCCCCGTCTGGGAGGATTGTCGTATTCCTATTTGAAAGGGAGACTTGAGCAGTGGCGCGAAGGGTACCATACGGCCGCGGAGCCCATGCCCCGGGTTGCAAACAAATTGTCCCCAAACGAAATTGAGGCTCTTGCCTCATACTTGAGTATTGTCCAGTATGGTTCCTTAGAACAATAATCTGAACAATGGCACTGCGTGCGTCGCCAGCTGGAATGCTTGGGCCTTTTTGAAAAACGCTTTTTTTGGCCTCATCTTTTTGGGCAGACCGATGGTGTTGCCGCACTACAACACAACAAAACAAATCAATTCCCGAGACTTAATACTTCATGCCATCAACGCCCAAACGCGGTTAGCGTAGCCATGAGTTTCGAAGGTGGCGCGTTTTCATTTGCCTCTTCGACGCGGTTTGATCGCGAAGGGGAGAGGCCTATGGAAGACATTCTTTCGAACCAGGATGGCAATGTCTCCCGCACGACTATCGCTACAGATAGCGCCCCCTCCGCAGCCAGCATTTCGCGATGCGATTTGCGAGCCGTGGCCACCTTTGCGGGCGTTGCATCTCTCGGTGCGGCGGTCATTGGCGCCGCAATCGTGGTCAAGCCACCAACCGCATCGGCGGTGCCGAGTTTTGCCCGGCAGACTGGTCAGCCCTGCGCTACATGTCATACGGTCTTTCCTGAGCTTACGCCATACGGGCGCCGATTTAAACTCGGCGGCTATACTGCGGGCGGCGGCCTAACCTTCGAGGAGGCCCCGCCCCTTGCAGCGATGCTAGTTCCGACCTTCACGCATACCGCTCGCAATCAGGATACGCCGCCTCTAGGCGACGCCCATACCAACAACAACACGATCTTGCAGCAGGCAAGCTTGTTTTACGGCGGCCAAATTTACGGAAATACTGGTGCCTTGATTCAGGGCACCTATGACAGGGCGTCGAACCACACATTTCTAGATAATTCCGATATCCGCTATGCGGATACGGCAAGCTTTTTGGGTCTCGATCTGATTTATGGCGTGTCGGTCAATAACAATCCGACAGTTCAAGATGTGTGGAACACGACACCCGCCTGGGGTTTTCCTTACGTAGCCTCGACCATTGCCCCCCAGTTTGCGACGCCTGGGACAACGATCGAAGGGTCTCTTGGTGGAAAAGTCGTCGGAACAGGAATCTATAGCTTCTGGAACGACATGCTTTACCTCGAAGGGAGCGTCTACCAAAACCTCTCCAGGCAGGCACTGGAGGCGCTCGGCGAGCCGGGCATCGGAGATCTCTCAATCGACGGCGCCGCGCCCTATTGGCGCGCCGCGGTTGAATTTAATTACGGCGAGCACTCTCTTGAGATCGGCACCTTTGGCCTAGCGGCCAATTTGCTGCCCGGCGGGGTTCCGGGCTTCGCCTTTGACCAAATTTTGGATGTCGGCTTTGATGCGCAGTATCAGTACATCGGCGACCCGCATATCATTACGGCCAAAATCACGCACATCAACGAACAGCAACACCTCTATTCATCTATTCTCCAGGGACTTTCGTCCAACCCTTACAATACGATCGAGACCTTTAAGGCATCGCTGGGTTACGTGTATGATCACACCATCAGCCTGACGGCTGCTTACTTCAGCGTCTATGGGTCGGCGGATGCATTGTTCTTTGGCGCTTCTTCGCTTGCAAACAACCCCAACGGCCAGGGGCTAATTTTCGATCTCGCATATTCGCCGTTCATGAAAGGCGGGCCATCAGTATGGCCCTGGGCGAATGCCCGCATTGGCGTATCCTACACCCATTATCTACAGCTCTTCGGAGGGGTCAATAATTTCGATGGCGCCTTAGGCATGGATGTCCGCATCCACGAAGATGACTGCTTCGGCCTGGGAAATCGGCATGGCGAGTTCCGGCGCGAGCTGGTGGCGGGTGATGACATTGACGCCTGGCAAGTGCAACGCCTCAACGGCCTGGGCGGTTTCCACCCCGACCCCGTCGTCGCGGCGGAGGGTGTTGCCATAGCCGATGACGAGGCAGCGTTGCATAGGATGTTCAGCCGCGGCTGGTTTCGTTGAGAATCTTGCCGTCCGGCGCGATGAGCTGGACCTGT
>CAVQZL010000004.1:0-3640 GCA_963718265.1 uncultured Alphaproteobacteria bacterium | reverse complement strand
AGGAAACGATCATTTTTGGCCTTGTGGCATTCGCGGCTTTCTCGGCAGGCTTCGTCAACGCGGTTGCCGGAGGGGGCTCCTTTCTCACCTTCCCGGCGCTGATCGCGGCGGGATTGCCGCCAATTGATGCCAACGCGTCGAGCACCGTCGCGCTGTTCCCAGGCCAGATCGCGACCGGTTACTTCGCGCGCGACGGTCTCGCGGCGGCCTCCGCCGACAGCCGCATAAATGTGCCTGTCCTTGCAACGATAAGCCTTGCCGGCGGCCTCATCGGCGGCCTTCTGCTTCTCGTCACGCCGCAAACTGTCTTCAGCCATATCGTGCCCTGGCTTATCCTGTTCGCGACATCGATTTTCGCGGCCGGGAGTTTTTTGCCCGGCGGCGCAAAAAAGTTCAAATTGAACCGGACCGGCATTTTCGCCGCGCAAGGGTTGGTCGCTGTCTACGGCGGTTATTTCGGCGGCGGCATTGGCATTCTCATGCTTGCGTCGCTCACCCTTTTTGAACTTCGCGATATTTGGCTGATGAACAGTCTGAAAATTCTGCTTGGCATGCTGATGAACGCGGCGGCGGTTGTCACATTCGTCATTGCCGGTCTCGTTCATTGGCAGTGGACGATCGTCGTTGCGATCGGCGCAATCGCGGGCGGTTATGCCGGATTGCACGCGGCGCGGCGGGTACCGGCCCCGATTGTCAGAGGCTTCGTTGTCGTGGTGGGGCTTGTGCTGACCGTCTATTTCTTCATGAAACCGGCGTGACGGAGATCCGTTCCTCTTGTTGCGAACGCGCAAGGCAGACAATATCATGATCATGCGGACGATGCGGCAGGTTCATTTCGAAGGTCATGGCGGCCCGGACGTAATCAAAACCGGTGAGGCGCCGGTGCCGGAAACCGGGCCCAGGCCAGGTTTTGATCGAGGTCGCCGCGGCAGGTGTCAACCGGCCCGACTGCCTGCAGCGCGAAGGCGTCTATCCGCCGCCTCCGGGCGAGAGCGCCATACCGGGCCTCGAAATCGCGGGCCATGTGGCCGCGCGGGGTGAAGGCGTGAGCACGCCAAAGGAAGGCGACGGCGTTTGCGCTCTCGTTGGTTCCGGCGGCTATGCGGAATATGCGCTTGCCGATGCGAGTCTCTGCCTGCCGGTGCCGATGGCTTTGGGTGTCGTCGCGGCAGCTGGCCTGCCGGAAAATTATTTCACTGTGTTCGACAATGTTTTCACGCGCGGCAGGCTAGCTCCTGGCGAAACATTTCTGGTGCATGGCGGATCGAGCGGCATTGGCTCGACCGCGATTTAGTTGGCTAAGCATTTTGGCGCACGGGTCATCGCTACCGCCGGTTCGAGCGCAAAATGCGCCTTCTGCAAGACGCTCGGCGCCGATTTCGCGATCGATTACAAGACCCGGGATTTTGTCGACGAGACGAGGAAGATCGCCGGCAAACATGGCGTCGATGTCGTGCTCGACATGGTCGGCGGGACTTATCTGCCAAGGAACCTGTCCGTGATGGCGGCGGAAGGCCGTCTTGTCCAGATCGGGTTCCTGCAATCGGCGACGGTCGCGAATTTCGATTTGCGGCCCATCATGCTGCGCCGCCTGACCTTGACTGGCTCCACCTTGCGCGCGCGGACCGTGCTACAGAAGTCCGAGGTCGCGACGGCATTGCAGGAAAAAATCTGGCCACTGTTGGACAAGAGGTTGGTGAAGCCGCTGATCTTTGCCACTTTCCCGCTCGAGCAGGCACGTCAGGCGCATGAGATGATGGAATCGTCCTTGCACCTTGGCAAAATCCTGCTCATCACCGGCAAATAAACGCTGGGGTTTTCCCTTGCGTAAGTCGAGTTTTTGTCGACAATCGGCCCTGGACAGCGCGAGCATTACCAAGAGCGAGGCGAGCCGCTGTCTGCATGGAGCGTGACGCCAATGGATGTCATCATCTACCATAATCCTCGTTGCGGCACGTCTCGCAATACGCTTGGCCTCATCCGCAACGCGGGCATCGAGCCGCATATCGTCGAATATTTGAAAACCCCTCCGGCGCGCGCCTTGATTCGTCAGCTCGCGGGCCGCGCGGGCGTGCCGCTGCGTGCTCTGCTGCGCGATAAGGAACCGGTTTTTCGCGAATTGGGGCTTAGCGACAGCAAACTCTCCGATGACGCCTTGCTCGACGCAATCGAGGCGCATCCTATTCTCCTCAACCGCCCCCTCGTGGTGACTGCGAAAGGGGTGAGACTTTGCCGTCCTTCGGAACTCGTGATCGATCTTTTGCCGCCGCAGCAAGGCGAATTCTTCAAAGAGAATGGCGAGCGCGTTATCGATGAGCGCGGGCGCCCGGTCGCAAGCGCTTGATTATCGCAATTCCCTGACAAGACGGCTGCCTTTGTCGACGCCAGCTCTACTTTTGCGCCGGGCTTGTATGTAGCGGGCGTAGCAGCTTGAATCGGAGGTCGGCCTCGAAGCGCGTCGCTATATAGGACTTTGGACCGCCCGCCGCCGGGCACGGCGCACTCTTGCCGGCAGCTCCAGCGCGCCGCCCGCTGATTCTTTTAACCGCTGGGCGCGGGCGCGGGCCGAAACATGAGCGGCCAAATTCGCCCCTCTTGCAATGGGAAACGCCATTCCCACATCAAAGCTGCGCGGGCCGTTTCAGGACGCGCGAGCGGAGGTGACGGGTCCGGCGAAGATGCCGGGACATCGTCGCACCTCAACATTGTTGTCGCTTCATTCAAGGAGGATAGCGAGATGCGTCAATTTGATCTTTCCCCTCTTTATCGCTCGACCATCGGGTTCGATCGCTTGTTCAACATGATTGATCAGGCCGCCGGGCTCGAAACCATGCCGGGGTATCCGCCCTATAATATCGAACGTACCGGCGAGAACGCCTACCGGATATCGGTGGCGGTCGCGGGTTTCGCCGCAACCGATCTCTCGATCGAAACCAAGGAAAATACCCTCACCCTTCGTGGTTCGCGGGAGCGCGATGGCGAGGACGAAACAGCGAAGCCGGAAGTGCTCTATCAGGGCATTGCGGCCCGCGCGTTCGAGCGCCGCTTCCAGCTCGCCGACCACGTCCAGGTGACTGGCGCGAGCCTTGAAAACGGCTTGCTACACGTCGACCTCATGCGCGAACTCCCCGAGGCGCAGAAACCGCGCCAGATCCCGATTGCGGCCGCCGCGGCCAAGCCGGCGGTTGCGACGCCACGGGCAGCCTAACTTCGCGAGCCGGGCGGCTCCCTCCCACGCCTGGCTACGCGGTCGAAGGGCGTCTCGCAGGAGACGCCCTTTTTTGCGTCGGGCTACGGACCCGGCAGTGGAGAAGGACGCCGAGTTAACAACGGTCATGGACATGGTGGGCCCATTGGCCGTTCATTAGTATCGCGACGGTCCAGTTTGAGAACAAATGCACCGAATGAAATGCGCGCTGAGGTATTTTCCATTCAAGCAGACATCTTCTGCATGTATCCAATTCATCAAGATTGAATATGTTGAATTCGACTAAAAATCCAGCATGACGAACGCGCATCAAACGAGTAGCGACTTGTCCGTGTGCGCGGGCCGATTGGATACCTCAATTTGAGGAAGACGTGGAGTGCCCGCTTAAATCGGAGCTTCGGTTCGTAAGCCGACCGCCTTTTTGCGTGCAAA
>CAVQZL010000003.1:0-25555 GCA_963718265.1 uncultured Alphaproteobacteria bacterium | reverse complement strand
AGCAGCTCTGGGAGCTGCCCAAGGTTCAAGAGCCGAGGCACGGCGGGTCACCGCCATGGCAGAGCCGATAGCTGCAGCAAACGAGCCCGCCGCTCGATGCGCTGCCGGATTTCCTGGACATCCTCATGTTCGAGCCGCACCGCTGCCGCCGGAGGCTCGCCTTCAAACATCAGCAGTTGCGTAAAGTGCTGCCGCGCAAAGGTGGTGCGCAGCTCGAAAGGCTCGATCAGCCGCTCAAGGCGTTGCGCGATATAGCCGAGCGTCGGCTGGTCGCCGTTGGCGAAGCACTGAATGAGACCGGCATTTCCCAAAAACGTCTCCCAGCTGCTGGGATAATAGCGCTGCAGCTGTACGATGTTTTGCAGCACCGCCCACAGTTTCACGCCGAAGCCGGGAAAATATGCCGCCGCGCGCTCCATCAACTCCATGTGTCCGAGCACAGCAAATTCCTCCGCCATGAAGAGGATCGGCGTGCGGTCCCGCGGATAGGTGCCCATCTTTTCGAGCACCGTGCAGGCCATCTGTACGATCAAGCGCAGCCACCGGTAGTGGCTTTCCATGCGGCCGACCGGCAGCGTCAGACAGATCGTGGTCGGGATATCGCTACGCAGATCGGCAAGTCGAAAATCGGATCGCATCGAAATATCCCGCAATGGAAGGCTGTCGAGAAAATCCGTTTGCGCCGCCGCTGTCGAGAAAATGCTGCCGCGCTCAGTCTGCGGTGTGTTGAGAAACCGATTGCCGGTCGCGGCGAGGATACCGCCGAACGCGCGGCCCATGCGGCTCATCGTCCGCAGCAATGTCCGCACCGCGACCCGATTTTCATCGTAGTAGTCTTCGTCCAGCTTGCCATCCTTCGCTTTCGCCTTCCGCGCCGCCGCTTTGACCGCAAGCAGAAGGCGCGGGCAGGTCAGCGACAGCAATTCGCGAACGGTCACGAGATTGCGTTCGCGCTTCCGGGAACGTCAGCGCCAGCAGAATAATACCCGTAAGCAATGTCCGCGCGCTGTCATTCCAGTGCTGCGATCGCGCATCGCCGTTATCGACGACCAGAGCATGAGTGATGGACTTAACGTCATCGACGACGGTCCAGGATGCCGGGTCGAGTTCGCCAAGCGCGTTAAAGGACGAACTCGCCTCACCGGATTGGCGGAACGGATCGAGCAGATAGACCCGGTGACCGAGCAGTCGGCGCAACCCCGCCGTCGGCGCGAGTTCGCCCTTGGGGTCGAGGACGACCATCGAACCCGGATAGAGGTAGAGATTGGGCTCAAGGACGGTCGAGGTCTTCCCGGCGCGGGCCGACGCGATCGTGACCATCGGGCGGTCGTCGAGATGGCCGAGGAACTCCCCCGCGAATTTTCCGAGGATGATTTGTCCCGGCACATAAGTGTGCTGCAGCAGCTCATAAGGCGGCATCCAGTGATTGAGGGGAGGACGATCCGGCGCGAAGCGCGGCACCCGCACGCCGCGCGGCAACTGTGTCTCGTAAAGCTCACGGCTGCGGATATCGAGTGCCGGCAGACCGACTTGCAATCGCGGCTTCGATGCCGCGAGCGGCGCTGCCCACCGCTCCCGCTCGGTCTTCCAGAACCGGGACATTTCTTGCTCCGTTGTACTGTCGTTCAGCCGACAGCATAGCGAAGCCGAGCGGCAATCCCTTCGAATTGTCAGGTGAAGATTTGTAATCGCATTCGGTGAAGATGCGCGACGCAAAATTCAAAGCATGTGGGAAAGATTGAGAACTACAACTCGTTACGATGGAGATTGGAGGTGAGAAGATTAAATTGCGGGAGAGGGTAGCGAGATGTGGGTTTGCCTAGGGCAAACCCGTCTCGTTGGGGACCGGAGAAATGGTCCCCAAACCCCAGGACGCATGCGCTCAGCCCAAAACGAAACAACATGACCCGGCCGAAGATATCAGAACCGCGCTGCCATCAGCTCAATCTAAGCCTCACGGCACGCGAATTGGAGAGCATCAAAAAGCGCGCTGCCGCGCTCGGCATGCGCCCGGTTCATTTCGGACGCGCGATGCTCCTCGATCGGAATATTCAGCCTGCGGTCAAATCCGAGGTGAATGACCACACGCAGCGAATGATCCACGCGCAGCTCGTCAGGCTTGGAAATAATTTGAACCAGATGGTTCGAAATCTCCATCGAACCGGCGATCCTTTGCCACCCGATCTCGAGCCCCTGCTCACCGATATCCGTCACGTCATCGAGCGGCGAGTGCGGCAATGATTGTCAAAATCCTGTCGAACGGCAAATCCTTCAGCGGGCTTGCCACCTATCTCTCGCACGACGCCGAACAGGCGAAATCGGCGGAGCGCGTCGACTGGACGCGCACGCTCAATTGCGCCAACGACGATGTGTCGTGTGCGGTCAATGAGATGGTCTGGACGGCAAGGGATGCCGAGTTGCTCAAGCAAGAGGCCGGAATCCGCGCCGGCGGGCGCGCCACGGAAAACACGGTCAAGCATTTTAGCCTCAGTTGGTCGCCCGAGGAAAAGCCGACCGCCGAGCACATGATGGAAACCACACAGGATTTTCTCCGTCACATGAAATGGGAGGAACACCAGGCCATTCTTTTCTCGCACACCGACAAACCGCATGCCCATGTCCACTGCATGCTGAATACGGTCCATCCCGAGACAGGTCTACGGCTCAATGACAGTTACGAGCAGGTACGCGCGTCAGGAATGGGCATTGCAGTACGAGCGCGAGCACGGGATTTATTGCGAGCAACGGCTCGAAGATCCGGCCACGCGCGAGCCCAGTCCGCCGCGCAATATCTGGATGCAGTTCTGGGTAAATCAAAAAGAATTCGAAAAAGCCGAAAAATCCCTCGCCGAAAATCAGGGAATTTCGCCCGAGGAAGAGAAAAATCGAAAAAATGACGAATGGAAAATTCTCAAGGAAATCCAACGCGATGAACGCATGGCGTTTTTCGCCGAAGGAAAATCCGAATTTAAAGAATTGCGCGCATCGATTTATCGGGAGGTGAGGGAGCAATTTCGTGGGCGCTGGGCCGAATATTATGAGGCTAGAACGAAACAGTACCGATCCGGAAGCTTTGGCAGCCCTTAAGAAGGAAATCGTCGCTGACCAGAAGGCTGTCCTAGAACCAATGCGCGACGAAGCCTGCCAGGAGCTGCGGGCATCGCGCAATGAGCACTATCGCGAGCTGCTCGACAATCAGCGCGAGCTTCGCGCCTACTTGCACGGGCGCCAGGATGCGGGTCTCGACAACATGCCGCTCCTTCTGTCGCTGACGGAGCACGACACCACCCAGAATATTTCCGAGGCGTTCCGCGAGGCGGCCGATGCCACGACCCGACCGGCGGCCGACCAGGCCGACGGGCGCATTACGGCTTCCAATGAAACGGACGAGCGCGCCGCCGATCGGGCCAGCGGCGGCGCTGGTGCTGCCGGCGAGATGGGTCTTGGAGTTTTCAAGGGCTTCGACAGCCTGCTCAGCATTTTTGAGGGGACTCATCCCCCTGCCAGAGCACATCCCGTGGATAAAGGTTCGTTCGAAGCGGCCGCTAATGAGGTGCGAAGGCGGGAGCGCGAGCGGGAGGACGACGAAGAGCGCGAACGGCATCGAGCCTTTTATGGAGAATAGCCATGGGACCGGGCCAGCCACGCCCGAGTCCCCAGCCACTCCGGCCAATGAAAAAGATCAGCAAATCAGACTCCCCGTCAAAGGCGCGTCTGGCTCTCGCTTCATCCCGCTTGAGCCGACGGACAGTGAGGAAACGGCGGAGGCGGAGATCGAGGCGCTGTTCAAGTGCAGGCTGATGGGCTTGCGCCGGATGCCTCGCCACCAGCGGCCCCTTGCGCTACGAGCGGCGCGCGAGTGGCGCCAGCTTGCCCTCAAAGCGCTGCGCGAGAAACGCGAGCGCGAACGCCACGCGCGCTACGTGCTGTGGCGCTCGCAACTGCCGCCATCGATTCAGCCCGGATAGGTCCGCCGCCGGTCGCTTGATTCATCCAAGGAGACGCCCATGCCACTGAAAACCCGCAGCATCCCGAGCCGCATCGCTTATCTCACGCTAGCGTTGCTCGCCCTCATGCTGCTTCTGAGTTTCCTTGCCCGTTGGCACCTGTAGTGCCCGGCGCTAGCGGATGTTTTCGCGGCCGTCCACGTTTGCGCTTTGGCGGCGGTTCCGGTATCGCCGCCGCGCTTCCGCCGGGCAAACCATCGAGCGGTTTGTCGGATGGCCGATCTTCGGGCTCCTTCGGCGCCTTTTCGTCCAAATCCTTGAGCCGGCCCGTCATGTCTTCGACGATCTCCACCACCCGCATGTAACCGCCGCTGGCAAGAAGCGCCGAGTAGGTAGTCGGCACGTAGCTGGTCACTTTCGCCAAGACTGCCGCCAGTTCGAAAGCCAAAACTTACCAGATCGATCAGCAGAATTATGGTCGCGATCTTCCTGTCCTCCTGCGCAATACGTTCAAGCACCGCGATTTGCGTCAGGAAGCCATCGTCCAGCCCGACGTGATCCGGCGCGCGCTCGATCGCCTTGCGGATCGCATCCTCACGGCCCTCGATCAGCTTCGCGAGTTCGTCCTTCAGTTTCGACAGCTTGTCGTTTTCCGCGTTAAGGGACCCTTGGAAGGACGAAAGCTGATTATGCGTCCGCTGCTCGGTGGTATCGCTCGCAACGGGAGCTTTCTTTCGAAGGTCAGCGAGCCGTGAACGCGCTGCATCGAGCCGCCTGTCGACGTTCTGCGTATGAAGTCTTGCGTTTTTTAGCTGTTCCATAGCCGCACGATAACGAAGTCCGAAGCCAGGCACCCCGGAATTGCCCTGATCGCCTTTGATGCCGCCGTATTCGTTGGCGGCGAATGTCTCCGCGTTTTGGACGGCCTCCTCGGCCTTCGCCTTCTCGGCAACCAGTTGGCTTACCTCTTCCTGAGCCTGACGGATCTGCGGATCACCCGAAAGCGGATCAATTTCGTTCTGTCGGACAACCGCGACTTGGGCGGCGAGGTTGTTCACCAACTTAGTCTGTGCCGTTGCGGCATCAGTGGCGCGCTGGATCGCCGCATCCACCATTGTCGTTGCAGGGCCAATGAGGTGAGCATTGGTCGTCAGATACTTCTCATGGATTTTTGCATTGATATCTCCCGCAAAGATCAGCAAGGAGACGAAAATCGCCGTCAACTGCGCAAGGCCGATCGAGAGGCCAATGCGAATGCTCAAGAATATGCCAGCCTTGATCCGTGCAAGCGTGCCTCCGGCGATCTCCAAGCCGGCATGAAGGAGAGCTTTGAAACCTTCGAGATGCCAGCCGCTCCGCATGACCATGTAGGAATCGATGAACATGATGAAGGTCGCGATGAACATCGAAACCAGCACGAGTTCGGGCCGGATTTGTCCTGGTGCCGCGAAAAGCCGGTGGAGAATCAGAGCGAAAAGTCCGCTCTGATAGAGCAAGGTGCAAATCATGATCTCGCCGACCGCCCGCACGTTTTCCCAATCATGAAGCGGGCATCCGCGGAGCGTTTCCTCATCGACGCCAGCAATCTTGATCAGGAGCTTCATCCACCAGCCAGTCTTGCGCGACGGCAGCACGCCGTCTGACATTAAGTCCATTGGAGGCTCCCTTTCTCAGATATCTTTGTCCGATGAGGGGTGACCTGCGTGCCGGGTCTCCTGCTCCTCGACGAATTTCAGAAGGCTGGACTTGCGCGCACAGAGCTGGGACCGCAGCCTGAAGATCGGCAGCTTCGATCGCTCAGCGAGGTAATAAACTCTGCGTCGATACTTTGGATCACCGAAAATAAACTCGGATATCTCATCGGCGCCACACAACAAATCTTGCGAGAATTCGATTTCCGTTGTGTCACTCATGGCTTTGGTCCTTCACCTAGGAGTCGAGGGGCACTTGCTCCCCCACGCGTTAGTGGGATTTGTCATTCGATCGGTCGTTCATCTGAGGTATCGATTTCAAAGCGTGCGTCGCATTCACCGCAGACGATGTGAAGTCGGGGTTTGCCCCAAACGTGGATGAGCGGATGGCAAGTTGGGCAGGTGTAACGGGATTTGCTCTCCGCCTTTTTCTTGCGGATTGCTTCGTCATTGCCGCCCTCGCCGTCGCGCCTAATGGAATTCGCCTCGACGAATGGAATGCGGAATCCGAAGGTCAGGAGTTCATTGCAAGCGCGGTCGAACGGACCACCATCGCGGATGAAGTGTCCAACGCGCCGGCCGGTCGCCTTTCCACCGGGCTTGCCCGTGTCGGAAGGTACCAGCCCGATATCGATCATCAGGCGGGCCCAAGCTTTGTCGTGGTATCCGCGCGACTTTGGCCTTTCAAGGCGCCACCGGTACTGATGTGCCATCTCGTGAACCAATGTGGAAAGTACCTCGCGCGCAGTGCGACTGGCGAAGTGCCGGGGGTTCAGCGCAATTTCGTCGACTTTGATATTTCGAGCTGGCGTTTCAAACCGAGAGCCCGCATGAAAGCCGTATGCGTTGCGGCGCCGCTGCAGTGTAATCAGACAGCCGGGCAGTACATTCCAAAATAGGCGCTCGTTGAAGTGATCGTAGGCGAAGCGCCAAACGCCATAGTTCTCATCTGTTGGATTGGTCCCAGCCATGGCCGGACCTCTTTTCGTGCATCGTACGATGCAAACTCGTTGCTCTTGCCAAACTGGGTGGCGCCAAGCGCTACCGCTCGGCAACGCCGGGCCACTGCTGGTCAGTGGTTATCGTCAACCAGCGGGCATCCATCGTCCGCATAGCGGGCCAGTTCCAAGCACGCATTGGTGGAGGGCCCTTCGAGGGCTTTTAGGTTCAGGGAGAAGCCGCAAGCGCGCTTCATTTCGCCTGCACCCCACAGCGAAGACTCCGATCGCCAGCGGCGACATTTGCTGAAAAATCAGGTCAAGAGTGCGCGGCTTAAACTTGAGCACCGAACCGACGATAAAGGCGTAGGCTTCGGCGTCCGCCTCTTCAAATCCCGGCAATCTGGCCCAGAAACAGGGCCGGACCACATAGCTCGGATTGAGACTGATGATCAGATGATGCACTCGACCTTCGGAATTCATGGCAAGCCTCCAGCGTGGCGCCGAATCATGCGCGTGTACCCTGAGGGGGCGGTGTTCAAATCAGGCCGTGAATGGGCAGCTGAGAGCTCGCCCGTCCATTCTTTCAATATCTGCGGCAATTCGGGGTGTCAATAAATTATTTTACAGTTACTGTATTTTCTATCACGCCGGCGAAGGGCTGCGATGACGCTGACGCCGCTTCGTCGCGCGCGGACGTCCTCGATTGTCCTTTCGAGAGAATGTAATGCCCTTTGCGTCTCCTGGCCCTTTACCTGCTCTTTCCCGATCGTTCATGTAGTTCTGGACAACTTGTACGAGGCTGGGATCACGCAGGCGCACAACCTCTTCGTCCGTAAGATTGCCTTCGGCATCGAAAAGGTCAGGGTACACTGCCTTTAAAAATCGAGGCGCATTCAAGTGAGACAATTCTTCATAATCTTCCCGATCGTCCCATAGCGGTCTGGGACGCCTTCCAGCGATTAAATCCGCGGCTACCTGTCGGCGCAGCTCTGGGCTAACACCTCGCTTAGATAGCAGGGCTAAGATTTGATCATTGCTAATTTCATTACGTGCGTCGCTCAATTTTTGCGCCACTGATGTTTCGGTTCCATCAGCAGCCCACCCCGATGTTTCTTCTTCTCCTTCTTCACCCTCGTCGCTAACATTTAGATCTGCATGCGACAAACCCAGACGCGATAATAGCCACAAACTTTGCGGAGTGGCAAATCTTCGATTTTTATTTACGCCATCGTAGAATAGGGCGTCCACTTCCTCTTGCAGTATCCGCTTCTCGTTGTGGATGATGATATCGGGAACGCGCCGCTCAATGAATCTCTTCACGCGGTTGTTGCGTTTGATGACGCGTTGATAAAGGTCGTTAAGATCGGACTTGGCAAGATGGTGCGGCACCAGCGGGCGCTGGTCGGGCGGGATCACCGGAAGATGGGTGAGCATCATCCATTCCGGCTTGTTACCGGACTTAATGAAGGCCTCGATCAGCTTCAATCGTTTGACGAGCTTCTCCGGCTTGAGGTTCGACTTCAACTCCGCAATCTCCTTGCGCAGGCCTGCGGCCATCTTCTCCAAATCGATGGCCTTGAGCATCTCGCACATCGCTTCTGCGCCGATCATCGCGGTAAAGCTAGCGGCGCCGAACTGATCCTGCGCCCTGATGTACTCGTCTTCAGACAAAAGCTGGCTGCCCTTGAGCTCGGTGAGCCCCGGATCGAGCACGACATAACGTTCGAAATACACGATGCGCTCGAGGTCCATGCGCGTCATGTTGAGCAAGAGCCCGATCCGGCTCGGCTGTGATTTCAAGAACCAGATATGCGCCACCGGCGCGACTAGCTCG
Organism: uncultured Alphaproteobacteria bacterium; assembly: GCA_963718265.1. GTDB lineage: Bacteria > Pseudomonadota > Alphaproteobacteria > Rhizobiales > Beijerinckiaceae > Methylocapsa. Next base: position 17,142 of record CAVQZL010000003.1, on the reverse strand, counting down.
ATATGGCCTATGCGTTCGCGGCGGACCCGCGACAACGTGACCTCGACCGAACATTTCTCGCAAATGATATCCTTGTATTTCATCCCCTTGTACTTGCCGCATAGGCATTCGTAGTCCTTGATCGGCCCGAAAATGCGCGCGGAGAACAAACCGTCGGGCTCGGGCGTGAAAGTACGGTAATTGATGGTCTCCGGCTTTTTGATTTCGCCATGGGACCATGACAGAATTTTTTCCGGACTCGCGATTGGCAAAAAATCGAACAAGTTGTCTTGGTCCGTAGTAAATCCACGTGATTTTTCGGTCACTTCCATATTTTCAAATATCCATAACAGACGGCACCAATAGTGAACGCCTGGACCTATACAGCTTTGTTACCGCCGGCCGAAATTTCGTCTGATCGGCCTCGCAAGCTTGGTTGAACATCTGTTTTCATTTTTTAGTCCATCATTATCTTCGAACGGCGCAGTCAGCCCGATCCGGTCATGGCTTCCATCGTTGATGGCCGCCCCTTTTACACGCCTCCGGGCATGCCAATCGAGCTATGCGACGCCCGATTTTCCTGCCCCGCGATCCAGTTCAGAAGGACTGAACGTCTCGCGCACAGCACGGACCCGAGCCGGAAGACGGGCAGCCGTGTGCACTCGGCAAGATAATACACCTTCCGGCGGCTACCGCGCTCGCCGAAGATGAATTTTGCGATCTCGTCGGCGCCCCTGAGGATATCGTCGGCAAGCGGCTGCGTCGTTTCGTTTGGTACCGTATTCGTTTCCATGGTGGTTCTCCCAAGCTGCTGTTGATAGCCCGCGCTGTTGCGAGGGCATTCCCGCGGCGGCAGATGGGAGTGCTTGCCTTGAACCCGGCTTGAGGCCGGCCCGTCGGGTCTAGGCGCTCAATGAATGAGTAGCTCCGCAATCCATTATGCAGTTTCCGGTCGGGAAAACCCGAGGGAATGTTCCTATTTTGTTCTAGACAAAGCTCGCTGTCAAACGTAAGATGGCAGCGGTTCTAAACCTTCCCAATTGCTACGCTTTTCGGCTTTTGATACGCGTTTGCGAGGCTGTTGGTTGGAAGGATGCGGAATGAATGGGAAGGCTTGGTAGCGCATCGCTTTTCTCTGGGAATGGCCGCGATGCCGCTGTTAGGATTCTCCCGAGAGGGTAGCGTTCATGTCGATCCGCAAGCGCACTTGGAAAGCCGCCAACGGCGAGAATAAGACTGCCTGGGTCGTCGACTATGTTGACCAGGGCGGTAAGCGCCGCCTCAAAACTTTTGAGCGCAAGAAGGACGCGGACGATTTCCACGCCACGGCCAAGGTTGAGGTCAAGGCGGGCATTCACACGGCCGACAGCGCCAGCATCACGGTTGCCGAGGCCGGGGAGCGCTGGCTCGCGGCGTGCACGAACGCGGGTCTCGAACGAACGACGATCGATGCCTACCGCTCGCACGTTCACCTGCACATCAATCCCTTTCTTGGGCGGCGCAAGCTCTCGGAGCTGACAATTCCCCTCATCAGCGACTTCGAGACGAAACTCAGGACTGGCACCGAGACCGAAAAGCCGCGCTCGCCGGCGATGGTGAAACGGGTTCGCAGCGATCTCGGCGCGTTGCTGTCGTACGCGCAGGAGACCGGGCTTGTGGCGCGCAACGTGGTCCGCGAGATGCGCTCAGGCCGCAGGCGCGGCAAGGAGCGCCAAGCCGAGCGGCGTGCCAAGCCCAAGCTCAAAATCGGCGTCGATATTCCGGCCCGCGAAGAAATTAAGGCAATCGTCTCTGCCCTGCACGGTCACTGGCGGGCGCTTTTGCTGACGGCGATCTTCACCGGCTTGCGCGCATCGGAGCTGCGAGGGCTCCGTTGGCCGAACGTCGATTTGGCGAAGCGCGAGCTGCATGTCCGCGAGCGCGCGGATGAGTACAAGCAGCTTGGCCGTCCGAAATCCGGCTCTGGTGAGCGCACTGTGCCGCTGACGCCGATGGTGGTGAACGTTCTTCGCGAGTGGAAGCTGAAATGTCCCAAAGGTGACCTCGGCATCGTTTTCCCGACGAAGAAGGGCGGTATCGCGGGGCTCCAGAGCCTTGTCCGCAGCGGCTTCGTTCCGACGCAGATCGCGGCCGGAGTTACGATAGATGTTCCGGGTGCTCATAGCGCCGTCGTAAAGCGGGCCAAATATCCCGGCCTGCACGCGCTCCGGCATTTCTATGCCAGTTGGTGCATCAACCGAAAAGCAGATGGCGGCCTTGAGCTGCCGCCAAAGGTCGTCCAGGAGCGACTTGGTCATTCGACCATCGCCATGACGCTCGATGTGTATGGTCACCTATTCCCACGCCACGACGATAGCGAGGAATTGGCGGCGGCCGAGCGCGCTCTGCTTGCTTAAATTGATTGCGATTGCAGCCTATGAAGACTGCGGCTATATCAGTTAGCAATCAGCCGCCGCTTTATTTGTTTGATTCTGATCGCTGGGGCGTAGCCAAGCGGTAAGGCAACGGATTTTGATTCCGTCATTCGGAGGTTCGAACCCTCCCGCCCCAACCAGCGAAGCATTATATCCACCTCGTGCCATCCCCCGCGAATCCCAAAAGCCTCGTTTGTATTACCGCAGAGGTAGTGAAATATTTCATGTGTGGCCGAGAGAGATTTGGTCTTCTAACGTGCGGATTGCCAAACCATAGCCGGTGTTTGACAACCGATACTTCCTTGTTGTGCTGCCAGGTTCCGTCTCTATTTCGTAATAGGCGTAAAAATCTTGGTTGAAATAGCGGCTTATATTATCCTTATGCTTTGGGCGGATCGCGGGAAAGGTGCGTGCGATCAGTCCAGCGATTTCGGTCGTCGTATTAAACTGCCTTGCCTCGTCATTCTTCCAGACGCCGAGCAGCGCAATGAGGATCGCCTCTTGCAAGCCTATTTCCGTGACGCGCCCAAGCTTCGCAAAACTTGCCACTATGTCAATGTCGTGGTCGACACCTTCACCCGTGAGCAAGTTTACGCGCTCTAAATACGTCTCAAGGCTATCCTCGTTCTCAATGGACAGAAAAAGTCGCGACTGTTCGACGGTCTCAAGTCCCATGCGCTTTTGCTGAACGTCCCGTGCTTGAAACTGCTCGATCGTTATAGCGTCGCCTGGCCGAGCACGTTCGCGTAATCGCGCAAATCGAGTTTCCTCTTTAGACTTGATGAATCGCCGGGCGAAGGTCTTGCCGTGAATTTTCATCGCGGCCTCGAGGAATTCGATCTCTTCGAGCGCGCGAAAGCCTGAAATGACAACCGGCTCCGCGAGATGATCGAGCATATATTCAACCACCTTCTCCGCGGCGATTGTTGGCTTCTGCGCCAATGCACTTTCGGCGAAGTCGCCAATTGCGTTAACGCTAGGAAATCCGTGGCGGTAGTAATAGCTTAGATGCATAAAGTCGCTGGCTTCGATATGCAGGTAGCCAAATCGCCGAGCAAGGTGCTGGCTTGCTGTTGTCTTTCCCGAACAGGTGTAGCCGCACAGGATGAGACTCGGGTTTCGATCGAGTTGGAGATTGAGCTGTGTCGCAGGCTTGGCGAAATAACGCCGGCTTTCCAGAAAATCGAACAGAAGGGAGAAAGATTTCCGACGGAAATCGACGGTATCGGCGGCGTCAATCGGCAAAGCTCCAAGCGGCTTGTCAAAGCCTTCGGGGACGAACCACTTGTTAAACGATCGATTATCAAGCCAGGGGTAGACAGGGTTCGTCTCGAAAATACTCTCGATGTCGACAATCGAACCGCGCTGCTCACCGGTAAAAACGAGAAACGCGGGCTCTTCGCCTGAGCCAGTTTGCAGGATACTCGGCAGATGCAGCAGCACATCTGATCGCACTGTGGCTCGGCGATTATTCCCTGTGGCTCGCAACAAGGCATCGAGGTTCGCGAAGGTCTGACCCTCCATCCAATATTTGATATCAACCCCCGGAACGTCGCTCCCATGGCTGCTCAACCCGTCGATACGGACTGACGTATCTTCCAGCATGAAGGGGTGGCTAGTGGCAGAAAATCCGGCCTTAGCCAGTTGTGATTTGGCGCTCTCGTAGCTCGCGCGCAAGATAGCTTCGCGCGACGTCAGTCGGGGCTCGACATAGTCGGCGTGATAAGATCGCTGCCGGAAGCCCTTGATCCGGATTTGCCACCTCTCGGCCACGTAGCGGGCGTGCGCCAGTTTGGTTTGGTTCGTTGTGAAGAAAGTCAGCTCACGCATTGGCCGATCGAAAGCTTGCGGCCGCGGTTGGCCGGCGTGGCAGGATAGACGTCACAGTCCATTACGGATGCGACATTGGTAATCCCCGATATCCCGGCGGGCGGCGCAAAGCAAAATAGCATCGGTCCTAAACTCGACATGCCGACGCAGTCCGCCCCTGCTTCCTCGAGAGTTGCGGCAAGCGTCTCAAAACGATCGCCGTATTGCCCGCGCTCGGCACGCTTCCAGGCGGTCTGCTGCATGCGCATCACGCCACGGCAGAACGCCGAATAATCGGATTCGGCTGCCGCTGCATAGATTTCGAATAACGCTACGTAGCTTGCCTCGAAACTCGCCGGCGCAGGTAGGGGTGTCGTTCGCTCGAAAAACGCTATCTCCTCTTGTTGGGTTTTGGGACGAATCCAGCGCGGGATGCAAAGTAGTAGTGGCCAGCCTGGCATAGCTACGGGCGGAAGCGCGAAGGGGAGGCGCGTCGCCCAGGCTGTGGAGGAGGGGACGAATCGTTGCCCGTCGTTCGGGCGACCAAGATCGCAAAGTAGCCCGCCATCAAAATAGCTGTTGATGCCGATACCCGATGTTCCGCCGCGCTCCGACGCGGCAACCAACACCTGTCTTACAGCTACGAAATTGTTCAGTATCGCCAAGGCCTCGATCGCGCCGAGACGCAAGCCCGTCGCGGATCCCATGCCCACGTGAGTGAGCATATCTCCGGTGATGCGAATTTCTGCGCACGCGCTTAGCCGATGTTTGAGCGCGAAGGCCTCGACACACCTTGCTAATTGCGTCAGCTCGCACGGGGCCATGGGGACTTGCCGATTATCTTGTACGGAGAGATGTGAAGCCTCGGCCACCTCGATCCTCGCCGTTGGCTGATCAACCGCAAACCCGACCCCGCCGTTTAGACGCGGTGCACCGCCATGCATGGACAAGAGACCGAGATGGATGCGCGGCTGGACGCAGATGCATACTTTATTGTGAGGCATCGACGCTGTTCCACACCGCCTCAAAATGAGCGTAGTATTTTTCGCCGAATACGGTTTCCGTCGCGACATGAACCGCGGGCGCGTGTCGGCTCATGTCATTCTCGAATATTGGCCCGGCAACGAGGTCATTATCGACGATGACGAAGCTGTGGCGCGCTTTGTCATTAAATCGGCGAAGCTCGAACTCGACCACCGAAGCGCTCTCGAACCGCTGCAATCTGCGCCAGGGTACGTGAAGTACTACCCCTTTCGTCCTCGCTCATAAACGTGTCGGTCGGAATGAGGAGTCGAACCTTTAAGTGGGAATTGCGAGTAAGTGCATCGATCAATACCTTGTCATCGCTGTTCAGGTCGAGAAAATCGCGAACAAACCGGCTGCATGAAGCGCCCATGACGTTGACACGCAGTCGGCTTGTGACAACAAGCTCGCGGTAATAGGCCTGGTCGTGTCGGTTGGGGAGAAGAGCCTTAATGCCCATCCGGCGAAAACGGTCGAGCTCCCGAAAAGGTCGCAGAATAGTAAGGAACGTCGCAAGGTAGACAACAAGGCCGGTGAAGATGCCTCCTATTAAGGTCAGACCTTTTGAATTTGTTGGTTCGATCCGCTCGTACCAATAGCCTAACCCGGCGATGACAACGACAATTGCGCCCGCATAGATCAGCCAAAGGGGAACCGGAATTCTGTTCAGACCGAAGTTCATTTGGGGAGTCCGACAAAAAGGAGTTCGCGCTTGCGGCTCTTGCTAAGAGCATGATGATGTGCCGCTGAATGCACCGAAACTTGCGCGAAACGCGTTTCGAAATGCGCCATGATTTCATTTTCGCTGGGTACCGCGCCGGACACATAGGATAGCGCCACGATCGAGTGCCGATGCTTGTCGATGAAAGAGAATAAGCGATCCTTGAATGTCGCCACGCGGCCCCATTCTGCAAACCACGGCGAAGGTGCAGACAGACGGATGTCCGAACTTAAGTCGATCCGACGTGCCCATTGCTTCGGCCGAGCAAGCCCTTCGAGGAAGTGATAGCGGCGCCAATAGTCATCGCGGTTATAGCGGTCCTCACGACTGATATAGGGCGGGTCGATATAGACCAGATCATAGCCCGGGGCGATCGTGGCGGCGTCCCCTGCAGGAAGGACAATTACCGGCTGGTGGGGCATCTCCGGTATCCGGGCGAGTTGGTCATAGGCTTGCAGCGCGTGCTCTGCGAAGCTGCGCTCCCAGGTGACGGCATTACCAAAACTGCGCTTGACGCGGCTGTTCGTGCGCAGCCCAAGATTGGCGCGGTGGAAAAGGTTGAACGGTCGCTTCTTCATGCAAGCTTGATAGGCCAGATAGCGCAGCAGCGCTTGTTCATTGGGCGTAGTCGGTTTCGCTGCAAGCAGCCCGACGAAGCCGTCGAGCCATGCATTCTCGTCATTCTTGAAGAACACGCCGTCAAAGTACTTGGATACGACGCCCGCACATGGCTCGACCCCATTGAGCGTGGCAGTTACCTCCTCGCGCGTGAGGGCTGGCCGCGATGCCAGCACGGTCCTCGCGACGTCTTCGTTGAACCGAAAACCGTCATGATAGGTAAGCTGCTTGTTCATCACCTTGAACAACAACGAAACCGACCCAGTCCCGCCGAAGGCGTCCAGCACGGTATCGAACCGGATCGGCCCGAGCCGGCCGTAGATCCAACCGAGGAGCTTGCGTTTGCTCCCATAGTAACGGGTTGACGGAAATTGCGCGATGAGTTCGGGGATCGGTTGGATCAGGCGGAGCGCTGGCGCGGCCTCTGTTTCAGCCCGCGGCCGCAATGGCACCAGCCGTTCCACGATGACGCTTTTCATCGCGAATCCAATTGTCTCTGGCTGTCCCGCTCGCGCCAATATGGCGACCCGTCCGGCACGCCCCCCCGCAGGGGTGCTACTGGTACACCAACCCACAGGGGTGGTCGAGCACGGCTGCGTGCCCATCATCTCGTTAGCTCGCGCCGAGCCAGCGCTATCAGATCGGCCTCGCGCGCACGCTTCGAGCTGTCGATCAGGGGTAGGCGTCGATCGTGGAGTTCCCGGGAGGATGCGGTCGGTTTTGAGGCGTTGGACTTGCGATATACGGCAGTCATTATTGTCGCGGTCGAAGGTCAGGCTCCGCTGCTGCCAGGAGACCGGCTCTCTGAAGGACCGGACGTTCGCCACGCGCAACACAGACGTGACATAGTGCTAAAAATGCTAATCAATTCAGCGAGCTTTGCAGGATTTTGATTCCACCATTCGGAGGTTCGATCCCTCCCGCCCCAACCATCTGTTCCAACAATAGAATTTACGAGTCGCATATTGGTGAGCATCCCCAAAACGGAAAAATATCCGCCATTCGGGGCCCAAAAAAAGATCTAACCATTTCAGCGAACAACAGAATTGCGCTTTTGCTGGACGCAACATGGATGCAACATAGGCGCTCACTATGACAAGGAAATCGGAGATAGATATCGCCGGTCTTGAGGCGAAGCTCGCGTGGCTACATCGCGCCATCGCGGAACGGCAGCGCGCGGAGAATTGCCTTCGTTTATGGAGCGCTTTCGTGCAAGCGCGCGACGGTCATCGATGCGTTGACTGTCGCCGCTCGCGCCACTTAGCAGCGCATCACGTATGCCGCAAAAGCTTCCTGCCCGAAGCGCGATTTCAAACCGGGAATGGAATAACGCTGTGCCGCGATTGCCATCGCGAGGTGCACGGCGGCTTCAACGGCCGGGCGGATTTGTCGTTGCCGATGGATGCGCAAGGCGGGGAGAAAATCGATACGATGGAGCGGCTCTACGCGGTGCTGCGCGATGACGCGCGCGCGTTACCTTCTCCGGGACGATTTTTATTTTCTCAGCAACTCCGTGCTGGCGCGCTTCAAAATGTTTCAGGGATTCGAGCCGTCGGACGAGTTCCCCGGATATCGGCTAGAGCAGGCGTGCACGATCTGGAGCGCGCCGCCGCAGAACACCCTGCGAGCCGTGCTTGCGGCGAACGGCTTCAGGCCACCGCCAAGACCGATCCTGCCGGGGACAGCGATGCTGTTCATCGGTGACGAATTGGACGAATGATGGGAAGCGCGCGTTTGGAACCGAGAGCGTTTGCGGCAGTCGTCCCGCCGCGTAGCGTGGCCAAGATGCCTCCGATGCGGCAAGCGGCACGAAGAGCGTCCTTCTTGACCTCCTTCTCGCCGAGCCGCAGTACGGTCCAGCCGTCGCGCCGAAGCGCTCGATTAACCTGGCGGTCGCGCTCCATGTTGCGTTCGATCTTTCGTCGCCAGAACTGGTTCATGCGATCGGCGAGCTTGGCGTAGTTGCGGCCGTGCCAAAAATCGCTGTCCAAAAACACCGCGAGCCTGTATTTCAAGAATACGATATCCGGTGTTCCGGGGATCGTGCGGTGGTGTTTGCGATAGCGAAATCCGCAGGGGTAAACCTCGGCACTCAGGACCCGCAGGAACGCCAGCTCAAACCGGGTGTCGCGGCTGCGCACCAGCGACATGTGCTTGCTGCGCTGCGCTTTGGACAAGAAATCGGGCACGCAATCTTCCGCTTGTTCTCGAACCGAGAGGCTACCTATACTACCCATTCATGATCACGAACGGGACTCATTTTGTCGCCACGCTGGACGCTCTTCGCTTGGAAGAACAGCAAAAGCTCGACGCGACGCGAAACGCGCAGGAGATCGTCGGCGCCGCAATCGGGGCCTACGGGGACATGCCCGCGGGGGGCATCGATCCGGCGCGGATTCCCAACCGTCCGGTCACAGGCCTCGTTTATGGACGCATCCAGAGCGGCAAGACGCGCGCGATGATCGCGAGCACTGCGATGGCGTTCGACAACCAATTTCGCATCGCCGTGGTGATGACGAGCAACATCAACGATCTGGTCTCGCAGACGCACATCGATTTCGCGGGCGGCCTTCCTGGCATCGTGACCTTCACGAAGGATCACGATCTCGACCGGGAGGCTGAGAGTACGCGATTGAATCTGGAGCGCGGGGACGGTCGGCTCCTGTTGATTTGCTCGAAGGGCGCAACAAGCCTGCGGAATATCTCGCAATTTCTGCGGGATATCGGCGCGGAGCGATATCCAGCTCTTATTTTCGACGACGAGGGCGATCAAGCATCGCTCGACACAAACATACGCAGAAGATCGAGAGCGCCGCGAGGCATTGCGGTCGCACCGAGCCCTATCAACGCCATTATTCAAAACCAGTTGCGACCAGTATTGCCTCGACACGTCTATGTGAGCGTGACCGGCACGCCGCAGGCCGTGCTGCTGCAAAGCGCCGATTCGACCAATCGACCATCGTTCATCGTGATGTTGCCGCCCGGCGATCTTTACGTCGGGGGGGATGAATTTTTCAGCACCGAGGAGCCGGACGACAACCCGGGGCTGATCGCACTCGTGGACTGGAACGAGCAACGGCAATTGCTCGACCAGGCGCGTCCTATTCCTGACGGATTACGTACGTCGATCCTGTTTTTCCTTGTGTCGGCCGCGGCCGCGATCCGCAATCTCGGTGTGCCCGAGCGCGGTTATTCCTATCTGTGCCATCCGAGCCTCAAAAACGACGAACAGGCGATCGCGGAACAGCGGATCAATGAGTTCTTGACGAAGGTGCTCAGCGCCTTGCTGGGCGTAGGTGATCCCGAGAACATTCTGGGCGGGCTCACTACCGCCTGTGCCGCGCTCGTCACGACTCTGGGTGACCTGACGCCCGAGTTTGAGGATATCGCCGCGACACTTCGGCAATATCTGCCGGGAAAGCGGCTGCTCGTCATCAACGCGCGCGTCAAGCGTCAAGGAATTGATTACGGACGAGGACTGAATTTTCTGATCGGCGGAAACACTCTCGGTCGCGGGATCGCGATCCGCGATTTACTGGTGACCTACTACGTCCGCGAGGCGCGGATGTCGCAGATCGACACGATGCACCAACATGCGCGAATGTACGGATATCGCAGCGGGACCCTGCGCTACACCCGGCTCTTTATTCCGCGTCACCTGTACTACCGTTTCCGAGATATTCACCACTCCGACGAGGATCTCCGGGCCTTCATCGAGGAGCATCGCAACGAGCTGCCGGCGACGTTCCCGGTCGAGGTCGCGTTCAATCTACGCGCCACGCGGCAGGGCGTGCTTGAGGTTGGTAAGATCGACACGCTTCAGCCGGGAATGCACATTTATCCCAACTACATCGTCGTGCCGCAGGACCCGCGTGTCTACGCGCGAGTGCTCGCCCGATTGCGAACAGGGTTCTCCGCGCCGGACGGAACGCCTCAGCAGATTGAACAGCGAGCGCTGGCCGGGCGCGAAATCAGTTCCGCGACCGCGGTCTCCCTGGTCACGCCCATTCGGACGGGGTCCAAGAACACCTGGCGAGACAGCACTATCGCGGACGTGATCGAAAAAATCGCGAGCGCGTTCAACGATCGCGTACTTTTGCGGTTCAGGACCGCCGAACGCACCATTCGAGAGAACGGCTTCATCTCGACGGGCACGCTCTCCGGCGACGAATTGCGCGCCGCCCGCGAGGCGCCCATTCCGACGCTTTGGATCATGGCGGCGACGACGACGGACCGCAGCGACGCCGGCGGCGGCCATGCGTTTATGTATCCGACGTTTGTGATCCCCGCGCGTTTCCCAAGCCTGTTCATATTCAATCGCGGGACATAACGGTATGGCTCGTTCGGCGAAGAGAACGCGGCGACGATCGCCATCTTTCCCTCAGGTTAAGGTCGTGGACGTCTATTGCGGAATCGGCGGCTTGACGCATGGCCTCAAGCTGGAAGGCTTCGACGTGGTGGCCGGGGTCGACAACGACAGTTCCTGCAAGTACGCGTTCGAGAAAAACAATGGCGCGAAATTTATCGCGAAAGATGTCGCGCGATTCACGGCGAAGGAGCTTGTCCGCTTGTTTCGAGGCGCCTCGATTCGGATTCTCAGTCGGATGCGCCCCCTGTCAGCCCTATTCGTCGCTGAACCGGCGCAAGCTGTCGAAGGCGGAGGCGCGCAAACGCTGTTATCCGATGTACCGTTTCATGAGATTAGTGAAGGCGACAAAGCCGGAAATCGTCTCGATGGAAAACGTACCCGACTTGTCCAACACGAAAAAGTACGCGGTATTCGGCGAGTTTGTGACAATGCTGGAGATGCTCGGTTACGAAGTATTCTTCAAGACGGTAGACACCTCGCGGTATGGCGTGCCGCAGAGGCGGCAAAGGCTGGTCTTGCTGGCTTCGCGGCTCGGTTCGATTTCTTTAATCTCCGAAACCCACGATCTCCGCGAGCTCGTTACTGTGCGCAACTCCATCGCCTCCTTGCCCCGCCTGAAGGAAGGAGAAATCGATCGACGCGACCCCTTGCATCGCGCGAGCGCGCTAAATGCCATCAACAAAAAGCGCATCAAAGCCACTCCGAAAGACGGGGGTAGCGCCACGGATTGGCCTAGGGCCTTGATGCCGAAATGCTATCGCAAAGAAACCGGCAAATCTTACATGGTGACAGTTTACGGTCGCATGCGGTGGGACGACCCGGCGCCGACGATCACGACGCAATGCACGACCCTTGGAACCGGCCGATTTGGCCATCCATCGCAAAACCGGGCGATCTCCTTGCGGGAGGCGGCGATACTGCAAAGCTTTCCCGGGTATTACTCGTTCGCGCCTGACGGCGACGTCGGGATCAGGCGAACGGCGAGACACATCGGAAATGCCGTCCCGGTAGCGCTGGGGCGCGCGATCGGAAAAAGCATAAAGAACCATCTGCGCCAACATGCGTGACACGTGACGAGCAAGACGCTGAGTGTCAGCGTCGGGTGTCAAGTGAACTTCAATTTAAAAAGTATCTTGAGGACGGCCTCGACCGTTGCTCTGTAGCTTTCCACGTCGTGGTCGGTGATTCCGACCGAGGCGCGTTCATGAATGATCTTGTTGCGCATGAGATAGAAATGGCGTGCCTTGTCGATTTGATCTTTTGAAATGGAAGGAACGGCTTGTTTCACAGCGTCAATGACTTTACGCCGATCATTGAAGAGGGTTGCGATATACGCATCCGTATAGGTCTTGGCTGGGAACAGGTCGGGACGATGGACGATAAATTCCTTAAGCGCGATTTCAAAGCTGCTGTCTAAGAGGATCAAGGCGATCCGGTTCTTGGTGTCAAACCGCTGCTTGAGGAGGACATCCATGGCGGCAATAGCCTCAACAAGGCCAAGCGTCCAAGGCTGTTTACTGATGACACCCTTATTCTTCTCTTTTAGATGTTCAACCCAAGCCTTGTTCACCCTCGGCAACGCAGGTAGCACGAACCGAGGCATGTTTCCCGGTGAAGAGGGCTGTACATCCTGAAAAGTGCCCTCCTTGTATGCGAATACCTTACCGTCCCAATCATCCTTGAGGCGTCGGGAAGAGAGCTAAAGAAGCTATTCAATTGAATTACTGTAGGCCGAACTTGTTGGAAGACAGGATGGTCAGTGTTGATCCCAGTCTTGCTGCTGTTCCACGGCATAGCTCTGGCTGCGCCATTCAATTCAACGATCACTCGCGAAAGCGATGCATCAGGATGGGGAACGCCGGCCTCCCGCGAAATGAAATAACCGACATCGCGCGTTCGAAGCCCTTTTACGATCAATCGGTTATTACAATAGAAGTAGACGCCGTAATTATCGCCCTCTTCATCACGATCGAGAATTAGGCCAGCCCTTATTGTTACGCTAACATCGCCGTATTCATCCAAATGGATCTTGAAGTTGGCCCTTTGAGGTGAAAATTTTGGTGGAAAGGCGAAGGCATCGAATTTCAAAGGAGAAAGTGGAGTCCCATTGACTGAGATTGTGCAACCGGCATCGATGAACCAGCTATAGGTTTCTGATATATGTCGTTTCAGTTCTTTGATATCATCATCACCAAATGGTCGTCTAAGCTGGGAAATTTCAACTCGAGTAGTGTTGGGAGCAATATTTGGAACTCGATAGGATGCAATGTTCCAATCAGGCGTTTCGAGCCAATCCTTCGTGACGTCGAGCTCAAGCGTTTCCTCAGATTTATGGCGTGTCTTGATTTCGACATGCTCACCGATCGCAACGCTCGCTCGCTTACTTCCAACCCCAAAACTCCAATAATCGGTGAATGTGGTGAGTTCCGGCTACCACCGGGAGCTATAAGCAAACGTAAATCCGCTGCGGTGACACCGCCGGCGTTGTCTTCGACTGCAACAAGCTGGCGATCTTTGTCGAGATTGATTTTGACTGTAAGAGAGCTTTTTTTGTTGTTTAGTATCCAGAGATCCAGCGCATTATCCACCAGTTCACAAATGCCAGTTATGAGGCCGTAGTCGCTTATGATCGACCAGAAAACCCGTTTATCGGGCGTTCCATCAATCACAGTACTTTCGGTTTTGATCGTGACGGGATTCGCCATGCGGCCCGGAGATGCTACCAAGAGCTGTAAGAACCTAGCACGCTCAATTTTTCCGGATAGTCTTGCACAACGGTTTGAAATTCACGCTGTTTGTACAATATGGTTTGACATCTGCGTCGTCTTCTAAACTATCTCACGATCAACTCATTGATAAATATACGTTTTATGACTTTTACTTGATCATACCCAAATTGGGGTATATTATACCCAATATGGGGTCGATATGACGAAAGACGTGAGCCTATCGAGTGCGCTGTTTTCCAACGTGCAGCAACGGGTGCTGGCGCTTGTCTTTGGACACCCCGAGCGCAGTTTCTATACCTCGGAAATCGTCAGGAACGTCCATTCAGGCACGGGGGCTGTCGAACGCGAATTGGCCCGTCTAGAGCAAAGCGGACTGGTTACAGTCGAGCGGATCGGCAATCAGAAGCATTACCGGGCCAATCGCGAATCCCCTATTTTCGAAGAGCTGCAGGGGATTGTTCTGAAAACAGTGGGATTGATCGAACCATTGAAACATTCCCTTACCCCTTACATCGACAAAATCAAAGCAGCTTTTGTTTATGGCTCGGTGGCCAAAGGCGTCGATACGGCCAAGAGCGACATCGATCTTATGGTGATCGGGGACGACCTGACTTACACAGACCTATATGAAGCTTTGCAAAAGGCTGAGAGCGCTTTGCGCCGGCCGGTGAACCCGACCTTTCTTTCTCCTGACGATTGGCGCCGCAAAGTCAGTACCAAAGATTCCGTCATTGCAAAAATCAACGCTCAGTCTAAGCTTTTCATTATCGGTTCAGAAGCTGATCTAAAAATATGGGCAAACAAGAACTTGAGAACCTCGCCAAACTTGGTCACCTAAAACGTGAGCCGGGAATGCGCGCAGAATTTGAGGGCATGGTGAATGCGGCCAAGAAACGTCTCGCCGACGCCCGGAATGAAAAGCTTGCACCTGAAAGCCGGTTCGATCTGGCCTACGGTGCTGCGCATGGTTTTGCTCTCGCCGCCTTGCGACAAAGCGGATACCGCTCTGACAATCGATACATGGTATTTCAGGCGCTCACGCACACGGTCGGCTTGAATCCCGCAGTGATCCGGGTGTTTTCCAAAAGCCATGATGCGCGCAATCTGGCTGAATATCAGGGCCATACCGAAGTAGATGAGCAGCTTCTCAAAGAGCTTGTCCTGCATACAATTGACCTTGAGAAAGCGGTGCTCGCGCTCGAACTGCCGGCGAAATAAACGAGCGATTAGGCTTCTTCATTAGGCCCGCTGAGCAACCCTTGCTGAGTTAAGGGGCTGCTGGTGCAAACTTCCTCGACTTAACGAGCAGGCGTATTCGACTGATGTGTGGCAGCGACTATAAGCTATAGCTTATTGGAATTGCCTAATTTTATAAGGAATAGGTTATAGCCAGATCCCTAAGCGCGAGCCGGCTAAAGGTGAAAGGTTCAACAAGACCTATCAGATCACGGTGCCCGAGGAGATGAATGCCGTTTCGTGACTTCCAGAAGAGCGATCACACTAAAATCATGAGAGAAGGTGCCTCCAAACAACCAAGGATGGGGCTTTTCCAATGGGGGTAAATCAGACCGATAGAATTACGACGACCAAAAAACGTCGCGAGATATACCAGGCAACCTTGCAGAATTTGTCATCGATTAATGTTCCTCAAACGCTGGACGATCCCCATCGCGTTGTCGGCTTATGGCTCGCAGATCGTGAAAAGGACATAGAAAGCGCGGGGCGAGGGAAAAGACCGCCGCTGAAGTACACGGAACTCGAGCGCCGGCGGTATCGTATCCTTAATGTGCTTTTCAAAGAGCTAGAATGCCGGGGCATCAAGATTTACGCGACGCCGTTTCAAGCCACATGGGTGCAAATTGGCGAGCGGCGTGTTGATTTTAGAATTTACCAGAGAAGTCCGGCATGTCCGCCGACCGCTGACGACCGAAGAAAAGGAGCGTTGGTACTATGCCGACAGAACTTCCATGCGTGAAGAAGTTCCTACAGGGCGTCTCGTTTTCAAAATAACTAGCTGGGTCGCCCCGGGTATTCCAATCGAGTGGATGGATAGTGGTCTGTGCCTTTTGGAGCAAAGGCTCCGCGAGATCGTCGCTGCCTTTGTGGCGGCAGGCCCTGTGTTTGACGAGTGGGGGCGTCATCTTGAGGAAGAGAGACAGCAGTACGAGAGGAGTGAGCGTCGCCAACTTCGAAAAATCGCGTTGAGGGAGCGAGAGAAGGTTCGCTGGACGCGATTTCTTGAAGTTGCGAAGGAGTGGCATAAAGCGGAGCGCGCGCGCCGGTTTCTTGCCAAGTTGGAAACCAGTACCCCTGCGAGTTAGCGAAGCTACGGTCGGCGTACCCATGCGGATTGGCTGGTGTGGGTGCGTGAGCATTTGAGCGCATACGACCCCCTGAGAAACGGAGTCGACGCGGTATGGACAGACCTTGCGGATATCCCGCTGGAATATCCGGACAGCTCCAGCCTCTTTTGATTTTCAAAGGTGGCTTTGAGGTGCCTTGGGCCTCAAATGAACCGCCGGCCAAAGAATAGAAGCCTGCGTATCGAATCTTACGTTGGAATTTACTTCGAAAATGTCGATTTTCGTACATGGGAATTGAGCGTATTGCATGATTTCTCAATGAAACTTCATGCAATTTCCTCATTTTTCGCATATAATACTGGACATGACAAAGCTCCAGGAACTTAAGAAGCAATTGCGCCCGGGGCGGGTCTATCGGCGTGGCGACCTGGCGCATTGGTCCAATGCGGTGGATCGGCATCTCAGGCAGTTACTCGATGAGGGAACGGTCACGAAGCTGGCAAGCGGTCTCTATGCATGCCCGAAGGATACGGCGTTCGGGAAAGCGCCGCCTGAAGACCACATGCTAGTAGCATGCTTTCTGAAAGACGACCGTTTCCTGCTTGTCTCGCCGAACGCCTACAACGGCCTTGGCGTCGGCACCACGCAGCTTTACGACCAAACGGTCATCTACAATCATAAGCGCCACGGCAATTATGTGCTCGGCGGGCGCAAGTTTGATTTTCGTATGAAGCCGTCTTTTCCGAAGGCGCTAAGCAGAGAATTTTTGCTGGTCGATCTCGTGAATAATCTGGATCGGCTTGCCGAGAACAAGGCTGAGGTCCTTGCCCACGTAAAAAAGCAGGCTTCATCCTGTGATGACAAGCGGCTGCGGCAAACGGTACGCGATTATGGGAATGTCAGCACCAGGAAATTCTTTGCCCAGGCCCCAGCTTCCGCATCCGCGGATTAGCCTAGAAGCGCTATGTGTGGCCTAGGCAGCATCCGGTCTCAGTCCTCGTTTAGCGCAACACAGACGTAACATGAAGATGGATAACCTATATACATCAATGGTCTTTGGAGGCTTTTGATTCCGCCATCCCCTGGTTCGAATCCAGGCGCCCCAGCCATCCAGTTTGGACTCAGTAGGGCGTTATCTGGGTTTTGGCGGCAGAGACTTGGTTTGAATGCACTGAAA
>CAVQZL010000002.1:0-11032 GCA_963718265.1 uncultured Alphaproteobacteria bacterium | reverse complement strand
GTGAAGATGCGCCTCGTGGGGGGCAGCTCGCGAGTTTGTTCAATTGGTCCACGTTGCGCCAGAAGCAGGCGTTTGAGTGCACCTGAAGATGAATGGCCTTTTTTCCGAGCCGGTGTTACGTTCCGCCGTCGAACTTTCACTGCGCTGATGTTGGGCGGCAGCATATATAAAGCCATCATGGAAAAATGACACAAAGATCCAATTCAGAGTGGCTGACCGCGCTACGGGAGGGGGGCAGAGGCCGGGAGTCGGCCGTGGCGGAGCTTCGAAAGGAACTGCTCGGGGTAATCAGGGCTTACCTCACCAGACATTGCGTTGTCCAAGGGTCCCTACATTCCGAGGAAACCCAGCACCTGGCCGAAGATTGTGCACAGGAGGCCATCCTCATCATTCAATCGAAACTCGATGGCTTCCGTGGCGAAAGTCAGTTTATGACCTGGGCCTTTTCGATCGCTGTCAGGGTAGTGCTCGGGGAGCTGCGCCGTCGCCGGTGGCGACAGGCGACCATCGAAAGGGCTCAACTTGGGCAGGCTTTGCCAGCCTGGCCTATCGAAGATCCAGGACCGGAACGCCATCTTCAACAGCGGGAAGCCTGGGCCCTCCTGACGCGGCTCATCGACACCGCGCTCACGCCTCGGCAGCGAACCGCGCTTGTCGCCCACGCATTTCAGGGAATGCCCTTGGATCTGCTTGCAGAGTGGTTGGGCACCAACCGCAATAGTCTTTACAAGCTCATCCACGACGCACGTCAGCGGCTCAAACAAGCCCTGCTTGCCCAAGGCATCACGCACAAAGACCTCATAGCAGTGTTTGACGAAGCGGGATCTAGTACCCGCCCTTCGCCGGAGGGTAAGAGTCCCTCCGTTGAAAGCATCTCATAATTGATTGCAACGGAGATAGAGATGAAACAAAGAGATTTTACCCGTTTGATAGACACCATCTTCGCCACGAGGAGCGGAGATGAGATCCTATGCTCCGAGTATTTCGATGAGCTTCCACGTTACGTGGACCTCGAGGTTGCGGGACGAGACGCCGCGGCTTTGCTGCCCGAGGTCAAGCATCATATGCATCAGTGTCCGGAATGCGAAGAGGCTTACCTTGCGCTTCTCGAACTCGTGGGCAAGGAAAATTCCTCTGACCCTTCAAGGTAAGACCCTGAACCTTCGTCGCATCTAAGGTGCATCGGGACGAACGGGCGACCGCGCGATCGCAGTGATTGCGGGGCGGCCGTGCGGCTCTCTGCCCGAGGGAGAACGATGCGATGATAAAATTCCACCCCCCGATAGGCTTGCTCGCCATCGCGTTAGCATTCCTTGCCGCCCTTGCCGTCGCGTTATCATTCATGCCGGCCCCCAGTTCGCCCGGAGCGAACCCGGCCTCAGTCGGCGATCACCATTTTATAACCCTCAAAGCGAGCGCCCTGCCTTCTGGCCAGTTTGCCTATGAAATGGTGAGCCACAAGATCAAGTCGTCCGACGGGCAAGAGCGCGATGTCACCGGCCGCTACGCTACCGGCCCGACCATCCCGGGTCCAACCTTGGTCATGAAGGAGGGCGACACCGCCGAGGTGACGCTAGAGAATGGAATAGCCGGCTCGTCGCAACCAGTCAGCATCCATGTCCACGGGGTGCATTATAAAATCGACAGCGACGGGACGATGAAGGTCCTGAATGGGGCAGCCGACGAGGCCGCTTTTCCAGGCAAGCCATACACCTACAAGTGGACGGCCGCGCCAGGCACTGCTGGGACTTGGCCGTATCACGATCACACCATGGGCAACCCCATGGTGGGGGCCGAGGACAAGGGCTTATTTGGGACGCTCATCGTCAACCCGGCGAGCGGCAAAATCCCCGCCCTCATCGACGGTAAGATAGTCGATGTCGACCTCTCCGACATTAAGCGCGAGTTCATCCTCTGGATGGCCGAGACCACTTTTTGGGGTCAGGAGCTTAATCATATCGTGAAGGGGGACAAGGAGGTCCCGCTCTGGACCAATCCCACGGTAGGGGCGAGGCTCGGGGAAAAGGTCCGGTTTCACGTCATTGGGATCGGCACTGCCATCCATTCCTTTCATCTGCACGGTCACCGCTGGATCGAGCCCGGCACGACCAGCGTGATCGACACGTTCCACGTCACCCCTATCAGCCGCGAGGCCTTCGTGTTGCAGGCGGGGGAAGGCGTGGGTCCAGGCGATTGGCACTACCACTGTCATGTCATCCAGCACATGCAGTCGGGGATGATGGGAACCTTCCGGGTCATCGAATGAGTTGATTGAACCGCACAAACAAAGGAATCTGGAGATGAATCACAAGCCTTTTCACACGATTGCCTTGGCGATCATTGCACTCGTGTTCGCTTCGCTCGCGGCAAACGCGCAAACCCCCAAATCGGATCAACCGCAGGACGAAATCATCAGTCGTCCGGGCGTTCTCCCCGCGGCCGTGTTCGAGATGACGGATGAGCCGGGCCATTGGTTCAAGGACCAGAAGTCCGGCGGCTCCCTCGTCGTGATAAAGCCCGGCGAGGCGGTGCTCATCAAGATAGGCTCCGGGACCAACACTAATCACACCATCACGAGCCTCGCGTGGCAGCCGGGGGCGGCGGGATTTCCGATCGATCAGGAGAAGCCCTCGGACTCAAGCGTGACCCATGTCTTCGAAAAGCCCGGGCTCTACGTCTTCACCTGCAAAGTCCACCCCTACATGTTCGGGGCGGTGATCGTCAAAGATCCGAAGACCGAAGGCCTCGACATCGGCGCAGAACTGCAGCTGGTCACCGGGGCCAAGATCCCGACCACGAGTGACATCGCGAAGAAGATTCTCCGCACCTTCTTCGTCACGAACACGCCCGCACTCTGGCGCGACTACCGCAAGCCCACGTGGGAGGTGAAGCTCCCGGATCTGCCGATTAACCTCGGCGGCACCGTGATCAAGCTGAGCGCCCTCGACTTCTCAATGCCGAACGCGCTCTTGCAACCCCAGACTCCGGGCGTCGGCGAGGTCTGGGTCGATACTCAGTTCGAAGGGGTGAGCGGCAAGACAAAGTTCGGCACGGCCACGGAGGTCGACGCCTCCAACTGGACCGTCAAACAAAAAGTGAAGGGCGTCGAAATCAATATGAACCACCCCCACAATATGTGGAGCGACCCAGCCTACAAGTTGATCTACCAGACCGAGTGGTTCGACAAGAAGCTCACGACCTTCGACCGCGCGAGCGGCAAGGTCTACAACTCACAATTTGTTGGCGACAACCCCTCCCATGTCATGTCCAGTCCGCTGACCGGCACGCTTTACGTCGCCCTGAACGGCGAGGACCGGGTGCTCGAGCTTGCGCCAGGCGAGTACCCCTCGGCACTTCATAGCATCAATGTCGGGCCCCACTCCGGACCGCACGGCCATGTCATCACCGATGATGGGAAATACATGATCACCCCGAACGCGCTGGCCTCGAGCGTCTCTGTCGTGGATCTGGCGACCGAACAGATGACCGAGATCCCCACCGGCGGCGTCATCCCCATCGCGGTTTGGCCCGTCAAGAACCACCTTGCCTATGTCGCTAACCTCCTTGGCACGCCGCCAGCAATGCTTTCCTCAATGACGGTCATCGACATTGACGCAAAGAAAAAGCTCAAGGATATCGACCTCGCGGCGGACTACAACCCGGTGAGCGGCGAGCATAAGGGCGAGGCCTACGGTCTAGGGCCCATCCAGACTTCGGCGAGCCCCGACGGCAAGTATGTGGTCACCGCCAACTTTCTGAGTTCGACCATCACCATCCTCGACACGAAGACCGACAAAATCGTGAAGAGCCTGCCCTGTGAGCCCGGCTGCCACGGAGCCAACTTCGGGCTCAAGAAAGGCGGCGGCTACTACGCCTATGTGGCGAGCAAGTTCGCGAATGTCATCGATGTGGTCGACATGGACAAGCTCGACCTCGTGGGCCGCATTCTCGTCGATGATCCAAAGGATGGCCAGATCACGGCCAACAACGGCATGGGCGGGCAAGGTATCCTGCCCCTTCCGCTCGCTGACGTTGGCATGCTCGCCCCCACCCTCAAGCTCGCGGGCACGGGCAAGTTGAGCCCCGAGGTCGAGGGCTGGCTCAAGCTTATAACCAAGGAGCAAAGCGGCGGCTGAACCTTATCGCCGATCAATCTTATATTAGAGCCCCGCAAGGGCTCTTTTTTCTTGACCGATAGGAAATGCGCAAAATCCAACCCTGCTTGCGATACCGCCTGTTCCGCGAAAAGCCCGCGGCACTCAACGAAACGAACAGTCAGCGCATTCATGCCCACCTCGGGTCAAATGCGCCAGTCCAGGGTGCGCACCCTCCAACCGCCCAAAATACTAACTTTCCGCGCGATCCCACTCGTCTAAAGCCCGCTAGGCGTATGAGGCTTTGTAAGGTTTTCGGCCAAAATCGCACCAAAATGTTTCACGTGAAGCATTTCGGTACGATTGCTGGTTTGCGCTACAGCCCCGTTCGATAGAGGTCACCCGCCGAAAACGGGAACCCCAATGAGGATGGGATGCAGAAAAATCATCGCCACATAGGCAGCCGTTCCAGCCACAAGCGCGGTCGCATCGGCTCGGGTGAATTTTTCGATCCGGGGCGCGCCCATGTCGCCACGCTTTTTGACGGCGATGCGGTCATAGACAGCCCAGGCGAGAAACGAGCCGAAGAGCACGAGGCCGCCCAAATCGCCATTGGCCAGAAGATGCGCAAAGGCCCAAATCTTGATCGCCACTAACATGGGATGGCGCAGCCAGCCCCGGATTTTGCCCGGCGCCCGATTCATGCAGGCGAGCGCCACGAAGGAAAACCACATGAGGCTTATGGTCAAATGCCGGGTCCATGCGGGCGGCGTCCATAAGATGATCAGCCCCTCCGCCCGGTAGCGGGAGAAGCCCCAGACGATGAGGGCGAAACCAGCGATGGCCACCAGCGAATAGATGCCTTTGAATGTTCTCCGGCCAAACCGCTCAATGAGACCCGCTCGCGTCTCGTGAAAAGACGTGAGGCTATGCACGCCAAGAAAAACAACGATCCCAACTATGAGAATGAGCATACTTTGCCCCCGCCATTAACCAACGAAGAGACCATAGCGCGGAAATACGCCGAAAATACATATTTTCCGTGCCATCCCACTCGCCCAAAGTCCGCCTAATGTATAAACAGTTGTAAGGTTTTCGGCCCAAATCGTACCAAAATGTTTCACGTGAAGCATTTTGGTACGATTGCTTGATTTGCGTCACGGCAGCGCTTGGTAGACTTAGCCGCCGAATACGGGCACCCAGATGCGGGTCGGATGCAGAAAAATCATCGCCACCTAGTACATCGATTCCATAAAAACAGTCACAACCAAGCGAACGCTCCCGTCATTGCGAGCCGCAGGCGAAGCAATCCAAAAATCGCGGGGCGCCCCCTGGATCGCTTCGTCGGCTTCGCCTCCTCGCGATGACGGCTGCCCATATGATTTGAAACAAGGAAACGCTGTACTAGTCCAGCGTTCCAACCTCAAGTTCGGTCGCACGCGCTGGAGCACACCAATCCTCGGGGCAGAGCCAAATGGACAGAAGGTTTGGGACGCCATAAGTGAAGGGGACGGCCGTGAAGATGGACATTGGCCGCAATCTCAAACTTGGCTCTTAGCCGCGTCCCGCGAGTTTGTTCAAGTGACCACACTTTTCTTGAGCCACCCATCGTATTTGGGTCACGATACCGGGCCTGGTCATCCAGAACGGCCTGGCCGCATCCGGGCGATAACGGTGGCCCTCGAACATGAGCGCTTCGCGGCGCTGATCCGGGCGGATGCCCCCGGACTTGACCGAGAGGCAATCTTGCGTGTTCACCCCGCGCACTATGCCGATGCGATCGAGGCCGCGGCGCCCGCACGGGGAAGAGTGCATCTCGATCCAGACACTGTGATGAGCGCGCAAAGTTTCGTGGCCATCGCGCATTGTGTGGGTGCCGTTGTGGCGGCTGTAGACGAGGTCTTGCGGGGCGGCGTGAAAAATGCCTTTGCTGCTTTGCGTCCTCCGGGCCATCATGCCGGGACCGCCTCGCCGATGGGGTTTTGCTTCTTCAACAATGCGGCGATCGCGGTACGCCACGTGCAAGCCGCGCATGGTGCCGAACGGGTGGCGATCGTCGATTTCGACGTGCATCACGGCAACGGAACCCAGGAAATTTTCTGGTCCGACCCTTCGGTGCTCTACGCTTCGACGCATCAAATGCCGCTGTTTCCCGGCACCGGCGGGCGCGACGAGTGCGGCGCGCACGACAATATCGTCAACGCGCCGCTCAGGGCGGGCAATGACGGCGAGTTTTTTAGGGAGGCGATGGAAGCGGTGCTGTTGCCTCGCGTAAAATCGTTTTGCCCGGATTTGATCGTCATCTCGGCGGGGTTTGATGCGCACCGGCTTGATCCGCTCGGCGGTCTCGATCTTGTCGAAGCGGATTTTGCCTGGGCAACAGAGCAGCTGATGGAAATAGCCGAACAACATGCGAAGGGCCGCATTGTTTCGGTGCTCGAAGGCGGCTACCACCTCGAAGGTCTTGCCGGCTCCGCCGCCGCGCATGTAGCGGCGCTGATGGGCGCGTGAGACAGTTATGAGCGAAATTACGGGCAATCGTACCAAAAAGTTTGGCCTGAAACCTTTTGGTAGGATTGGCGATTTGCGCAAACTTACCATTGCCGCGCGTGGCAGGGTAAGAAGCTGAGATTTGGATCAATCGGGAGATTGCGATAAAATTTAGCGTTCCGCCTCGGCGTCACTGATGAAGCGGCAAAGTTTGGAGAGTAGGGCGATGCGCCGGGACTGGAAGGCATGGGTTCTCGCGATTGCCGCGGCCTTAGTATGCGCATTTGCCGTGGCCGCGCAGGCGAATTCGCCGTCCAAACGGGATGTCTATCCAACGCACAGGAGCGGCGCGCTGCACAGCAGCTTCATCCGCGGCATCGGGTATGGCAACAGACTCTACGGGCTTCGCGCGCATCGCGTCTTGAGATTGCGGACGGGGCACTTTGTTGCCCTCGTCGGCGATCCCGACAGCGGGCTCGGCTTTTATCCGCTGCCAATCCGCTATCGCATTGGAGCTTGGCGCTATCGCGTACGCCACCAGCGTCCGCCGTGGCAAAATCCCGTCCTCTTTGCGATCGCCGCCGACGCCGCGCGATACAATTATTGGGTTCCGGCGAATGAAGGCTATCGCTACGGCGTCTTCAACCCGGTCGATGGGGTAGGAACGCCGTTCTTCGGCGGCTATTACGGGCATGCCGATGACGACGAAGAACCTCCGTTTCCGTTCGGCCAACCCTATCCCCACTGAGCATCCAGCCCCTTGCTGAACGAAATCTCTATCCCGAAGCCAGAAGGGCCGGCATAGGTTATCGGCCGCGGAGCGCAGCCGAATTGGGAAATCCCGACATCGCGCAGGATTTGCGCGCCTCTTGTCTGGCATCGCCGGTGGGCTATGTTGCGCATAAACCGTCAAATTGCGGAGGATAGCGATGGTTTCGCGTGTCCTGAAGGTGCCTCCTTTCGATCTAGCCGTCTTCGGCGGGACCGGCGATCTCGCCCGACGCAAGCTCTTTCCCGCGCTATTTCGCCGTTTTCTCGGTGCGCAGTTCGCGCCGCCAGCGCGGATCATTGGCGTAGCGCGGCGGCCCTTGGATCAGGCCGCCTACCGGATCGCGATCGCCGATGCACTAAAGGAGTTCGCCGCCGACGCGCCCGGCGAAGCGATAAAGAACTTCCTCGAAATGATCCATTATGTCTGCCTCGACATGGACTTGGAGGTGGGGTGGGATCTTCTTGGCAAAGAGTTCGATGATGATCCCTCGCGCGCGCGGGCGTTTTACCTCGCAACCGGTGCGGATCATTTCGGGCCAATCGCCAAGCGGCTTGCCGCGCATTCGCTCATCACCCCGGCGTCGCGCATCATCGTCGAGAAGCCGATCGGCAAGGACGGCGCCTCCGCCGGTTTCATCAACGATGCGATTGGCGCTGTGTTTCCAGAAAACCGGATTTTTCGCATCGATCACTATCTCGGCAAAGAGACCGTGCAAAATCTGATGGCGCTGAGATTTGCTAACGCGCTTTTCGAGCCGTTGTGGAACTCAGCCCATATTGATCATGTCGAGATCACCGTTGCCGAATTGCTAGGAGTTGAGGGCCGCGCTGCTTATTACGAAAACGCGGGCGCGCTGCGCGACATGGTGCAGAATCATTTGCTGCAATTGTTGTGCCTTATTGCCATGGAACCGCCCGCCTCCTTGGACGCGGATTCGGTGCGGGACGAAAAACTCAAGGTTTTGAAGTCGTTGGTGCCGATCGATTTTAGCAATGCCGCTATGATGACCGTGCGCGGACAATATCGCGCTGGCGCAGGCGATGGAGGCGCGGTGCCCGGCTATGCCGAAGAGGCCGGCAACGCGATCACGAAGACTGAAACATTTGTCGCGCTAAAGGTGGAAATCGGGAATTGGCGTTGGGGGGGCACACCGTTTTATCTGCGAACCGGCAAACGTTTGCCGCATCGGGTCTCGGAAGTCATTGTCGTTTTCCGGGAAGTTCCGCATTCGATTTTCCCTGTAGAATCGGGAAAGATTTCCCAAACGCGGCTCGTAATAAGGTTGCAACCCGATGAGGGCATCAAACTCTGGCTCATGCTGAAAGAGCCGGGCGCCGGAGGGATGCGGCTGCAACATGTGCCGCTGGACATGACCTTCGCCGAGACATTCAGCGTCCACGCGCCGGAGGCCTATGAGCGGCTGCTGATGGACGTAATCCGTGGCAATGCAACATTGTTCATGCGCCGCGACGAAGTCGAGGCAGCGTGGCGCTGGATTGATCCAATCCGCGAGGCTTGGAATCAGATGGAAGACTCGCCGCGGCCCTATCTTGCCGGCACTTGGGGGCCCGCCGCCGCGATCGCCTTAGTGGAACGCGATGGCCGCAGCTGGAGCGAAGAAACCGACTGATCTGCGGCAGGGGCGCCGCTTCCCGCCGGCGCCCATGGCAGTGTGGTTACTTTCAAGCGAAAGCGCGATATGTCAGACGTCGTCGCTGCCGTCGTCGCCGGAGTCAAAATCGTCCGAACCATAATCCGAGGCGTCTTGGATGTCGTCCTGATCCTGGTCGGCGTCCTGCTGGGCATCTTGCTGCGCGTCGTCCGCCGCATCTTGCTGGGCATCCTGGTCGGCGTCCTGCTGACTGAGGCCTTGCCCGTCGTCTCCATAATAATTGTTGACGATGGTCTCGCCGCCGATCCCGGCGAGCGCTTGGCCGACGCCCGGACGCCGGCGCCGATGCCGAGCGAATTATTGTGCCCGGCGAAGAGGCCGCTTGATCGAATCGGCGAGCAGCACGCCGCCGGCGACGCCGCCGCCGCGCCAAGCGCGCCGCGCAGGAAGCCGCCGCCCTGTTGCGGGAACCGCCGAAGCCGCCGCCGGCCGCCGGGTCCGCCCTCGGCCCGCCCCGGGGCCCGGCGCGCCCAGGGGCCGGGCTGGCCGTAATTCTGTTGCGGCGATTGTTGCCAGCCGCCCTGCTGCGGCGGCTGGTTCCAGCCGGCCGCGAGGCGGCGGGGCCGGCCGGCGCGGCCGGCGAGCCGAGCCGCCAAACAGCGAGCCGAGGCCGCCCAAAAATCCGCCCGGCGCCGGCCTGCTGCGGCTGCGCATGTTCTTCGAGATTCGCGCACCTGCGCCTCGAGCTGCTGCAGGCGGTCGTTGGCGGCGCGCAGCGCCTGATCCTGCACGATGACGGTCTGGGCAAGGAGATAGGGCGCATAGGGCAGCGCCTTGACGGCGTCCGCGATGAAGGCCTCGGCCTCCTTGTCGCGCGGCGCGGAGCCGGCGTTCTGGATGCGCTCGAACAGGCCCTGGAGCAACTGACGTTCCTCGGGTGACATAGCCTTCTCCCGTGAAAAATGGCGCGAGTCGTCGCGCCGCCTCCATAAATAGCGCTGTTTCCGCCCCCGCCAAGGGGGACGCCAACTTGATTACGCGGGCGGTCGCTTGCCGCCGGGCGTCCCGCCTCGTAAGAAGAGGCACAGTTACGAGGATTTAATGAACGACAGAAACGAAACAAATGCGCGCGAGCGCGCGTCTGCCGCGCGGGCTCGCCGACCGTGGGCCGGCGGAGATCGCCGCGACCGAACACATGCTGGCGGAAATCAAGAAATCCTACGAGCTTTACGGCTTCGAGGCGGTCGAGACGCCGTTCATCGAATTCACCGACGCGCTGGGAAAGTTCCTGCCCGATCTCGACCGCCCGAACGAGGGCGTTTTCTCGTTCCGGGATGATGACGAGAGCTGGCTGTCGCTGCGCTATGATCTGACCGCGCCGCTGGCCCGCTATGTGGCGGAGAATTTCGACAAATTGCCGAAGCCTTACCGCAGCTATCGCGCGGGCTTCGTGTTCCGCAACGAGAAGCCGGGACCGGGGCGGTTTCGCCAGTTCATGCAGTTCGACGCCGATACGGTGGGGTCCGCCAGCGTCGCCGCCGACGCCGAGATGTGCATGATGGCGGCGGACACGCTGGAGCGGCTTGGGATCCCGCGCGGCAGCTACGTCATCAAGGTCAACAACCGCAAGGTGCTCGACGGCGTGATGGAGGCGATCGGCCTCGGCGGCGAGGAGAACGCCGGGCGGCGGCTGACCGTGCTGCGGGCGATCGACAAGCTTGATCGGCTGGGTTGGGAAAGCGTTGAGCAGCTCCTTGGACCTGGCCGAACAGACGATAGCGGTGACTTTGCTAAGGGCGCTGGTTTAACCGTGATCATGTGAAGTGTCTAAAGGAATTTCTTGTTCCTCCGTGGAATAGAACATTTGGCGCCTATTAATGAAGGAAAATATGTTCATGGAGACGAGGATATTAGCATTATTGGAGGCAAAGAATACTATTATTCCAGCTTGACTACGATTCAGTGTCTAAAAAACTACGTTGGAAATAGTCAGGTAGCCAACGACGCGATCGACGAGCTAGAGCAAATGTTCAATTTGTTGTTCGAAGCTGGCTACGGCTCGCT
>CAVQZL010000001.1:0-11842 GCA_963718265.1 uncultured Alphaproteobacteria bacterium | reverse complement strand
CCCGAGCACGCTCTACCGCAAGCGCAAGCGGTACGGACTCTGATCCATGACCCTGACGCTCCGCCGCCGAATCTTGCTGACGCTCGCCCCGCTGCTGCTCCTTCTCGCAATGCTGGGCAGTGCGGGGGCCGTGCTGCTCTACCGCCTGGGCGGCCGCATCGACCTCATCCTCCGCGAGAATTACGACAGCGTCCGGGCCATGTCCCGGCTCAACGAAGCCCTGGAACGGATCGACTCGTCATTCTCCTTTGCTCTTGCCAGCCACGAAGACATCGCCGTTCCTCAATACCGCCGATAACTCGCCGCGCTACGAGGACGCACTCCGCGCCGAGCAGAAGAACATCACCCTGCCCGGCGAGGCCGAGATGGTGGCCCACCTCACCGAACTCACGCGCCAATACCGCAAGCAGGGCGACGTCTTTTTCGCCCGGCCGGCTGGCGCGGCCGAGCGGGAGCGCGACTACTTTGGCACCGCCGACGAGCCGGGGCTGCTCGGCTTGTTCAAACAAATCAAGGGCGTGGCGGCCGACATCCTGCGGATCAACCAGGAGAACATGGAGGAGGCCAATAGCGCCGCCCGAGCCGAGGCGACGAAATCATTGACCGGTTTCGGCGCCGGTTTGGCTGCCATCGCCCTTCTTGGAAGCTGGTTGGCTTCGCAGCTGACGCGGTCGATCCTCCGGCCCATTGCGGAAATCACGGACGCGGCCGTGGCCGTCGGTGCCGGGCAGTACGGTCGGGCCGCACCTCACTGGACTGCACGAACTGACCGCGGTTGCTGGGCTGCTATGGACGATCGAGGAGCGCTTGCAGTCCCCCAAAGGCGAGATCGGACTTCGTTGGTATCGGCATATGACGGCTATCGATGCTCGCCTTGGCCTTCTTGGAGGGATTGCGCGCCTGCTTGAAGAAAACGCAGATCGCCCCGGCTCTTTGCAAACTGAGGATCGTGCAATACGGCGCCTGTCAGAAGCCGCCGCTCGCCGTCGGTAGGCAAACGGGCCTGCGAGAGAGCGGCTATATACCAACGAGCCGCGGGGTGATACCAAGGTATCGAAATTCCAAAGAGGCCAGCTTCAGCAAAGAAGTCTAATATTTGTTCACCACTATACGCAACACACTCTGGATAATGCCAACCATCTTCAGGCAATAACACCCTCTGCTCCTCAGATTGGGTGACGGATATCAGTATAACCCCATTGTCATCAAGAGCGTTCCTCGCGTTTATTATAAACTTTCGGAACAAATCAGGGCCGCAATGCGTAACTATAGATTGGGCAATAATATAATCGAATTTAACCGCAAAGCCGTTGCAGTCAAAATCTGCACCGTAAGAAAATCGTGGCTTCTTTATTGTTAAAATATCGCTTCCAATTTCGCACGCGATCGCGTCGTTGATGAGCCATCGATTGGGATCAATTCCATAGTAGCACTTCTCGCGGAGATAGGGCATCAACAATCTGCCTAGTCGCAATGACCCACAGCCAAAGTCCAAGACCCGATGATGCTCGCGTAACCCGTTGGCGAAGAGGAGACTGAATTGTGTAGCGCTCATAAAATCAAAACGATCCGGGGGCCCGACATACGCGCGGTAATGATCGGCGCCGGCTGGCAGCGATCTCGCCTCGTCAATCGATAAATCTCGGAGGTTGCTGTTTGACTTGGCGCTTGTATGGTCTCGTCGCACGAAGGCCGCGATGTGTTCACCTCTCGGGTGGTTCCAGCCCCCGATATAGCGGGACGTCCATAGCCGCTCCGCCGCCGCGTATTTTAGATCCTCGAACTTATAGTGATAGGGGTCCTGCGCACCCTGAGTTGTGATCCCAGCAGGGTCATGAAGAAACGGCTCACTGGACAGAACATTTCCGGGGATTTCGAAGAAGGTAGCGTAAAATGCGCCGCCAACTTTCATCTTGCTGGCAATCCGCTCGAAACACTTCCTTATCGTGTTCAGAAGTCGCATGCGTGAATACGGATTGCGCCACTGCGAAGTCGAATGCGCTGTCGGGAAACGGGGGATCAAAATCGTCCGTACAGATAAGATTTTCGCGCGGCATGCGTTCTTTTAGACCGCAACACGCCAGCTCAATTTCATATCCCGCGTCCAAAAGGCTTATATGAGGGTCCATTCCGACATAGTTTCCCACGTCGAGATAGCGGATATAATGTATTCCGCCACGCAGGGATCCGCATCCTATATCAAGTAACTTATGATGCGGCTTTAGGCCCTCACGAATTATAAAATCTAACTGTAATTGACCTAATTCCTCCCAGAGGCCCCCGATGACATCCCTATGCTGGCCAGGGCTTACTGTGCGAATACCGTCGACATCGTCATAGGCGCTTTCCATCTCAGTCTCCTAGCACGCAACTACTGCGGAAAATCTCGATCGACATTAACATCCTGATTTGTGTCCCCAAGAACCCACCTCTTGGACGCCGAGAATCGCTCGCCGGTCTCCGCCGCGGGCGGGACCTCCAGCCAGGCGATGTCCGCCGAGACTACGCGCCCGGGCCGACAGCTTGCGATAACCGTCGCAGATATTCGATGCCGGCGTCCAGCACAACGGGCCACACCGGCGTTGCGGGCAAAGAATTTCCCGCCACGGGCGGAAGCATTCGGAAAGCAGCGCCGGATTCATCCGTTTCGTCAGGTAAGCAGCAAGCGCCCGCAGGGAAGACCGCGATGATACTGCAGGAAACCGTGCAAAGAGTTCGAGGACCTCGCCAAACCGGAAGGTTTTTCGGGACATCTTTCGCGTCTCAAAAACATGAGCCGCGCCGCCGCCACTGGTGAACTGACGCGGAACCAGGCCCAACCTGCGGCCAGATCACGGCCACGTTCGAAGGTCTCGGCCTTGCCGATCGCAGTCATCCAGGCCGAAGCGGCGTAGGCTTGACGCCCGAGACCGTCGCGAACCAACGGGACCCTCATTCTCCTTCGTCCAGCGAACGCACTCCGCATCAAAGGCGGCGATTCGTCGATCGAGCTCAGCCCATTGGGCGGGCGCGTCACTGACCAACATGATCATGTGCTCAGTCACGATTCGCCTTGCTCATCGATCGGTTCGACGAGCAAGTGCTCGAGCTTGCGCTTTCCTTGAGGAGCGTCTCGGTTGCGGCGCTCACAAACACAGCACGTTAAAGGCGTTTTCCCGTCCACGTAAGGTCATCTTGATATTCGCCGATCACGTAGGGTCGCAATATAAGTCGTCGATCTTTATAAATCCACCCGGAGAATATGCAAAAACGCGCTGCGCTTGATGTCAGTGGACTTTGCCGGATCATGCGCCAACCCCAATTTCGCGGTCGACGGCTCCAAGCGCCTTAGCATAACCCACGTCTCACGTGGTTCAACTGCGGCGTTCTGCCAAGACCGTCGTATACAAAACGTCGGCCGCGCGGAGAAGGGGGTCTTCCTGGACGAGGACAAGCGTGAAGTCATTGGACTCGAGCAATTCAAATATTTTCCACTGGGGTATTATGTTTAATTCCTTCGCGGTTTCGACGCCTGGAAGCATAAACTGATAGAGCCTGTGTTGCGTCGGTGCCCGAACTAGAGCAACCCCCGCGGGCTCCACTTTTGCAAGCAGAAGGCCAAGAACTTGTGCTAAAATTGTCGCTTGATTCAGTCGAAGAGAAAGGACCGAATAGAGAAGATTGCACATCGGCATCAACTCAATGTCACGCCGATCGTATAGAATGCCGAATTTTATATTCGAGACGGCCTTTGCTTTAGGCGCTCGCGCGCCGCATACACTTCCGCGGCGACAATGTCGGTCATGGAGAGAGTTTCTCCTCCTTCCGAAAGCCAGTCGGATCCATGAGTTAAGGTCAGTCCGAATTCGACGATATTCGGCAGACCGGCGAAGCGCGTTCCGCATTGACTATAATAGTGCTGCAGCAACGCAAGATCGCCACGAGCGAGCAGCCTTTGCTCGCGCCTCGTCATACGCTGTGCTGAAAGTCTCGCGACCAAATTGGGGGCCTCCGCCAGCACGAGGCCGCCAATTGACGCTGCCGTCGCTCACGACTTATGCGTCATACGCCGCTCCCGTAACGTACGTCGGAGGAAGGTCCCTCACGACACCCATCATTTTGCATAGCGCGTTTGGGCCTGCCCTACCCCGCGGCAAATCTCGCGCGATCGCGACAGAGCCCCCGTGTACCTCGTCACTCCTGCTGTTCGCGGAAGGTTTTTCTCAGGGAGCTCGAAAGCGGCCCGACGAGGTAGTTCAGAACCGTACGTTCGCCTGACGACACAATAATCTCGGCAGGCATGCCAGCCCGCACGCGAGATCTATATTCCTCTGGAATGTCAGCGCGATTGAGCGAGACGACCCCGAGATAGTAATACTGATGAGTAGATTCATCAAGCAAGCGATCGTGGGAAATCGATTCAATTTTGCCCAGCATGACCGGAATTGTTCGCGAGTGAAATGCGGGGAAGCGAATTTCGGTTGTCATGCCAGCAAATACATTGTCAATATCAGCAGTCGAGAATTCGGCGTGTACGACAAGCGCGTCGTTGTCGGGAACGATATCGAGCAACGGTTCACCGCCCCGGAGAACCTGGCCGATCGTGAACACTTTCAAATTCTGCACCGTACCCGCCCGTGGCGCAGTTATCGCTAACCGATTGACAACATCCCGCGAAACTGACAAGCGCTCGCGCAGATCTGCAATTTTCTGACGCGCGTCGAGCAGACTAGATGCAACCTCCTCCTGAAATTTTTGGGTGAGTTCCTGGATTTGAATATTCATTTCCTCAATCGAACTTTGTGCTTTCGCGATATCCGCCACGGAGCGGCCAAAGTCGCCCTCAAGCCGAGTGCGCTCGCGCTCCATTGCGTACACACGCGTCACTGGCACAAGGTTTTTTCCCGCAAGTTCACGCAAACCAACGAGTTCCTGGTTGATATAGTTTGTCTGCTTTTCCGTCGAACTCTTCTCAATGCTGATGCCGTCAATTTCAGTATGCAATTGCACAATGCGTGACTGAAGAATATTTTTCTGCCCTTCGAGAGACCCACGACGTTCCTCAAATTGATGGATCTGATCGTCCAGAGTACGAGAAAGAGTGGGCTTCGCGAGTCTGTCCTGGAGTTCTTTAGGCCAGGAAATTTCTTGGGCTCCGTCTCGCTCGGCGATGAGACGCGCTTCGAGAGCCAGCGCAGAGTCGAGCTGGTTGCTTAGCGACTCGTTATTTGCTTCCGCCTGAACCTGCTCAAGACGGAATAAAACTTGTCCTTCCGTGACGTGATCGCCTTCCTTAACGAGAATCTCGCGAACAATCCCGCCTTCTAAATGTTGCACAGTCTTCCGGTTCGTCTCGGTTTCGACGAATCCAGTGGCGATGGTCGCTTTGTCGAGCTTGGCGACCGCCGCCCATACGCCCCGACACCGAAGGTCGTGCGATCAGCGCATATCCCGCGAACGCAATAGGACGCCATTCCGAAGGTGACCGGTTGGATCGCTTTTTCTTCATAGCGGTCAATCGCGTTGCGCGGCGACTTGAGGAGCGGAGGCGATCGTCTGCGCGGGCGCGGATGCGGATGGAACGGCGCGCGGCCCAATAAGGCGCGGCAAAATCGCTTCCCGCGTTCCAAACGCCTGGACAGTTCCGTCCGCCATGAGCAAAATCTTATCAACTCCCGCCAGAACATTGATCTTGTGTGTAATGATCGCAACGGTTGTCCGCGTCGCCTTCAGTTTCTGCATGGCCGCAAGCAGCGCTTCCTCGCCGGCCGTGTCAAGGTTGGCGTTTGGCTCATCCAGCACGATCAGGCTCGGATTGCCATAAAGCGCGCGCGCCAGACCGATCCGCTGACGTTGCCCGCCCGAGAGCGCCTGGCCGCCCTCGCCAATTTGGGTGTTATATCCTTGCGCTAAACGCTGAATAAGGTCGTGGCAACCGGCCAATTGCGCGGCGCAAAATAACGGATTCGGTGTCGATCTCCTGGAAGCGAGCGATATTTTGAGCAACAGTTCCCGCAAAGAGCTCAACATCCTGAGGCAAATAGCCGACATACCGGCCAAGTTCCTCCGAATTCCAGTGCGAGAGATCGGAGCCGTCAAGGCGCACCGCGCCGCGCAGAGCCGGCCATACGCCGACCAAAACGCGCGCAAGGCTCGATTTACCGGCGGCGCTCGGGCCCACAACGCCGATGCATCTCGCCCGGTTCCAGATTGAACGATACGCCTTTGAGAATGGGAGGATTGCCGTGGCCCGGCGCAGCCGCAATTAAATCAGCAATCTGCAATGCGCCCTCAGGGCGGGGCAGAGACATACGCTCGGGCTCAACGCCGGCGAGAGACAACAGTCCGCGTATGCGTGCCAAACGCGCTACGTGCGGCGACGAATCCCTTCCAGTTTCCGACCACCACTTCGATCGGCTGCATGGCGCGACCGATCAATATCGAGGCGGCGATCATCTGGCCTGCGGAAAGCTCGCGTTGGATTACGAGATAGGCGCCAATGCCCAGAATGGCTGTTTGCATGAAAATACGGAAGAATTTGGTCCCCGCCACAATAACGCCGGCCCGATCGCTCGCCAAAGCCTGAAGCGTTAGCGTGCTTCCGTGCTGTTGAGTCCAACTCGTTTTGATGGCGCGGAGCATGCCCATCGCCTGGAGCACTTCCGTATTGCGGGACATCGATTGAGCCGTTTGATTGGCCGTCGTCGCCGCCCGACTCGCGGCGTTCAGCGACTTCTTTGTTGCGATTTCGTTCAGGAGCGTCAGGCTCAATGTAATGGCGCTGGCCCCGAGGGCGATGAAACCGAACCAGGGATGCAGCAGAAAGGCGGCGAAAACAAACAGCGGAAACCAGGGCGCATCGCAAAGCGCTATCAGTCCGGCGCCGGTCAAGAATTCGCGGACGGTGTCGACGTCGCGCAGGGCTTGCGCGTGGTTGGCGCCGGGTTGACGGAGGTTTCCGCGATGCACCGCGTTGAAGACGGGCTCGGCGATTTTCTCGTCGATCAAAAGTCCCGCACGGACTAACAATCTCGATCGGAGCGTCTCAAGAGCGGCGTAGACGCCAATAAGGATGGCGGCAAGAACCGTCAAGCTAAGTAGCGTTGTTTCGCTCCGACTGGTAATAACACGATCATAGATTTGCAGCATATAGAGAGGGCTGACAAATAGCAGCAAATTTATGAAAAAACTGAACACGACCACGGTCGCGAAGACAGGCAGCGTCGCGCGAACTCCAGCCGCCATCACCTCTTGATGGTGATATCGAGAATCGGAGATTTGGTTCATCGAATGATAGATCCTCCCGTGATGGCAGCCATTCGCCCTCGTGCGCGAACCGGTCGGTCGCTTCTGAGATTTCCAGGAAATTGTTGGCATAGGGCCCCTAGCACATGTCGTTTCAACCTTGCAAGAGGCGCCCTTTCAACGCTTGCCGCAAGGATGCCTTGCGTTCGCCGTCCGATGAGTATATTTCGCTTGAACGAGGCGTTTATGTACACAAATCCTCGAGAAGCGCGCCCTGTCTGAGACAGTCGAACTTCGCAAAGAGGCGGGGCGGTGGTTAAAAGACCGTCGAGAGGCGCGCGGCCTCTCGCAGAGAGCAACTCGCCGAATTGATCGGTGTTGAATACTATACCTTCATTTCTCAGCTAGAGACCGGCCGAGGCCGGATTCCGTCTGACAAGTACCGAGCCTGGGCTCAAGCGCTCGGCATGAACTCGCGCGATTTCGTTTTGGCCCTGTTTCCGTTCTACGAACCTACGACGTATAGTATATTATTCCCAAACAATTCGACGGGCGGAGCAAACTGTCGAATGAGTTTGAAGTGTCATCTCCTTTTTCAATTTCAAACCCGCCCCTTGGTCCCGTGACTGGACCCAGCAGGAGTTGGCGGAATTCTATCGCGTTGAAGCGTCGCTAATCCGAGCTAACATTCCGATTGAAACCGATCGCGGCCGCTCGGACGAAGGTGATCCTTGGTTTGTATTCTGCAACGCGAATACCGGTGAAATCATTGTCCATTTTGCTCGTTTTGATGGAACCTATGTCGTGGCGAGCCCTGCTTTGGACGGCTGCGCGCGCGGGCGCGACTTTAGGGCGTTGATAGAGGCCCAGATTGCGAGCCATCCTCTCTGTCATCCCCAAGACCGCCGGCGGCGGTAAGTTCTTCATCCATCCAGCCGCGCTGCTCATACGTGCTTGTAACAACCTGCTTCTTCAAGCTCTCGCAAACGACCGCCCCGCGGGACCGCTTCATGAGGCCCAGCCTGCTCATCCGGCGGATCTCTCAGCCCTTCCGCCTCGGGGTCTCAAGCGGTTATGCTTGACGAACGGGCTACGGCCAGTGTTCTCGCCGCAATTGTAACGGGGATCACCTGGGCGCAGTCGCACGATTTCAATCTTTGGAGTATCGCCGCCGCGCTTCCGACGAAAATCGACGTCCCCTCACTGGAGCTTTCCGTTTCGACATCGGCTGACGTCGCCAGCCAATTGGACGCTAAGCAAGGTCACTTATTTCACGCCCACGGCCTCGCCCCCTCGAGCGAGACCCTCATTGCAGATATCATGGGAGGCCCGTCCACAACGCCACCAGTATATCGCTCGATCAATACTGCCAACGACTATTTCCAGCCTGGCCTGATCTTCACCAACTTCGATACATCCACGCCGTCTGCAAGCAAGACGGCGCCCGCCATGTCTGGACAGAGCGCGTTGCTATCGCCCCACACCTACACCTACGCACTGCAAACTGAGATCACGACATCCAGCGGCTCGACAGTAAGTTCTAGTACAACTAACACCACAGTAAGTTCTCAAACAACTGACGCCGCAGTAAGTTCTCAAACAGCTTCCGCCGCCGAAGAGAGTGGTTCTAGTGCTGGCCAAAGCGCCTTGTTTGTCGGGGGCGTCGCGCCGATTCGGTCGATCGTTTCTGACGGAGCGACCGCGACCTATGTGCTCGCGACTGGCGATGACACCAACGCGAGCTTGGAACATTCCAGCGCGTTCACCGCGAATGATCTGATAACTGGGGTGATCAACGCCAATACCGTTGGCCTCCCGGGTAGCGCCAACACCTTTAACGTGGGCGACTCCCTCGTTCTTAGCGGCGCTACGCTAAGCATTGTCGACATCCAGCATCTCGCGACGACGAATGAACTTGCTGGCGTATCGCTCACCGGCCCATTCACATTCGTGGTCCACGAATTAGCGGCGGGCGGCGGTTCTTTTGACTTCACCCTTGCTTCAGGCGCGACCAACGTCGAGTCGTCGAATAGCACGGACAACGTCATCTTCGCCAACTTGGCGGCGGGAACTAACGCAGAGATAAGTGGGTCGGCTACTTCCGCTGGGACCATTGTCAATGTGACCTACGCATTGCCGACGACCGCGGAATCTTTCCAAGTCGACGGCGGCGTTAGCGGCGTGAGTTTTGAAACCCCCACAATTTCTACTGACGCGCCGACGACCGAAACCATCCTGTCGACGGACGCGACGAACGGTACCGCCGCACGCCCTGATTGGTTCCATGTAACCAATAGTGCAGAATCTGTCACTTCGGTCATTGTCAATGCGACCACCAGTCTCGTGGCCGGGTTATGGAATGCTTGACTTTAACGCTATCGCCGGGGCGACAACATTGACGGTTTCGGGCGCCGCGGCGTCGGTGGATTTGACGCCTGGCGGTAACGACCCTTTCTCGACCGTCAGCGCCTCTGGGCTCACCAACGGCGCTTTGCATCTTGAGGCCTCGGGTTCCCTCGCCTCCTTCGCCGGCGGCGGAGGCGACGGCAACGAACTGCTTTATGACGGCGAGGATCTCTCGGCTTCCGCGACCGCGATCAACGGCGGCGGCGGGACGGGCAACATCCTGTCTGCTCAATTGGTGAACGCCAGCAATGGCGGCATTTTCACCGATTGGCAGATTCTCGATATAACAAATTATGGCGGGACGCCCTTCGACGCCTCCCTTCTTACGAATGACGTAATCTCGGGCCTGCAATGGGACGCGGGCGATAGTACCGCTGAGACCGTGCTGAACATCGCTCCGGCGGCGACCGCTACGGTCGCGGGCACGGGTTTCACCTCTGCCGGATTGACGATTACCCATTCAAGCGCCACGGGCGACAGTCTGGCTGTGATGTTCAACAACACGGACACCGCTACGTCGTTGAATGACCTTTTGCTTACCAACCTGACTTCAACGAGCGACGCCACCGTTAGCATCGCTTCAACCGGCGCCGCCGGCAATACAGCCGGAGCTGGTTATAACGGAATTGGAACGCTGACCCAGACGGATGGCCACCTAACGACGGTGAAAGTAACGGGCAGCGACTACTTCATATCTGGGGTATAACGGCGGCGTTAGCACCAACATTGCGACCTCTTCGACTGCCAACATCACCTCGGCGCTGACCACAGTGGACGCTTCGGCGACGACCGGCGGCGTGGAGATTTACGCGGGCAACACCACACTGGACGCTTCGGGTTTTGAGGTCAGCTACCAAGGTCTTACGCTCGATGGCGGATCGGGGAACCGGCGATATCCTCTACAACGGCGCTAATGGTGGCGTCACTATTGACGGCAATGGAAATGGCGATGTGATCTGCCTCGGTGGTTCCAACGCCAGCGGCACCCTCGGCACTGGCGCCTCGGACATGGCGTATGTTGGCGACAGCGCGTATGCCACTGCTGCCACCCACACCGGACCCGAGGCGGTCGGTGTGGCTCTTGGCGATACGGTGACCTTTGAGGCCGGGGCAACCGCGACAATCATTATTGAGCAAGGCGCAGAGTGGGATGGCACAACCTACGTCTGGAGGTGACGTGCACAACGGCGTTGGTCGGACGACCGTGGGTGGAGCTGTCACCGGTATGGAGATTGATTTTAGCGAAATTATACCCGGGAGCTCAAACATCCAAAACCAGCAGACGGCGATTGCTGGGGCATCGAATCTTACGACGGCGGAAAATGACGCCGTCGCCGCATTGGGGGCCGAGGGTGTCGCTTACTTCACATTCGGTGGCAACGAATTCCTGGTTGCGGCGCATACGGGAGAAGCGATCGTTAGCGTGGGTGACGCCGTCGTGGAATTGCATGCGGTGAACTTCACGGGCTTGTCCATGATTGGCGGTGTTGTTCATGTGGCCTAGATTACGCGCTCCGCCTTTGGGCTACCTAACGTGACAGAGAACAGTCGCCCGGCAATCGCGCCGCCGAGGGCTGGGTTACTTTGAGCGGCAGGCAGGAATCAATTGCCGCCTCGGCGTTGGCCAAAAAGCGCTGGCGTCGTTCTGTGTCACCCTCCAGACGCGAGTAACTAATCCGCGGCTTGCCGAACGCCGAGCCGTCGCGTCGCAGGGCGAAGGTTATCGTTACTTGAGAACCGGCGGACAGGGGCATCTTTGCGAGACAACTCGAGAACTGGATCCGCCGGTTCACGACGGCGCATTCGACTTCGCATTGGCGCAATCGGTATTTACGCATGTGACTCTGAACACGATAAGGAAGTGTTTCGAGCGAATTGCTGGCAAGATAAAAGTTGACGGCGCATTTTACGCTACGTTCTTCGAAATCCCCGACAACGTTCTGTCCAGTTAACCGTTTCGCCATGAGCCCAGCGGGGTCATAAGTCAGGTTCACAGGACCCATACCGCTATCGGTTCGAGGATCTAAAATACGCGGCGTTGGAGCGGCTATGGACACGGCGCTATATCGTGGGCTGGAACCGCCCAAGGGGTCAACACATCGCGGCCTTTGTGCGACGAGATGATACATGCGCCAAGTCCAACAGTAGCCTCCGAGATTTACCGATTGATGAAGCGAAATCGCCAGGCGGTACCGATCATTACCGCCGTATC